>JANKMT010000001.1:0-1196555 GCA_024650005.1 Candidatus Bathyarchaeota archaeon | reverse complement strand
AGAACGAACCGAATTTATCTTTGTTTTACAGCTGTCCTTTGACATTTCTTCTGCTTGTTGGGTCGTGTCGCATCTCCGCAAAAAATCAATTGCATCTGGGTTGTATCCATTGAATTTTTGTGCAACAGCTTTCTCTGCAGTAGGAACATCAGAACGAACCGAATTTATCTTTGTTTTACAGCTGTCCTTTGACATTTCTTCTGCTAAACTTGGGAACATTTTCTCAAATTTTTCTTTTTTTAGCTTCAACTTTAGGACTTACTCCTTTGATACAACGATTTCCTTTGTAACTGAACAAATATTTAAACAGTAATCTGTCTCAAAGGGGAACAAACTTTTGGCAGGGGCTATTTTCCAAAACTTTAGTAAGCTGTTTCAAATTTAGCCCTGTTTTCATGTCTCCGTATGTTTCACACCTTTGTGTTTTTCCCAAATTTTCTTGACTGCAAACAACAATTTCTGCAGTATCTCCCGACTCCAAAACAACTTGGATATGAACCGAAGAGGTTTTGGATCCTTCTTTAGTTACTGAACGTCGCTCAGACCTTATTATTTTGTAACTGTGTTTCTGGAGCTGTTCCAGAACCTCTTTATGATCGTGAGCAAAAACATGCACATCAATGTCGCTGTTTTTTCGGGCTGTGCCTCTCCATACACTTCCAACGAGTAATGGATTAAAATCAGCTAATGCTTCCATGATTTGTTTTGCTTCTTTTCGCATTCTTAAAATCAGTTCTTTTCTTTGAGGTCCCTCGTTTTCTTCCGCGATTATGTCAAGTTCCTTTGCGACTTCTAAGTTGCTGGGCAACATTCTTATTCCCAACGTTGCAGACGCTCGCTGTTTTGCTTGCTTGTACTCTTTTTCTTGAGACGTATACAAAAGTAAAGCGGCTTCTTGGGCAACTCTGTTTCTCAGCATTTTTGTGCGATTGCCCTTCAAAATTATTCCTCAACGTTTAATATGTGACTAGACTTTTGGATGTTGCCCTAAGTGTAACAATAATTAAAAAAAAGATAATAAAACTAAGATATAGTCTAAATGTTGATTATTTTTTCAAAAAAGATTGTCCAACAATTAAATGTTTGGTTTTGGCGTGACAGATGTTTCAAAGAGTTCTTTTAGTTCGTTCCATTTTGCAACAAATTCTCTTCCTTTTGTTGTTGCAGCATACTTTGTTGATTCGTTTTTGATTTCTAGCAGTCCATGTTCTTGCATGTAAGCTAGGTAATGCTGAAGCATCTTCCACGACAGGTTTGTGCCATACATTATTCTGGTCTTGCTTTGTGCTTTTGAACACAGGCAAAGAATCTCTGCTATGATTTCCACCCTGTCGCGTTTACTTCCCATCGCAATCCCAAGAACATACTACCTTTGTTAATGAACTGTTTTTAATGTATCTATTTTGTATTACTGTGCAACACATTATTTACAAATTTACAGCTTATGGTAGTAATATTTATCCAAATAAAACAACAAAATTAATCAAATATTGATTATAGCGGCTTCCATATGCATGAAATAGCGTTTTTTTTACATGATTTAATACATGGCATGCTGTTTTCTTCAGGTTTGCACGGGGAACAAGTGTATCGGATTTTTTTGCGATGATCTTCTGTTACTGCAGCTACCGGTTTGTCTTCTAAGTCAATGAACATATCTTCCATTTGCAGAGCTTCTTGAGGGCATGCGCTGATGCATTCGCCGCAGCTGTTGCATTTTTCGGCGTCAATAACTATGTAATATTCCCCAGAGCCGTCCGTATAACCATAGTATGTTATTACTTTAATCACCTTATTGTTTCAAGGATTTTTCGTACAATGCTTTAGCAAACAAAGCTGCTCCAATAGCGCCTGCAGATACGGGATCTAGTCCAGTTTCTTTAAGGTTTGGAACTGGTAACCGTTTTACGCCTAGAATATTTTCTACTCTTTTTACGATTCCAATGTTTTTGGATTGGCCGCCAGTGATTACGAAATCTTTTTCACAGCCAACTTTTTCGATGAGATCACTCATCCTGATTGCCATGGCTCTGACGTATGCTGCTATTACTTTTTCTTTGGTCCAGCCTTTTCTGAGCAGCCCGACTGCTTCAGTTTTTGCGAAAACTACGCATGTGCTACTTACTGGTTCAGGTTCTTCATTTACACTTAAGGATTCTTTGCCTACGTCTTCAATCGGAATTTTTAGTAGGTCGGCTATGACTTCCATTCCTCGTCCGGTGCCTGCAGCGCATTTGTCGTTCATTAAAAAGCTGACGACTTTTCCGTTTTCATCAATTTTGATGGCTTTGACGTCTTGTCCACCGACGTCCAGAACGGTTCTGACTGTTGGTCCCCATATGTAGTTGGCACCTTTGGCGTGACATGCAATTTCTGTGATAGCACGGTTAGCCATAGGAACATTTACTCTGCCGTAGCCTGTTCCCACAATATAATGGAAATCCTCAAGGGTTAATCCAGTGTCTTCCATGGCCCATCCGAGAGCTTTTTTAGCACTGTCTGAACTGTTGGAGCCCGTGCGCATAACACTCCATGCGTAAATTTCTCCATCCAACATGATTACTGCTTTTGATCCAACGGATCCAACGTCGACTCCTGCGGTTATTATTTTAGCTTTTTTCCAGTCTTTGTTGGGCATTACTTTTTTGTATTCCAGCCATCGCCAGTATTCGGTTTTTTCGTTGTTGTTTGTCATTGTCTTCTGCTCCGTTTAGCTTTTCGTGCGGCAACTAACGCAGCTCCAATTGCCCCTGCATAAATAGGTTCTTTTGGAATAAGTATCTCGATTCCTAGGCGCCGTTTAAGTGAAGTAACAAAACCGACATCTTTTGCTACTCCCCCAACCAGAACTACGTCAGGGTTTATTCCTAACCGTTTTACCATTGAAGAAACTCTTTCTGCCATTGCATCAAATATTGCTCGGGCAATTTCGGTTTTTGGTTCTTCTCGGTGAATCAAAGAAACGACGTCTGATTCTGCAAAAATTACACAACTTGCGTTTATTGGGCTTGCTCGTTCTGCATGTAATGACAAGGCGCCCATGTCTTCCAGTTCAACTTCTAAAGCTCGTGCCATGGCTTCTATGAAGGTTCCTGCTCCTGCTGCACATCGGGCGTTTACGATAAAGTCTTGCATTATTCCATATTCGTCACATTTTACTGCACGGGCATCTTCTGCACCTACATCGATTACTGTTCGGGCTGAACTGAAAAAATATGTTCCTGCCTTGGCGTCTGCTCCCATCATGCTAACTGTGCTGTCAGCAAAGGTTGCCATGTCCACTCCTGCTCCCGTGGCTGTTATATGTTCAATTTCGTCTCGGGAAATGCTGGCATCTTTTAGTGCCTCTTCAAGGGCTTTTTCAGCAGCTTTTATGGGTTCAAATCCAACAAATTCTTGCGCCTTTCCTATGACCTGCTTGTCTTTTATAATCGCTACTTTTACCCTTTGGGTGCCCATGTCTACTCCGGCAGAAACTACCACTTTTTGCTCTCCTCTTATATGTCCATTCGTGCTTCCAGCATTTCAAGAAATGCTTCAACACGTGTTTTCATTTGTCCCACATCTTCGCGGGTGTATTCTGTGTCAAGGTAATACACAGGTATATTCATTTTGTCAAGAACCCGTTTGATTCGTTGATATTCCATGGCGTATAAAATGCAGCCTCGAACAACGTAGTAGATTACGCCGTCAACTTTGTATTCTTTTATTCTGTCAATTATCCAGTTGATGCGGTCTTCATTTCCATGTTCTGAAGTAAAACAAGGACAAGTACAAGCCATCAAATAACGCTCACTGATGGCATCAAGCATGTCACTCATGGTCCATTCGTCTACACCGACGGGATCGTATAATATTCTGTCACCTGAACATTGCTCGTCAACTACAACTAATCCTTGAGGGTTCGATTCCTCAATCAAGTTAGGAACCTTCCAGCTGTCTGGCCAAATCATAGGCGTTCCAGTAAGCATAACCCGAGGAGTATCTGGGTAAGTTGAATGTTCCTTTTGTTCGACCCTTTTTTCTAGTTCGTCACAAAGTTCGTTTACTTTTTGGGTCCATCGTTCGACGTCATCCCAAAGGCTTGTTTGGTTCACCAGCATGGCGTCTCTTCCGTTAATTACTGGGTTGCCTTTGCGCAGGTCTTGGAGTCTGCGGAATGCTTTGGTTGCTTGTTGCATTTTTTCGATGGCTTCTTTCAGGTTTTTTCTGGTAATCTTATTTCCGGTTAGCTTTTCGATTTTTTCTTTGATTACCATAATTTCTTGTTTCCACATGCCCAAGGTGTGGGGGTCATCTTTTACTCGAGGTGGATTCATGTGCCAGATTGGTTTGTAGTCAGCTAAAATTTCGCTGAGTTTGGTTCTGCCGTCACAAGTAAGGGGCATAACAATGGCGTCGCTAAGTTCCAAAAAAGGTGATAAACTGACCATTTTTGCTCCCACTGTGGAGCGGATAACTGGGCAAATTTCTACTGGCATGATTCTGTCGCCTAGTTTGGCGGTGTCGTACCATCCTGAGCCTACGCGAACAGGAATAGCATCTGCTGCTAGAATCATTTCTATTGGTGCAAAAATGCAGGAGTATCCGACGACTTTTTTTCCTGCTGTTTTTTGTTGTTTGATTTCTTCTTGGCGTTTTCCGAAAAGGTTTGAGATTTCATCGAAATATTCCATGGCTTGCGGTCGGTTTTTCCATGCTTTTTTCATTCTTTCGATGTTGTCCTCTATTACCTTCAGGGATGCTGTTTTGATTGACTTGTTCAAGTCATCGATTTCGGTTTGAGCCATTTCGGGGATGTATTTTGTTCCTTTTTCGATTTCACTTGCCATTTGGTTTTTCCTCACTCTTCTTCATTTAGCCAATTTTTGGATTTGTATATGGGCTTGCCTGCAAATTCTACGTTCAAGCAGCCTTCGTATGGGCACATTTCTACACATCGGAAGCATAGGATGCACGACGAAACGGTTACGTCGCCTCCTTTGTCTTCGTAGACTTCAGTAACCTGTGGAGGACACACCCTTTTACATATGCCGCATTTTGTGCATTTTTCTTCTACTTTGGTTAATTTGATTAATGAAATTTTCTTAAAAGGACCAAATCTGCTAAATAACGCAATCAATCCGCCTAATGGACAAATTCGACACCATAACCGTCGTATCATAAATGAGCCAACAGTTACTACACCCAGTATTACTATGTTAATTGAAGTAAGATACCAGCCCGTAAGGGCAAAATCCCCAATAGTTTGGGAAAGCATGTAATCTACATCCATGAATCCTAGCGCGCCTTCAACAAGAACAAACAACGGTTTAGCTGGGCAAATTTGGCAGAACGGTATCTCAAGGTATCTGCCTAGTTCTGATTCTGAAATAAGTTCTACCCCTGCGATGGCTCGCATGCCTAACAGAAAACTCAAGATCAGAAAAGCTGCAATAATCAGGTATCGTGCTTGCCGTAGTCCTTCGTTTACTCTGTCTGAGAGTGTCCAATGCCTAATTTTTAGGGCTTTTCGTAAACGGGTGAGCAAATCCATATACAATCCGAAGGGGCATATCCATCCACAAAGGAATCTGCCAAAAATTACTGAAATAACTACAAGTAGCCCTACTGCGATTGCTAGCCGTTCTAAGCCTGTTGTGAGATAAATGCTGCTGGTGCCATAATTTGGGAACAAATAACTTTGTAGTTGCCATATTACGCAGGTTGCAGTTCTTCCTGAAGCGTAGTAACAGGAAAAGGTAGGCACAGTTAAGCCGTCTGGGTATGGTCTTCCTAGGATTTCTTTGCCTATGGTGATGTCTTTGGGTGCTGTCCCAAGGTATGACCACCTTTCAAGTCCGAAAGGTCCAATTATC
This sequence comes from Candidatus Bathyarchaeota archaeon, assembly GCA_024650005.1. Lineage (GTDB taxonomy): Archaea > Thermoproteota > Bathyarchaeia > Bathyarchaeales > Bathyarchaeaceae > Bathyarchaeum > Bathyarchaeum tardum. The sequence goes on along the minus strand of JANKMT010000001.1, from coordinate 1,190,697 downwards.
AGTCCCAGAAAAATCACTGCAACTGCAGCAATCTGGATGAACAGACGTAGTGCACTTAATTTTCTTGTGTTGTTTCTTACCCAGATTAGAATTGCTAGGCTTCCTGCTAGAATCAAGGCTACTGCAATTGTTGCTCGCAATGTTTCTGCGATGATTTCTAGCATAGTTTTTCTTCCTTTACATTAATTCTATTAAGGCACTAATTAGCACGCTTAATCCCATGACAATAAGGGCGATTCCCCCAATTTTTGACAACCATTTTGTGAACATAGGTGCCTTGTTTAGTAGCCAACCTGTAGCTCCGCCAAGAATCAAAAGAGGCGATATTGCTGTTCCCAATCCAAACAAAACGGCCATTACTGCGGAGTTAACCTGACCAAAAGTTGCCGAATACACAAGAAGCGCAACCAAGGGAGGACACAAAATGAAGCCTCGGGTGAAGCCCATAAAAAATGCCTTTAGGTCGAATCTGTTGGTTAGGTTTGCGATTCCGAATCTATCTGGGTTTTGTTCTTTGCAGTCACATGAGCTGGTTTGTTTTTTCATTAATATGGTTGCTCCAATGAAGATTATGATTGCACTGAAAACTATAGCAGTGTATTGTTGATATGCACTGAAAAAATCTTCACTAATTGTGGCACTTACCAGTCCTACAATGGTTCCGATTATTGCGTATGCTACTATGCGTCCAGCGTTGTAAATTGTTGTAACGATTACCCCTTTTTTGAAGCCTGCTCCGATGCCTGCGATGTAACTGACAATGTATGGCAGACAAGCCGAAGCGCAGAAAGTGAGCCCGTACAGTAGCCCTAAAACAAGAGAAGCAAGGTACGGATTCGAAATCTGCTCTAGAACAGTCATGTTAAACTAAGCCCTTGAGCCTTTTAGAGCACAAGATAAGCCCCAATAGAATTTAACTATTGTCATAAAACCATCAAAAGTATTGCTTTCTAAAAAACAGTAAAACAAATAATTGGACTACGCTAAAGCACTTAATCTGTTAATCCCGATTTTTGTTTGTTAGCAAAAATCCATCTAATGTCAACAACAGCCATGAATAAACTAGATACTTGAAGATAATCCAAAGTCCATGACCCCTCTGTAATTATGACTTGTTGTTGTTTAATGTCGAAGTACTGATAAGTGGGACGGTAACTCAGAATGCTGTATTCAACTAAGACTACCCTAGTGCTCAGATGATTTTTAATATCATATTTCCTCATATTTAAATCAGAATAAACAAGAACCCCACAAAAGCCAATAATCAAAACATTAACTGCAACTAACAAAACCAATGGGTTAATGCGCATTTAATCTCCAACTAATTTTCAGTTTAATCACAATATTGCTTTTGCGCTATTTTTTCGGAAAAATCTGCATATCACAAAAATTATTTTTTATACCCTTTAATAATATCTTTTTATGTTTTTAGTCTGAGGCTGCCTATTTGTCAGACCGTTGGAGACTACTAAAACTTGAAACTGCAGATGCTTACACAAATATGGCAATTGATGAAGCAATCCTAACTGCCCGAATACACGGCAAAGTAACTAACACATTACGTTTTTACATGTGGGAACCCTCTGCTGTTTCAATTGGGCGCTTCCAAACCTTAGAAAACGAAATCAACCTTGGAGAATGCAAAAAACAACAAATAGACATCGTCCGAAGAATAAGTGGCGGCGGAGCTGTTTATCACGACAAAAATGGAGAAATTACCTATAGCATAACTGCAAAAACTGCTGACCTAGGATGCAAAAACTTGGACCTTTTAGGCGCCTATCAGAAAATCTGTACTGGACTCAACGAAGCTGCAAAGATATTAGGTGCCAAAGCTGATTACCATTCCCCTGACCAAAAACGGTGCCCCAACCTTTCTATTGATGGAAAAAAGATTTCTGGTAACGCTCAAACCTCAAAAAAAGGGGTTTTAATGCAACATGGCACCTTTTTACTCCAAATAGACTACCCTACTATGTTCAGTATCCTTAGGGTTCCTTGGTCAACAAATTTAGAAGAAATTATTGACGTAGCTAAACGCAAACTTGGTTGTATAAAACAGGAAATAAACCCTGATTTTTCCGTTCAAGACGCCTATAATGCATTAGTTAGGGGTTTTGAGAAAGCTTTGAACGTGGAATTTGTTGAAGAACCCTTAACTGTTTATGAACAAAAACTTGCGGAAAAATTAAAAAAAGAAAAGTTTGTGACCGAGGATTGGAATTTCCTCGGTAAGTCCTCGTTTTAGATGAGGTTCTATAGTAGCGCATACAACACAATTGTCGGTGCAAATACCGAAGCAACCAAAGCCATTACAGTAATCAACGTGTTCAACGAAGGTCCTGCCGTGTCTTTGAATGGGTCACCAACAGTGTCTCCAACAACAGCAGCTTTATGAGGTTCAGAACCTTTTCCGCCAAATGCACCAGCTTCAATGTATTTCTTTGCGTTGTCCCAAAGTCCACCAGCGTTAGACATGAATAGAGCAAAGATAAGCCCTGAGAATATGCTGCCTGCAAGAAAACCACCAAGGGCTTGAATTCCTCCAATGAAACCTACTATTAATGTAATGCCAATAGACAAAACACTTGGAAGAATTAATTCCTTAATTGCACCTTTTGTGGCTATGTCAACACAAGCTGCATAATCTGCTTTGACGCCTTCTTTGCCTTCTAGCAATCCCGGAATTTCTCTGAACTGTCGACGGATTTCTTCAATCATACAGGAAGCATTTTTGCCAACGCTGAGCATTACCATTGCTGAAAACACTGCAGGTATTGTAAGACCCACAAGTGCTCCCGTCAAAACCAACGGGTCCATCAGATCAAAAGTAATTAATGCACCAGTTTTTTCTTGAACTATAGCTTGGAATGCTGCAAGCAAAGCAATTACTGTTAATCCTGCTGCTCCAATGGCGAATCCTTTGGTTATTGCCTTAGAAGTGTTGCCAGCTGCGTCAAGACTTGCAGTAATGTCTAGGACTTCTTCGTCAAGTCCTGTTTGTTCTGCTATACCACCTGCGTTGTCTGCGATAGGTCCAAAAGCGTCACCGGCTACAATCATTCCAACAATCGACAACATTCCGACTGCTGCCATGCCAATACCGTAAACACCTGCTCCTTCTGCCTCGATGAAATATTCTGCTATCATGTATGATCCTGCAGAAGCGAAACCAATTCCTAGTAATGCTGGGAAAATACTTAGTAATCCGTAAGAAAAGCCAGTGATAATATTAACTGCAGCGCCAGTCTGTGATGCTTCAGCTGTTCGTATTACTGGAAACTTGTCTATCGACGTGAAGAAGTCTGTTGTAATTCCAATAACAACACCTCCAATCAATCCAATTACTGCTGCTGCCCAAACGCCAATGTTAATGTCAAGATAATATGTTGCACCGAGGGTCATCAAAGCGAAAATGATGCATGTTAGATATGTTCCGATGTTGAGTGCTTTTCCAGGGTTTCCTTTTTTGCCTACTCGAACTATTGCAACTCCCAAAATGGAGGCTATAATTCCAAGTCCAGCAAACACAAGTGGCACATCGACAAATGATATTGAAACATAACTCGCAGTTTGAGATAGTGCAACACCAAGTGTCATTACTGCAATTATACTTGCTACATATGAGTCAAAAAGATCTGATCCCATTCCTGCAACATCACCAACGTTGTCACCAACATTGTCGGCGATTACTCCAGGGTTTCGGGGGTCATCTTCGGGTATGTCATGTTCAACTTTTCCTACAAGGTCTGCTGCAACGTCGGCTGTTTTTGTATATATTCCACCGCCAATTTTGGCAAACAATGCTACTGCGCTTGCTCCAAAGCCGAAGCCCAGAACTATTTCTGGATCCATAGTAAAGTAGTAAACTGTGCTTAATCCAAGGAGAGCTAATCCGACTACGGCTAAGCCCATGACGGCTCCACCACGGAAAGCTATTGGAAATGCTTTGTTCAGTCCTTCTTTTGCGGCGTTTGCTGCTCTGACGTTTGCTTTTAGGGCAACAGTCATTCCCAAGACACCTGAAAAAGCAGAACAAAGTGCACCAAAAACGAATGCAATTCCCATTAAGTAACTAAATCCAATGTCTGCCACCATAGGAACAAAGGTTAAGATTACTGCCATGACTGCAACGAAAGTTGCGAGGTATTTGAATTCCACTTTCATGAATGCTCTGGCGCCTTCTTGGATGGCGTTAGAAATCTCTTGCATTTTTTCTGTTCCAGCACTTTGTCTGTTAATGTAAAAATAAAGATAAAGTGCAACTAGAATCGATATTGTTGCTGTAATAGGCGCAATTGTCCAATCAATCATCATCGTAATTTTTCACACCTTTTTATAGAAGTATTACGGTTCCAGTTTGTTTGTTTTAAGGTTTTCCCTAATATTGATTGAATATCATTATGTTTGTGTATTTTTTATTATACGTATTTTGCATCTGAATATTATTTCATTATTCAGTGTATTTGTGAGAAAATTTTGTACATAATCTAAGAAACGCTTTTTAATAACAACATGGTTCTTCCATCTAAACTCTGCAGATTGGAAAATAGGCGGTTGAAATGAGTTCTGAATACCATTCGATGGAAAAAAAGGAACTTTTAGAATCACTGAAAGTCACAGAAAAAGGATTAACAACCGAAGAAGCTGAACGACGACTAAAAGAGTTCGGACCAAACGAGCTTGTAGAAAAGAAAAAAATTAGTCCTCTTCAGATTTTCTTGGGGCAATTCAAAGACATCTTCGTAATCATGCTTTTGTTTGCGATGGCTGTTTCATTAATAATTGCATTTACCCACGATGGGAGCGAATACGTGGACGCTGCAACTATCGGTGCTATCATATTTCTTAACGCCCTAGTTGGCTTTGTTCAAGAATATCGTTCAGAAAAGGCAATGGAAGCCATGAAACAGCTCACGGCTCCCAAAGCCCGGGTGCTCAGGGATGGTCAAGAACAGCTAATTCCCGCAAGGGAAGTTGTCCCCGGAGATATTGTTCTCCTTGAAGCGGGAGACCGAATACCCGCGGATTCACGAGTTCTTGAAGTTGTAGACCTTAAAACTGATGAAGCAATTCTAACTGGAGAATCTACAGCTGTAGACAAAAAAGATGTAGTTCTTGGTCCAAAAACTGCTGTAGCTGATCGTAAAAATTCCCTTTTCATGGCTACTCACCTAACATATGGTCGAGGTAAAGCCGTAATAACTTCCACTGGAATGAAAACCGAATTCGGTAAAGTTGCTGAAATGGTTCAATCTGTAGAACAAACAGAATCACCCCTCAAACAAAAACTAACAAAATTCGCCAAAAAACTTGGAATCCTAATAATTTTAGTAAGCGCTGCAATATTCACAATAGAACTATACGAAATATTCTTTTTATCTGCAGGAGGCAGTTTTGAATCTGTTCTTGGTGATTTAATTGTCGCCTTTGAAACTGCAATTGCTCTTGCAGTTTCTGCAGTTCCTGAAGGTTTACCTGCAGTAGTAACTGTGTCTCTTGCTTTAGGTGCTAGAGAACTTGCAAAACGTAAAGCCCTAATCAGACGACTTTCCTCTGCGGAAACTTTGGGTGCTACAGACATAATTTGTTCTGACAAAACTGGAACTTTGACCAAAGGCGAAATGACTGTGCGCAAAATCTACGTCAACGACAAAATGGTTAGCGTATCTGGTGCAGGTTATGAACCTAAAGGCGATTTCTTGGTTAACGGTAACAAAATAGATGCAACTAAAGAAACTGATCTTGAGTTGTTGCTAAGATCTAGCACATTGTGTGCCAACGCCAATTATGACGGAACTAAAGTGCTTGGTGACACAACTGAAGGAGCCATAATTGTTGCAGCTGCAAAGGCAGGAATGATTAAAACTGAGTTGGACAGTCAATATCCTCGTCTACAAGAAATACCCTTTACTTCTGAGAGAAAACGAATGACCACAGTTCATAAAACACCTGATGGAAAAGTTGTTTCTTATGTCAAAGGTGCTGTTGAAATCCTGTTAGACCGTTCAGTGAATGTAATCAAAGGCGGCAAAGTAGTCAAATTAACTCAGACCGAAAAAGACCAAATCTTGAAAACCAATGAAGAAATGGCTAATCAAGCCCTTCGTGTTCTTGCAATTGCTTACAAAGAATTACCTCCAAATGCAAATACCGACTATGATGAAGAAGACCTAGAAAGCAACTTAGTGTTCATCGGTTTGGCAGGAATGATAGATCCTCCCCGAGATGAAGCAAAAGGTGCAAATGAACTTTGCCGAAAAGCAGGCATCAAGACTGTAATGATTACTGGAGACCACAAGCTCACAGCAGTTGCCATCGCAAAAGAATTAACCATAATGGTCGAAGGCGACTTAGCTTTTACCGGTGCAGAATTAGACAAAATGACTGACACAGAATTTGAAAACATAGTTGAAAAAGCAGTTGTATATGCTCGTGTTTCGCCTGAACACAAACTTAGAATCGTAAAAGCCCTCAAAGACAAAGGTCACATCGTAGCTATGACTGGAGATGGAGTCAACGACGCTCCAGCACTCAAGCAAGCTGACATTGGTATTGCTATGGGAATCACTGGAACTGATGTTACGCGAGAAGCTGCAGACATGGTACTGGCAGACGACAACTTTGCCACAATAGTCACAGCCGTTGAAGGCGGACGAGCCATATATGACAATATCCGCAAATTTTCATTTTTCCTGTTACGTTCCAATTTTGATGAACTTCTAGTAATTGCAGTCTTTGCATTTTTAGGACCCATCTTGGGAACCGAAGAAAGTATACTTCCTCTGACAGCACAAATGATTTTGTGGATAAATCTTGTTACCGATGGTGGTCCTGCACTTGCTTTGAGCATGGATCCACCTCAGGAAGATTTAATGAGTCGTAAACCACGAAACCCTAATGATGGGATACTCCATGGAAGAGGCGCTTCAATCATGGCTTCTTTCTTATCACAAGCCCTTGCTACTGGTGGGTTATTTGCTGTAGCATACTTTGTGTGGGGACACTCCTTAGCGTATGCCCAGACTATGGCTTTCATGCAAGCCACACTTAGGGAATTGCTCGTCGTCTGGAATTGTAGATCAGAAACAAAGAGCGCATTCAGGCTGAGCTTTACATCAAATAAATTCCTGTTGTTTGCAGTAATTGCCTCAATGATAGTGTCAGCTGCAGTTCCGTACACCGGGTTACTTGGAACCGTTCCTTTGAGTCTAATGGATTGGGCTGTAATAATACCCATCTCGATGTCTGGCTTCCTGATTATGCCTGAAATATTCTACGGTCGAAAGATTTGGCGCTGGGGTTAAACTGGTGGAAGTTGACTACCTAGAAATAGGTAGTTCAAATCTTTTTTTTCAATCTTTATTTTTTTTTCATAAGTAAGATAAGGTGTTAGCATAAGGAATATTTTTGAAGAAAAATGTTTAAGACACCTTCAAGTTTACGATTCTTGTTTCACAGTTTCGGTCTAGGTTGTGTAAGTAGCGCCATCTTTTTGCAAGTGCTAGTTTTCTGGGACATTTCACAAACAGGATTCTTCAGAGCTACCGAAAAAAACCAGGCAATACTATCGTTTGAAATATTTCTAACCGTATTTGCTCTAGTATATTTTGTTTACCTATATCAACGATTAATTCGGTCAATCTAGTGGTAAAGCTAAAATTCATCTTTTTACAAGGTGCCTGTCTATTTTTTTACTTTTTTCTTTTATCGGAACTGTTAAATATTTCTCTATTTGAAAAATGAGGGCAGTGGTTTTCAGAGGTAACAGCAATGAAATTCAAGAAATTGTTTGCCCTAATAGTTTGTGTTTTCCTATTTACTATGAGTTTTTCGGGGATTGTTTGGTCCCAATCTGAGCAAACAAAAAATGTGTACACTCTTGCTTATGGAGGTTTACTCATAGACATTGTTGCTCCTGTTCAGTCTTCTCCTGGAGAAACAATAACCATAACTATAACCACTGAAGCTGTAACCCAAGTCCAAGTTGACGTTGAATACATTGACGTTTTAGTCTATGGACTTATAAATGCTAAAGACGAAATTTCCCTTGCTGAAATTACACACATTCAAAATATGCCGCTTACTTTCCATGAAGCAAACTACCAAATATCAGTTCCAAATGATATCTCACCCGGATTGATATATGGAATAATTACTTCTGAATGGGATTTCATGGGTTCTCATCAAAAGATTACTCCCTCTGGTTTTGCTTTAACTTACATTCAAAACATCGAATTAGAAGAACTGCGGGCCGAATACAATCAACTAAATGCTACTTACCACAATAGTTTGAAGAATTATACCAACCTAGAATCTGATCTAAGTGTAGAATTAGATTCCACACGAAACTTGATGTATATTTTTGTTGCAACAACAGTTGTCGCAAGTATCACAGTAATTGTTCTTTTAATGCGAAAACCCAAAAAAATCTGGATTTAAAAACCCAAATTTTTTCTCTCTTTTTCAACCTCTTTTGGCAACAACGAACGTGGATAATTGTACAATGGTCCAGATGGTTTTTCATTATAGTATGGTCGATTGCAATCTGGACATCCTGATGTAAGGAAAGGTTCTCCTTTTTGTAACGTTTTCATTAAATCTTCTTTAGTGACTCCAAAACTTGTAATCTTTCCGTTGTTGTCAAATTCCATTTCTCTAATAGTTGTTTTTCCGTTTGTTAGCAAAAAATTGGCAACTTGTGTTCGTCGATAATAACTTAGCTGGGGGGGCAGGTTGTTTTCAAGGGCTGTTCCCTTGATTGGCGTGAAAGCAAACAAAGCAGGTTTTATTCGTGAATCAACGCACCATTGAATTGTTTGACATAGTTCTTTTTCTGTTTCTCCTAGGCCAACAATAAGATGCGTGCTAACAAACTCATAACCAAAAACAGTAACGGCTTCTTGTAATGCTTTTCTTTGTTCACTCCATTTGTATTTTGCACCCACATTTGTTCCCTTTATTTTTTCAAAAATTTGTTCTGTAGCTGCATCCAAAGCAATGCATATTCGGTTCACCCCTGCTTGAAACATATGTTCCGCTTGTTCTTTGTTTAATGGCTTACAAGAAACTGAAATTGGAACATCCACTTTAGTTTTGATTTTTTTAACGAGGCACAAAACGTCACCAAAAACCTGTGGATAATTAAGGGACTGAACACAAATCCGCTTAATTTTTGCTGTTTTCGCTGCTTTTTCTATACTTGATATCACTTCTTCAGCAGGAAATTCTGGCCACGTAACCCTAGAAAGCATATTCGCTCTTGAATTGCTATGTTTTGCTTGGGTACAAAAACTACAATTAGCCAAACATTTTGTGCCTCGCCCCAAAAGCAGATACGCTGTAGTTGGTTTAACATCAATACTGCCTTTTTTCAGATCCAATACAATGGCGGAACCAATAGAAACACGAATTTTTTCAATAATACCTTTCTCTTTCATCGGTTACACCAGATGTCTGGAAGCTATTAATTGAAATCTTGTATTTAATTATCTTAATTTTTGGGTTGTATATGTGACCCCAAAAACAGATTCTCTAAAGAACGTTTGGCTATATCCTCAAAACCTTTTTAGAAAACGTAACTGAATGTAAACAAGTATGACAAGTCTAAACGCCAAAGAAATATGGCAAATGCCCAAAGAAAAATTTGTTTCTTTGCTTGAAAACGGAGCCTTTTCCCCTGAAACACAAACCATCAATTTTTTTGCTCCAAGTTTTGTTCACTATAAAAACAAGTTTTTTTGTTCTTCTCAGAACAGTTTTCCATCAATTTCTGTTACTGGTTCTTCTTGTGCCCTGAACTGTAAACACTGCAACAAAAAAGTGCTAAACACAATGACTCCAGTTAATAGTCCAAAGGACCTTTTTGATGTTTGTAAAAAATTGAAAAACGATGGCGCACAAGGTTGTTTAATAAGTGGAGGCTGTGGGTTAGATGGCTCGGTTCCATTAACTAATTTTATTGATGCTTTCAAAAAAATAAAAACCGAGTTGGACCTGAAGCTTTCAGTTCATACTGGGCTAGTTGATTTTATTACTGCAGAAGAGTTGAAGAACGCTGGGGTTGACTCTGTATTAATTGATGTTATTGGTTCAGATGAAACGATTAAGGAAATTTACAATCTTGATGTTACTGTTACGGTTTATGAAAAATCTTTGAAAGCGTTGCAAGATTCCGAAATTCCGTTTATTCCTCATGTGCTTGTGGGCTTGCATTACGGTCATCTTAAGGGCGAGTTTAAGGCATTAAACCTGATTTCAAAATATTCGCCTTCTGCAGTCATAATAATTGCGTTTATACCTATCCATGGTACGCCTATGGAAAATGTGGAACCCCCTGAACCTGCAGACATTATAAGAACTCTTGTTTGTGCAAAACTATTGATGCCAACTGTTCCTGTTGTTTTGGGGTGCATGAGACCCAAAGGTGAACATCGCAAAATAACTGACGTTTTTGCAGTTAAAGCTGGAGTAGATGCAATAGCTTTCCCTGTTGAAGATGCAATTCAAACCGCTCAGTCACTGAATTTAGAAATGCTTTTTTCATCTGTTTGTTGTTCCCAGATTTATGAACTCAATTTTTAGTGATTTTTATGTTGACCTTTTTAATAGTTAGCTTTTTAAGATAAACAGATCCCCATACCTAACTGCTAATTGGTGAAAATAATCATGGTCAAGGTTAACGACTACGAAGTACCCGAGAACCTGTATTACCACAAAGAATACCTCTGGGCAAGCGTCGAAGACGGAAAAGTGAAAATTGGGCTAATCGATTATGCTCAAAAACAAATAAACGACGTGATCTATGTTGAACTTCCAAGCGTTGGGGACTCTGTAACTAAGGATGAACCCTTCGGTATTTTGGAATCAGTAAAAGCAGTTTCAGACTTGATTGCTCCCGTAAGCGGCACCATAGAAGCAGTCAACGAAGAACTCGACTCCAAACCCGAATTACTCAACGAAGACCCCTACGGCGAAGGATGGATTATAATCATAGAACCAACTAACCTTGAAGAAGACCTAAAAACCCTGCTGTCTTTTGATGCCGCAGTGGAATGGCATAAATCCCTGGTGAAAGACGAAAAAACTGACCAAGAATAAGGGCTTAACCGAAATTGGTGAAAATTTACAAAAAAATAATTCTAAACACCCTATTTAATTGATAAAAGATTTTTTATCTAACCTTGACAATTAGTGTGTCAACAAAAAGCTGGGATTTCGTAATGGCAAAAATCCATAAAGATATCATCAAACTGATTTCAGAAAAACCAATGACCCTTGTTGAAATTGCAGAAACACTTGAAGTAACCGAAAAGAAAACTTACAACGCTTTAAAGAAACTTTTCAGTGACGGAGAAATTGAATCTGACCCTAAAACTCGTACCTACTCTGTTACAAAAAAATAGAGAAAAAAGCTTTCTTTGTTCATTTTTTAACTCTAACTATCATTAGAACAAGGTTAATATGGAAACCGTTCTTAACTGATAGCCAGAGTTGAAGATTATGCCCCGAAAAATTGTAATTATTGGGGCCAATGCGGCAGGTGTTGATGCAGCTTCTGCTGCTAGGAAAACCGATAGATCCGCTGAAATCACTCTTGTCACCAAAGAGGACAAAGTGGCTTATTCACGGTGTGGTATTCCTTTTGTTTTGGGCGGGCAGATTGAGTCTTTTGATGATTTAGTTGTTTTTCCTGAAAGTTTCTTCAAAATGATGAAATTAAATCTTCTAACTCGAACCACAGTAAATAGTATTGATCCAAAAACAAAGACCGTAACCTTAACCAATGATGCTGGAAACAAAAGCTCCCTTTCATACGATAGTTTGATTATTGCCACTGGAGCAGACCCACGCGTGCCAAAGATGCATGGTTTAGAAAAGCAAGGGGTCTTTTTTGTTCGAACCATTGAAGATGGTCAAAGAATTGATAATGCACTTGAAACTGCAAAATCGATAGTTATTATTGGCAGTGGACTTGTTGGATTAGAAGTTGCTGTAGCTTGTCGCGAACGAGGTTTAAAAGTTACAATTGTTGAATTTTTGCCCTGTGTCTTACCATTTCTTCTTGACAATGACTTGGCTGACCGTGTTCAAAAAAATCTTGAAGAAAAGAGCGTAACTTTTGTTCTCGGCGAACCCGTTGAAGAAATCCTTGGTTCTACTAAAGTTACTGGAGTTCGTGTTGCACAAAATATTATCCCTGCAGACGTTGTAGTGGTTGCCACTGGCGTTACTCCAAACGTTGAATTGGCAAAAAACGCTGGAGTAAAAGTTGGTAAAACAAAAGCAATAAAAACAAACTCTAAAATGGAAACCAACATTCCCGACATTTATGCTGCTGGTGACTGTGTAGAATCTGTAAACCTTGTCACTGGCGAACCAATGTTAAGTCAACTTGGAACAACCGCTGTGAGGCAAGGAAAAGTTGCCGGAACTAACGCTGCTGGTGGGGTATCAGAATTCATGGGGACCTTGGGGTCTTGGATAACTCGACTGTTTGACATTGAAGTTGGTGGTGCTGGTCTTCCAGGGTTCATGGCTAAAAAATATGGTATTAAATCAGTTTCTGCAACTATTAATTCAAAAACCCGTGCAGATTATTATCCTGGAGCTTTGCCTATTCGAATTAAACTTGTTGCCGAAAAAGAAACTGGAAAACTACTTAGTGCTCAAATAATCGGCGGCGAAGAAGTAACCCAACGCATAAATGCTCTGTCTTTTATGATTCAAAAAGAAATGACTGCTCAAGAACTTGCACAAGCTGAAACATGTTATGCTCCTCCTGTTTCAGAAACTTGGGAACCTATGGTTTTAGCTGCAGACTTGTTGCTAAAAAAGTTAAAGTAGATTCTTTTCTGGTTACTTGTTTAGTTTTTAAACCGTCATTTTCTGGCTAAAAAGAAAGCTTTATTTGGTTAAGTTTTTCCCTAAAGAAATATTGCACTTTTTGTTTTTGTATTTCTTTGGGTGTTTCTAAAAAGAAAGCTTTATTTGGTCGGGTCACTTTATCCGAGTTTCTTGTAAACGGTGGTTCCTAATGGCAAAGGAAAAACTAAAGATCGCTTTTTATTGGGCGGCTAGCTGTGGAGGCTGTGAAGTAGCTGTTCTAGACGTTAACGAAAAAATCTTAGACGTTGTTGCGGCAGCTGACATAGTTTTCTGGCCTGTAGCAATCGACACTAAATACAAAGATGTCGAAGCTATGCCTGACCAAAGCATTGATGCATGTTTCTTCAACGGAGCAATCAGAAACTCTGAAAATGAAAAGATGGCTAAACTCTTAAGACAAAAATCCAAAATACTTGTGGCTTTTGGCTCATGCGCAAACGACGGATGCGTGAAAAGTCTCGCAAACCTTTCGGATAAAGATGGTGTCTTTGAGCGTGCCTATCTTGAAACTCAATCAACTGTAAACCCTGAATCAGTTACCCCTCAAACACGTTTCAAAGTAAATGAGGGTGAACTAGATCTTCCCGAAGTCTATGACACTGTGAAAACATTGCCCCAAACAGTGGATGTTGACTACACCATATCTGGTTGTCCTCCGCCTGTTCCTTCAATATTGGTAATGTTTAACGCGTTCATTACTGGTGATTTACCCCCTAAAGGTTCAAGCTTTTTGCCCAACAAAGCTGTTTGTGATGAATGCCCGCGAGAAAAGAAACACAGCGAAATTACTGAATTCAAACGAATTTATGAAATTGAAGACGACGGTGTAACCTGTTTCTTGGATCAAGGTGTAATCTGTATGGGTATGGCTACTCGTGCTGGTTGTGGTTGTCAATGTCCAAACGTAAACATACCTTGTACCGGTTGTGGTGGTCCAGGTCCTCGTGTAGTTGACCAGGGTGCTGCAGCTATCAGTGCCCTTGCATCTCTTGCTAAGGACATCAATGTTGTGAAAGAGATAGTTGACCCTGTTGGAACTTTCTACAAGTATTCATTAGCTAACTCAATTCTTAAGAGGAAAGTGCAAAAATGAGAGAAATAGTAATTGACCCAATCACAAGACTCGAAGGACACGGAAAAATTACAATTTTCCTTAACGACGACGGAAACGTAGAAAACGCATACTTCCAAGTTCCAGAACTTCGCGGTTTTGAAAAGTTCTGTGAAGGAAGACGCGCAGAAGACCTACCTATAATAACTACCCGAATTTGTGGAGTCTGTCCAGTTGCTCATCACATGGCAGGAGCAAAAGCATTAGATGCAGCATTTAATGTGGAACCCACAGAAACTGCCAAAAAATTAAGAGAACTAGAATACTGTGGTTACTTCATTTACGACCACATACTTCACTTCTACTTCTTGGGTGGCCCAGACTTTGTTGTTGGTCCTGATGCTCCAGCTGCTAAACGTAACATTCTTGGAGTAATAGAGAAAGCAGGTCTAGAAGTTGCGGGTGAAGTCATAAAACACCGTGCGTTTGGACAAAGAATTACTGGAATCATTGGAGGTCGACCAACTCATCCTGTAAGTGCTGCAATGCCTGGGGGCATCGCAAAAGCAATAGACGAAGACGAACGCCAAGAAATCGAAGATATGCTAAAGAGTTGTCACGAATTTGCTAAATTTAGTTTGAAACTCTTTGATGATGTTGTTCTCAAAAACGCTGACTACGTCAACTTGATTACAAGCGACCCCTATAACCTTCCAACATATTACATGGGAACAGTTGACGAAAACAACAAAGTAAACTTTTATGACGGCAAAGTCCGAGTTGTTGACCCAGAAGGCAAAGAATTCGTAAAGTTTGGTCCTTCAGAATACTTGGATATTATTGAAGAACGAGTAGAGCCTTGGACATACGTTAAAATGCCCTACCTCAAAAAAGTTGGATGGAACGGCTTCACCACAGGACCCGACAGCGGAATCTACCGTGTAGGTCCACTTGGTCGACTAAATGCTTCTGACGGAATGGCAACACCAGTTGCTCAAGCCGAATATGAACGAATGTACAAAACTCTTGGTGGAAAACCTGTTCACGCTACTTTGGCTTTCCATTGGGCGAGACTAATCGAATTGATGTATGCAACAGAACGTGGTCTAGAATTAATCAAAGATCCTGAAATAACCAGCAAAAACATACGAAACAAACCCGGAAAACCCGGAGAAGGTGTTGGAATCGTTGAAGCAGCCCGAGGAACATTAATTCATCATTACCAGCTTGATGAAAACGCTCTGGCAAAGAAAATCAACCTAGTAGTCGCAACAACTCACAATGCACCTGGAATCTGCATGTCAATAAAGAATGCAGCACAAGGAATCATCAAAAACGGCGAAGTCAACGATGGTTTACTGAACAAAGTGGAAATGGCTTTCCGAGCATACGATCCATGCTGGGCATGTGCAACTCACTTTGCGATTGGTGAAATGCCTTTACAAGTTAATGTTTTTGATAGCCAGAAAAAGCTAGTAAAGAAAATAACTCGGTAAACAAGTTGAATTTGACACCTGTCTGGTGTCATTTTTCTTTCTCTTTTTTGTTTAATGTTTTGTGTAGTTTTTTGTTCTTGTTTTCGTTTTCTTGTTATTAACAAAAATGTAACAAGCTTAATATTTTGTAATTCGGTATATTTGTACCTCTAAACTTAGGTGATTAAAAATGGTTAATGCAGCAATAAATGGTTTCGGAAGAATCGGACGGCTTTTGTATAGAGCTGCTCTTGAAACAAATGCTGACATCAATTTTGTGGCAGTCAACGATTTGACAGATGCGAAAACTCTTGCGCATCTACTCAAGAACGATACTGTTCATGGCAAATTTCCTTTTGACGTAGAAGTCAAAGGGTCATCCCTTATCGTTGATGGAAAAGAGTTGAAGATTTTAGCAGAACCAGATCCTTCAAAATTACCTTGGAAAGAAATGGGTGTTTATGTTGCTGTTGAATCCACTGGAAGATTCAGATCACGAGAAGCAGTTGCAAAGCACCTGGAAGCTGGTGCAGAAAAGGTTCTTGTTTCTGCCCCAATGAGTCCAGCAAAAAGTGCTGACTTAACTGTTGTTTATGGCGTCAACGACAACTTGTATGACCCAAACAAACATAAAATAATGTCTTTGGCTTCATGCACTACTAACTGTTTAGCTCCTGTAGCTAAAGTTCTAAATGATAATTTTGGCATCGAGAAAGGTCTTATGACTACTGTACATGCTGTAACTAACGACCAAAGACTTCTTGACATGCAACACAGCGACCTCCGAAGAGCAAGAGCAGCTGCTTTCAACATGATTCCCACTTCTACTGGTGCAGCTACAGCAGTTGGCTTGGTTCTTCCAGTTCTTGACGGAAAACTAAATGGCATGGCTCTTCGTGTTCCTATTCCTGATGTTTCAATAGTTGATTTGGTTGCAATCCTAAAGAAAGAAGCAACAAAAGACGAAATTAACGCTGCCCTCAAGAACGCAGTTGAAGGAAGCCTAAAAGGCGTATTAAGTTACACTGAAGAACCCCTTGTTTCATCCGATCTGATACATAATCCAAACTCAGCAATCATCGATGGAGACCTAACCATGGTCATTGGAAACTTGGTTAAAGTTCTTGCTTGGTATGACAACGAATGGGGCTATTCCGTTAAAATGGTTCATATGATCGAAAAAATCTGCAAAATGGCTGCCTAAACTGAACTAATACTAATTGTTTTGGTGATTGTATGGCAAAGTTCCTTACGTTAGATGATTTCGATTTACAGAACAAAACCGTTCTTTTAAGGGTAGACTTTAACTCTCCCCTTAATCCTAAAACAAAACAAATAATCAACGACAAACGAATTCGTGCCCACGCAAACACAACCATCAAAGAATTAATCCAAAACGGTGCAAAAACAGTAATCCTAGCCCATCAAGGCAGACCAGGAGATGCAGATTTCACTTCTCTTGACCAGCACGCAGAGCTTCTTGGCAACGCATTGAACATGTCTGTGGATTATGTGGATGATGTTTTAGGCGAATCTGCCCAGAACGCCATCAAATCATTGAAAAGCGGAGAAGTTTTAGTTTTAGGAAATGTTCGTGGCATTCCTTCTGAACTAAAAAAAGGAACACCTGAAGAACAATCCAAAACTGATATCGTGAAAACTTTAGCTCCGTTAGTAGACTTATTTGTCAATGACGCTTTTGCCGCAGCTCACAGAGCTCAAGTCACAATAATTGGTTTCACACCTGTTTTGCCTAGCGCTGCTGGCAGAATAATGGAAAAAGAACTAAAAGCCTTAGGCAAAGTTCTGGGCAATCCCGAAAAGCCATCTGTATTCATGATTGGCGGCGCAAAAGGTGACGACTCATTGGACATAACCAGTTATGTACTAAAGAATAACATAGCAGACAATGTCTTAACTGGTGGAGTAATTTCTCACATTTTTTTGGTAGCTACTGGTGTAAACTTGGGTGAAAGCAACATAAAATTCCTTGAAAAGAAGGAACTTATGGGTCTAATTCCTGGTATTAAAGAAATTATGAAAAATTATCCTGGAGCTGTAGTTGTTCCTGTGGATGTAGCTACCGAAGTCAACAAAAAGCGTCATGAAGTTGCTGTTAGTGAGCTTCCAATTGATTCTCCTTTGTTTGATATTGGGACTGAAACTGCCAAAAAGTTTGGAGAGATAATCCGTAACGCAAAAACAGTTGTTGTTAGTGGTCCAGTTGGTGTCTTTGAAAATCCAGAGTTTAGGAGAGGCTCTGAGATTGTTCTTCAAGCCGTAGCAGACTGTGAAGGATTCACTCTTATTGGTGGCGGTCACACTATTGCTGCTGTTGAAAAATTGGGTCTTGCAGACAAAATTTCTTATATCAGCACTGCAGGGGGTGCTTTGATCGAGTTTCTAATGGGAAATGAGTTGCCCGGAGTTGCTGCTTTAGAACAAGCAGCAAACCGAACCTAATTTTTCCCTTTTTTATTTTTTTTTGATTACGGTACATTTACGACTCTAGTATTCCATTCGTTGAAATATTGTTCGTATTCTTCTTGAGTCAATGGATATTGCTCAGTAACTGGATATGGGAAACCGCTCATGTCCCGGAAGGGTAATGGTTCTACTGTGAAATCAAAGCCATAACCCCAGTTTCCATAGTGGTCTTTGAACCAAGATGCCACATACAAGAAGTAACTTCTTTCCATGCCTTCTTCAAGTTCTGGAAGATCTGCCGTGGGGAACTTTAGGTAAATTGTGTCGCCTTGTAATCCAATAACATAAATGTCATCTGTTACGTTAAGGAGTGCAGTTACGTCGCCGTATTTTGTGAAGTTTCCTGAAGCATTTGTTGTTGTAATTGCAAAACCAATTGGTTCAAGTGTTGCCATTGGCAAAATTTCTGTAACTGTAATGTTTTTTTGTTTGCTTATGTCGATACCAACGTAATCGAAGGTGACGTTCCAGAAATTGGTTATTCTTATCTTGTATTCTGTTACGTCTTCTGCGAACAGCCCATTCAAGTCTACTGCAAAAGTTCGGGGAACGTAATCTCCTGGAATTGGCATTTGTCTATCTTGTGATACTCGCACCCAATTTCCTTGTGCATCCATTACTTCCATGTACGCTGGAGGGTTAATTTGGGTGCCATTTTCTACCAATCCTTGGGCGGCAGCTGTTTCAAATTGTGTTATCCAATCGTAGTATGGTTGTGCTGGTCCCCAATCTACCATTCCGTTGATTACTAACTTGATTTCTTCTGCGTCAGATAAATCCCCCAAGTCTAGTGTCAATTGGTTGTATACTATGTTGTCCCATGATGGGCTTTCAACTCCGTTAGTTGCAGGCGTGAAATCATTGTCAATTTCAGCAATTATATCTAAGACGTCTTCTCCATCTTGGTTCACTGCTGAAACTGGCTTTAACAAGTTTTGCGGGTCGACTGTGTAAACTTCGTTGTATGCGCCTTTGTTAACGTAATTTACCATTGTTGAGTAAACATCAGTATCGTTGGGATGGTCAACTACCACCATGTATGCGCTGTCTACATAGAATATTTCATCCCATTGTTGGAACAGGACAATGTCAAAGTATTCGTAACCTGTATCATTTTTTGTTGCTAACTGGGCTTTGTCAAGTTTAACATGATCCCATGGGTTGCCTCCACCAAATACGATATCACCTTCGTCAGTGATGTAGTCAATGTATCCTAACCATCCTGCGTTTGAGACTTCTGTGATGTATGTGTAGTTGTTTCCGTTCCAAATGTAAAGTGAAGGACAGGAAGCATATCCGCTGATTACGATATAGTTTGCTAATACCGACAGATGTCTGTCTAAAGTTATGGTTCTAGTTTCACTAGTTACATCATCGTTCCAATGAGAAAACTCTACTACACCATGTTGTAGTTCAACAATTTCGTCTGTACTGATTTCATAATCGCCTACTGGTAATAGTGCCGAATATGGGGACTGTAGTGTTTCTCCATCAAGGGTAAATATCATTGGTGTGCTACCTCCACCTGACCTATTAATGGAAAGCGTATGGTAACCATTGGGGGCAACTTGGAAATACCCCGTTAACTTGTTTGTTTGGTTTCCAACATTAACCAATTCAACTTTGTAACCTGTTGTTTTTCCTTCGGTTGTTTCACCCTCGGCTGTAACTGTAAATTCAATCGGTACATCAGTTTCACCTGCGTTCAGTGTGTAAGTCAGTATTGTTTGACTTTCTCCTGCAATCATAACTCTAACATGAAGTGTACTGGGTTCATTTACCAGATTATCAGCTTTAGCTTTGATGATAACTGTGTCTCCAGTCCATACTTCGTATGGTGAAACCGTTAATCCGCGAATGTGTGTATTTTCTGATGCCTGAGTTAAACCTTCAACAGTGAATGAACCCGACAAACCATTCACTTCGACATTATATGTTCCTGAGATTGTTTCTGAAACTCTAAAATGTAATATTTCAGATGCTTGACCTGGTAATGTAACGTCAATGGAGTCCCTCAATGTTCCATCAATTTTTAGATTAACTGTATAATGTCCAGTGATTTCTCCAGTGTTAACTACCTTGGCAGAAATTTCAACAATTTCACCATCTGTTACTAATGATGGGTTTACCCCCAAGTCTGTTACTTTGAACTCTGCAGGTTCTGCTGGTGGGGCGTCAGCACTAACAATAAAGGAAGTGGTTGTGTCCTGAACCTTTACTATGTATTCTCCTTCTGTGCTTTTGGAAAAAGCAAAGTATGTTGTTGTGGTTTCGCCGCCATTCAAAGTGATGAATTTAGTTTCTTGTTTTGTATCGTTCACAAAAAGTTCTAGGGAGAAATCTCCAGTTGTATCTCCAACATTGGTTGACATAACTGAAACTGTTATTTGCTCTCCAATTCCTGCTACTTTTCTGCTAGTTACTATGTTAGTTACTTGTAGTTCTCCTTGTTTTGTTGGTTTTTCTGTAGTAACCTTTAGTGTTTCTGTCAAATCATCAATTGTAACTGTGTATGTTCCTTCTGTTTGTTCAGTTCTGGTGAAAGAAACTTGAGTTGTTTCTCGTCCAGAAAGTTGCACATCTTTTGACTCCACTGCAACATCATCAATTATCAAAACAACTGAATAGTTGCCGCTAATGTCTCCAATGTTAGTTACTTCTGCTGTTATTTTTACAGAATCCCCGACTTGAATCCAGTTAGAATCAAGAATTAAATCTGTAACATGAAACTCTGCAGGGCTTGACACCTGAGAACTAACAAAAAAGTAACCAGGAATTACTACCGCCAGAAGAACTAAGTCTGCTAGCAAAAACACTTTCATTTTAGTTAATCGAAAACCCAAAATAATTCCACCAACCAGAACAGCAAATTGCCTTTTTATTTTGTGTATTAATTCACTGTTGCTGCTTAAAAGTTTGGTTCCATTCCGTAAAGGAGGACTATCTATTTTTGTATAATGATACTTTGTTTTTTATTCAAGCTCTGACGGTTCTAACCAGTTACGGGATTTGAGAACTGTTTTGTTGCCAAATTTTATTTTTAAGCAGTTGTCGTATGGACACATTTCAACACATCTTGCGCATAGCATGCACATTGATGTCATGATTTTTCCTCCTTTCTTTTCGTAGACTTCAGTTACTTGAACTGGACAAACTCGTTTACAAATTCCACATTTTGTACATTTTTCTTCATTCTTGTCCAGATGCAACATTGGAGCCCATTTGAAACCTTTGATCTTGTTCAAAACAGCTATTGACGCTCCTGTTGGGCAGAATCTGCACCAAAATCTTCTTACAAAAAATGAGGCGCCAACTGTTAAAGCCAAAAAAACTAGTGCACTGACTGTAGCAAAGTTTTCGCCAGTATATTTGATTACTTCTTGAATGTATGGGTAACTAAAGTATATTCCAGCAATTTCAAGAGGTCCTGTCCAAGGTACAATTATTGGTGTCAATGGGCTGAGTAAGATTCCGATGTGTTCAAATGGACCTGCAAAATGCATCATCATCATGGTTAAAACGTTCCCTGTTGAAGGGGGATCCATGATGCTGAAAACAGCTCCCAGAATTAAGAAACTAATAATGAGGACATATCTGAGGTTATGTAACATTTTGTTGAGTCTGTCTGGGATGATTCTGTAGCGTATGTTTGTAGCTTTTCTGAGTACTGTGATTACGTCCATGTATAATCCATACGGGCAAATCCATCCGCAGAAAAATCTGCCTAGAACGATTGGCATTATCAAGATTACTGCTGCTATGTAGATTGGTCTTATTGGGTATGAAAATAAGTAAAATGTTCCCACTACTGCTAGTACTTGAATTACAAATTTTATGTAAGTAACTTTTGTTGTTCGGCCTTTTTTCCATATCAAAATTGTAAGTATTGCTGCAATTGTTAGTCCTGCTATTGCCGTTAACTTTAACAGTTCTGCTACTAGTTCCATTGTCATCTTCTTCACCTAAAATATGATATCTTACTGAAAAACTCTTATGAAACCGATTTCAGTATACGATGCTGTGTTGAATGTTTTCGGATGAAATTCTGAACTTGTTGTTAACGACATGTGGCTTTTCTCATGAAATTTTGTGCTAACTACTATATCCGTTTAATTTTTAACAGTTTGTACTATTTGTAGTCAATAACAAATACTTTCCAGAAACTTATTATTGTTTTACAGTAGTACGCCGAGGACATATTCACTGGGATGCAAGCATGCTACTCATTCAAAGGTAACAAATCTAACTGTGTTACTGCTAAAAACTATATTTTTATTAACCGAATAACGAGTCTATTCGCTGATCCATAATACATCGTTTCTGAGAGGAACAATAAATGTCTAAACCCTTTGTCGTGATTACAGCAACTGGAAAAGATAAACCCGGTTTAATAACAGAAATAACAGAATTGATTGCCTATTCCAAAGGAAACATCGTTGACATCGAAGCCTTCAGTATGAGAGGATTATTTGCAATTTTTATGATAGTTGATTGTCGTTGTATGTCTGTTTCTTTTGAAAACCTGCGAGAGCAACTCATGGTCATGGGGCAAAAGGTAGGTTTAGATGTAAACATAGAATCCCTTCCGTCTGTACGGAGAAAAACTGGCAAAAAACTTGTGCTTTTAACAACCTTAGGTAAGGATCAACTTGGAATAGTAGCGAAAGTTTCACGTTTCCTTTCTGAAAATAACGCAAACATTGAACGGATACGCATGATTGCTTATGGTGAATTAAACGCCATGGAAATACTTGTAGACATCAACGACCTAAAGGTTCCTGTTCAAGACTTCAAAGAATCCCTAAGCAAAGAATGCAAGCTAGTTGGGCAAGATGTTGTATTCCAGAAGGATACTGTTTTTCGTAAACCAAAACGATTGATTGTTTTTGACGTAGACGGCACTTTGATTGATGCTGAATTTATTGATGAGTTAGCAAAAGCTGCAGGTGTAGGCGGAAAAGTAAGTGAAATTACTTCTCGAGCTATGAATGGAGAACTTGACTTCAAGCAAGCCCTAAGAGAAAGGGTTGGACTTTTGAAGGGTTTACCTGTTGAAGTCCTTGATTCCATAGTTGAAAACTTGGATGTAACCGCTGGGGCTGAAGAATTAATAATTGCCCTTAAAGCGTTGGGTTACAAGATAGCCCTTATTTCTGGTGGTTTCACTCAGTTTGTTGAAAAAATCCAAGAAAAACTTGGAATCGACTTTGTTTATGCTAACCAGCTTGTAATCAAAGATGGAAAACTAACTGGTGAGGTTTTAGAACCCATAATTGATGCCGAACGAAAAGCTGAACTGATGAAGGAGATAGCTAAAAAAGAGAATTTGTTGATGGAACAAGTTGTTGCCGTGGGTGATGGTGCAAATGATCGGTTTATGCTTCAAAACTCTGGTTTAGGGATTGCCCTTTATCCAAAGGCAGTTCTACAAAAAGTTGCTTCTGGTGTAATAACTAAAGACAATCTTGCTGGCATTCTATACTGTTTAGGTGCACCAGAAGAAAAACTCAAAGAATTAGTACCCGACAAAAAACTGGATTCTTGAAAAAACAGGTAATAAAAATTGCTTAAGATTCAAATTGCCTGGTTTTCATTATGTCTTTGTTTATTTCTTTGAAGGTTTTGTAAATGTCTTCTACGTGTAATGTTGAATTTTTGATTTTAGTCTGAACAAGTCCGGCAACTAAAACCGCACCGCCTATTGTTTCACTTATGGGAGTGGGTTCTGGGAATGTGATAATTGCCAAAGCAATTTTGATTAATTTTGACTTTTTTTCTCCACGCCATAATTTCTGGGCGTTGTTTACGTCTTTGGACATTTCTTGTATAACTTCGAGAGTTTCTGTATAACTTAACCCTAGTTCTTGCAGGATAACAGCCATTCGTTTCAATTCTTTTTGTTCCACGATGAACCCCGCTTTGTTGTTAAATAATAAAAACACTGTTAATCCTTTCTAGCACAAAAGCTTTAACGCCAATAAAACAGCAAAAAAGTCGATTATCTACGGTTTTAACATCAAAAATTTCTATAAACTGTGCAAAAGCAGGTTCTATACACTTCATTTTTTAACTAAAACTTTACAAGTTTTTCCAACAGAAATTTTAACATTTTGTCCAATTTTTTCTGATCCCGATGCTTTCGTTAAGTTTTGGGAATTCACTACCGTAAGTATAATTACATCCCTTGTTCAGCTTGGTTTTGCAAGCTTTTACTTAGTTATAAGATTCAATTTATTGGTTTGACATTTGGTGAAAAAATGGATAGAAAACAACGATGCTAAATTTTAGTCAGACTATGAGGAAGCCAAACACCATTTTGAAATGGTGATGGGTAAACCCTCCACATCACTTAAACTAGAAATTCCTGCTGGTTTAAAATCATTGGTTCTGATTTTCGTAAACTGAAAACTGATCAACAATTTCCTGAATAACTATAAGGACTTAATGAAAAAGTGGCTTCTTCTTGATTCTCGCCGTAAACACAATTCTTGCCCATAATTACTATGTTTTGTTTAGTAACTGTTATGTGTTCACTCGTTTTCATCTAACATTTCTTTAAGGGATTCCACTTCTTCTCTGAGGGAAGCAATTTCGTCCTCTAAAGTGCTTGCTTTTGTTTCACCTATTTTTTTAAGTTCTTCTATCTCTTCTAATAGTTCGGTCCTTTCTTCTTTTAGTTTTTCAATTTTTTCTTTTAAATCCCCCAACATGGTTGTTAACTCCTTTTCCACTCCCTTAATTTCTTTAACTGCCCGTATAAAATCCCTTTTGGTTTCTTGTTTTTCTGTAATGCTCAAGACTTTTTTTTTACATTCTGGGCACACAAAAACACCTAACCTATATTTCATTTTATCATCAGTCATGTTGCCTTTGCCAATCATGGACCCGGTTTTGATTTGATTGTCTACTGCTTTTTCACATCTGGGGCATGATGGCACTTGTAGTGTTCCTCATTAATAGTTACTGTAATTGTTTAAAATGTTTTTTAACTTTTTATCGCCCAGATTTCACTCTGATTTGCATTTTTCGTTTCACTTTTTAGTTAAGAAAAACCGAAATTGGGTTACAAATAGATGACGAACTGCAGTCTTTCTACCAGTTCTTTGTAACGGTTTCGTATGGTTACTTCTGTTACTTGGGCGATTTCTGCAATTTCTCTTTGAGTTTTTCTTTCTCCGGTTAAAACTGAAGCAATGTAACTAGCTGCTGCTGCTATGCCTGTTGGTCCTCTGCCCGAGGTGAGTTTTAATTCCTTTGCGGTTCCCAGAATCTTGTGGGCGATTTCTTCTACTTTGCCTTGCATGGTCAATTGGTTTGAAAACTTGGTTACGTATTGGCTAGGTTTTAGCGGTGGGATGAAGTAATTAAGTTCTTTAATCAGGAACCTGTAACTTCGTCCAACTTCTTTCTTGTTTACTGTTGAAGCTTGGGAGATTTCATCTAATGTTCTGGCGACTCCACATTGTCTGCAAGCAACATAAATCGCGGCAGCAGTTACACCTTGGATCGATCTTCCTCTGATGAGGCGTTCTTTAACTGCTTTGCGATAGATGACTGAAGCGGTTTCAAGAATGTTTTTTGGCAAATTTAGATTGTTAGAAATTTTTGAAATTTCAGAAAGTGCAAAAGCAAGGTTTCTTTCTGTTGCATCTGAAACCCTGATTCGTCTTTGCCATTTTCTTAATCTGTAAATTTGTGCTTTTTGTCCTGGGGCTAATCTTTTCCCATAAACATCTCTGTCATGCCAATCAATCATTGTTGAAAGGCCTTTATCGTGGATGGTGAATGTTGCTGGGGCTCCTGCTCTGGCACGTTTTGTTCGTTGTTCATCGTCAAAGGCTCGCCATTCGGGTCCTTGGTCTGCAAGTTTTGCTGCTACGACTACTCCGCAGTTCATGCAGACTATTTCGGCACATTCATAGTCCCTCATGATGCGATTACTTCCACATTCGGGACATTTTTGAATTTTTGGTGCCTGTGGGATGCTTTCTTCTTTCACTTTTTCTTCCTATTCCTTCTGTTTTTTACGCCGTCTTTTGTAGGGGTTGCGTAAAGAACTTGATTTTCAAATTGTTCTGGAGTCTGGGTGTAGGGTTTAACTGCGACATACGGGGAAGATATCGGACCAAAGACATCAAAAACGGTTCCCACTGGTTTGAGTTTTTCATTTACTGCTCGGTCACCAATGCGGGGGATATTTTCGGATTTCAGAATAAGATTTCTGGTAGTACTTACGTGAAGGACGTTACCGATTCTGTGCAAAACCACTACCCCTCACAAAACCTATGATTCACCCGTTCGGTTTTATTTAAACGTTTCTGACTTTTTTGTTAACTTTGCACATTCAATTTTATTTTCGAAATTTATCTGATTCATTTGCGTATTTCGCATGAATGTCGATGTATCAAAAAGTTTAATTTTTCACGTTTTTGTGCAGAAATTCAAATTAGATTGTAATGTTGCTTGTTTTTGTTTTTGTCTTCAGGGGAAACCACAACTAATAAAATGCTCAACATCATTTAGCAATTTAGATTATAATGCGGAAAAAAAACTCAATCGTCTTGTGGTCTAATTACTTTGATTCGACTAAAACCAGAAACGATGGCAGACGGGTACCAAGAAACTTGGCTGTATCTTCACCAAAAATTGAAGAACTTCAACGGGCTGCCAAACGATTAGGTTTGCAACCTGAAGTTAATCTTGATGCTGCTCATCCCAGTTGTCCTTGGAGAAAAACTGGGTTTATTGTTCTTCCTAAAACTGAATCAAAAACTGAAACAATGAAAAAAATTGCAAAAGAGCTTTCTATCTTACGTCGATAGAAAAGCTTGTTAATCTTCTTTTTTGTCTACTAGAACAGCATTTACTTTGCCGTCTTGCCCTGGGCGTGAAGTTACTCTAGCGGTTCCCAGTGATGTTGCAATCATTGTTCCTTTGGTGATTACTCCTCGTCTGTCGTAGTCTACGTTAGCTGGGTTTTTGATTACGCGAACAATTTCTACTTTCTCGGTTTTTCCAGAAGCATCTGAGATATTTGCCTCATTTACTGCTAGCAGGCGTTGTTTTTCGTTACCTCCATGTTTTCGCATGGATTTGCTTTTGTTTTTGCCAAGTGCAGTTTCTGCTGCGAAGAATCCTCTTTCAAATCTTCTCTTTTTGCGGTTAGCTATTTTTCTTCCGCCAGTAGCTTTGTGTTTATGTTGATCTCCGTGCCATACTGACAAGCTTACATCATCTCATAAGTCTGTTGAGACTACCAAAACTTGACATATAAGCTTATCTTTTATTTTTGGCTCTCAGGTTCCTTTTTTTCTTCTATTTGAGGTTTTTCCAAATCTTTGAAAATGGTTTTTAGTTGCCTTTTCATCGCTCGGAGGTCGTGGCTTAACCCAAAAAAATCAGCAAAAAACTGTGTTGTTTTGATTATCCTTTTTTTTCCTGTGCCTTCACGGACTATCAAATCCATCTCTTCTAATTGTTTAAGGTGCCCATAAGAGTGGTGCCCTCTAACGTCAACAACTAGGGTCTGAAAGATTGGTTGCCTAAACGCAATGTAAGACAAAGTTTTCAAAGGTCCAGCAGATAGAAGGGGTCTTGTAGCTAGTTTTCTAACTTTGCCCGTATAATCACTTTTAAGTTGCATAACAAACCGCTCCCCTTCTACTTCCAGTATTTCAATAGCACTTTCACGGTTTGAATACATTTCAACTAATTTTCTCGCTAGTTTTCGAACCTTTTTTTTCGAACGAGTCCCTGCTACACTTGCCAATGTTCTCAAATCAAGGGGTCTACCTGATACATACAATGCAGACTCCATTAACGCCAGTTGATGCTTAATTTTTTCTACTTTGGCTTTTTCTTGATCTTTCTCAGACAGGTTCTGTTCGTTTTTCGTCAAATACTGGATCTCCTATGACAGTTATGTAAAGCTCTTCTATTTCTTCTTCTTGCCACAGGCCTACTTTTCCCCGTTGGGCAAGAAACAGCAGAATGATGAATGTTTTAACTACTTCAATCCTTTCAAGTCCCACAGTGAGTTTAGAGAACGTTATCAAT
The DNA here is from genome assembly GCA_024650005.1 of Candidatus Bathyarchaeota archaeon. GTDB lineage: Archaea > Thermoproteota > Bathyarchaeia > Bathyarchaeales > Bathyarchaeaceae > Bathyarchaeum > Bathyarchaeum tardum. The sequence goes on along the minus strand of JANKMT010000001.1, from coordinate 1,162,740 downwards.
TCTCCTGTGCCAACAAGTTGGCAGAGCTGTTCATACAGATTCTTCATATGGTCTTCAATTTGTAGTAGATACATGTCCAGTGGTGGAAGAATTTCTGGTGTGGGCAGTATTGGTTCAGGAAGTTTTGGGGGGCGTAAACTTTCTCCTTTTAGAACTTCGTCTAGTACGTTAAGCAGGTTATCTATGGTTGTTGAAGATAATTCGTAACGTAGGGGCAAGAACAATGGCGGTGGAATAAAATCGGGCATGTTTTTGGGTGGTGGGGGCGGTTCTTCCAATTTTAGTAGTAGTTGGGTTTTTCTGAGGTAAATGGTACTAGATGAATCCAACGCCATTCCTGAAGCTCTAAAATCTACCTCTCCGAATTCTTCCATTTCATCCAAGAACATCTTCAGAAGATAAGAAATGTTAACATCCCACGGTAGCACTTTTTCCAGTCTGTGAATTTCAAAGAGTATATTTAGTGGCGGCTGAAAATAGAACGGTTTTTTCATTTTTTGAACCATTTACGCTGTCACCTCTTTAATTTTAGCTGATACTACGTGAGAATAACCGCTGCGTTCGTAAATTCCCCAGACTTTCTTTGCTTTGCTTACCATTTCTGGTTTCAAAGTAATTGCCACAAACTGGGATTTATCTGATAATTCAACAAAAAGGTCTCCCAGTCTTGATACGTGAAACGCGTCAAGGTGGGCATCAATTTCGTCAAACACATAAAATGCAGTGGGCATAAAATCTTGAAGTGCAAAAATAAATGCAACAGCAGAAACTGACCTTTCTCCACTGCTTGCGCCACTAACAAGGATGGATGCTTTATTTCTAAACTGTACTTGCATGTCCATTCCTCCGGCGAAGGGGTCTTCAGGATTTTCAAGGACAAGGGATGCCGTTCCGCCGCCTGTTAGTTTTTCAAAATATTTACTGAAACTGCTGTCGATTTTTTCGAATGCTTCCATGAAAACTTTACGTTTCTTCTTTTCGATTTCTTCCATGAATGCTAGAATTGACTGTTTTTCTTTTTCCAGTTCGTTCATTCGTACAGACAATTCTTTGTATCTTGAAGCTTGTTCTGCATAATGATCCAAAGACAGCTGATTTACTGCACCCAACCTGCTTAATTCTAGGCGCAACTGTCTAAGAGCTTTCTCTGCAGTTTCTAGTTGTTTTTGAGAAATTGGCATGGGTTCATCATGACCCAGTTCATCCAATCTGGCATTAAGCTGTTCCAGTTTCATCTGGTTTGTTTGAAGGGTAAACTGCAACTGATTATAAAGCCTGTCTGAACGTTCATAAATTGAATCTAATTCTCTTAATTTTTTATCTAAATCGTCAAGTTGAACCGTATATTTTTTGGACTCTTCTTTTGCGTTCAATACTGTTCTAGAAAGTTCTTCTTTGCTGTTTTCCAGTTCTACAACTTCTTTTTCCAGCGAAACTTTTTCTTTAATTGCGGCGTCAACTTCATTTTCTACTGTAGCAATTTGTTGTTTTATTTTTCTTTGCTGAATTCGAATGTTATCTGCACTTACTTTCAATACGTTACCAAACGTAGAATCAAGAGTTGCAAGTTTAGTTTCTACGCTGCCCATTTGTTGACGTGAAGTAATCAGTTCTTCTCCGATTTTTTCTCGTTGAATTTCCATTTCTTGAATCTGGCTTGTATCCGTTTTCCTGCGTAAATCATTTAACTTTTCTCGTAGGTTTTCAATTTCTTTATTAAGCTGGTTGCGTTGTAAACGCACTTCCCCGAGTTTATTTTTTTCCTCTTCTCGTTTCTCTTTAATTCTGCTTAGATGTTTCTCGATACGCCTGACGTTTTGTCGGGTGCCTTTGACGTTTTGACGGACTCTTCCGATTTCCCCGTCAAGGGTGACAATAGTTTCAGCTAAACTAGCCATTTCTTTGCGAATATTTTCAATATCTTCCTCAAAATTGTTTATTTCACTTTCTCGTTTTGATAAGTGTAACCTAAGGGCAGCAACAGCTTCATCAAGGCTTTTTACTGCATTTTTGCTGGGAATAATCGAAGAATAATCAACTGGAGCCCGGTAATAGCCACTTTCAAATCCACCCTGTGGCTCATAGAGATCTCCGTTTCTTGTAACTGTTCTACTGCCGTTTCGTGAAGCAGCAATAGCAATTTTCTGATCATCTGTTACTAGAGTATCGCCAAAAACAAACCTTACTGCCGGATCATACCTTTTGGAACTTCTAACAAAATCAGCAGCAGTTCCTTCAATTCCTCTAAGTCTTGGACTATTTATAGAATTAATTTGTGCCATTTCATCAATAGGAATAATTTTAATTCGACCCAGCTTCATACGTTTAAGCGTTTCAGCACACGTAAACGCAGCGTCATAATTTTGGACAACCATGGCGTCCAACCAGCCAGCTGCAGTTGCTTCTATTGCCCGTTTGTATCCCTTTTCTACCTTAATCAGTTTTTTAAGACGCCCATAAACTCCTTTTATTGCACCCAAATCAGAAAGTTCTTCAATGTTTCTCAGGGCAGTTTCTTCAGTAGCAACCTTTTCTGCCATCTCCCTTTGCGCTGCAAACTCAACTACTGCTTCTCGGGCAGACTCAGCAATTTTTTCTGCCTGAGCCATTTCTATCTTTGTTGATTCATGCAGGGCAAATCTTTTTTCTAGACTTTTTTCCAAATGAACTGCTTGTTTTTCTTGGTCGCTTTTTACTGCTCTTAGGTCAGCAAACGATTTTTTGAGCATATCAAGGTTTGACTCAAACGTTGCCTTTCGTTTAACGAGCTCATTTAGTTGCCTTGTAAGAACCTTCAGGGATGTTCGACTTTGGATAACATCACTGCGACGGTTAACAATTTCTTGAGTGTAGTTCTCTAACTTTTGTTCAATTTCTCTGATGTTTTTGTTGTTTTCTCCCAAGCTTGCCCGAAGTTTAGAGGCTTGATTTGAAATTTCATCATACTGCGCTTGTTTTTCTGCAATTTCCTTTAAGAAACGTTCTTGTTCACGTTTCAGTTTTCGAATTTCACTTCTGTTGTCTGTTACTTCACTTTGCATGGAACCCAGTTTCTGCTCGTTGCTTTCCATGACTTTTTTGAGGCCATCAACACTTGCAGTTCCTGCCCCAATTTTTGTTGACAGTTCACTTATTCTGGACCGGGCTTCACCAATTTTATATTGAACTTCAAGGAGGCGTGATCCCCGTTGTTCAATCATTTCTGAGCCAAGTTTTCTCCACTCAGACTCAACGTCATACCTTTGTGACCTAAGTTTGTCTCGTAATTCTCGTGAATCTTCTACCTTGCTGCTAACTGATTCAATTTTAGACGTTACTTCATCAATTTTCTTTTGAACTTCCATAATGTCTCCAAAAATCTTCACTGCTTCAAATCGTTTGATTTCTTTTTGTAAAAACATGTAACGAAGCAGTTCGTTGCGTTCTCTTTCTAGATTGTCAACTCTTTGTTGGACTTCATCTATTCTGCCCATGGCAGTTCGAATGGAAATTTCAGCGGCACGCAGTTTGTCTTCAGCTTCTGCTTTTTCTGCATCGTATTGGGCAATGCCTACTAGGTCTGCTATCATTTTTCTTCGATCTATTGCAGAAATTTCAGCGATTCGGGCGATGATTCCTTGCAAAACAACGTTATGGCCTGTGGAGCTGATTCCAGCCATTGATAAAATGTTGACTATGTGGCTTCGGGAGATTCTTCTTCCGTTGAGGCGATAAAGGCTTTGACCTGCCCTGTTTAGTTCCCTAGAAATTGTTACTGTTTGGGTGTCAACGGGTAATCTGCCATCGGAATTGTCAAACTGTATTACAACTTTAGCTGTTTTGGCTTTTTTAACGTTCAAATCAGGGTAACCGTGATAAACTAGTTTAGAAAGATTCGCAGCTCGCATTCTTCTGGCGCTGAGTTCCCCTAGCCCAAATAGCACTGCGTCTGCAATGTTTGTTTTTCCACTTCCGTTCGGTCCCGTTATTGCTGTGAAACCTTTGTCCAGTGTAACAGTTGCGGTTTTTGGACCGAAGGACTTGAAGCCTTTAAGCTCGATTTTCTTGATGTAAGGCATCTTTCTTTAGTTCGCCCTCGGTTTTTGCATATACGGGAATTACCCTGTTTTAATTCACAAGTTCTCTGTAATACCTTCTATAAATAAGCTATGTTTTAAAAATTTGATTAAACTAACTGATACAAAAGTTTAGACAACCCGATTAGCCTTTTCTGGACGCCTGAAACTGCTTCGCCATGGCTTTAACAAAACTTTTCACGTTTTTTTCATCTCCAAAAACAAGTATGTCACCGTTTTCTTCAACCTTAACTGACACTTCAACATTTTCTGAAAGTTTTTGCACATTTTCAAATCGCAATTCATCTGTCGGTTTTATTCGAATCCATTTTTTATCTCGAGAAACTTTTGGTCCAACTATAATTTCCCTCGATTTTGTACAGTTTCTTTTTTCAGGTTGATTTATTCTTTTTAACCAATCTTGAACCATTTTTGGTCCTTTTTTTTCTGCAACAAAAACCGCATAGGCTTCAACATTCTTCAGATACACTTCAACCCGAGAGAGGCTTTCCATGTGGTTTGGATCACGTTTCAAAACTTGAATTATGGTTTTTGCTGAACGCAAATCATTCATAACCTTTGACGGAATTTTTTCTCCCATCTTTTGGATTTCAATAAGTAAATCTGACAATGTTTTCCATTTATCTTCATAACTCATTGTATTCATCCCAATTAAAATTAGGTTCTCCAACTTTTCTACTGGCTAAAAAGTAATTAAGACCTTTGATGGTCTGAATAATATTGAAAAATGTTCTAAAAAAGATCATTCGTTGTTTTCTAGTTGCCGTGCCCTTGTTTTTATCCAATCTGTAACTTTGCTTTCTGTCATCTGGTCTTCTTGAAGTTGTTTTTCCAGTTTTTCTCTTATAAGGGTCAACAATTTTGCAGGTTTTACTGGTTTTGTTACGTACGCGTCTGCTCCAAAGTTTAAGGCTTCAATTGAGTTTTCAAGACTGGGGTAGCCTGTGACCATAATTTTTACCGTTTTTGGTGTGGATTCATGAACTTTAGTAAGTAATTGGGTGCCTTCAATGTCAGGTAGCTTGATGTCTAATAATGCCAGATTGTAAAATTTTTGTTTTATTTTTTGTTCAGCTTCTTTTCCTGTTTCTGCAACGTCAGTTTCGTATCCGTTTTGTTGAAGGATGCTTTGGATAGTTTCCCGTATGTTTTTATCGTCTTCAACTATGAGTATTTTTTGCTTTTGATCTGTCACATTTTCACCTCCATTGTTATGTCAGTTTCTTTTAACGCCAGAACTTGGTCATTGACATTAATAGAAAAAACTAATAACTGCAACATCAATTCTCTCTCCTTGCATATTTTATGTAATCTGCAAATTTATAACCTTTTTTTTCTTCATAATTTATTCCTAGTTCAGAATACAAATTCTTGAGAATATGTTTTTCGATTATGGTTGATGCAGACATCATCAACTTGGCTAAATTGTCTGAAAAAACTTCGGGTTTGTTAGCTATCTCTTCCAATTTAAGTTGAGCCTGTTTTTCCAAAAAATCATAGATAACTTTTGTTCCCTCTTTTTTGAAAACTTGTTTCAGTGAATCATCTACGATGTCGGCAAAGAAAATGTTCCAGTCTTTCTGACCTTTTCCAGCGTCAAACCTGTTGCTCAATTTTGGTTGACTTCCCGCTTTTACTTCTACTTACAATTGAGTTTTAGTATTGCATTTAAGTCATATGGATGGATAATATGTATTGCTATAAATTTTCTATTCATATTCAGAATCAAAACATTATAGAAATCCTGTTTTTCTAACTTTGATTTAGTTAATTGAACCCTTTTTCAAAAGTAATGGAATACTAAACGAATAATGTTTGCTAAATGAGTAATTCCTTTTGTTGCCTTTTTGAAATAGTTTTTATTAGAGCCCTTGCTTTCTTTCCCTCTATTATTGGTAACGATCTAGAGATGACTCAAATGAACCGCAAAACTGAAGTGATGGTAATCGGAGCTGGCGTCATTGGCTGTGCTATCGCAAGAGAATTATCCAAATACAATATTAACACAGTTTTACTCGAGAAAGAAACTGACGTTGGTTCAGGAGTCAGTAAAGGCAACAGTGGGGTTTTGCATACCGGTCTCTATTATCCAAAAGGCAGTTTAAAAGCCAAGTTATGTGTTGAAGGGCGATTAATGTTTCCTGAATTAGCAAAGCAACTTGATGTACCCTATAATTTGTGTGGAAAACATGTAGTTGCTCGAACCGAAGAAGAACTCGATGATTTAGACGACCTAAAAGCAGTGGGCGAAGGCAATGGAGTCAAAGGGTTAACCATAATATCTGGAGAAGAACTGAAAAAACGGGAACCTAAAATGGATGGGCTTTACGCTTTGTATTCTCCTGTGGCTGGAATTTTTGCTCCTTACCTTTTTGCTATTGCATTGGCAGAAAATGCCCTGAACAATGGTGTGAAAGTCCATGTTAATACCGAAGTTATGGCAATTAAGCAGTTAAACAACGGTTTTGAAGTAACAACTAACAAAGGTGTTTTCCAAACTGACATTATTGTTAACAGTGCGGGTCTTTATGCTGATAAAGTCTCTGCGATGGTTGGTTTAGATAATTACAAACTGTATCCCTGTCGGGGCGAGTATCTGATTCTGGACAAGAAATGCAACGGATTAATCAACAGCATGATATATCCCGTGCCGCCCAAAGTTGCTGGAGTTTTGGGAGTTCATCTTACCCCTACGCCTTCTGGAAACATCTTGATTGGACCTAGCGCTGAATTCATTGACTCACGGGAAGATTCAAGAACAACCAAAGAAAAAGCTCAGCAACTAATTGAAGGTGCAAAGGATTTGCTTCCTTCTATTCCTCTTAATGAGATAATTTATGGGTTTTCTGCTGTGCGGTCTAAAATTACTCCCCCTGAAGAGAAAACTTCTCGTGATTTCATCATTCAGGAAGACCTTGAAAACTTAATTAACATGATTGGAATGGAGTCACCTGGGCTGACATCTTCTCCTGCTATCGCCAAAATGATAGTTGAGATGATTAACCAAAAAATGGACCTGAAACAAAAAGCTGATTTTAATCCTATCCGAAAAAGAATTATGCCTTTCCATGAAGCTTCACGTGCTGAACAGGCTACTTTAATCAAAAATGACCCAGCCTATGGTGAAATAGTTTGCAGATGTGAACATGTTTCCAAACGGGAAGTTTTGGATGCCCTAAATAACCCAATTTCTGACAAAACATTAGCTGCCGTGAAATACCGAACCCGTGCAGGAATGGGTCGATGCCATGGAGGTTTTTGTTTACCCCGAATCGTGCAACTTCTTAAAGAGGAGTATGGTTTGCGTCCTGAAGAAATCAAACTGAAAAATTTGGATTCTACAATGTTTATAGGAAAAACCAAAGACCTACGGGAGACCGCAAAAGATGAGTAACATTGATTCTCGAAACGTAGATCTGGTTGTAATAGGGGGCGGTCCTGCTGGTCTTGCAGCTGCTATCAGTGCCAAGAAAAACGGTATTAACGATTTGGTTATCGTTGAACGTAATGATTGGCTGGGGGGGATTCTTCCTCAGTGTATTCATGATGGGTTTGGTCTTGAGATATTCGACGAGCACTTAACCGGACCTGAGTACGCTCAACGTTACATTGACGAAGCTAAAGAGCTGCAAATTCCATGTATGCTTAATTGTATGGTTCTTGAAATCACGCCTGAAAAACAGGTGTTCGTTGCTAGTCCCAAGGGTTTGATTTGTTTTAATGCCAAAGCGGTAATTCTATCCATGGGTTGCCGAGAACGTACCCGTGGTCAGATTTGTATTCCGGGGACTCGTCCTGCAGGGGTTTATACTGCAGGGATTGCCCAGAATCTGATTAACTTGAAGAACGTGATGGTAGGTAAAAACGTAGTTATTCTGGGTTCCGGAGACATTGGTTTGATAATGGCTCGCCGCCTAACATTGGAGGGGGCTAATGTTCACGCTGTGGTTGAAATTTTGTCCCATACTAATGGTCTGCCCCGAAACATTCAGCAATGCCTAATTGATTACAGAATTCCTCTTATGTTGTCTCATACGGTTACTGAAATTCATGGGCAAAACAGGGTAGAATCAGTTACAATCTCAGAAGTTGACGAGAACCTAAAAACCATCAAAGGAACCGAAAAAACAATCGAATGCGACACCCTTCTTTTATCTGTGGGCTTGATTCCAGAAAACGACTTGTCAACAACTTGCGGTGTACAACTAAATCCAGTAACCCGAGGCGCAATAGTTAATGAAAACCTAGAAACGACTGTTCCCGGAGTTTTTGCCTGTGGAAACGTTTTGCACGTTCACGACGTTGTAGACTTTGTTACAATGGAATCTGAACAGGCAGGCAAAAGCGCTGCAGAATATGTTCTTGGCAACCAAAAACAATTACAACGAATCACTGTCCACGCAGGTAACGGAGTGTGCTATGTTTTGCCCAACTGCATATCCAAGAATTCTGACGTCGAGTTGCTGTTTCGAGTCTTGTGCCCAACACAGGATGCATCTATCGGGTTTTTTGATGGGAAAAAATTGGTGAAAACTAAAAAGTTTAGAAAGGTTCATCCTGCTCAGATGATAAAAGTAAAACTTAGCAAAACTGAAACATCGGATATTTCTGGATTAAGAGTAGAGGTGCTACAAAAATGAAAACCGAAATGATTTGCATTGGATGTCCTATGGGCTGTTACCTCACTGTGGACTGTGACGGAAAAACAATAAAAAATGTGGAAGGAAACCGCTGCCAAGTCGGATTGGATTATGCAGAAAAAGAAATTTCCAACCCAGAACGGACGTTAACCTCTACTGTGAAAGTAAAAAACGGTCATTTACCCCTTGTAAGTGTGCGAACTAACAAACCAATACCAAAGGACAGGCTTTTTGATGTTATGGACTTACTGGCAAAAGTTGAAGTAGAAGCTCCAGTGAAAATTGGAGACGAAATTGTTCCTAACGTTTTCGATACAGGTATTAATATAGTGGCTACAAAAAATATCTCTATACAAAAATAAGCTGGCAAAGTGTTAGTTGGTAGAAAATCAGGTCTGTATGGTTTTTTTGGAATCCACAGTAAAAATTATTGTCTATGACTGTTTGTGTTGACTTTTCCGTCTTCAGTGATATTTTTTTCAAAAAATTTCTTTAATTTAGTTTTTTGTCACAGTTGCTTTTTTGCTCCTGAGTAATTTTTTGCAAACTGTAACTGCTAGTGTCACGACTGCAAACAAGGGAAGAATTATCAATGATGAAAATTCTGGGACAGAATCGATGTTTTGTTCAATTATCATTTTGTAGTAATCCACATTTCCTGTTAGAACATCCATGTAAAATGATCCAGTATTGTTATAGATGGTTAATATCCCCGTTGTTTCTTCTGTGCCATAAAGTTCTATTTGTTCAAACCATGGCTCACTGCCTTTAATTCCAGTTACTGGGAAAAGATATGCCAGAAAGGCTGTTCTTTCAGAACTGTTACCTGGTGCAATCTCCCATTTAATTCTCCAATCAACATGATCAATAGTAAAGGATTTTGTGGATCCAATACCACCCGCTCCAGTTAATGTAGTAACTTCAACCCAATTTTCAGAAGAAGCAAAAACAACGTTGATGCTACAAAAAGCTACTTGGTTCAATATGATTAGAAAGAAAACATCAAATAATTTCGTTTTGTCCATGTTTTCAGCAACATGAATAACTATTGAGCTGACCCGTATAGCTCTCCCTGAAGAACAGAGTCGTTCTTGCAATGGAACGGTTTTCATTTAACAAAATGAATTATCGGAATAAATTCAAGTGTTAAAACGTTCCTAGTGTGAGTTGGTAGCGGGGAGTAGCTTTACAAAACCGTTTGAACCACCGGTTTTGTTTCACATATTTTTGTCGAATTCTAGTGATCCCTTTGGATGGCTGTCCGAGTTGGTGGCGTGATTTACTTATTAGTTTAGGGGTGTGCACAATTTTAAGTGTTCTTAAGTCATATTTTGTTTTATGGAAGCCTGTGAGGTTGTCAGGCTTTTCGTCAACAAAGCCATAGTTCCAGCCGAGCCTAAAAGACCAGGAAACCCTGGTTATGGACCAGTCAAGGCACTAAGAGTGCTAGTCTACGCTAGACTCAAAGGCTTGGACAATGACACGCGAGTAGTTGAACACCTCAAAAAACATCAATGGATCGCTAAAACGCTTGGATTAGGCAGCACCGTACCTGACAGAACTACTGTTGGCAGATGGTGGAGACGCTTCCTTGACATTTTGGAGCAGACTTTCCTAAAGATAACAGACATGCTTCAACTCGCTTGTCCAACAAAGATTGCAGTTGTTGACTCAACACCGCTGGTAGACTTGTACGATATAGAAGCAGGTTTGGGCATTACTAGCAGGGGAAAGTTTAGAGGCTTTAAGCTGCATGCCGTCGTTAACCAGTTTGGTTTGCCGCTAAGAGCGATAGTTACGAGGGGTAACCGTTATGATGGCCCATTTCTTCCAAGGCTGATACAGGATTTGGAGGCTGACTTTGTGTTGGCTGATGCTGGATACGACTCAAAGCAAAACATTAAAGCTGTCGTGGGGATAGCTGCTAAGCCAGTAATTGCTGATAATCCACGCAGAAAAGGGAAAAGCCGCAAAATTGAGCCCAGTGGACTGTTGAAGGCTAAGCGTTATCTTGTTGAGCAGTTTATTGGGCATTTTAAAGCGAATGTTTTGAAGGGTTGTTGGGTGAGGCCTAGGGGTTTGGTGAAGAAGACGGCTATGGTTATGGCTGGATTGATAAGCTATGATGTGGAAGCGATCAAAGCGCTGATACTTGGCGAGAATAGCCTAAAGACGGTGAGCAAGTATTGGGCTTGACCCAACGACAAATGGTTATGGAGCCCTCATTAGACGCCAAATCAATGGTGCATCGCGGGTGCCAGCCCAGACTGCTCAAAGAATAACTTAGCAATAAAAACTATAAAAAGCGAATTGTGCACACCCTAATTAGTTCTTTTAACTCGACAAAATGCTTTCTTTTTTGTAATTACTGCAAAAGATGTGGCAACCAGAAACAATGGTAAAAAGAGCCATGAAGGAAACTCTGGAACATTACCCATCTCATCGGTTTTAATCAACCAAAAGTCACTGTTTCCAGCTCCAAAAGACGTTGTGTAGCCTGCTATGGCGTATCCTCCATCAGACGTCTCAACCAACGATTGAGCATATTCAGCTTCTGCTCCTCCGTATGTTTGGTTCCACTCCACATTCCCGTGAATATCGGTTTTAATCAACCAAAAGTCGCTGTTTCCAGCTCCAAAAGACGTTGTGTAGCCTGCTATGGCGTATCCTCCATCAGACGTCTCAACCAAAGAATAAGCCTTGTCAGGATTTGTTCCTCCATATGTTTGGTTCCATTCCATATTTCCGTTTGCGTCAGTTTTAACTAACCAAAAGTCACTGTTTCCAGCTCCAAAAGACGTTGTGTAGCCTGCTATGGCGTATCCTCCATCAGACGTCTCAACCAACGATTGAGCATATTCAGCTTCTGCTCCTCCGTATGTTTGGTTCCACTCCACATTCCCGTGAATATCGGTTTTAATCAACCAAAAGTCGCTGTTTCCAGCTCCAAAAGACTCTGTTTGACCAGCTATGGCGTATCCACCGTCAGATGTTTCAATCAAAGAATAAGCTACGTCCTTACTTGTTCCTCCATATGTTTGGTTCCACTGAATATATCCATTCGAGTCAGTCTTTATTAGCCAACAATCATCATCTCCAGCGCCAACAGGCGTTGTGTAGCCTGCTATGGCGTATCCTCCATCAGACGTCTCAACCAAAGAATAAGCAGATTCAAAAGTTGCTGCTCCTCCATAGGTCCTTTGCCATTGCTCATTCCCAGTTGCATCCGTTTTAATTAACCAAAAATCATCTAATCGAACAAGGAAGACATATGTGTGTCCTGCCATTGCGTATCCTCCATCAGAGGTTTCAATCAACGAACGAACATAGCCCGTCCCTGATCCCCCACCAGTCTTTGTCCACAGCATATTTCCATCTGCGTCAGTTTTAACTAACCAAAAGTCACTGTTTCCAGCTCCAAAAGACGTTGTGTAGCCTGCTATGGCGTATCCTCCATCAGACGTCTCAACCAAAGAATAAGCCTTGTCAGGATTTGTTCCTCCATATGTTTGGTTCCACATCAACGAAGATGCCGCAACCGAACTGATTAAAGAAAAACTAAACAAAACGAGAATTAGGATGCTTGAAAATAATAGTTGTTTACAAAGCATTCATAATCTCCCTAAAACGATTCATATATTTTCACTTAAGTATTTTTTCGTCAACAAACCTTGACATAAAGTCATTTATCGAGTCAAGAAAAGTTGATGAGACTATTCAATAGTTGAAATCTTCACTTGGTTATTTAATATCCATTTATCATTCTTGTGAACAACAAAGGTGAAGTTTTTTTTTTTTAAAAAAAATCAAAAAAAGGGGAGGGGGTTAGGATTGTTTTTTGAGTGGTTGAAACCAGGTATTTTGTGTGAGCTCATTCATTGGCAATAGCTCATTCTTGAGAAAACCATCATTGTATTCTTGGAGTTGAACCTGTGTTTTGTTGTTTGCGCTTATCGCGTCTAGTTGAACCGAGATTGCTCTGTTCGTCATTGTTACGCGACCAATTCTGTGAAATTTAACTGAAATTGTGTTTGGTTTTCCAGCACTCCATAGACCAAGTCCGTTTTTGTAGTTAGTGTAAGTTCCAAAAGATCCGACTTTTGCACTCAAAAAGGATTCATCATCAGTCCAATTGAAGCAAAACATCCCGCTCACACCGTCGATGCTATTTTCATCAAACAAATCGTAGATGCCCCTAGTTAAAGCGTTTAATTCCACATCGGCGAAAGAAGGATTGCAGTTTGTTCCTGTGAAGAAAACAAAATTTTCAGCGGGTCCTTTGTCGGATACTATAGTGACTTTGAAAACTTCAAGAATAGCGTCGCACAGCACATCTTCAACGGTAGGTCGTGTAACGTTGAAATAGACTGCAGAGGGATATTGGCTTAGAGGATGCAATAGAACTCCTTTAGAATCAGTAACAGTAGCGTTTGGAATGCCTTTGCCCGCATAAGCGTATGTTACATCCAAATTGAACTGTTGTTCAGTTTCTAGAAAGTTGGGAGTGCTGGCTGAAAGGGAACCTGTGGGGTATAGACAAAGCATAACAATAATGATTATTACTGCTATTAGTGAAATGCCCGTGAAAATGCGATTGATAGATTCTTTTTTGGCAGATGCTAGTTTCCTAAGCCCGTGAGAATTACGTTTTTTGTCCATATATCATTCCTTCATGTAAACATGTTCATGGTTCAAAAGGTCTCATCCTTCTCATTGACATCACCTGCATACATGTCCCATGCACTTATGGGCGAACTAATGTAAACATACTGGTTGGTATCAGTATAATTGTAGAAATAGGAGCTACACCGAGCCCCCACCGTATAAGCATTAGTGGCATAAGTGTATTTGTCATATCGTTGATAATACCCGGGCCATGCATAACCATAAGACCATGTTGGCTGGTTGGAATCATAGTAATAGGAATACGTCCAATTGGCCTGATACATGCACGTCATAGAACCACCATTACACGTCCAATCATGGGGCCACATAGTTGGTCCGCCAAAACCTCTCACGTAAATATATGTTACATCCGTATAGGCATCGTCTTCGTCATTATACATGGCGTTGATGCCGCAAGATGTGAATGCATTATAAGGGTCAGCACCAGGTGGATCCATCAAATGGTCACAACGGGAAGCGGTGACACGATCATCATGCTCAGTTATATTGTAGTGTCCATGTGTAAAGCTTTGCACTATTGGACGGTTTATTATCATCAGAAATATTACTAAAGTAGCTAAAGATAGTAACGCGTATATTGCTAATTTATTTTTTTTCATTTTGCTTAACCTCTTGTTTATCCAAATTTTTTGTTCTCTTTCTGTCCCTCACTTAGGACTAGGCGGTTTCGCGCCTCCGATGCAATAGCCTCGGGTTAAAGTAATGGTGAACCATTCAGCACAACATTACAAAAGTCAGTTATTGCCCGAATTTGTTTTTAAGGAAGACGAAATGTTTGGGAAATAGAGAGGTGAGTGAAAGTATTCGTTAGTTTTAGTTTCACTTTTCTCTCTCCCTTGTTTGTTGTCTACTTTTTGGTGTTTTTTAAAAGAAGAAATAATCAAAGATGCCTTGGGAGCTGCTTTGGAATTAGTTCAGCTTATAAGTTCGTCATGTAGACGGAAGATTCTGGAAACATTGTTTAAGGTGAAGCAAACTCATATCATGGATCTTGTGCGTAAGGTAAACAGCACCTATAGGCTGGTGAACAGAAACATGCAAGTTTTAGAGCATGAAGGCATTGTCAACTCTAATTATTATGGTCGTATGAGACTAATTACGTTGAACAGCGATAATCCTAAGACAGTTGCATTATTGAAAGCTCTTCGAATATTGAAGAAACAGCAATCTCATCTTTGAAAATTACTGAATAACCAGCAACTAGCGCCCCCGGAAAGGCGCTAAATTGAACTGCAACCAAGATATAATGTATAACTCTGAATACACTCATTAGACAATAAAACAGAAATATGCCAAAAACAAGCCTTATTTTACAAAATATACCTAATTTATGGTTATTTTGGTAGCGGGGAGTTGATTTGAACAACCGATCTCTGGGTTATGAGCCCAGCGGGTTCACCTGGCTACCCCACCCCGCTATGTGTTTTGAGTTAGAAGCCATTGCCAAGTGATGCTTTCTAGCTCGTTTGATATCTTTTGTCACACTCTTTCTTAAGCTTTGCTTATTGGATTTTTATTTTTTGGTCTAATTGGAGCCATTGTTGAGGTTAGTAACTTTTGAAACAAAATTTTATAACAGCGTTATAATTATATACAGGAAACCTATTTTAACTATGTATGAACATTTTGAATTATTGGAGGTTTTAAGTTGGGTAATCAAACTGAACCTGACAGTAACCTTGATTGTGTTGGTTTATATTGTCCTGAACCGGTTTTTCGAACCCGCCAAGAACTAGACCAACTGGAAATAGGTCAAATCTTAGAAGTAGTTGCAGACGACCCTGCTTCTGAAGAAGACATACCCCGTCTAGTTAAACATCTTGAACATAAATTACTAAAAATGTACGAAAAAAATGGCGAATTCCATTTTCTAATCCAAAAAATGAAATAAGGAGTAAAGTTGAGCCTTGCCAAAAATTTACATGGACTACGGCGCCGGAAAACCCGTAGACCCAAGGGTCCTTGAAGCGATGAACCCATATTTTCTGGAAATATATGGTAACGCTTCCTCTGGGCACTCTTACGGGAACGCCGCCAAAGAAGCGTTAACATCTTCCCGAGAAAAAATAGCCCAACTAATCGGAGCAGAGAAAGTTCAGGAAATAATTTTTACTTCTGGGGGAACAGAATCCAATAACCTAGCAATAAAAGGAGCTGCATTCAGGAACAAATCCAAAGGAAACCACATAATCACTACTGCAATCGAGCACATGTCTGTTATTAACATCTGCAAGTATTTGCAAAAAGAAGGTTTTGAGGTAACCTTTGTGCCTGTAGACGACAAAGGAACAGTAGATCTTGAAAAACTTGAAGCTGCAATAACCGACCAAACAATAATGATGTCTGTCATGTATGCGAACGGCGAAATTGGAACCATTCAGCCAATAAAACAAATTGGAAAATTAGCTCAAGAAAAAAACATCATGCTACATGTTGATGCTGTAGCAGCAGTTGGACAAGTCCCAATCAACGTAGTAGACGAAAACATTGACCTGTTAACCCTTTCTTCAAACGACCTTTACGGACCTAAAGGTGTTGGGGCTCTTTACATAAAAAAGGGAACAAGAATTGTGCCCATCGACCAAGGTGGCGGACAAGAAAACGGTTTACGTTCAGGCACTGAAAACATTTCAGGCATAGTTGGCATGGCAAAAGCAGCTGAACTTGCCCAAACTGAAATGGAAACCGAAAGCAAACGTTTAATCGCATTGCGAGACAAACTAATTGATGGAGTTCTAGACTCGATTCCTTACTCTTTCTTGAATGGCCATCGGACTCAGCGTTTGCCTAATAACGCGAATCTTAGGTTCAGTTATATAGAGGGTGAATCACTCATTTTAAGTCTAGACATGCATGGAATCCAAGCCTCGTCAGGTTCAGCGTGTTCATCAAAAACCTTAGAGCCCTCCCATGTGCTTCGAGCAATTGGATTGTCTCATGAGCTTGCTCATGGCTCCTTGGCTTTCACTCTTGGAAAACAAAACACCCAAGAAAGCATGGATTACGTGCTTGAAGTAATACCTGAAGTCGTAAAACGATTGCGGGCACTTTCGCCCCTTACTCCAAAAGAAATCTTGAGGTGAAAAAAACAAAATGTATAGTGAAAAAGTTATGGATCATTTCAAAAACCCCCGAAACGTAGGCGAAATCGAAAACGCCGATGGAGTAGGAACAGTAGGCAACCCCACGTGTGGCGACCTGATGACTATGTACATTAAAGTTAAAGACGAAAAAATTGAGGACATTAAATTCAAAACTTTTGGTTGTGGCGCAGCCATAGCTACCAGTAGCATGACCACTGAAATGGCAAAAGGCAAAACCATCGAAGAAGCAATGAAAATCAGTCGGGCAGAAGTAGCCAATAACCTTGGAGGCCTTCCTCCTATCAAAATGCACTGTTCTAACTTAGCTGCCGATGCATTACATGAAGCCATAAAAGACTACCAAAAAAAGAAAGAAGACAAAAAATAATCACGCATTTTTGCGTGATTTTTTGTATATTAAGAAAATTTAATGTTGAAAACGGATTTTTTCTATTTTCCAAAGCCAACAAGTTTTGTTCTTTATTGCAAAATATCAAGTCGTTCGGCTGCGATGCCATCAACGCCTTTTTCTTGTATTTTTCAACTTTCTCTTGCTAGTTTATTGTCCAACATTAACCTTCAAGGCGTTTTCGTGAGCTTTCATAATGTTTGCATACTGGATAAAACTAAACAATGGCACGAAATATTTTTCATAAGTCTAGGCCTGTTTGTATCGATTTTGCATGCTGAATATAAATCAGATCTAAATGTTTGGTGAAAAAGTCAGAGGATGAATCCATCAAAATAAGGATTGAAACGTAGTCTTATGCGTCTTTCTGTCAAATAATTGTTTTTGAATGTTTTTTCTAGACTAATAATTATGGAATGTATCTAGTGACGAGTATTGTTTAAAAATCTCTTATAAGATTATAACTCCAGCAGTAAGATTGATTTGGATTGTTGAAGGTGGCTAGAAAATCAAAAAAATCTAAAAAAGTTTGTCTCACGAATGAACTAATTCGAGATTCTAGCAGAAGTGACCGTGAATTGGCAAAAATTGTAGGGGTTTGTCAACCTACTGTTTCTAGAATAAAAAAATCCCTGTTGAATGAAGGAATTATTGAAGGGGTTGTAGCTGTTCCTAACTTCAATAAAATTGGATATGAGTTGATGGCTTTGACCTTTGTTAAAATCAAAGCGGTTCTTGCTTCGGAGGAAGAAAGAAAACAAAATTTTGAAAAAGTAAAAAAATGGATGTCTAAGCAAGATGACGTAATTTTTTGCGCATCATGCAGGGGTCTAGGTTTTCACTCATTTTTTATTTCTCTTCACAAAAATTATAAAGCCTTTGATGCTTTCATGAAAAGACATGACGTGGAAATAGGTCACGAACTTTTAATTGATCTAGAAAATATTCTGGTTAATCTTGATGATGACCAAATATTAAAGCCCTTCAATTTTAAGTATTTAGGAGAAAACGCTCTATAATGTTGTGTTTAGTTTTTTTGGTTTTGGGAATCATTTATATGAAAGATAATACATATGAAAAATAGTTCATAAAATGTTGATGTATAAAAAGCCTCAACTTTGTGATGTGAAAAAATGACTGATCAACACCCGCGAATAACCCGCGAAAAGAAGACCATCAATAAAATGGTTCACATGTACTGCAAAGGAAAACATGACCCCCAAAAAAATGAATTGTGTACTAAATGCACAGAATTCTTGTCCTACGCTTACAAACGTCTAGATAACTGTCCTTTCCAAGAAGAAAAATCAACATGCGGAAAATGTCTAGTGCACTGCTACCAACCAGTAATGAAAGAAAAAGCAAAAAAGATTATGCGCTATTCCGGTCCGCGTCTGATTTACAAAAGCCCGATTTTGGCTTTGCATCACGTTTTTGATGGCCGCAAAAAACCATTAACATTAAAAGAATTAAAAGAGAAAAAACAGAAAAAATGATTGTTTGGTGGTTATGATTTTGGAAATAACAAAAGTAAACGAAACAGAAAGCAAACCAAATCCTCACGGAGTGGATGTTCGTCCAATTTATGCCCATGAAAATGCACAAGTAATAGTTTTAACGCTAGCACCTGGTGAGTCGTTACGGCGCCACATAACTCCAGTTGATGTTTTCTTTTATGTTCTTAAAGGCAAAGGAACCGTAGAAATTGGGGACGAAAAAAAAGAAGTAGAAAAAGACTCCATCGTTCACAGTCCAGCAAAGATAGTGCACTGTTGGTATAACACATCCGATATGCCTTTGCGAATTCTAGTCGCTAAAACTCCAAAACCAACAGAGTCAACAATTATGCTTTAGGCTTTCCCATTAAGGGCTAGTGGGGATCATGCATCTCCATAATAAATAGTCTTTCAACAAATTTCATTGCTCCTGCCTCATCAGCTGGAGCAAAAAACATGCTCCCTGCAGATAGTTCGAATTCCTGTTTTCCTGCTGTGAAAACTCCGTTTCCGTTGATTACACAAAAACAAGCCCCATATGGTTCAGGATGCAATGGAATTTTCTGTTCAGATTCGCGGCATATTACTGCAGCAGTAAAATTTTTGCTTTCCAGTAAATCTTTTTACCTTGAGAAGGTCTTCAAGATTTTTTTTGGTTTCTTTCTTCTTGGAAAACTCGCAAAGTTTGGTTAAATCAAAAACATTTGCCATTGTTTTTGGTTCATCCTCTTCTTTTTTAAGAAATGGGCATGTTTGCAATCGTTGCAGTGTAAGCGCTCAATAATAGAACTGCAATTCCTAATGCGATGTTACAAACTATCATTATTGCTCCACGTTTTTGGGTTGCACGAGTCAATGGTTTTGTTGCCCTTACAACTAGTTTTGTTCTTACTAATGCCAAACCCGTCATTATTATGATTAAAATGTGTTTGATGCTCAGGGCAAGGGAGTATCTGTTTGATGTGCTAAACAGTCCTGTAAATGCGTTGCTCCGGTTGGCTAGTAACATTCCTGTTATCCATAGTCCAACAATGCTTACAAGAACGATTTTGTTCAATCTTTTTTGGATGCTGTTGCTTAATTCTTTGTCTTGTTCGTTTTGTTTTCGCATTGCAGGAAAAACTATAGTGGCTAAAATGATTAATCCTCCTATCCATATGGCAGTGAACAAATTATGCAGAAATGTCACTAAAACTGGTATTGCAATCTGTATGCTCATTATTCTCCCTCTGTGGGGCGTTTTTTGTTTTTTTGTTTCATTTTTTAACGCCTTTGCTTGTTAGTAACTTTACGTAACTATTTAAACTAGCAAGTGTATAGCAAGTAACTTGGTTTCTCGCACGACAGTGATAAAAAATGAATGAAAAAACACAAGACCTGCAAAGTTGTCCCCTTGATGGGGTTATAGACATAATCAGCCGGAAATGGAGTTTTTTAGTTATCAACACCATCGGTAACTGTGAAAAAATAAGGTTTAAAGAAATCCTCACCCATTTGCACAAGCTGAGTGCAAAGACTCTCTCTGAGACCCTCAAGAAACTTCACAGGGAAGGCTTGGTTAAACGGGAAGCCTTTTCTGAGATTCCTCCAAGGGTCGAATATTCTCTCACAGAAGAAGGAATCAGTTTATGGAAAGCAATAATTCCCCTTCTAAACTGGACAATACAAAGAGGAACATCCTGCGGACAAAAAGAACTTCCAAAAACATGCAAATTATCCGAGGGTCAAAAAAAACTTGTGAATGACGGCTATTCTTCAGGAGGAAAAAAACTTTAGGTTACTTCATGTTCTTATGCGAAATATTGGCAACAAATGAAGTCCTAAATGCTTTAACGTTATAAAAAAGAAAAGAAATTATGTTTGGGTCAAAAAAACATGTGTAATTCGATTAATAACTGAAAAAAACTGTTATTATAATAAATTAACCTCAAATACTACTCTTATTTGTTTTTATGCTGTGAATTTCAGCATTTTTCTAATATTGGCTTATTTTAAATGTTTATTTTGAATATAATTGAGTTTTTAGCCAGATTTTTTTGTGCATAATTTTTATTTGATTTTTATGTGCATCATTTTCTAGGGCACTTACCGGAGGTGGAAGATATGGTGTTCGAAGAAGACGACTGGGATGATTGGGAAGAAGACGAAGGAGACGAAGAAGACTGGTAACTGCTCCAAAATATTGCGGCTCATCCCTTTAGGGGGAGGTGAAAATGATGCCCAAAAAAGGAAAGAAAGACAAGAAATCAACCAAAGCAAACAAAAAATAAAACAACATAAAAACCACAAGTTTTTTCATCATTTTTCTATTCAAGCCAAAAGAATGTTTTAATCACGTTGCATTCTTTTGGAAGAAACGAAACTGACTATAATGTGTGGCAACTAAGCAGAGGTTTTGTTTGGTAACATAAATCGGTCAAAAATCAACTGACAAAATATTTGACTTTTGATTTTAAGGTGTTTAGTTAAATTTTATTTTCTAGTGTTAGCCATTTTTTTGTAGCGTCGACTATGTTTTTGCAGTCGTTTTTAGTGAAGTCGTATTCGTCTGTGTCTGGTTTGTATGTTGCAAGGGCTTCGGCGTAGTTTTTTAGTTTTCCCATATTATATTCAAGAATTTGCAAATCATGAAGGGCGCTGGACTGCTTTTTTTCTTTCTTAATTAATTCCAAAATCTTGCTGGCAAATTTTTCCAAGGCTGATTCATCAAGGTTTTCCAGTTTAGTTCTGTTGTTCTGGTAAAGTTCAGCAACTTTTTTCATGAATTCCTCAGATAATGTTGTCACAAAAAATCCTCCAATTATGTTGTATATTATCTTGGATGTTTCTTATATCATGTTGCCCAGATGCGAAATAGCTACTGTTTATGTTGTTTTTTGTTTACTTGACTATTAATACTGGACAAGGAGAGTGTGAAAGAACCCCATAACTTACGCTTCCCAGGAGGATTTCTCTGATTTTGCTTACTCCTCTGGCTCCCATTACTATCAAATCGTAGTTTCCTTCTTTGGCTGTTTTGAGGATTTCTTCAACAATGTGTCCCTCTTTTAGAATTGATTCAACAGGAATTCCTTCAGTTTGAACTATTTTTTTGCCTTCTGCCAGAATTTCTTCTCCTGCTTTACGGATATTCACAACAAAATCAACCAACTGTGACGGAGTTAACCGAAAGGCACTAATCCAGTACACGTTGATTAACATGATTTTTCCGTCAAATTTTTTTGCGATTTGAACTGCTTTATCTAATGCACGTAATGAACTTTTAGAACCGTCTATTGGAACCAAAATATTCTTAAAAACTGACAACATATTCCCCAAATAATTCATCGGTAAACGTGCACATATACTTTTGTGTAGCAGATTCTAACCAAAAATTAATCTGTGTTTGTTGCATAATATTTAGTAGGGGAGTTTATGCGAGTTTTAAAAGATTTGAAAACAGAGTTCCCTAGCATTGTTGATCGTGCATACCGTGAATACAAGCGACATAGAAAAGTTGAAGAAATTATGAGTAAAGACGTTTTAACCATCGGACTTGACACCAAAATGGATGAAGCAGCAAAAATAATGGGAAATAAGCATGTTGGTAGTTTGATTGTAACAAATTATGAAACACCAGTAGGCATAGTTACCGAACGAGATTTACTAAGCGATATTTTAGTCCATGATAAAAACCCTGCTGAAATTGCTGCAAAGGATGTTATGTCATATCCTCTAACCACGATAGGTCCAGAGGTTCAAATAAAAAAGGCAGCTCAGATTATGATTAAACAAAAAAGTAGGCTTGCTGTTTTTGATTTTGGTCATCTTAAAGGAATCATCACTGCTTCCGATCTTATCCGAAGTCTTCCAGATGCCCCTGAAACACGCCTTAAAGTTGACGAATACATGTCCAAGCATGTTATCACTGCAGACGAAAAAACCCCAATAAAAACTATAATGAAAATAATGGGTGAAAAACGAATTGGTAGTGTCATAATCACCAAAAAAGACCGTCCGCACATGAGTATATTTACAGAACGTGACCTTCTTACGACATTTTTGGCTAAGGGAAAATCCCTGAATGTTTCAGTGGGCACAGCATCTTCTTCACCGTTGATTACTGCATCTTTAGGAATAAGCGTACACAAAACAGCTTCTATCATGGCGGCAAACAAAATAAAACGATTGCCAATAACTGAAAATGGAGAACTTGCGGGAATAGTAACTGCACGCGACTTGGTTGAAGCTTATGCACAATAAAAAAGTCTAGAGTTGCATGTGAGTGTTCATAATGTGCTCGTTATATTAATAGATCATTTGGTTGAAAGAGCCGTAATGATCCATTAAACTAGGGAACTGTTTCTTGCCTGTGATGTGTATGTCAATCTTCTTTCAACAAAGGATATTAATGTCATAACATCGAATGTAAGAAAAAATATAATGATAAAAGCAATCAAGTTAAACTTTATATACAACTTTTTTCAATGCAACGTGATTTGATGAATATCTGATGGCAAACAGATACAAAATAACGTCAAAAACTACGTTCAATTTGATACTTATCTGGGCGGTAATTAACATTGTTTTAATGTTAATGATGTTGCCAGAAGATTTCATGGATTTAAACAATTGGATAGAACTGGCACTTTGGGGTGCTTCGATTCCCTGCTTGCTGTATACAAAAAAATGGGGCATTGCTTTTGTAATTTTCACCTTGTGTTATACTTTTAGCACTAGCGTGGGCATAATAATTTATTATCAAATTTGGCTTAACGCCATTCGGATTCTAGTGAACGGATTCAGTATAGTTTATCTTTTCAAAACCCTGATTAATAGCAACTTGAAGTAGCAGTTTTAAAACAAACAACAAGGTAAGTAGTAATGTCAATCTCGATGGATTTCATAAATTTAACTTTAGGTATTGTAGGTACCACTGCCGGTATTGTTTCTCTTGCAGTTCACTTGTGGCGATTAAAGCGCGAAACACCAAATCTTGTGGTAAAACAAATCAAGTGCACTCATGAATACGAAAAAGAAACAAAGGCTCTTTCTTTTTTAATTGAACTTGAAATCAGAAACCTTGGGGACAGAGGAACCAACATTCTTGGAGTGGACCTCAAATTTGATCATAAAAACACAGAATACGTAATGAAAATGGTTAATCAGGACAACGAACCCGAGAATATAACCATAAAGTGGATACGGTCACACGAGACAATTCGAACAGTTCAAATTGCCTTTACCCGATTCAATGAAAAACCAAAAAAACAAATTCCATGTAATTTAACAGTTTATCACACTCATGGGGCAGAACAGCTTAAAGCAACTTCAACTTTGCTGTAGCAACATAATCGTTTCTATTGTTACTTCTATTATCGAGAATATCTTATCCCAAAAAATAAGAAAAGTGGGAGTCCACTATTAAATACCCTTACAATATCTTAAGTTGGGACAACAGATGGCAGATGACAAGCAGAATCGTATACCAAAAAATGAGAAAACTGGCACCAATGTTAATATGCAAGAAACTGAAGGGTTGCCCAATTTTGTCACACCAATAATTCCAAAAATGAGTATTGAAGATCTTCCAAAAGAAGAATCAAATAAACTTCATAAAATTTTAGCTCAAGTAAAGAAGTATCAGAAACCTATTCTAAAACCCAACTCTACTGGATTGAAAATGGTTCTGTTGTTTGTAGGTTCAAATGGGACTGGCAAAACATTGGTTGCTGAAGCTCTAGCTACTACTTTGGGTATATCTCTTTTTAGGGTCGATCTTTCCGTCGTGGTGAGTAAATATGTTGGAGAAACAGAGAAGAATCTTGCAAAAATTTTCGAAGCAGCTGAAGAAAGCAGAAGTATCCTGTTTTTTGACGAAGTTGATGCTCTCTTTAGGAAACATACTGAAGTTCGAGAAAGTCACGATCGATATGCACAAGTGGATTTTGATTTTTTATTGCAAAGGTTGAAGTCATATCAAGGTCTGCTGATACTGGACACAAAAAAGGTTGATAATTTAGATCCATCATTAAAGAAATGCTTCAAAATGTCAATCTTCTGTTTCCAGAAGAAAAGAGATCTAAGATGTTAATTCTGTATAATTGTGATTAAATCGTAACAAAAAATTTTTAAATATGCTAGCGCTCATCGGACAGAAAAAAGTAGATGTGTTTTTGCCCAAGATTGGAGGCAACCTATGACTTGATACAAAATTTCAACCATAGTAAAATAATTAAAGGGTCAAATGAGTGAATTAAAAATAGACGGGGCGAACTAATATGAAAACGATTGTCGTAATCGGAGGGGGGATAGCTGGACTGACTGCAGGTATTTTTGCTCAGAAGAATGGTTTTAAGAGCATAGTTCTTGAGAAGAACCATACTGTAGGGGGAGAATGCACAGGTTGGGATCGTCAGGGCTATCATGTTGACGGATGTATTCATTGGTTGGTCGGGACAAAAGAAGGTACTCCTTTAAGACAGTTATGGGATGAAGTTGGGGCTCTTGACAGCGTGGAAATCTATGATCCTGAAAGCTTTATGGTTGTAGAACATGACGGTGTAACGGTCCATTTTTACCGTGATTTGAAGAAACTCAAACAGAGCTGGCTTGAGATTTCTCCCGAAGATAGTGAGAGTATAGAAAATTTTTGTAAGGATATTGAAAAACTTCATTCTTTCTTGATGCCTGTCGGGAAGCCAATTGACATGATGAACATCATCGAGACGTTCAAGTTTCTCCTTTCAATGAAAGATGCTGGTTATGTGATGAAAAAATACGGAAAAATTAGTGTTGTTGGTTTTGCAGAAAACTTCAAACATCCGGCTCTTAGGACAGCAATTGCTTCTTTTCTGCCAGAAGGTGATTTCAGCGCTTTTTCAGTAATTTTTCCTTTAGGAACCTTTACTGGTGGGCAGTCATCAATTCCTCTCGGCGGTTCAAAGGCACTTGCTCTTCGTATGGCAAATCGTTATCTCTCTCTTGGAGGTTCAATACAAACATCGTGTGAAGCTATGGAGCTTAGCATTAATGAACCCCGCGTGAAAAGTGTAACATGCCAAAATGGAAGAACTTTTGAGGCTGATTACTTTGTTGTTGCCTGTGATGCAAAAGTCCTTTATGATTGCCTGCTCAAAAGGAAATATCTCGATCCTCAATTTGAAAAAAGGTACAACGATCCCGAAATTTATCCGCTAACATCTAACATTTACATCGCTATCGGATACGCAGGGAAAATGGATAATGTCCCAAGGACATTTAAATTTCCTGTGAGAGCACTAAATATAAAACAGAACCAGAAACCGATGGAACACTTACAGATGACCCATTACGGATATGAACCCCGTTTTGCTCCCAAGGGACATACTGTTATAACTGTCGCTATCAACCAGTTTGAACCAGAACTTTTGCAGTGGGAAAAACTTTCGAAAGATAAAAAAGCATACATAAAAGAAAAAAACCGCATTGGACAAGCTGTTATACACGCTATAGAAGCCCGTTTTCCACATATGATAGGTAAACTCGAACTGCTTGATGTTGCTACACCTCATACCTACAAGAAGTACTGTAATGCATACAAAGGAGCATTTATGGGATTCTGGCCTACCATTCATGGAAAAACAATGGTTCATACAGGCAAGATCAAAAAACTCAAAAACATCTTCTTGAGCGGACAATGGTTACAACCCCCCGGAGGACTTCCCGTCGCTGCAGTTACTGGCAAGGATACCATAATGAGAATATGCAAAGCAGAGGGCATAGCGTGGAGTTAAATGGTCAAAATATTAAATATTCTTGAACTCTAATAAACTCAATACTTATCCGAGGCATATTTTCCTTTTCAAGAGCAGGCAGTCCAAAAATTCTGGGACACATGTTTAATCCTAAATCTATTTGCACACTATTTTTATTCAAAGGCATATCAAATTCCCTTCAAGGTAAACAATTGAGGGAACCAATGAGAACATTGAAAGAACCAAGGATTTCACTAACATTCAAACCCTGTTTTCATCCAACTTAAACTGCCCCGGAACCAGTTTAGGAACCTGCAACCAGTTCCTGTTCTGCAACACCTTTTCTTAAAACAAACCTGTAACATACATTTCGTGCTTATTTTACAAATCAGCATATAAACAAATATCAAAACAAATTTTTTCTGTATATTGGATATAGCACAAAACCCAAAAATACTAAACAATCATTAACCCTGAAAAGACAAGGAGCCTTTACTTTGACTGGTCAACAAATTAGTTGGAATTTAAATGAACTTTTCTCTAGCCAAGACGACCCAAAAATCAGCCAAGCAATTATTAAAGCTACCCAGTTGGCAAGTCAATTTGAAAAAACTTACCGTGGAAAAATTGTTAACCTCAACACTGAAGGTTTACTTGAATGCCTGAAAAGCATAGAGTTCTTTAAAATAAAATTTAGCGACCTAAGTTTGTATTCTAGTCTGTGTTTTGCAGCCAACATGACTTTGCCCCCGAATCAGTCCTTATATGACCGTATTAGCAAACTAAAAGCAACCCTGAACAAGCAGCTTGCCTTTTTTGGAATAGAACTTGGAAAATTGCTAGAAAGTAATCCAAAAATTATCACTGACCCCAAATTGCAAAATTACAAGCATATGCTTGAACGAGTTTACCGTGACGTAAAACATCAATTGTCAGAAATTGAAGAACAAATAATAATTGAAAAAGACCAATTCGGCGTAAATGCTTGGCAGGACTTGCAACGTAAATGGCTTAACACCAGAATGTTCAAAGTTACCGTGATGAGAGAAAAAAAGAACCTGTCCTACGGCGAAGCCAACGGGTTACTAACCCATGTTGACCGTGCCACTCGAGAATCCGCCAACAAATCAATCTATGGAACCCTAGGACAGGATGGGGAACTCTTTGCTTCAGCCCTGCGTAGCATATGCAACGACTGGGTAACAGTTTCCAAACGAAGAAAATACGACAGCCCTATGCACGCCAGCTTAATCAGTAATGACACCCAACAACCAATAATTGACAACCTACTACGCACCATCGAAAAAAACGCGAAAATTTACCGCAGTTATCTTGAACTCAAAGCGAAAATCATGAATCTCCCCCAACTTGGAAACCATGACCTCCTAGCACCATTGCCTGATGCACCCGAACAAAAATTCAGTTTCCAGCAAGCCCAAGAACTAGTAACACAAGCATATAGTCGTTTGGACTCTGAATATGCTACTGCAGTAAAAGAAATGTTTTCTAAACAACACATTGATGCTTCCCCCCGTTTTGGAAAACGCAACGGCGCTTTTTGTGCATGTTACTACAACGGAAAATCTGCTTACATCCTAAGCAGCTTCACTGGAACATTAAGCGATGTTTTTACTCTTGCTCACGAACTCGGTCACGCAACCCATGACTGGTACGCCTCACGTAACCAAACTATATCCAATATGAGCATTCCGTCAATCGTTGCTGAAACTGCTTCAATTTTTGGAGAACTCCTGTTAACTGACCAACTTCTGGATCAAGCAAAAACTAAAGCCGAAAAAACTGCAGTTCTCTGTTTGGTTTTAGACGAAGCCGGAATGACAGCATTTCAGGTCAGCGCCCGAGTATGGTTTGAACAAACCCTTTACAGTTCCATTGAAAAAGGTGAATATCTGGATTACCAAACGATCTGTAATCTTTGGACCGATGCCCGAAGTCGAATCTACAAAAACGCAGTAACATGGTTGCCCGAAATGGATGCAGAATGGACCATGAAACCTCACTATTTTATGCCTAATTACCGCTTCTACAATTATCCTTACGTTTACGCCCAAATGTTTGTGTACGCTCTGTATGACCAGTACCTAAAAGAGGGAAAAACTTTTGCACCCAAACTAAAAGAAGCCCTGTCTGCAGGCAGCAGCGTATCCCCGTTGCAAATAGGCAAAATAGTTAACTTAGATGTTTCTGAACCAAACTTTTGGAACAAAGGGATAAACGTTTTCGAACGATTCTTTAATCAGTTACAAGAAATAATCTAGCTCCAAAACAGACAAGAACAATCCAATCTGCTGTAAGTCCCTTCAATCAACTTTTCTGACAAAGGAAAAAGAAAAGTGATCCTAAAACCAAAACAACCGAACCCGCTAAGATAACGTTAAAATTAAATTGGGTTACCATCAAAAAACAAGACAACAGCCCCCAAAGGTCTAAACTTATTTTTAGCATAAATCCACTTGATAATTTTCTCAGTTTAATTTATAAAAGTATCAACAGAACATTTGTCAAGCAACCCCGTTATGGATATGCATACACATGAACTTGATTCAACTTTCAACCCCAATTATTTTACTTATTTTTTTGAACGTAATCTCACTGATAACCTTCGGAGTGGACAAACCCAAAAGCATGAGCAAACGATGGAGAATCCCTGAATCACACCTTTTATTGGTTGCATTTTTTGGACCCTTTGGAGCGTATGCAGCTATGTTACTGTTTCGCCACAAAATCCGCAAAATCAAATTCCTTTTGGTCCCATTATTCGGGTTCATACAACTGTATTTGATAATCAATTTTCAACTCATCCAAATACCCTAATTTTCAAGAAATCATTAAATTTACATAATCATATCTACTAAGTAACGACTTATTCTTAATTTGAAAAAATAATCTAATTATTGATATTTCCAGTCTTCTTGTTTGCAAGAATTTTCTTTTCCAATCTTGTTTTTTGAAGTAATAATGAAAACAGACCTAACAGTTTTCTTCTAAACAAATGGTAACCTTTTATCCTCTTTCACTCTTAGTGTTTTTCTAATCTTGTCAAAGATATTATCGGGTTACCTTTGTGGAAAAATAATGGGATTCACACAAAAAGAACGGCTCTTGTTTGGCGTATCATCAATTCCACAACTTTCAATTTCATTAGTGGTCACTTTTACAGCATTGGAACCTGGCTTAATAGACGCCAATCTTCAAGTTAGTATAGTATTTTTGTCAGTAACAACAATTCTAATTTCCCCTCTTATAGTTGGTATCTTAACCAAAAATCAGAATAACCCTTGGGCAAACACCGCAAAAGAGCTAGAACACTGACAAAAATATTGGTTTTACATTTGTAGCTTTAGGTCCTTGTTTTGTTTCCTCAATTTCAAACTGGACTTTTTCTCCTTCTTGAAGATATGCTGCACCCACTAAATCACTGCGATGCACAAAAACTCGATCGTTTAGTTTTTTAGTTTCAATAAATCCATATCCTCGATCAGATATCCACTTTTTTACTGTTCCTTTTTTCATTCATTTCACCTCGTAACGGTTTCAACACTTGTAACAATTCGTTAGAATTTTATTGTTAACGGAGTCTAAGCCTTGAACTTTTGTTTGGCCCGTTAAACAACGTTTTTGCCGTTTTCCAATCTTTCGCCTTTTTGATTGGATCACTCGTTGTTAAAACGCAAAACGTTCTAAGCATGCTCCCCCGTTAAGTAATGTAAGATATTCTCAGCACATTTTATAAAGATTCTACTGAGGCTAGAAACCACAAACTAGTTCTCTAAAAATAAAATTGCTTTAGATGGGTCTTGGTGGTCTGGGGTTAGGTCTAACCGGATTAAAAGGTACATACGGATTGGCAGGATTTATTGGCTTAAACAGAATAGAATTCTGGTCAACCCCAAATTGTATTGAATTCATTTTTTTCACTTCATGTAGTTTTGAGTTACAGTCAATTGTTTCTAGTTGCTTGGACATATTTGTTGATGAACAATCCTAGAATCAAGTCACATTTCAAGTATACAAATATGAAACCAACAAAGGGTTAATTCCATAACCAAAAAACTAAAAGTGGATCTTAATTGTTCAAACTGTTCGACATTAGTTTTGTTATGTTTCCCATTAACTGATTTGTCGCAATTAGAACTGAGTTGTCATGGTTTTTTGAGAGCACTTTAGCGTTTATTTTCAGTTTCTCTTGACCGAATACAGCAGAAATAATTGTTTCTCCATCTTCTGTTATCCATTTTAACATTGTTTCACCGTTTGCTTCTGAATAACCTAACCAGCGTAATGTTCCAAACCATCTTCCTTTAAGGTTTGAAACAACTTTTTGGGTTACCTGCTCTTTTGGAAGCAAAGTTTGCAAGACATTCATGGCTAACCCGGTTTTTTGAACCGAATACGAGTCTTTGAAAAGTTCAGTTGTCTTTGTAGTCAACGCGTAACCCTCTGGCTCTTTTTTGATAAGGTTTTGTTCCATTAGCCTGTTTAATGTCCTGGACAAGGTTTCAGGGTGCATAACTAGTCTTCTTTTTAACCCCTCAAAACTAAAATTTGTTAACTTTTCTTCTTGGATCGCCTGAATTACAGTAACATCTTTTTCTTGAAGATCGCCATTACAAACTTTAGGTTCATAATTGTCCATTATTGAGATTTTCTCCTGCCTTTAAAGAATGGCTTAACCCCTTTTGAATGTTACCTTTTTGTAATAAAATTGCATGTTGAACAAACAATCAACTATACATTTAAAAACATCAAACCTCGTTGAACTCAACAAAATTTTAATCTAATATTCACCAACTACTACATCAGTTGGTGTAAAACTTGAAAGCATTAGTACTCAGTGGCGGCAAAGGAACCCGGCTGCGACCTTTAACGTTTACTTTAGCAAAACAGCTAATTCCAATGGCTAACAAACCTGTTCTTGGTTACGTCTTAGACCAGATAACCCAAACAGGAATCAACCAAATTGGTGTGATAATAGCTCCTGAAACTGGACATTACGTTAAAGACTACATCAAAGACGGAAAAAAATGGAACTCAAATGTGACATACATTCTGCAAGAACCTTTGGGGCTAGCCCATGCAGTCAAAACTGCTAAACCCTTTCTTGGACAAGACGATTTCATAATGGGTTTGGGTGATAACTTACAAGGGCAAGGATTAACAAAATTTGTTGAAAAATTCGAAACAGAAAACATGGACGCACTAATCATACTAAAACAAGTAGAAGATCCATCAAAGTTTGGAGTTGCAACACTCGACAAAAACTCCAACATAATAAAACTGGTTGAAAAACCCAAAACCCCTGAATCAAACCTTGCAATAATTGGCACTTATATTTTTTCAAACAAAATTTTCAAAGCAATAGAACAAATTAAACCCTCATGGCGGGGAGAACTTGAAATCACTGACGCTATCCAAGAAATGATAAACATGGGATTCAAAGTAAAAGCAGAAATTTTGAACAGTTGGTGGATTGACACCGGCAAAAAAGATGACATTTTAACAGCAAACGCTAAAGTTTTGGACGAATACATGCAACAGCAAATCAATGGAACCGTTGAAAACAGCAAAATTGAAGGACGTGTTGCCATACAAAAAACTGCAAAAATAATTAACTCTACCATTCGAGGACCTTGTGCCATCGGAAGCGATTGTATTATTGAAAACTCTTTTGTTGGTCCATACACCAGCATAGGTAATGGAACAAAAATTGTTGACAGCGCCATTGAATACAGCGTTGTTTTAGAAAATGCACAAATAACGGGTGTCGATAGGCTGGAAGAAAGTTTGATAGGAAAAAATGCTAAAATAACTCGAAACCATAAGAATGGGTGTTTAAAACTTCATGTGGGTGACTACTCGGAGGTTGAATTATGAAAGAATATGCACTTAAAGGAGTAAAAGCGTATCCAATTAACATTTTACCTGACGAACGCGGATTTTTCAGTGAAGCTTTAAGAACAGACTGGAAAGAATTTCTTGAAGACGAACAAGTAAACCAAATAAACTTGAGTTACAGTTATCCTAACATTGTCCGTGCATGGCACAAGCACACACGAGGTCAAATTGACCACTTTTTAGTAGTTCAAGGGGCAATGAAAATCTGTGCCTACGATGAAAAAACTGGAAAAATGGCTGAAGTTGTTGCAAGCGGCAAAAAACCAACAGTAGTGCGAATACCTGGACAATACTTGCACGGAACAAAAACGGTAAGCAATGAACCGTCATTGCTTGTGTATTTTGTTAACCGACTGTATGACTACAACAATCCTGATGAGCTTCGTGTAGCATGGAATGACCCCTGTGTAGTTCCTACAGAAATAAATGGCAAAAAAAATGATCCCCGTGTAGGCAAACCTTGGGACTGGTATCAATCACCAAACAAATAGTTGGGGTATACTTGAACATTTTAGTAACTGGCGGAGCAGGGTACATCGGCTCAGTTATGAGCAGAATCCTCCTAGAAAAAGGCTACAACGTAACCGTTCTTGATCGCCTATTCTTCGGAACCGACTCGTTAAAAGAGGTAGCTGACCAAATAACCATTGTTAAAGATGACATCCGATTTTTTGACCCAAAACTCCTAGAAAATATTGATGCAGTCTTTGATTTGGCGGCTCTTTCTAACGACCCCTGTGGTGAACTTGACCAACAAAAAACCTTGGAAATAAACTACAAAGGACGTGTTCGCGTAGCAAATCTTGCAAAAAAATATAACATCAAAAAATACGTTTTTGCAAGCACCTGCAGTGTTTATGGTTTCCAAGATGAAATAATAAACGAAGAATCCGATTTGAATCCATTAACAACTTATGCAAAAGCTAGTGTGCTCGCAGAAAAAGAAATTATACCCCTTTTTGACAAAAATTTTTCACCAACTGTTCTGAGACAAGCTACAGTTTATGGATTTTCACACAGAATGCGCTTTGACTTAGCAATCAACGGAATGACATTAGGCTATTACAAAAATGGAAAAATTCCAATAATGCGTGACGGCAAACAATGGAGACCTTTCGTTAACATAAAAGATACTTCATGTGCGTTTATTAAGGTCTTAGAAACAGAACCTGAATTGGTTAGTGGGCAAATCTTTAACGTTGGAAGCAATGATCAGAACATACAAATTTTTGACCTAGCCAAACTGGTCGCCGAAGCATGTGACCTGCCCTTTAATTATGAATGGTATGGTGACTGTGACACCCGAAGTTATCGAGTGAGCTTCAACAAAATCAAAGATGCCTTGAATTTCAAACCTGAAACAACAATTAAACAAGGGGCAAAAAACGTGTTTAATGCTCTTAACAGCGGGACATTAAATCCAGATGACCCGAGGATGATAACTGTCAAGTGGTATAAACATCTTTTAGAAATGCAAGAATTCCTTAAGTCAACAGAAATAGATGGCGTTTTATTATGAAAATAGCAATTATCGGTTCAAACGGACAATTAGGCACTGATTTAGTGAAAATTTTCGAAACTAATCATGAAGTTGTTCCTTTAACTCATAAAGACATTGAAGTAGCTGATTATGCCAGTTGTATGGTTTTGAAAAAACATCAACCTGATGTTATCGTAAACACTGCAGCTTTCCATAAAACAGACCAATGTGAAGAGGATTCACTGAAAACTTTTTCTGTAAACACATTAGGTGCAAGAAATATTGCGACAATTTCCAAAGAAATCAATGCGATTTCTGTGTACATAAGTACTGACTACATTTTTAATGGGAAAAAAAACAAACCCTACGCTGAAAAAGATATCCCTAAACCAATAAACACTTATGGAATCTCAAAACTAGCGGGAGAATGTTTCACAAGTCAAAACCCAAAACACTACATCTTAAGAATAGCCAGCGTATTCGGACAAGCAGGAGCTAGCGGCAAAGGCGGAAACTTTGTGGAAACAATGATAACCAAAGCAAAAAACAACGATCCTATAGCTGTTGTTGACGATATGTGGATGAGCCCTACATACACCAAAGATGCTGGGGAAATATTGAAAGGAATGTTGGAACTGAAAATTCCTTTTGGTGTGTACCATGCAACAAACGAGGGATATTGTTCATGGTATCAGTTTGCCCAAGAAATCTTTCGATTAACTGGATTGACTCCTGATATAAAACCAATAAAAACAGACCCTAATTATGGAAAAGCCAAACGCCCAGTATTCTCGGGGTTAACAAGTACAAAACTTTGTAAACACAAGTTAGAACCAAGAAACTGGAAAAAAGCCCTTAACGCATATTTAGTTGAAAAGGGACACATCTAAAAAGAACAATTGTAACAATCTTGTGGGGAATCACAATTGCATATTGCTCAGATAGGAACTGGAAGAGTAGGGCGACCAACTGCATATACAATTTTATGTTCAGAATTAGCAGATAAAATAACTGTTTGTGACATAAAACCCGGACTGGCAACAGCTTTTGCTGAAGAACTAAAACACGTAACAGCCAGCCTGAAATTAGATGTAAAAATAACCGCCTGTGAAGCCGATGAAGAAGTGTCTGATGCTGACGTTGTTGTTGTTTCTGTTGGAAAACCTAGAACTCCAGGCGTTACGATGACTCGACGAGATTTAGCAGTACAAAACGGATCAATCATAAAACACGTTGCCAAGTCCTTAACTGCAAATAATCCGAATGCTAAACATGTTATAATAACAAACCCTGTTGACGCTATGGCTATGGTTTACAAAAAATATTCCAACGCAAAATTTGTGATCAGCACAGGAACTAATCTAGAAACTTTAAGGTTTAAATCCGGATTAGCTACTTCATTTAACATACCTGTCACATCTGTTGAAGGTTATGTTGGAGGGGAACACGGGACAAATGCAACAATTCTCTGGTCAACCGTAAAAATCAACAGATTGCCCTTGGATGAGTATATGCAAAAAACCAAAAAACGTCTTATCAAGGACGAAATTGACTCATACGTAAAATCCGTTTCAAAACTTATTGTAGATAACATAGGTGGAACAGAATTTGGACCTGCAGCCGCATTTAGAGACATAATTCGAGCAATAGTAATGGACACTAACGAAATTTTGCCCATTGCTTCATCAACAACTGTTGATGGATTACCCGAACCTGTATTTATAAGTGTGCCACTTCAATTAGGGCGTTCAATTGGGTATTCATTATATGACAAACTTTCGACCCAAGAAAAAATCGGATTAAAAGATGCAGCAAAAGCAATATACCAAACATACAAAACCACAATTAGTGCATTAGAAAAACAACACCAAAATTGCTGATGGAACTTTTGGTTACTTAGTTAGTAACAGAACCAAACAAAATGACAACTTGCATTTTTCAACACGGATAAGTCTAGACAAATTTACTGATGTGCTATTAACTGTAGCTCGTGATTATGAGCAAAAAGCATTTGATTTTACGGTCCACTGAATAAACATCTATAATTAAATTCGATATTACTTTATATTTGGAAAAGAGAAGTTTAAACGATTAAAACATGAAGACTAATATTTTCGCTAAAAAAATCCGGCTTCTAGGCACATTAGCAGTTTTAATAGTTATTTTAATGGCTCAAACAAACTTAGTGACGGTCAGGGCACAAGATTCAACTGTACCAGTAATTTATATTATTTCTCCTGAATCCACTACCTATTCCACAGGTGACGTTGATCTAACTTTTACTTTAAATGAGGAGGTTTCTTGGATTGGGTATAGTTTGGACGGTGCAGACAATCAGACTATTACTGGTAATGTAACCCTTTCATCGTTATCAGAAGGCTCTCATGATATAGTTGTTTATGCCACAGATTTATTTGAAAACACAGGAGTATCAAACATTGTCACTTTTGAAATTTCACTAAGTACCTCAGACACTGAGCCCCCTGTCGTGGTTGTATCGTCACCAAGAAATTCAACTTATTCTTCACGAAATTTGGGTCTTAATTTCACGGTGAGTGAAGATGTTTCTTGGATCGGTTATAGCGTGGATGGTGCAAGCAACATTACCGTTACGGGCAACTCTACCATTTGGGCTTTATCTGACGGTCCGCATACTCTTGTTATTTATGCTACTGACGCTTCTCAAAATACTGGAAAATCCGAAATTGTTTATTTTACGATTGACACTAGACCGCCTACAATTATTGTATGGCCCCCTGGAAACACAACATATCCTACTTCTGAAATTTCTCTTGTTTTCACTTTGAGTGAGGAGGTTTCTTGGATCGGTTATAGCGTGGATGGTGCAAGCAATCAGACTATTACTGGTAATTTAACGCTTCCCTCTTTGCCGGATGGGTCTCATAATATTACTGTGTATGCAACTGATAATTTTAATAATACTGGACGCTCTAGAACTATTTTCTTTTCAATTGACACTACCCTTCCTGTCGTTTCTGTTTTATCTCCAATCAATTCAACATATTCGACAAATAGTGTTAATCTTAATTTTACTGTAGGTGAGGAATTTTCTTGGGTTGGTTACAGTTTAAATGGGGCACGTAATCAGACTATTGACGGTGATATAGAGCTTTCTTCTTTGTCAGATGGGTCTCATAATATTGTTGTTTACGCTACTGATGTTAATAAGGTTAATACGGGAAATTCTAGCAAAATTTTCTTTACAGTTGACACCACTCCCCCTGTTGTTGAAATAATTTCACCTGTTCCTGACACAACTTATTCTGTGACAAATAACATTACATTATCATTCACTGTCAATGAAGAAGCATCGTTAAAATACAGCCTTGATGGGCAATCCAATATTACCATTGTAGATTCAATTATTTTATATAATTTAACTAATGGATTACATAACTTGACAATTTACGCTGAAGACTTGTATGGAAACAGTGGAGCAACTGAAACTATTACTTTCACTGTAGACGTCGACAGAATTCTACAGCCAGTGGAAATTGTAACCGCTGTTATAATAATAGGTGTAGGATTTTTAATTGTAATTATTTTCGGATATAAGAATAAAGCCTGATTTGGATACATTATCTATCCTTAATATTGGAAATCAAAAAGTATGATGGCATTGTATTTTTTAACTCGGTTATTGGGTTGGTTGGGCTCATTGCTGTTTTTTTTTCTTTGATTTGTGGTCTGAAAATAGTTTGAATTGTTTGTTTTAGCGTTTTTTAATTTTTCAATTCAGTAATAATTTATATATTTATAGTTACTACAGGTTATTCTAATTAAGTGCAAAAAGGATAGTTATACATAAATTTGATGCAATTTATATGCGCAACTTTATACTTAGAGGGTTAATGGATGCTGATTTCAATTATTATTGGGACGCGTCCAGAGATTATCAAAATGGCTCCAGTTATTCGGGAATGTGAGCAGTCGGGTTTG
The DNA here is from genome assembly GCA_024650005.1 of Candidatus Bathyarchaeota archaeon. Taxonomy (GTDB): domain Archaea; phylum Thermoproteota; class Bathyarchaeia; order Bathyarchaeales; family Bathyarchaeaceae; genus Bathyarchaeum; species Bathyarchaeum tardum. The sequence continues at coordinate 1,125,279 of JANKMT010000001.1, read as the reverse complement.
AATTATTTTGTTCTTCATACCGGACAGCACTACTCTTACAATATGGATAAAGTATTTTTTGAGCAACTCGGATTGTCTGAAGCAAAATACAATTTAGACGTCGGTTCAGGTAGTCATGGAAAACAAACTGGTCAAATGTTGATTAGAATAGAACAGGTCCTCCAAAAAGAAAAACCTGATTTAGTTTTGGTTGAGGGTGACACCAATACCGTTCTTGCTGGTGCATTAGCTGCGGTTAAATTAGGAATAAAAGTTGGCCATGTTGAAGCAGGATTACGAAGTTACAATCGTAAAATGCCTGAAGAAATCAATAGAATTTTAGTTGACCATTCTTCGGATTATCTGTTTGCACCTACAGAAAAATCCCGTGAAATTCTTCTTGGCGAGGGAATTAGCAAAGAAAAAGTGTTCGTCACAGGTAACACTGTGGTTGATGCTGTTTTTCAAAATCTGGAACTTTCAAAAATTAAAACTACTATTTTGAATGATCTTGGTCTTACATCTGGAGATTATTTTGTGGTTACTCTTCATCGGCAAGAAAATGTTGATAATATTGAAAATTTTTGTAGTATTGTAGAAGGCTTGCAGGCGGTTAGAAAAAAGTTTAATGTTAAAATAATTTTTCCTGTTCATCCTAGGTCAATAAAAAGTCTAAAAAAGTTTGGGCTATCTTTGAATGGTTTTAATTTGGTTGAGCCCTTGGATTATTTGTCTTTTTTACAGCTTGAAAACAATGCTCAGCTTGTACTTACTGATTCCGGTGGGGTGCAAGAAGAATCTTGTGTTTTGGGTGTTCCTTGCGTTACTTTGCGTGATGATACTGAAAGACCTGAAACCGTTGAAGTTGGATCTAACTTGTTAGCTGGAACTACCCCTGATAAGATATTAAAATGTTCAGAAATTATGCTTTCAAAACCTGTTGATTGGCGAAATCCTTATGGGGATGGCAATGCTGCAAAGGCTCTTATCTCTAAATTGAGTGAATTATGATTTTTATTATGAATAAGTCATTCTACTGATTTAATATTTTTTTGTTTGAACTATTTTGTGATTTATTATCGTTTTAATGTATTATGGATCAATTTATTCGAATTTAACGGGTGGTAAAATACCAATTTTTTAACGTTACTAGAAAAAATGAAGCAATGGAATCAAGCAAAAATCTTACCCTGCAATCGGTAACAAAGGGTTTCTTGGGCTAAAAAACATAAGCAATGTAACATGGGTTGCCTTTCAATCACAAAATCTAAAAAACAACATTACCAAAGATATCCTTAGAAAACCAATTAGTAATTTTATTCAAAAATTAATCATAAAAAATAGTTTGCAAATCTAAGTTGATAGTTAATTGAAAAAAATAAAATTAATTCTTCGTCTTGCCCGATTGCATTTCTTACTTTTAGGATTTTTGCTGTATCTACTAGGATACCTTCTAGCAATTCAAGTAGGATCCCAACACAATTTAGCAAAATTTTTGTTCGGATATCTAATATTTGGATCAGCTCACCTTTCAGTGTCCTTTAGCAACGATTACTTTGACCAACAAACCGACAAAAAATCATTACAAACCCCCTTCTCTGGAGGCAGCAAAGTATTAGTAAATTATCCTGAACTTCAAAAAATTGCATTAAACCTTGCGATCGCTCTTTTATTAACATCAGCAGTAACAAGCATAATTTTCACAATAACATACAACTACACTTTATGGTTTACAATTTTTGTAACATTTGGCGGACTTTTAGGATATTTCTACACTGCAAACCCAATAAAACTCGCCTATAGAGGATTAGGAGAAATAGCAACAATGATAGGGGTTGGAATATTCATGACCGGAATGGGATACTTTGTAGCCCAAGGTCAACTCAACACACTGTTTTTCTTGTTTTTCATGCCCCTAAGTTTTTATGGGCTATTTTTTATCGTAACAGTTGAATTACCCGACATAAAATGCGACACATTTGCAAACAAAAAAACCCTAGTAGTAAAAATTGGACAAAAAAATGGAAAAATAATTAGTTTCTTAGCAACCCTAACGGCAACAATCTACTTTTCCATAATTTCATACCTAAAAATCGCTAACGGCATAATCGACTGGGCACCATTCATTATTTTTTCTGCCCTACCCCTATTAGCATCAATATTTTCTGTGCTAACTAAAACAAATAATCAAAAAAGCCTAACAAAACAAGTCATGTTAAACATTATTTCATTAACAGTGTTTGTAATACTCTTAATTACTAGTCTGCTGCTGAAAAACATCTAAAAAATCTTGGTTAAACAGGAAAAGAAGCAGGGATTATTCTGGCGCGTGGAATAAAGTCTCCCTGCTTCTTTTCAGCTTGTTCCCCTGATTAATCAATCTTAATTTTCAGATAAAAAAATCTGTGATAGAATATCTTCAATCACATATTGTTAACTACTCCTGCTGAGTAAACAATATAATGTCAGCGGAGGAGCATGCTTAGAACGTTTTGCGTTTTAACAATGAGTGATCCAATCAAAAAGGCGAAAGATTGGAAAACGGCAAAAACGTTGTTTAACGGGCCAAACAAAAGTTCAAGGCTTAGACTCCGCTCGACCTTACGTGAATCTGAAATATTTTATTACAGTAATTCTTGGTGATTTAATGAGTGCTAAAAAGTCCAAACAAAACCGTGATCGACCAGTTCTTCACCCAAATTCTAAACTAAACCCCAAAAAAACCAAGATAACGTGTCATTTTGATTATTTTGGATATTTTAACAATAAAACATTCTGTTTAAATTGAAGTTTGTTCATGAGGTTTGAAAATGGAAAAAAGGAAACGCGTGATAATCTTCCTAGAAAATGGTTTTGAAGACAGTGAATTTGTTTATCCATATTACCGTTTTCAAGAAGCAGAATTTAATGTGGACATTGTTGCCCCTTTGGCAAACAAAGAATATGTAGGAAAACATGGTCTAACTTTCAAATCCAATTTAGCTCCTGAACAAGTAAATATTGATGATTATAGTGGATTAATTATTCCAGGTGGATTTGCTCCAGACCGATTAAGAATCAACAAACAAATTGTTAATTTGATTCAACAAGCAAATAAAAAAAGCAAAATTATTGCCGCAATATGTCATGGACCTCAACTACTAATTGAGGCAAAAATTGTGAAAGGAAAAAAAATGACTAGTTATGTTTCAGTTTCCACTGACTTAAAAAATGCAGGTGCAATATTTTTAGACGAACCGGTCGTTAAAGACCATAATATAATCACATCCCGGCACCCAAGAGACCTTCCACAATTTTGTAAAGCAACAATTGAAGCATTAACATGAGAAATCAGCACTTAACAAAGTCAGTTTAGTTTCGTCTTTTTGTCTTTCAAAAAAGTTCTATCCAACAAAGCCATTAAATCCGTATTAATTTATCATTTTTCAGTTTTTAAAATGGTATTAAAGATAGTTTATCAGACGTGTAGTCACGTATTATGAGAAAGAAATTGACTTCGTTCCATTTTTCAAGTTCAGGGATGGTCATGATGGGACATGTCCTAGTTGTAAAGCTAAACCTGCCATTTGACCTATTAACTGCACAAATTTGATACAACGGAGTTAGCAAAAAAGCGAAAAAATATGGATCATAATTTTTATGGTCATATTAATAAGGTAGTAATAATTCTTCATTTCTTCAGTTTAGTGAGGACATAAAAATGCCTGATGTGGCTGCAATAAACGGGAAAAAAACAAAAACATCATCAATAACTGTGCTAGACCTGACCCAAATCGATGGGGATGGTGATTTTGCTTGCCCCTCCTGTGGGGTTACAATTTCTCCTGAAGACGAAAGTGAAGAAGTATATACTATTCTCGACGAAAAAGTCAACGGGGAAGTTTTAGAAGAACTTGTTATTCAATGTAACACTTGTTCTTGTAAAATTCGTTTAATTGGTTTTCCTGCTCTTGACATGGGCGAAGAATAACTGCTCGTTAATGCTTTTTCTATTTTTCATTTAAAATGTATTAATTTTTACATTCGGAAAATTCATTTTTCTCCGATATCTATTGCTTTACTTGGACAAATTTTTTACATTCAAGGCTTACTGAACAAATGTTTTGTTTTGTCACTATTGGTTGGTCTTCAAACAACTCTAAAACCCCAAAATTGCAAGCTTTAACACATTTTTTGCAACCTTTGCAACGTGATTAATCAACTTTGATTTTTGCTATAATTCTTGTGATCGCCTGTTGTCAGTCTACTAATTACATGTTTGTTTCTTGATCATGAGTCTTATTGAACTGTAAACTATTGTCTGGATAGTATCATTAAAAATAAAAAATGGGGCAAATAAAAGGAAAAAGGTTAGGAAATTTGGATTTGGGTAATTTGTTCCAAACTTTCCAGATTGTTTATTTTTACTAGTTGGTCTGAGATTGTATAAAGTGCGTCTTCAATGTAGATTATTCTGTGTATGTATGCGTTTTGTTCGTATTCGTTGTTGCTGGGGTGTGTGATGTCACCTTTCAGGATGAATCCATTTTCTAATGATATGTCAAAGATGTATGCACCTTGGTAGTAAGAACTTTGTATTGCTATGGCTTCTCGTTCTTCAATAGCTTCTGCTTCTTTTCTTATTTCTTCATCGCCAACCATTGATCCGTTAGTTTCCTTGGGTATATCGTCTGTGTTGAGGTCTCTGTCAATTAGTCGTTCAGTGTATGTGCTTACTGTAACTGGAAGTGCTAGCAGATTTTTGGATTTATCAAACAAGAATGCTTTATGGTCCCATAATGCATTGGAGCTAGACCAGCTGCCTTCTACTGTGTATTTTGCGATTTCTTTTGGTGCAGTAAAGTCTGTAACGTCAAAAAGTGAAAGTTTCAGTGTGCTGTTTTCCATGCCTACTCCGATTATGTGGGTTTCATCGTAAGGGTGAAGATAACTAGAGTAGCCAGGTATTTTCAAGTATCCCAGAATTGTTGGTTGTGTTGGGGTAGATGTGTCGATTACAAAGAATGGATCGACTTGTTTGAAGGTTACCATGTAAACTTTGTCGCCCATGAACCTTACTGAGTAAATGCTTTCGTCTGGAGCAATGTTTTCCAGTTTTCCAGCAAGGTTTAGGTTCATGTCTAAAACGAACAAGTTGTTTGTGGATTCGCTGGTGAATGTTTCTTGGGTCCAACTGTTTGTCCATTCTGTTGTAGCTATGCGGAAGTATCCGTTGTGTTCGTCCATGCTAAATTGGTTAAGGACAAAACCTGTAACTGAGCCTTCTGCTTCAACAGCTATGTTTTGTTTGTCTAATTTGACTCTGTATATCAATGTTTCTTGTTTTGGTTGTTCATCACTGCTCATTAGTAGCCAATTAGTGGTGTCTGGTGCAACCAAGTACATGTTGTCTAATGAAACATACATGTTAGTGGTTGAGCTTGTCAAAAATGCCTCATAAGTTGGTTCGGCAGCGTCGTTTTGGGTGTCTATTGCGATAATTGTTGTTATGTAATACATTTCGTCTGCAACGTCGATGTAATGAATTTCGCTAGCGTCTACCTTGATAACATCATCACCTGCGATTACTGGCAAAACGATATCAAAGCCTTTTTCATTGTCGTAGTTGGGTGGGGTAGCAAATTCATTGTTAACAATGTAAACGTAATCCCCAATCATGCGTGATCCTGACAAAGTTCCATTCAAAGTAACGGTTCTAGCCAAAACTGGGTTTTGCCTGTTTGAAACATCGTAGACTTTGATGTTTGTTGTGGGCGGTTCATACCTAATGATTGGTATGAAGGGTTCAACTGGTTTAATGGCATCATCGATTTGTTGTTCAGGTTCTTTAGATGGTGTAGTTTGATTTGAGGGTTCTGTAGCGTTAGTTGATTCTGCGTCTTTTGGTTTTACTTCAATTACGTCTTGATTTTCCAGAATTGCTGGTGAATCAATTCCGTAATATGGGAATACGTTGTATTCTGTTTCAAAGATCACAAGTTTGTTTTCGTTGATGAATACTCCAGTGATATAACCTTCTACTGTAATCTTTGAGACAACTTTTGCTTCTTGAGGTGGATATGCTTTAAAGATTGTTAAGGTGTTGCCTGAAACGATGTAAATGTATTCGCCGTCAGTTTTTACGGTGTCTGCTTCGTCTACGCCTTGAACTTGGATGTTAGTCCCAGAATAATCGGACAATTCTCCAGCACTGTTTGCTATGGTGGCTTCCATTGGTGCTTGAGTTGCTGCGTCTTGTGCTCCTAAGCTTTCTGTCCTTGAATTTTTTAGAGTGTTAAGGGCATAGCTATTTTGATTCACTGTTTCCATGTTCGTGGTGATAAAATTTTCAAGTTCTTCAAAGCTTGAAAAAGTTTTAAGTTCAGAAAACAGTGGCTGCGTTGGACTAAACAGGGTACCAAAATTGTATATGGACCCGGCCAGTATCGTAACTAAGAGAACCGCTGCAATTCCGTAAGTGATTGTTTTTTTCTTGATTTCTCTTTGCATCTTTTATCACTACTAGTAACTGTTATTTTTGCTTATTTTATCCCAAGCGTTAGAACATTCTGTTCCAGAAGTTAGAACAAACATCTAAAATGGTTTCAGTCGCCAAAACCGGAAAGCCTCATACCAAAATATCAATGAAACTATGGCACCAAAGAATATTATGAACAAACTTTCTCTGGTTAAAGCTTCGACAAAAAGTGTGAGATAACTCATATAAAATACAGAAGAGAACAAGGCATAAAAAAAGTATCTTGGAAACATCATTCGACCAAATTTTACAAAGTGCCGAAGAACACCAATTTTTACTTCGCCAACAAGAGCGTAGTTGCCTCCAATTTCTTGTCTTTCAACTAAACCAATCTGAATTAATTGTTCAAGATGATGATTTGCGACACTTGGGCTGCTGAACCGAAGGGCATTTGCAACGTCTCGAACACTCATGGGCTGACCATTTTTCAACAAAAGCCAATAAACATTCCATGCTTTTCCTCGTAATTTATAATCAAGCTCAGATTCTTCATGTGTGTTCAAGTAATATCCCTCTCCAATGGTGTCAATTAGAAATGACCAAATGCTATCATTATCTTTAATGTTACAACGATTGAATTAGAATTTAAGTCCACGTTTTAGAACACGCCATTTTTTCGTTTCTTGAAGAATCTGTACGTTAAAAGTACCTTTTTGGCATTAACCAAAAATAATTGGAAAAATAAATTATTGATTTAAAACTAAAAAATGAAGCAGCAAAAAAATGCTGCTGACTTTGTAAGTTTAGCGGATGAGAGGCTATTCTTTAATTTTCATAAAAAAGCGTTCTTGTGCTTGTTCTCTTGTGAATTCGGGAATCGATATTGGCTTTTTGAATAGGGGTCCATCAATCACCATGGTGTGGTATTCACCGTTTTCTCCGCAGGGGTCCATGCCTGTTTCTTTGACTAGGACTAACAAGTCTTTGACAGTGTGTCGGTTTAGTTCTTTACCAATCCATTCTTTTGTGAAAAATGGTTGCTTTACACATGTGAATACTGCTCTGAATCCTGATGACATCTCGTCATCCAAAACTTCGAAGGTGTCTTGTTCCCATAGGGGTACTATTACTTTGATGTCCAGTCCTTCAGTTACGTCTTCCATCCAGTTTCCGTGAGTTTCGTCGACAACATAGATATCTCCTGTGACTATGCCTTCGATTCCTTGGGTTTTAATTAGTTCAGCAATGGCGTTGTGGTATCCTTCTTTGAAAGGTTCATCAACATTAACCAACAGATGAGGAATTCCGATTGATTCTGTTTGACGTTTCATTATCTTCGGAGGATGACCCATAGCAGGCCAATATTTACCCAAAACAAAGGTAACCAAACAGATAACATCGTGTCCTTCTTCTATAACTTTATGAAGCGCCAGTGATGATTCGAGACCGCCACTCCATGAAACAGCAACTTTCATTCTTGCATTACTTCCTGTCTTCTAAACTGGATATTTTCCACAGATTTTGCAAAAGTCAGTAGTTTTATCAATGTATCCTTTACAATTTGGACACTGTTTTCCACTTTTATCATTGTAAACTTCAGATGGTATTCCAAACTTTTCTCTGAAAACTTCATAGTACACTAGTTGTTCTTTAGTGTCCAAGTTGACTCCATCTTCTTCGAGGTACTTTTTCTTTTTTGTTTCAAATTCTTCGGTTGAAACTTTTTCGTCAAAATATTGTGGAAGAACCTGTGTTCCTGTTCCTTGTTCACAGGGGGCTTTTCCTCGCCAAACTACTTCGTTCGGAATTATGTCTTCGTATGATTTGCGCATAAGCCATTTCCCGAATTTTTCTCCGTCTTTAATGTTGACTTTAAGTTTAATTGGGACTTTTTCTGCAAATTCCCGAAAGGCTGGATCTAAGTATGGCTGTTTTACTTCAACTCCAACAGCCTTGCCTAAGGGTAAGGCAGAAAATCGCATCATAGCCCACATGTCAGATAATGCTTTTGCAAAATCAGCGTCAGACAAATGGAACTGCCAAGGATAACCAAATAACTCATCAAGGGCATCACCAGTGAAGACGCTTTTTATTCCATTTTCTTTCAAGGCAATCAAGCCAATGTATACAGGCACGCTGTTTCTAACTTCCATATGGTCAAAGGTTTTTAGAATTTCTACAACTTTTGCTGCACCGGCAACCATTTCGTCGTGACCAAACACCAGTAATCCATGATTGAGTTTAAGAAAGTCAACCATTTTTTCTACATATTCTTTGTCTTTGGGGATTCCGTGCTTAAACTCAAGGGTTAATGCTTTGAGCTTTGGATTGGATTTTACTGCCTCATATGCAATTATGCTTGTGTCTGTGCCTGCTGAAAACAGGATACCTTCTGCCATGTTTTGTTCAACAACTTTATTTACTAAAGCTCTGACTTCTGGCAAAAGATCAATGTAATCAGATTCTTGAAGTTTTTCTGTCATTTTACTAAATCTCCAATATCATAAACTTTGGATGGATTATTCAACCAACTGGTATGATATTGTAAATTCATATATAAAAATTTCTAGACAATTGAACGAACGTTCTAATTATTTATAAACTATTGAACAATAATTTATTTTTTTGAGTTTTTGTTAGTAAAACATCACTTATTGTGCAATATACTAAAAAGCCAATTGAACGTTAATGTCTCTTCAGTTTTTCTCTATATTTTTTTCTTAGCTTGGCAATCTTTGGTGCAATAACAACTTTACAGTATCCGGCGTCTGGATGTTGGGCAAAATATTTGCTATGATATTCTTCTGCTTTGTAGAATTTTTTGAAAGGCACAACTTGGCTTACAATGGGGTTGTCCCAAACTTTTGATGCTTCAAACTCTTCAATAACTCGTTTAGATATTTCTTTTTGTTTTTCAGTATGATACAAAATAACTGAACGATACTGTGTACCTACATCTGCTCCTTGTCGGTTCAATGTTGTGGGATCATGGGCAGTGAAAAAAATTTCCAGAATCTCCTTAAATGATATTGTAGCTGGATCAAAAGTAACTTGAACCACTTCGGCGTGTCCCGTGGTTCCTGAGCAGACTTGTTCATAGTTTGGAGCTTGTGTGGTTCCTCCCGAATATCCTGATTCAACCTTTACTACCCCCCTTATTTCTTCGAAGGCCGCTTCTAGGCACCAAAAACATCCCCCTCCTAGGGTTGCAACTTGCATATTGTTAACATGGTCGTTTTTCATTTCAATTATTTCTATGTGTCCACGGGCGGTTAAGTTTTCTTGTTAAACTTAAAGAATATAAGACTTGATTGCCTGAAAAGAAATCAGACGGTGAACCTTATTGAAACTCTTAGTTAGTGTTGTAAACAAAACCGAAGCCGAAGACAGCATCAAAGGCGGAGCAGACATAATCGACGTTAAAAACCCTAAAGAAGGTTCACTTGGCGCCAATTTTCCGAACGTAATTTGTGAAGTAAAGGGGGTAATGCCCAAAAATCTTGAATTAAGTGCAACTATAGGCGATTTGCCTAATTTGCCTGGAACTGCTTCTCTTGCTGCTTTGGGGGCTGCTGTTTCGGGAGCAGATTATGTTAAAGCCGGACTTTTTGGCGTAAAAACTGTTGAAGAAGCAACCACTTTGATGATTGAAGTAGTTAGAGCAGTGAAAGAATACAACTCTGACTTAAAGGTAATTGCTTCTGGATATGCAGACTTTGAAAATGTTGGATGCGTAAGCCCATTGAAACTTCCTGAAGTTGCCCATAAATCAGGGGCTGATGGTGCACTTATTGACGTTAAAGTAAAAGATGGGAAAAGTAACTTGTTCACTTTTCTAGATGATTCTCAACTCGCCACGTTTGTTACTCAAGCTCATAATTACAGTATATTGGCGGCACTTGCTGGTTCTTTGGTTCCTCAAGACATTTCACGAGTAAATCGTTTGGGGGCAGACATAATCGGAGTCAGGGGTGCAGTTTGTACAAAAAAAGATCGCGTATCAGGTAAACTTGAACAAGAAAAAGTAGCAGACTTCGTTTTTGCTCTTAGTAAGTTGTAATTTGAGTGCAAACCGTTTTCTTGTTTTCTAAAATATGTTTAATTCTTTCAGGATGGTTTCCATTAACTACGTAACATTTCATTTTTATTTGCTGGAGCATTTTTGGTAATGTTTTGTCAACGCTTGTTCGTTTATTCCAACTCTGCAACTCTTTAGCAGTTAACGTTTCAAAGAGCTTGCTTTTCCTTGTTTTTGGGGCTTCTAAAAAGATTCCATCCACGTCAGTTACTAAAACTAATTTTTCAGCTTGCAGCTCTCCAGCAACGTAAGCTGCTATTGAATCCGAAGTCACGTCCCACGAATTCTCCAATGGATCTTCATGAAACATGATCTGTGATGGCAAAAAAATCGGTATTTTTCCTTTTGATATCATGTTAACATCTTTTAGGTCAGAAGTAACGTAAGACTCTGAAATGGTATCTGACAAAAGCAGTCCATATTGATCCATTGCAAGTATAGCCATTTTATGAGTTACCTCGTTTGACAGTCTGTATGTTTTGTTAATTTTTCTTACGGTATCAGCGAATTCTGCACCACCTGGAACAATGACCATTTTATGAACTTTAGCGAAATCACTTAATCGATGACACAACTCTGTTAGGTTAGCAGGATTTTCAGAGAGGCTTCCTCCAATCTTTAAGACTGCTACCACGTTACATTTTTTCCCTCCAATCTAGTTGCAACCATAAGTGCCACCCCAACTGATGGTGAAGCAATTGAAGCATCAGCCCCCAAAATTTCATTCATGTCAATAATGTCCGTAAAGCCAAGATTTTCTGCAGCTTTTTTTGCCAAAAAGTTTCTTCCCATCCCCGTTACTACAATTTTTGTTTCCTCTTTAGATAACTTAGTTCTGTCATAAACCTGTGCCAATCCGTCAGCGATTTGTTTAACCTGTTTTTCATAAACAAACTTTGCCATGCCCATAATTTCCTCTTCAGATAGCATGTTTGTATCTGCAGATACAACCCGCGCTAATCTAGCCATGGCTTCTTTTTTGGTTTTTCCTCTGTCATCACAAGTTTGCACTGTATACTCTGATTCTGATATGTTACCTAATATCCGATGCACATCCCCTGATTGGGCAAAAAGCTCTGAAGAAACCGGTGTTATTTTTTCTTTTACTGGAATAACGTTAACTATTGTTGCAACATTTGTCCGCAAAGACCCTGAATACACAAGTTCTCCGTTCTGGAGCTTTTCTAAATCTGTTTTACCCTTAGCAGCTACCTTTCCATTAATAACTGGAATAATGCTTGTTGTGGTGCTTCCCACATCAGTAACTATTCCGTTTTTAATTAGCTTTGAAATAAGCCAACCAGTTGCTGCCCAGTTGGCAGATGAAACTTTAAGGTAATTTTTCAAGGCATCTTTAACTGTTAGCAGATTAGTTTCAACGTCAAGAACAAAAATTGGGAATGCACCAAAAACTTTGGTTACCGAACCTAGAACGTGGTTGATTCCTTCTTTTTTTGTCTGGTATGCATCAGAAAGCTCTGCAGTTATTGTAACTCCAACGCCATCCAGTACGACAGAGTTTACCAACTTTTTATTCAGTTGATTTAAAAGTTCTGAAAGCTGCTTTCTCTCATTTTTCCATACCGGAAAATACTCTAATATTGTTTTCAGTTCGATTACTTTGCCTTCTTGGGTTTTCAGAAATGTCACCTTTGTGTTGGCACCCCCAATATCTAAACCAAGAATGTTTACCATGTTAATCACCTTTGTAATTGCTTAACAATCGTTTTTTCGTTTTGTAAAATGACGATTGAGCACCCTTACTAGTGTTTGAGCAAGTAACAACAAAGGTGTATGCTAATTTGTTTTCTTCAACCAGAAACGGAGGTGAAACAATTTCTTTCAGGTTATACGTTTCTGTGGTCTTCTGAGAACTTGAAGGTAGTTCGATTTTCGAAAAAAACGTGTAACCTTTTGTTTGCACATTTTTTGGTAATCTTTTATCGACTACTGCATCAATTATTGCCTGTGCAGCATTGAAGTTCACGACTTTTCTTAACCCAACATACGATACAGTAAGGCGAGGGTTAACTTCTATCACGATAGGTCCCTTGTTTGTTAATACCATGTCTACTCCCACATAACCCTTTAATCCGCCTAAAGTTTCAACTGCATTTTTTGCTGTAGTTAATGCTTCATGTTCTAAAGGATGTTTGAAAGGAATTGCTCCACCATAGTATGATGAATCTTCATCGGGGGTCGTCAAAGTAACAAACTGTTGATTCAAAGTTACCGCTACTGCATTTTTTCCATCAGAAAATACACTTACACTTGCAGCTTTTCCTTTGACACGTTTTTGAACAATAAACTGTTTATTTGTGGTTTCTTGTCTGACTTTTTCTAATGCTTTTGGAATATTTTTTTCTGTTTTAACAATGCTTAATCCAGCGCAACTAACTCCATCAAGAGCCTTAAAGATCAGAGGATAACCCAACTTTTTGATTTTGCTCTTAATGCTGCTGGGGTCGTTAGTAGTGTTTACCACAATTGTTTCAGGAACTTGTAATCCACAATTCTTCAAGGTTTCATAAGTTGTCATCTTGTTTGAAACCCGTTTTATTGCTTCAGATGAGCAATTAAGTGATGTTCCACCCGCTTCTTCTACTGTTTTAACAATGGTTTCTAAAACTTGGTCTGATTCAGGGGCAATTACATAAACGCCGTCAACTGAACTGGAAAGCTCTCTTGCTTTCTTGTAGAAATCTTCACGAGAAGACAATGAAATTATTTTATCTGCTTTGTTAGGTAGATTAAATGCTGCTAGCCTGCTGTCTAGAAATATTGTAACGTTATGTCCTGCTGCTTTGCAGTCGCTGATTAGGCTTCGTAGCATGCTGTATCCTTCACTGAGGATGCTGCTTGAGATGGTTTGATCTGAATATCCTCCGCCAGAAATCCATTCAACTATCAAAAGGTTCAAACTATGCCCTCACTGTCTGTTTGTATTAACGTGGCTCGTAATGAAAATTATTCCTGTAATTGACGTTTTAAATGGTGTTGCAGTCCATGGCATACGTGGACAAAGGAAACAATATCAGCCATTAAAAAGCTGTCTTTGTAATTCCACAGATCCTTTTGAAATTGCTGCATGCTTCGAATCGTTGGGGTTCACTACCCTATACTTAGCGGATTTGGATGCAATATTAACTAACTCGATTAATTTGAACGTGATAGAGCAGATTGTTTCAACAACAAATCTTGACTTGATGGTTGATGCAGGGACATCAGACCTAAATCGTGCTGAAGAGATATTTGGTGCAAAAGTTTCAAAGCTTGTAGTTGGCTCAGAAACTTTGAAAAACTTAGATTTTGTGCACCAAGCAATCAGCACTTTTGGCGAAAATAAGCTAATAGTCAGTGTAGACCAAAAAGAAGGAAAACTATTAAGCAAATCCAAAGAGATCTCGTCTTTGGATGTTTTTTCTTTTGTAAAAAAACTTGAGGGCATAGGCATAACCCAAATTATTTCTTTGGATTTAGGTCGAGTAGGAACTGAATATGGAACTGATTTGAGCCTTATCCAAAAAATTATTGAAAAAACTGAACTTGAGTTGCTTGTGGGTGGAGGAATAAGCAGTCTCACTGAATTAGAAGAATTAAGAAACATCGGAGTTTTTGGAGCATTAGTTGCTACTGTGCTGCATAATGAAGGAATTTCAGTTGATGACCTAAAAACTTCAGGCTTTTTGTAATTTTTACAGTTCCCTTTTTGTAGGTTCCTTTACCTTGAACAACGTCAAAATTAAGCATGGAATAAACAAGATTGCAGACGTCAGAAACGGAAGCTCCGGTGACACATATTCATACATTACTCCACCTGAGAGCTGTCCCAGTCCACTTAGAATGTTAAAGAAGAAGTTTGTGCTTCCAATTATTTTTCCACGTTTTTCTCTGACTACAAAATCTGCAATTAACGCGGGATACGCACTGTTTGCTAAAATCAATGCGACGCCAAAACATAGTAAACTTATGGCAATAATTATTGGGTTTCCATAAACAAATCCAACAAGTCCTGGAATAAAAAGAACCCATGCTACAATTAGTGGTTTTTTTCTCCCGATTTTGTCAACAATTTTGCCGCAGGGCAATGCTGTGACTACATTTACTATGGAAAACCAGGTCATTAAAATTGCCCAGTTAAGCTCGGGAATGTTTAATATTTCTGTAGCGTATACGACTAGGTATATTGAGCACATGTACCATGCAAAATGGTAGATTGCAAAGCTGCCAAAAAGGAACAGCATCGGGTTTGATTCTGTTTTTAGGGCTTTTGTGCTTTCGATTATCGAATTCGGAATGTTTTTGATTGCGTCTTTTATTGGGTTTCCTTCAAATGTTGTTTTCAAGGTTTCTTTGAATTTTGTTCTTATTATTGCAGTTACAATAAACGCTATGGAGACTATCAGGTAACCAATCTGCATTCCCGAAATTATTCCAAACTGCACTACTAGTATGCCGGCAATTATGGGTGACGGAATTGAAATATGATGCAAAAGGTTGATGATGGAAAACCCCATGCCTCTTTTTTCAGGTGGTGTAGAATCTGCTACAAGCGCTTGCAGTGCTGGTTGGTAAATCATGAACGTGTTTTGTAGTATTGTTGCAAGCAGGAAGAACTGCCAGTTTGGAGCAATGGCAAATAAGAAATATGTTATTGAGGTTGCGAAAGTCATTGTTACTATTAGTTTTCGCCTTCCATACTTGTCTGCAAGATAACCCCCTGGAATCTGAACCAAGGCTAACGTCACATATGCTGCAAAACCTATTATTCCAACGATGAATGCGTTGCCGCCTAATCCTTCAATGTATTTGGGATAAAAAGTGTAAGGAATAGCTGCTGTAACAAGGATTACTGCGATAGTAACAGTGTTGACGAGTATGTTGCCTTTGATAAACGAGAACTCATCTTTGATTCTGCATCGAATTGTCAAAGAGCTTCAACTTGAAGCAAATTGCAATCACACAAAATAAACTGTTTGTAAACTTTAGTTTAATTTCTTCGAACAACCCCATTTGTTTTACAGGACTTCTCCTACTACATTGATGGGTTTTTGGATAAAAAACTGCAGTTCGTCTAGTTTTTCTTTGTCTACTGTTATTAAAATAACTGTAGCTGGTCCAGCAGACTTGTTTAAGTCCAGCTTGGTGTTATCGTCAAGTTTTAGTTGCCTACCAATACTGTATGCTAACATTTTTGCTTCATGACTGATGCCAAAAGAACCAACCGGAACAATATCGTGAACAAACTTTTTTCTAGTCAATGCCGTCACATCTTTAAGGTTAGCAATTTTTCCTCTGGCTTCGGCAGGAATTACTTCATCTCCTACTTTGGGTTCACCTATAGCAACTATAAAATCTCCTGGCACTGTTTTTGCAAGCCTTAGTTCATCTTCGTTTGCCAAACCTACAACAGTTATTCCTGCACCTGTTTGTATGGTTTCAAAATTTTCTTCAGTATTTTCTTTCAAAACCTGATTGGGTTCTAACCCTAATCCTCTGATTTCTTTTTGTATTCCTTCGATGATTTGGTTGCCCGTGGGTTCTTTTTCTACCCCTAGGGTAACTGAAACGGAAACAGGAAACGCCCCTGTAGCGGCAACGTCCATTGATGCAACTCTCGCTAAAAATTTGCCAACTATCTCACCAGTGCTTTTTATTTTGTCCATCGGTTTGGGTCCGACTCCCCCTGATGAAGATGATCCTACGACAATTGCGTGACCGGTGGGCATTTTCATTATGGAAACATCCCCCCTTGTTACGTAGGAAATTTGAGCAGGTTTAACTCGAAATATTGTTGGGCGCAGTAAGGTTCCTACATTTTCCACGAAATGTATGTAAACAATCAGTGCTTGTCTAATGATTTCTGATCTGCTAAGGTCGTGCCGCTTTGCTAGTTTTTCTAAATCTTTCACTACGTTACTGGGTAACCGAACATTTACAACATCCATTTCAGGCAACTCACACTACATTTGTAATACGTAAACGAAGGTTTTTATCTGTTATTTTTTCTTTCCATCAACCAAGATGGAGAACTAAACATGAATAATCAATCAAACTCAAATAATACAAAAAAAGTTTCAAGCGCTTTACGTGTTGCGCGAATATCAATCTTTACTGCACTTAGTGTTATTGGCTCTTTCATTTCTCCTTATCCTGTTATTCCAACAATAGCTCTAGATTCTAGTCCCGGATTCTTTGCTGCACTTTACTTTGGAGTAATCGACGGTTTACTGATTACTGGACTTGGACACATAGTAACAGCAGTAGTAAACGGGTTTCCATTAGGCACCTTACATTATATTATAGCCATAGGAATGGCATTAGCTGGTGGAGCAATGGGTCTAGTAAATAAATCAAACAAGAAATGGGGATTCATACCAGGTGCAGCTGCAGCAGTGGCAATTAATACAGTTCTTTCAGTAATTATGGTTCCAACAATAGGCTGGGCAGCAACAATCACAAACGTAACTATTCCATTATTGTTGGCAGCTAGCTTAAACGCAGCAATCGCAGCGATATTGTATGTTGCAGTTAGAAACAGAAGGATTACAACATGAGCAAAAGTTCATTTTGTCCAAAAGCCATCAAAACTGCTCGTGATGTCTCAGTTTTTGAGATCAATAATAACTCAGTTATGGTTATAGGATGTGATTCTGCAGGCGGAATTGGACCTAAACCTTTAGACAAAGTCAAAGTAAGCGGTTTCACCCTTGGCAGGTTCACTGCAAGGGTGGCTCTAATGGAAGTTTTGGCTGTTGGGGCAACACCTGTTTGTTTAACTAACACGTTAGGTGTTGAACCTGACCCAACCGGCTCGGAAATTGTTGAAGGTATAAACAACGAAGTCAAACTTGCTCAATTGGATGATTCTTTGGTTGTAATTGGAAGCATGGAAAAAACTGTTCCTGTAGAACAAACAGGTATTGGGGTTACAGTTGTTGGTTTAGCGCACAAAAACAAGCTAAAAATTGGTTTGTCTCACCCTGATAATTTAATTATTGCAATTGGTTGCCCTAGTGTGAAAAATGAAGTTTTACCCGCAGAAAAACGTGGTGAAATTGTAGACTTAAAGGACTTGCTTAGGTTGATTAATTCTGACTTTGTTAATGAAGTGATTCCTGTCGGATCCCAGGGTATATTGCATGAAGTAAATGTGCTTTCACAAGATTCAGGCTTATCTGCTAAGTTAGATTTGCCTGAAATTGATTTTAAAAAATCTGCAGGTCCAGCAACTGCAGTTTTGGCAGCTATAGAAAAAAATCATTTAAATCAACTTTCGAGCCTGATAAATAAGCCAATGCGTGTAATCGGATCATTTTGATTTTAATTCCGCTAAATATCTTTGTTTATTGGTTTACACCTGATTTTTGACTTTTTAACGGTTTTTTGCAAGATGCCTATTTTGTTTGAATTGTGCTTATTTTGTCATTTTTATGGTAATATTCGCTTTTTTACTGGGCAAATTTCCTGAATATGTGATTGTGTTTTTTTGAAAGAAATGCTGTTTTAACATCGAACATAATATTCTAGTATATCTTAGTGACTTAACAATCCTTTTAGGTAAAACCGTTGTAAGTAGCTGTCTGCTCACATAATGGAAAGACATGATTTTTGGTCATTCAAAGCTGGAAATTATGCTCCTTTATGTGCTGTTCAAAAATGCCGAGGTTTAACAAAAAATGCGAAGATCGAAAATGGAAATGTACATCGATATCGTTAAAGTCATGGCACAAAATGGACCGATGAAACTAACTCACATTATGTACAAAGCTAACGTTAACTGCAGTGTCCTGAAAGGGACTCTAGATTTTCTTCTTCAACAAAATCTAGTTGAAGAACAGATCACAGTCAAGAAACGAAACCAAACCAAAATTCGTTATGCAGTAACTGAAAAAGGAATGACAGTACTCAAATACTTCAACAAAGTCGACGAAGCCCTTCAACTAACTGAAGACGCAAGCCTTCCAATGCTGATTCGTTAAAACAAAAAAAGGTTTTTTTAAGCGCCTTTTGGCGCTCAAAATTCAGGGTCTTTTGACCCTGTAAACATTTCTGGGAAACTTTTCTGTTTTCTGTTTCTTAAAAATAATGTCACGAAAACAACAGATGCTACTGCTATTGCAGCTACAGCAAGTATCCACAACGTTGCTGTGTTATCTTCTATTTGTTCGATAACTGAGATCGTGATAATGTATGTACTATTTGCATTCTCATCGTCTGCTACAGTTAAGGTTACATTGTAATCTCCTTTTTCTAAAAATTTGTGTGTTGGAGTCTGGAGATTAGAGCTGTTTCCATCGCCAAAATCCCAGAGCCATGAAACAAGTTTATTTTCTGGGTCTGTTGAGTTGTCCAAGAACTGGATTTCTTTACCAATTTGGAAGTCTGTGGTGTTACATTCAAAACATGCTTCTGGTGGCAAGTTTGTCATATTTAATGTTTGAGTTTTTGAGTCTTCTGCTCCTTGATTGTCTGTTACTGTTAGTGTTATTTGATATTCATTTTTTTCTTTGAATGTGTGGGTTGGGTTTTGTTCTGTTGAGTTTGTTCCGTCTCCGAAGTCCCAGAACCAGGAAGTTATTGTTCCATCACTGTCGTATGAGTGGTCAATAATGTTAATGCTATCATAGATGCTTGGGTTTTCAGGGGAAAATGTGAATGATGCTATTGGTGCTTTGTTCATAACCCTAATGATGCATGTATCTTCATCGGTAACACCTATGCTGTCTGTTATAATCAATTTGCATGTATAATTTCCATTTTGATTAAATCTGAATGATGCAGTTTCTTTGTCCGCGTCAATAACTCCATCGCCATTAAAATCCCATTCCACCTTAACAATAGATGAACCCTCTGACGCCTTAGACAATGAAGCATCAAAATTGACTAATTCTCTGACGCTAACTGTTTGATCCTCCCCAGCGTTTGCTACGGGGGCATCGTAATTATCAGAAATTACAAACCAAACAGTTGCATCATTTTCGTTTAAATTTCCATCATAATCTCCTGAGGTTTTATAGTAACCGTCTTCAACGGTTATTTCTTCGCCACCTATCTCATTTGTTGCTAAATTGTATACACAGTCAAATGCTGTGCCTAAACTGCTGATGTCAGCTGTTTCATATTTTCCCTGTTCACTCTTGTATACAGTTAATGTGATGTAGACATTTTGATTTTTTACAGTAAATGAGTCATCTCTGTCAATGATGATGTCATCACCGGTTTTTTGGCAGGTGTAATCTTGTGTTTGTGCATCTGTTATTTGGTCATTTACTGTTATGCTGTATTTCCAATAACTGTTGTATTCGCTACTTTGGGTCGCTTGAATTCTGTGAATCGTTACCCAGATGGTTGGATTAGATTCAGCTGCAGATACAAAGCAGGTGAATGATCCTAAAATCATAATTGTTGAAACAAGTGTTGTTAGTATAATTCCTTTTGTTTTTATCATTTCTTTTTCGCCTCAGAATTTGTGACAAGACACTTCCATCAAAAAACGATATAACCTTTATGAAATACACGTTTTTTATAAATTATCTTAGTATGCGTTTACTTATATATTTTATTTGTTCCTTTTTGTAAAAATAAAATATTTAATTTAATAATAAAAAAATATGAAAAAAAGGAAAGGGGTTTTTTGTTAGCCCCTTGTGTAATTAATCTGTTTCGTTTACTTTGGTATTTCTAAGCATTATTCCCGCAACAATCTTGATTGTAGCTGCCACAATGAACATGTACGCGCCAATGCCTAAGCCCCAACTTATGCTTGCAGTTCCATTGGAGTCTATTGCCTGGGTTATATTTCCTCCAAATGGAGATGATGAAATCGCTGAAACAATATCTGCTACTTGGGGAGGTAATACTAGTCCGCCTGAAAACGCTCCTGCAACTGATTCAATCAATACGGTCAAGGAAATCACGGCTCCTAAAATGAGGATTGCTGGAATTAATGAAGTAATGCCGCTTATTATGTAACTTTTTGAAAGGCTGCTTGGTTTTTCTGCTGCGATTATATCTAATGCATTAAGCAGTACACTGGAAAGAAAGATTATGCTGAACGGGATTGCTATTCCAAACAATGGAGTTAAGCCCTGATTGCCTTGAAGCATGTTAACTCGCAGTCCGTTAACCCCGTCAAGTGTAACAATTTCTACTGTGCCTTCAGTGCTCAGCATTGTTGTTTGAATGTTTCCTGTGCATGTATACCAGGGCAAAAACAGGGCAACAAGATAAACTATTACTCCTGCTAGTCCTAGAATTACAAATATTGATGCTTTTGAACGAATCATTTTTAGTATTCCGAGTTTTCCATTTTTCTTGTTTTTTATTATCTTCCATGCTTTGAATCCAACGCGTATCACCAGAATTATTGCAAAAATGTAAAGGAAATAATACGCAAACATGCTAGCAGTGAACCAAGTTTGGTCTACTTGAAAGGTCTCATTTCCCCATGAAACTGGATTAAACCATTTATCTGTGTTCTCTCCATGTCCTGGACCGTTTGGACCTGCAAAACCCATATAGGCATCTGCTAATTCAGTCCAGTCGCCCCATCGCCCTCCAAATGCAAGCCAATTTTGGGATGCTGGATGATTGCCTGTTCCCATTTCTCCTAAAAGTATTGTTTCTAGGTCTTCGGGGTTTAGTGTGTAATCGTTTCCTACCGTGTCACTTTCAAGACCAAGTTTGCCTTGGTAATATCTGAAGTAGTTAGCATGGGAACCTAACGCAACGTAAACTCGCGGATGTGTTCCATCTACTTTTTCTACATCTCGCCATTGAGCAATTTGTCCTGAATGATGTTGTGAATAAACTGCATACAATGGGGTTTCACTTGAATCCAAAACTATTTGTATCATTTCCCAGTCCCCTTGATGCTGGTTTAGACTTCCAGGGTTGTAAGCATAAAAGAACCAGTACTGGACTACAATGTATTGTGCATCTGAAGTAACGCGGGCGTAAATTTTATCTCCGTAGATTTCTCGGTTTTGTTCATAATTTTGGGCTATTGCTTCGTAGGATCCTAAAGTGTTGTTCAAGAAGTAACTCTCTGTGGTGTACTGGGCAATGCTTGCTATTGTTGGGGAATTATCAACTAGAATGTTTGTTTCGCCAGATTTCATGTAAAGCTCAGAATTTTGAATGTGGTAATTTGGATCAGTTGGGAAAAATTTTTCACCGGATGCAAAATGCAGAACTGGTTTAAATTTTGCAGCCAATTCATTTTCCTTTGCGTCAGAAATTCCGTCATTGTCTGAATCTTGTTGTGCTAAAACTCCGGTAATTGGGGACACAACAAGCAAAGCAGTAACCAATAGTACACATAAAAACATGAATTTTTTTTTCATAACCTTAAACACCATAAATTTGTTTCAAACAGTAAAAATCTATTTACCTATAAATTTTCTTGACGATTTGCCTATGACCGCTAGAAATATTGTTTTTTAGAGTCTTATTCTTTCATGGGTTCTGTTTTTTTAATCGGGGCTTTTTTATTTTTAATAAAACGTGGACTAAAATAGAGCAAAACTGCTATCACCGTTAAAACAATGGCTGCAATTATTACTAGCTGGGATTTTATCATTCCATTTAACAAGAGCAACGCAACTACAATCCACGCCAAAATTGCAGCAACTGTTCTTATTTGTATCTGTAGCGCCTCCTTTCTGTTGTTAACTTTGTTTTGGGCTATAACTCTTCTCTGTCTATTTCTAGTTAGGCTTTTGTTAATCTGTGTTGAATTCTTTTCATGCTCTTTGCAATGATGCTGTAAAACGAATGGACCGTAATTTGAGCGAAAACTAGGAAAAAACGACATTAAAATATGTCTTAATGATATAACAGGACAAGAGGTGTGGATAATATGACTGATGCTGAAAGTGAACGAGTTGTAATCCGCGGTCTGAGGGATGTTGCTGCTGCTACAACTCAGATTAGTTTTGTAGCCCCTCGGGGAATTTTGTATTATTCAGGTTATAATATAGATGATCTTGTAGATCAAGCAAGTTACGAAGAAGTAATTTATCTTCTGCTAAATAATAAGTTGCCTACAACTAATGAGTTAACTGAATTGCGCTCTCATCTTTTCTCTGAAATGAGGTTGCCTCTCCCTGTTGTCAACCGAATCAGAAATGCTTCAACTAGTTGCCATCCTATGGAGGTATTGCGCACTGAAGTTTCACATCTTGGAGAGTTTGATCCTGAACCAGACGACACTTCTGATGAAGCTAACAAAAGAAGAGCTGTTCGCATAATTGCCAAAGTTCCTACAATAATCTCATTTTTGTACCGAACTCGCATGAACCAAGATGCCGTTGTCCCAATTAAAGGAAATAGTTTTGCTGAAAACTTTTTGTTCATGTTCCGTGGACGCCCTGCTGATGAGCAAGAAAAAACTGCTATGGAGCGTTACATGATACTGCATGCAGACCATGGACTTAATGCGTCTACTTTTGCTGCTCGTGTTACTGCTGGTACTGGTTCCGACTTGTATTCTGCTGTGACTTCTGCTGTGGGGACTCTGAAAGGGGAATTTCATGGTGGAGCCAGTGAGCGGGTCATGAAAATGTTGTATGAAATAAACAGCATAGACGAAGTTGAAGAATACATTCAAACTATGCTTGATGATAAAAAGAAAATCATGGGTTTTGGCCATCGAGTCTATGAAACAGAAGACCCCCGTTCAAAACATCTCAGAGTAATAGCTGAACAGTTGTGCCACCAAAAAGACACTTTAGAAATTTACAACAAATGCAAAAAAATTGAACAAACAGTTCACGATAAAAAAGGAATCTTTCCCAATGTAGACTTTTATGCTGCCCTTGTTATGCACGCTTTGGGTGTTCCACGAGAGTTCTTTACTTCCTTCTTTGCATGTAGCAGAGTCACTGGATGGGTTGCACACACATTAGAGCAATATTCTGATGCTGTCTTGATTCGCCCAACATCAAAATACATCGGCGCCTTTGGACGAGAGTTTGATCCAATCGAAAAACGATCTTGAACTCTTGTTTCCTCTATTATTTTTTATACAGCTCTTTTAGTTTCTCCAAGTTTCCTATATCATCACGTCTGTCATCTATTGGAGTTTCCATTATAATTGGCAAAGTACGCAACTTGCTTGCAAGGATGTTTCTAAAACCATCTTCTCCTATCTTTCCCATTCCAATGTGGTCATGGCGGTCTATTCGAGAATTCAAATCTCCTTTTGAGTCATTAAGGTGAACGAGTTTAAGCTTTTCAAACCCGAAGGTCTCTTCAATATTAGTTACTGTTTTTTCTACTGCTTCTTTTGTTCTAAAATCATACCCTGCTGCAAAAGCGTGACTGGTATCAAAACACACCCCAACCTGTTCCGGGTGATCTACTTCTTTTATAATCTCTTGAATTTGTTCCAAGGTGTTTCCCATGCTGTTTTTTGTTCCAGCAGTGTTTTCTAACAAAAGCATAACTTCATCGGTCAAAGTGAGTGCTTGATTGATAGCATGGATCAATCTTTCAAAACCAATTTGCATACCTGCTCCAAGATGGCTACCTAGATGAGTAACTAAATACGGAATTTCTAATAGTTCACATCTTTTCAGTTCTGAACCAAGGGTTTTAACAGATTTTTCGTAGACATCATCTTTAGGGGACGCCAAATTTGGTAGATAAGGCATATGAGCAAAAACTGGCTGGATATTGTTTTCTTTCACTTTATCAGAAAACTTTTTGGCAATTTCGGAGTCAAGATTAGTTGAATACCATTGTCTGGGACTTCTGGTGAAAATTTGAAAAGTCGTACACCCTAGTTTAACTGCTCGGTCTACTGCCATGTCAACTGAACCTGAAATCGAAACATGAAACCCAAACTTCAATAAGACCAACTCAACAAGTTCGCACTTCATTCGCAGGTAAAAACCTTTATTCTTCGCTATTGACTCGTCAATGCTTTTAGTTAAGGGTTCATGGTTTGTCTACTGTCTGGCTAATTGATGAGAGTATTTTTTTCTAGCAATTAGAGCAACTGCGGCAATTATCCCAAATATTGGCAGAATCATCCAAGTTGAAAATTCTGGAATTTAATTTCGTGGATCAAAAGGCTGCAAATATGGTTCCTCAAGGTCTCCACCTATGGCGTATCCTGCTTGTTCCCAGAATCCTCTGAAGTTTTCATTATCTGATAAGGCAATTCCGGTTATCCATTTTATCCATTTGTATCCCCATTTGCTTTCTGCTACTAACTGGAACGGGTATCCCCTTTCCGGTGGAAGAGTCACGTTGTTCATTTTGTATGCAATCATTATGTGATTGTCAAAAATGTAATCTAAGGACAAGGAAGTGCTGTATCCGTCGTAAGCATAGAAAATTACTGCAGTTGCATTGGGGTCAACTTCAGCATCTTCCAATAAATCTTCAAAAAGGATTCCTTCCCACAGAATGTGTGCTCTCCAGCCTTCTACACAGAATAATGTGACAACTTTTTTGTAATTTTGAAAACCATTTACCACTTCGTCGTAGGTAAACTCTAGTTCATTCTCAACTAAGCCGCCAATTCTTAGACGGTAGGTTTCGTTATCAACGTATTGTGGACCTTATCGAGTTTTCTCGAAAAGCGTCAATTGAAGAAAGATTCTCTCCTTGGTATTGTCGGACTTCCACTTCGCCAAGGTCGGTTGGTGTTCCATATGTTACAGTAACGGGGTTTATCGCAAGGGTTAAAATTAATCCGAATAACATTAGAATTGTTGTGGATTGTTTTTTCATAAATTTATTACCCCCCAGTAATATGACATACGTCATGTTTATAAACTTATCAGAAAGATTACACAATTAGCAACTAAATCGGCATGCTCAACTAAATTGTTGATCAATTGTGACTGGTTATGATGTATCTTCTGGGATTTAGTCATCCTCAGCAGTTGCAATAATCCCATTAAGAAGCTTGACTAAAAGTTTTCTTTTCTTTATTCCCCTACAAAAAATTCAATATCCATACATTAAATCTAAAATAGGGAAAAAAAGCTATTTTGGTGAAAAACCATGAAAAAAGAACTGTTTTATAAATAATTGTTAAAAATGTTAGGAATCAGCTGTTTTAGAAAGTCTTTTTTTGTAAATAATGCTCATCAAGGTTGCCCCTAATAGCAAGGGTACAATTGTCCATGGGGTAAACTCTGGAATAATGCCCTGTTCATTTGTCTTGATTAACAAAAAATCAGAGCCTCCAGCACCAAAAGAACTTGTTTCTCCTGCTATTGCATATCCGCCATCAGATGTCGCAACCAACGAATGAGCAATGTCGTCCCCTGCTCCACCATATGTTTGATTCCACTCTATATTCCCATTAGCGTCAGTTTTTACCAACCAACAATCATAGCCCCCCGCACCAAAGGAATTTGTTTGCCCCGCTAAAACAAATCCTTCATCTATCGTTTCAACCAAAGAACTAGCTAACTCGTCATAATTGTCATATAATCCACCGTAGTTTTTGCTCAATTTCATCAACCCATTCTCGTCAGTTTTAACCAACCAACAGGCACGAGCAGTCCAGAACCCAGAGGAGCCTGCTATTGCATATCCTCCCTCAGACGTCTCAACTACCGCTTTAGCATAATCTACCTCTTTGCTATATGTTCGGTTCCACTCAATGTTCCCGTATGCATCGGTCTTGATTAAATAAAAATCAGCTTCAGCATAATTAATCTTAATGTTTGTTCCGCCAACTATCGCGAATCCCCCATCAGATGTCGTAATTAAATAACGAGCTGACAATCCAGAATATGTTTTATTCCATTCCATGTTGCCATATGCATCAGTCTTCACCAACAGTTTACCACCAGCTATTGCATATCCTCCCTCAGATGTTTCAACCAACGAATGAGCAATGTCGTCCCCTGCTCCACCATATGTTTGATTCCACTCCATATTCCCATCAGCGTCGGTTTTTATTAGCCAACAATCAGCAGAGCCTGCCCCAAAAGAGTAAGTATACCCGGCTAGGGCATATCCTCCGTCAGGTGTCTCAACTAATGAATAAGCCACATCATAATTTACTCCCCCATAGGTTTTGTTCCACATCATGTTTCCATTAGCGTCAGTTTTTACTAACCAACAATCAGCAGAGCCTGCCCCAAAAGAGTAAGTATACCCCGCTAGAGCATATCCTCCATCAGAAGTCTCAACCAACGAATAAGCAATATCATCATCTGCTCCACCATAAGTTCTACTCCACATTACCGAAGATGCATCAACCAAACTAATTATCGGGAAACTGAGCAAAATACACATTACGCTTGCAAAAAGCAGCTTCTTACACAACATCCAATTCCCCTGAATATATTCTATAATATCAACTTAAACATTTTTTTGTCAAGAAACCTTGACTAAAGAAAATGAAGTAAAAATTCATAATTTAAACACATTTTAGCTTATATAATGTCAATGTTTACATTATTTAATTTTTAAACTTTTTAAAATTACCTAAACACAAAAAGAGGGGAAGTATATTTATTGCTATCTCACTATTAGTTGAAATCGGTTATTTTGTGATAGTTTATCTATTGGCACTAACTCATTTTTTAGAAAGCCACTGTCGTATTCTTGGAGTTGAATTTGTGATTTGTGGTTTATGCATATCGCGTCTCGTCGAATTGAGATGGCTCCGTTCGTAATTGTTACGAAACCGATTCTGTAGAAAGTAACCGAAATATTGTTTGGTTTCCCAGCACTCCAAAGACCAAGACCGTTTTTGTAGTTAGTGAAAGTTCCATAAGATCCGACTTTTGCACTTAATATGGATTCATCAGCAGTCCAATTATGTCGGAAGTTACCGCTGACGCCATCGCGGAGAGTCCGGTCGATTAAATCGTATACACCCTCAGTTAGGATATTTAATTCAGCATCGGAGAAAGAAGGAATGACATTTGTTCCTGTGAAGAAAATGAAGTTTTCAGCAGATCCTTTGTCTGATTCAATCTTTACATTAAAAACTTCGAGAAAGGCGTCGCACACTATATTTTTCACAGTGGGTCGTGAAATGTTAAAGTAGACAGTGGACGGATATTGACTTATTGGTGACAATAAAATTCCATTAGAATCAATTACCGTAGAGTTCTGATTACCCTTTCCTACATAGGCATATGTTGGATCCAAATTGAACTGTTTTGGTGTGGATTCTATTGTCACTCAGTCCAAGATTCGAAGTCATATCTTTCTTCATCGATCCAAACGTCCCAGTCCATATAACCCGGGGCATCATAAACTTCGTAGCCAATGTTTTGGTTCCAGTTAACCCAACTGTAGTAATAATTGCTCAGATAGTTGTCATGGAATTTACAACCCGAGTTTTCTGTAAAAACGCCAGTATCAGAAAATATTTCGTTGGCATCATTAGCTTCATTCCCTCTAGCTATTAAGTGTCCATTCCGTTTCCAATTCCAATTTAAATAAATGTCGTACCAATAACCACCGAAACTACTATCATATGTACCATTCAGCACTATAGAATATGCGTCCGCTGTGTTCATATTCGTTTTTATGCCATGGAAATCCCAGTTAGAGCCATCAATTTGTTCATCGCTGTCGTAAGTGAAGTACCAAACATACGCACTTGTATTCCAAGCTGCGACACCTATTTCTGTCCACTCATAATATGGGTGGGGTCTTCCAAGGTGCGTAGTAACGTAATGAGTATGCGTTTCATCATCGTCTATAGGCATGCTTCCAGGATACATGTAATTCCCTATTCCAGTGTAATCCCACGTTGGAGTGGCAAAGGCCACGCTTTTCTGGATAGTAGATCGAGAACTAGAACTGGCGGGCATCGATTTAGTACGGGGCAGACCTTTTAATTCCTCTGGCGACGGACTCTTGCCGATTATACCCGTTGCGCCTGACTTTGGGTCCCAACCCATACCAAGTTTTCTAAGTTCCTCGGTTATTTGTGCATCTGTCATGCCTTTTGCTCTAAATTCCGCAATTTTTGGTTCCACAGGATTAACATGGTTCTTAGTTGGCCATGGGTTAGCATTTGATGTGGAAAAAGTAGCTAGTACTATGGGCATTGCCAATGTTGAAGAAATCAATGAAAAAACAGCTAGAAGCAAAAACCATTTTTTTCCAATAGAGATACCTGTTTTTGTATTCATTTGTTTTTTCCTCCTTTTTATTTTCAACACGGCTTTTAATCCCCGTGTGATCTCTTTCTGCCCTTCACTTGGGGCTAGGGCGGTGACGCACCTCCGAAACATTTGTTTCGCTTCAAGTAGGAAAAATCAGTTAACACGATCTGACAAGAAGCATCAATTTATTTTGTAGGAAAACTTTGATTCCTAAGTGCGAACAGTAGCATACAAGGCAACATAGTCTTTTTCCCCAAATTCCTTATGCCAAAACTTTGATATAAATTTTTTGTAAAAAAGATTTATAGATGAACAAAAAATAACAAAAGTACTAAACAATTGTTTAACTAAAATTTAATGAATAATTGATAAATATTAAAATTTTTGCAACGTTTGTCAATTCAACAAAGACACTAACGCAACATTCAGAAGCGACATTTTATGAATAAATAATTCAAAAATGTTCTATTGGATAATTGCCCTAAATGTATATTATTGGAATTTTTTTCTGCACAAAGGATTTTTTTGTAGTCCACTTCCAGTTGAAGAAAAACAGTTGCTAAGAACATTTTACAATTAAACCATTCTCCAAAATAACAATGATACAAACATTTTTTGATCCTTTGACATTATTTGATAGGCTCTTCAAATGATTCTCTTGACCTAATTAGTGGTGAACAGGTAACACAAACTTACCTGAAATCAAAAACTTTTTCTATTCTTGTTTATATTCTAAACTCCTACCAAACTGTAATGGTGAATCTAATGAGTGAACCCTTAGAAGAACGAGTTAAGAAAGCTCTTGAACAAGTGCGACCTCAACTACAGGCTGACGGCGGTGACATCGAATATGTTGGATTTGACAATGGCGTAGTAAAAGTCAAACTTAAAGGTGCATGTAACGGATGCCCAATGTCTGCCATGACCCTGCAATGGGGTGTTGAAAACTTTCTTAAAAAACAGATATCTGAAGTAAAGAAAGTAGAAGCAGTCCAGTAGCAAATTTTCAGCTTTAGTTTATACTAAGGCTCCTTGTTTTTATTTACAAAACATTTTGTTTAAAATTTAATTGTGTATATAGTTAAAAAAATAAAAGACCAGAAAACCAGCGAGTTTTGGTTTGCTGGTTACTGTTTTTTGTTTCAATACGAAGCTTTCGTGCTAATGTAATTCTTCCTTCAGGTTGAGGGAAGCTTTTACGACGTCCGCGTCGTATTGAATAGTAAACCCCATCTTCCGTAACAGTCGAATTGCCCTGTAATTGTCTTTTAGCATTTCAGCGTAAATTGTATCCAGACCCATGTCTTTGCTGATTTCAATGATGTAGTCTACCATCTTGGAGCCTAAACCAAGGTTTTGCCATTTATCTGAAACAATAAATGCGACTTCTCCGTTTTTACCATCAGGTTCAGTTATTAATCTAACAACTCCCAAGAATTGTCTTTTTCCGTTTTGAAATTCTGCTACAATTCCAATTTCTCTGTCGTAGTCGATGTTGCAGTATCTAACTCGAACTTCGTGGGGCGTGTCTTTGATGAAATTAAAGAATCTATAACGTACTGCTTCTTCTGAGAAACTCTTGAACATGTCCAACCATAACGGCTCATCTTCAGGTTTAATAGGTCGCAATAGGACTTGTCTGCCGTCCCGCATTTTCCAAACAGTCTCGTATTTTTTGGGATATGGACTAATTACCAAATGTGCGTGGGGTTCAACTTTTTTGAAGACTTTTTCTATGTCAATTACGATTCGTGCATCAAGGGCAATAACATCATTTTCGTTAACAAATAATGGGTTGATGTCAACTTCTTTTATCTGTGGAAAGTCAATGAGCATTTGAGAGAATCGAACAATAGTTTCTTCCAAAAGCTTAAGGTTTGCAGGGGGCATGTTTCGGAAACCTTTGAGCATATTGTAGACCTTAGTTTCTTCTATCATTCTACTTGCCAAGTTTTGGTTCAATGGTGGAAGCCCAATGGTAACATCTTTGAAGATTTCAACTCCAACTCCGCCCATTCCAAACAAGACTACTGGACCAAACAAAGAATCAGTTTGCGCGCCAAGAATAACTTCGTAGCCTATTCTACTAATCATTGGTTGAACAGTGACACCTTGAATTTCTGCGTTTGGAACTTTTTCTTTTGCCCTTTGCATTAGTTTACGGTAAGAATCAACAAGTTCCTCTTTGGAATTGATGTCCAGTATTACGCCTTCAATGTCTGACTTGTGAACAATTTGTGGCGAAAGAATCTTCATAACAACTGGATACCCAATGCTTGATGCTGCATTAACTGCATCATTTTCGTTTTTGGCGATAACTGTTTTCACGATGGGTATGCGATAATTTTCGAGTAACTGTTTTGCTTCTGTTTCTGTAAGAATTTCTCTTTTCTGGTTTGCTGCTTCTTTAATAATCACATTAATTGGACGTTTTGGTGGAACACTGTCTACGGGCAATTCTTCAGGTGTTTGGTACAGCATCTCAAGGTTGCGACTGTATTGGTGCATGTACATGTAAGTTTTAACCGCTTGTTCTGGCGTGGAATAAGTCGGAATGTTGTTTTGGTTAAGAATCTTGTTTGCTTCTTCTACCTCTTCATGGCCCATAAATGAAGTCAAAACAGGTTTGTTAATACCTTTTTTCTTTACAATTAGCGCAATGTTCTTGGCGATTTTCACAGGATCGGCTACCCCCTGAGGCGTGTAAATTATTAACATTCCGTCAATATTTTCGTCTTTTATACACGCTTTAAGAACTGCCTCGTACCTGTCTGTTTGGGCATCCCCTAAAATGTCAATTGGGTTGCCCCTGCTCCAGAAGGGAGGCAAAACTTGGTTAAGTTCATCAATAGTTTTCTGGTCTAATTTTGCTAATTTTCCACCTTCTTGTATGACTGAGTCGGCAGTCATAACTCCTGGACCTCCAGCGTTAGTAATTATTGCCAGTCGTGGTCCTTGGGGTAAGGGTTGAACACCTAAAACTTCTGCACAATTGAATAGGTCTCCTATGTCTTCAACTCGAACTATTCCCGCACGCCTAAGTGCTGCGTCATAGGTCATGTCTGAGCCTGTCAATGCGCCGGTATGTGAGGCTACAGCTTTTGCGCTTTCACTGAATTTTCCTGCTTTAACTACAATTATAGGTTTTGTACGGGCAAAGTGCCTTGCAGCGCTCATGAATTTTCTGGCTTGGGTGATGCCTTCAATGTACATGAGTATGCTTTTGGTTTTGGGGTCATTTCCAAAATAATCAATTAGGTCACCAAAGTCTACGTCTAACATGGATCCAATTGAAACGAAGTTACTAAATCCAATGTTTTCATTAATTGCCCAATCTAACATTGCTGACCCTAAGGCTCCACTTTGGGAAATAACTGCAATGTTTCCGGGTTTGGGGATTTTGTTTGAAAAAGTAGCGTTAAGTTTGTTGCTTGGGCGAATAATTCCAAGACAGTTCGGACCAATTATTCGAAGACCATATTTTTTCTTGATTTCGGCAATCTGATTTTCTAGCTCTTTGCCTTTGGGTCCGATTTCTTTGAACCCTGCTGAAACTATTATTAGTCCAATAATTCCTGCTTTGCCACATTCTTCTACTATTGAAGGAACAGTTTTAGCGGGGGTTGCAATAATTGCTAAGTCAACTTTTTCGGGGATTTCTCCCACGTTTTTGTATGCTTTAACTCCAAGAATTTCGTCTTTTTTAATGTTGATTGGATATACTTTGCCATCATACCCTTTTTGAGTAAGGTTAATCATCAAAGAATAGCCTACGGAGCCCTTCTTGTCGCTAGCTCCTACTACGGCGATACTTTCGGGGTTAAAGATATTGTCGAGGTTCATCGTAACCATCGTTAACACCTTTATTGATATTTTGAGTTTTTGTTAACTGAGAAACTTCATGATGTGCTCATACTTAACTATAACTTATTTCTAATTCGGTTTTAAGGGGAAAAAAACGAATTAAATCTGAAAAGAAGTATGTTAACAGTCTAAAACTTAATGAAAAACTTAAATACGTCTTTAAATAAAAAAGACGCTACAAAGGGGTATTAAAATGAAACATCCTGAATTATCTGTGGCTCCAATGCACAGAATCTGCAAAAAAGCGGGCGCTAGCCGAGTAAGTGAAGCAGCAGCAAAAGCGTTGGCAAAACAATTAGACGATATTGGCGT
Source organism: Candidatus Bathyarchaeota archaeon (assembly GCA_024650005.1). GTDB lineage: Archaea > Thermoproteota > Bathyarchaeia > Bathyarchaeales > Bathyarchaeaceae > Bathyarchaeum > Bathyarchaeum tardum. The sequence continues at coordinate 1,092,488 of JANKMT010000001.1, read as the reverse complement.
TAAAATCGCTAAAGAAGCAATCGATTATGCAATGCATGCTGGACGAAAAACCGTCAAAGAAGAAGACATTGAAATAGCTGCAAAAAAAGTTTTAGAAAAATAACCATTTTTCTCTTCTTTTTCTAAAAGAGGCACAACTGACGCCTCTCTCTTTGTCTAGTGAAAAACTTTATATCCCAGTTGAAAGTGCAGTAGCTAGAATTTATCTAACAAATAGGAGGATTTGTAATGGCGTATTTAACTACACAGGGCGGACAACCCGTTCTAATTCTTAAAGAAGGAACCTCCCGTAAACGAGGAAAAGAAGCACAAGCAAACAATATTATGGCTGCAAAAGTTATTGCAGAAGTTTTGAGAACAACTCTTGGACCTCGCGGAATGGACAAAATGCTCATTGATGGTTTAGGTGACATAACAATAACAAACGATGGAGCATCAATACTTGATGAAATTGATGTTCAACATCCAGCAGCAAAAATGATGGTTGAAGTAGCAAAAACACAAGATGACATGGTGGGTGACGGAACCACAACTTCGGTAATCTTAGCTGGAGAACTTTTGCGCAAAGCAGAAGAATTACTGGCTCAAAACATCCATCCAACAGTTATTGTACGTGGTTATCGCAAAGCAGTTGATGAAGCTGTAAAGGTTTTAGGAAAATTGGCAATTAAAGTGGATGTTGAAGACCGTGAAACACTCAAGAAAGTTTCCATGACTTCAATGGGCAGCAAAGCTGTTGGGGACGCTCGCGGTCACCTATCTGACATTACTATTGATGCGGTTAAACTGATAGCTGAAAAACGTGGCGACAAAATTATCGCAGATATCGATAACATTCAGCGTGTTAAAAAAGTAGGAAAAAGCCTCTATGACACTCAGCTTATTAAAGGCATAGTGATTGACAAAGAAATTGTCCACGCAGGAATGCCTAAACGAGTTGATAATGCAAAAATTGCTCTTGTTAATTCCCCAATCGAAGTAGAAAAAACTGAATTCTCATCGGAAATTCGCATAAGCGACCCCACTCAGATGCAAGCCTTCTTGGACAAAGAAACAACCATGCTCAAAGACATGGTTGCCAAAGTCAACGCTTCAGGTGCCTCTGTTCTTTTCTGCCAGAAAGGAATTGACGACATGGCTCAGCACTTCTTAGCGAAAGAAGGAATCATGGCTGCACGGCGAGTTAAACAATCAGACATGGAAAAACTAGCTCGAGCAACTGGTGCAAGTATCGTAAACAAACTTGACGACCTAACCAGCAAAGACTTGGGTGAAGCCGGAATTGTCGAAGAACGCAAAGTAGGGGACGACAGAATGATCTTTGTAGAAAAATGCAAAGAACCCCGATCAGTAGCAATTCTCATCCGTGCTGGTCTAGAACGAATGGTCGATGAAGCAGACCGCGCAATGAACGATGCATTATGTGTAGTCGCTGGAGTTGTCCAAGACCATGCAATTGTTGCTGGTGGAGGCGCCACAGAAGCTGAAATAGCTAAAGCCCTTCGTGCCTTTGCTACCAAAGTAGGCGGCAGGGAACAATTAGCAATTGAAGCATTTGCTGATTCGCTGGAAATTGTGCCCAAAACTTTAGCTGAAAACGCCGGTCTAGAATCCATTGACATTCTTGTTGGCTTGCGAGCAGCTCACGATAAGAAGAATGGACATTTAATGGGTGTTGACGTCTTCAAAGGTGAAATCGTTAACAGCTACGAGAGTGGCGTTGTTGAACCAATGAAAGTCAAAGAACAGGCTATGAAATCTGCAACAGAAGTTGCTGGAATGATTTTGAGAATCGACGATGTCATTGCTTCAACAAAATCTGGAGGCGGCGGACCTCCAGGCGGAATGCCTGAAGATTACTAAAAGGTCTAATTGACCTCTCTTTCCTTTTTTTGTTTTTCTAAACTAATAGCATACATAGAAGATGTTTTAGCTTCTTTGTGCTAGATTGTAATTATGTGAGAATCAATGGTACAAAAGGTTACTAAACCTCTTACATTGGGCGTTGACCTTGGAGGCACCAAAGCTAATATTGCATTGGTAGATGCTGTTGGTAAAGTATTGTTTTCTCGCAAGTTTTTGATTCCTGTCTCAAAAGAACCTGATGATGTACTCAAACACCTTGTAACCGAAATGGATAATTGCTTTAGTCAAACAGGTTACAAAGCTACTGCGTTTGGTATTGGAGTAGCTGCACAAGTTGATTCTGATGGTTTCATTTTTGGTTCTCCTAATTTGGGTTGGCAAAATTTTTCGTTGAAGCATAAACTGGAAAAACTGATTGATTTACCTGTGTTTATAACTAATGATGTGCGTGCGGCTACTTGGGCTGAATGGCGTTATGGCTTTAGAAAAAATGTTAACGATTTGGCTGTTATTTTTGTTGGGACCGGTATTGGTGGGGGTGCGATATCTGGAGGGAAACTTTTGTTTGGTTGCAATAACAGTGGAGGTGAACTTGGGCACGTAACTCTTGTCTATAATGGGCGAAAATGTCGTTGTCCTAATCGGGGTTGTTTAGAAGCTTATGCAGGTGGTTGGGCAATTGCCGACCGCGCCCAAGAAGCTGTGAGAGAAAACCGTGAAAAAGGACGTTTTTTGGTGTCTTTAGCTGGAACTATAAAAAACATTACTGCTGCTACTGTTGCCCAAGCGTATCATGAAGGTGACCCCTTAGCTGAATTGTTGGTGGAACAAACTGGCAAATATTTAGCAGCGGGAGCAGTTAGTGTTGTTAACGCTTTCAATCCTTGTTGCCTTGTTTTTGGTGGGGGCATTATCGAAGGAATCCCTGACCTAGTAGAAATCGTCAAAAAGGTTCTTCCAAGCATGGCATTAAAATCTGCTGTAACAAACTTAAAAATTGAAAAATCAAAACTAGGAAACAATGCAGGAGCAATCGGCGCAGCTGTTTTGGCACAACAACTGGTACCCAAAATGCAATGAATTAGTTTTTTGGTGTTTTGTAAGTTTTGTTATGCAAAAGGTTAATGTTGTTGAATGTTGCCTTTGTGTTAGGCAGGGAATTCAGATGGCAGTCTTAGCATATGTATTAGTTACGCTGAATCCAGGCAGCGAAAAAAACATACTCGAAAAAGTTGCAGATTTTGAAGAAGTTACACAAGTAAACATGACCTATGGAGAATATGACGCTCTTGTTTTGGTCACAGCTGACACTTTAAGTCAATTGAACGATTTTCTAACAGAAAAACTTCGAGTATTACCCGACATATTCCAAACAGCTACGTTAATAGTAGCAAAAACTCATCGAAGCAAAAAATAGAAAACGCCATTAACTAAAACAGTGCTGGCTTTTCTTTAATTGACTTATTAGTCGTTAATATCCGTGCAATCTCAAAAACTATATTTTCACTCCTTAACCAACATGTCATGCGTTTTTAGTCAAAGTTTCTTGACAAGAATCCTTTTCATCTCTTTAATTAATTTAGGAAAGCAATGATATTAAAAAAACAATTAACAACTAGTTACATGTCAATGCTTACTCTTTTGTTCACAGCAGTTTGACTAAAATTTCCAGTTACTTTTGCATCTGAATTAACGTCTCAGGCTCAAACTGGGGCATTCATACAAAATGCGCTTCCGGTGGACCTGTCACAATACAATGTGACGCTTAAAAATCACTCACAACTTGGAACAAAAGACATGATCAGGTACACATTAGAGTCAGATGAAAGCAGTCTCCGCCTTTTTTTTGAACTTGAAAATAACGTTCTGCATTATTGTAATATAAACACAGAAAAAGGGCAAGTCATCAGTGACACAAAACACGATAACCTAATTGATGCCGTAAAAAGTTTTCTTGAAAAATACCAAACATGCACCAAAATGGACTCAACCAACCTGATAGAGATGCTAGATGAAATTGACGTAACAAAGAACTCAACAATAACAAAAGGAGATATCAAGTTCACAATATCCAGCATCAACGACATTGGAACTAAAAAAACGGTATTCAAATGGTTTCACATGGTAAATGGTGCAGAATATGATTCATTGAAAGTTGGTTTTCAAACAAAAACCATGGTCTTTGATTCCTTAGTAGACACCCGTGCTCTTTATTCAGTTGGCGACACAACAGTAAATGGCTCCAGTGAACAGACAATTGACATTGCAATGAAGTATAGTGAGGTTTACTCGTATGCTATTCCTGATGGCTCAAAAGTTTCTGGCTTTAACCTAACAAAAGACAAAACCACAACAGAACTACTCACTACCCCTCTAAACACTACTGAACTTAGACCTGCTGGATGGTCAGATTGACATTCATTCAGTTTAATTAAGAAATCTTGAGTTGCTCAAATTATGATTCGTTTCTGTAGTCCGGAAGGCGGGTGTTTATCAGTACTCATTTTTGGAACAAAAAATTTTGAATTATTTATTCAGAAAATATCGCTTCTGAATGTTGCGTTAGTGTCTTTGTTGAATTGACAAACGTTGCAAAAATTTTAATATTTATCAATTATTCATTAAATTTTAGTTAAACAATTGTTTAGTACTTTTGTTATTTTTTGTTCATCTATAAATCTTTTTTACAAAAAATTTATATCAAAGTTTTGGAATAAAAAATTTGGGGAAAAAGACTATGTTGCCCCGTATGGTATTGTTTGCACTTTGGAATCAAAGTTTTCCTGCAAAATTAATTGATGTTTCTTCTCAGACAGTGTTAACTGATTTTCCCTTCTTGAAGCGAGACAAATGTTTCGGGGGTGCCTCACCGCCCTAAGCCCAACTGAAGGGCAAAAGAGATCGCACGGAGAACAAAGCCGTGCAGAAAAACAAAGGAGGAAAACAAAACGATTCGATTAGCTAAAAAATTGTTCACGTATTCATTTTTCCTGTGCGCTCTATTGGCGATGGTTACGATAAACGCCTCTTTAGTTTGTAATGCAACTACTCAAGAAGAATCAACTGCCCCCGAAAAAGCGTTAAATCTATTAGAAAAGGTAGTCGGTCTTGATATGGAAGCATACGATACTACGTTTGATTTGCATACTCAAGACTTGTACTTAGATTCTCTGCCTCAAGAAAGCATACAATACACCATCGATTCGGCTGATAGCAAAGTTGAGGTCATCTGTAATTTTGTTAATGAGAAATTACAGTTAATGAGTTTACATCCAATAAATGGTTTGGCACTAATGGTACAACAACATGCAAACGTTGTGAGTTCAGCCAAAGCCTTTCTTGTCAACTATCAAGCTGATTCTGGAGTATCATACCTTGAACCGATGACAAATATGTTAGATCTTGTCGATGGCAACGAAAATAGTACCCAAGTAGTCGAAGATGTAAAACTTGAAGTAATTGTAACTCAAGATTCTACAACTTTTCGGTGGTCGCCTGCGGCTAACGGTGTTGAAGTCATGTATAAATGGGTAATAGTAAGCTTTGAAAACGGATCATTAGCATTATTCATGGACAATTGGGAACTCTACAATATCGACAGTTATGACCTAACCCTATCTGAAGAACAAGCCATAGACATAGCCATGGATGCAAGTAAAAATTATTCATGGACCGTGTATATGGGAGAAGATAAGCCTTCTGTGGAAGTAACTGAATTTACTGTAGAAGGCGTAAGCGAAACAAAACTAACGTTTAGCAACTATCCTTCAAAAAACGACTCTCGTAATGAAGACCCCTCAACCTTGTATCCCATCTGGAACGTTAAACTGTACTTTGATAATTTTTATCGCGGCAATGTTTACGGACTCAACATTGCAATCTGGGCGGACACAGGAAAAGTTCATGAAGTACGTCCTATGATTTGGATGGATGACTTGTCATCAGACAAGACCATCACTGACAACGAAATAACTAGTGAGTTAAGCTTAAATGAAGATAGTAATGAAACAAGCTCAAATCTATCATCGGTCCCGTGGATAGCACTTCCAATTACAGCCGTATTTGGAGTAACGATAGTTTATTCTAAAAGAAAAAACAGTCCAAACAAACTACTTAAGATAACAAAAGCAGCAGTTTCAAAACTAAGCAGATTACTTTTGTGCCTTTTAATGGTAGTTAGTATAGTTCCAATGGCAACGCAAACAGTGAAGGCAGATGATTGGGGCATAACCCTTTGGGCCGTTGAATATGAATTAGCCGACGGAGAATTTGACGCCGCGAACAATGTTATCAGCACCATGATGACCTATTTTGGCAACAGAGGCTATACTTGTTATGACTACAGCGGTCAAGATACACAAAGAGATAGCATATTATCCAACGCTTCGTACATGGAATCAAATTTTGATTATGTGGCCCTGTTTCACTATGGCCATGGAGGCATGAACGGTGTACACCGAGACTACTTTGATAACGACTATAATTATTCTTATCATTATTGGCAACCTGATAATGAGATCTGGGACTACGATGTGTATCAACAAACCAGTTCTAGCAAGCATTTCTTTGTGATGCTATGGGCGTGCCGGCAAGGAGACCATGTGGGCGGTTTGGGTGGCCCTAATGGTGCTTATGGAATGCCGTTTGCTTGGCATCATACAACTCCGACTTCTTATGGTCCTGATTGTTTCATAGGATTCGAAAATGCTTCAATGCCTTTAACTCAGACTTCAAGTCACAACCCTTCAATAGATTACGAATTCTACATCAGACGTTTCTATGTTTTAGCGTTACATAATGGCTATTCAGTATATAATTCACTAAACATCGCCTCATGGAATTGGTTTGGATGCAGCTACTCAAATAGTGAACTAAACACAGGATACACTGCACAATGGGGCGAAGACCCTGACGATTGGGATGGCGGCAAAATGAAAATCTATGGAAACGACGACATATACTTGTACTAAATGATCAAAAAATAGTTTGATACAACAAACGCGAACAGTAAAGTTAAACACATAAATTTCCCTCTTTTTTTTAAAAAAAAATTTCCAAAGGCATATTTGTTCTAAAAATGAGTGTGCCCTATTGGTAAACATATGATGTAACATTCGCATAAAAAATAAAAGACTGAAAAAAATTAGTATAATATTGGGGTTTTATATGAACAGATTTACACTATCAATATATGTGCTATTGTTGGTTCTTGCTGTTTTGTCTTTACCTCTACTGGGTTCTGTTGCTTATGCTGCTGACGATTCTTGGGTGACCTTGGAACCGATGCCTACCGCCAGAAACGGGTTTGGTGTTGCTGTTGTTAATGGAAAAATCTATGCTATCGGAGGATACAACCGAGCTAGCGGCAGTTATCTTGCATCTAATGAAATGTATGACCCTGCTACAAACACGTGGACCACAAAAGCGTCGATGCCAACTCCACGAAGCAATTTTGGAATAGCCGTTGTCGACAACAAAATATATGCTATAGGTGGAGGTGCAATAAATGAAGTTTATGATCCTAAAACAAACACATGGGAAACGCTGACAGCAATGCCTACTCCAAGAAGGGGATTATCCGTAAGTACAGTGAATGGAAAAATATGGTGTATCGGAGGACATGTTGGGGAATCCCCATATGCAAGAATTTCAGCAATTGAATTCTACGACCCAGCAACTGACACATGGAGCACTGCCAAAGAGATGCCCGTTGCTGTTACGGGTCACGCTTCTGCAGTAGTTGACAACAAAATCTACATACTCGGTGGTGCAGTTGGTTTGTCTTTTAATCAAATTTATGATACTGAAACCGACACATGGAGCAACGGAACCGAATTGCCCACAGGAGTGGATCCTGCCGCTGCAGCAGTGATTGTAGTTGAAGGAACACAGAAAATTTGTGTCATCGGTGGAAAAAAGAATCTGGATGCTGTTAATTTGAACCAAATCTATGACCCAGAAACCGACACTTGGAGCACAGGTGCATCAATGCCAACCTCAAGATATAGTTTAGAAGTTGCAGTAGTAGACAACCTAGTGTACGCAATTGGAGGCGTAACAGGATGGCTTATTTATCCATCTGTTGGAGTAAATGAACAGTATACTCCAGCAGGGCATGTCCCAGAGTTTTATTCTCAGGTTTTTGATGCTGGTACCTGGGAGGATACTCAATACACCGTTTTTGTGGTCAGCAATTCCACGGTTTCAGATTTTAGTTTCAATCCTGAGGGCGCTCAAGTAAGTTTTAAGATTGAAGGCGAACTGGGAACCATGGGCTTTTGCAACGTGACCATCCCAAAAAACCTGCTTTATGCCAAAAACGCTTGGACGGTCCTCGTAGACGGAATCTCAGTCACGCCTACAGTCAACCAGAAAGAAAACTACACCACACTCCACTTTACATACAGCCACGATGCCCAAACAATACAAATAATCGGAACCGACGCAATCCCAGAGTTTCCCTCTTGGGCTATTTTGTCCCTAGTTATTACTGCAATGTTAGTGACAATAATCTACAAACATAGGCTGAAACGGCTTCCTCTAAGGGGCGTGTGATGTGAATAGGTTCAAGTCAATCATTGTTTTGTTTTTGGTTTTTCCTTTCTTGTTATCGCCTTTTTTGGTTTGTATTGTTTGTGCTGCTGAAGATTCTTGGGTGACCTTGGAGCCGATGCCTACTGCCCGAAGTGGGTTTGGAGTTGCCGTCGTAGACGAAAAAATATATGCTATTGGCGGTCAAAATTACCTTACTTATTTTGGTACCAATGAAATGTATGACCCAGATACCAACGCATGGGCTATCAAGGCATCCGTGCCAACGGCCAGAAGTAATTTTGGAATAGCTGTTGTTGATAATAAGATATATGTAATTGGTGGAGGGGAAACCACAATAAATGAAGTATATGATCCCGAGACAGATACTTGGGAAACCAAAGCATCAATGAATATTGGGAGATCGGGGTTGTCTGCAAGTGTTGTGGATGGAAAAATCTACGTTATATGCGGACACCGAGGCAATCCCAGTTATGGGGTTTCTGCAATTGAAGTTTACGACCCCGCAACTGATACATGGAGCGTTGCCAAACAAATACCAATTGCTGTTACTGCTCACGCTTCTGCAGTAGTTGACAACAAAATCTACATAATCGGCGGTTCCTTGGAATTAACTCACAACCAAATATTTGACCCAAAAACCAACACTTGGAGTACGGGAGCTTCTTTGCCAGTGGGTGTGGACTCTGCAGCAGCAGGCGTGATAACTGATTCGTCAGGGAAACAAAAGATTTGTGTTATCGGTGGAAAAAAGGACCTTGACGCGGTTGATTTTAATCAGATTTACGACCCAGAATCAGATACGTGGAGCATAGGCGCATCAATGCCAACTGCTCGTCTTAGTCTAGGAATTGCTGTCATCAATAACAATTTGTATGTGATAGGGGGCGTTCTTGGATTCACTCCTGAGCCGGTTATCGCAACAAATGAAATGTATTCACTATCTGATAATTCCTTGGATGCATTACCTTGGATGCCAATTGCAATCACAATTATTGTGGGAACTGCTATAACCATAACAGGGGCAATATTTTACAAAAAGAAACTAACAAAACATCAGATTAGAAACTAATAGTCGACATTTGCGGAAAACAACCTTTCAATCTGACAAAAACCAGATGTTATTTTTTGATTAATATTGTTATTTTTTTCTAGAAAATTTAAGCACATGATGAAAAAAATTACATAAAAAAATTGTTTCGTAGCAGATACAATTGTTCTATCAAATAGAACACTATGTTCCAAAACATGGTGTTAAATACACGTTATTTTCATATCCCCTATGTGTAGAAAAATGATTAAAATTAAACGACATATAAAAATTGTTGCAGTGGCTTGTTTCATTGTCATTTTTTCCATATCAGCTCTAATGTTAAGCCAAAAAAATTCTTTGAGCGAAAAAGATTTTCCTTTGGAGTTAGATTTTGATAAAACCGTTTTTAATGTGGGTGAAAAAATATCTTTTAACGCAACAATAATTAATAAAAGCGGTAAAGACGTCGATATGTTTTCCAACGGCGAACAGCCTGGGGTAATTTTTCGCAATGTCAATGATAACCGTACTTACGGTGAAACATGCCAAGGAGTCAAACAAATTTTCCAAGCGGAAGAAAAAATAACACGATTTTTTGAATACGAAGCCAGTGAAATAGGAACATACATCGTGGATGCATGTTACCGTATTACGGTCGATAACATTTGGATTCATAATAAAATAGACGACATTATCATTGAAGTAAGATAGAGAGAGTCAATTGTGTTTTTTATTAGTTGTTTAAATTTACATTAGCGGGTATAAAACAAAAGTTCTGTTTTTATCCGACAAAACAACCTTTTTCAGAAATTACTTTTTTGCAACTTTGAAGTGTGAGTTTCTTCCTGCGCTGACGTATTCTCCCCCGATTTCTCGTACAACAGATGCAATTTTGGCAAAATTGTCTGATCCAAGGAATCTTCTTGGTTTTACAATTATGTATTTTCCGCTTTGTTCGAACAGTAACATTCCTGCTAGTTCTGGAGAAAAGGCTTGTTTGACTTCGTTGATGTCTTTTTTTTCTCCTAAACTAGGCGCTCCAGTAGTTGGACTGGTTTGGGGGGTTGGTGTTGATTTTGTTCCAGTTGCTGATTTTAAGGATTTTGAAACATCAGAGAGGTCTTTTGCTATGACGTTTAGAACATTAAGTAGTTCGTCAACTTTTTGGGCTAAATCTTGAAGGTTAACTTTTTCTTCTCCCATAACCAGCAGCTTCCATACTACAGGTTACAGTTACGTTACTTTTTTGTTTTTCCCATTCTAATTTTAATTTTTTATATTTTTAATTAGTTAATTGCTAAAACAGAATAACGTCTTTTCAGAGTAAACTCAAACCTAGAACCCAAGCATTGATGAAACTAACTTGAAGTATTCCCGTAAACGAAGCTGATTAGTTTTGGAATAATCTTGGTTCATGAACTCGTTACAGATACACCCTAAATCTGTTTCTCGTTTAACCGTACCAAGTTTTTGGTAACAACAATCAAAGTTTTTGCATCCCAAACAAAATTCTTGGTACATCTCAACATTAAGTGCATTTCTTATTATATTTGCTGCCCAATTAGGATGCGTAATAATGTATTCGTTGACTTCTGCACTCGACATTTTTGGTTTGCTCTGAAGTCTTTTCAGATCATCCATCCAACTCAAACCAATTCCCCCGTAACATATTATCCAGCATAAACAGAAAAACTTTGCTATCCTTAATTTTTGCAATAATGTCTGCACAGAAAAATCCGTTGAAGTTTCAACATTAAATAACGGAACTGACACAATAAACATGACAAAAATGCTGGAAATAGATGGCAGCCAAAAAAGCGGCAGCGGAACAATTCTACGATTATCTGTTGCATTATCGGCTATCAATCAAGAACCTTTGCACATTTACAATATTCGTCATAACCGTAAACAACCTGGACTGCGACCACAACATCTTGAATCAATTATTGCAGCAACAAAACTCTGTAACGCTGAAACAAAAGGTGTAGAACTTGATTCCCATGAATTATGGTTCAAACCAGACACTATCACGGGCGGTGAAGTAACCGCAAAAATTGGAACTGCTGGAAGCATTCCCATGCTCCTGTTAACTGTTTTACCGATTTGTGCATACGCAAGACAACCATGTAAGGTTCACGTGATGAATGGCGGAACCGATGTCCGGTACGCTCCAACAATTAATTACATCAAACATGTGATGTTGCCTGTCCTTGAAGAAATGGGACTAAAGGCTTCAATAACTGTCAAAAAATATGGTTATTACCCTAAAGGAATGGGCGAAATTGTCTTAAACGTTAATCCTGTTTCCTCTTTGCAGCCAATCAATTTAACAGAATTTGGCGCCATAACTGAAATTGAAGGCATATCTGTTTGTACATTTCTAGAAAAACAAAAAGTTGCCCAACGTCAAGCACAAAAAGCTGCTAATTCTCTTGAAAACTGTGGCTACAAAACAAACATTCACGTCCTTAATGACTATTCAAATCGTTTTCAGAAAGGCAGTTCCATCACTTTATGGGCAAAAACCAGTAAAGGTGCATTGATTGGAGCTGACGCTATTGGAGAAAAAAGAAAAACCAGCGAGGCTGTAGGTCAAGAAGCTGCTGAGAACCTTTTGAAAGAAATTCAAGCAAACGCATCGGTTGACGTTCATCTGGCTGACATGCTTGTACCTTATGTTGGTCTAGCTAATGGACAATCGGCGTATTTTGTCCGCAAAATTACTGACCATATACAAACAAACATTTGGTTGATGGAAAAAATTTTAGGCATAAAAATTCAAGTTGAACCGTTAGACGCTGGTTTTCTAGTTCGAAAACTTTGAAAAAAGTTAATAAGCAACTGACAGTTTTCAACAATATTGGGTTTATTTAGTGAATTTATGGAAACTTAGGCTGTCCTTAATTGGAACTGTGGCTGTTATAATAGGGTTGTCTACGCTTTTTTTCACTGTTATTTTGTCGTTAGCTGGCGTTAGTATCCTGTTATTGCCCTTCATCGTTGTTGTTTTCAATATCGTCCAATGGCTCATTGCTCCTTATCTTATTAGTGCAATGTACCGGGCAAAAGAAGTTAACAAAGCAGAAGACCCCGCTCTGTATAATATGGTGGAGCGGTTAAGTCAAAAAAGCAAAATGAAAACCCCTAAATTAATGAAAGCAAAAATGGCTATTCCTAACGCTTTTGCTTATGGCTCACCACTTACAGGAAGCAGGGTTGCAGTAACAACGGGATTGCTAGAAACACTTAATGAAGATGAAGTAGAAGCCGTAATCGGACATGAACTGGGACACCTAAAGCATCGTGACGTTCAAGTAATGATGTTTGTTTCCATATTGCCTGCAATCTTTTACTTTATTGGTTACTCAATGCTTCTTTCGTCACTGTTCGGTCGACGAGACAGCCGAGATAACGGAGGCACTGCAATAATTGGACTTGCAAGCATCTTGCTGTATTGGGTTCTTACTTTGTTCACCCTTTATTTGAGCAGAATACGTGAATACTATGCTGATCGGCACAGTGTGTCAATAGTTGAAAATGGAGCAAATAAGCTGTCACAGGGACTGGCAAAAATTGTTAACTCTACAAGCAACATGAAACAAAGAGGTAAAAAGTCAGGCGCTGGAGATTCTAATTCCTTTAAAGCGTTGTTCATTTCCGATCCAGACCGTTCTGAAATCGATTCCGCGGCATTGCGCCAGATGAGCGGAGGTGTGGGCGATAGAAAACTTGTCGAAGAAGTTCTGCGGCGAAAAATTAGTACCTTTGACAAGATTATGGAAGTGTTTTCTACTCATCCAAACATAGTAAAACGATTACGGGCGTTACAGCAACTAGACTAGAATTACTATATTTGTAATTCTACCTTTTTTCTTTCTTTAAAATAGGTCAAGTTAAAATTGTGTTGCCCAACTAAAGGGTTTCAAGCAATTTTTTTAGGGCTTCTGCCTCTTCTCGAAGCACAGCAACTTCACATTCTAAAGCGATGGCTTTTCCTTCTGCTGTTTGCCTGAGCAATTTTATTTCTTTTGACAGCTCTGCTTTTTCTTGTTCAAGTCTTTGGATTTTTTCTCGCATTTCAGTTAGTGACAACACTTAGTGAACCCCTTTGTTTTGTAAAATCGCTGCAGAATTGATATATCGCTTATTGCAAAGGAAAATATACATCCGAAATTGACATATCTGCAACCAAAAAATCGTAAAAACATAAACATAACCCTGAACATATTGCGCCTTGATAATAAAACTTGATAAAGTTAACAACTGATCAAACCTTTGAGCAAAAAACCATGAAAGAATCAAATAATAGCCTCGAACTGGATTTGCAACTTGAAGTTGTTTCTTGGAGTCAAGTTTACAGGTCCCTTGTTGACATAGCTAAAGCAGTCCAAAGAAGCAGTTTTGTACCCGATGTGATAGTTGCTGTTTCTAGGGGCGGTTTGGTTCCTGCTCGAATACTATCTGACTTGTTAGAAAACTCAAATTTAGATACAGTTACAACACAATTTTATGTTGGAGTTAACGAAACAAAAAATAAGCCAACTATTACAAAAGAAATATCGGGTTCAGTAGCTGGCAAAAAAGTTCTTTTGGTAGACGATTTGACAGATTCAGGTGAAAGCCTCAAACTTGTAATTTCCTATCTGAGCAGTAAAGGTGCTTCTATGGTAAAAACTGCAATGTTGCATCGCAAACCTTGGAGTGTTATTGAACCTGATTACTTCAGGTACGAAACTGCAAGTTGGGTTGTTTTTCCTTGGGACCAAAAAGAAAATGTTAAAAGATTATTTGAAAAACTTCAAGCCCTAGGAAACACTGTTAAAGACATTAAAGAAAAACTGATTAACCTCGGGTTAAACAAGGAAGTTGTTAACCAAATTTCCGAGGAAAAAAATTGACCCCCAATGCGTTAGAAAACGAAAAAATTGCCATACTGGGTTTTCGTGACGTCAAAATTGACAATATTCCTGCTTTTCTTGAACAGTTAAAAACACAAAACAGTGAGGTTACTTTTCAACTGTTTGATGCAAAAAACATAGCAGGTCCCCAGCATCTGTATTTTGCAGCTGTTAATGCGTTGAATACCTTTGCCAAAAAAACAAACATTTCAAACAATCTGCAAGTTGAAGCCTTGCTTTTTGCTTCTGCTCAACGGCAAATAACAAAGGCAGTAGAAATGTTGGGAATAAAAAAGGGCACCTCAGAGATAGCAGCCCTAATTTTTGTAGAAAACGAAAACCAAAAAACTGATGCCATTCAAAGCTTTACTAAATTAATTTCTGGAAAAAGGGATGACTCTATAATATCCTTGACTAACGAAAAGACAGAAACCATCAAAAAACTGTTTGAAATTTCTGAACTTGAATTTAATGCTTGCCTCAAAAAAGAAAGCACTGAAAAAGAAACATTAGTTGACCTTGTTATTGAGCGCATGGCCTTACTGGTCACTAAGGGCTAATGTAACAAATATTTGTTTAAGGCTTATTGGACCTGCTCGAAGGATTTTTGGTTTACCTAAAGTTAAATCTACAACTGTAGAAGGCGTTCCCTCAAGGGCAACTCCCCCATCAAGAACCATATCCACCTTTGCTATTAATTGTTCAGACATATCTTGAATAGACTTTGGAGGGTTTTCTCCTGATAAGTTGGCGCTCGAACCAATCAACAGACCACCAGACAACTGAATCAAACTCAAAGCAACGTTATTGTTTGGTATACGTAACCCCACTGAACCTAATCCTAAAGTAACAACATCAGAAAGAGCACTTTTTTTTTGAAAAACCATAGTAAGGGGTCCTGGCCAGAACTTGGAAGCTAATTTTTTTCCACTTGCAGACATAAAAGCGATTTTATCTACATCAGTTAAAGTTGCAGCTAAAACTGGAAAAGGTTTAGTTCTATTTCCTTTTATCTCTAAAACTCGTTTTACTGCTTCTGAGTTAAGGGGGTCACATCCCAGTCCGTATACTGTTTCTGTTGGATATGCTACTATTCCGCCTTGTTTCACTGTTTGAGCTGCTTTCAAAATGTTAATTTTTGTTGCTTTCAGAACTGTCATGTTCTCGTCGAATTGAATATTGTATTAGCCTGAATTAAATCTCTACCTATTTTTTTGTAAAAAAGAGAAAAAAAGAAAACTGTTGTTTAACTTTTTTATCTTGACCTTGATTTTACTCGGGGTCCAAGAAGGGTCCAAAGCCATTCCACGAATTCTTGTAGGTTTTTGGTTTGTATGTAAACGTCGCCGGGACCTTGAATTTCTGTTACTAGTCCTTCACCACCTAATATGGTTGATTTCAAGCCTCCAAACTTTCGAACTTTGTAGTCACAGGTGTCACTGAAGGCAACCAAATGGAAGTTGTCTACAATCAGGGTTTTTCCTGCTTCTAAAGTGTGTTTGTCGATGGCTCCGAAAGTGTTTATGAAAAGTTTTCCTTCTCCTTTGGCTTTGATCATGAATAAGCCTTGGCCGAACAAGCCCTTGGTGAATCCTTGCCATTTCATGTCTAAGTCTACACTTTGGGTTGATGCAATGTACGATGCAGATTGTATGATGTACCCTTGGTTTGGTTTCACATCTAACGTTTCAATGTCCCCTACTGGCGCTGCAACAAAAGCAGCTTCACCGGGACTGTTTTGGGCAGTGTAGTCGTTTACAAAAAATGATTGGCGCCCTAAAATGGACAATCCTAAGCTACCTAGAATACTTTTTTCGCGTTTACGAGTGTTCACTTGTATGTTAGGGTCCATGTAGGTCATGGCACCTGCTTCAGCTGTTACTGTTTCGTTTGGGTCCAATTTCACGACAAGCATCGAATATGATGGTTTATACTTAATTTCATACTTCAATTATGTTCACCCTTTTTTGATTCAATCAACTAATTTTTTACAAACTAGATACATACATCGTTAGTGCCTGTTGATTTAAAATTATCTTTCAAAGCTTTTCAAAACTAGTTCTAAAGTTTAGAACACCATGTTCTAAACCGTGGAATTATATCGAATAAAACCCAAATAAACCAACATAAACCGTTGATGGTGCCAAAAATGAAAAAATCAACAATCCTTTTCACAGTTTTAGCAGTAACCGCTTTTTTGGTTGCTACTGCTCTTGGATTACAAAACCCCAATGTCCCTGAAAGTCAAATCGAATTACCTGAATCTCCCGAATCTTCCCAAGAAACCATAATTTCGTATACTTTACCTGAAAATAATGAACTAAACTTTGTTGTTCATCCTTTGTTAGAAACGTAAATCTGCTAATCTCTTTTACGTTATAATTTATCGTGGGATTCATCATAATACTTTTAAACAATGGCTTTTGAAGCATCACATTATTATTTCTCAATTTTTATGTTTACGTTACAAACAGGTATTGATTGAAGATGGTTCGAATAGCGGTCCTTGACGAAGAAAGATGCGAATCCAAACGCTGCGGTAGACCATGTTTCCGTTTTTGTCCACCAGTAAGAAACAAAATTGAAGCAATCGTATTCGAAGGCGAAACTCCTCAAATCATAGAAAGCCTGTGTGTAGGATGCGGCATCTGCGTTAGAAAATGCCCATTTAAAGCCATTTCAATAGTTAACTTGGCTGACGAACTTGAAGAAGACTGCAGCCACCGTTTTGGACCAAACACTTTCAAGCTGTTTCGTCTTCCAACACCTTCAGCAGGTGTTGTCTTGGGTCTTTTAGGGCAAAACGGCATTGGGAAAACAACTGCACTGCACGTTCTATCAGGAGAACTCAAACCAAACTTGGGACGATTTGATGATCCCCCATCTTGGACTGATTTAATTCAGCATTTTCGTGGCTCAACCTTGCAGGATTATTTCCAGAAAGTAAGTGAAGGCAATTTGAAGGTTGTTTACAAACCTCAGTACGTAGATAAGATATCTCGAGTAGTTTCAGGAAAAGTCGGCGACCTGTTAGAAAAAGTTGACGAACGAGGCAAGCTGGCTCAACTCAAAGAACAACTGCAACTTGAAACAATATGGAACAGAAACCTCAAAGTCTTAAGTGGAGGAGAACTGCAAAGAGTTGCTGTTGCTGCGTCGATTTGTCGAGAAGCCGACGTTTACCTTTTTGATGAACCTACCAGTTATCTTGACGTTAAACAACGTTTGAACGCTGCCAAGGCTATTCGATCCTTGAAAGATGATGAAAAAACAGTTATTGTTGCCGAGCACGATCTTGCAATTCTTGATTATCTTTCTGACCAAATTTGCATTTTTTATGGTGACCCAGGAGTTTACGGTATTGTTTCTCATGTTCATGGAGTACGTGTTGGAATCAATATTTACCTTCAAGGTTACATTCCTGACGAAAACGTCAGATTTAGACCCGAACCAATAACCTTCAATGTTAGACCCCCCGCTGCTGGGTTAACTGCCGCTGAAACCCTTCTGAAATGGACTGAAATAACCAAATCTTTTGGGGATTTTGAATTTACGTCAATGCCCGGGGAAGTAAAACGAGGTGAAGTAGTAGGAATTTTTGGACCCAACGGAATCGGAAAAACAACTTTTGTAAAAATGCTTGCTGGAATAGAAAAAGCCGATTCGGGGGAAACTTCTGCTGAAGATGAGATGAAAATAAGTTATAAACCACAATATATTACGCCCCAATATGGCGGAACAGTTGAAGACCTTCTCAAAGAAACCGCTGACAAAGCCTTTGGAACAAGTTTTTATCATACTCAAATTCTGCAGCCACTTAAAGTGCCGGTTCTTCTTGAACGAGAGTTAACCGAACTCAGTGGCGGAGAACTACAACGTGTTGCAATCGCTGCTTGCTTATCCCGGGAAGCAGACCTTTATCTTCTGGACGAACCCAGCGCTTACTTGGATGTTGAAGACCGGCTTTCTGCTGCCCGTACAATTCGGCGAGTGATTGAAAACAAAAAAGTCACTGCATTGGTTGTCGAACATGATGTTGTGGCACAAGACTTCATTGCTGACCGGCTTATGATTTTTGCTGGAGAACCCGGTGTTCGCGGATTTGCGAATCCACCAACTGATCTGCGTAATGGCATGAACAGTTTTCTTGAGGACATGGCTATTACCTTCAGGCGTGACCCCCAAACAAAACGTCCTAGGGTAAACAAAGAAGGCTCTCGGCTCGACCGTGAACAAAAAGACCTTGGCGAATACTATTACATGAGCACAACTGAAGAAGAATAGGTTCCTTTGCAGTTTGTTTAGGGTATTGTTTGGTCTATTGTCTCGATGTAGGTTTGATTTAGCGATTCAATTTGATTGATTAAGGTATCAGTTTGGTTCAGAAGCTTATTTTCTAGAGCTCGTATTCGTTCAAATTGCGGTAGACTTTCTGTGTCTAGAGTTTGTTCGCATGCGACTACTGCATAGTCAACAACAACACATGCGAGTATCACTGCGGACGTAACGAAAAGTAAAGTTGCTACTGTTGTCTGCATTCCCACCCACAATTTACAAAGACTGTTTTTTGATATAATATCGGTTATTTCGGTTCCAGATTTGTTGTTGTGTTCAACAATGAATCTAATAATGAAACATGACTAGAATTGATTATGGTTAACAAGTAATGCGAAACTATAATATTACAAGCAAGGGACATAATCAGAAATAATAGGCGGTTCTGTTATGGACGAAAAAACTTTTGAATGTCTTGTGATGGACTGGGACATGTTTTATAGGTTAGCTAAAAAAGTAGCAGACAAAATTAACAAATCAGGTTATCAACCAGAAGTAATTGTTGGTTTGGCTCGAGGGGGATGGGTATTAGCTAGGGTTCTTTGTGATTTTGTTGGAGTAAAAGATCTTGTCAGCCTCAAAGTTGAACACTGGGGGGTAACTGCAACTCCCGACGGAACGGCTAAAATAAGAAATGAAATACGTGCTGACCTGAAAGGAAAAAATGTGTTAATTGTAGATGACCTCACAGACACTGGTGAAAGCATGCGTGTGGCTGTTGATTACATTAAATCGTTAGAACCTGCCGAAATCCGAACTGCCAGCTTGCAACATCTAACCTGTGCAAAATTCAAATCAGATTACGTTGGAGAAGAACTGCCTTGGGTGTGGGTTATCTTTCCATGGAACTTCACTGAAGACCTGTGCACAATTATTCCAAAAGTTTGCCGACGCATGAAAGCAACTCCTGAAGAAGCAGATGTTACCCAAATAAAAGACGAACTCAAACAATCCTATTGTATCGACACAACTGAAGAAACAATAAACGAAATTCTGCAAGAAATCAAAAGAAGAAAAAATTAAATGGAAAAGAGTTAATCTTGAATTTCAAAATTCAAGCCTTTTACCTTTCATTTTTAGAACATAGCGTCTTTTAATGCTGAACCGCAAGTGCACTCTCGTTTTTTAGGCACTTGTGGAATGGCTTCTAGAATCAGTTTTTTGAGTTTTTCGTTGCTTTCTTGGGCTTTTTCGATCACTTCTTTTGTAGAAACTGGGCTGTCTGCCCAAACATCGTAATCAGTAACCATGCAAATGGAAACGTAACACATTTCTGCTTCTCGGGCTAAAACACATTCAGGGTACACGGTCATTCCTACTATGTCGGCGTTCCATGTTTGGAACAATCTGGATTCTGCACGGGTTGAAAATCGTGGACCTTCGACACAAACGTAAGTTCCAGTTTTTTTTGCATCTATTCCGATGGCTTGAGCTTTTTGGATGAAATATTGTCTGAGTTGTTCACAGAATGGATCTGCCGAGGAAATGTGGCAGACTTGTCCGCCTTCATAAAAGGTATCTAACCGTTTTTTTGTTCGGTCAATGAACTGGTCGGGAACTACGAAGGTTCCTGGTCCATAATCTTCTCGTAGGCTGCCTACTGCTGCAGAAGCAATTATTCTTTGAACTCCTAACTGTTTTAGTGCCCAAACATTAGCCCGATAGTTAACTCGATGAGGCGGAATCGTGTGGTTTTTGCTATGTCTTGCAATAAATGCTACTTTAGTGTTTTTGTAATTACCAATGGAAACAAGATCAGATGTTTCACCAAAAGGAGTAAAAATCTTTACTTCTTTTATGTCTTCAAAACTTTCTTGATCATACACACCCGTTCCGCCAATTATTCCAATTTCTACAGTTTCTGTTACCGCCAAACTGTTCACTTCCAATCTTTAACGTATTACGGTTAGATTTAATTTAAAAGTAATTCTAAATGCATTTAATCGTTCACAAATCACATTTTTGGAATTCTTAGTTCTCTCAATTTAATCGCCATTCGCTTTAACTGCTATTATGGGGTTTTAGATTTATTGCAATTAACAGTATTCAATAGTTTCAATAGATGTTATATATCCATCTTAATGAAATAAATAGATTTGATTCAATAAATTAAATCTACATGAGTTATAAACGGCAGGATACGGATTACAATTCAACTCCGTGAAACAGAAAAAGCAACACGTTTTTTTATTTAATTATTAATGTATACTTGAGGTGAAAACTGAATATGGTATATGAAGCACCACGATATAATCCAAATCCTAAAGTTGTAATTGCTTTAGTCGCAGTTATTGTAGCTGCAGTCGTTTTCGTATCTGTCTTTGTATTGACTATGTGGGTTAACGTGCCTGTAGGCAGTGCAGTCGTAATGGTTGACCCCTTAAGTGGACAAATTAGCGACCCAATTATGGGTCCTGCATGGGCGACCAAAGCTCCATGGGTTGATGCAGTAGAAATAACGGTTGCTGTGGACACTCTGGGAATGTGGGGTGACGGATACGACCGCACCGCAGATTTTCCAACTGTAAAAAGTTTTTCTAGAGACCAGCTGGAAATGGAAATTGACATAACGATTCGTTGGAGACTTGACCCCTCGAAAATTAAACAATTGTATGAGAATCTGCCTCAAAAGAACTGGAAAGAAGATATAATATCTTCCATTGCGCGAGAACAAGTCCGAATCGTTACAAAAGATTTCAACACAATTCAAACAATCGAACAAAGGGACTACGTAGCACAAACAATTCGAGATGCAATATGGAACAAAATTAGTTTATCTGCACCTCTTGCTGGAGCAATAACAGACTTCGAATTTGAACTCAGAAACATAGGATACCCCGCCACTTATACGACGGCAATTGAAGCAAAACTGGTCGCAGAACAACAAAAGATTCAAGCAGACTTTGAACGCCAAATAGTAGTTATTGAAGCTACAGCAACTGCAGAAAAAATAACAATTGAAGCCGCTGCAAACGCAAACGCAACAGTTATTGAAGCAAATGCGACAAAAGAAGCTATACAACTTGTTCTTGAAGCTGCAGGAGCAGATCCAAACAATAGCACCCGACTTGCAGAACTTTATCTTACTGTGCAGACACTTCAACAAATCGCTCCAGACATTGACATGCTGATAATGGCACCTGATGGAACACCAATACTGCTTCCTTCCACAAACACGAGAGATTAGCAATAGCTTTCCCTTTTTTCTTTTTTTCTTTGTTTGTTTTGAGGAACAAACATAAATTATGAAGTAACATCTTAGTTTTCAAGACAACCTCAAATCGGAGATAGGCACATTTGGGCTTCTTTAAAATGTTCAAAAAACCAAAAACTGAAGTCAAACTTGAGCTTAAAAAAACTTCAATGCCTTTGGGCTCAAAAACAGTTGCAACTATCACAGTATCGTCAAAAGAAGAATTTGATGCAACCGAAATACGGGCAGAGCTCCGATGTATCGAAAAAGTTCGACGAGAACGATGGTTATACAATGAAAGACTAAGGCGTAACGTACGACATGTGTATTGGGATTCAGCAACTTTAGTTTGTGAAGACCTGAAAGCTAACGGTTCAATACACATTGTTCCGGGATTCAAAAAGAAGTTTGAAATCAAGGTTCACATCTCTACAAGCGGACGTGAAACATTCGATGGAATCGACAGGAACGTTTCATGGTTAATAAAAGGCGTAGTAGCAGTAAACGGTCGTCCTGACGCAGTAAGTGAAACAACTAAGCTACAAATATTCCGACCTTCAGGCACAGCAAATAAGGAAGAAATAGAAATGGTGCCATGTGAATACTGCCGAGCATTAATACCAGTAACCTCTAGTGCATGCCCAATATGTGGAGCACCCCGAAAAAGCTAAATTCGGAATATGTGGATTTTCTGGCAAAGTTTCCAAAAGGTGATTGATGATTATTAGTTAGATACTAAGCATATGATTCACTGAAAGCGGTAGTCTCTAGGTAAACAGGTCAAATTTTGGTGGAAGCAAAGAGTGTTCATTATTGGAAAGGGCAAAAGAAATTTTTTGAATGCTAGGATATTTTTTAATTGCAGTGATTTTTTCAGAAAGGTCGTTAAAACTTTTGAACATTAACTCGGCGTAAGCTTCAAAATCACCTAACGAACTCGAAACCAGGTAAACCCCCCGAGTTTGTCTTAGCAGGTTAACAGTTTCAGAAACTCTTGTTCCCGAAGAAGTTTTTATGAACAAATACGCAACTCCCACGTACCCGAGTTTTTTCGTATCAACCCGAATTGAAGCGTAGATTATCTGCTTTTTCTTCATCGAATGATATCGTCTAATTACAGTTTGAGTAGCCACACCTATTTTCTTTGCAATTTTACTGAAGGGTTGCCGAGCATCCTTTGACAATTCAGACAAAATTAAAACATCAATTTGATCCATGATTATCACCATTGCTTAAATAATGTTTTCAACAAACAAAAAATTCTTATCAAGATTCGTTGAAATTTTGATTTTTTCTACCCCAGGAATTTTTTTTATTCGGTCTTGAATTCCTTTGATTTCATCAATATTACGGGTGTAAGCTACAGCGAAAATGTCGTAATTTCCAATTACTGGAATGCATTCCATGATGGTTTTTATTTTTTTGATTTTTTCTGTCACCTCTTTTTCGTAAGATTGATTGATCAAGTCAATTGTTATTGCAAGCGCAAACATTTTTTCATTTTCTGACAAATCAAGAACAAGAGTTGTCCCTGCAATAACGCCCATTTTCTTTAATTTATTGAACCGCTTCACCACGGCGACAACTGAAACATCCAGTTCTTTAGCAATATCCGAAAAACTAGTTCGAACATCAACAAGCAACTTTTTCAGCATTATTTTATCTATATCATCTAACAAATCCTGCACGTCCAATATTTTTTAATGTTCAAGTGTCATCAGCTGAATATAATAAATTCAAAATATAATAAACCATATTTAGCTTTTATGGTTTAATATTTTTATTTTTTTATTGCTAAAGGTAAATATTATATACATTTTAATTCGATAGATGTCTTTTATGAACGTGAAAAAATGAAAATAACCAAAATTTTCTCCCCTTCTTTTTTTGCTGTAGTATTTAAAAAAAATCAAGGGCTGAAAAGGCTCAAGCACAAAAAATGAAAAACTAAACAAAGTGATAGTAGCAAAGTTTTTTCATTTTAACACCTTTGGATGGTGCAAGATCCTCAGCTAACCCTGTTTCTTTTCAGAATGAAAACAAAGTTTAGGAGTATCCAAAGACGACCAAAAAACAGTTGATTAACCATTGAAACAAATATTATTTAATTAAAATTTTAGTTTGAATCCAATTTTTCGAAATGTTCGATTGCTAGTTATGATATGGAATATTCGGGATAAAAATGGGTTTACATCCACAATAACACGTGTTCTGGGTTCACATTTAGCGTTCCAAGTTTGAACGAGTGGAAGATTTGTGATGAAATCTATCTTTTTAACAGATTTATTTTTGTAAGTTTCACGAATTACAGAATTCATCAAAAATTTGCCTGCACCAAATTTTCGAAAAAGCCAATTAAAGGAAGTTTTCAGAAAAATCGATACGTCATTATGAAGAAAAACAATTTGATAAGCTATCGCTTTTCCGTTAACCTCTAAAAACCAAACTTCTGATGCATAAGGAGTGTTGGTTCCTTCAAAACTTTGAGAAGACTCTAAAAATATTCTAAGCATAAAGTCTTCTTTTATGTCGTTTTTCTCTCTCCAAGTTTCCTTCCAACTTTTTTGTTCAATTTTAAAAACAGTTTTAATAGATTCAGCATTAATTGGAACACAAACAATTTTCCAAGAACCAAAATCATCAAGACGCCTCTTATTTCTTTGAAATTCTTTTCGTACTTCATTTTTTAATGAAGAATAAAAAAGATTATAACTCCCCTCCAACGGAATTACAGCTCGACCTAGATCTTGTTTTTTGTTGATTTTTAGTTTCTTTTTTAAACATTCCTCTTCAAATCGTTTCAAATTGGGAGAACGGGAATCAAAAGTAACAGATGCAAACCTACATCTCAATTGGGTAAATATTGCATCTACTAATAGAGCCATACATTGCTTGCGATATTTTTTTAAAAAAACAAAGTCAGAATATAGATCCTCTCTGAGACTAGAAATTTGGTTTGAATAAAAACTTCTTTTCATCTTTAAAGGTGCAATTCCAATAAGTTGGTTATTGCACCAAAAAGTGAAAATCAAAGGAGTCCAACCATTTTGTTCACAGTATTGCATGAAACTAACAAGTATTTTACTGTACAACAGTGGATTTTCTGTACGCGATACGAAACTATTCCAAACAGTTTCTTTATCAATCACATCTTGCAAGTTAGTAATTATTTTTACATTAATTATGAATTTTTTGCCATTTTTTAACTCATATTTTGTTATCAAGGCGCTTCAACTAATCACATTCAAAATTTTATTCTTGCTTTGAATTATTATTGATTTCATGGAAGCCAAACAGCCCAATTTTTAATTAACTTTATGTTTTTACAGGTTAAACCAAAAATTTGACTCAAGATTTTTTTAACTAACCCAACAGGAATTCACAACACTGCGTACTAATCCCTAAAATTTTATTGGAGGCTCAACATTTTGTTAACTGTGGGTTTTTCGTGGAAACCATAATTTATGTCAAATGGTTATCTAACAGCAAATTTATTAAAAGGTTCATTATTTTATCAAATCATCCGAAAAATTCTACAAAACCGTAAGCACAAAAACGAAAGATTGAACTAATTATGGTTAGTTTTATTGAAATTGATGGGAAACTTCTGAAAGGTCATTTTGTTGAGAGGCTGAACCGTTTTTTGGCTCAAGTTGAAGTAAATGGAACAGTTGAGTCATGTTTTTTGCCAAACCCTGGGCGAATGCGTGAACTTTTGGTTCCTGGGGTTGAAGTGCTTGTTAGAGATGCAGAAAAAAAGAACAGAAAAACCAAGTTTGATTTGATTGGTGTCATGCATGAAGGGGAGCTTGTTTCTTTAGATACGATGGTTCCCAATAAATTGGTTTTTGAGGCATTGAAAAACAAAGCTATTGAAGAGTTTAGCAGGTATAATTTTGTTAAGCCAGAGCAGGCATATGGGCATTCTAGGTTTGATTTCTTTTTGGCTAATGATGATGAAAAGTGCTTGTTGGAAATTAAGTCATGCTCCTTGGTGGAGGATGGGGTGGCGTTGTTTCCTGATGCCCCAACAACTAGGGGTAGAAGGCATTTGTTAGAGTTGATTGAAGCAAAAAAAGAAGGCTATCGGGCTTGTGTGTTGTTTGTTATTCAACGGGTTAATGCACATGTTTTTGGTCCGAATGATAAAACAGACCCTGATTTTGGAGAAGCTTTTAGATTGGCTCTAAAGAATGGGGTTGAATCTTATGCATATTTTTCTGAGTTTGTTGGGAATAGGGTTTTTCTTAGGAATAAGGTTGTGGTAAAGCCGTCGGTTTAGGGGGTTTGTTGCTAGTTTTGGGTATACCCATTCATCATTTATTGATTTTAAAATATGTTTGTTCAGTATAACACAATATTTATATATGAATATTTAATATTTACTTTAATTAGTGAATAAATGTGGGGTGTTGATGGATGCAAAGAAAAATAGTAAAACCAAAACGTCCAACCAAAATCAGTGAAATTTGCAGGAAACAGTTTTCTGAACCTTGGTATTTCATTCACTACTAAAGCACAAGGATAGGAGATAATAAAAAATGGAAACAATGTGTGATTTAAAGCCCGAAACAAAGGCAAACACCGCTGAACAACAAAGCATTGAATGTTTTGTCTGCAAGGGGAATGCCTTCAAAGTAACCAGGGTAACTCCAGAACTGGTTATGCTGAAATGTAAAAACTGTTCAGAAATACACATGATGTCAACCCAAACAAACAGCAAAATCATAATGTTTTGGGACGCAGAACAATTACCATACTACTAGCTTACTTTTCTTGACTTTCATTTTCTATTTTCTTTTAAATAAAATCAATTTTTTGTTTTTAATTTTCTAAAAATGACTAGTAAACATTTGCTTAAATTTTTTACATCGTGAAAGAAATGGGTTTGCTGAGGATCTTGCACCATCCAAAGGTGTTAAAATGAAAAAACTTTGCTACTATCACTTTGTTTAGTTTTTCATTTTTTGTGCTTGATCCTTTTCAGCCCCATTTCTTTCGATTTTTCCCAAAAAAAGAGGAAAATGAGGAATTTTTAGTTTATTTGCGTTTTAACATCCAGTATGCAGCTACACCAATTACTGCGACCACGGTAACAGCGATGACGATTGCAATTTCAGTTGTGATCAACGGTGCTTCTGGTTCGGTTGGTTCAATAGGTGCTTCTGGGGTTTCAGGTTCTTCCGGTTCAATAGGTATTGCAGGTGTAGGTGCTTGGTCTACAGCGAAGTATGTTGTAGATGTTGAGCCATAGTATGACGCGGAGCCTTCGAAAGTAGTTATGATCATGTATTTGCCTTCAATTTGAGGCTTGAATGAATAACCGTAGTTGCCGTAAACATCAGTTGTTGCTGTTCCAATCCATTCGTAATGACCATTAGGGTCAACGATTTCTATTTTTACTGGAACCCCAGTTGCGTCTGCTGGGGGTGCAAATTGGTCATAAACATACATCATCCAATCGCTCATGTCTTGATCAGATATTGCAGGTACTCCATTTGGGAATCGTAGTTTGACGGCTGCACTTTCTGTTCCTGGAGAAACGTCCAGAACTGTTCCTGTAACCATAACACTGCTGCCCTGGGTTGTTATTTCTGGAGATACTCGTACGGTCATTGCTGATGGACCTTTGCCTATTGCGTAAATTCTTTGGTCGTAATTGTCATACATTGCAATTATGCTGTCAGCAATAATTGGAGTAGATCCCCATTCACTTCCACGGATGGGCACTCTGAAAACTTGTTCACCCGTTTCTAGGTCAATACTTATGAAAGGAGCGCCACGGGGTTGAGGGTCTCGGGGGTTGTGCTCAGTGTTTTCTATGTATAATTTTCCGCCAGCAACAAATACCGGTCGGAATCTCCAACGGTTGTTGTGCAAAACTTCTGTGTAAGGATCGGCAATATCAAAAGACCATTCTACAGTACCAGTTTGAGCGTTGTAGCACCATACGGTTCCACCATAGTTTCCAGCAATGACTTTTCCCTCAGTGATTATGTCCCAGCTGTTACCTGATGAGTGTCCCCAATTGTCGGTGTAGTGTCGTGAAGGAGTTGGTCCCCAAATTTCTTGTCCCGTACTTAGTCTGAATCCGTAAGTTGTTCGAGTTTCTTTGGTTGAAACGATGAACAAATCTTCTTCAACGTTCACGTCTTCAACAGAGATTAGAGCAACTCCATTAGGTATTGACCAAGTTGTATCCCACATTAGTTCTGCATCACCATTTTGGATGTCTACACTTATGGCCCACATGTGTGCAGGGTTAGGTGCAGGTCCTCCGCGCGTGAAATCTGCTCCAAGGATTACTTCTTGGCGGTACTTGTAGGCATTTCCTGGAAGATCAGCTAATCCAGGTATCGTTATTGTCCATTCGATTCCTGCTGCAGTATCTTCTGCGTCGTAGGTTTGGCCTTGGGGTCTCCAGCTTCCTTGACTGGAAACTACTCTGCTAGAGTTCCATAGAGTTAACGTACCCGCATTTTTGTTTAAATTATAAAGGAATATCTCACCTTTTGGTCCATAGATTTTGGTTCCACTTGGCATTCCTTCCATGCTGTATACCCATCGTCCAGTGAAAGGATCAAATGCGTGCCATGTTTGGGGTTGACCAAATCCAGGGCTTTCAGTTGCCCACAGGAAATCAAATACCCCATGGTAGTTGTATGAATCCCAGTAGAAAGTTTGACCAAAAGCAAGCCTTAGGTTTGATCCTGCTGGAGTTAACAAAGGTTTGCTCCATAACATTTCTCCGGTGTGCATATCAATGGCGTTAACCCATTGTTCTGCGTTTGTGCCGATTCCTTCAAATTGGTTGTAAAAGAGAATGCCACCAATAATTACTGGTCCGGCAGCTCCAAAGAGTCCTCCGCTTCCGAATTTTCCTTCGTAGGCGTCTCCTTGTTCAAAGCCTTGCCAAAGGCTTGTCCCTCCAGCCAGACCGCCCATGGTTAACGGTTTAGTCCATAATATGTGCGCACTTTCTGGTGCATAGTCATTATATTTTGCATTTATTGAATGGGGATCAGGGTTTGTTGGGGGAACATATCCGAGCCAGTTTGCTGAAATGGTATACCATTCTCGGATTTGTTGGTCAATTGGACGACTCCAGTATTCATTAGGAAGAGAATGTCCAGGATAGAAAGCTATTGGGTCATCTTGAACGACAAATTCAAGTTCTTCACTGTAAGATTCTATCATTATTGTTCCAGCTGGTCCAATGTATCCCGAAGCGGTTGTAAGGACCTGTTCAGGAAAATGGGTTCTTGCAGTATACGTTCCTAACCTGGTAGGGGTGTAAAGAACACCTGTTCCCCCTGTTGTGTCAGTTTGGATTGGCCCGAGCGTTTCGGTGTTTCCTTGAGGATCAGTTACTTCAACGGTTAATCCTGACCAGCCACCCATTTGGGTTGGTGTTGGGTACACGCTTCCTACGTGAAACAGAAGTGGGTTGTTAACCTGTACTGGGTTTGGCATTGCGTTGATGTACGGAACAGGTTCAAATCTTAGAGGTTCTTGCCCTACAGTAGTAGATAGGGCAATTGTTAGCAAAGATAATGATAGTATAAAAGCCATCAAAATCGTTGCTAATTTTGGTTTTCTCAGTTTTTCCATTAAAAATTCACCTTCAACAGTTAGTTTTGATGTAAAATGTTTATAAAATTTAGGGTCAAAACAAAAAAAATGCGAAAAACGACACCAAATGGAATAAAAAAAGTGCAAAAAATATGATAAAAACAAAAAATCAAAGGCAAATTTCACAAGAAAATAATTATCAATGGGGCAGCCTCTCAAAAAAGTTACAGATTTAAGCTTCAAATTTGAAGCAGGTATTTATTAGTTTGTTTTCCTTTCGATTTTTATATAATGAATCCCGAAAATAAGCAACAAAAAATAATGGATCAGTTTAAGTGCCCAATAGGGATTGAAGGTCAAACAGTTGCCAAGATAATGAACCGCAGCCACCGCGCTCTTACCGATTGGGGGTTAAAAAAAGTAAAAATCAGGTCTGATTATCTCATTTTGGACATAGGTTGCGGAGGTGGCAAAACAATAAGCAAACTGGCAGAGCAGGCTGTTCACGGGAAAGTTTTTGGAATCGACTATTCCGGAGATATGGTAGATTATTCGAGACAAATAAACAAGCAACTAATCGACCAAAATCGAGTTTCTATAGTCCAATGCTCAGTTGATAAAACTGGTTTTCCTGATAGTTTTTTTGATTTAATAACCGCCATTGAAACTTATTATTTTTGGCCAAATCTTGCAGAAGCTTTTGAAGAAATAAAACGTCTTTTGAAGCCAAACGGAAAACTTGTATTGATAAACGAGATGATAAAAGATGGAGTTTACGAAGTTGAGAACGCCGAAGTTATTGCAAAAACTGAAGTAAAACTTCTTTCTTTGCCTGATATTCAGAAGATTTTGCAGTCTACAGGATTCAAAAAAGTTGAAGTGTTCACAAAAGCCGATTCTGCATGGAACGTAGTTATTGCTCAGAAATGTTAACTTGTCGTTGATTTGGTCTGAGAAAACGTTGCTGTAACTATAAATTGCATGTTTTGAAAGCAATGATTTGTGTTTGAACATGATTTTGTTAAAGTTCATTGATTGCGGGGTTGTTGTTATTAAGTGAATTTTGATGTTTTTGTGTTTTGAATTAATATCCGGATAATGTTCAGAGAATTATATTTCATTTTTAGGTTGTGCCGGTTGTGTAAAAGTTGTTTTGTTTTTTGTTTTCGTTTTAAGTTTTTGTGTGGTGAAGTTTTTTGTTGACAACCCCCTATTGTTGTTTTGCTCTCTTTGGATGTCTGCTCTGCGCGCGTAAATCCTATAACTGTATTATCTCGATTACGAGATACCCAAAACTTGGTTTTCCCCTAGGTGTCGTGGTACAGGCACCAATGAGGGCATCCCTTCCTGTCAAAGTTAAACTACAGTCATAATTTTGATTTAGCTGAAAATTTTTAGATTTTTTAGTTTTGTTATATTTGGGGTGTTTTGTCCGTCTTTGTCGTTTTATATTGTTTGTTTAACTCCTCTTTTGTTGCCGCATTTAGGTGTAAGGGGGTTTCGTGTTCTAGGTTGCAGTTGTTATTTTCAGTGTTATGCCTCATTTGAATTCATTATTTTTGTTACATGTACAGTATGAAGTTGAGAATATGAAACCATGGGCTACTTCAACTGTTTTTGGAAAGTGAAAAAAACATTTTGATTTTTGACACAGGTAAACTTTTGTTGCTTGAATGGGATTGGTTGGTGGTTATGTTTTTACTTTTTTGCAGTAGTTCATAGGGGTTGTTGCTTGATTGAATTTTGCTTCTAATTACTATTTCTGTAATTTTTATTATTTATGAATTGTTTTTTGGTGTATTGTATTTCTGTTCTACACTTACACAATAATCTTTATTAAGAAACACGATTTAAGATATTTATTATAGGTGAAATACATGCCCAATCCAGGACAAGAATTATCAAGCATAGATTTTGAGTCAATGATAGGTGGTCCCTTAGTAGCAGTTATTAACGCTCAAGCCCAAGCTGCAATGTCTACAGTGAATTTCATAAAAGAGGTAGGATTTAAAAAACCAAAAACTCTAGGAATTGCAGGAGAAGACACCAGCACAGAAGAGCCAATATATGTTACTTTCAAATACCCCAAAGAGTTAAGCCCATACCAACCCGCAACCCCAGGTGACCCCGATGCTGATCCAGCAATTCCACCAACAGATGCAGTGCCAGCAGTTTATGAAACCCAACAACTTCAAGTGCCCCTGTTGACCCTTTTGCCAATTCCATTTATCAGGGTTGAAGAAACCACAGTAGACTTTAACGCAAAAATAAATTCTATATCATATCGAAAAACAGACACTAATTTAAAAGTTGACGCTTCAACCGAGGCAAAAGCTGGTTGGCTATTTGGATCAGCCAAACTAAAAGTGTCAACGTCTTTTCAGCGCAAAACCCAACAAGGAAACACAATAAACAGAACATATTCTTTGGCGGTTCACGTTAAAGCGGTTCAAGATGAAATGCCTGCAGGAATGGAAAAGATGTTAAGCATCCTTGAAGGCGCAATAACATCAACCCCAGCAGCCACTGCCTAATTCGCCTCCATTTTCCTTTTTTGTTAGGAGTAAATCAAATGCCAAATCTTGGAGATTATTTGGGTCATCTAATTTCTGAAATAACAATTGCAAGAATGCAAGCAGACATTGAAGCTGTTAGAGTTGCTGAATTGTATTCAAATCATCCATTGCTAAAGAATATGCCAATTCCACATTTTCGTTTGCCAAATGTCGAGTTGGATGTTCCCGTTGTGATTAAAAATTTGGAAGCGTCAAACTCTGAAAAGGCACCCCGTGGAGCTCCATCTCTTGAAGAAAGTCGGGTTGTGTTCAATAAAGTTTTGGCTAAAACCCTTAGTGAAGAAAAAATTCGGTTAACTTCAGTGCAAAACCGAACTTTGAAGAAAGCTCTTGACGAAAATATTGTGTCTTTAACACAACCAAAAGAAGTTTCTGTGGATCTTAACAGAGTTGCCAAAGAGTTGAGCAATACTGTATCTGAAAATCTAATTTCTTCGGGAGTGGATGTTAAAACTAAAGAAAAAATTGAAAATAAAATCAACGAGTTAGCACGGGTTGAGCTTTTAAAGCTTAGAAAAGAGCCTTCACGGTTAAAAGTTCTTGTGAACACTTCAGAGATTCGTGAGGCTGGACCTATTGAAGCTATTACTAGATTGCATTTGAAGATTTCTGAAGAAGCTTTTGAGTGGACAAGTATTGAATCAGAGGGGAAAAAGTTAGACCGTTTAGTTATAGAGTAGATTTTTCATGTTGCGGATTGTTAACCTAGAAGAAATTCAAAATCAGCTTTTGCAGATTCCGGTTATTGTTGAACTTGGTGAGCGGGGAGATTTTGGTTTTGTTTCTTCTGTTAAGAGGTGGTTAATACAAATGGAGCAGATTTTGAAAAATAATAAATTGTGTGTTTCTGCAAATGTTGCCGGATTAAGGGCAATGGTAATTTCTGCTGAACTGGGAACAATTCCTGTGGGAATTAATTTTAAGGGTCGGGTTACTAAAAGAAAAGTGCGGGAAGCAGTTGCCAGTCAGTCTATTACAAGTGCAGTAGATATTGTTTCTGATAGAATTGGAAAAGATATTGAAAGAATTGAGGATGCTGAGAGAATAACCAGACAGTTGATTTCAATTGCTAAGCGTAAAGGATTGATTGCTGAATTACCTCGAGGAAATAATTTTAGTGATGCATTAAAGTCAATTTGGAAAAGCATGTCTGCTGACCCTGTTTTGGTGCAGGGCTTGACAAGTGTTGAAGGGCTTGTAGGTCCCCATGATGCTTTGATATTGTTGGATCGAGCTATTGTTGCTGATAAAGAAAAAAATTAAGGTTAGTGTTGAATTAAAATTCAACTATTTTCTTTTTATGTAAACTATTACGATTCCAAGTAGAATCAAAATTGTTGCTCCAGTAAGAATGATTATTTGATGGTTTTGATCTGTTGAATTTGTTCTGGAAGCAATAGACCATATGCGCAAGTTAGGATCACATGCTCCTGATTCGCCCATGCAACCCACCGTGATTATTTCAACTGTATTGTCGTTATCAATGTCCCCTGTTCCTAAGTTCCAGGCTACCACGCCGTCTCCAACCGTCCAGTCTTTGGATAGTTTTAGCACCAAATTATGACCATTCCAACTCCATATTCTTAATTGGGCATGGTCTGGATTGCATTCAGTGTTATTGAAGCTTCCATAAACAGAGGTTAACCCGCTTGTAACGATTTCAACCTGATTATCCTTGTCAACATCGCTTAGAGAAACTGATTTTATTTCAGTAATGTCTTCTGAAATCCATTCATGGCTGTTTTCTAAAGATAAACGGTCTCCATCCCAGCTCCAAATTCTGAGTTGTGCATTGAAAACTGAGCCGTCATATGTCCACCCGCCGGTGATTATTTCGGGAACTCCGTCGGAATCCACGTCCCCTACTTTAAGATCATTAACTGCAGTGTTTCCCATGGGCTGTCCGCTAATTGTAACGCCATAAGCGTTGGGGATAGTTTGCCATTCCATGTTGGTTTGTAAAACTAGTTGGTTGCCGTTCCACCTCCAAATGCGAAGTTGTCCAGTGCTGTTGGTTAATCCGTTATCAAAACCTGCTGTTATTATTTCGATTTCATTATCGTTGTTTAGATCGGAAGCAAAAACTGAATATGCGTACGCTTCTGTGGACGAGGACCATTCTTGGCTGTCTAACAAGGTTAATTTGTTTTCTTTCCATTGGAAAATTGATAATTGGGCTAAAGATTGGTTTTCTTTTATTGTTCTACCTGCTGTTAAGATCACTGGTTTTTGGTCATCATTTAGTTTTGTTACAAAAATTGAGTGTGCAGATATTCCGTCATAAGTGCCTTTTTGGGCAATTTCGAATCCGTCATAGGTCCAGATGTTAATTTGAGAGATTTGATTTGAGGTATTCCTTGCTGTTCCTCCTGTGATAATTTCTGTTAATCCATCATTGTCAATATCACTTGCGTGGACTGTTCGGATTGAACCGTTCCAGGTTTGGGTGTTTTCACAAACTAGTTCTTTGCCGTTCCAATTCCAAATTTTTAGAGGTGCTTCAAAACTAATTCGGGTGTTGTTTTCCGTTTTATAGCTGAATCCTCCTGTTATCAATTCTTGTGTTCCATCGTTGTCTATGTCGCCAACAAAGAAATTGTCGGTTCCATAACAGCAAGTTCCGCCTTTGCCATAAGTGTCCCAATGTTGTTCCCACTCCAAGATTAAGTCAGATTGGGCGATAGTTTTTGTGCATCCTAAGCTTAGGGATAAAACAAGAAAAACTACAAACATGCAATGTTTACTTTGTGTTTTCATGAATTGTTTTTAGTTTAAAGAGAATATATTTTTTTCTTTTATTATTCAAAAAATTGGTTTAAAAAAAAGAAAAAGGAGAGTTTTTAGGTCATTATTTTGTTTTTTTGTGACCTACGATAACGAAGGCTGATGCAATCGTTGCAAGGGCAACTAACAGAACTGCTGCGCCCATTGTCGGAGTTTCAGTTGATATTGTTTTTGGTGCAATTAGAGGTTGAGAGTTTTCTTCGTTGCCTATCTGGGTAATTCCAAGATCTGAGCCGTCTTCAGGTTTTACAAAGTCGATTTCTTGGTCATCAGTTACGGTTAAGTCGCCATTTTCAGGCATTATTCGAACTTGTGTAATTCCAATGTCTGATCCATCTTCAGGTTTTACAAAGTCAACATCTTGGTTATCGATTCTAACAATGTCCTCGGGTAGCATAGGGTTTATTTTTGCATTGTCAATGTTTTCTGATGTTGCTTGCACCATAGAGATTGCTGTTACTTGTAAGATAGTGGCAATCATCAAGGTGCAAATTACTATTTTTGTTAGTTTTGTTTTTGAAAGATTTCCTTTCATTGTTTTTCACTGATCAAATCGAGAAGTCATAAATTGTTTATTATCCCACGCATTGGAACATAATGAACTAAAAGTTAGGTCAAAGCGTTCTATTTTTTGGACATTAAAAATTTTGGAAAACGTGATGAAATTTGTTTCAAGGAAGACAACACGAACTGCAAAGTCTTTGGTTTAGCATCGGTTTTTTGTGTTGTTTCCATAAAGGTTGCTTTTTTGTTTTTTCAGGTTCCAGACTAACGTTGAGGCATTCCATAAATCTGTGCATGAATTTATGTTCATGTTTGAGCCCTTGATAAATTCTCCAAATGCACGTTTTTCTGTTGCGACCAGTTTTATTACATCTGTGATTTCAATTTCGTTTCTAACCCTTGAAGCTGGGGTTCTTTGAATGTAGTCATATATGCTGTTTTGAAAAAAGTATATTCCGCAGCCCCTTATGTTTGAACAAGGCACTTTTGGTTTTTCGATAATTTCAGTTATTTGTTTATTTTTGTTTAGTTTTACGCAGCAAGTAGCTTTGATTATTTCCTTGTTTTCTTCTTTTACTACGCCTTCTAAAGCTATCGCACGTTTTTCATGAAAAGTGCTTAAAAGATTTTGAAGAGACTCAGCGATGGTACAATCATCTGCTAGCATCACCATGAACGGTTCGTTAATATGTTCTTTGGTCAACATTATTGCGTTGGCAATTCCAAGGAGTTTTTTTTGTTCAATAAATTTAAGTTCTGCATCGATTTGGTTTTCTATTAATTCAAAATATTCTTTGATTTTGTCTTTTTGATAGTTGACGATGATGTAAATAGTTTTGACTCCAAGGTCAACCATTTTTTCAACATTAGCATGAATAAACGGTTTGTCATAAATTGGGAACAAACATTTTGGCAAAATGTGGCTTAGATATCCCATTCGTGTACCTCTCCCTGCAGCCGGAATGACTCCATACTGTATTTTACTCATAGTCTGTTCACCATGGACTGATATTATTTTAACAATTTATGGTTAATCAAGTTTTCAGTTTTTGGTTCATTTTTTATTCTCATTATTACTGTTTTTGAATTGCCTTTTAGTTGATGTTTTAGCTACCTGAAAACGTTGCTGTAACCGAGAACAAATTCTGGAGAATAATTAGGATTAAGGAAGTTAATGTGTTGATTTGTATCTAAGTGCAAAATGTTATCGCTTATTTTTGTTTTGTTGCTTGTTAAGAGATGCTAAAAGTCTTGCAGATCAAATAGGTGTTGTTCGGGTTTTGTTAGTTCTTCTTTTTGATCGATTTTTTGGTCACGATTGCTTAGTTTTCTTTGTTTAGGTGTCCTTGGAAGTTTTGTGCTTTGTTTTTTAAGTTATGGAATATTTTTTGACGGCCTTATTTGGTTAGTTTACTCAATTTTTTATGAATATTCTGGTTTGTTTGTTACTTGATGTTTAATTGTATATTTTGTATCTGTTTTTTCTAAGACTTATGTTCTGCTGTTGGATATTTTCATTATTATCAGGGATATCGCCAAGAAAGTTGTTGCTAATCCAAAAGTTGTTGAGTATCCAAAAATGATGGAAATTTCTCCAGATAATATTGATCCTGTTAATAAGCCGACACCTGTTGTTGCTCCGAATATTCCGAGATAGTATCCTCTTCGTTTAATGGGTAATAGTTTGAATAAAATTAGAGATGTTGATGTGCTGTATATGGAAAATGCTCCATCCATGGCGATAAAAGCAAAGATGATAACGAAAAGAAGGGCAGGGGTATTAAGATAAACTGCAGCAATTACTGTTAAAACGGTTCCAAAGATTCGGGGCAGAAACGAAAGTAAAGTTGCTTTTTTTTCACCATATTTATCAACAAATTTAGATGCGAAAATAAATGCTACTGCTTGGGTCAAATATAGTGTTAAGTAAATTGCAAAAATTAACGCGTCTGAGATCATGTTTTGTTTCAGAAATGGGCTTATTGCTGTGAAGTACATTCCGCTGGAAGCATAAAAAAAGAATGCTGAAAACAAAAAGAGTGGAAAGCCCTGCAAAATGCTGATTTTTAGCATTTTTATTAATGTGTCGACTTCCTTTAGGGAAGGCAGTTTGGGTAAAATTACTGGGTTTCTTCGAATCCTGTGAAACAGGCTAGAGGGCAACTTGTAAATCATGTTTCGTTCAAATTGTATTTTGGGTTCTGATATGCATGTTTGAGCTATTATGGTTCCTAAAATTCCAAAGATTAAACATGCCAAAAAATATTGTTGAAGCCCGAAAAGGGCGATCCAAAATACTCCAAATGTTACTGCAAGTATCATTCCGAAAACTGAAACAAGTTGGATTTGTGAAAACATTTTGCCCCAGTCTTTTTTGTTTGCAGTTTCTATGACTAAAAGATTTATTGCAGGTTGTGAACCTTGGCGCATAAATCCTACGAATGCGTAAAGTATAGCAACAATTACAAGGTTTGTTGTCCAGTAAAGTAGTAAAATGCCTATGACCATTCCCAAATAGGAAATAACGATTATTTGTTTTCTTTTTCCAAAGATGTCGATTAAATATCCCCAAAATAATGCAGAGATGATTAATGCAATATTGAAAAGAGAAATAGTGAAAGCAACGTCTAAAACTGTGCCTTCTTGAAAGATTATGTACAACGGTAAAAGAGTCCCTAATCCTGTGAAGCAAGCTGTAGAAAATAATGAAGATAAAATCCAAAGGTTTTGTTTCATACGACGACAGTCCAATAGAATGGTTAGACAAATTTTTTGGTCATATTCTATTATTTGGTCTTAAAACGCCAAAAATAGTTGTTGTTGGAACTTAGATAAAAGGAATTAAGAACGTTCAGATAAGATTTGTTTAATTTAATTTTTTTTAGTATATTATTTTTTGTGAACATTTTTCCATGCATTCGGTTCTAGTATTATCAATCAAAGTAATGCTGTATGTTTAGGGTTTTCAAATTTTATCGTTAATTATTGCAGCTTGTTTGTAAAGCAAATTTAGTTCAAACTGTTGATGCTAACAAGCCATTAATTTCAGTGGATTAGATGGACTTCATTTTTTATGTATAGCTGAAAAAGTTTATAAAAATATTGATGAATAAAGGATACTAATTTTTCGTTTATTAGGTTCTTGTTTGAATTCAGTCAAAAATGATGTTTTTTGAAGGAAAAGCTGAGTTTAACCCAGAAGTTTTTGTAAATGAACCTGGCTTTTTTGTTGTTTAATTGTTGAAGAATCACCATATTTTTGATGCAAATTAAAATTAGGTACTTTTTGTATAGTAATTAATGAGGTTTTTTAAAATGAGTGTCGTGAAAGTTATCGAGTTGATAGGTTGTTCGCCTAAAAATTGGGAAGAAGCAACAAAAAATGCCCTTGCAGAAGCGGCGAAGACGATAAAAAACATCAAATCAATTTACGTGAAAGCAGTTAGTGCTAACGTGGAAAACAATCAAATCGTTGAATACAAAGCAATAGTCAAAATTTCTTTTGTTGTGGATCACCAACTTTAAATGTTAGGAATATTTTCCTAACTTTTCTTTTTTTGATTTTGTTTCCTTTTTTTTAAATGACTTTTGACTTGGTTTCTGGTTAATTATATCGTATTTGTATTAGATGATTTTATTGGATTTTTTCTTATTTTATTTGGGAACAAGTACTCTGCCTTTTTGGTCAATTTTGGCGATGTCTTCACTTATTGTTTTTTCCCTCTTTTTTAAGAATTCCACATGAGTAGTGGCTCGAAGATCAACAAGTGTAATTGTTGTTTCTGGTTCTGGATATGTTGTTATGCCGACAACGAGTTTAGTTTATAGTTAGTTATGCTGTTTTCTAAATCACATATAGTTTATTATTTTTTCAGATGAACTAGATCCGTTTGAGAATCTTAGTGAAACAGGTTAAGGTTATGTTAAATGTCTTTTGAGAAATTGTTTAATAATTGTTGGTTGCTTAGAATTTGTGGTGTCATCTAGTGACAATAGCTGTAGACAAAGAGGAGATTCAATTAGTGCTTGACAGATTGGACACAGTTAAGCTTGAGCTTTTGCGGCTTAGGGCGTTGCTTTTGCCTGAGGAAGATGCAACTGAAGAAGACAAAAAAGAGCTACAAGAAGCAAAAAATGAAATTGCGAATGGTTCAAAAGTCAAGCTTGAAGATTTGATTGAAGAACTGTGTTGATTTTCTTTTGTTTCATGTTATTATTTCCCAAAAAGCCAGAAAAGCTTCAAAGAGATTACCTAAAAAATATAGATATCGGATAATTGAGCTTCTGCGGTTTTTTCGTGAAAATCCTGTTCCTGCCGAATGGTATGATATAAAGAAACTAAAAGGATATACAGATACGTACCGCGCAAGAATCGGTGATTTAAGAATAATCTATGAAATCGCATGGCATCAAAAAAGTGTGCACATATTAGTAATTAAAAGAAGAGAAAATGTGTACTCTTAAACTGGAAAAAATGGATGTTGTTATATTTGGTTCCTGATGTGTTTTTGTAATTACAGCAACTGTTTTGGACGAAATTAAGTAGTTGTTGTTTTTGGTACAGGAAAAATCACAACAACTATTGGTTTAAGGGTTCTATTAGAACCTGGGATTTTGAAATTGCCACGGTTTACGGATGCATCTGGTTTCAGATGATCTGCATTTCAAAAAAATGAAAAATGTAGAAACAAAGTGGTATGGTGCCTCTGATTTTTTTGATTTTTGTTTTTGGCAGTTTTTTGCTAGGAAGTTTTTAGGTTCTGCATATGTTTAGGGGATAACTGTTAACTGTCAGAGCTAATTTTTTAATGCTGCTCTGTGAATGAAAATTATTTCTTGTTACGTTTTGGGGTTAATTCTTAGAATATGTTGACGAGGGTGGGGTAAAGAACGTAGACTATGATTAAGTATATTGTAAATAATCCTATTGTTATGATTAGGTTTTTTTGCCATTGTTTGCTGCTTGCGATTCCAAAGGGTACCCCGATTATGAATCCGATCAAGTGTCCAATGTATGATATGTTTCCTTGGGTTCCGTAATAGAATTCTATTATGTTGAAGAAAAAGTACATTATTGCAACTAAGCCTAGGGGCATTAAGAATATGAATGAAAATTTTAATGGTTTTAATAGCATGACTATCGCTGTTAAGGTGAATATGGCAGCAGAGGCTCCCAGCATTTGAACGTTAGGCGGGTAATAAAATAGGCTGAAAAGAAATGCTCCTATTCCTCCGCAAAAGAAAGGTATGATAACCCATTTTTGTTCTAGTTCGTTTTCTATGGTGTTTCCGAATATGTAGAAAAAAATCATGTTTCCCCCCAGATGAAAAATGTCAGCGTGTAAAAATATCCCTGTAATTACGGTCCAAATCATTCCTTTTTGAAGATTTTCACCACTGAATACTAGATTGTTTAGTAACGTTTGGTCACCAATGAACCAGACTGTTAATGAACTTAAAATACAAAATAGAATTAGCACATTGGTTTTGTTCATACTCTTTTCCTCTTTTTCTTGGTTTTATTTTTTTTGTTGCAAAGGAATCCTTGTATAGTGTCGTTATGTTTAATTCCGGAAAAGATTGCTTGCTTTATGTGCAACATTTTGTATTATGGTGTTGAAGCTGTAATCTCGTCAGGATTTAAAGTTAGTATCTGTTGAATTTAGGTTTTAATATGTTGTTGTGCATTGTATTATGGGGTGTTTATTTTGGGTGATGTTTACAAGCCTGAGGATTTTGTTGGTGAACGCAGAAAGCCTTCTGATTTGTCTCCTGGTTTGAATGAGGTTTTTCCTAAAACGTTGCAAGAAGTTGTTCGTGAGGTTAAGTTATTAAAAAGTGAAGTGGAAAAAATTAAGCAAGCGTTGAAAGCTAACGGAATAGTTGTTGAATAGGGGGTAAGCTGTTTTTTAGTTAACTTTAAGGTTTTGTTGTTGTTGGGGGGAGGGGGGGTCAACAACAACATTTGTGTTTTAAGGAAAAAGTCGTTTATGCTGATTGGGTTTTGTGATAATTACGATTTATGGGGATAAAATGCAGGACAGTAAGAATTGCATGTGAATTTTTTAGTATTTTTAGAGGATTCTAAATTAGGCCTAAACAAAATTAGAGGCGTTAGTGAACACGGCGTAATGTTAAATAGGTCAAAGTAAAACCTATTTGTAGGGGACTGTATTTGGTTGAATTAATTATCGGCGGTTTGATTGCTGTAATAGTAATTGTTGTCGTTTCAGTGATTTTTTATTACTATAACAGAATAAGGATATTATTTAATAGAATTGAAGAAGCATGGGCTCAAATTGATGTTCAACTGAAAAAGCGTTTTGATTTAGTTCCAAATCTAGTTGAAACGGTAAAAGGTTACGCTAAGCATGAAAAGGATATTTTTGAAAATGTTGCCCAGGCAAGGCAGGGAATGGTTACCGGCACAAGAGAGGAAAGGATGGAATCGTCCAATCAACTTACAAGTACTTTAAAGTCTTTGTTTGCAGTTGCTGAAAATTATCCGGTTCTTAAAGCGAGTGATAACTTTAAGCTTCTTCAAGAACAGTTAGAGGGAATTGAAAACAAGATTGCTTATGCTCGGCAGTATTACAATAGTTCGGTGTTGAATTATAACAATCTTATTACAACTGTTCCTGGAAGTTGGTTTGCAGGAAACAGAAGCAAGCACGCTTTTCTTGAGACTCCTGCTGAGGAACGAAGCCCCGTCAAAGTGAAATTCTAATGGCTAAAACCAGTTTTTCCGACGAGATTGCTAAAAACAAAAGGTTTTCTGTCATCCTTGCTGTAGTTGTTTCTTTGTTTTTGTTTTTTTTGATATATTTTATTGTTTATTTTTTTATTCCAGAATTTGTTTTGGTTGTTCTTCCTGTCTCTATACTTTTTATTGTAATTTACACGTATAGTTCGTATAGATTTGGGGATAGCATAGTTTTATCTACAACAAATGCAAAACCTGCCGATCCTATAAAACATCGGTATTTGCTTGATACCGTTGAGGGCTTAAGCATTGCATCAGGGATACCCGCCCCCAAGACATATGTTATAGAAAATCAGGATCTTAATGCTTTTGCGACTGGTAGAAACCCAGAAAATGCTAGCATCGCGGTCACAACTGGTCTTATTGATACTCTGAATAGGCAAGAGCTTGAAGGCGTGGTTGCTCACGAAATTTCTCATATTAAAAACCGGGATATATTGTTCATGACTTTGATTGCTGTTCTAGTTGGTCTTGCAGCTATACTTAGTCATTTTCTAATACGATCCATGTGGTTTGGGGGTCAAAGAAATCGAAGGGATAAAGGAGGGGGCATAATTGTTATCGTTTTCCTTGTTGGCTTATTTTTAGCTGTTTTTGCTCCAATTGCTACTCGATTGGTTCAATTTGCTGTTTCAAGAAAACGTGAATATTTAGCTGACGCTTCAGGGGTAAGCGTTACAAGATATCCTGAAGGATTAGCATCGGCTCTTGAAAAGATTGCAAACAAGAATCAGGGAAGAATGAAAGTAAGCGATGCAGTAAGCCATTTGTTTTTTGTTGATCCGCAAAAGAGTTCCCTAGATAGCCTTTTTGCGACACATCCTCCAATACGAGAAAGAATTAAAAAACTCAGACAGATGTAAAATAAAACTTGACATATTTCAAAAATTTAAGCAAGGGTCGAAGTCTTGAAGGTCAAATAGGTGCTGTTGGGGTTTTGTTAGTTTAGAACTTTTTGTTTCCTTCATTGTTACAGATGAGTCAAGAAGGATAAGCATGATGGGTGTGTTTTTGATGTTTTAAAGCATTTTTTAAGAACATAAATAGCCTTCGGTGTACCATGGTTATCGGGGTTATATTTGCATTATCAAGATCTTTTTATTGGTCATAAAGCGTTTTGGAAAATTGATCGTAACGCTAAGTATTACGAGCTTTATATGCGGCAACAAAAGAGTTGGGCGCATTGGCCCGATTCTGTTTCAATTACTGAAATGCAAAAGTTGTTGCGTTTTGTTCCTACTTGGGATCCAAAGTATAAAGGCAAAAATGCTGAAAGTTTAGCTGACATATTTTATGAAATTCTTCCTACTGTAAAGGAGTTATATGCTGACAAATTGGAAAATGTAAAGTTTGATTCGGTTTATCTGCAAAAGATTAGGCATGTTTTTGATAAAGTAGCAAGGTATAAAACAAGTTATGAATCTACTGATGCTTCTAAAATTTTGCATATGATTCTTCCAAACTTGCTTGTGATGTGGGACAAAAATATTCGTCAAGGAATTTTGGGCAAGGAAAACAAAAAAAAGGGTTCAATGTATGCTTTGGATTTTTTGCCTAAAATGCAAAATGAGTTGTTGGAAGCTGTTGATACTTGTATGGAAGAAGAAAACTTGCAAAGGGATGAAGCAGTCAGTTTTATTCGCCGGGAATGTGGAAATGAGTATCTTCCAAAACTTGTTTATGAACTCAATTATGTTTTCTATACTCCGACCAGTGAATTCAGGGATTATCTTTTAAAAATTAAAGATGCAGGTGAAGTCTCCATTGATGTTTTCAGTCGGTTGTTTGAAAATTTGCTTCAGGTTGATGTTACTTAGTTTTTGCTGATGCCTTATAACATTAGGTGATGTTGATTCAGATATGCTCACCTTGATCGTATCTGATGGTAGCAAACTGTCTTACGCTGAAGAAGCAGGCGATATAGTAGTCCATTTTGGCGAGAACGGAAAACCGTTTTATTTCCCTCATGGTTGAAAGTCTAGCAAAAAGAAGTTTTACCAGTGTGATAGAATTTTTTTGATTTAGAATTTGCTGTGGGTTTTGGATTTTGTAGGTCTGAATTAGTATTTGTTTGATTGTTATGGACAAATGCTGTTGCTATTCTATTAGGTTTAGAATTTCTTCTTTTGTTAAGTCTGCTTCGGATATGATTGTCAGCAGTAGTCCTGTTTTTATTTCTCTGTGTTTTGGAACTGGAACTATGGTTTCGTTTTTGATTAGAATTAAGTGGCTTCCTTTTTGTCGGGCAACTTGAAAACCTGCTTTGGCTAGGGCTTTTACTACTTTACGCCAAGAGAGCAGTGGGAGTTTCGACAATGACCTCAGCCCGTTCTCCTTTATGGCCGTGGCTCAAAAGTTCCGCTTTTACTTCTAAGTATCCTTCTATGGCTTCTTTGATGTTTTTTAGAGCTTCTTGTTATGTTTTTGTTGTTGTGCATTTGAAAATGATTGTTTGAACAACAGTATCTTTGATTGTTGGGGGTTAAGCTGGTTTTTAGTTAACGTTAAGGTTTTGTTGTTGGGGAGGGGGGTCAACAACAACATTTGTGTTTGAAGGAAAATTTCTAGTAAGGTAAACAGTTATTGGGGTTTGTTGATTTTTCTAAGTGGAGCACATAAATGTTGTCTGTTGATGGCACAGTTTTGGTTACTGGGGGTGCAGGTTTCATAGGCAGCCATATTGTCGATCGGTTGCTTAAAGATGGGGTTAAAGTACGGGTTGTTGATGATCTTTCTACTGGGGATAAATCAAATCTTAGTCAGCAT
The DNA here is from genome assembly GCA_024650005.1 of Candidatus Bathyarchaeota archaeon. Lineage (GTDB taxonomy): Archaea > Thermoproteota > Bathyarchaeia > Bathyarchaeales > Bathyarchaeaceae > Bathyarchaeum > Bathyarchaeum tardum. Next base: position 1,047,646 of record JANKMT010000001.1, on the reverse strand, counting down.
AAAAATAACCCTGATTTTGAGTTCGTCCAAGGAGATATCCGGGATTTTGGTGTTGTGCAAAAGGCTGTAAAAGGTGTTGATGCCGTAGTTCATGAAGCAGCCCTTGTAAGTGTTATTCAATCTGTTGGGGATCCGTTGTTTTCTAACAGTATTAATGTTGTAGGTTCTCTTAATTTGCTTAAAGCCAGTGCAGAAGAAAAGGTGCATCGGTTTGTTTTTGCGTCTTCTTGTGCAGTCTATGGGGCTTGTGAAGATTTGCCTCTTACCGAAGAGTCTAGTGTAAAGCCTCTTTCTCCGTATGCAGTGGATAAGTTAGCTATGGAAAATTATGCTCGGGTTTTTAATGAGGTCAGTGATTTGGAAACGGTTGGTTTGCGGTATTTCAATGTGTATGGACCACGGCAAAAATGTGGTCCGTACTGTGGCGTGATTTCTGTTTTTTTTGATAGTTTCTTGAGAAATAAGTCTCCTGTTATTTTTGGTGATGGGGAGCAGACCCGTGATTTTGTTAATGTGTCCGATGTTGTTGAAGCTAATTTGTGTGCTTTAACAAGAGTTCAAGCTGCTGGGCAGGTGTTCAATGTGTGCACTGGGAAAGCAACCACAGTGAACAAGGTTTTAGCTGCTGTTGGGGAAATTGCAGGTAAATCGGAAATTGAAGCTGTTTATAAACAGTCTCGAGCAGGAGATATCAAACATAGTTATGGGGATAATAGTAAAGCAAAACGTGGATTAGGTTTTGAAGCGAAGGTTGATTTAAAAACCGGTTTATCTGAGTTGTTTTCGGTAGGCTAAATTTTTTTGTAGGTTATTATGAACGGTAGAAAGGTTCTAATTGTTTTTTGTAGAATGAATGTTTTATAGCGCGTTTGTGTGGATTTTTATAGGAAACAGTTGAGTGGGGAGAACCAGGGTTTATGAATAAAATTGTTGTTTTGGATACGTCTGTGATTATTGATCGGAAAGTTGTTGAAATTATCGAGGCTGAAAAGCCTGAGCAGTTGATAATACCTTATGTGGTGTTGGATGAATTGCAGTCTCAAGCTTCAAAAGGAAGGGATGAAGGCTACATCGGTTTAGAGCATCTCAAAGTGGTTCGCAAGATTTGTAAGGATCAGCAAATCGAGTTAAGTTTTCAAGGTGAACGTCCAACTTTGGATGATATAAAGTTGGCCGGCAGCGGACGGCTTGATGCTCTTATTCGGGATGTTTCCAGGAAAAATCAGGGTGTTTTGTTTACTTCGGATTATGTGCAGTCGTTAGTTGGTGAAGCAGAGGGAATTAAAACCCATTATGTGCCTAAAAAGAGAAAGAAGAGGGCAATGAGTTTTAAGCGTTTTTTCACGCCGGATACCATGTCTATTCATTTAAAGCAAGGAGCATCTCCCCTGGCTAAACGGGGTGGTCCGGGCAGTTTTAATCTTGTTAAAATTCGGCTCAAAGCCCTTTCTGAAAAGGAGTTGAAATTGATGATCAGTCAAATAATGGACGTTGCACGGCGGGAAGAAAAAATTTTTATTGAAATTGACGAGCCTGGGGCTACAGTTATTCAAATGGGGGAATACCGTATAGCCTTGGCTAAGCCTCCTTTTTCGGATAAGTTAGAAATTACCGTGGTAAGGCCCCTAGTTAAGCTTCGGTTGCAGGATTACCGTCTTTCCAGTAAATTGATGAATCGGTTAAAGTCCCGAGCCGAAGGAGTGTTAATTGCAGGTCCTCCCGGTTCTGGGAAAACAACTTTTGTTAGTAGTTTAGCAGATTTTTATTCCAGTCAAGGAAAAATAACCAAAACGTTAGAGTCGCCCCGTGATTTGCAGGTTTGTCCCGAGATTACCCAGTATACTCCCCTGAATGGGGATTTTGCTAAAACAGCTAGCCTTTTGTTGTTAGTACGTCCTGATTATACGATTTTTGATGAGTTACGGGAAAATTCTACCTTTACTGTTTTTGCGGACATGAGGTTAGCCGGAGTTGGCATGATCGGGGTTGTGCATGCTGCTGGGGCAGTTGATGCTGTTAAACGGTTCATATCCCGTGTGGAGTTAGGCATGATTCCTTCAGTAATAGATACCGTCATATTCATTAAATCTGGAAAAATTGAAAAAATTTATGATTTGTCTTTAACCGTGAAAGTCCCCACCGGGATGTTTGAAGCAGATTTGGCTCGTCCCCTAGTAGAGGTTAAAGATTTTGAAACTGGAAAGTTGGAATATGAGATTTATACTTTTGGCAAAGAGAATGTTGTTGTTCCAATTAAAGAAGAGGAGAAAAAAGTTTCTGCTGTTCAGGATTTGGCGTTGCAAAGAATTACTCAAAGTATACAAAAGTACGATAAAGGCGCCCAAATAGAGTTAACCGGAAAAAACAGGGCTTTAATTAAAGTTGATAAAAAAGTTATTCCAAGAATCATCGGCAAAAATGGCAAAAACATTTCTAAAATTGAAAAAAATTTGGGTATCCAAATTGACATAGAGCCAAAATAATATTTTTTTGATTTCATATTATTGGTTTTTTGTGGATTATCCATGTATCGGGTCTATAACTTGCATTGTGAGTTTGTTTGCTAGGCGCTTGAAGACGTCGTCATGGGAGATGGTTTGTTAATGTTATATGTGTAGTTTGTTTTTTGGCTGGGACCGGTGATTGTTGGTTTGGGTGTGTTTAAGTAATACTTGTTATAGGTATTACTTGTGTTAAGTATGACTGAAGTTGCGGTTACGAAAAAGGGGCAAGTTACAATACCTGTGGAGCTAAGAAGGAAGTTTGGCATAGAAGAGAGTTCAAAAGTGGAAATAGTAGAGGAAGAGGGAAAAATTGTGATCAGAAAGTGTTCCAGCATTTTTGATTTAGCAGGCAGTGGTGCAGGTAAAGCTGAAGTCAAAGAGTTAAAAAGGGCTTTAGATCAGATGAGGCAAGAAGATGCCTGAAAGTTGCTTGTATGATACTCGTTTTTTTGTTGAATATTTTTATTCAAATGACGTAGAATTTCGCAGCAAGCTCAAAAAAGATCTTAAAGACGTAAAAGAGCGTTTGGTTTCTGCTTTGGTAGTTCATGAAATTCATAAGATCAGTCTAGAAAGACAAGGGAAACAAGTTGCCTTCTTAAGGAGTAACATCATTTGCAGGGATTTTAAAGTTGTAGAGGTGGATTTTGTAATCGCCCTAAAAAGTGCAGAATTAAGAAGCAAGCACAGGATACCCTTAGCCGATAGTGTAATTGCAGCCTCTGCCCAAGTTCACAGATGCACTCTGGTTTCAGACGATCCTCATTTCAAAAAAATAAAAAATGTAAAAACAAAATGGTATAGCATCCTCTGATTGTCTAGAAACGTTGTTATAACGGCAACAACATTTTGGAAAGAGCAAAAAAGTAGTCGTCTTTTTGGTATACAGTTACTGGACGACTACTACTGCCTTAAAGAATGGGTCACAAGATGTTTTACTTGAACATGATTTTGCATAATATGCTAGTTTTGTTGTTGTTGGGGGGTAGGGGGGGTCAACAACAACATTTGTGTTTGAAGGTACCATAAGCAGTTTTGGGATTTGCCCTTATCTGCTCAAAGCCTGTGCAGTTTCAAATGTGAAACGGTTTGTTTTTTCTTCGTGTGCAGTTTATGGGGCTTATGAAACAGTGCGTATTAACGAAGGGTCTTGTGTAAAGCCTCTTTCGCCATATGGTGGATAAGTTAATTCGTTGGAAATTATGTTCGGGTTTTTAGTTTTTCAGGTTTAAATTGTGTTGCTTTTTTTGTGTATTTAAAGTGTTTATGGTTTGGATACTGTTAAGTTATTTGTCATGAACTTTTTGCGCGCAAGTTTTAACAATGACAAAATCGTTTTCTTGTTCAATGTGGTAAATAATAATATTGGAGTCACAGGGTTTATCACATATTCAACAATGACGCTCACGCCAAAGAAGAGCCTTGATTTTATTGGCATCTTTGAAAGGAGGTGGTTTTGTCATTTACGTCACAGGATTTAAGGCACATATAAATATTAATTTTTTAACAATGTTTTGATCTATTTTCTGAGTTGGATTTTGACGGTTCAATGTCCATGTTTAATATTTCAATGCTGTGATGTATTCAAGTTCGGGGTAAAGTTTGAGGGATCCTCGAGATATTATCTGTCCTTCTTCTGATAGGTAATATGTGAGTTTGTCATCTTTTTTTGTTTCAACCAGTTGGCCTTGTTTTACGAGTTTTTCTACTAATAATGATTTATTTAACTCTACGGCTTTTTCTGCAGAAAGTGATCCTTGTAGATATAGGTAAACTAAAATTTCTTCTTCTCTTGAAGGGGTTGGATAGTATGCTGTTTTAAGAATGAGGTTCTGTAATTCTTCTGGAAGGTTGAGTAATCCGCCTCTTTCATTTAATGTTATCACAGTAGTTTGTCCAATCTTTGTTATTTCCAGATTTTTTTCCTTTAGATTTTCCTGTGTTTCCATAAGAATGTCTAAGGTTTTCTTCACTGTTCTTCTGTTAAGGCCAGTTTGTTTTGATAAATTGCTAATTGAGTATGGACTTTTCGCACGTGATAATGTATCCAACACAATCTTAACTGCGTCTTGACAACTTGTTCGAACAGTATTCATATGGATGTTTGCCTCCAAACCTTACCGTTATGGGCATAACTATATTAATATTTGTGTATAATTATACACAAACCTTAAAGGTTGTTTTCCCCATAAAGCTTTTTTGAAATAAAATGGTTCTTGAAGCCTACGAAGAAGAAGTTTTAGAAGCGATGTATGACAACCATCTGATTGGAAATCAATATTCTTCCATTCAAAATGTAAGTTCAAGAATCAAATGGCAAGCCATATGCCAAAAATATGGCATAAAAAAGAAATTTTCAAAGGTCATCAAACGATTAGCAAATAAGGGATATATTGACACCCATGGAAAATCAGGAAATGTAGCAGCTCTCACCAAGTTAGGTGTATTATATGTCCTTGGAAAAAAATCATGATTTTCAGGATGATTCTCAAAAGATAATGATTCTAAAACTTCATTTATAAAAGAGAGATTGAGGCGGTTTTTTAGCAGCTTCAAATGTGAAAAGTTTGGTTTGTTTTGCAAGGGTAAATTCTATATTTTTGGTTGCTAGGGGACCTGTTAAATTTTGTTGGAATTTTGTAGTTGGATGATTTGTTACAAAGTTAACCTGAGCATGTGTCTTATGAAAGTGTTTGATTGAATATTATTTTGCGATAAATCTAGCCGTAAAAGACAACGTGATTGCTATCCATTCAAGTAACGTGTGTCTGCTCAGGGTAGTCATCAAGTCTTGTGTTTGAAATAAGGTTAACATTAAGAAAATAAGGGATATTATTCCAAATCCCGTTCCAAGGGCTATTAACAGTTTTGCGGATCGGGTTTTGTTTTTTATAAGTAAATATCCTCCTAAGATTACGATAAATCCGCCTAGGACAGTTATTGTTATGAAAATTAGTTCCACAAGTTGGATTATTTGAATAATGAGTTGGTTTTGGGTCATAAGGGTTAAATTTTCAATTATCAAGTCGTAAGTTCCCGTTGGGCCTTTTTGTCCTGAAATTATCAAAAGAGTGCCTGCAACAATTGCTAAAAAAGCTGCGACTTTGTTTCTTGCATTGACCATTTGTAAAAACTCTAAGGATTTGTATGTTAATAGTTTGATTAAAGGTATATTAATCCTAAACAGTTCAAAAGTGTTATTCGGTTTTGTTTGTATATTTGTTTCGATGATACTAGAATTTTAGCTTGCATGGTCTGCCTTTTATTTGAATCAAAAATTCTGTTTTTGTTTTGTTGTTTGAGTTGAAAAATTGTTTGAAAAACAACATTTTGGAAAGAATATAGAAGTTGTTGTTTTTTGAGCAGCACTCATGAGAGGTTTGAATACGCGTTTTTTCTGGTTTCTGCGTGGGTAACGTATATGGTTTTTTGTTTTTTATCCACTTGAAAAATTATTCTGTAGTTACCGATTCTTATTCTAAAAGTTTTTTGCAAGCCTTTGATTTTTTTTATGTCCATGTTTTTCAAGGTTAATGGATAATTTTCGAGTTTTATAATGTGGTTAATAATTCTTTGTTTCAGGTTTTCGTTTTTTATTGTTGTTAAAAATTTCTGTACTCGGTGGTGAGCTACAACTTTGTATTTAGGCACTCTGGAGTTCCTCGAGTGTTACACAATTTCCTTTTTTCATCTCTTGGACTGATTGGTTTATTTCTTCAATTTTTTCTTTGCTTAGTGCTACTTCTGGAAGGCTTTTTATGATCACTTCTTCGATAACGTCTTCAATTAGCCTAAGTTGTTCATTCATTTTTTTGACTTCGTCGTAAATCATTTCAAGAGTAACATTAGCAGACATACATTTTTCCCTGAAATAACAAAGGAATATGCCATTTATATGCTTTCATCCAAGTTTACAGTTACATAACTAAAAGATACGAGTTAGAGTTTAATTTTTTAGTAGTTTTTTTGTCCAAAACTATCTGTTTTTTGTTTTGTAAGGTTCTTCAGAGTTCCTGTTTACGATTGACAAATAGTTGTATCATGAGTATGATACTCTTGTTTCAACTATCTGTAGGTGACGCCATCGGATCCTAAAAAAAGGTTATTCTATCAAATGGTTGTTGCACAGAACAATGATGTTTCAGGCATGATCTAACGTTTGTAGAATTTTTTGTTAAGAATATTCTGTCTTGTTGTTTAAGTTAAAAAATGTTTGAACAACCACATGTAGTTAGAGTTTGTAGGCGTTGTAGAGTTTTGTATCTATTTCTTTTTGGGGTGATTGATGGGTGTTGATGGCATCTTTTAAAAAGGGCTAGAGTAGTTAGTTTATTTGTGGGCAGCATGAAGTCAATTGATGAAATAAAAGGTGTTTTGGTTGAACATAAAAGGGAGCTAAGAGAAAGATTTCATGTAAAAGAGATTGGTGTTTTTGGTTCTTTTGTGAGAAAAGAACAAAAAAAGGGAAGTGATGTTGATGTGTTGGTTGATTTTTTTGAGACCATAGATTTGTTTACGTTTGTTGAACTTGAGAATTATTTAAGTGAGCTTTTAGGGGTTAAAGTTGATCTAGTTATGAAGGGAGCTCTTAAGCCTCGGTTGGAGGAGAGAATTTTAAGTGAGGCTGTTTATGTGTGAGAGATTTTCGTGTCTACCTTGAAGATATGGTTGAAGCCATTAATTGTATAGAGGAGTACACGCGGGGGATGAGTTATGAAGCATTTGTTAAGGATAGAAAAACCGTAGATGCTGTAGTTAGAAATTTTGAAATCATTGGTGAAGCAGCTAAAAACGTTCCAAATGAGGTAAGAAAAATTTACTCCAACTTGCCTTGGAAGGAAATGTCAGGAATGAGAGATAAACTGATCCATGCATATTTTGGAGTTAAATTAGATGTTTTATGGAAAACAATTAAAGAACGCTTAATTGTGGTAAAATTATTAGTTGAAGAAGCTCTGGTCGAATTGGAACAATAAAGACTGAACGGACAGTTTCTATTCGAATTCTGTTTTGTGTAAACAAAAATTCTGTTTTCTTTTTGTTGTCTGAGTTGAAAAATGTGTGAACAACAACATTTTGTAATTAGTGTAGAAGTTGTTGTTTTTTGCTCAGGTAATTTACAACTACTACTGGTTCAAAGAGTGTCAAACTTCAGAAAAAACATTCTTGTAGTTAACTAATTAATTTATGAAAGTTGGTTTTTTCTGGTTTTGATTTTTTATGGATTTTTGGTGTTAGAAATTGTGAGGCGTATTTTTATTTTGTGGATTTTGTGATGTCGTTCAGTCTTAAAGCTTTGGTATTGGATGCGATCTTTTTTGTTAGTTGCAAATCTTCGGTTATAAGTGTTAGTTCTTTTGCTTTGGCATGGTAAGTGTATGAGGCGTCATAGAATGTGATTTTCAGTTTTGTTGCGGTTTCTAGTATTTCTTCTTCGGTGCAGTTTATTTGTGTGATTTCCATGAGGTTTAGTGTTTGCTTGATTATTTTTGCTAGTTTTTTAATTTCTTGATCTGTAGCGTTGGCGTGTAAGGAATAATTTTTCCATAGGATGTTTCCCAGTTCGTACCTTGCCAGTTCTATTGTGTGGTTTCCAATTAGAAAGTCGATTTTGTTTTCTTTTATGGCGTTAAATATGGCAGATGAGTCGAATAGGTATTTCATTTACGGTTTCTGTCCTCTCTTATGCCCTTCACTATGTTTTCTATGTTTACCCTGTTGAGTGTTGGTTTTAGTTTTTGTATGTCTTCTTTGAGTTTTTCGGCTTCTCTTCGTCTTATTTCGTCTTCTATGGCTTTTCGTAATAGTTTGGATGGTTTAATGTTTAGTTGTTTTATTTTTTCTTTGAGTTCTTGGGGAATTTTTGTGGATACGGTTACAGACTTGTTCAAATTCTCACCACTAGGTAATATAAATTAGAAGAATAAAAAGTTTACAATATTTTCTTACCAGCTATTACGCCTTTTTTTGTCAAAATACAATCATTAAACAAAAAACTCTTTGGCTTTGATTCTGCCCACTCCATTCCATCCCAGTTTTCATACATAGCTAATTTTGGATGCAAATGTGGTTATGTTCTTTAAATCTAGCTTAGCTTCAAGGACCAAGTTTGTTGTCGCGTGAGGAATCGACAATAATAGAGCTTTCTTTTCTCGATTTTTGTTGTTTATGAATTGATGATGTTATTGTTTGGTCAGAGTTTTATGTTTTCAGTTTGACTGCAGAGGGTTTTTTGTGAATAAGGTTTTAGATTTCAAGCATGGTTTAAGGATAGTTTATGAGAATAGAAAAAGACTATTTACTGGTCATCACTTTTTATCCGGTGAGGCGAGACAGATATGGCATATAAAATTAGGTACGATGATGAGTCAGATGTGCTCACCTTAGTCGTAGTTGACAAGGGTAAACTGTCTTACGCTGAAGAAGTAGGGGACATAGTAGTTCATTTTGATGAAAAAGGAAACCCCTTATTCATGGACATCCTTAAAGCCAGCAAGATCGTCCCGCTAATGGTTCAAAGTTTAGCTAAAAAAGAAGTTATAACAGCATAACAGAACTTTTGAATAACAACAAATGTAGTTGTAGTTGGTTCAGCAACTGTCGCTACCAGGGCAACAACTGTTTTGGAAAGAGTGTAGAAGTAGTCATCTTTTTGGTACCCAGAATGGACGACTACTACTACCTTAAGGAATGGGTCAAAACACGTTTGTTGCTTGAACCTGATTATGTAAAAAATGCTGGTTTTGGTGGGTTTTGGATTTTTTAGATCCGAATTAGCATTTGTTTAATTGTTATAGACAACTTTTTTTGTTATTCTATTAGGTTTAGAATTTCTTCTTTTGTTAAGTCAGCTTCGGATATTATTGCCAACAGTAGTCCTGTTTTTATTTCTCTGTGTTTTGGAACTGGAACTATGGTTTCGTTTTTGATTAGAATTAAGTGGCTTCCTTTTTGTCGGGCAACTTGAAAACCTGCTTTGGCTAGGGCTTTTACTACTTTACGCCAAGAGAGCAGTGGGAGTTTCGACAATGACCTCAGCCCGTTCTCCTTTATGGCCGTGGCTCAAAAGTTCCGCTTTTACTTCTAAGTATCCTTCTATGGCTTCTTTGATGTTTTTTAGAGCTTCTTGCTTTGTTTCACCCTGAGTGGCTACTGGAAGTTCGACACATTTTACCACAAAGCCGCCTTCTTCTGCAGGTTCTAACAAGACTGTGAAAGTACGGGCATCCATTAGAATTACCTAAAAACCAATGGTTGTGGCAACAATATGAAGTTATCTGAAAATAGTTGTTGTTCGTGTTGAAAATTGTTTGAACAACAACGTTTTGGAAAGAGCATGGAAGTAGTCGTCTTTTTGGTATACAGTTACTGGATGACTACTACTCCCTTAAAGAGTGCATTAAAACCTGTTTGGACCGTTGAACACGATTTTGCATAATATGCTAGTTTTGTTGTTGTTGGGGGGTAGGGGGGGTCAACAACAACATTTTTGTTTGTTGAAAAATTGTTTGAACAATAATTGTGGGAGTATGAGGATGACGCGGATGTGTTTTTACTTAATGCTTGATTGTATATGGCAAAGATGTTTTCGGATTTCTTCGATTTGCTTTGTGGTTATATTTTCTAAGGCTTTTTCTATTTCTAATAGGAAGTTATGAGCAGATTTTACGTTTTTTGTGATTGTTGTTTGTTCAAGTTCATTAGTTACATAGTATTGGCTTTCTATTCGCATTTGTTTAGCTTTAGAAATTTCATCAATCAGGTTTTTGGCAAGTATTTTATGGTCTGCAAGTAATTTTGCCACTTTGATGCTGCAATCGTGTATTTCAGATTTGATTCCCAGTTTCATTAATAGCGCATATAGTGCAAAATATTTAGCGTAATACGCTGTTGTTATTACCCAGTCAGTTTCGTTTATTTGTAAAGCTGCATCCATTGTATGCAAGGAGCTTTCGGCTTTTTTTACGTATACCCTGGATAGGTTTTCATTTGGTTCGATTAGTCTTATTCCCTTTTTTTGTCTAAAACACCATTCAACAGATCTACGTAGCAACATAGTTCCTCCATAACAAGTTTACAAACAAGTCTGGGTTTTGTAAAATGAAGTGGTTTTTTATTATTTCTTTTACCAGGGGGTCTCCAGTTGTTAGAGCTTGATTGAAATTTTTGATAGAGGATGTTTTGACGTTTAGTTCTTTGCCGTAGATTTTGCCAATTTTTTTTATGTTTGTCATTTGGTTTTCTGAAATTTTTCCAAGATGAAAAAGGTCTATGTCACTGGTTTCGGTTGCATAATTTTTTGCGTAGCTTCCAAAGAGTGCAACGGTTCCCTGAAGGTTTACGTCCATAAGGTGTTGGGATATTTTTTTGAGTAAAAAATTTTTTTGTAGATATTTTATGGTTTCAAGTTTTTCAGATAACATAAGATATTCTTTTGTCAATATGTTGCTGAACTCAAGGCAGTATTCTTTGTTTCTTCCCACTTTTTGTGATTGCAGTATTTTGTTCTTTTCAAGGTTTTTAAGGTAAGGCAGTAATGTAACATGACTTGTGTTGAGAAGTTTGGCGAGGGCTCTTACATGGAAGCTTTTGTTGTAATCTGTTCTGTATAATGCTAGTATTGAAAAAAGATAATTGGTAATTTTTACGACCATATGGTATAAAGTATTACCAGTATTATTTAAGTTTTTACTAGCATGAAACAGCCCCAAGACGGACAGGTACTGCGATTCGGATTTTTCTCTCATCCATCATGATCATGTGAGCCCTTTTGGAGGACGATTTTGAGGCCTGTTTTTTGTAGAATTTTTATGAGTTGTTTGAAGTCTAAAGGTGAAATTTTAGGCTAGTATCTTCACTTTTTGTATTCCAACTATTCTTTGTTGGAGAGAGTCTTGTTTTTCGTCATTGTCTAATGTTTCAAGGTACAAGTCGATGGTCTCTTTTGCATTGTCCATAAGTTCTTCTAAAGTATCTCCCTGAGTGTGGCATCCTGGCAACGCTGGAACAAGCGCCACGTATCCACCAGTTTCGTCTTCGATGATAACGATGTCAACCTCTTTCATCATAATCCAATTACAATGAGCTTCAAGGGCTAATATAACAGTTTTGAAGCAACTAATTGGTTATAGTAAGGCTTAAACAAGTGAAAAGATGGTTGAACAACAACATTTTGGAAAGAATACAGAAGTAGTCGTCTTTTTTTTACAGAATTCTGGACGACTACTACTTCTTTAAAGAATGCATTAAAGCAGGTTTGTTGGTTGGATAGGATTATGTAATAATGCTAGTTTTGTTGTTGTTGGGGGTAGGGGGGTCAACAACAACATTTGGTTTTGTGGGAAAAATTCCATAAAAAGAGCGTATTTTTTGATACAGATGAATTTATCGGGTTTTTATGCAAATTTCGTCGTTTTTGAGCCATACATAAATAGGTGTTCCCTTTTCCAGCCCGAGTTGTTCTTCAATCTGCTTAGGTATGTAAACTGCAAGGTTGTTTCCACATTTTGTGACCTTCCTTTGCAACGGATTTACTTCTCCAAAAAGACCTAAAGTTTCTGCTAAATGTTGCACTTTTTCAGCGTCTTCAAATGGTATAAGTTCATATCCGCATAAGGAACATTTGTATCCCCGTATTGGGAGGCTTCCTTTAGGAAACTTAGTTTCCAGAATGTCAGCTTGCATTTCTCCGCCACATTCATAGCATTTCATTTTTTCAGATTTTTCCATTTTCATCGCTCCTTATACTAATTTTCTTCGTGATGTGGATACGCCTCGCACTTCAATACGGTCGGCATATTCGGTTAAATACACTATGATTGTTCTTCGACTGATCCATTTGGCATATCTGCCTCCTTGGATGCCATCTGGATTTGTTATGGTCTCCCTCACGTCTGAGGTGCGGATTGGCGGGGCTTCACAATTCATTCCTTCGTAGGCGTGTTTGTTTATGTAAACCCATTTACCACGTATTATCATGATGGAAAACCATGAATATATACTTTGTAAGTATTTATAAGTATTTATACTTACAAAAAAGTTGTTAGGCATGTGTACCTTTAAAACATGGACGTTATCACGCTCAGGTGACCCCGCACTCCACTTGGCACGCAGCTTGGTTACCTAACTATTAGTTAGTATCGCGAAATATTATTTAAATCAGTATCTGGGAAATTTTCCCAGATAGTTTGAATCTTTTCGGCGTTATGTCGTAAACCGCAACTCTGAAATTCTTCGTGGAAACTCAGAAAAAACATTTCACAGGAGATTATTTGTCTGAGGCTGATATTGTCAAAGAAACTGCAATTACCTGTGATAAACGATTATGTAAATATGCTAGTTTTGTTGTTGTTGGGGGGTAGGGGGGTCAACAACAACATTTGTGTTTAAAGGAAAAATTGTTGTAAGAATATGCAGTATTGGGTTTTTTGATGTTTCTAGGTGGATCACATAAAGATGTTAGTTGGTTTGGGTAAAGTTTGGTTTGTTTGCCATGCGCTTGAAGCTGTCGTCATGGGTGCTGGTTTTGTTTATGTTTATGTTTAGTGAATGGATTGTACCTATTATTGTTGCATCTCTGTCGCCTAAGCTGTCTGTGTATGGGTGTTGTAGTAGTTTTTCCAGGGTTTATGTCATTGTTTGCTTGTTGAAGTTTTCGATTTTCATGTTTCTAAGATTAATTCAGTGTCGTTGTATTTCCATTTTTTAAAGAAATACAAAAAATTCATTCCCAGCAGACTGTACGCTTGCATGCTTTGAATGGGAGTTAACGGATTTGGGTTTGGTGGCATACAATATATCATTTGTAAGCTAAAACTTGCAATTTCTTTTTTGTGGGTTAACCAACCATTTTCAACTTCAAGAAAAAGTTTTGCATCAGGCAAACAATATGGCAAGACATTACCATTTGCTGTAGTACAAGGGTGAGTTGTGTTAGTTAGGACCGAGCAATTTATTCCTAATCGGGTAACATCGCTGCTCAGTAACGTTGTTGTAGAACAGCCGGTATCCACGATGAAGTGTATTGGTTTTGGATGTGTAAACTGTTTACAATGAATGTGCCCAAAGATATGTCCATGTCTTGAAGAATCCAAATTAGCGATTAAGCGCAAATTGTGAACGCCCTAAAATAGGAAATTAGAAGGTTTCTCAGTTATGTAATGAATTGCATAATCGAATACACGTTTGTGTGCCGAGTTTATTTGATTCATTAATTTTTCCATGGTATCATTTGCAAAAACTACTTTTTTGTTTTTTACTGCGATGTATTTGTTGCTGTATTTTTTGCGTAGTTCTTGTTCATTACCAAAAATCCAAAGAAAATCCTTTCGTAATTTATGATTCTTATTCAGGAGTTTCTTTTCGAGGGCTGGATCTATATCCCTCGTAATCTTGAGAAGTGGCATATGCCTCACCATATTTTATGCAAACTAGGTTATTTTAACCTAGCTATTTATATTGCTTCTTTCAAAAATGTGTATTTAATACTTTTGATTGTTTACTATGTAAGGATGTTCTGTTTTTTATAGTTTAGACGCATTCTGTATTATTATTTTTCGTTTGTTTTTTCTTATAGTTCGGTTTATTGGTTGGTCGATTTAAAGATCAAAACGGTTTCTGTAAACAAGTATCTGCTTTTCAGCGAAAGCCGGTTACTGTTTTATTTGTATCAATCAAATTTCAAGAGCACCATTTGTCAATTCGATTAAAGTTTTATAGGCTTCAGTTTTTCCAAAAAGAACTGAGTCAGGTATCAGTGTCCCGAATCTGGATTTTTCTTTTAACACATAAAGAAATATGATTATTTCTTTTGCGAGTCCTCTTCTGCTTGCATATCGGGTAAGGCGGTTAAAATTGATTTTTCCATTTTTCAGAAGATTTCCAAAAATAATTCCCAATTCGTATGAGCTAAAACTAAATTTTTTTCGGGTAATAAAATAGAACAAGTCTACCCACATTCTCTCTAAAGTTGGAATAATGGGTCCTTTTGCCATAATGAGTCCGTAAAGTTCTTTTCGTTCCAAAATGAATATTGTTTTTCTGTTGTTTTCAGCGTATTCTTGAAAATCTCTTACTAGAGGTCGCAAAACAACTTTGTAAGTGTTTGATGGGATTGCATCTCGGATACTTTTTGAAAGTATTTTTGTTGTTTCAATAAATATTGCATCCTTTCCTATAGCATAATGAGAATAATCTGAAAACATACTCAAAGACCAATATACTGGATTTGCCATTGGGAAGCGATTTTTTAACTGCGTGGTAAGATCGTAAACATCTGAGGGCAAAATTGGTATTTCAGGCGGAGTTTGACCTTTGCGATATATGCCCCTGCCCACATTCATGATTATGCCCATTTTTGCCATTCGACTTAGGTAATTTTTTGCGGTTACACGAGATATTTTTAGATCAGACACAAGATTGTCTATTGAAACGTTGTCATGATTTGTTACGTATTCGATTGCTTTTTTTGGGACCGAGGAAAAATCACTCATGAAAAAAAAATATACCTTTGTCAATATATAAGGTTTGTTGTCAAAAGTATATTTTTGGTCTTGAAATTTTTAATCACGTGATTAACTGAGTTAAAAAATATTTGAACAAGCGCCCCTTTGGAAAGAATACAGAAGTAGTTGTTGTTTTTTGTGCATGTAATTCACAACAACTAGTTTAAAAAATGCATCAAATCGTTTTTGGATATTTAAACATGTTTTTGGAATAAATGTTGATAAAACTCAATATAAGTTGCCACATCTTCAACACTTATTCTAACCAATCTTTTGAGGTTTTCTTTGTTTAAAGGTGACATAGTTTATCACCCATCAAGCAAGCGATCTTTTTTGTACACAATTTAGACCTTTTTTTTTCCCGCATCAGATCGTTTCTTTCTCCATGAACCGTCTTTGTTTCTTTCTCTTTCTTTTGACCATTTGCCTTTTTTTACTCGAGGTGCAGGCATATTATTCCCTGAGAAACAAATTATGGTATATTTAGTATAAAAATTTAATTATGAAAACAAAATAATACTGATTGATGGATAAAAAGTCTTTTTTATAACTAACAAGATACAAATTCAAGGGGCATAAAAAATTCCTCGAAAGAAAAAATCCATCTTGTCGGATGCACTTGGTTTAAATGATTTAAAGATAAAACCTGCAAAACTTCCAAAAATAAAACCAATTAGCAGTATCATTTTGAAATTTGATTCTGAAGAAAAAAGAGTTGCAATTCCAGCAAGTACTAAAAAAGAAGTTTACTCACGCGCAAAAGGTAAATGTGAAAGTTGTGGAACAAAAATGAAAATGACAGGTGATGGAGGAGATTTTCATCACACTAGAAAACCCAGTGTTAAATCAAGGCCGTCTTCAATACAGTTTTTGTGTGCTGTTTGCCACCGTAGATATGGACATGCAAAACGTACAAAAATAGTCAAAAATGCATTTGGAACTGTTATTGAAAAGAAAGTAACCATAACCCGAAGAAAAGTTGGTAAACATAAACAATAGATTAGTTTTTTGTTATAGTATTTGGTTTTGTGTGTTGTGCGAAGAGAAGTAGATAAGGGTAGCGAGTAGAGTTAAACAGGAGAAAAAATAAGGGGAAAAAGCATAAATTTTAACCAACCAGCCTTAAATTCATAATACAATCTTTTGTTATTTCCCATTTTTTTTAATTTATGTGAGTTATCCACATATTGAATCAAGTCGTCTTTGATATTTTGGCGTATTCTTGTTTTGGGTTGGTTTTTGGGTTTGGAGAGATTTTTAGGGGTTGTTGTTTGTGTTGTGTTTGGTTTTAGTTTAGTTGGTAAATTGTGATTCTTTGGTAGTTTTGTATTGGTTTCCATTGGTTTGGGATTTGTAGTTGGTGTAGGGTTTGGTTTTGGTTCCACCATATAAAGTATAAGTTGTTGTAGCCTTGGTTTTTTGTGTAGTTTGCAGCATTTTCTAAATTAAAGTCAAACAGGTATGCTTGATGGTTTGTGTTTAGGTATAGCATTGCCCAGTTGTCAAATAGGTCGTGAATTAGCACTGCTGAGTTGTTGTTCATGTTGTTGTTTAGCCAGTTGAAAGCTTGTTGGGTGCCCTTAATGTCCTGCAATGGGATTGAAGTTGTTTGCATAGTTGAAGGGACATATTTTGTAGTTCCGCCCCAGTTGATAAATCCTTTATTGTTGTCCGATAACGGCCATGCCATAAATATTGTTGCCATGGTCATGGAAGCAAGAATTAATAGTATGCAGATTTTTTTGGCATGTTTGAATTGTTTAATAAAGTTTAGTAATTTGTTTTTGTTTTGGTTTTTTACGATTTTGTGCAGTCCATTAGTAGCATAAAATGAGAATGGAAAAATTAGAAGCAGCATCCATCTTGCCCATAAAAATACTGAAAAAAATGGGGCAACTAAGCAGCCTAATCCGGTGATTAGTAATAGGATTGTCCAAATAGTAAACGGCCTATCTTTAAAGTATCCAATTATGATCAGGGGCATCATTAAGCCATACAATAAAAGAAACAAAGAAGCTACATTAGACGCCAACTGGAAGTATGAAGAGTACGTTTCTATCGGGGTTTGAACCGTTAAGTAATCTGTCAAAAAAAACAGTCCCCCCGGATGAGCCCAAACGCTATCGTCTATCCGGACAATATTGGATTCCGTAGGGATCGCAAACGGTGAAATCCAAAAAAAGTTGCCCATAAACAGCAATATCGCAGGAAGAATCGCCAAAAAAAGTTTGTACGGAATTTTTTGTTTTTTTAACGCACTAACAATAACCCAGCCAAACACAATAAAGAACAAAGAAGCCATCGCAAGTTCATGACCCCAAACCGTAAAAATGGCCAGTACCGATAAAACGGTTAATTCTTTGAAAGACGCATCATTTTTCAGCAACGGAAAAGCAAACAGCAAAACCATTACGCCCAGCATGTTTCGGTAAAATTGCCAACTAACCGCTAAACTTGCAAGTTGTAAAGAAAAAATTAACGAAACTAATAGGCACTTTTTTGGGTTCCATTTTAGTCGTTTCCAAGCAACAAAATATACTCCCGCACAGGTTCCAGCATACAATAACGGAGCAAATATTTTCAGGATAATAAACGGATCAACCTTAGTAATATTAGTTAAAGCAACTAAAATTCCGTAAACCAGCCAAGAATTAACTAAATCACTGCCAACAGTAAAGGCAACCCCCGAATTCATCCGAGAAGCATAATAAATTGTATCCAAACCAACAGGAAACGGAAAACTTAACAATTCAGGAATTAATCGAACAAGAAAACCTACTATAGAAACAAGGAATATTGTTTTACTGTGGCTTAACTGAAAAATTTTATGTATGAATAATTTTATGCCTCATTTGATTATGTTCTTAAAAATATTTACTGAAACTAACAGGTATTAATATAACGTATAATTTTTTTTGCTGCTTTTCCATCTCCGAAAGGATTTGTCCATTTATTTTTTTTGTTAAGCATAATTTGTGTACTTTCAAGAATTTTATCCGGGTTAATGCCCGCCAACATATTGGATCCAACTTCAACGGTTTCAGGTCTTTCAGTATTATCACGTAAAGTAACACAAGGAACCCCCAAAATGCATGTTTCTTCTTGTACCCCTCCCGAGTCAGTAAGCACAAGTCTAGTGTTACTTTCAAGCTGCAAGAATGATAAATAATCTAAAGGATCAATAAGCCTAATACCATCTAATTTCAAGCCAAATTCATCTAAACGTTTTCTAGCCCTAGGATGAATAGGGTAAATCAGTTCCATATCAAGTTCCTTTCCAACAGTTTGCAGGCCTTCAATAATTCTGCGAAACCGTTCTTCATTGTCAACGTTTTCCTGTCGATGAAGAGTAACCAAAAAATAATCTTTCCCCTTGAGGCCAAAATTGCTTAAAACATCAGTTTTGGTTTTTGAAATCTTTAAATTCTGGAAGACAGAATCAACAATAGTGTTACCCGTAACGAATATTTTTTCTTTAGCAATGCCTTCATTAAGCAGAATTTGTTTTGATTTTTCTGTTGGAGCAAACAGATAATCAGAAGAGTGGTCCGCTAATACTCTGTTGATTTCTTCTGGCATTGTTCGGTCATAACTTCTTAATCCCGCTTCAACATGGCCAACTTTTATTCCTAGTTTAACTGCAGCTAAAGCACCAGCAAGAACTGTGTTAGTATCGCCCTGAACTAGCACTACGTCCGGTTTTTCTTTTTGGAGTACTTGTTCTATGTTAATCAGTATTCTTCCAGTTTGTTCTGCATGACTGCCTGAACCCACATCTAAATTGTATTTTGGTTCAAGTAACGCAAGTTCTTCAAAAAACACTCGATCCATATTGTAAGAATAATGCTGTCCCGTGTGAAGAACAAAATAATCCAAACCTAAATGTTCACACACACGAATAACTGGAGACATCTTAATAATCTCAGGACGAGTCCCAAGAATAATCGAAATTTTCACTGTGTACAACTCACTTTAGGTTACTTCAGACCAAACATTATCTGTCTTTTAGAAATGTAGTTTGAGCACTGAATTACCATTTTTGTTTATCAATTTAGATATAAGGATTCGTATTGTTTTTATTTAATGAACAAACTGTGTTGAGCCCAAAAATAATTAAGGATTTTTTAGTAACGAAATGAAATTGTGTAAAACAAAATTTTCATTCAAAGATTTTTTAAAGCATTCAATTTTTTTGACACAAATAGTAAATTATTATGGATAACATTACATTGAAGTTTGAGTTTTTGGTTATTGCTGTATATTTGTTTGTTTTTGTGGTCTGTTGATTAGGTTTTCTGTGAAGACTAAAAAATGGGACGATAACATTATGGATGTGAAGCATTAATAATTTCTTGGGTTATTTCGTAAGTTTCGTCACAACATTCCAAAAGTTCATTATGTACGTAAAGTACACGTTTTTTTGAGTAATAGAGAATTGTAACAATTCCTTCTTCTTTTGCTACATTTACTGCGGGCACAAAGTCACTGTCACCCGTTATTAAAACGGCTTTATCAATGATGGTTTTGATTTTTTGTAGTTGTTGTTTTTTGGTTGAGCACGATTTTGTATTAGCAGTATTTTTGTTGTTGTAGGGGTAGGGGGGTCAACAACAACAAATCTGTTAGAGAAAAGATTGTTAGAAGGGAAATACCTGATTATTTGTTGCTGGTAGTTTTCAAAAGCAGGTACAAAAACATGTCAGTTGGTTTTTCTAAAATTTTGGTTACAGGTGGTGCAGGTTTCATTGGAAGTCACATTTTTGATAAGTTGCTCGAGGAAGGAATCAAAGTAAAGGTAATTGATAATCTTTCAACTGGAGATATAACAAACCTTAGTCAGCACGCAAACAACCCTGATTTTGAGTTCATCCAAGGAGAAATCTGAGATTTTGATTTTGTCCAAAAAGCTGTCAAAGGGGTTGATGCACTAGTCCATGATGCAGGCCGGGGTAAAATGTTGTTTAAGAAATTGTTTAATAATTGTTAGTTGTCAGGTTTTTGTGGGGTCAACCAATGACAGTGACTGTTAATGAAGAAGAGATAAAGTTAGTGCTTGACAGGTTGGACACAGTTAAGCTTGAGCTTTTAAGGCTCAGAGCATTGCTTTTGCCTGAAGAAGAAGAAGAAGCAACTGATGAAGACAAAAAAGAGATTCAAGAAGCAAAAAATGAAATTGTAAATGGTTCAAAAGTTAATCTTGAAGATTTAATTAAAGAACTGTGCTGATTTTTTTGTTTCAGGCTCTTGGGCGTTAATGTTGAAATTTTGGTCAGAGTTTGTGGGCGTTGTAGAGTTTTGTATCTATTTCTTTTTGGGGTGATTGATGGGTGTTGATGGCATCTTTTAAAAAGGGCTAGAGTAGTTAGTTTATTTGTGGGCAGCATGAAGTCAATTGATGAAATAAAAGGTGTTTTGGTTGAACATAAAAGGGAGCTAAGAGAAAGATTTCATGTAAAAGAGATTGGTGTTTTTGGTTCTTTTGTGAGAAAAGAACAAAAAAAGGGAAGTGATGTTGATGTGTTGGTTGATTTTTTTGAGACCATAGATTTGTTTACGTTTGTTGAACTTGAGAATTATTTAAGTGAGCTTTTAGGGGTTAAAGTTGATCTAGTTATGAAGGGAGCTCTTAAGCCTCGGTTGGAGGAGAGAATTTTAAGTGAGGCTGTTTATGTGTGAGAGATTTTCGTGTCTACCTTGAAGATATGGTTGAAGCCATTAATTGTATAGAGGAGTACACGCGGGGGATGAGTTATGAAGCATTTGTTAAGGATAGAAAAACCGTAGATGCTGTAGTTAGAAATTTTGAAATCATTGGTGAAGCAGCTAAAAACGTTCCAAATGAGGTAAGAAAAATTTACTCCAACTTGCCTTGGAAGGAAATGTCAGGAATGAGAGATAAACTGATCCATGCATATTTTGGAGTTAAATTAGATGTTTTATGGAAAACAATTAAAGAACGCTTAATTGTGGTAAAATTATTAGTTGAAGAAGCTCTGGTCGAATTGGAACAATAAAGACTGAACGGACAGTTTCTATTCGAATTCTGTTTTGTGTAAACAAAAATTCTGTTTTCTTTTTGTTGTCTGAATTGAAAAATGTGTACACAACAACATCTTGGAAATAATGCAGAAGTAGTTGTTTTTTTGCTGCAGGTAATTAACAACAACTACTGTTTAAAAAGGGAATCAAAACACGTTTAGTAATTGAACAGGATTTAAAAAAATGTTATTTTTGTTGTTGTTAGAGTTGAAAAAACTTTTGAACAGCAATATTTTGTAGAGTACAGAAGTAGTCGTCTTTTCTGTACCAGTTACTGGACGACTACTACTTTATAGAATATATTAAAACATGTTTTTTGTTTGTACATGATTACACAAAAAATGTAGATTTGTTGTTATCAGAAGGGTAGGGGGTCAACAATGATTGTTTTTTGGCGGGTCTGGGTGATTGTTGGTTTGGGTTATGTTTAAGTAATACTTGTTGTAGGTATTACTTGTGTTAAGTATGACTGAAGTTGCGGTTACGAAAAAGGGGCAAGTTACAATACCTGTGGAGCTAAGAAGGAAGTTTGGCATAGAAGAGAGTTCAAAAGTGGAAATAGTAGAGGAAGAGGGAAAAATTGTGATCAGAAAGTGTTCCAGCATTTTTGATTTAGCAGGCAGTGGTGCAGGTAAAGCTGAAGTCAAAGAGTTAAAAAGGGCTTTAGATCAGATGAGGCAAGAAGATGACTGAAAGTTGCTTGTATGATACTCGTTTTTTTGTTGAATATTTTTATTCTGCTGATGTAGAATTTCTCAACAAGCTCAAAAAAGATCTTAAAGACGTGAAAGAGCGTTTGGTTTCTGCTTTGGTTGTTCATGAAATTCATAAGATCAATCTAGAAAAACAAGGGAAACAAGTTGCTGTCTTAAGGAGTAACATCATTTGCAGGGATTTTAAAGTTGTAGAAGTGGATTTTGTAATCGCCCTAAAAAGTGCAGAATTAAGAAGCAAGCACAGAATACCCTTAGCAGATAGTGTAATTGCAGCTTCTGCCCAAGTTCACAGATGCACTTTAGTTTCAGATGATCCTCATTTCAAAAAAATAAAAAATTTAAAAACAAAATGGTATAGCAGCCTCTGATTGCCTAGAAACGTTGTTATAAAGGCAACAACATTTTGTAATTAGTATAGAAGTAGTTGTTTTTTGTGTACAGGCAATTCACAACTACTACTGGTTTAAACAGTGTCAAACTTCAGAAAAGCATTCTTTTGTTAACTAATTAATTTATGAAAGTTGATTTTTTCTGGTTTTGATTTTTTATGGATTTTTGGTGTTGTAAATTGTGATGCTGTATTTTTATTTTGTGGATTTAGTGATGTCGTTCAGTTTTAAAGCTTTGGTGTATGATGCGATTTTTTTTGTTAGCCGCATATCTTCGGTTATAAGTGTTAGTTCTTTTGTTTTGGCATGGTAAGTGTATGAGGCGTCGTAGAATGTGATTTTCAGTTTTGTTGCGGTTTCTAGTATTTCTTCTTCGGTGCAGTTTATTTGTGTGATTTCCATGAGGTTTAGTGTTTGCTTGATTATTTTTGCTAGTTTTTTAATTTCTTGATCTGTAGCGTTGGCGTGTAAGGAATAATTTTTCCATAGGATGTTTCCCAGTTCGTACCTTGCCAGTTCTATTGTGTGGTTTCCAATTAGAAAGTCGATTTTGTTTTCTTTTATGGCGTTAAATATGGCAGATGAGTCGAATAGGTATTTCATTTACGGTTTCTGTCCTCTCTTATGCCCTTCACTATGTTTTCTATGTTTACCCTGTTGAGTGTTGGTTTTAGTTTTTGTATGTCTTCTTTGAGTTTTTCGGCTTCTCTTCGTCTTATTTCGTCTTCTATGGCTTTTCGTAATAGTTTGGATGGTTTAATGTTTAGTTGTTTTATTTTTTCTTTGAGTTCTTGGGGGATTTTTGTGGAGACGGTTACAGACTTGTTCAAATTATCACCAATAGGTAATACAAAATAGCAGAATAATAAGTTTACCATATTTTCTTACCTTCCATTACGCTTTTTTTCATCAAAATACAGTCATTAAAAAGTAAGCTGCCCGGCTTTGATTCTACCTAGTCGATTCAATCCCAGTTTTCATAGATAGCTGATTTTGGATGCAAATCTGGTTATGTTTTTTAACCCTAGCTTAGCTTCAAGAGCCAAGTTCTTGTCATGCGAGGAATCGACAATAATAGAGCTTTCTTTTCGCGATTTTTGTTGTTTATGAATTGATGCTGTTATTGTTTGGCCAGAGTTTTATGTTTTCAGTTTAACTGCAGAGGGTTTTTTGTGGATAACTTGTATGATGTTTAGATGTTCCAGTAAGGGTACTACGTAGCTGCCTTGGGATGATCGTTTGTTGGTTGCTGAGTTTTCGCGCAGGTATCTTTCCAAAGTTCCTTTGCGTATTTTTTTTAGGGCATAATGTCGGGCTCCGATTTTGACCCAGCCTTTGTTTTTAAGAAAATTTGGTACTCCGTTCAAGGATTCTTTTGTAACTGTGATTTTTGTTTTTTTTACCATGAAAATGATTTGTTCAGGTTGTTTGTGTAAAAGTTTGAACGGTTTATATCTAACCGGAGTATACAAAATTAGTCCTTCAGGAGCTTCTGTTAGTATTTTATCAAATACTGACAATTAGGTCACAAATATTGTGTTTGCTTTCATATATTTGAAATTTTCGTTAATTAATTGTTAATTGTTATGGTGTTTGTGAAAAAATTCATAGAATTTGATGTTTTGTATCGGTGCTACTTTATAGTTTTAAGAAATGGAATGTTATGTAGTTATTGATGAAAACTAGATGTATGTTTAACTGATCTAAAGTTATTTCACAACTTCTCTAAGGCTATACAGTTCCTTTTCTGAAGCATTAGCATAAACGGTGAAACTATACATGATTACTGTTCCTTTCAGATCCGGGTTTAGGTCGTTAGTTAAAATAAAGTAAGCAGCCTTAACGTTATGTTCAGTTGAAAAACTTGTTGCAGATCTAAAGATCGCATGTAAATATGTTGAATCTTCTAAAAGTTCATCTAAAAATTGTCTATTTTCTGAGCTTTCAATAACCCAACTGGCTCTGTTCAGAATGTCCGTGATTTTAACAACCAAAGGATCCAAACTATTGCTCGTATGATGAATCAGTGAACCATTATAATAAAATTGAAAAATAGCAAGTGAAGAAACAGGCTCTTCCGGAAAAGGTTTTTTGTCTTCAATAAATGCATTAACATCATTAACCCATTCTGTATCTTTTTCTCCAAATCTAAAAAATTGAACAACAATTATCACAGATAATGCAACAAGAATAATCAAAATAAAAACAATTTTTTTTCTTCTTAACAAATTTATCAAATTTAATTATTCTGCGTTTCTTTTCTTACCTTTTTTGGTAACTCAAATCATGAGTTAGATCCATAAGTAGTTAATTCAGAAAAATGTTGAAACAAGAACGGTTTCGAAAAGAGAATAGAAGTAGTCGTCTTTTTTTTACAGAATTCTGGACGACTACTACTTCTTTAAAGAATGCATTAAAACGTGTTTGTTGGTTGAACACAATTATGTAATAATGATAGTTTTGTTGTTGTTGGGGGTAGGGGGGTCAACAACAACAAATCTTTTTGAGGGAAAAAGTGTTTGAAGGATAATTCAATTATGGTGATTTGTTGTTAGTTTCTAATTGAGGTTCACAAAGGATGTCAATTGGTTTTGGTAAAGTTTTGGTTACCGGCGGTGCAGGTTTTATTGGAAGTCACATAGTTGACAGGTTAATTGAGGAAGGGGTTAAAGTAAGGGTCTTGGATGACCTTTCAAAGGGATGTAAATCAAACCTTAGTCAACATGAAAACAACCCGGATTTTGACGTCATCAAAGGAGGCGTCAGAAATCTTGATGCTGTAAAAAAGCTGTTAAAGACATCAATGCGGTAATCCATGAAGCAGAACTGGTAAGCATCATCAAATCAATTGAAGACCCATTGCTTTCAAACAGCATAAACGTTGTAGGAACCCTGAATCTGCTCAAAGCATGTGCAGAATCAAAAGTGAAACGGTTTGTCTTTGCTTCTTCATGTGCAGTGTACGGTAACACAAACGATTTACTTATCAAAGAAGATGTTTTACATAAGCCTCTTTCACCCTATGCTACAGACAAATTAGCCGCAGAAAACTATGTCAAAGTTTTTAATGATATGACAGAACTTGAAACGGTAACTTTACGTTACTTCAACGTTTATGACCCCAAACAAAGATATGGACAATACAGTGGAATAATTTCGATTTTTATTAACAGTTTGTTGGAAAATAAATCACCTGTAATTTATGGAGACGGACAACAAACAAGAGATTTTTGTTAATATAAAAGACGTAGCTGAAGCAAATATAAGTACATTATCAAAAACGAAGTATTTCAGGTGAGGTTTTCAATGTTTGTACCGGCGAAGCGTTATTCATTAACAAAATTTCTAGAACCATCCAAAGTATTTTGGAAAAAACGTCTATTGAACCGGTTTACAAAAAACGTAGACAAGGAGACATTAAACACAGTTTTGGAGATAATTCTAAAAATAAAGAATTGTTGCGGTTTGAACCTGAAGTTAAGATAGAAACCGGACTAAACAAACTCATAAAACTGAGGAAGTTAAAATCAGGAAAGTTGGTTTTTTTAGAAGAAAGGTTGAATCTCCAACAGATTAAACAATTCATGCTTTTATAAAAAACCTTTGAAAAAGATGTTTCCAAAAAAAAACAAGACATTACAAAATTAGAATCTACATGCCTTGCCCTAATCATTCCAAGATAATACGTAATTGCTACCGCTAATTCAACATAAGCAAAAACAAAAGAAGAAATGTTTTTAATAAATCATTGTTGAGTGAGTTTTGGAAGTTATCGTTTGCATAAACAGAAATAACTATCGATTAAATCAATATATGCTAATCAAGTCATGAAGAAAAGAGACAAAGATCATTTCTCAAAAAATGTATGGTGTACAAATGGCCCGTTGGGTTATGATATTCTTTACGAATAGTGAAGCCGCATTCTTGAAATTTGTTTACGATTACATCTCGAAGGGCGTCTGAGTGAATTTCAATCATAAATAAACTGATTAGTCTAAGAACATCAACAGGAACAGAAACAAGACACTCTTCAGCACCTTCGCAATCAAACTTTGCTATGTCAGCATGGCTCTCTTTAATGACATTTGATACCGCTTTTAGTTTAAGCGATATCATCTTGTTCCCGACTTTGTTATGTAAACCAAAACCACCCAAATTGGCATTGTCGTCATCAAATGGCACAATCGTTTCTCCATCAACTAAATCGATACCCGCTTTATGAACCTCAGCATTAACATGGTTCAAATCAATATTCTTGCGGATGAACTCATGATGCATCAGCACAGGCTCATAAAGCACCACTTTCTTAGCCCCCTTGCTTGCAAAATAACAGGCAGTATCACCAATGAAAGCACCAACATCTAAAACCGTTTTATCTGAAAAATCAGCATCATATTCTCCATTCTTAAGTTCAGTTATCAGGAACATGGACAAAGCAAGCATTTTCGGAGAAACGAGTAGTCTGTAATTATTCAAATCAATCATCCAATTTCCATCAGCAGTAGCTACAAGCCTGCCTTCTTTCAGCCATGAATAATGGTCACGTAGTGCCATAAATTGGTCTAAATCTAATTCACATGTTAAACCATTCTTGAACTTTACTAAGCAGGTTCCACCTTTAAACGCCATATATAAAACTCTAAAAGGATTCTTTGTTGTCTGAAAAGTTTTAACAAGACCAACGAATGTAACCATACCGAGCAGCTCAGGGTAAGCGGTTTATGCATACAAAATTATTTAAAACTTGGTAGAACAAAAGAAAAATTATTTGGGTAACAATAAAACGTAAAGTAAATAGCCTTGCAATTTTATGGTCAGGGGCACAAAAAAATAGAGTTTTTGGACTAACCAAAAAAACTCATTAATGGTCAAACTGACTCAAATGCCTTGTTTAATATCGTTGTGAGGGTCTTCCATGAATAATGCTCTTCCACAAACTTTCTTGCGTTGTCACCAAGTCGCTTACGTCTATGACAGTCACAAAGAAGATTTATTACTGCTTCAGCAAAGCTTTTTTCGCTATCAGCAGTAACTATGACCTCGTCTGTGCAAGACTTAATTCCTTGCATACCAATAGAAGTAGATACAATTGCTTTTCCCATAGCCATAGCCTCTAATGCTTTAGTTTTTAGGCCACCATCACTAATAATAAATGGCAAAATTACGACTTGTGCTTGGTTTACATAGGGTCTAATATCCGCAACTTCTCCAGTAACCGATATTGAATGATCTTTTGAAGCTAATCCCAATACGTCATGAGAAGGATTTCGACCTACAATATATAGAGTCACATCAGGTATTTCTTTCCTTATCAGAGGATACACATTCTTGCAAAAGTGCCTAATTGAGTAAACATTAAATGGATAACTCATGTCCCCAAAGAATACAATAATATTGGAATTTGTATCATCACCAGATGGATTGAAATAATCGATGTCCACGCCTGGAGGAATAATAAATTTTTTTTTAGGAGTGAATGGCTCTGACAGCTCCTTATGGATTGTAGTCACATAGATTCCGGCATCAAATCTCTTAAATCGTGGTGCTTCAAATAACTTAAACATACTATATTGAAATAATTTCTGCATTTTTCTAATTGAAATAGTCTCATTCAAGTAAAGTTGATGTAACCAAAATAGAGTGGGACTGGGAAAATCCAAAACAACAGGTATTTTGATGTTCAAGTTATAAATATAAGGGCGCATTAAATAATCGGCGTATATAACATCAAACTGCTCAGTCTCTAATATACCCAGAATTTTTTCTCTCATTTTTGGGACATAATTATGGAAAATATTAAAATCTTTAGATAAGAAGAGATTTTGATATGTTAGTTTATTCTTTAATGACAAAGCATATTCAAGCTTGGTTTTTTTAACTTCTATGGTCTCAAACCGTAACAGATTGTTAGTAACACAACCATTTTCTAGGGTTTTATTATTTGAAAAAAACACGAAGGCAATTTCATGATCAGAATGTTTGTGGAGAAAAAAAGGTCTTGCTAAAGAAGGGTGCATAGGAGAAGGAAAACCTCTCCAAATAATCAGTAATTTCAATTTTGCCTCAACCAAGGATAATCTTTAAACTTAATCTGTGCATAGTAGTGTTCATCATTCTGAAATATAAAGAGAAGGACATAATTAGCAATTCAAAATGCTCCAGATAACAGAATTTTTTACTGAATCGTACAATAATTATATGCCTTAAAATAAGGTCTCAATCTAGTGAGGAACGTATAAACGATAACAAGAATGTAAAAAACTTATTCACTAGAATAAACTCCCATCTGCAGGTACAAGAATATTACAGATATTAGAAAGAAAAGTATCCGCATTCTCAAGATTTTCAATAACTTCAAAAGATAGTATTGCTCCAAATGAAGTAAAATAGAAAGCCATGGAAAGAATATCGGCTAAAATCAATTCGTTAATTTTAGAAGACAAGAGAGATTGTCGAGAACAATCGAAACCAATAACATCAATACACTGTCCTCTAAATCAACCTGTACCGTACCCTTCACTACAACCAGAATCAAGTGCTTTTCTAGTAGCAATCTTTTGATAATCCCAAATGTAACGAGATGCGTGATCCCCTAGATTATGAAGAAAAATCGTTTCTGAACATATCCTTTCAATCATTTGCAAATGGTTCAATTCTAGAAAGGAATTGTCATTTTCCAAAAAATAAGCTAAATTTCAGATGCTTGAAAATTTTACTTAATGTATAAGCACGCATACAGATCGTTTCAATAATTTACATATGTAATATGAGGTTCTATAGTGAAAGTAATTTCCTTCACCAATCATTGGAAGAGACATACAATGCAAAGTCTCGGAAGTCTTTTACATGGTTGAAAGGAAAAGATAACAATTTATCTGATATTAAGAAGCTTTTCTGAACATTCTCTTCGGGAAGGTATCCATGTAAACCTTTCAGGGTGCCAAAGGGAGAAAAAAAATTTGGGAAAAAGGTTCCACCAGGTTTTAGTACATAAATTATTTTGCCATACCTATTATCAGAGAAATTTAGGTGGTAATGCTCTCGACGGTTTTCATCTATTATGGTTCCTAGTCTACGCATTTTAACTGTTCCCAAAATCTCCAGAATTTTTTCCTTTGCAATAGAATTTTCGTACCAGAAAAACGCTAATGTAGCATCCACAAAACAGCCATAGTCTTTTCCCAGCTTAAGACCATTCTTATGAAACTCAGTTAAGATATCACATGTGAATCGCTGTTCACATTGACCATGATCAGAGAAAAATAAACACAAAAAATTGTGTCCGAAACGCTTTTTTAGTTTCTGATATACCGTAAACAAAACATGGTCTAGGGACTTGGCATAACGCACACATGATACGGAATATGGACCAAACCGATGCCCTAGAAAGTCCAATTTGTCATCGTAAGCAAGTATGAACCGTGTATCTTGATTTGAAGATTTAATATCTCTAATTAGTTGACTGTAAATTTGGTTCCTAATCGCAGGCGGACCAACATAGTTGAACGACATCCCATTCTTTTCCATTGATTTACTGAGTCCTTCAACATAAGGCAACTCGCACATGTAGTAATATGGGTACAGAGCCAATTTATCGATAATCGAAATGGGTATATTGTTTGACTGAACACCTTTCTTTAACATAAACCGCCTAAATTGCCTCAAGGCCAAATAGCGAAATTTGGGCAACTTATCAAGTATTAAAAAAGGTTTGACTTTTCTGAGCGTACTAAAGAGTAGCGGCGAATTTTCAGGAGAATAAAAACAAGGTATCCAATTGTTAGTCTCGCATGGATATTTACCACTTAACATGCAAGACTGAATCGCGTAAGAGTAGCCCAACACGTTTTCGACTGGGCGGAAATTTTTTTTAGCGAGTTCGCTAAGAAAAGGCATTATAGAAGGCGTGAGAAAACTAGAGTTGAGCGCATCCAAATAAAAGAACAAGAGTAGCTTTTTCAATATTATCGCTTCCAGCTAAACGTTATATTTTTCAGGCAATATCAAAGTTTTATTGATTGCTCGGCAAGTTTCCATAGTGAAAATATTTTTTTTAAAGCTGAGCCGCTCATGTTTATCCATGAAAACTCTTTGTGCAACAGGGGTGTTGAAAGATTTTGCCCATTAAACAAAATAATAGATACCATATAGTTTAAAATGACTTTAGGTGGTTGTCCCTGAGAAACGAAAGTCCGAAACAGTTCAGCTCGTTCTTGGTCTTTCCTAATAAATGCAAAAAGGTAAATTAACAAACCAACGATTCGGGAATTTACTGAGATTTTGGATTTTTTTAAGTATTCATTTAGCAAGTGGGAGAAGGATTTAGGCGAAATGTGCTCATAAACAACATTAAGTTCGAAGTTTTGTCCTCGATGACCTCGAGTCAAGCACATAATTTCATAAAATATAATTTTTACGGTTAGTTTTTTTAAGAATTCTTTTTCAAGCTTTATAAGGGCACTTAAACTTGTGCACCTTAAAGAATTCATGATGTTCTCCAATGAACCATGAAGTTTGTATTCAGTGAAAAGTTGTAGTAGCCACAGTTCATTTTTGACAAGTAATGGTAATCCATTAGTCAAATGCTTTTTTGCAAATTCAATCCTTTTTTCATATGTTTCAGCATATATTCCTTGAAAAATCAGCAGTGAATTTAGCAAGGTCAAGGCTCGCTTTGCATACTTATAGCTTTGTTCAATCTCTGAATCAGATGTTAACTCAGAAAAAACTAAATCACTAGCCACTGTGAATGCTAGTTCCAGGGAATCTTTTCTGGAGGGTTTAATGTTTTTGTTAAAATGAGGCGAGTTACCAAGAACACATTTACTGGCCAGGGAAAATTCATACTCGTAAATATTTAGGGTCATGAATGTGAAGGCTGATCTTAAGTTTAAATCGATTGGAAGAAAATCTACATGCGTAGTTATTCCCTTGTTGACCAAGTTTGTTGTCATTTGATGTGCCATTTTCTGAAACAAAACCTTGTTTTTCAGAAAGTATTGAGAATCTAAATACACTACAAAATCAAAGTCACTAGTTACTATACAGGATCCATGCTTAACTACAGTGCCTTCACCGTTTGCGAGGCTACCAGTTAAAAGTATACCATGAATCTTTTTGCGCTCAATTTTTTGCATTAAAAAGATTAACACTTCTTTAGCAATTGCCCTCAGAGTTTGATCGGCATGATCGTCTTTTGCCATAGGAAAATCTAAATTAATATCAACGTTAATTGAAATATGCTCCTGCTGAAAACAATAAAAGTGTTATTTCGAGGGCTTTTCAGTGTATAGTTGTAAATTAGAAATCGTGATGGTTCCGTTATCTTCTCCTGTTAATATTATTCCAATTTGGACAATTGAATCATCATCGTCTGGCGGAATCACCTGGTGTAAAGTGTACCAATCACCTGTGAGCCAATCTAACTCACTCTGAGAAAGAGTTATGGATTTTACATGATCAAGGTCATATCCACTCCATACACCATCCAGATTATGATCGTAATAGAATACCAACATTAATTCCAAATTCTCAACATTAGACCTAATTTGCAATGTTAAGTATTTTTGTTTTGACGAGTTTATTCCCTCGTCAAGGGGAACGTAAAAACCTAGGCGAGGGCATTGCTTATCAAAGGTAGTCCCATCAACTCCATATTGAACAAAAGCGTCTTGTGGCGAAACAAAAGAGTTGCCCATTGGACCTGAAAAGTTCATAGTCAGTGTTAATGAATATTGCACCCGTTCATATATCGTTATTTTATTAGACCAATTAGTACTCAATGTAAAAGGAATCACTTTCACTTCTTTAAGAATAATCATCAATTCATCATTAATTTTTGCATCGTAAAGACGTTTAGCATACGGGTCAACCCAGTCACGAACAACATACTTAACGTTTGGATGCCCTTCTAGAAAATTAATCAGACAATCACGGACTTCTAACACTTTAGAATCGGGGGTATCTGCCTCAAGAAACACACCAGATGAATTCCATATTGAGGGGTAACTAATTAAACGATCAGCGAACTCTGGATTAACCACAGAAAAAACTTCAGACATTGGAACTAACGCCATTTCGTTTTCTCCGAGATTGTTAGATAGCCACTTTGAAGCCTCGATGAATACACCGGTAGAAATACTTCCATCACTTGAGTAAACGGTTGCGTTTTGCCACATGAAATCGATGTGAAGGAAAAAAGATATGGCAATAAAAAGCAAAAATGCTATTCCAATTATATGGAATTTATTTGTTGCGCATAATTTTATCATAAACCCACGTACTGAACAAAGATATAGGATAAGCTAACAAAAAGCTGATTATTAATCTAGGTAAAATAGTATATCGTGCAGGTAACGACTTTATAACGGATAATTTGTCATCAGTTATCACATATCCGAATCCGAAAGTTGTCAAAATCACAACATAGATGCCAAAAATTAAGCACATGCAGATTCCGACAATAAACCTTTCAGATTTAAGAAGGTTTCTAATAAACTTCATGCATTCTTTGAGTGAAAACTTTGTCGGGTGAAATATTACAGATGGTGTAATGGTAAAAAAATTGCTAAGGGCATTAATGAACCAAGTTAAGACCCCAAGAAAGCACAAGAGCAGAAAAAGGGTATTCAATGACTCTTGAGAATAGAAATTGAAGATATTAGTTAATACTATTCCGATTAATTCAGGGTTCAGAAATAGTATCATTCGTTGTATAGGTGAAAACCGTGTGTAATAGGGCATTATTGTAGAAATCCAAATTATAGGCAGTAAATAAACAAGAACCAGATAAGCGACAAGTATCATCTTCTGTCTAAGATTAGATTTCCAGTTTTTATAAACAGTAAAAAGCAATATAGGAACAGAAAAAACAGGATATAATTCAGGACGCGTACCTACTGCCATGTAGAACAAAAAGGGAGTTATAATATAATTCAATTTCTTGGTAGCGATCACAAAATAGAAGGAAGCGAGCCCCAATGCAATCGCAAAAACATCGTTGTGTCCCACAATTGAATATGATATGAAGTATGGTTCAAATGCAGCCAGAATGGACCCTAAAAATGCAAACAGAGTTCCAGATATTTTTTTCGCGATTAAGTATAGAATCAAAATAGTGATAATAGAAAAAGAAATCATAATTGACTGGACAATAATTAAAGGTGGAGCTACCCAACTGAAGGAATACAGGCAAAAACCTAACAAAAAGATAAAAGGTAAACCTGCTCCGAAGGAAATTTGCCCGTTGTAAACTAAATCTAGTGCTTTATTTACAAAGCCGTATGAATCAAAGAAATACATGTTGGGTGCAATCGAAACAAGGATAATGCGTGTAAAGACAACCAATGACACTAGAATCAGAACGTAAATTATTTCTTGACGAGAAAAATTTTGCATATTGAATCTAAAGCTCAGCAACAGGTAGTTATAGCTTCACAATATGTCTTGACTATGTTGTCAACAACCGCATCCCATGAGAAGGTAGTCAAAAGTTTTCTGTTAATTGTTTCTATGGAACTAAGATGCTGATTGGGAGAAAGCAAAATTTTGTCAATAGCTTTAGCCAAACTTTTGGAGTCTTTTGGTGGAACAATCAATCCATTACAACCGTTTACAACAAGTTCGTTTAATCCTGGGATGTCTGTAATGATAAGAGGTTTTCTAGCAGCCATTGCTTCAAGAGCAACTGTTGGAACACCTTCGTATAAAGATGGAATAACTACAACCTTGGTAAAAAGGTAAGATTTTAAGAGCTCTTCCTTTGGGATGTACCCTGAAACACTAACATAATCATCTAAATTGTTTTCAGAAATTTTTTCACGCAACTGCTCAAGCATAGGTCCATGCCCGACAATTCGAAGTGTATATTTCTTACCTTTTTTATGCAACAAAGAAAATGCATCAATCAGCCAACGAAGACCCTTACGGGGTTCTAGTCTGCCGACAAAAAGCACATCAGACATCGTTTCATTTTTAAGAGATAAACTTTGGATATCACGTAACTGATCTTCAATCCCGGTAACGTCCAAAGCATTAGGTATAGTAACACATTTGAAACCATCGAGTCCCCGTCTAACCAAATTTTGCATTATACTTGGGCTTAAGCATATAACTTTGTCCGATGAAGAACTAATAAATCTAAGAGACACACGATCAAAAAGATGTTTTGCAGGAAAACTTCTATTCATTGAAGTGTGTAGTGTAGTAACAAGCGGAAAATTCAACTTGCGTTTAGCAAGCATCATAATCTCACCGAACAATGTTTCATGATGCAGATGGCAAATGTCAAAATTAGTTTTACTCAAAAAGTATACCAGTTTTTTGAATGAAATAAGATGCAAACCCATCACTTTTGAAAAATCAATTTTAGCAACTTTGAAACCTTTTGAGGTATTTGATGGATTATTGGACTCGCAAGTTAACAAAGTGACATCGTGACCAATATTTGCTAAATGTTTTGATAGGGCTAAAACATGTTTTTCTTGACCCCCCACTTTTGGGTCAGAACTTGATGTCATCTGCAAAATCTTCATTGTAACTGCACTAAATTATCATAAATTTTTAACAGGTTATCAACTACAACTAACCAGTCGTGTTCTTTTGCGAAACTAATTGCTTTGTTTTCATAGTTTTTGCGGTCTTCATAAGTTTGCATCATTTTGCTATATAATGAAGGCACATTTGTCAGCGGGTAGGTTTCACCAGCATTTGATTGGGTTAACAATTCCAAGTGAGATGGAATTGAAGATGCAACAATAGGTTTACCACACGCCATCGCTTCGAGTAAGGGCAAACCAAATAATTCCCAACGACTTGCAGTAACATACACATCACAGGAAGCATAATAATACGGCAAATTAAGAGGGCTGACTCGACCAACTAAGTCCACATGATTTTCAAGACCTAATTTTGCGGTGAAATTCTTCAGGCTTTCATACATAATACCGTTGCCGATTACTTGCAAACAAGCTTTTGGATGTTCTTTCAACACAGTTTTAAATGCAATGATTAATTCTTCTACATTTTTATGTCTGTAGAGATTTCCCACAAACAAAAATTGAGGCGTGCCTTTCCTGAATTTTTCCTCCAGTTTTGGCTTGAAAATCGCTGTATCCACACCGTTATAAATTACATGCATTTTGTTTAATCCAAAATGTTGTTTAAAATCAATACATGCCACTTTGGAAACTGCAATTACAGCATCAATACGATGATTTGTCAGTTTAATTGAAGAAAGTAAACTTATCCGGTGGAAAAAACCTTTTCCAGAAGCAGGGGCACCATGATAATGATATATGAAAGGCCTTCGAGAGATTAACGCCAAGTAATTTGTTATTGCATGATGATTATGGATAACATCAAACTTTTCAAGAAAACGTGTAAGCTTTAAAATATTACCCAAAGGAATCTTTTCAACATTATAAGCACCTTCCGAGGGAGGACTCTTAAAAAATAAAGCACCAATCGTAACATCATGACCTTTCTTAGCAAGTGCACCTGCTAACTTCTCCATAACCGTAGAAAAACCTCCAACATCATAAAGACCAGCAGACAACAAAATGTGCATTTTAGTACAAACCAACAATAAAGTAATAGAAACATGAATCAATTCGGTTGATTAGGTGTAACACATAATTCTTGAGGAGTTGAGTTTGCAAACGAAAATGCAAATTTATTTTATTTAAAAGGTGCATTTTTGTTAATTGCAATAAGATATCCAGAAGGAAAAATGGAATTGGTAGAAAAACCGTATTTTGAAAGCAGATTTTTTACAGAAGGAGTGTTTTGTTCAATAACCAAATAATGGGTTTTCTGTAGGGTACGATATGCACCTTTGAGTATTTTAAAATCATAACCTTCTGTATCAATTTTTAAAATTTTAATAGAATTGTAATGTTCAGTTAATTCATCCAATAGTATCGTTTCTACTTCGACAGTTTTACGTGCACTTTTGGTAGTGGATGTTAATGCTGTTTTCTCTTGTTCGTAATGTATATTAATTTTCATTTTTTCATCACTTGCAGCTTTCGGAATCACAGTTATGTTGTCCAATTGGTTTAATTTTAAATTATATTCAAGAAACTTCAAATTATCGGGGTTGGGTTCTATAGCGATTGTTCGTCCACCAGAACCAACAATTTTCCCACTTAATATTGTATAAAGTCCACCATGTGCACCCGCGTCGATAAATACGTCATCCTTTCGTAAAACATTAAAAATGAATGAAGCAACATCATATTCATGATAATATGGGTTAAGATAAACATTGAAATCATGCCCTTTTGCACAATAAAAATGATATAGCAGACCTTTGAAATCAACCGTTACAAGAGTGTCTTTGAAAAGCCAATGTAAAGGCTCACCAGCAATTCGTTTAGATAGTATAACATTTATTCCTTTTTTAACCAGATTAATTAATGTCGTGGCTTTGAACAAAATATCTTGTTCTAAACAGTTGCAAGAAAACAAAGAGCCAGTAATCCGCAAAGCTTGAAATTTAAATCCAATATAAGAGTTTAGTTTATTTTCCAAATAATCAACTCACTGACGTGTTTACAAAATCAAGGACTCTTTGCATTTTTTCACCGATTTTTTCTGATGCCAAATGGTCTAAAACATATTTTTTACCACATAGTCCAAGCTCAGAAGCAAACAATCTGTTGTCATAAAGACTGTTAATAGCTTTTGCCAAACCACTCGCATCTCTAGGTTTCACAACTAACCCCGATTTTGTTAACTCAATATACCTGGCGGCTTCTCCTTTAGAAACACAAATAATAGGCTTACCATAAGATTGATACTCAAAAACTTTGGTTGGAAGCCCTAATTCCACAAAATTCATATTGGCCATAGGAAGCACAAAAACGTCCGCTGAATCAAGTATAGCAGCCAACTCATCTTTAGGCAGAAAACATGTATTCAAAACAACATTATCAAGACCACGTTCATTAATGGCTTTCTTCAACGCAGGAGCCTTTTCGCCGACTCCTCGAATAACAAAAATAATATCCTCCTTCGCTGCTAGAAACTGCGCAGCGTCTAAAACCACATCAAAATCATATCCTAAACCCAAAACTCCAGAGTACATGACAGTGAACTGATTCTTCAAGTTTTTATTAGAATTCAAAGTTTTAATACTATCAATGCCAACCTCAATAATGTGTACCTTCTCTGAAGAAATGCCGTATTTAGTGACTATTGTTCGTTTGTATCCTTCACTTATTGGTGTAATAGCCGCAGGAACAGCATAAGAAAGCCAAGCCAAGAAATCCAGTATCTTCTGTGCAAACTTTGATTTCACGTAGCCTAGCTCGTAGAAAACTTCAGGCCACAGATCATCAACATTCCTTACAATAGGAACACCTTTAGTGGCGCCATAAATGAAGCTTGGAAAGAAAGAGAACAAGTTAGGGTTCGCGCCCCAAACCACATCCACTTTGCCTACGAAAGGCAAAGCAAACAAGGAAGAAATACAAAAACAGAAATGTAAAAACAGCCTGTTCAATGGACTACTATGTGGCAAAGGAGGAATCCATACCCGAAAAACTTTTGCATGTCCATATCTTTCAGGAACAACAGGCTTACCCTTGTATTCTCTTGAAACGGTACCGTGTGGATAATGTGGAAAAGCGGCAACAACAGTAACATCGCAGCCTTTACTAAGCAAGCCTTTAACCACGTTTGATGCTCGTGTACTGGCTCCACCCATGTCAGGAAAAAAATATTGGGCTAAAACCAAAACTTTCAAACTTTTACTCATAACAAATCATATTCAATTGTTACTGTTCTGACGGCTTGTCTATAGCACATTCTTCTTTAATCCAATGGTAAGTTTTAGCTAAACCTTCTTCTAGGCTTACTTGTGGTTCCCACTGCAAAACTTTCCTAGCCAAAGTAATATTAGCGTTTCTTCCTCGGACGCCTTGAGGAGCTGAAAGATCATGTTCCAAAGTCACATCTTTACCAGAAATCTCAATTATCATTTCAGCTAACTCATTTATTGTAACTAGCCGTTCAGATCCAATGTTTATGGGTTTATGATAATCGGATTCCATCAACTTGACTGTTCCTTGTATACAGTCATCAATGTAACAAAATGAACGGGTTTGCTTTCCGTCACCCCATAACATAATTGTTCCAGGGTTAGAAACTTCAACAACTTTTCTGCACAACGCAGCAGGAGCCTTCTCCCTACCACCTTTGTAGGTTCCCTCGGGACCATAAATATTATGATATCTAAGAACCCTGATGTCCATACCATAATCTCTTTGATATGCTTCGCACATCTTTTCAGTATACAATTTTTCCCATCCATAGAAATTGTCGGGATCAGCAGGATATGCATCTTCTTCTTTTAGACCAATTACATTTGGATCAGTTTGTTTATAGGTTGGATAAGCACAAGCTGATGATGTAAATAAAAATCGTTTAACATTGTTCTTTCTTGATGATTCTAACATTTGAGCGTTGATCAGAACATTGTCATGCATTACTTCTGCACCTACAGATGTAATAAACCCGATGCCACCCATGTTTGCAGCTAGATTGTATACTTTGTCAATGCCTTTGGTGGCAACATAACAATTTTCTCGAACAGTTAAATCTAGTTCAAGTTTTTCGTTACAGTATTTTTCTTGTATGTAATCATCAAATTTTATGTCTACAACTCTGACATAGTTACCTTGTGAATAAAGGTACCTTGCTAAGTGGCTTCCGATGAATCCTCCTCCACCAGTGACCAATATTCGCTCAGTCATTTATGAACCCCCATATCAAAATTCAACTTTTGAATTTCAAATTTTTTCATTATTAATTACCTCATTGGTTGTGAATATAATCAATTCTTTTTTTGTCTAGAAATAGCATACAATGTAATTGCTGTAAAAATCATAAACATTCCTATAATAGTGAAAGCTATTGAGGCTAATGCAATATTTGTTATGATTTGATTTTCTTCGATGAATAGTTTTAGCATCCATGTTCCAAAACCTATTCCAGCAAAAAGTGAAATTAATCCGGGTATTCCCAAGAAAGTTAATGGTCTTTCTTCTACTACTAATTGGATGATTGACATAACTACACTGACGCCGTGACCAATAGGATTGTGAGTGGAAGTTTGTTCTAACGAATCATATTTACACGCTGCTGAAACTTCCATAACTCTTAAGTCTTGATTTTTGGCTTTCACTAAAACTTCGACACTGGAACCCATACCATTTTCGACAAGATTTAAACCATTTAGAGCTTTGCGTCCATATACTCTAAAACCACATTGTGCGTCTTTGAAGTTATGATTAGATGCAGCTCCAGTTAATTTGGAAATTATTTGTATTCCTAAACTTCTGTAACGAGGAACACCATTTGTTTTCTTGTTTTCATCTAAGAACCTAGATCCTAACACCACATCTGCATCATCATCGAGGATAGGTTGAATTAATTTTGGAATCTCTTGGGGTTTATGTTGACCGTCACCATCTAAGGTAACTAAAATATCAGCATTCAACTCCCTTGCGGTTGCAAACAAAGTTTTGATTGCAGCACCGTACCCACAGTTTTTTTCATGAGATATTACGTCTGCGCCTAAGCGTTCAGCAATTTCAGCAGTCATATCTGTGGAGCCATCGTCACAAACTAAAACTACATCTGCAAATTTTTGGGCTTCCAAAACAATCTTTGCAATTGATCGCTCTTCATTGAATGCTGGAATACCAACAACAACTAATGGTTTAGGCTCAGCAGAGAAAACTGAACTGTCTTTTTGTGTTTGAATAGTCAACTAATCAATCAACACTAGACAATCTGGTAAACTGAAATTCGTCCTGAATCGTACACTGAAACCCAATCTTCATCTACTCGTAAATTGTACCATTGGATGTCTTGGTTCCACCAAACAAAATAGTTTGAATTATAACCTTCATTTACTGCATAATTTGCAGCATTTTGTAGGTCATGGTCAAACAAGAATCCTTGATGATTCGGATCCAAATATAGCATGGTCCACATGTCAAAAACATCATGAACAAGCAACGAAGAGTCAATGTCCATGTTGGAGTTTAACCATTCATAGGAGTCTATGACTCCTTGGGTGTCTTGCAAAGGAACTGAACTGCTTTGCATGGTTGAAGGAACATACTTGAAAGTTCCACCCCAACCGATTATTCCGTATTTTCCTTCAACTAGGGGCCAGCACATAAACAATCCACCAACAATTACTGAAAAAAGGGCTAAACCGGCACCAATTTTTTTGTTGATTTTAAACCAACCAAAAAAACGGGAAACACTAACCCAATTAACACTTTTAGAAAGCTTAGCAAGACCATTAACTGCAAAAAACGAAAAAGGAAAAATCAACAGAAGCATCCATCGTGCCCATAAGAATAATGCTGCAAAAGGAACTACTAAGCAGCCTAATCCACCTACTAATAAGATTAGACTCCAAAAATTCAGTGCTTTATCTTTGAAGTAACCTACACCAATTAGGGGCAAAAGCAGAGCATACAACATAACAAACAAAGAACCTACATCAAAAAACAAATCAAAATATGAACCATAAGACTCGATGGTAGTATTTACACTCAAATAATCAGTAATAAAAAACAAACCACCGGGATGAGCCCAGGTGCTGTCATCGATTCGAACCAAATTAGGGTTAATGGGAACTGCAAAAGGAGAAATCAAAACAAAATTCCCCAAAAACAAAACCAAAGCAGGAACCATTGCTAACAAAAGCTTGTAAGGAACTTTTCGTTTCTTGTAAACATTAAAAACTAGCATCCCAAAAACAACAAAAAACAAAGAAAGAATTGCTAACTCATGTCCCCATACGGTAAACAAAGCTAAGACACTAAGAATTGATGTTTCTTTCCAGGAAATGTCATCTTTAAGGAACGGAAGGGCAAAGAGCATGACCATTACTCCAAAAACGTTACGATAAAACTGCCAACTAACAGCTAAGGCAGCTAACTGAAAAGCAAACAACACTGAAACTAACAAACTCTTTTTTGAACTCCAACTAAAACGTTTCCAGGCTACAAAAAACATTCCTGCACAGGTTCCCCCGTAAAGCAGGGGGGCTACTATCTTTAACAACATAAACGGCTGCAACTGAGTAACATTATGCAAAGATACTAGAATGCCGTAGATTATCCAGGAACCGAAAATGTCACTGCCGTAAGTGAAAACTACTCCAGAATTCATTCGGGAAGCATAATAGATTGTGTCCCATCCGATGGGATGGGGAAAACTTAACAATTCAGGAATTAGGCGTACAATAAATCCTACTATAAAGGCTAGAAGGATGCCTTGACGGTAACTTAGATTTTGC
The DNA here is from genome assembly GCA_024650005.1 of Candidatus Bathyarchaeota archaeon. GTDB lineage: Archaea > Thermoproteota > Bathyarchaeia > Bathyarchaeales > Bathyarchaeaceae > Bathyarchaeum > Bathyarchaeum tardum. The sequence goes on along the minus strand of JANKMT010000001.1, from coordinate 1,006,171 downwards.
AGCTTCATCGGGTACTAATAAAACTTAAGTTCGTAGTTTTCCCAGTCTTGGCGGTTTTTTCCCATCGCCTTGGCCGTCTTAACAAAATCTGCAAAAAAGCGTAACCTGCTACAAAATTTTGAATAAACCAGTAACAGTAAATGAAAGGCAACCATGCTATATTGGAAACTTTTCGAGGCTTGTCAGTAAAAATCATTGCTAATCCTGCTAAAGCTAACAGGGAAAGAGTTAACACAGAAGTAATGTTTGCAAACAAAACAAAAACTGCATCTGCATTCAGGGGAACAATAAAAGAAGAAACTGTTGCAAAATAGCCTAACAAACAAGAAATCAAAACAAAAGGTCCAGCTAGGGTAATTTCAGCATCTACGGACGTCTTGTTTGGACGCTTTAGTAGGCTGCCGTACTTGAAGCTTACTTCCATGGTGCCCCGGAACCAGCGAGTTCGCTGCTTAAAAAAACCCGAAAGAGTAGCAGGATATTCTTGCCAGGATTTAACATCAGACGCATAACGAATTTTATGGCCTTCATGGGTGAGGCGGGCTGCTAATTCCATGTCTTCAGATAAGACTTTACTGTCCCAACCCCCTACTTTGTCTATAACAGATTTTCTTACAAAATAACAACTACCAGTTAAGGGAACAAAAAGCCCTAAAACATCTTTTCCACGCATGTAGGCTTCACATCTGAGGGCTTCTTCTTGGGCTACAAACTTTGTTAGAATATTTTCATCCTCGTTTACTGCTGCTAACCTGCCTTGAACTGCTGCTACTGTAGGATCCTTAAAATAACCTGCTGCATTTAAAAGAAAATCACCTTCAGGAATATTATCTGCATCAAAAACCCCAACCAGTTCCCCAGTAACATGGTTAATTGCTTCTTGCAACGCAGAGGGCTTGCCGTCGGAAAAAGAACGACTTAAAAACTTGACCTGATGGGGATGATCCTTTGCAAACTCTTTACAAATCTTTGCAGTACTATCGGTGCTGCCGTCTTCTACTATTATGATCTCTTTTTTATCAGAAGGATAATCTGCACAAACTATTGCATTCAAGAGCCTGCTAACAACTTTCTCTTCATTTTTCACGGGAACAATTAAGGACACTAGGGGCAAATCCTTGCGTTCACCCATACAACTTTTTGTTGTGCGTTTTGAACAAAGACTCCTAACCCCGGAAACAACAATGGGCACATTATAAATTGTCCAAACATACAACAAAGAAAGAACAGCTATCGCAACTACAGACAGGGGATGCATTATATTCAAAAGACATCTTTTAATTTATTAAAGTTATGCATGCTAACTCAAAATGTTATTTATAGTCAGATACTGAATAAAACTATCATCATTTGCCCAACTTTGGGCACTTCGATAACCCCAATTCTGGGCAACTTTTGAAACACGTTCAGCCATTGTTTTGCCTTCTGTGCGCATTAACCGACGTATTTTGGTTTCCATGGCTTCACAGAGTTTACTTACTAGACCAGAAACAACTTTAACCAAGAGAAAACTGCGGACCCGTTGAACTACACTGATCGTCAAATTCAGAAGCATGCGCTCATTTTGCTTCAAAGCTTTAAACCAACAACGTTTTCGTATTGCTTTCAATTTCAACTTTATTAAAGTCTCTCGAGTAAGGGGAAAAGAACTAGCTGGATTGCATGATTTGTTTGATGCTGACTTCAACTAGTTTTCCTCCGACATGTTGCAATGGGATAACTTTCTTTAGGACATTTTCTAGAAAATTTTTGAAGATTTACTAAAACACAATCAGGTGTCATTATGTTGCATCTAAAGTCCCCCAACACCAAAGAATTCTTCATTTATGTTGACACCTTGTGTGCCCTGCGAGTTGGGCAATTTTCAGTTGATATCAAATATAATGAGTGTGAATATAGAATATATAATACTGCCGATGATTTGCATTTTAAATCAGAATAAGAAAACCTTAATTTTTGATGGAAACTGTTTTTCAGGCAAAAAAACGCAGTCTTTAATTTTTTCTGAAACATAGCAACCACCTAAAACGTACCGTTTCTACGCCTACAACAAAGGCAGGTAACATATAACAGTTTTCAACATAAAACATATAAAATATTCAAATTCAGAACCCGAATAACATCATCAGATATACTTCTACATAACATTACAAAAAAACAACAAAAAAGAAAAAAAATTCACCCAAACGCAAATCCAAAAAAAACAGAACAACAAACAACCCCCCCGTTACAACAAAAAAACTTGCCCAACACGGCACCGTAAACTACAGCTGAGAGCACTTGGGAATACACAACAAAACACCTCCAGAACTATGCGAAATCAAAGTCAAAGAAAAAAACAAACAAAAACATTGATAAAAAAAAGCAAATTGTGAAGAAAAAAATTAAGCAGTTATTTTAAGAAACAAATCTTTTTTTTGCTTTGATTTTGGAACAGCAAATTTTTCAGGTTTTTTTTCAACCACTGCAAACATTTTTGCAACATTTTCGGGAACATTAACGTCTATGATTTCCTTTTTTGAAGATTTCTTATGATTTAGATATTCGTCAGCAAAAGAACGAGTTATTGTTTTAACATCCGTAAAGTCAACGACTATTTTATTATTTTCTAATCGTTCTATGCGTTTGAAAAAATTTTGTGCAGAATTTCTCAGAGCTAAATCTGGGGATACAGCTTCTTTTATTGAAATGGTTTCACTCAAGAAATTCATATATGTTCACCTCATTACCCATAAATGGGATTCTAAACCCTACTAGGGTTCCTGTTAACTCAAGCTCTTTTTCCAGTCTATAAGGTTGTCGGTATTTTTCCGTTGTCAATAACCCACCGTTTCCAGAGATAATTAACATATCTCCTGAGGTTCCATTAGTACAAATACGCATTGTGGTGTTTAAACCAAATCCTCTTTCCTTGCTTTTTGTAGAAACACCTTCAGTTGCCTCAATAATTGCTTCACAATCGTTTCTACCTTCTAATCCGTGTTTTTTAAAACAACCGTTAATCGTAATTCCATCATCAAAAAAACACACATCAGTAAAACCTTTTGTTGGGTACCTTTGAGCCATGACTAAAGCAGTATTGAATTCTGAATGTTCATAAATATTGTCAACTATTTCACCAATAAGATATTTGAAAGCGTTTTCTCCACCGCATTCGTTGTAACAGTCACACAATTCGTAGAGTCTTTTCATGATTGCGTTGACTGAATTTTTGTTTTTTGGCAGTGCAACTAAAGGTAAGTATGTTTTTCCACGAGATTTGTTAAACCTAGTCCCATCTGTTACAGTTTGTAGATATTTACGCACACTCGGAGTTAGTGGAAGCGTGAAATCAGGATTGTTTCTAAGAATGAAAGCAATTAAAGGCAACAGTGTTACAGGGTAAAAAAAAGTTTCAGCTTCCAAATCTATTAATCCACTTTCAATGCACTCACTTCTGTATACACAGAATTTTTCATAACCCTTTATCAAACTTGACAGTTAGACACCTCATAACAAACAAAATAGGGTATCAGTTTTTCATTAAAACCTTTTGTTTGCATAATACTTCGAATATTGCATCCAACAAAATTTACAGCCCAAAAAATCTGACAAAGACTTTATGGACCTTGCGGCACAGTATAAATCCTGAAATTACCTGTAGCTGCTTTAAACTTAACACAGGTTTGCAATTCTTGTGGATTGAATATAATCATTAAACTCTAAACTGTCGGGTTTTCCTACTAGCTTTATTGGTTTTTTAATTTTCCTAAAAAGGGATTTCATAATCAAAGAATGAATTATGGCAGCAGCAGATCCAAAGAGACGTTCTAAACCGTTTGTAAACTGGTCAATCTGGTAGGGAATATCATTTTTCTTTAACCCATGAATGTTTTCAAGATACAAATAAACAACCTGTTTTGCTTGTTCACCAAGAACCGACAATGCTTCATCAACCGAATTTGCTAACGCTTCAACGAAATCCAAAGTTAACCACCAACTAACAGCAATTACCGCAACACGACATCGTAATACTTAATATACGCCATTGCAGTTTTGGACATATATCAAAAAACATAATATCTACACAAACGTACGCATTTTACATTAATCCAAAAAAACGCCAACTCTGGCTTTAACTTCACCTTTTGGAACCAAACGTTTTGGTATGCATATACGAAATTGAACACCATTTCCAGGAACACCAACTTCATCGATGCTCCAACCGTAAACGTTGCACATTAACCGAACAAGATGCAAACCTATTCCGGTTCCTTTGCCGTAGCCTTCGGTGAAAACCTTCTCTTTTTCCAACTCGCTAATGCCTATGCCGTTGTCTTCATAAAAAACAACCAACTCATCATCCAAATCAGCATAACGCAGGGCGAGACTGGTCACTTTTTTTCCATGCTTTAGGCTATTTTCAACCAAATTATAAAACAAAGTCTCCAACAAAGAATCAGCAAACAGCTTTAGGCCTTTACAATCATTTAATATTAACAGATCATCTTTGCGTTTCAAAAAAGACGAAACTGCATTTTCAAAAACTTTACCAACATCGATTTCCTCTAGTTTTTCTGAACCTAACTGCTGAAAAACCCGAGAAAAATCAAAAATCCGATTAATATCAACAACAGCATTTTCAACCCCCAAAAGATACTGCATAATTTCAGCTTGATTTTCAGGCAACCTCATTTTCGCCAAATACACATTATTCAAAATCACCGACAACTTGTTAGCTGCATCATGCCGGGTCGATTTACCAACAATATTCAACTTCTCGTTTACTATTTGCAAACTTTTGACCATAGCCTCTATTTTTTCTTCGGCCCGTTTATACTGGGTAATTTCAGTTATCGTTCCTAGAATCGCATTTTTTCCAGCATACAAAATTAATTTAGTACATAAAATTCCCTGTATTACCTCGCCATGCTTTGAAACAATTGAATACTCTACAGGGGGAACATCTTCACCGTTCATATGCTTACAAAAATTTTTCATTACCTTTTCTTTATCTTGAGGAGCAATTAAACAGACAAAATCAAAACTTGGATCATAAAACTCATCTTTTGTGTACCCTGTTACTTCTTCACATTTCTTGTTCGCATAAACAACTTTCCCATTTTGATTAATAAAAATCATGTTAGGCGACTGCTCAGCAAGGGTCCTAAACTTTTGTTCAGACTCTCTTATCTGATTCGCTTTCAACTTCTGTTTAGTAACATCTAAAGCAATTTCAGTAGCACCAACAATTTTTCCTGCTTCATCTTTTATCGCAGTTGCAACCAAATTCAGATAAACAACATTTCCATTCTTACTGTGAATCACCCTGTTATGAACAACTTGATCTTTACCGGTTTCAAAAACCTCTTTCACGCCACAGTTTGCACAAATTGAATCACCATATCCAAAAGTAGAATAACACTTTTTTCCGATCACATCACCAAAAATGTTAACCAAAACCTTGTTAGCGTAAACAACATCAAAATCTTTTGAAATAACAGACAAACCCGAACGAGTATTCTCAGTTACATTTTCTAACATTCTCTTTTGAAATTTCACGTCCTCTAAAGCCTTTTTTTGCTCGGTAATATCAACAATGTAACCATTCCATAGGATGCTGCCGTCAGAATGCTTTTCTGGCTTAGAACTACCGAGCATCCACTTGACCGGACCTCCGGGAAATTGAACACGAAACTCACTGCGCCATAATTTAAGTTTTTCAGCAGAATCAACAATCGACTGCAAAACCCGATCTTTATCTTCTGCAAAAAGAACTTCTTTAATCGGAAACAAATCAGTTTTCACCTCGTCAGGGCTGCAACCAAAAACATCTTTAATTCCATCGGTAGAAAAAGGAACACAAAAACTGCCATCGGGCCTCATTTTAAACTGATAAAGCATACCCGGAGTTTGCTCAGCAATTTTTTTAAGACGATCTTTATGCTCTTTTAACATTTTTTCGGCTACATTTTTATTAAAAATTTGTTTAACGTAATGGGACAATTCACCGTAGACTGTTTCAGGTTTCCCAATTTTGTTAATGTAATAATTTGCACCTAAATTCAACGCTTTTACAGCAACTTCTTCCCGACCTTTTCCAGTTAACAAAATAAACGGAGTATGATTATTGCTTTCCCTAATTTGAGCTAAAAAAACTAACCCATCTTTTTCAGGCATCTGAAAATCTGAAACAATCACATCAAAATCTTGCTTTAAAACAAACTGCAAAGCTTCATTAACTGAACTAACACAAGTGACTAGAATGTTTCCATCCAACTCTAAAATCTGCTTTGACGTATCCAAAAAATCTAAATCATCATCTACATGAAGAACCTGTATCGGCTTGAACGTGCCATTACTTAAACATGCTTGACGATTTTTGGTCAAACCAAAACCCCAACTAAAAACACAACTGTACTTAACAAAACAAACTAAACAATAAAGGGTTATGAATCCAAAATTAATATCAACATATTAACAAACCCTTCAAACAAAAGTAAACTTACAACCATCAAAAAAAAACAAAAAAAATACTCAAACACCCATGCAAAAAATAGCCCCCCAACAAACCTTCTTTTTAAACAACCAAAACCGTTTTCACAAACAAACAAAACAAACTAAATTGGAGCAAACTTCAAGTTAGCACGGCCTTTAGCACAAACAAGCAACCGTTTACGCTCGGACTCTTTGGTAATCAAATCCTTAAAGAAAACTTTAGTTTCCAAATCTTCAGCTTCATCAACAATTTGTTGATACAAACCAAGCATCAAATTTTCAGCCCTAATATCTGACTCAATCATTTGTTTTAGGGTAAGATCGGATTTTCCGTCCCCTAAATCAGGAAAATCCCCCATTTTAACAACAAAATCCCCCAAATCCATGGCTTGAATAAATTTATCCAAAGCATTCTTTCTCAAATCATCTTTAAATTCAGAATTTTCTGCAGTTATGTATTGTTCAAGATACCTGACACTTGAACCAATTTCTTGTTTAATTGCTTTATTCAACAAATCAACAATCATAACAAACACAAATCAAATAATATATACTAAACAAATATTAAAACCCTCGCAAAACATGACACTGTTAAGTTATTTGCAATAATGTGGAAAATTCTCAATTTTAACTGATTTACTGGTTAATGAATAAATCCATTATATGTGCGAATGAAATTCAACTATCAAACAATATTTTATAATAAATTTACCATAAATCTAAACGGCTAGTATTACGGTTTATAGCAATTGCTCCGATGTCATACAATTCGTATATTATAATTTGTACATATCGAATCTTTAATATTACCCATAAGGCTGCGATGTTGTAACCCTGGCAAACAATCTAATATGTTAAATTGGTAATTATTTTTTGAATAACAAATATGGATTCTTAATATGTCCTAAATCGACATAAATCTTAATAAGATTGCAATCGACTAATAAAACTTGATTAAAATGATTTCTCGTTCATGTGACAAAATATTTGCAAAAATTGCACAAACAGTCATGCGCAAGCAACTGGACAGTTTTGTCAGCAAGAACAAAAAAGTTTTTGATGAACTTGCTGATAATTAAAAAACGGCAGTTCTAAATGCGTATCAATTTCGGAAAAAATGGAATTCTAATAATACATAATTATGTTGTTAAAAATCTCGTTGCTGTAGACGGCGTAAATTATGTTGGAATGATACAGGGCAGTATTGATAGAGCATATACAACTGTAAATGGCAAAGAAGTTTTTCCTCATATTATGGACAAAGCAGGTTCAATTCTTTATTCTATGGTAAGATTTCATCCTTTTGCTGATGGCTGTAAAAGGACAGGATTATTGACTGCTTATTTGTTTCTTTTTTATAATGGATATTATCTACAAATTCCACAAGATAGCGCTAAATTTTTAGAAGGGATTGCTGCATCGGAAGATCCTGATGAAGAAAATGAATTAAAAGTTATTTTGTGGATACGAAAACATTGTGTAATAGATGCTGTAACAATTTTGACCAATGCCTTTATGACGATGCTAACACTTGCTGGATTAAACATTGAAAGATATACAAGTTATCTGTTAAAAAACGACGCGCTGCTTGATGAACTTAGAGAAAAATTCAGAGACGGAAACCTAGAAGAAAGTAACCGATTATGATGACAAATAACTTAACAGTATCCAAAAAACAAAACAAAGGACAAAATACACATTTCTAGCAAAACAACGATGTCCCATAAACAACGTACTCCACATTTTTCGTAAACAATAAATTGGGTTCTGCCCCAAGAGTGTTAAACTCTACCATAGGCGCTGCAAAAAAATGAAAAAACTTTCAGGAAAAATACGCACAATAATGATTCCAGTACAAATTGCAGTAAGCATATTGATATTATACCTGCTGTTCCAAAACGTAAATTTAACCGAAACTTACCACATATTATCTCAAGTTAACATCCCAATTTTGCTCCTGTCCACCATATTTTTCTTGCTAGCATCTTTCGCCATCGGCTTTGGACTGCATGCAGCATTAAAAAGCGTTAACTCTGCACCATCCATGAAAACTACTCAACTAGCAAACTTTGGAGGACAACTGCTTAGTGACATTACCCCCGCAAAATCAGGATACTTCGCAACCCCAGTGCTGCTTAACCAACTGGAAAAAGTTCCGTACGAAAAAGGGTTAATGAGCGTCATGTCAGTGGGAGCAATCAACTTTTTCATAAAAGCAATTTTTGCAACTACCGCTTTAGTTTACTTCATAAACCGTATTCCTATTGACCCAACAATGACTAACGCTATGCTGATTGGCATTGCCATACTGCTAGCAGCAGGAATAGGACTAACCGTACTTGTATGGACCAACTGCTTTAGCGAACTGCTGCTAAAACTAGCCAAAATCCCGGTAATAGGCAAACTAATCAAAAAACTATGCGAAATACGAACCATGTTCACCAAAGACAAAACAGGCATACAAAAATCAGCCGTAACCATCATTTTAACTGTAGTAGCTTCCATAATTTTCAGCGGAATCTCCTTATACATACTCGCCCAAGCCATGGGACTGACCCAACCCACTTTTCAAGACTTTTTTCTAATGGGACCCTTAACTGCAGTATTCATGTACGTCCCAGTAACCTTCGCAGGCCTTGGACTGCAAGAAGCAGCATACGTATTCTTGCTAACAAACATAGGCGCCCCAATAGAAATCGCGTTGCCCTTTGCCCTTTTGATCAGAATATTAGCTGTAACCACGGACCTGATTGGATTGCCCCCATTGCTAAAAACCAGCACTGGAATATTCAAAAAACTCGACAAAAACTAACCCCAAAACACAGCCAATTTTTAAAAAAAAGAAAGAAAATGGGATAAAAAATATCCCAACAGCTTGATGTTTAATCAGAATACGGCGCGTATCCAGCAGCAGCATTGAAAAGGTTAGCCATGTCAAGGCGTATTTGCCCGGAACCTTTGCCTTTGGCGGTTAAAGCAGCGTAGGCATCTTCAGCAGTTACTGGAATCATGTCAAAGTATGCTTCAAGAATCTCATCTGTGATTCGAGGTTCACCTTCGTGGGGGACACTGTATCTGCCAGGGTTTTCTCCAAGATAAACAGCAATATTATGTTTCCAAAAACCAGGGGATAAACCGTCAAGTTCTTGCTCACAAACTGGTAAAACTATTCCAGCTCCGAGGAACAATCCACTTGTACCTCGACCTGCCCAGTCTTGATCTTCATTTGCACCATAAACTGGAATCGACTCGATTTGAACACACAAATATTCATGATTCTCTGGAATTGATATGCTATCTGTGTATGTGTCCCAGGCTCTGCCATCACTTGCATACAATGGATACGTTAAACCACTAGATTGAGCACCTACAGCATCTACAACAGTTTCAACAGGAACCCCTGTTCCAGTTATCGTCCAAACATCGTTTGGCCTGTCATCGTGTTCAGTTCCTGCACTAAACAAAACCATTTCAACGTCACGAATGTTTGTACACGCATCAAACGGGAAGCAAACAACATCACTGTTTGGGCCAAGATCAGGATCCCAACCAAACCAGAAACCATCGGAACCATCCATCCAGATTACACGACTCACGGGAAGGCTTTCATCTTCATAGATTACAACCAGCCCGGCACCATAATTTCTCCACAGTTCTACTCCAGAAATTGTGTACGTGTTATCTCCTGAGGACACAAGACCAGTTACATCTTTAACGTAAACAAAGGTGTACTCAGCCCAATTTCCCCAAGGTTCTTCTAAGGTAACATCTGCTACAACATCAACAGCATCAAAAGTCACCTCGTCGTCACCTAATCCTGCACCGTCAATGCCAGCCCAGTACAAGTAAGCAACCTCAACTGTACCAGGAACATTAATTTGAATGTCACCAGTGGTTAAATCTTCTAAGCCTACACCTGCAGCAACAATGCCGTAATGGCCGGTCATGTCAACCTTGCTCGTAAATGCAACGTCAGCAAACACTGAAGGAACTATTGTTCCCATCATTAACGCAGTTAACATTAAGAAAACTATCTGTTTTTTCATCTTCTTTATCTCCTACTAAAAACAAGTTAAGAGGATATTTAATAATTCAGGAAATTACTTCTATAAAAAAACCCAACTTTTAACCGAAAAAAAAACAAATAAAAATTTCAATACAATTAACAAAGAATCTGAAAAAACAAAAAACCTCAATAACTTTTTATACAATGCAACTGTTTAAACGCTATGCGCAATAAACTAAAAGGATTCCTTTCATTCATTTCTTTTGAACGGGGAATAATGCTGTTCATGATAAACATGGGCGCAACATTTCTTATTGCAAAGAGTTCACATTTACCTGACGCTGTTTATTTGGGAATTATCGCTTTTTTCTTATGGAGCGGAGTGGACGCTATAAACAACGTTTACGACGTTGACTTGGACGTAAAATCTGACCCCAAACGAGCAGAATACACAAAAAACCTTGGAAAACTAGGATTAGCCATATCTTTAGGGCTATTTGCGGTTACCATGAGCCTGGGCGCAGCAACAGGAATACTATCAGTAGTAATGTTCATTTTCATAGGAATCTTCGCAGGAGTAATATATTCAGTCCCCCCGTTCCGGCTTAGGCAGACCATATACAAACCCATTGTTAACTTATCCGTAGGAGCAGTACCAGTTTTAATCGTAGCTGCCTTTTACAATGTTTTTTCAATTCAAATATTCGCTTTAATTTTGCTAATGGGAATATCCACTGCAGTGAACAGCTTATGGGAAGACTTAGCAGACTACAAATCCGACTTTACCGCCAAAGCCAAAACAACCCTGGTCGTATTAGGATTCAAACGAGGACTTTACTTGACCATAATCTTAGGATACAGCCTGATACCCCTGATGATAATAGTAGGAATACTATTCCAACTAAACACCATATATTTTGCAATTCTAGCCGCCCTTATCACCTTCATATCTATAAGACTGATACAAAGCCGACACATCATAACCGGAAAACCCAAACAAGAAACCATGCTAAAAGCAGGAGAATCCTTTGCTAGAGACTTTGTAATCGTAGCGCTGGTTCACACCACAAACCTGATGATAAGCGGATACCTAACATTTCAACCAATCATAACAGTATAAAAAACTCCCAAAAAACGAATTCTCGAACAATTAATAAACACCTATGAAAACTAATTTTTCAAGGTGAAATTTTATAATGAGCAAAACTTCTGAAAACCTGAAAAATGCTTTTGCTGGGGAATCCCAGGCTAACCGAACATATTTGGCCTTTGCTAAAAAAGCAGAAAAAGACGGACAGCCCCAAATCGCTAAACTTTTCAGGGCAGCAGCTAAAGCAGAAACGGTTCATGCTTTGAACCATTTAGAAATAATCGGAAAAACAAAATCCACTTTAGAAAACTTGCAAACAGCAGTTTCAGGGGAAACCTTTGAGTTTGACGAAATGTACCCAAACTACATTGAAACCGCCAAACAAGAAGGAAACAAAAAAGCAGAATGGAGCTTTAACATCGCTAACCAAGTTGAACAGATCCATGCTAACCTGTTCTCTAAAGCTATTGAAGCGCTGCAAAACAAAACCGAACTAAAAGACAATGACTACTACGTATGTGAAGTATGCGGCAACACCGTAGAGGGCTCAGCGCCTGAAAAATGCCCAATATGCGGAGTTTCAAAAGAACGATTCGAAAGAATCTGCTAACTGTTGTTCCCAAAAAATTTAGCTTTCAATAATTAATGCAACAAATACAAGAGATACAAAATATCGTTAATTGTTCGCTACTGCTCGGAAACTGCAGTAGTGAGCAACTCATCATGTTTTTGCTGGCTAATTTTTTTAACATAAGGCGCAGGGTTTACTGAACGCTGAGTGATTAAGCGTTGTTGTATGAATTTGTAGCCGCAGTCGCATTTGAATCCAATAATTTCATCATTTTCTTTTATTAGGCCATGAATACGGGTTGATTTGCATCCGCTTTGTTGCTTGTGAATTTTCCAAGTTAAAGCCAAATCATCTATAGTTAAAGGCTGAACAGTTTTTGCTTTGAAAAAATACCATACTAAATATGTGCCTAGTGCTATCCAAAAACCAAAAGCTAACAAATCTAACATGTTAATCAACATCCATTATTTTTTCATAAATACAATCAGTTAGGTTAAGCCCTTCCCCCAGCAACAGGTTTTCTACAGTGAACACTAATCTTTGCAGAATAGAAACCCGAATCTAATTCAAGCAACGTTAGCTTTTCCACGGTATCCACTTACCACCCAACTATGGCTTATTTTGCCAAAAATTACATCAGCAAAAGCAGATTTTAAGTTGTATGAAAGCTTGGTATGAATTAACATTAACTATTCCTGTTCCGATTTAGAATCAGATTAAAACATCGAAAACTACCCAAACAAACAATTCCACAAAATTGAGCAAAAACACTACCCAAACAGAAAAAGGGCTGCAAGGGAATTAATGCAGAACCATTAGGCTTGAATTCTTTCTTTTTTCAGTGCCTTGCGGAAAGTTTTGCCACAGTCGTTACATTTGTATAAGCCAATTGTTAGTTTGAGCCGTTCACCTGATTTACTTGGACGCCCAGTCATTTCCCAGCTTTTAGTTAGGTTCGTCAAAGATTGACAATCGGGACATTCTGCAACCTCTGGATTCTTTAATGCATTAAGCAATTCAGCTCTAAGAGTCTCTCCGGTGCTCTGGATGCTTACTAGCCTGTCTGCAAGTTGAGTTTCTTTGAACACGTCTTGGATCCACCGGGCAAAATCGCCTCTGTTTTGGTGGAACTCTAAAGAATCAGTTGGAACTTTTGCAACCTTCTTTTTTAACTCGTCAATGTTGAAAGCAGCCTCAAAAAGTGGCTTATTGAAAGCTTCGTAGAAATAGAATCCCCATTCTGAAGTGACCTTTTCGTCTTGCTCCACTGGAATATTCAATTTCGGCAGGTCTCCACAGTCCTTTTTATATTCCGCGAGAAGGCACTTAACTGTTTCCTCCCAATTTTTTGCGTTCATTCTTCGATAATACATGGTTTCACGTTTGCGGGGATCATCTGAAAAGTTGGTTTCAAGATATCGAGTAAAGGTTTCACGAAGATCTGAACTACCTCCTAGATAGATCAGGTTTCGGTTTTCGTCGTAAAAAGCGTAGACACCAGTCTCGTTTGGAACACCTTTTGCTCGTTCTCCCCATAAATACAGGTTACCTAGGATTGGCATCTTAAATCAACTAAAATATTATGTTACGGCATATTTATGAAGCCTTTGGCGATTTTTTTGACAAAAAAGCTTCGCAAATACAATATAAACAAAAAAACCAATTGATTTGTCACCTAATCCAGCTTACTGCGCATTCATGTGCCCTTTGGGAAACAAAAACAACATTTTTACTAACTAAATCTTTTTGCTTTAATCTGCTAAACTCGAAACAGTTACGCGGGAACCAAACAGGCAGTCAGTTTCTCGGAAACCCCTACGTGCAAGGTTTTACGATTCTCGTAAGTTACATGGACAATTTCAGCGTCTGGTCTTCCTTTAAGGTTCTCAACAAGAGGATGCTTACTTTTACAATGAATAGTCGCCAACAACGGTTTGTTGGATTCGATAGCTTGAACCAAAGCTGCACTAAAAGCAGTTGAAGAAAGCTCCATGGGGCCAACCTCATCAATTGCAATTACATCTCCATGTTGAATAGCTTCAACAATTGCACTTGCACCTAACACGTCTAGGTCAACCAAGTTAACCGTGTATTTGCTGATTTTAGGACCTTGAAACTGATTTATGTGCGCTAACCATCCTTTTTGTCCGGTGGACAAATCCATTATTTCAAAACCTACTCGCGAACCACCTTCCCGGATGTCGGCGCTAAGCATGCCACCGATTTTAAGACCTTTCTGTTTAAGACTATTTACTGTCCGATGGAATACACTTGACTTTCCAATACATGGAGGCCCCGTTAGAAGTATAATCCTTTTCAATGTTGCCTACCCCAACAACAATAGACTTAACTCTAATATGTACTTGTAACAATAAAAAATTTGGCGTGCACAGGAGTCATGAAACTTGGAGTTTGGGTTCCCCACTGAAAAAATACAAGAAGGCAAAACAGCAATAATAGTGCCCAAACTTAGTGCTTACACAAAAAAAGCTTCAGATTACGCCCCATCCAAGGCTCCAGTTTTCTATAACCCAGTAATGGAACTTAACCGAGACTTTGCAGTTGTCGCACTTCAGGCTTTCCAAAGAATGGCTGAACGGGAACTGTACGTTTCTGAACCCATGACCGGATGCGGATTACGGGGCACAAGAATTGCAGTCGAAGTGGAAGGAATCCAAAAAGTAGTCGTTAACGACATTAACCCCCTTGCTACAAAGATTGCTAAATATAATGCAGAAATCAACCAAGTTTCAAAAGTTTTCGAAACAGCAACTGAAGACGCTAACCTTTTTCTCACTAAACATGCTGCACCTAAACAAAGGTTCGATTACGTTGACGTTGACCCTTTTGGCACCCCTGTTCCGTACATGGATTCTGCATTACGGTCCTTACGTAATGGAGGAATGATTGCATTAACTGCAACAGACATGGCTCCGTTATGTGGAGTTCATCCCCGGGCATGTTTACGAAAATATGGCGGAGTTCCGTTGCGAACAGAATACTGTCACGAACTGGCGGTACGCTTAGTTTCTGGATGCTTAGTGATGATGGCTGCAAAACACGAAACCGGAATCAACGTAGTATTCAGCCACAGCAACGACCATTATGTTCGAGTCTATGCAACCTTAAAAAACGGCGCCAAAGTCTCAGACAACAGCATAAAACAAATGGGATACATTTTACATTGTTTTTCATGCCTTCACCGAGAACCATCCCCAGGAATAACTGCCTCAATAAAACATGCATGCCCAAACTGTGGAAACAAAATGAACGTTGCAGGTCCGTTATGGCTCGGTAGAATTGTGGACAAAACCTTTTGCTCATCAATGCTTAAGGAAATGGAACAAAGAAACCTTCGACAACAAAAACGGCTTCTAAAGATGTTAAACTTGCTTCAAAACGAAGCTGAAGCACCAATAACTTACTATCGCGTGGACTACATCTGTGATAAATTGAATTTACCGGTTCCACCTCAAATTAAGGTCCTAGAAAAATTGAATGAAAAGGGATACCAAGCTGTTTTAACCCATTTTAACAGCAGGGGATTCAAAACAAATGCGCCATCAGATAAAGTGACTGAAATCGTAACAAAACTTGTAACGTAATACTTCATTGAAAAAATAAAATAACATCATCTGGGTATACCTCAAGTGTTTGGTGCATAATGTTGAAAACATCGTTACACGTTTTACTGTTCACCTTCTGGATGTGTACCGTGGTGTTCTCAGCACCGATTTTTGGGTTACCTGTAAACCAAGAGGTGCCCGTTACAAATCAACTGCAGGTCAATACAATTTCTGAAGGATACATTCTGTCAACAGATTCTAATTACGAAACATATGACCGCTATTATATAGAAAACGAAAAACTTTACGTATGGGTTTGGTCTTCAAAGTTAGACCCATACAACATTGGTGACCATTATTGTCAACTCACTCTGGACAAGTATGTGCACAAATTTTACCTTAACTATGACCAGAACATGAGCCAACCCAACTCTTTCACTGGTTCCTTTGACTTGTCACGGTTAGAAAAATCAGGGGACTGGGCGGTTCAAATCTATTTGCGGACCTCACCACCTAAGCCAGAAACCTTTGAAGAAAACGATGTAATTCACGTTTTAGAGCAAGCTCCACAGACGCATCTGTTGACTGTTTCTTCATGGCCGATTTCCGATGTTATTTTCACCTTGAATGGGACAAATTGGATAACACAATTTTCCAGTTCGGTAAAAGAAGCAGCATATACTATTGTAATGCCCCCAAACGTAACTGTTAACAAAAAAACTTACGACTTTCTTGAATGGGAAAATGGAGCAACTTTACAAACCAGAACAATAAACCTGACTGATGATAGATTTGTTACAGCATATTATGTTGCTCAAAATGAAACGTTTAGTTCAACAATTACCGGAATAGTTACAGATAATCTGGGAAATCCAATCCCATCTGCAAAAGTCACAATTATAGAAACCAAAAATTTTACTTTCACTGTTTCAGATCCTGCTGGACAATACTTGTTTGAAAATCTATCTGAAGGCATTTACACCCTTAAAGTAGAAGCTGAAGGATACAACACAACTCTAACTGCTCTTGCTGTGGAACCCAATAACGATCATACACAAAATTTTGCACTAAGTTCAGCAACAACAAAAGACGAAGGCGGAGAATTAGAAGCATGGCAAATTGGCTTAGTTGTTCTGACATTGATTGGAGCAACTATGTTACTAATGTTGTGGAGAAGCCGAAAAAGATTCATGAAAAAAATCAAAAAAACAGAATACAAAAAGAGCCTCGAAAAAGTTAGATTAAATGCGAGTCTACAAGAGTTGAAAGACCTTCGTCAGAAAGGGCTCTTGAGTGAAAAAGCCTACGAAGAAATGCAAAAACAGTTGAAAGAAGACCTTGCAAAAATTATGGAAACAAAAAATTAATTGTCTAAACCAAGCAATGTAACTAATTCAATCTGGTCCTGCAGTTGATTAACCACGTTTCTAAAAACTGTTTGATATTCCCTGCGCATGGTTTGGTAAATTGATTCACTGATTTTTCCTTGGGCTAAATCGTCGTCAAGTTTGTTTAATACCTTGCTTAAGCTTGTTTTTTGAACCTGCAAAGACAACAGCTGGGTTGGCACTGGAAAACATTCTCGTGGCAACTCAATAACAGGTCCTATGGCTTCTCTGATTTTTTCACCAGAACTTGATTCAACAGTTTGCATTTCTTGGAAACGATATGCAGCAAGCAAGAAACGGACGTCTTTTTTTCCAAGATTAAGTTTTTCGACTATTCCTGACGGAATTAAAGTTTTTTTGAGTAGTTGCCGTACAATATCCATTTCACGTTTAGTTACTGTATCATACATATCGCCAACAATTTCTCGAAGTTTAACAGGTTCACGTTTTTCATAGATTTTCTTTGCCAGGGACAAAAGTATCTTGTGTACAAGAAGTTCTTCTTGTTTCTCAGTTGGTTGTTTAACGTACTTGGCTGATTTTTCTGAAACTGGATTGACACGTAACAAACGTTGAACTAACTCTTTTTCCCATGACATTTTGTTGCAACCTAATCAGAGCGGTTCGTATGATGCTAACTCAATTGATATCAAAAGAGAACCGACATAAAGCTTTCCATAACCCAAAGGAAGTAAAAATGATGAAGAAAACTAAAGCAATAATCATGCTTGCCCTGATTTCATTATCTTTAGTAACAGTGTTTTCAATACCAATTCACGCTGTTACTGTAACAGATGTTAATCCTGCCCAAGGACCCGTGGGAACCGAAGTTAGAGTAATCGGAGAAATAGATACCATGGGAGGAGCATACAGCATCTGGTTTGACCTAGACGGCAACGGAACAGCAGTTGGAGACACCCTCGTAAAGACGGGCAATGCTCCAGCGGGTTCGTATGCAATTAACACTACCTTTGTTGTTCCTTCTTGTGCAGGCACTGACGCTGGAGAAGAATACACAATCAGCTTACAGGACAACTCAACAGAAGTAAGCCACGACGGCACATTTACTGTGCAAACCTCACGAACTTTAACAGTTCCAGATTACGTCCAAGAAGGCGACTTGGTCACAATCAAAATTGCAGTAACCGGGGGAACATCCTACACTGTAAACAACTTTACAGTTGCAGTTACCGACCCAGCAGCAACAACCACCATGAACTATAACGTTTCTTTTACAACCGACAATTACGGGGCTGGATACAACATAACAGAATTTCCAATAGACTACTCCATTGGATCTACTTCCAACTACACAGGAACTTACACAGTAGTTGCTAATCGGACACTTCCAGGAGAAATCACAAACGCTTCAACTGCAACTTTTGTGGTAGGTTTGACAGACGCCCAATACTATAACAGGTTTGAAAATGTTAACCTGAAAACTTCAGGTTGGGCAGTTAACCAAAACATTACAGTTACAATAAAGAATCCCTCAATGGAAAACGTTAAAGTTTGGGAAAACGTGAACGCAACCGACGGAACATGGACAGGAGACTGGACAATTCCAGTTGATGCCCCACAGGGAACCTACACCGTGGAAGCAGTAAACGACACAGGATTAGACAAAACTGTAGCGTCCCTTCAAACATTCACTGTTCAGTCCGCTAGCTTGAAAGTTATGGTTACTGAACAACCAGCAACCAGTTACATGCGAACCCAAACCGTAACTGCAAAAATCAACATCACTTATCCAGACAACAGCTTCTATACCGCAATAGACCTTGGCGAAATACAAGTCGGGGTTTATCAAGACGTAAACAACGTAGCCAACGTGACCTTAACTGCAGAAGATTTCAACGCAACAACCAACGAATGGATAATCAGCTGGATTAGCTCTTGGAACGCAACCCTAGCAGACGATTACCAATTTGTGGTAAAAGCCAACGAAATCGTTGACGCAAACAACCCAAACAAAGGACCATTAACAGACGTTTCCACAGGCAGTTTTGAATTGCAGGCAGCTTCTTTGAACATCGACTCAATTAACACCACAATGACCTCTTATGTTCAAGGAGAAGTTGTTACAGCTTACTTTACGGCCATGTATCAAGACGGAACTCCAGTCATCACGGGTAGTGCACCAATCAACATGACTATGGCCAACGGAACAAGCACAATACTAACAGCAACTTATATTCCAGCAAACAGCAGATTCGAAGCCCAATACAGCCTAAACACAGAATCCCCCTTGGGAACATGGACTGCACTACTAGAAGCCCAAAACCTAGAAGACAACGAAGGAAACACAGGTCCAACAGAAGACAAAACAACAACCTTCACCGTTACAAAAGAAACAGCCCCTGAAGAAGAAGTAGCAGTAAACGTAAAAATCACACCCCAATCCCTTAACATGAAAAGCAAAGGCAAATGGGTCATGGTTCACATCAAAGTCACAGGGGCTAGCCCATCGGATGTAGACCTTTCTACAATTCTACTTGACGGGGTAATTGAAGCCCAAGAAAGCAAAGTCTGCGGTGAAGGCCAAGTATTACTAAAATTCAACAGAGCAGAAATACAAAATCACATAAAAAACAACTACGAAAATTCAAACAAATTCAGTAACGTAGAACTCACAATCTCAGGAGAAGTAGATGGACAAACCTTCGAAGACACCAACAGCATCAAAGTGAAAAAATAAACTACAAAAACCATGGGCAGAACAAACTGTTCTTGCCCCAAAATTTCTTTTTTTAAAAGTTATAATCCGAGTTTTTCGTAAATTCTTTGTTTTTTACATTCAGCATTGTTTTGCACAGCATCAAAGAGATTATTTCCGTGAGAATCAATGGCTACAATTAGGGGTCCAAAGTCTTTCACTTCTAGTGTCCACAGGGCTTCGGGCATGCCAAGGTCAAGCCATTCGACGTTTTTGACTTGTTTTATGGCTTTGGCTGCCAGAATTGCGGCACCTCCAGTGAATGCTCCGTAAACTGCGCCATATTTTTTCATAGCATCAACGGTTTTTTTGCCCATGCCTCCTTTGCCGATTACTACACGCACTTTGAAGTTCTTTAGAAAATCTGCTGTAAAGGGTTCCATGCGGGAACTTGTGGTTGGACCAGCAGCAACAACGGTCCATTCGTCGTTGACTTTTTTGACTATGGGTCCACAATGAAAAATTGCCAAGCCATCCAAGTTTATAGGCAGTTGTTTTTGGTTATTATAATAGTCGAGTGTTCGTTTGTGGGCTGAATCCCTTGCAGTGACTACGGTTCCAGTAAGGTAGATTACGTCGTTTACTTTGAGGTTTCGGACTTGTTCTTCGGAGATTGGAGTTTTAAATTTGTAAACTGCCATGAATTATGTCACCTTGTGGGTTAGATACTCAACTTTTCCGTCAGAATCTATTCGGGCGGTGGCTCTTCGGGCTGCCCAGCATTGCACAACTACTGCTACAGGATACGATGCAGGATGCCGATAGGCGTAATCAAGTTTAACACCCAAAACGGTTGTTTTTCCGCCTAATCCCATGGGTCCAATACCTGTAGAGTTCACAGCTTCTAGGAGTTCTTGTTCTAGTTTAGCCAATTCAGGGTCAGGGTTTGCCTGATTTATTGGGGTTAACAGGGCTTTTTTGGCAAGTTTCATGGCAATATCAGCTCCCCCCCCAACGGCTACCCCTAAAACGGTAGGAGGACAAGGTTTGGCTCCCGCCTTGATTACGGTGTCTACGACAAATTTTTTGAGACCTTTAACCCCTTCACTGGGACTGAGCATTCCCAAAGCTGAAACGTTTTCTGAACCTCCGCCTTTGGGCAAAACTGTAATTTCTAGGCTGTTTCCCGGAACAATTTCCCAGTTAATGAATGGAACATATCTACCAGTGTTGTCTCCAGTGTTTTTTTGGGTGAAAGGATTAACAGCATTTGGCCGCAAAGGAATTTCTTTAGTTGCCCGCAAGGTAGCATTAAGCAGGGCAGACTCAATTATGTCCAATCCACATATCTCGTTTCCTGCTTTGACGTAAAAAATTATTATTCCCGTATCTTGGCACATGGGAGCGCACGTTTTTTCTGCTAACTCAATGTTGTCCAGTATTGCTTTAAGCTGAGATTTCGCAACAGAAGTTTCTTGCGAATATGCCCGTTCCAAAGATTCTTTGACATCTGAAGGTAGTTTGGTGACCGCCAGTTGCAAAAGTTTAACGGCTACGTTTTCCACAACTTGTTCTGGCACTAAAATTGTCTACATCCTCTGAACAGAAAAGTTAGAAGAACACTCCTTATACTTTTTGCTACAAAAGAAATTGTTGTTAATCAAACATTTTATCAGTTATATAGTCTAAACTTAAATATACACTTAGCCAATGCATGTAAATCTGGAACTGACACCCCAAAATGACCGAAGAAACGCCCAAAAAAAATAAAAAATTCGAAACTTTAGAAGACCTTGGCCTAGGAACAACCATGGCAAAAAAACTTCGGGAAATGGGGTTGAACACGGTAGAATCTCTTGGAATGGCTACTGTCAAAGAACTTGAGCAAATAGGAATCAACAAAAAAACCGCCAACGAATTAATCCGTAAAGCCCGTTTAAGCATGCCTTTTCAGTTCATCAGGGGTGATGAACTAGTAAAAATGCGCAAAAACATTTTACAGTTAACAACTGGAAGCAAAATGCTTGACAAACTCTTGGGGGGCGGCATTGAATCCCAGTCAATTACAGAATTTTACGGAGAATACGGAAGCGGAAAAAGCCAGATTTGCCACCAGTTGTGCGTGAATGTTCAATTGCCCCCTGAACAAGGGGGTTTAGGTGGTGCCTCTCTGTATATCGATACCGAAAATACATTCAGGACTGAACGAATTTTTCAGATGGCAAAAAATTTTGGGTTAGACCCCGAAGAAACTATCCGGAACATAATTTATGCAGAAGCTTTTACGTCAGATCATCAGATGTTCTTGTTAGAAAACGCAGATAAAATAATCAAAGAAAACGGAATCCGACTGATTGTTGTGGATTCGTTGACTTCCCATTTTAGAAGTGAATATATGGGCAGAGAAATGCTTCAAGAACGCCAACAAAAACTAAACAAACACATGCACATGCTGATTCGCTTATCCCGAGCATTTAATGCTGTGGCTGTAGTAACAAATCAGGTTATGTCTAAACCTGACGTATTCTTCGGAGAAGCAGTGCATCCCGTGGGCGGACACATAGTTGCCCATACTAGTCACACACGGGTTTTTCTACGAAAATCTGCCCGTGGACCAGTAAGAATCGCACGTCTAGTTTCAAGCCCCCACCTACCCGAGGGCGAAGGAGTTTTCAAAGTTACCGAAAGAGGAATAGAGGACGTTAACACAAATGATGGAGAGAATTAACTAAAATGCCGATTTCGAAAGTTTTCGTAGTAAGGTTTGTGCAGCTGTTAAAAGGGCGACGTTTTGCAGAAGCTGAACGAGTTCTTGAGAGAATAAAAGAAAGCACAAACACAACAGAATGGAACAGCGGATACATCCATGCTTTAGATGGAATACTTCTTACCCAGAAATCAAGCGATTCATATGCTTTTTTGGCTAATATCGACTTAGATGATGAAAAAACCCTAAGAAAAAGCCGAAAAGAGTTCTTAAAAGAATACAAAAACAAGGTTCACCAAGATTTCGACCGGGGATTTTATGCAGCATGGGCAGATTTCACCCTTATCGCAGTAAGGGAAATCACAAACAAAGAAGCAAAAGAACCCACACCAGAAATTGAAGAAAAAAGCGCTGAGATAGAACAATAAACGAGTTAAAAAAATTAGGTTTCGTCAAATAAAATGACGAAATTTGAATTAATGTTTTTTAGCCTCAATTATTGCCCGGCATTTGTCTGCGAATTCACACCAGTCTAAACAAGACTGCACTTTTTCGGGTCTGCTTACTGTTTGTCCGCAGATATCGCATTCTGCTGTTTCTTCGTCGCTCCAGATTTCTACTGTTCCAGCGCAGTTTGGGCACTGGATGAATTCAGGTTTAGGGCGAAGAAAATTTTTGATTCCCGGACAAGTTTCGGGGGATTTTTCCATTTTTTAATTCTCCTAATTATTTGATTGTGAAAGGATTTCTCCTTTAATGCTGATTGTTTTTTGGCTTAACGGGACATGTTTTCCAGAAAGTTCCATGGCTTCTTCAACCAGCCGTTTTAATCCGAAACAGCAGGGAACTTCCATGTTCACCACGGTAACGCTTTGTATGTTTGCGGTGCGGAAAATTTCAGCTAACTTGTTACGGTAAAGGCTTACATCGTCTAGTTTAGGGCATCCTACGGTAAGAACCTTGTTTTGTAACATGTCTTGATGAAAATTTGCGTACGCAAAGGGAACACAGTCTGCAGCTATTAGCAAATCTGCATTTTTAAGGAAAGGCGCATATGGGGGCAACAGTTTGAGTTGCACTGGCCACGTAGTTAAGCTTGATTTTTGCTTTGCTGTAACTGCTTTAGTTGGCTGTTGGGTATCAAATTGCATCGGTTGTGCAGACGGGCAACCAATAGGTTGATCAGGTGTAGTTGAAGTTTTTTTGGTTGCTTGAACATGTTCTTGAGCTGCTTCTTCGTCAAATTGGTCAGCCTCTCGTTGAATTATGGTTATAGCGTCTTGGGGGCATTTTCCCAAACATGCTCCTAGTCCGTCGCAGTACATATCTTTGACGAGCCGGGCTTTTCCGTCAATTATTTGGATCGCTCCTTCAGCACATGCTGGTATGCATAGCCCACAGCCGTTGCATTTTTTTTCGTCTATTTGAACGATGTTTCTTAGAACCATCTTTGTTTTTCTCCCTGTTTTTAGCTCCTCACGAAATACCATGGTTTGTTTAGTTGTTCGTAAGCAATGAATGTTACTTCAGGCTTTTTTGGTTGATTGCTGGTAATGTAAACTGAATCTCCAATTGCAAGATGTTCTTTAATTTTTTTAAAATCTATCTCGTTTACTTCGACAGCTTTTATCTCTTGATTGTCGTTATTTTTTAGGAAGAACACTTGAAAAGCAGGTTGTTTTTTATCATTTTTTATGACGGTTTTCATCATTTGTGTTCCTCCTTTATTTGTTAACTCATCACTTTAATTGAAACAAACTTCATATGAATATATATTCATATGATATTTATAAGCGTTTTGTCAACCTAAACCAGTTCCACAAAATATATAACGGTGTTATAAACATATTAATTTACCGCAAAGGTTGATGTTTTATGACCGAAAAAAAGAAAATGGCATTAGTCATACACAGCGGCACCGTAGACAAACTATTTTGTGCCTTCACATTAGCTTCCACAGCAGCAATCATGGACATGGAAGTGCACCTTTACTTCACGTTTTGGGGACTGAACATGCTCAAACAAGGAGCCATGGACAAAGCTGGACTTTCTGCAACATACAAAGAATACGAACCAATGATGCAAACCAAACTCAAAGAAATGAACTACCCCACCCCCTACGAAATGCTCAAACGTATGAAAGCAACCGGAAACGTCAAAATCTACGCCTGTAGCCCAACCATGGAAATGTTCGGAGTGACAAAAGAAACCCTCATCCCAGAAGTCGACAAAATCGCAGGGGCAACAGCTTTCCTAGACATAGCAGCAGACGCAGACATCTCAATGGTAATATAAAATTTAAATGAAAACAACAACCCCTATTCTTTTTTTAGATGTTCAAAATAAACACCATAAACGCAACCTGCATTTTATGGTCTATTATGGATTTTTACTGCCTTTTGCAGTCGATCTGGACGTAATCTAACCCCATTTTCTTGCTTTATTGTGAAAAACACTTATATTTTTTCAAAAATTTTTTTGTACCGCACAGGAAAATAAAATTTCTGTAAACTATTTAGCCACCCAACGACCATTAGATAATATCAATTTTGCATGTTAACGAGGTTTTAGTAGTGACAAAAACCCCTGTATTGTGGTTACCCTGGAATCCTGAATCACTGCAGACGGCAAAACAGGCAGATAAACCAATTTTGTTAGACATCAGTGCAGTGTGGTGCCATTGGTGCCATGTTATGGACGAAAAAACGTATTCTGACCGCACAGTTGCTAAATTAATTAACGACAAGTTTGTTCCCATCCGAGTGGACCGTGACCAGCGCCCTGATATCGATAAACGATACAACATGGGAGGATGGCCTAGCACAGTTTTTTTGACCCCAGAAGGGGAAATCCTGACTGGTGGCACTTATATTCCGGCGTTGCAGATGGCAACGATGCTGGATTATGTTAGCGAATTGTACCAAAACAACAAGGATGATTTATTAAAGAAAATACAAGAACAAAAAAACGAGCAAACAACTCAGTATCCTGTAACTCCAGATGCAGGCAACGAAGAGTTACCTTTGGTTATTGATGATTTACTTTTAGATATTGCTTCAAGGTTTGATTCCGTCCATGGAGGGTTTGGAGAAGCTCCAAAGTTTCCCCACAGCGAAGCCCTGAGGTTAGCTTTGTTAGAACATTTTCTTCGGGGTCATGAAGCTTTGTTAACAATCGTTAAAAAAACCCTTAGTGCAATGGCTGATGGGGGCATCTACGACAAAGAGGAAAATGGATTTTTCCGTTATTCCACAACTCGGGATTGGCGTATGCCCCATTACGAAAAAATGTGTGAAGACAACGCTAAACTTTTGGTCAACTACTTAGAAGCGTTTCAAGTTACAGGCGAACAAAAATTCAAAGAAACTGCCCACGGAATTTTAACATATGTCACCAGCAAATTAAGTGACCAACAAAACGGGGGATTCTACGGCAGCCAAGACGCTGACGAAATATATTATAAATTGAATTTGTTTGAACGCCAAACCAAGACCCCACCGACAATTGACAAAACCTTGTTTGTAAATTGGAATGCCATGATGGCTTCTTCGTATTTGCTCGCTTCGGTGGTTCTTGAAGAGCCAACATATGAAAAGTATGCTTTAAAGACTGTAAATATGTTGTTAGAAACGGCTTTCAGTCCGAAAGAAGGAATGAGCCACTTCATTATTGATAAAAAAGCCAATCTTTCAGGTCTTTTAACCGATCAAGTGTTTATGCTAAAATGTTTGATTGACTGCTATCAATTTACTGCTGATCGAAAGTTTTTGGCTTATGCACAAAAGCTTGCCCAGTTCATGATGGAAAAACTTTGGGATTCATCGGGTGGTTTCTACGATAAACCCAAAGATCCAAATGCTTTTGGGGCATTGAAAAGGTCGGATAAACCTTTGGAAGAAAACAGTGTAGCATCAGAAGCATTTTTAAGGCTTTATCAGTTAACAGGCAACACAAAATTTTTGGAAGTAGCCAAAAAAAGTTTGGAACAATTTGTTTCAGTTGCTAAAAAGTATGGGTTCATGGCCTCCGGATATGGCTTAGCGGTTGAGTTGTATCTTCGTCCCGTTCAAGTGCACATAATCGGTGACATTAAAGATTCTCAAACCCAGAAATTAAGAAAACAAAGTCTGAAAACCTATAACCCCCTAAAAACTATTGAAACAATACACCCCATTTTAGATGGCGACCGGTTGAAAGTTTTGAGTTATCACATACCCAAAAAGGCAACAGCCTACGTGTGTTCAGAAGGAAAATGCACTTCAACAACAAATCCCAATGAAATTACTGATAAGATAAGGGCGTAATCGCTGTGGTCGAACAAACATTTAATGAAACAGAGCAGGACAAAAAAGAAAGAACTGAAAAAATTATCGAAATACTAGAAAAAGAATACCCCGAAGCAAAGACGTCTTTGTATTACCAGAATCCTCTTGAAATTTTGGTTGCTACGATTCTTTCTGCCCAATGTACAGACAAACGGGTGAATATTGTTACAAAATCGCTGTTCAAGAAGTATCGAACAGCACAAGATTACGCGAATGCTGATTTATCTGAACTTGAACAAGACATCAAATCCACGGGTTTTTACCGAAATAAAGCAAAAAATATTAAAAAAACGGGTTGGATGCTCGTAGAAAAATATGATTCTAAAGTTCCCCAGACAATGGAAGAGTTAATTAAACTTCCAGGGGTCGCTCGAAAAACTGCTAACATAGTTTTGTCAAACGCTTACGGAGTTATTGTAGGAATCGCTGTAGATACTCACGTTCGCAGAATTGCTAAACGGCTTGGGTTAACTTTAAACACCAATCCCGACAAAATTGAAGCAGACCTAATGCAGATTGTTCCCAAAGAATACTGGAAACGGGTAACTAACCTGATAATATTTCATGGAAGAAAAGTCTGCACTGCAAGAAACCCCAAATGCAACCTGTGCAGCTTGAACAAGCTTTGTCCTTCAGCGTTTAATATCTAGCAACAATCCGACGGAAGTCTCCCGGTCAGTAATAGTTTATCCTTTTGTGTTGATGTTTAGTAACGTTTGTTTTATTTCAGTGTCAAATACAACAGGATTACCAGGGACAAAGTAGTAAACAGTTCTGGAATCATTGCAAATGGACCTAAACCGAAAGCGTAGTAACCAAAAATCCATTGAATCAAAGGATTAGACGTAAGGGCATACAACAGCAAAGTCAACGAAAAGACTATCAATCCTAATGTAAATTCTGATTTTAATTTTAAGTACATATCAACGTATTCTGCCAGTAAGAAAATTAACAGCGTAGCATTTATTGACGAAAAAATTGTTTGGACTTTATAGTATAATTCGATATCTCCGACATAAGTGTAATTCTTTCCAGTTGTTATGCGGTTAAAAGGAACTGGTCGAGAATCAAAGATAGAAATGGGGCTGCTCCCAAAACGGGAGGACGCCAAATAGTCCGCAAACAATGCTACCACTAACAATAAGGCGAAGATTATCCAGATTTTAACGAATTTGTTCATTTGTAGCTTCACTTCTTTTTCTCCCTTTTTTGTTTTTTCCATAATTTATTCACAATCTCCTCGAATAAACTGAAATTTTCTTCCAAATCAACAGACAAAAAATACGTGTTAGCGTATCCGTCCCCTGTGGAAGTGATTAACCTGTTTTTTTCTAAAACTTTCAGGTGATGCCGTATTGTTCGGTAATCCATTTCAACTGAAGCTGCCAATTGGTTCGCATTCTGAGGTTGCTCATGCAGGATTTCAATTATCTTTGCACGAGTTAATCCACCCCTACTTCCTGCAATAAGCCAACCAAGCAAGTACTTCAAAGGGCGGACCCGAACAGACATCAATAGTTCCTCCAAAAAAACCAGAGTTTAATCGAGATGACTTGAAATAGTAATAGCTGAAAATTTGCTGTTTTATTTTTTGTGACCTTGGAAAACAAATTCAATTTGTTGCTTTTAAGTTCCAAGGCAAACAGTTTTTTCCACCACATAATCAAAGGCGTGAAAAGTTAAATTTAACTAAATTCGGTGTTTGAACTGGAAACAAAAAGTCCACTTATTATTGCAAACAAGAACACTGTTACTTCAGCAAACATCAGTATTGATCTAACATCAAAGGAATACGAATACGAAGGCGTAAATACATAGATTACAAACACTGCAAGTATAAGGGAAAGGATTCCGATCATAGAAAATTTGAAGTTAGTCTTTTTTAGCATGAACATTCCGCTTGCCATTGCACATATGGAGCAGATGATAGAAACAGCTCCAAAGACTAAGAATCCTTGCAAGTCTGAGGGCAAAACAGTTGAACCAAAATAATCAACCAAAGAAGCATACTGGTATAATCCAACATAACCAACACTGGCAATGAAAGCTGCAGAAATTAAGGTTAAAATCGCTGCAGCAAAAACCAAATCTGGTTGTTTATGTTGCAGTTGAACTGAATTTGATTGTTTTTCGTCATTTTCAGTTAAAACAAATTTGCTGCAGTCCGGGCAAACTTCATTTTCGTCAATAATAACGTCTTTTCCACAATTTGGACAAATCAATAGGTACACAACCACTTTTCAGCTTTGAATTTTGGCGGGATGGTAAAAAATTCACAAGAGTGAATATTTAAGGTTATTTCAGAATTGAAGAGAAAATACGAAATTAATCGCAAACCAATAGGTGTTTTTTAGAATTTTTATTTTTCCAGTGCCATCATCCTAGTTAATTTGCAATATATGCATCACTTATCCTACGATTCTCACGATACTGTACTGGTTGGGACAACAATTACTGCTATAGTGACTGACAAAAAAAAATATCCTGCACATAAACGCAAAAAACAAGGAAAAGCTGAAAAGAGCGATAATAATAACCAGAAACTGGTTATCCTCTGATTTTTTCGAGTTCAACTAATGTCAATTTTTTCTCTTTCTAATCTTCTCGTCTGGTTACTATAAATTATTTATAAATAAAAATTCTAGAAAAATAAATCAAAGAAATGCGCCCTTAGTTGATGTTATTTTCGGCGTGCCCACACAGCTAATTGAAAGAAACAAGATAAATCATAGGCAAAATAGCATAATCTTCTCGCTCACATATTATGTATTTTCATTTTTAGTACCACCCTGCTTAGGCTGGAAGGGTTATCATTTGGGGATAAATTGAGAAATCTTCACCTTGTTTTCTTGCAGAAGCTCCATTTTTAACCCCAAAAGTTTTAACCTTTTTTTTTTAACTTTCCTTTGTGGTATGATGTTATCAATTATAATTACTTCTCTAACTGCAAACAATCAGACTTCTAAGTCTTTGCAGCAACTTGATTTTGAACACGAAATCATACTGGCAACTGAGAAGGGTCTAGGGCTTGCTCGTAACAAAGGAGCTGAACGTGCAAAAGGGGATCTCCTTGTTTTTTTGGATTCTGACCTTAAAGTGTATCCTGCTCTTTGGTCTGTTGTTCACAGTTTGCCTATTGGCAGCTTCGCTATGGCTTATGAGGGTTTTAGCCATGGTGGAACGCCTCAGCCTGTAACAAGAGTTTTGGCGATTCACAAGCAAGACTTTCAAAAAATCAGGTTTGATGAGTCAATTCAATATTGTGGGGAAGACCGGGACTTTTTTTTAACCTGTTATGAGAAAGGGCTGACGCCAAAATACGTGAGACCTGCAGGTTATTATGAACACATAGATCATCCTTTGAGAATTGAAAACAGGCTTGTTCTGTTTAAAGAATCTTACGAACTTGCATACGTTTTGCGAAAACACGGTGCCACAACACGGGTCTACAAAAGCTTCAGAAGGTGGCTATTTCCGTTTATGTTCAAAAAATCTTATGTGAAATTGTCGATTAAATCATTTGCTGTAAAGTTTTCAATATCAATGGTTAGAGATTTTTGTATTTTAATTCATCTGTTTACAAGAGTTGATAAAAATTAATCTTGATATTGTCTTTGGGTTTGGGTTGAAATTTTAACCAAAAAACAGTTCTTGATTTGACTTAATCTTAAAATTTTGAGATCAATCACCAGTTTATGGATTATTCTTTATCCTTTGAAAATTGAACTAATAATCAGGACCTTTAATTGAAGCAAATATAAAGCGATTACAAAATGATGTTTTTGTCCGAAGAAGTGAACCAAATGATTTCTCTGTTTTTGGTTTTTAGTTATTGTTTGTGAAAAACTCGAATAATACTAAATTTGGATATGAATGATTTGAAGAAATTCTTAAAAAACTAAACAAAAGAAAAAATAAATAAGAATTTTAGTGATTTAGGAATCTAATTTTTTGAAAACATACATACATCCTACTTTGTCAGGATATTCATGCTCTTTTAACCTTTGAAAATTATTTTTTTCAAATATACTCATGTAATCATCAAACGACCTGAAATACTGGTATTTGGTGTCTGTTGTGGAGGGAAAAAAGAGGTATTTTAAATAACCTAAATTTCGTTTTTTAAACAGTCTCCGCAATGCGTTTGAACGAGAAAAGGGATTTTTCTTCCAAGTGTAAATGAACAAATATTTTGAAGAATAGCGACACACATTATCAACAGTTTTAACAAATGAATCTTCATCCATGATGTGAAATAACATATCAAAACAGAACACAATTGGAGCTTTGAGGTTTTCAATAAACCTATCTGAAGAGGAATGAATAAACTTCCATTGAGGACGAGTAGCTTTGTTTTTCTTCAAAATTGTTTCAGAGATGTCTATTCCTGTATAATTTTTGCAATCTCGACCTAGCCAAAAAGTAAGGTCTCCACAACCCACATCAACAACATTTTCAACTATATTTACTTCTTCATCAATAATTTTCCATTTCCAATCTCTAGATTCGTCAACAGAGCCTTCTCCACTTGTTCCACCTTGTTTGTATCTTCTTTCCCAGTAACTAAGTTGAAACATACTTGTTCAAAACGTTACTCAACTATATTTTATTTACCCCGTTTTTTGTTCCATGTTTTAAGGATTGATATTGAAATTCAATCATGGATAACGCTATAACGCCGTAAATTTAAAACCTTAAACGTAAACATTACCCCTTTTGTCATTAATATATCATTTTAATTAAACTAAACTTTATTTTTGGTTATTCAACCTTTTTATCAGGTAGATTTTGGTTGAATTTTGAAAAATTCTTTTATACTATTTTTTATGGTGAGTCAGATGAACAGGCGCTATTGGTGAAAAATGTGATTCGGACGTCGGGGATGGGAACTCAAAACGTGTTTGAAATGGGTGTTGTATTGATTAGAAACACCACATGGAAGTGTGGAAAAGTGGAACGACTGATAATAAACTATTTGCGAAATCATATTCATCACCGAAGTTCTAATAAATATTCCATGAAAGAAATGCTTGAGCACTTCAATTCTAAAGGCAAACACGACACTCAGGTTCTTGATGCGGTTGACCGACTGGAAAACCGGGGAATAATCAAACTAGTACCAAACTCAAGCGATGAAAATATCGAATAATCCGAAGGAAAAAAGGAGGGAAACCAATTGGAAACAACTTATGAACAACCAAGACCCTCACGCAAATGGACATCGTTGATTGTTGCAGTTTTGGTAATCAGTTTAGTTGTTGGAGCCTTTTCAGGTTATTTAACATGTTTTTTTGCTACTTCTGGAGAAATTGATGAACTACAAAATCAAGTTACTAATCTTCAGGGACAACTTGCTCAGGTTCAATCCAGTCAAAGCAGCAATAACCAAAATCTTATCGTCACTACGGTGAGTAATGCTTCAGTTTCCCAGTTATATGCCCAAGTTGCAGATTCAGTTGTTGTTATCCGGGGAATGATTTCTTACAATGACTTTTTTGGTCGCGTGTATTATTCACAAGTTCAGGGCTCAGGTTTTGTTTACACTTTTGCAGGACAAAATGTGATTATTACAAACTCCCACGTAATAGAGGGCGCAACTGGTATTACTGTAACTTTTGTAAACGGTAACGCTTACTCTGCAACTGTTCTGGGCTCTGACCCATACGCAGAGTTGGCTGTTCTTTCTACTGATGCTCCGGAAGAAGAATTTGTTCCCCTTGAAATTACTAGTTCATCCAATTTGCAGGTTGGCGACCCAGTTATCGTTGTGGGCACTCCTTATGGACTTGCAGGGTCAATGAGCACTGGATACGTTAGCGCCTTAGGTCGAACCTTAACCGCTGAAACAACAGGGGGCTATGTGATAGCAAATGTAATTCAAACAACTGCTGCACTTAACCCGGGAAACTCGGGGGGTCCAGTTCTAAACTATAACGGTGAAGTAATTGGAATAGCAACAGCCATTTTTGCAAACTCTGAAGGGTTAGGATTTGCAATACCGTCTAACACTATTCTAAGAGAAATTGAAGCATTAGTTAATGAGGGCTACTACAACGACCATCCATGGCTTGGTGCATCGGGAGTGGACATGAATTATGAAATTGCTCAAGAAATGGAAGTTGACGTTACTTACGGCTGGCTTATTGCTAACGTTTCTAACGGAGGACCTTCAGACCAAGCAGGATTACACGGAGGAACCCAACAGGTTATAGTTGCAGACGAAAATGTAGTTGTTGGAGGAGATATCATAATAGCAATTAATGGAACCCGAATAACTGGAATAGATGACATGTCTTCATACTTATCAGAGTACACACTACCGGGGGACGTAGTTGAGTTAACAGTAATTCGCAACAACGAAACAATTAGCATAGACCTAGAATTAGGAACCCGACCAACCACTGCAAACTTGTAACTGCAACAAAAAATAACCTTTATTTCTCCAATATGTTCAGCAAAGCCAAAGTAGCATAAATTGCCTCTTCGGTTCTTACTGTTTTTGTTCCCTGATTTGGAATCGTGTTAATGTTGTAATCCGTTATTTGCTCTAGGCTTAGTTTTTCTTTTGCAACAATTTTTTGCAGTCCCTGAGAAGGCGCCCCAAAACCTACTAAAATTTTCTTTGAGTTATTCCATTTTTCAGACAACTCATCTGCAACTTTCTGGAAGTATACGCCCATTTTAGATGTAGCAACCACTAAATCGTAGTTACGGGACTTAATCAGTTGACCAAAGGAACCTTTTGCTGTTGTTACAGTATAACCCCAATATTGATTGATGTTTACAGGATTAGCTAGGGCTAATTTTTTGGTTTTCCCAACCTGCACTATTTCTACTGTAACCCTTCGGTTAACAGGAAGCTTTTGTTCAGGAAGCAAAAGTGCATTTTCAACGCCGATATCAACAAAAGAACCCTTGTTGTTAACAGAAACCACAACCCCTTCCCGGTATTCTCCTTTTTTGAGTTTGTTTACTTGACTTTCTAAAGGGTGATGAGGAGTACGTAAGGGAGGCAAAATTCCAGCATATTTTAGTTCAGGTTTTAGTTGGAACAACCTTTTTCTCAGATACTGCGGAGTTTCCATGTATGCCAACAAAGTAGCGATTAAGCCGCGATCCCTTTTTTGATTAGGTCCCCCTTCTTGGTCGGAATAAATTACAATTTCATTTACTTGGAAAATGGCTGCAGCCCTGCCGATTAAACCAATTTCTAGGGTTTTTTCTCGCAGATGGGGAATATCTGAAATTACCGAAGCAGGTATTGCAATTACAAGTTTTCGTTTATGCATTATAGTTTTTCTCCTGGGAATGTCTATGAATCAGACAAAACCTGCATGCCATTGATTTTGTGGGAGCAGTTTCAAAGATTTTTTCGACATCAAAGGCATTAGTTTCTTGCATGGTTTTTAAACCTTGTTTGAAGTTAAAGATGATTCATAGAATGTTGTGTTACCATCCTCAAACAAGAACAAATACTTAGCGTTCAACTCGTCACCGTTTCAATCATCTAGGTACCGTTAAAAACTAGCTCATTTGTATCAATAGGCTCTACTTGTAACCGTGAAATCCCTTTCTTGCTTTTTTTCCTGTCCAGCCTTTTTCTACATATTTTTTGAGCATAGGACAGGGTTTGTACAACTCTATGGAAAACTGGTCGTAAGCAGATTCTAACGTATCTAGAACATTATCTAATCCTTGGATGTCCGCGTATTCACAGGGACCATACGTCCATCCTGTTCCTAGCTTCATGCCCAAATCAATGCTTTTTGGGTCTGCAATGCCTTCAAAAATAATCCACGTTGCCTCGTTTACTGCAACCGCCCATGAACGGTTCACATTATATTTTCCTTCAAGTTTTTCTGGGATTTCTGGTCTGCCTTTGTTCCAATCATAAAATCCTTGACCTGTTTTTTTGCCTAGATTGTTTAATTCAATTAAGGGTTCGGTTATTTTTAGATGTGGATAAAATCTTTTTCCGTGGGCTTCATGCAATATTTTGCTAACGTCATGTTCAATGTCTACTCCAACAAAATCGATCAGTTCAAACCAGCCCATTGGAAATCTGCCACAATATTTTATTGCGGAATCAATTTCTTCTATTGTTGCTTCTTTGCGGGTATACGTCCAGAAAGCCTCGTTGAAAACTGAAACAAGAATCCTGCTAACAATAAACCCTCGCGCATCTTTCTTGCAAAGAATAGGGGTTTTTCCAAGTTTTTTGCCTACATTCATTGTAGCGTTTAATGTCGCCGTGTTGGTGTCGTTGCCTTTAATCACTTCTATCAAATTAATCAATGGGGGTGGAATAAACCAGTGCATCCCTACTGTTTTTTCTGGTTTTTTTGTTGCCCGTCCAATCTCAGTTACACTTAAGGCAGAAGTATTCGAAGCAATTATTGCATGCAGGGGAGCATACTTGTCAATCTTGGAAAAAATCTGCTTTTTCAGTTGCATATTTTCTGAAACTGACTCCACGACTAAATCAACATCCAATAAACCTTCCCTGTATGAGTCACTTGTCCTGATTCGAGACAAAGCAGTCTGCATATCTTCTTGACTCATACTGCCTTTTTCTGCTAACTTGCTTAGGCTCCACTCAATATTTTGAACTGCATTTTCTAGGTTGGCTTTATTTCTGCTCAAAAGGGTCACATCAAAACCATTAACTGCAAAACACTGAGCAATACCGTGGCCCATTAAGCCTGTTCCGATAACTGCTACCCGCTGAATGTTTGTGTCTGCCGTTTTTCTCACCTTAATTTCATGCTGGAACAAACTCGTAGGCAACTTTTTTATCAGAAAAAACTTTTGCTTTAAGCTTAACTTTCATTCCTATATGCAACTTTTCTTTTTTAATGCCGCTAAGCCACGCTAGCACTTTAACCCCTTCGCTTAGCTTGGCAATTGCAACAATGTATGAGGGTTCTTCTGAAAAACTGGCTGGTTTAACAACCACTTCGGTAAACGTCACAATTTTTCCGTTTCCAATTAATTCAGTCCATTCTATTTCGGATGAACCGCACGGTCCACAATCTGCGACAGGAGGAAACACTAACTTGCCACACTTTTTACATTTAGTGGCATAGACTTTTCCTTGCTTTAGTTCATCCCAGAACTTTGAGGTCTTACTTATTGGCAGATTATATGTTATTATCAATGACCTGTTGCTTTCCAACGATGGTGCTTTATTCATTTTTTCATCTCCTTAGTATGCTTACAAATCCATAATGGCCAGTGCCCCCCGTGTTATGTGCTAAAGCAACATAATTTTTCATAGGTGCTTGCCTGGTGGGTTTCACTTCTTCACGCAACTGTTTTGTCAGTTCTACAAGCATCGAAACCCCTGTGGTTCCGATTGGGTGACCTTTAGCCTTTAAGCCCCCGTCAAGATTAACTGGAATTTTTCCTCCAATTTCTGTTTCTCCGTCACGAATCATTTGTGCGCCGTCACCTTTTTCACAAAAACCTAAGTCTTCATAGGCCATTATTTCAGCAATTGTAAAACAGTCATGAACATTTGCAACATCCACATCAATGGGCGAAATTCCAGCAATGTTATAAGCCATTTTTGCTGCTTTCACCGATGCAGATAACCCCACGTAATTTTCTCGTTTAGAAATATTAGCAGTATCCGAAGCAAAACCCATGGCGTCTATCCACACTGGGTCTTCTATTTTTAACTCTTTAACTTTGCTTTCGGACGCTAAAACCAATGCTGCTGAACCATCCGTAATTGGACAACAATCATAGAGCTTCAATGGCCACGCAATTACGTTCGAATTAAGGGCTTTCTCTACAGTAATTTCGTGCCTGAGGTGAGCTACTGGATTCATTGCCCCATACCTATGGTTTTTTACTGCAACCCGCGCCAAATCTTTTTCAGTAGTACCAAATTTTTCCATATGCTCAACTGCATGTAATGCATAATACGCAGGGAAGGTCATTCCAAAATTTTCAAACTCCCACATGTAATATCCTGCTCGGCCAATCATCTCCATGACCGTGGATGTGTCTATTTGTTTCATTTTTTCTGCCCCAACAACAAGTGCTAAATCTGTTTGCTTGCTCATTACTGCAGAGTAAGCATTGAAAACCGCGGCACTTCCTGAGGCACAAGCTGCTTCACATCTCACTAAACCTGCTCCTGTTAAACCACAGTATTCTGCAATAACAACAGCAGGCAACGGCTCTTCGGACCAAACCCCCATCGACCCCAACGCCATGTATGGAATCTCTTTTGCTGTTAATCCCGAAGCATCAAGAGCAGGCTGAATTGCTTCGAAAGACAACTCAGCCAGATTGACATCTGATCGGTCCCCAAATCTGCTGTGACCTTTTCCAATAATTGCTACTTTATTCATGGCTATTCATCTGCAACTGTTGATATTTTGACTTGGTAGTCTCCTTATTTTTTGTTTCTTTGAGACGCAATATCTGCCAACTTGTTTTTTGTTTCGGTTAACAAAAAAAGCTGAACAAAGGAAGCTGTTTCCTTCTTGAAATCGTCATCGACGAGATTGGAAAAAATTGTTTTCTTTAACTGATAACAGGCGGATGGGGGACATTCACTTAATTTTTGAGCAAAAGACTCTATTTCCCTATCTAAATCATCTGAGGAAACAACAGTATCTACCAAACCAATTTTTAGCGCCTCTTCTGACCTAATGTTCTCTCCTAACATTATCAACTGCTTTGATTTTGATTCCCCAACAATTAAGGGCAACCTTTGAGTTCCTCCCCATCCGGGAATAAAACCTAATTTAATTTCTGGAAACCCAAATTGAGCATCATCTGATGATATTCGAAAATCACAGGCTAACGCTAACTCAAGCCCTCCCCCTAATGCGTATCCCTTAATGGAGGCTAAAACAGGTTTAGACATGTTTTCAATTTTTGAAAAAACTTCTTGCCCATTAATAGAGAAAGCTCTTGCTGTTTCTTTGGTCAAATTCTGAAGTTCAGTTAAATCAGCACCAGCACTGAAGGACTTTTTTCCCTCACCTGATATTACTAAACATTTTATTTTTTTGTCTATCTCAAGGTTGTCTATTGCTTGAGACAATTCTTGTAACATAACAGAGTTTATAGCGTTAAGCTTGTCAGGTCGGTTAAATCTAATATGTGCAATCTGCCTTTTTTTGTGAACTTTTATTGTGCAGTAACTATTGGACAC
This sequence comes from Candidatus Bathyarchaeota archaeon, assembly GCA_024650005.1. Taxonomy (GTDB): domain Archaea; phylum Thermoproteota; class Bathyarchaeia; order Bathyarchaeales; family Bathyarchaeaceae; genus Bathyarchaeum; species Bathyarchaeum tardum. The sequence goes on along the minus strand of JANKMT010000001.1, from coordinate 968,212 downwards.
CATATTTGCCTCAAAACTATTTAATTACAATTTTTTTATTAATTGTTTAAGGACAGCTAATCTTTGGATTTCAGAGGTTCCTTCATATATTTCGGTTATTTTTGCGTCCCGATATGCTCGTTCAACCTTGTATTCTCCCAGGTAACCGTACCCGCCTAAAACTTGAACTGCAGCATCAGTTGCCTTTACTGCTACTTTGCTTGCGTAAAGCTTCGCCATGGATGTCAACATCGGATCCACGGTGTTTTGGTCTATTGTCCATGCTGCTTTGTAGGTAAGCAGTCTTGCAGCTTCAATTTCTGATGCGATTTGAGCTATTTTGGCTCCTATCTGTTGAAAACGAATTATCGGCTGTCCTGCGGATTTTCTGTTTTGAGCATATTTTACTGCAATGTCCAAGACTCCTTGGGCGGTTCCTACAGCCTGAGCTGCAATAATGGTTCTGCTTACTGTAAAAAAATCCATTGAATGACTGAAGCCTTCATCTTGTTTTCCTAGCAGGTTAGCAGCACTAACATTTACGTTTTTGAAAGAAATTTTTCCTGTTGGAACGCATCTGATTCCCATTTTGTTTGACAACTTGGTAACCGTTATCCCTGTGGCTTTCTTATCTACAATAAACAAAGACAGGTTTTGATGAGACTTCTTGATGTTGTTTGTTTGACACAAAACAATGAAAAAGTTGGCAATAGGCGCATTTGTTATCAGGGTTTTAGTTCCATTTATCGTCCAATAGTCTCCATTTTTTGTTGCTTTAGTATCTACTGTTGATAAATCTGTTCCCCGAGCGGGTTCAGTAAATGCTGCTGCGCTTATGGTGATTCCTTGGCAAAGATTTGGAAGATACTTGAGTTTTTGTTCCTCGGTTCCATGACGCAACAATATGTCACTTCCAAAGGTTCCAATGATACTAGCTAAACCTAAAGATGAATCTGCTTTACACATTTCTTCCGTGGCTAAACAAGCTGCTTGATATCCTTGACCTTTGCCCCCGTACTTTTTTGGGATAAACAGGCTGGAAAACCCTTGTTTTGCACTTTTTCTATAAAGGTCAAACGGGAATTCTTCTTTTTTATCAAAATCAAGGGCGTAATCAGAATCAAACTCTTTTTCACAAAAGCTTCTGACAGACTCTTTTAGCTCCTTTTGTGTTTTGGTTAACTCAAAATCCACCAGAATACACCAACCAACTGATTGGTTTTAGAAAATAAAACTGTTCTCAACCCGGGATAGATTGTTATTTGTCTTTGTACATTCGATCTAATGTTATTTTTAGTTGGTTTAGTTCTTCTTCAAGTTTAGTGATTTTAGTTTGCACATTGTTAAGGGCTTCTGTGAATCTTACTTGGTTTTCAAAGGCAGTAATAATGTCGTTTCCATGGTTTTTGAATCCTTTAATCACGAACTCCATGAGAACTAAGAAATCATCGTCCCTTTGCTTTAGTTGACCTCTTGCCCGAAAGCCGTCTAAGAACGCTTTGGCTTTCAGGTACGCTTCTTCGTTTTCTCTTCGAGTCTTTTGCAGCCTTTCAAGTGACGCTTCTTGATCCATGGGGAAACCTCTGTAAACATTTTATTTGTTTTAAGCATTTAATGTTTAAGTTAATTTTTGGAGAGCAAAGCAATCAGCAATTGGATTCCACGTTCATGGATTCTAAGGGATACGAACGTACGGTATGTTTATTAGATTTCAATGCCCTAAAATATAACAGGATTCATTTTCCATTTTGTGGGGGGAAAAGAATTGTCAAATGAAAATCAAAAAGAGAACTTACGCCATAGGATTGCCCTATTAGAAAAAAAGATTTTCAGTCTGACCGGAAATGAACGAACCAAAGCAAGAATAGAATATGAAATGCTTTTGAAAACTTACGGAAAAGAATGTGGATTAGAAGAATCCATCTACCTTATGCGTGCATAATCGGATTTGTTCATTGTCTGCGAAGTTGTGCAGGTTCAAACTGTTGTCTTAATAAGGAAGTACTGTGTATTATTAATTGTAGAATTCTCAGTGGATTTTGTGAACAATCCAATTAATGTCCCTTATTTTGAGTTTTCTACATAAACAATTCAAATAAAAAGGAGGGGGAGTGAAATTGTCTATGTCTGGTTTTCAGTTTGTAATGTTAGACCGTTTGATTCGTAAATTTGCAAAAGTAGATGCAACATCTATAGACAAAGCAGTAACCTTTGAAGAAGCCAATTTGAATGAACAAGAACAATATTGGCTTGATTATTTTGCTGGCGCTTTTCTGGGAGCTATAAAAAAAACCAAAAACGGTCGTTACTACATTTCACAAACAACAATTTGTGGTTGATTTCTAAAAATTAATTAAATTATTTTAAGGAGGCAACATTTTTGTCTGAGACTAAAAATGGCTCAAAAAAATCTGACAAAAAATTACAAACATATAATGTTATACATTCTACAAGTAAAAAAAGAGCGATAGCTAGAAGAAAACATAGAAAACTTCGGGTTGTTGTGGATAAGCAAACAACCTGAAACTTCAGGTGCTGTTTGCATGAACTTTTTCGTCCTTTGTTGGGTGTCCAGAAAATTTCAGAACTTATGCAGAAATCAGCAATTGCATTATTCTGTACACCGCGATTTTTCTGCTAAATGTTTGAAGTTAAAAGCTTTAATTATTTGGTCATTATCGAGGTTGACAAGGGCGCTTTTTACGTCGATTAGTAAGTAGCCTAATTCCCTGTTATGTTTTTGGATGAAATGGTCAAAGTCTTTATAATTTGGATGGAATGAAATCATTAATCCGTCAGAGTCGCATCCTCTGCAATATGAGGCGAAAACTACGTTGTTTTGTTTATTCATCCATTCTATAACTATATTATGACCTTTTTTTCGTTCTTCGATAGATGACAAGTTTGTTTTGATTTTTACAAAAGTTAAAGCCATTAGTTCATATCCTATTTGAAAAAAATTAGGTATTGCACTGAAACCCTGTATCACACCTTTTTTTACAAGTATTTTCTTTGTTCGGGAAATAGTTGGCTGGGACACTCCGATGATTTTTCCTAATTCTCTGTCACTTCTGCTAGAATCAATTAACAGTTCATTCAACAAAGAATGCATTTTTTCTTTCTTTTTTCCTTTGGTCATGATTTTAAACTTCCTTTGTTAACCCACAGTTTTAGAATCAATACCATACAATGTATTATCAATGTTTTCTGTTCACACCCGAATAAAAAACGTTCTAAAAAACAAGAAAAACAATTTCAATATTTTCTGGTTTAACTTTAACTGCCTCTAAACCGGATGGATTCACAATTTTTTTTATAAAATTAAAGCAGGACGAAAAAGTCTTGGGCTGAAAAATTATATATGTATCTTAATAGAGAAACATGTATTCAAACAACAGTTAGGGGGTGTAATTGTTTGGAAATTACTGAAATTATCTACTTGTTAGTCAGTATTCTGATAAGTGTTGTTGTAAACTCTTTAGTTGTTTGGTTTGCAGGAAAAAGTATGGTAGGCTCAGACAAAGCAAAATTCAGCGATGCAGTATGGATCGTTATTTTGGGCTCCTTAATTGGAGGTGCCCTTAATGCTCTGTTGTCAGGAATCCTTGGAACAATAGTTGTATTGCTCTTGTGGTTATACTTAATTAAACACTTCTTTGACTGCGGATGGCTAAAAGCACTAGTAATCGCAATAATTGCCGTAATAATCATGGTAATTGTCGGATTCATAATAGGACTACTTGTAGGAGTAACACTATTCACAATAGGATTCTAAAAAACCAGAATACCTATTATCTCCCTTTTTTCCAATTTTTTATTGAATGTTTCCTAGAAATCATGTTGGTGTGCTGGTCGTAACCCATCTTTTGTTTTTGACGGCATTTAGCTATACGGGCTACCCGCGTCTCTTGCTGAGGTCAACAACGCCTATTCGCCCTTTCACCCTGCAGGACAGCCGTTTCACCGTTTCCAGGCGCATTATCAGCGACTTAGCACGCATCATCTTTAACTGCGACTGGACGTTTCGTTTCTGCTCTGTAGCCAAGGCTCTCGCCTTACATCTTTGCAGATGTTGCAGTTCAGCATGGTGGATGGAGTTTCCTCAGACCGAAATCCGAAGCCGTCCGCCAGCTCACCAACAATAAAACAGTACAGGGGGCGCTTAGGGATAAAAATTCCTATGTTTAAAAGTGCCCAAAATCCATAATAGCAATGCTTATATTTTCCAACTTATGTGTAAGGTAGTTGGCGGTCAAAAATCGGACTCCGATTAGATCGCCACAATTCACACGCACCTCCTGACCTAACCCGTTAGGAGCTAAGGGTGGAGTGAGCTACTATTTGCTCGCAGTGATAACCGATCATAGGACAGTATAGCTACACAAGCAAAAATTAAGTGTGTTTTCCAATGCTAAACAGACATTGGAGTGTAACCGAGTAAGCCCGACATGTAACGCCGTCTGGTGGATGACCAGGCTTGAGCGCTGAGGAAGGGCGTGGCAAGCAACGAAATGCCTCGGGTAGCTGCATGCAAGCGTAGATCCGAGGATGCCCAAATGAGACTTCTTGCAGGTGGTCCTTCGGGACTCTCTGCGTTCCGTAAGGAACGGGAACTCCCTGAACGGAAATATCTTAGTAAGGGAAGGAAAAGAAACCAATCGGGATTCCCTTAGTAGCGTGAGCGAAACGGGACCAGTCCAAACCGAACCCCTCTGGGTAACCTGAGGGGGATGTAGTGTTGTGGGCCCAGCTTCATCCTAACCAGTAAAACCAAAGTGACCTGAAACGGTCCGCCATAGATGGTGAAAGCCCAGTAGGTGTAAACTGGAAGGACTTGAGTTGGGATCCCTGAGTACCATACCCTGGATTCGGTGTGGGAAGTTGGAGGTCACCAACCTCTAAGACTAAATACGTCTCAAGACCGATAGCGTACTAGTACGGTGACAGAAAGCTGAAAAGCACCCCGCGAGGGGGGTTAAAAGTGCCTGAAACCAGACGGTTACAGACGTTTGCAGCCCGGAAGGATAGATCCCTTCGTAAGGAACCTGTGGTAACGCAGTAATACGAGGAAGGGGGACCAGGGTTGCAAGTTCCGTCTAGAAACACGGGCCGGGGAGTTTATTGTTGTGGCAAGCTTAAAGGCAGGCATGCCTGTAAGCGCAGGGAAACCGACAAGCACACAGCCGACTTTGGTTGGTGAGGTGCGGGGTCTGAAAGGGCCCGGAGTCACAGCGATAACACTAGAAACCGGACGATCTAGCCTTGGGCAGGGCGAAGTCAGGCGAAAGCCTGGTGGAGGCCCGAAGGGGTTCTGACGTGCAATTCGTTCCTCTGACCTGAGGCTAGGGGCGAAAGACCAATCTAGTTCGGTGATAGCTAGTTCCCTCCGAAGTTGGTCGCAGCCAACCCTCAAACGAGGTAGCTCATGGGGTAGAGCACTAATTGGGAAGTAAGGGGTCGAAAGATCTCGCTTTCCTTCTAAACTCCGAATCTATGAGCGCCGTAGACTTTGGGAGACGGGTTATGGGGGGTAAGCCCCCATTCCGAGAGGGGGACAACCCAGACTGGGGTTAAGGCCCCTAAATGCTGGCTAAGTGTTAAATAGAAAAGTGTCATCAGCCCCAGACAGCGGGGAGGTAGGCTTAGAAGCAGCCAACCTTTAAAGAAAGCGTAACAGCTCACCCGCCGAGGCTGATGGCCTTGAAAATGGACGGGGCTAAGCCAGCTGCCGATACCCTAGAGTGCAACTTATGTTGTAATCTGGTAGGAGGGCGTCCTGACTGGGCGGAAGCTAGGCCGTGAGGTCTAGTGGACCGGATCAGGATTGAGTATCCCGGTGGTAGTAACAGCAGAGAGGGGTGGGAATCCCCTCCGCCGAAAGGGCAAGGGTTCCCCAGCAACGCGTCGTCAGCTGGGGGTAAGTCGATCCTAAGGCCGATCTTAACTGAGAAGGTCGAAAGGGAAGCAGGTTAATATTCCTGCACCATAAAGGTACACGCAGCAATGCAAGCTTATTTTCTGACGCTTCTGGATAGGTTGAGCAAGGTCGTCGCTTTGTTTAACCGTATAACTCTGGGGAGTGCCGTAATGGCGAGAACCAGGAGAAAGCGGGAATAGCCATCCGTTTTAGGAAGGTTCAGCCGATTTCTGGAGCCCATGAAAAGGAAAGTAAGAAGGATCCTTTATGTTCGTACCAAGAACCGACACAGGTGCCCCTAGGCAAGAAACCTAAGGCGTGTCGGGTACACACTAAGCGAGGGAACTCGGCAAATTAGCCCCGTAACTTTGGGATAAGGGGTGCCTGCGGTTTTGGCTCCGGCTGGAACAGCAGGTCGCAGTGGCAAAGGGGTTCCGACTGTTTAATAAAAACATAGCAAACCGCAAGCCCGAAAGGGTATGAACGGTTTGTGAATCCTGTCCAGTACAGGTACCTGAAGCCCGGTTTCAACCGGTTTAAGGGCCTGCAAACGACGGGAGTAACTCTGACTCTCTTAAGGTAGCCAAATGCCTTGTCGGGTAAGTTCCGACGCGCATGAATGGAACAACGAGAACCCCACTGTCCCCGCTTAGTACCCGGTGAACCCACTTAAAGTGGACGAACAGTCCACTGACTCCCAGCGGGAAAAGAAGACCCCGTGGAGTTTTACTGCAGCCTGTCGTTGGGATATGGCTGTGGATGCAGAGCGTAGGCGGGAGCCGTTATACTTCAGTCTCTCCGGGGACTGGGGAAGGCAACAATGGAACACCGCCCTTTCGCATCCGTGTCTCTTACCGGCACAATTGTGTTGGGACAACGATTGGTGGGCAGTTCGGCTGGGGCGGCACCCCCTTGAAAAAATATCAAGGGGGCCCTAAGGTCAGCTCAGGAGGGACAGAAACCCTCCGCAGAGTGCAAAGGTAAAAGCTGGCTTGACTGGATCCTCCACAGCAAGGGATCCAGAGGCGAAAGCCTGGCTTAGCGAACATCCAAATCCTCGTTGGTGGGGGTTGGATATGACAGAAAAATTACCCCGGGGATAACAGGCTTGTCGCGGGCGAGAGTTCACATCGACCCCGCGGCTTGGTACCTCGATGTCGGCTCTTCCTATCCTGGTCCTGCATAAGGGGCCAAGGGTGAGGCTGCTCGCCTATTAAAAGGGAACGTGAGCTGGGTTTAGACCGTCGTGAGACAGGTCGGACTTTATCTGCTGGGAGTGTTGGTTATCTGAAGGGAAAGGGTTCCCAGTACGAGAGGAACGGAACGTTGTAGCCTCTAGTTTACCGGTTGTCTGACATGGCACTGCCGGGCAGCCACGCTGTCGTGGATAAGAGCTGAAAGCATCTAAGCTCGAAGCCACTCCTGAAACAAGGTAACCATTCCCTAACACGAGACCTTGGTAACAAGGCCTCAGTTATGGACGAAAGCTCCCATAGAAGATGGGCTTGATGGAGTCGGGGTGTACGCATCAAGGCTTCGGCCGAGGTGTTTAGCCTGCGACCTCCAACCGCTTAAGGTGCCGGGCTGAAAAAGTTTCCAGTGTCTGGGCTATTTTGGGAAAAACACGTAAATTGTTAGTGTAGTTATATTGTTCTGTGGTCGGTTATCTTTGCATAGCTCAATTTTTTGTTCAGCATGGTTTTTTGTTTTTGACTATTGTCTATAGCAAAGCATAAAAACAAATTATGTCAAACCAATTGTTTACAAATTAAACAAAAGGAGGAAATGTTTTGGCTCTTAATTTGGATACATTGTTGATTCAAATTATTGTTAACATTGTAGTTATGGCTCCAGTTCTTTGGCTTTCTGGAAGATTCTTAGCTGGAAAAAAGAACGCCAAGTTTGTTGACGCCATTTGGATTGTTGTTTTGGGCACTGTTATAAGCACAGTTTTCAACGCTTTGTTTGACGGAATCATTGCATCTATAATCTTGTTAGTGTTGTTGCTTGGTTTAGTAAAACACTTCTTTGATTGTAGTTGGTTGAAAGCTTTTGCTATAGCCTTGTTTGCAGTGATTATCTTTGCAGTAATAATTGCCTTACTTGCGGTTATTGGAATCGGCATCGGGCTAAGTTTGTGGCTACTCTAAGCCTTTAGCTCTTTTCTCCCTTTTTTATTGCCTTAGTCCCTTCTGCAATGCAGACCTTTCTATGATTTCTCCTTTGACGATAGCCATGGGCAACGTAAAAACTATGATGTTGCTTTGGTCATGACTTGTTGTCGGGAACTTTCCAAATTGATGATTTTTTTGTTTTGTTTGAACTTGATGATTTATGGAATTATTTCACAACTGTTGTATTTTAAATGTTCAAAATCTGAAAGGTTGATTGTCTTGTTATCAATTAGTTGCTGGATTTGGGGTAACGAATCTTTTAACGTGTTGATTTGGTTCTGGACGGTGTTACATATTAAATCGTATGCTTTGTCAGTCCACTGTTTAGTTACGTTAGCGTAAAGACAGCGTCCCCCACATTCTTCATAGATTTCACAATCTGTGCACGGTTGTTTAACATAGATTTGAGGAAGTTTTAATGGATGCGTGTCTTTGATGTGTCCTAAGTAGTAGTCTTTCATTCCGCTCATTGCTGGGCAGGGTATGATGTGTCCGTCTGTTTGTATGCTATAGTTGCTCCAGCCTGAGCCGCATCTTAGAAGGCTTGTTTCTTGAACAAGAAGGGAATGCATCACTCCCAAAAGGGGATAAAGCTTCAATACTTTGCGTTTTGTTTCCATTTTGTTAACCCAGTATTTTATCAGTTTTCTGAGTTGGGGATTGTAGCTGTTTTCGGTCCATTTTTTGAAGTCCCGTTTATGGAAATCGTTTTTCCAAAATCCTGCATCAAGTTGCCAATGAACTGAACTAAAAGAGTAATCAGGATTGTTTAAGAGCCATCTAACGTTTTCGTAAATGTCTGTTTGTTCCATGAGGGTCATCCGGGCAATTATTTCCCCTTCAAAGCCGTTATTTGTGATATTTTTGATATTTTCGATTGCTTTTTTGTAGACGCCTTTTCCCCTGTAGTAATCTGTTAGTTTTTCTTTGCCATCCAATGAAACAAAAATTGTATTTAATCTATTCACGTATTCTGGTTCAAGTTTGTGTAAATGTAAACCATTAGTTTGGATGTTAAACTGTTTAGCTGGTACCTTGTCCATTATCTGTTTCATATTGTCGATGCATAACATTGGTTCGCCGCCATAAAAAATCAGAACTGCTTTTTTGTCTTTTTCAATGAACTTTGTTAACTGGTTAATGTCATAATTGATTTCAGCAGGGACATCATAATCTACGTCAAAATCAAATTCTGTATCCATGTCATCACATGATTTACCGTAGCAGTATTTGCATTGCAAGTCACAGTTTGTTGTTAATAACAAATGAAAAAACAACCCGACCTCTCCAGACTACATTTACTTGGTTCAACACTTCGCACTGGTAACCCTTTCTTTACAAAAAAATTTTCCTCTTATGCAAAATGTAATTTTGAAATATTTTTTTACGGAAAATCTAAAAAAGGAAGACTTCTGATTTTGGATTGTGCAAACTAAAATCAAGCCTCTTTTCAAAAGTTTTTTGCGTTCACGAACTCATGCATTGTTGAACCGAACTTCAGTCAGTCCGTGGTTTGTTCATTTTGAATGCACGTATCGTTGTAACATGAAATGCACTTTTTGCAATGTTTGGAGAAAAAGCCCTGATATCATCGAGGCGACAACTTCTAAGCTTAAACAGCGTTTGTTTGAATGCTGGGACTTGGGTTGTTTAGTTGCAAGTTTTACTGGTGGCGAACCGTTATTACGTAGCGATCTGGGGCAGTTACTAAAGTTTTCAAATAGCAACTTGGGCTTATTCACTGGTTTAGTTACTAACGGGTTATTATTAAACAAAAAAGTTGATGACCTTTCAAAATACACCGATTTTTTGGCTGTTTCCTTTGATGTTAACAATAAAGAAATCTTCAACCAAACACGGGGGGTGGATGCTTTTGATGCCGTCAAAAACAACATTAAATATGCTAAAAAGTTGGGGATAGAACTTGACTTGTTTTCTGTTATAACTCGTGAAACTTTCGAGTTCATTGATGATACTCTTGAGTTTGCAAAATCTCTTGAGTTGCCCATCCATTTCTCTCCTGTCGATAATGTTCCCCGAGGATCCGTCGATGAAGCCTGTGCTGAAGACTTGAAAATCCTTGAAAACAGTTTGGTTCTAAAAAAATTAGCTGAAGAAAAAAAGAACTACAGTAAAATCTATTTCGAAAGCGACTATTTCCGTTTTCAATCTCTTGGTGGATTCCGGAACGTTATTGGCTGTTCATCAGCTTCAACTACGGTTGCCTTAAAACCGGATTCTTCAGTTGCTTTGCCCTGTCCCTTTTTCACTTTGATGAAAATCGATACAGATGAAAACTTGAAATCAAGTTTATGTTCTGAAAAAGCAAAAAACATAATTGAAAACTGTGGAAATTGGGATTTTTGCAAAAACTGTTCAATTAATTGTATGTATGTTGCATCGTTGCTTAAGCATCCCTATTTTTTGATTCGATGGGCAAAAAACAAACTTTGAAAACATTTTTTTGTTTTGGTTTTATCAAAAGTTAATTAAATTAGATTGATTTAGTAAATTGGGGATTCATTTCTTGTCTGAACGGGAAACAATCGACAAAGTAAAAGATAAGCAGGGCATTTTTTCCAAGATTCAAAACTTTTTCACCTTAGGTTACGGAACCAAAGAAGACCTCCGTGAATTAGACAAAAAACTCAGAGATCTTTACTACGTGTGTCTTCGAGACATGCGCCATACTTGGGAAGACATTTATTTAGCAGCCATGGATGCTGGGGCTGCACAAAGCCGAGACTACAAGAAAATAATTCAAGTTTTAGATCGGGTCACTGAAAAAGTTCACCACGCAGATTACGGTTACGCTGGTTTATACGACCGGAAAGGGCATATTCGAGAAAACGAGTTGGCTGGAGTTTTCAATTTTGATAAACAGTTTTTCAATGATTTGGATACTTTGAAAAATGCAGTAACCAAAACCCAGAATGAAGTTGATGCAGAAAACTGGGAGACAGTGTCTACTGAAGTGAAAAATGTTAAGACTTTATTACTTGCTTTTGAAGATAAATGGACTGAACGAGAAAATCAGTTCAGGCCTTTAAAACTATAGGATGGTTTATTGAAATGCCAATAATAGAAAAAGTTGCATGGGATTTTGCTGGAGACGAAGATATTGCATATCGTTTCCCTAATCTTTCCCTAAAATACGGAAGTCAAATGATCGTCAAAGAAAACCAATGGGCAGTGTTTTTCCGTGACGGCAAAGCATACGACGTTTTTGGTCCTGGACGACACACCATCACAAGCAACAATATTCCTTTGTTAACTGGTGCTTTGAAGGCTCTTCGTATAATCGGGGATGTTTTCAGTTGTGAAGTAGTTTATGTAAGTAACAGCCAATTCAGAGGAAAATTTGGCGGACAAGCCTACTCTGCCCCAAGTGGAGCCATACAATATCAAGCAGAACTTGGATACTATGGTTACCTTCTCTACAAAATCGAAGATCCCAAATTATTTGTTATCGAATTTTTTGGCAACAAAGGCGCAAGCACATCAACTGACATTGAAAACTATATCCGTGGATTCATAAATGAACGGGTAATAGACGAGTTCGCTAATCATGACATCTTCAATGTAGTCAAAAACGTGGACGAAACTACTGACAAAGTTTCGTTGATCATAAAAGATGAAGCAGCACGCATTGGACTAAAAATCATAGACACAGTTTTTGAAGGCGTTAAAATCCCTGAAGAAGCCCGACGTTTTGCAACAACCATGGGGCAACAAGCCATGACCATGCAATACATGAAAGAAACAACTGCAGAACTCCCTGAAGGCGGTGGAGCTGCTGGCGCTGGAGTAGGTGCAGGAATCGGAATTGCTCTGGGGAATACTCTCGGTAAGGCAATGCAGCCTTCTCAAAGTAGTGGTGGAGCACAACAAGTGCTATTGTGTCCAAACTGTGGCAGCCAAAACAACGTCGGTGCCAAATTCTGCGGAAACTGTGGAAAAAGCTTAGCCCCCGTAGCCAAGATTATTTGCCCAAAATGTGGAGCAGCCATGCCTGAATCAATGAAATTCTGTGGCAACTGTGGATCCCCAATGAAACCAAAAAAAATTAACTGCCCAAAATGTAACACAGAAAACCTGTCCACAAACAAATTCTGCGGAAACTGCGGCAACAAGCTGGAGTAATGCCTTTTTACCTACCTGTGCTTACACATATCCACATTTCGTTCATTAATGGAAATGGTTAAATTTTAACCCCAAATAATAAATTCATTATAATTATTTTAAGAATAATAGGCAATACAATCAAACTATGTAGTGCATCAGAGAATGGGGGATTTTAGGAGGGATTGGGGAGTTGTTTTTTATGAATTTTATTCAGCGTAATTTTTTTTGGCTTTTAATTAGTTTAACGTCCTTGTTTGTGTGGATTATTCGTTGGATTCCTGAAAGTTTTATTCGATTTTATAATATTGTTTTCATTTCTTGGGATTATTACCCCCGAGTGCTGGTTAGGGGTTCAATGTATACAGTTGCTGCAATTGGGATGGTTTCCCGTTTGTTAGCTGTGTTATTAGCGATGTTAATTATCTATCTTGTTTGGAAAGGTAAACTAAGTTCAAATTCAGCGACAAAATTTTTGGGAACTTCAATTGTTCTTGAAGGTGTATATTTTGCTTCGTTGATTCCATCGATATTTTATTTGTTTGCTTTAGGAGCCACTAGAAATTCGTTGTTTTATTCCACTTTTGGGGTGGGTTATTTTTTGCAAGTTATTCTTACGGTTCCTTTTCTTTGGTTTTTGGGCATAAGCATTTATAGGAATAAGTTTGGTTACCGTCATTTTCAATCGTATAAATTGTTAGGCATTACTTTTTTTGGGTATATTGGTGCATTATGGGCAAATTCAGTTTTCCATTGGTTTGGTTTAATGTTAACTGAAGGGATATCAGTTCTTTGGAATAGTTCTAGTAGTATTCTTGCTTTTAATACCCTTATTGTTATGAGTTTAGCTTTTATTTTCGCATTTTTTGGGGGTTTAGATATTTCAAAAAAGAGATTTGAATCAAAATGGGTAGGTGCAGCTTTAACTTCAGTGGGATTGCATTTTCTAATATATTTGATTTATCAATTCTTAACTGATTCATTAATTTCAGTTTGGCTCACTGATATTTGGGCTATCGGATTGCTAGCCTTGGGGTTAGCCATTCTTAAATCAAAAACATCCAAGTAATTTTTATGAAGACTATCTTTTCTTAAATTTAGTTGCTCTTTCAAGCAAAGAATCATCTGTCAAATAATGGTAAACATCCTGAAGTAATTGAGGAGTTAGCGTCGCTGGACTAGACTTTTTAAGAACAAAGGATTCAGTTTATTTTGGTAGTGACCTGAAGAATGATAAACGATTTAACTTGTTATACTATGGATTGCCCGAACAATTTTAAAAATGAATGCAATAAGCGAGGAGTTTCTAAAGCAAAATACTGCAAGGATTACACTGGATTAAATATTGAAGAATAGAGTGCTAATATTTAGAAAATGATTGTTTAGCTTATATTAACACTTACAAATGCAAGTGAGATAACGTAAAATTAGTTCTTAATTGGCTAATTCATTATCTCACAATTGTGGAATTTTTTTGTTATAGTATTTGGTTTTGTGTATTGTCATAAGAAGGGTAGATATGAAGGATAAAAGAGGAAAAAAGGTTAAAATTTAACTAAGAAAAGGAGGGATTGTGAGATTTTCTGTGGTTGAGATCAACATGCTCACATGTGCTTAAGCTTAACTACGCCGTCACGAATGCATACATATGTCGATTATTGTCCTTTTACACCTTTGGCGATGCGGTCTCCAATTTCCTTATCGATATTACGCCAGTATTCAAGGGCACGCTGCAGTACGGGTTCCGATACGCCGTTTTTTAAATGACCTACTACATTGGACACTAACAGATCACGTTTTTCATCGTCCATAACTTTACGTACCAAGGTGCCTGGCTGGATGAAATCATCATCGTCCTTACGTTTGGTGTACGCTGCACGGACAAATTCACCGCTGGCACTCCATATAGTTTCTTCTGGATAACGATCAGAGTCAGCCTTGGGACCTCCCTTTGAGTTGGGAGCATAAACAGGATCGGATACCTTGTTAATCCGCATAGTCCCGCCTTTGCTATAGCTGTACACTGGTACTTTAGGTCGGTTGACTGGAATTTGCTTGTAATTAACCCCTAGGCGAGCTCGGTGGGCATCAGCGTAGGAAATTAGACGAGCCAAGAGCATTTTGTCAGGGCTCGGACCGATTCCAGGGACGAAGTTGTTAGGCTCGAAAGCAGCCTGTTCAATTTCAGAGTGAAAATCGCTAGGATTTCGGTTCAGGGTCAGCTTGCCCACTTCATGCACCGGGTAGTCTCCATGGGGCCACACCTTAGTCAGGTCGAAGGGGTTAAATCGGTAAGTTTCCGACTCTTTGAAGGGCATGATCTGAACTTTTAGTGTCCAACTAGGATAATCCCCTCGTTTGATCGCTTCAAACAGATCACGGCGGTGGTAGTCAGCATCAACACCAGCAATCCGGTCGGCTTCTTCTTGGGTCAGGTTGTCGATTCCCTGGTTTGTCTTGAAATGATACTTCACCCAATAGCGTTCGCCTTTTGTGTTGACCCACATATAGGTGTGGCTCGAATAGCCGTTCATGTACCGATAGCCTCTGGGGACTCCACGATCGCTCATCAAGATGGTGACCTGATGGGCTGACTCGGGCGAAAGCGTCCAGAAGTCCCATTGCATGTCGTTATCCCGCAGACCGTTGTCCGCACGGCGCTTCTGGGAGTGGATGAAATGCTGAAATTTCATAGGATCCCGCACGAAAAAAACAGGGGTATTGTTTCCCACCATGTCATAATTGCCCTCTGTGGTGTAAAACTTCAGCGCAAAGCCGCGCACATCACGCCAGGTATCTGGACTGCCACTCTCACCTGCCACAGTAGAGAACCGCGCCAGAACCTCGGTTTTGGTACCCGGTTGGAACACAGCCGCCTTTGTATAAGCACTGACGTCCTTGGTAACCTCAAAGTATCCAAAGGCCCCGGAACCCTTTGCGTGTGGTTGGCGATCTGGAATCATTTCCCTGTTAAAATTTGCCATTTGTTCCATAAGGTAATGATCATGTAGCAGAATTGGTCCATCAGGTCCCACAGTAAGCGAAAACTCTTGGCTGGCAACTGGGATGCCAGCATCTGTTGTTGTGGATTTTCCTTCTTCTTTTTTCATAATAACAAAACCTTATACATACTCATTATGTGTGGTTGTTGATTATTAATTTTTTTATATTTGTCTTTCAACATGCCTTTTTACAGGAAAAATGGAATGTTGATTCGGATGCCTGAACAAATTTCACAATGATAAAATGAGTAATGAGATTTATAATCTCATCTCTGTTGCTTTCCTGCTTTGCTTGTGGTTTTGCATCCAGTACGGCCACTGTTCAGGCGTTGTCTTTTGCATGAACCATTTCCGTTTGGGTTTACTATTTGTTATTTGATATCTCCTCACTCTGATTGTGAACCATTTCTTTTTGTTTATACCTCTTGCAGTTTATATTACTGAATTTCCAATTTCTAAGCGAATGATCCGGGTCTTTGATTCATCGTTTGGCGGGGTCGGCTGTTATCTCCTCAGTTAAAGGAGATACAGTTATCGTTAGTAACAAAATTTGGAAAATAGGAACTGGATATCATGGATGTTTTTGTATGGAGAGCATTCTGGAAGTTTCAAAGAAAATCTAAAATGAACTGAGATTTAAAATGGAAAAATGACAAAATTAATTCACTCTATGCTGAAAGGCTACCAACTATATCTGCAGAACTTGATGAAACAAAATATAAAGAAAAATGTCAATTTTTTTAATTGCACATAAATTTATTAAAATTAAAGTTTACATTATGTGCTTGGAGGCAACCAGAGTGCAACCACAGCACATACCAACTTTAGAAAATGAAGATGCTAAGAAGTTCATAAAGCAAGACAAAAAACCTTTGAGTAAAGCGCAGATTGAACATCTAAAACATTGTTTAGAAATTTACAATAAAAATCCTATAAAGTAGTTTTTTATACTTTATTTCTCGTCTTTGGACGAAAGTTTGGATGTAAAAACGAATGCAATAAATAAAATACTGCCAGCTTTTCCTAAAGTTTAAATCCAAAAACTGATAACATTTTTGAAAAATTTTTCGGCAATCGGTTGTCTATTTTTGAACAGTAGATTTCAGACAAAAGACTTATTTTATTACACATATTTAGCAAATTGCTTTGACAAATTGAATATACATCTTGTTTAATGTTTGTGATGCCATGTTACGAGAAGTTTCAGCATTTTCCCCTGCCCATATCAGCGGGTTTTTTCAAATTTTTAATGAATCCCTAGACCCTTTGTTTAATGGTTCTAGAGGTGCTGGTGTTTCTCTCAAACTTGGGGTCACAACAAAAGTAACGGTGCAAAAATCTGCAAAAGATTTTTTGGAAATTAAAATTAATGGAAAGGTTACAAAATCTGCTGAAGTTTCAAAGATAGTAGTAGATTCTTTTAATTGTTTACTAAAAGAAAATTACAAAATTTTGGTAGATCACGAAATTAATGTGCCCATGGGTGCAGGTTATGGCTCCAGTGGAGCAGGAGCTTTAAGTCTAGCCCTAGCTCTTAACGAAGCTTTACAACTTAGGCTGTCTACTGTTGAAGCTGCCCAAATTGCTCACACCGCAGAAGTTCAATGTAAAACAGGTTTAGGTTCGGTTATTGCCGAAACCGTTGGAGGATTAGAAATAAGAGAAAAACCTGGTGCCCCTGGTGTGGGAAAAATAACTAAGATTCCAGTTTCTGATCAATATGTCGTAGCTTGTTTGTTTTTTGGTCCAATTTCAACTAAAACTTCATTATCTAATCCCGAACTTTGCCGGCAAATAAACAATCTTGGTGGAAAACTGGTAGACGAACTTATTAAGCGACCTGAACCCAGTGTTTTCATGAATTTTTCCCGTAAATTTGCTGAAGGTGTTGGGTTGATTTCAGAACGGATGCGAAAAGTTTTGGTTGAAGCCGATGCTATTAATACTGTGTGTAGCATGAACATGTTTGGTGAATGTATTTTTTCTTTGGTCAAAAAAGATTCTGTGGAGGAGCTTCTAAAAATTTTTTACAAACATAACCCTTCACGAGATCGTGTATTTGTTTCCGAAATTGACCCTGAAGGAGCTAGAGTTCTATGGTAAAAAAAACTGAAATATCTTCCAACCATCCAAGAGCCAAATCGTTGAAGACCCGGCACGATTTAGTTAGCCATGTTGAATCAGGAGTTGTAACCTTGGCAGGTGTCCTAGCCCATGGCAGGGGAGAAGCTTTCGACTATTTAGTTGGAGAAAAAACAACCAAAACTGCTCACGATGCAATTAAAACAGCAGCTGCAACGATGCTTCTTGCTGAGCATCCAGTGATTTCTGTTAATGGAAATATTGCAGCCCTAGTGCCTGAAGGAATAATCAAATTAGCGGAAGTTACTGGAGCTAAAATAGAGGTTAATCTGTTTCATCGAACTTTGCACCGGGAAAAAGCAATTAAACAATTACTAGAAAAGTTTGGAGCCAAAGAAGTACTAGGAGTAGGTGAAGCCTGTTCTGCTGAGATACCTGAAATCTGCAGTGAACGCCGAAGTGTAGACCCTAACGGCATTTTAGTAGCAGATGTGATTTTGGTTCCTCTTGAAGACGGTGACCGAACAGAAGCTCTGCGAAAAATGGGCAAAACTGTTATCACCGTTGATTTAAATCCCCTTTCCCGAACTGCTCAGTGGGCTTCAGTTACAATTGTTGACGAAGTTGCTAGAACGTTTCCTTTGCTTATTGAAGAAGCAAAACTTCTAAAACATGAATCACCTGAGAACCTTAGAAAAATTGTTTCCAGTTTTAACAACAAAAAAAACTTAGCCATTACAATTGAGCAAATTAACCAACGTTTATCTGGTCTTGCAAAACAGGGTATATACATCCCTGAGGCAAATGAACTCTACAAGGAGCACGAAATGTGAAACCTAAAACAGTTGAACGGCAAAACCAGATACCTGAAAAAGGTTTACCCAAAGATGCAGTTCTCCAAAAACTTGAAACTAAACTTCAACGAGATCTCACTTATTCTTGTGGCAAAATTTTAGGGTCCATGTGCACCCAGCCTTCTAGTTTTGCTAAACATGTTTATTTGCAGTATCTTGAAACAAACCTAGGCGACCCCGGGCTGTTTCCTGCAACTGCTGAACTGGAAAAAGAAGTAATAGGCATGTTGGGTCGTATGCTTTCAAATGATAATGCTTCTGGTAACATTGTTTCTGGGGGGACTGAAGCAAATATTCTTGCAATGTGGGCTGCCAGAAATCTTGCTAACAAGAAACGTAATGAAGTGATTGTTCCAGTTTCTGCCCATTATTCTTTTGACAAGGCTGCTGACTTGTTGAACTTGAAGCTGATTAAAGTTAAACTTGACTCAAATTATCAGATGGACATCAATGCAGTTCAGAAAGCAATAACATCTAACACTGTTGCTCTTGTAGGCGTTGCTGGAACTACTGGTTTAGGTGTAGTTGACCCTATACCTGAGCTTTCAGAAATTGCTCTAGACCAAAACATATACCTTCATGTGGATGCAGCTTTTGGAGGTTTTGTGTTGCCGTTTCTTAAACAACTGGGTTCCAAATCTACAGAGTTTGATTTTCGGTTGCCTGGAGTCTGTTCAATCACTATAGACCCTCACAAGATGGGTCTTGCTCCTATTCCTGCTGGTGGCATATTGTTCCGGGATGATTCTTTAAAGAAAGCTGTAACTGTGAATGTTCCTTACTTAGCTGGAGGCTGCACAGAACAATCCACAGTTATTGGAACCCGGTTAGGTGCTTCATCAATCGCAGTTTGGGCGCTGTTGATGAACCTTGGACAAGACGGTTACTCAAAAGTGGTTAGATGTTGCCTTAACTTGACAATGGAGCTTGTTAAGGGAATTGAACAGATTGAAGGCGTTGATGTAGTAACTAAGCCTGTAATTAATGTAGTTGGAATAAAATCAAATATTATGGATATTCGAATCATTGCTCAAGAATTAAGAAAACAGGGTTGGGCAATTTCTTTATTTTCCGATTATCTTAGATTAGTAGTGATGCCCCATGTGACCTCGTCACACATCGAATGTTTCATTAAAGATTTGAAACAAATAATTGAAAAAGAGAGATAATTCAAATGGCGTTTAAAAAACCAGTACTCCAAGTTGCATTAGATTTTGTAGACCTATCCCGTGTTTTGAAGCTATTAGATGAAACAATAGCTGGTGGAGTTGACTGGATAGAAATTGGGACACCTCTTGTAAAAAGTGAAGGGCTATCTGTTATCCGGACTTTAAAGAAAAAATTTCCAGACTACACTTTTTTGGCTGACATGAAAACTATGGATGCAGGCGCCTTAGAAGTGGAAATTGCTGCAAAAGCTGGAGCAGACATAATAATCATACTGGGTGTTGCTGACGACAGTACCATTCGTGAAGCAGTTGAAGCAGGAAAACGTTATGGCGCAAAAATCATGGTTGACATGATAAACATCGACGACATGATCACTCGTTCAGTGGAACTGGAAAAACTTGGGGCAGATTACGTTTGTGTACATGTAGGAATCGACCAGCAGATGCGGGGAATGGATCCTTTAGATGTGTTGAAAAAAGTTGTTGAAGTTGTACATGTTCCTGTTGCAGTGGCGGGAGGCATCAATAGTGAAACTGCAGCTAAATGTGTCAACTTTGGAGCCAGCATAGTAATTGTAGGTGGAGCAATAACTAAAGCCGAAAATGCTGAAGAAGAAACTCGAAAAATCAAAAAGTCGATGTTAACTGGTAAGCCAATTGCTACGAATCTTTACAAGAAGTATCACGAGAGCGAACTCTATGAAGTTTTCATGAAAGTTTCGACACCTAACATATCTGACGCGATGCAGCGAAAAGGCGAGATGCTGGACATCCACCCAGTAGTTAACGGGGTTAAAGCAGTTGGAAAAGCTCTGACTGTTCGTACTTATCCTGGTGATTGGGCAAAACCTGTAGAAGCAATAGATCTTGCAACTCCTGAAAATGTAATAGTGATTGACGCAGCTGGGGGCGGCAAAGCTGTTTGGGGAGAGCTAGCGACTTTAAGTTGTTTACAAAAAAAAGTCAACGGAGTAGTAATCGATGGAGCTATCCGTGACGTTGATGAAATTCGTCCTTTAAGTTTTCCATCATTTGCGAAAACAATAACCCCAACTGCTGGCGACCCGAAAGGATTTGGTGAAATTAACATCGAAATCAAATGTGGCGGCGTTACTGTACGACCTGATGATTGGGTGATAGCTGACGATAATGGGGTAGTGGTTGTTCCCAAAGAAACTGCTGTGGAAATTGCAAACAGGGCTTTGGATGTGTTTGAGAAAGAAAAAAGAATAAAGGGCGAAATCAAGCAGGGTAGCACTCTTTCTAAAGTTTTGCAGCTGAAAAAATGGGAGAAAGTCGTTGGGTGACTTGATTGAAAGTCGCTGTAATGGGTGCCGGTGCTATCGGCAGTTTATTTGGAGGTTCACTCGCAGAATCTGGAACCGATGTTACTTTAATTGCTCGAGAAGCCCATGTGAACGCAATAAAACAGAATGGCTTAATTATTGATGGAGTTTCTGGAAAACGTGTCGTTAATGTTAAAGCTGTAACCTCTGTGATGGAGCTATCAGAAACTTTTGATTTAATTCTGTTAACAGTAAAAGCTTATGATACCGCTCAAGCAGTTGCAGAAGCAAAACCGCTTCTTCGGCGCAATTCAGTTTTGTTATGCCTTCAAAACGGATTGGGTGTAGAAAAAATTGCATCAGACAGTATTGGAAGTACCATGATACTTCGTGGAGTAACATCTAACGGTGCTTTAGTTAAAAAACCTGGTTTGGTTATGCATACTGGCAAAGGTCAAACAGTAATCGGTGAACCCTATTGTAAGATTATTCAAAAAACATTGATTGCTGAAACCTTTCAAGAAGCTGGATTGCCCACTAGGTCTTCAGGAAACATCGAAGGGGATGTGTGGACAAAAGTTCTGGTAAACGCTGGAATCAACCCCTTTGGTGCTTTAACTGCAATGACAAATGGAGAATTAATTGCACGTTCTGACCTCAAAGAACTAATGACTGAAACTGTAGTTGAAGGCAAAAAGGTTGCAGGAAAATTCAATGCCCGTTTGGATGAAGACCCTGTTTCTTTGATGATTAACATTGCTGAGATGACTGCTCAAAACAAGAATTCTATGTTGCAAGACATTGGAAAAGGAAAACGAACAGAAATTGATTTCATAAATGGAGCAATTTCATGTTTAGGAAAAACAAGAAATGTTTCAACTCCTTTAAACACCTTATTAACTGGCTTGATTAAAGGTTTAGAAGTAAAACATCTGAGGAACCAATGTTGACGGATCATCCCTCTAAAGACATTGTAGGAACAAAAGGAACCGAACTAAAAGGAAAGAATGTTGTTTTGTGTATAAGTGGCAGTGTTGCTGCCGTTCGTTGTTCTGATATTGCTCGGGAGTTGATGCGGCATGGGGCTGATGTTTTTCCTGTTATGTCCCAGATGTCTCAGAAAATTATTCATCCTTATCTCATGGAATGGGCTACAGGAAACCCTGTTGTAACTGAGTTAACCGGAAAAATTGAGCACGTAGCCCTAACCAGTGGAAATTCAACCAAAGCTGATTTGATTCTTTTTGCCCCTGCAACTGCGAACACAATTAGTAAAATTGCCTGCGGAATCGATGATACCCCAATAACTTCTGTTGCTACTACCGCTTTTGGTCTAGAAATACCCATAATGATTGTCTCAGCTATGCATGGCTCCATGTACCAGCACCCTATTCTGTTAGAAAACATCAAGAAACTCAAATCATTGGGTGTTAAATTCATTGGACCCCGAATTGAAGGAAAAGCTGCAAAAATAGCAGAAACCGAAGAAATCGTAAACTCAGTAATCAACGAATTAACAGTCAAAAAAGACCTAATTGGAAAGAAAATTTTGGTCACTGCTGGTCCAACCTTGGAGTACATTGACCCCGTTAGAGTCCTAACAAACAAAAGTTCAGGAAAAATGGGGCTTGCTCTTGTTAATGAAGCCTTGTCACGAGGAGCCCAAGTAACTTTGATTTCAGGTCCAATATCAATCAGTCCTCCTCATGACTCTAAAGTAATCAATGTGGAAACTACTTCTCAAATGCATGAGGCTGTTGTTTCTGAACTAACATCAAAAAAATACGACATAGTAATCGCTGCTGCTGCTGCTTCAGATTGGACCCCTGAAAAAACGTATGATTACAAGGTTCCTACCCGTGAATCTTCAAAGTTTACTTTAAACCTAAAATCAACTTCGAAAATCATTAATGCTGTGAAAAAAGTTAGCCCTGAAACTTTTCTTGTTACTTTCAAGGCAGAATACAACATTTCCGATGAAGAGCTAATAAAAACTGCATATGAGCGCCTTGAAGAACCCCAAGCTGACCTGATAGCTGCAAATGATGTTGGGCGAAAAGGTGCAGGATTTGCTGTTGACACAAATGAACTTTTCATTATAGACAAAGAAAGAAATGTGGTTCGTGTTCCAACAGCCCAAAAACGTGCCGTTGCTAAGCAGCTCTTGGATGTAATTGTTAAAAAATTAGTTTAGGTCCCGTCCAGTTCATAAAAACCTACAATTTTCAGTTGTAACTTTGCTTTCAATTGAACTGTTTGAAATTTCTGCGACACCCTAGTTTTTTTGTTTATTGAGGATATATAGCCGAAATGGCTAGCCATGCCTAGGAAAAAATCTTCAACACAGCAAGAGAGTTTGGAAAAAAAGCAGTTTAGCCTCGAAGAAATCGTGGTTACCTTACAGGATGTTGGGGATGATGTTAAGAAAATTGTCAAGTTGAATTCAAAAGAAAAAGCTGTGGTGAACCAGTTCTTTGAGGTTCTGCAGCATGTGCCGCCGCAGATGTTTTCCCTTGATGTTTCTACGTCTGGGCTTCCTTTTAGGATGGGCGCCTTCAGTCAGGCACGGATAAATTCAGAAGGGCACCTGATGTTGACTTCTGGAGATGGATGCTTACAAGTTATCGACCTAACTGAAACAAAGAACCGCGATCTCATGATGGCAGTGTTTAGTGATATTATGCCTAAATTCAAAGATTTTGCTAGCCAATTTGAAACAGAAAAACTTCAGAAACCTGAACCCATTAAAGAAATACCTGAACCTGTTCCAGCACCTGAGGTAATACCGGAACCCCCAACTAGTTTGCCTGAACCCGAAGTCATTGTAGTGCCAGAGGAACCTGTTAATTTGACTCCTGTTGACCCTGAAATTGTACCTGAAGAAGTACCCGTTGACTTGAGTGAACCTGAAGTTGAAGTTGTGCCCGAAGTTCCAGTTTCAACGGTTATGGAAAAACCAAAACTTGAGGATGTTGTGGCGGAAACTTTGGAGTATCTGCACATGCTTGGTGAAGAGATATTTGACCAATCCCCTGTTAGTGTTTATTTTGATGACTGGTTGGTTAACCTTCGGCAAGTTATGGTTGCCTTTGAATCTAATGAGGCAGTAATTGTAGATGAGGTTTTCACCGATGAAGTAGAACAGATATACAACGACATCGAAGAGGAACTTGGTAACCGGCTGGTAGAAGAAGCTGAACTGGAAGCTTCATCAAAATCCCTTGAAAACAATAAGTATATTCTACGGGAAATGGATAACGAATTTGCTGCTCAAACCGAAAAACTCCAAGTTAGAGGAAAAAGTGCCCTTGACTTTTTAATTAAAAACGTTCAACGCCTAGAGGATGAGCTAGAAAAAGTGAATCAAACAAAACCAAGCAACATCATCCGAAAGATTGCTTTGCGACAAAAGAAGTATGCGCTCACCCAGAAATTAAAATCTGCAAAATATCGATTGTCTGTTGCAACAGAAAATTCTGGTAATAATCAACAAAAAGGTGAAATTGGACAAAAGTCTGGTGTTCAAACAATTGAGTTTACTGTAAATGAAAACAGTTCCAAAGACGATTTGGTTAAAACCATTGGGCGCCTCGAAGAAGAACTTGCAAAAGAAAAGAAAGTCAAAACAAGTTTCTTGCAGCCTTTGAAGAAGCTTGCTCAGGAACAAAAAATATCCGAACTTAATCAAAGGTTGGATAATGCACGACATCTGGTGGCGTTAGCTGCACAAGAATCTGAAGTTGAAAAACAAAGAATGCGTAACGAATACGAAAAAAAGAAACAAGAAGCCATCAGTAAAGTGCAAAGTTTAGAAAAAGAAATCGAAACAAAACGAGTTGATACTTCTATAGCTGTCAGGAAAGAAGCCATTAAAGCTTTGGCAACTGCTGTAAACGCCCTTGTTCAAAGAAACGCTGAATCTGCAAAATAGACCTGTTCAGATTTTATTTTTTTAGCGTTGCTTGTTTAGGATTTGGCAGAATACGTCCACGTCGATATTGAAGCTTTGGCAAACTTCTACGATGCTTTGGGCGTACATTTGGAATATTTCTTCAATGGTTTTTTTTACAAGTTCAGGGGGAATTTCTTCTGTGGGTTTAAGAAACAGTATGAACCATCTTCCAAGGTTTGTTGGGATATACCATTTAACTCTGACTTTTCGTTTTCCGGTTGTGAGTTGTTCCATGCCTTGTTCGAGAATATCTGCTGCAACCATTCGTTTTAGGTACTCGATTATAGATTTGTTTGAATAATCAGTGTTTTTAATGAGATCTTTTTGGTATGTTCGTTTGTCTATCTTCATGTTCATTAGCAGGCTTTTGCCTACTTTGGACTGCAGGACACTCCAAACTAATCTACGTTTTTCATTTTCTAATGGAAACGGAATAATGTAATGCCAGACTTCATTGTCTCCCATCGTTTGAGAGCACCCCTTTCATTATACTTGATGATTGTTAATAAGACTCTTGTTATATTCTGGATTCGGAATTCTTATTAATTGACATAATCAAGTTTTTAAGGTGAAGCAGTTATGAAGGCTGATTCTGGACGAGTTGTTTTATTTAGTTGTTTACTAATTGTTTTGATTCTAGCCGTGCCTATAGTTGTTGCTGGTGTAACAGAATTTCAAATTGATTCAACTGACCTTCAAGTTTATCGTGATGGTCTTGTTCGGGTTACTCAAACTTTAACTGTTAATGAAACCTTGCCCGTGATTTCTTTTCCACTTTTGGGGGCTTATTCTGTTGACAATTTTATAGTCCTTGACGAAAACAACACATTTCTAGACTATGAAATCGGAGCCAGCAATCTCACTGTTTTTACTTTGGGCACAACCCGTGTTTCCGTGCAGTATGATACTCACTCTTTAACATCTAAAGACGCTGAAGTTTGGACATTACTTGTTAACACTCCATACAATGTGACCGTGTTTTTGCCTGAAGACTCTACAATTGTTTACTTGAATGGAGTGCCGGATTCAATTAATACTAATGGAAACACGATAAGTATGTCTTTGTTTGCCAGCCAATGGGAAATCAGTTACACTTTTCCTTTGAATCCTCCTGCAAACTTTCTGGTCAGTAACCTAAAGGTCACGCCAGTTGAAATCAAACCCAACGAAGAAGTCACTGTTTCAGTTACTGTAACCAACATCGGCGGACAAACAGGTTCATACACTGTTCCTTTTATAGTCAACCAAGTAACTGAAGAAACAAAATCAGTAACCCTAGCAAAAGGAGATTCCACTTCTGTTGAATTTAAGGTCACTAAACAAACCCTTGGAACCTACAGCATTAACGTGGATGGACTTGTACAAACTTTTACAGTAACCGAAACTCCAGCTATTCCAGTAGAACCTTCAGACTCGTTTCCAGCTGAATACTTGGTTGCTGTTGCAGTTGTTGCAGCTGTAATAATCACTTTATTGTTCTTTGTCATGAAAAGAAAAGGTCCCTGCGCTGAGAATATTTTTAAGAATTATCCTCAGTTGAACCCCGAAGAAAAAGACGTTATACAATTCTTGTCAGACAATGACGGTAAAGCTTTCGAGTCTCAGGTTCGGGAAAAGTTTCCTAATATTCCCCGGACAAGTCTTTGGCGGTTAATTAAACGTTTAGAGCGTTTAGAAATCGTTAAAGTCAAGAAGATTGGACTTGAAAATCAAGTTGAACTAAAAAAATAACAAAAAAATAAAGTTTTAGCGGCTGTTTCCGCCGCCCATGTTTCCAAAGCCACTGCCGTTTCCGGGCATGGTTTGTTTGCCGTTGAATCCTGGATGTTCAATCAACGAGTTGTCCATGTTTCTGATAACTTGACCGATTTCTTTCAAAGTTTCGATTGCGTCTTTAACGTTTTTTGCATCTTGTGCATTTTGGATCATTTCTTGGAACTGTGCCATAAATTCTTCTTCATTTTGGTAACCTAACCTTTGAAGGAATTCGTCAATATCTGCGACATTGTTCCATACTGTTCTGATTCTTTCCCGAACTCGTTCCCGGTGCTGGTATGCTTTCTCAATGTAGCTTCGTATTCGACCCCAGTTTAGGTCTTGAGCTATTCCCCTTAGATCCCTACAGACTTCACTGATCAATGCATTTGCATCTTGTAAGTTATCTCTTGCTCCTTCAATTTCATCTGGCAACATGTCAGTTGCTGCATTTAGTAAATCTTCGGCGTCAGCCAATTTTTGAAGCATTTCTTCATCAGCAAGTAAAGCTTGGAGTTCTGCTACTTTAGCTAATGAACGTTCTATAGCTTCTTGAAATGTTTCAGCATCGCATGCTGGGCACGGCTCTACACCAACGTCAAGTAGAATTCCATTAATTGCTCTAAGAACATCACGGAATATTTCTAAAGCCTCGCGGGCGTTGTCGATCACTTCTTCAAAGTCTTCGGTTTCTACTGCAACTAACAATCTTTCTTGGGCTGAGTTAAGTGCTTCCCATCCTTTGCCATTTTCAGTTGCTGCCACGCTGTTGACTATTGTTCCTTCTTCTACACAAAGGAAAACGTTTCCATAGAAATCATCATCTAATTCTGCGGCTACAATTAGCTCCATTATCGTGTCGTTTGCTTCGGTTGTTTGTATCAAGTCCAATACTGCATCTGAAGCGTTTTCTGCAATGTTCACCATTCTTTCAGCCTTGGTTTCTACGTTCTGAGCTGAGAAATATGCTGATGCCGGTGCAACCATTACAGCGACTGTTACTAAAATCATCAAGATGGCTATTTTTTTTGTTCTCATTGTTTTTTCACTACTAACATTACTGGTTAACGTTTAAGTTAAGGGACACTGCGGTATAGGCATTTCAAATGTTGAAACGCTCATTTCATGTTCATAGAATGCGAAACCGATTTATGTTTTTATCTAACCTTGCATTTACGTTAGATGCGAATAAAGGAAACCTGACTCATGCCTGAAAAAATTATTGGACACGGAACATGGTACGACAAAACTGCCCAAAAAATCGTGGAACGAGAACGCAAACTAGGTCGA
Organism: Candidatus Bathyarchaeota archaeon; assembly: GCA_024650005.1. Taxonomy (GTDB): domain Archaea; phylum Thermoproteota; class Bathyarchaeia; order Bathyarchaeales; family Bathyarchaeaceae; genus Bathyarchaeum; species Bathyarchaeum tardum. The sequence goes on along the minus strand of JANKMT010000001.1, from coordinate 940,630 downwards.
AGCCTAGACCTAATCCGAACAGAAAGCGGCTTGGGGGCATCTGGTTTTCCTCATATTGGCAGTTTTGCTGACTGCGCCCGTTCGTATGCGGTGGCTCTTGCCCTTCAAGATCAAGGCATCAACGCTGAGTATGTTGCCTTTGCTGACGACTTGGACGGTTTAAGAAAAGTTCCTGCAGGACTACCCGATTCTTTGAGTAAATATTTGGGTTATCCTGTTACTTCGATTCCTGACCTTTACGGATGCCATGACAGTTTTGGCGAACACATGACCAGTCTGCTTTTAGAATCTTTGGACGAAAGTGGAATCAAATACACTTTCAAGTCTGCCAAAAAATCTTATGAACAAGGCTTGTTTGTTGACCAAATTCGTGCCATATTGATGAACGCCCAACAAGTAGGTGAAATAGTAAAAGATGAAGTTGGCCAAGAAAAATTTGTTGATGTCCTTCCATATTTTCCGATTTGCAGTAAATGTGGTCGCATCTACACTACCAAAGCTCAAAAGTTTTTGCCTGACGAAAACAAGGTCCTGTACGCCTGTGAAGGACTAGAAGTGCGCGGAAACTATCTTGAAGGCTGTGGACATAAGGGCGAAGCAGACATTACCAAAGCTGAAGGAAAACTTGGCTGGAAAGTAGAGTTTGCTGCTCGCTGGAATGCGTTGGACATTCGGTTTGAGCCCTTTGGTAAAGACATTTCTGATTCTGTCCGGGTCAACGACCGTATATGCAAAGAAATCTTTGATTGGGCTCCTCCTGCTCATGCCCGTTATGAAATGTATCTGGATAAGAGCGGAAAAAAAATCAGCAAATCTGCAGGGAATGTTTTCACTCCTCAGGTTTGGTTCCGGTATGGGTCTCCCCAGTCTTTGTTGTTATTAACTTTGAAGCGGTTTGTAGGCGCCAGAAGCCTTTCTGTTACTGACATTCCCCAGTACATGAAAGAAATTGACGAACTAGAGGACGTTTACTTTGGTCGTAAGATTATTTCAGATGAGAAAGAGAAAGCAAAGCTTGTTGGTTTATACACTTATTGTATGCTGTTTAATGTACCCAAGAAAATGAGTGAGCACGTGCCCTACAACCTGTTAACCTTTTTGGCGAAGATGGCTCCTGAATGTTCAGAAACCGAGTTTATCATGGATAAGCTTCAAGGGTACAGATACGGAAAAGAAGGACTAACCGACGATCTTAAATGCAGAATCAATTACGCCCTTAACTGGTCTAAAGACTTCAACGAAATAACTGAACAAACCATCGAGTTAACAGAACAAGAAAAAACAGCCCTAAAAGAACTGGTTCCAGTATTAAATGCTGACGCAACAGAAGACGAAATCCAAACAGGTATATTCAATGTTGCACGAAATAACGACATTAAACCTGGAAAATTCTTCAAAGTATTGTACAAGATTCTTTTGGGTGCTCCGCAAGGTCCACGCCTTGGTCCATACGTTCTTGCCATGGGAAAAGAAAACGTAATTGATGCCCTAAAACGAGCAATAAAAGAATAATCTAAAATTCTTGAATTCCAAATTATTTTAAGAAGCAAATCACGTGCGGTCGTAGTCTAGCGGTTAGGACCCCGGCTTCCCAAGCCGGGTACTCGGGTTCAAATCCCGGCGGCCGCACCACTCTAAAAGCGAATACGTACCATTCTGTACTTTTTCACCTTCCCCTCTTTTTTTGTTTAATGGAATTTTTGGAGCACTAAATTATGAGTAATCAGAAGATTTCTTGTGAAGGCTGCGGATCCAAATGGGCTGTGATCGGTGTTGGTAATCAGATCTTAGCTAGGCTTGTTGAGTGCCCTTTGTGTTCTGAAGAAAAGTTGACTTGATTTTCTAGAGGAGTCTTCTATTTTGACTCGTAAGACAGGAAAAAGACAGGTTCAACGTGTTAAACGAGTTAAACACGATTTTTTAACTCTAGCAGATGCAGTTCCTCTCACAAAGAAGGGCTTGCAGATTTTGAAGTTGTTGGGGGCAGGAAATCCGGCAATTAAAGTAGCAAATATTGTTGGTTGTAGTCGTTCTAATGTTTGTTATTGGAAAAACAAGTTCCTAACTATGGGGGCAATTAAGCTTCAGGTTCGAGATGCTGTTCATATTTATTGTCTTACGCCTTATGGTTCAAAGGTTCTCACTACGGGTGAGGGCTACTTTCCTGAAGTTTGCTGTCTAGAAGATTATGCGATAAAGTTTGAAGTCAAAGAATGGGAACATGTTCCCTTGAATTGGAAAAGGTTAGGTCGTCCAAGGAACTGGGAAAAACTAGGAGTAAAAATTGGCAACGTCCGAGTGGTACGGACGAGTAAGAGTGTTATTGTTCATCCTGGACGGTTACGCGGCTTTGATGTAGACGAGTTGCTAATGCTTAGTGGAAGAATAGTGGAAAGAGTTCGTATCGTTTTAGAGAACAGGTTTGGTTTAGTTCTAAGCGAAGTTGGGGTTCCGTTGCATCAGCCAATTACAAGATTTTATAGTGAAGAAGCAGGAGGACTCGTTAAATTAGGAACAACCATAGTCGAAAACGTAGGATCCATAGACAACAGTCCGCCTGAACGGGTTCCTCATGAAGAGTATGTTGGAAAAGATTTAGCCAAAGCGAGGTTGTTGATGCCTTTGAAGTTGTCTCGGCTTGAGCAGCGAGTTGAAGATATTGAAAAAAAACTTACAAAATTAAGTGAGAACGTAGATGAACTGGTTTCTGTACTAAAGACCGCTTTAATACCTATATTCAAGGGAGAATATTCTTTGCCCTTAAAGGATGAGCGGCATATTTCTTGATTGTTTTTTCTACATTTAATTAACTATTCAGATGCTTTTTCTGCTATTTTTTGGATAATTTTTTGTAGAGTTAGTTTGAGTTTTTCAAGGAACTGGAAAAAGTCTTTCTCGTCAATATATTGCAACAACAGCTCTTTTTCTTCACCCCATCTGAAAAGTGGAAATGTTCCTAGTTCTTTTTTGTTTTCGAAATTCTTTCTGTATTTTTTATACAATTCTAGCATGAACTTTGTTTTACAAACAATTGAATCAATCATTTCTTCTATGTCAATTCTGTATCTTTTTGAAATGAGGTAAACATCAAGAAAATCTCGTGCTTTGGTTCCCTGCCGTATAAGTATAGACCGAATTTTCTCGCAAAAAATTTCTTTGATATCATAAACATCAACGGTTATTTTATGCAAATAATCCTCATATTCTGGAAACATCAATAGCAACTCTTCGTTTTGTTCTGTCAGCAATGATTTCAGTTCTGCCTTCTTAGAAGTAAGAAGTAGTTTTTCAACAAAATTTATCTGAACCTTCATGAAACTTTCGCGGTCAAGTACCTCAGATGTGTACCAGATTTTGAAGGTACAGAATTTGTTTCCGCCGCCCAGTTCTACAAATTTTGTGTTATTTTTTGCGCATTTAAAATTAAGGTCGCGTTTAGCTGATATTTTTTCGAACAGCTCTCCGAGGTTATCAATAATTTTGGACAAGGTTCGTCGGATCTCTTTTTGGGATTTGCCCTGCAAGATTGTCTGGTTTTTCCAAGTGAAATCTATGTCTTCTGAAAATCGGTAATATCCCAGATAATGTTTTATGAGGCAAGTTCCACCTTTGAAGACGAAGTTTTCAGAAAAGAATTTGTCGTTTGAGAGGTCAGACAGTATCTGGTGGAGGATGAGGTCTTTTTCTATCATGTCTACTCTTTTTATCTTTTGGATTCTGCTTACTTGGTTAACAAAATCTTTTCTCATCTGACTACCTCACATGTTATGTCTTGTATAGTCTTGGGATAATTCTTAGAGTATTCCTTGATTTTGAGTTTTGACAGGTTCTTAGACCATTCTGAGATGTCGGAAACTATTTTTTCTTTAGGGATTCCGTTATATGTCCACCTATACATGAAGTCCAGAATTGTTTTTTCCGGATCAGAATATGTAATTTTGTTCTTGATTATGCCAAATCGAATGAGGGATGACTTTAGTTTCACAAATTTGAATTTGTAGCCAGCTATGTTTATTGGTTTGGCGCGAAAGATTTTGTCGCTGACCACATAGTCTATTGTGAAATGTTCATAGGTCATGTTATTGAGTTTAAGAGCGGTGTTTAGTCCGAAATACCAGTTTTTTACTTGTTTTAATTCCAGTCCTTTGGCGACCAGTTCTAGGTGATTGTATTTGGTTTTCCCTAGTTTAAGTTCATCTAGAGATTTGACGTAGAAGATTCCTTTGAAAATTCTTGTCAAGTGCCCGCGTGAAACAAAATGCCCTATAGCAGATTTGTAATTTAGGTTCATTTTTCTGCACAAGGCTTTAAGATCTTCAGAGGTAACAAATTCTTTGTTGTCTCTTCTGAGCTTTTTAAGAAGCAGGCTTTCTTTCATATTACAATACACCATTTTTGGTTTGTTATGATATATATCATAAAACCATTATTTAAAGCAATCAGCCACTTACCATGGTTTTACAGTGAAGAAGCAGGAGAACTAGTTAAACTAGGAACAACCATAGTCGAAGACGTAGGATCCATCGACAACAGTCTCCCCGAACGTGTACCCCACGAAGAATACATAGGAAAAGATCTAGCCAAAGCAAGACTACTAATGCCCCTAAAAATATTCGAGCTCCAAAAGCAAGTTCAGGACCTGCAAAATGACATGCAGCAGCTGGTTCAGGTTCTAAAGGAAGCCATAGTACCTAGGGATACTCATTCAGTTTCTTTGAAAGATAGGAACTATATTTCTTGAATGGTTCACAGTTTGGCTTTTGTTAGGAGTTTTTCTACGAATATTGATAACGTTTCTATGCTTGGGAAATCATCTACGGTTTCAGCTGACAAGTTGATTTGAATGGTTGCTATTTCTTCGTCTTCATCAAGCATTGATGTCTCAAAAGTATCTAGTTCTGCATAGTCTTCGGTTTCTGGGCAATCAGCTTTTTCAATTAGTTTTCTTAGTTTTTCGATATTGATTTTTTCAGTCTCTACATATGAACTAGCGAGGATAGAAGGACCCCCAGATTCTAACCAAATATTAAATTCGTCGATATGCAAGTTGCAGTCTTTATGGGCATTGAAGCTTATCGATAAACTGTTATCATCAATGTCAAATTCCATGTCATTCAGCAAATAGAGACCCTTAACGCCCAGTTTGTCCAGTATGGGATTGAATAGGTTATCAATTGCATTGCGTCCAGCATAAAACACAGAATAAATTGCTGAGGTTAGATCTATTGGAACTTTAGATTCTTTTCGAATAGTTTTGATGCTGTGTGATTCCGTTGAAACTGCATTAATAACATCCAATATTACTTGGTTAACATCCCTATTGTATAATTGTCCCAAAGAAGAAAGCTCTTCATAATCCTTCTCAGGAAGATCCAAAGATATTTTCTTAGTCATAACTTAAGCTATCAAAAGATTTAGTTAAAAGATTTTCAGCCAATAAGACATAGTAATTTGGTGAACATGTGTTTTAGCAATAACTGAACTTTTGAGGCTATTTTTGGAGTTTAGGTGCACATCTATCAAAGGCAAATTTTAGACATTTTTCAAGCTCTGCTATATTGGACGGATTATTGATTTTTGGGTACGAAGTGAGAACATCTAGCCGACTGTCAAATACTCTTTCCCTTGAAGCATTAACTATTTTTTCTCCCATTAGGTGCCGGAGAGCCTCCCATATTTGGAAATATTTGTTTGTAACAATAACAGCGTCTAATCCTCTATAATCAAAGCTTTCAATTCCTCTTAATTCAAAATATATCCAATAATTGAAGAGTATTCCCACGTCTAAACTAAGCAAGGGTCCATACTCTTTCCACTTTTGAATTAATTCTTCGCTTAATGGGTTACAAAAATGTGGACTCCAATTTTGGATATTTGGAACTGCTAATGGTTTGTAGCGATTTGAACAGGGTAAGTTTAGCCACTCGCAGAGGTCTTTTGCTAAAAGAACAAGATTTTGTTTTTGATTTTCAGAAAAAAGGCTCGCATAGAAAGTGCCTTCAATCATTAAATCTAGAGCATTCAAAGATTCCCTTAAGTATGATCCAATGTTGTCTGAATTTAGAGTCAATTGTTTATGTTTAGCTATTACATCTTCAAATCTTCTTTTTGATCTTGAATAGAAATCTTCAGGGTTTGTTGCTTCTATTCGGCGCGACACTGGATGCCAAACCCATGAAACGTGTCCAAGCCTCATTAATTCAGGATTGATTAGAAAATCGATGCTCTCATCTTCTCCCTTTCTCTGGGTTAGCCATTTTGGCAAAGGATTGTGAAGTCTTCGAGCGAAATACCATAATCTTCGTCTAGCAGCATCGTCCAGTTTATAGTTTTCAAGTTTTGGAATTACTGCACCTGTGCGATTCAAGTCACCTATGGCTAACAGATTTCCTTGGGTGTCAAATATTTCATAACGAGTTGCTCCATTCCAATTATGAGGAATATCAAAAATTAGTTTTCCATTTTTGATTATCGCTTCTATCATAAAATCTAAACCGTAAAGGCGAACTCTAACTGGTGTTCCGTCTTGGAGTCCTGGACATGCTATTATTCCTTCTCGAATTGAATTTTCATACCCCCATTTTGCTACCAGAATGTTTTGTTCTTTAGGTTTTTCTTGTTCTTCATCTTCAGAAAAATGAATGTCTGCCCAACTAACTTCAGTTAAACCTACTGATTTGTCGAAGAGTTGAGTCCAATTCCAATTTGCGGAAGGAGGAATAAGACAGGCTGCTTCTACGTTTCCGCCATCTTTTGCACTTTTAGTGAGGGCTGCCTCAGTGAAGTTGGGGCTTCCATAAAGTGTCCAATCTCCCTCATCTGTATGGAAAATGTAGATTTTTGCGTGTAGGGGTCTATGTCCGTCTGTTTCAATTTTTTTGATTTGAAATTGTTGGTAAGCTGATTTTGCGTCTACATTTACTGAGAATCGTGAAGGATCAATTATGAACATGGCTTTCTTATCAAAGAGGTTAAGGGTTTTTTCTATAAAGTAGCTGTTGGATGAGTGAGTGGGAGCAATTATTGTGATTTGGTTAGTTGATGGTATTTGCTCTATTACCTGAGTCAAGATTGGTCTTTTGAATGAGTGAAGAAATGTGTGGTTGCATTGTTCTGTTTTTCCTGGTTCAATGGTTTTAATGTAATCGATTAGGTTTAGAATTTCGTTTTTCGGTGTTGGATCTGTGGGTATGCATTCGGTTAATCCTTGGAGTAAATCTTTCATGGAGAAGATTAAGCGCCAATTCGGCGAGGATCCAATGCGCTGGAGAAGGGAAATGGAAGCAGAATGGGCAGAAGATGAAGATACCTGGCTGCCGATGTCGCTGATAGCTAGTTGCATTGGAACAGAGAAAAACTGTGGAGAAGATCTGCAGCCGTGGGATACAAGCAAAGGTTATAGTGGAGAACTGTTTGCTGGTTTGGATCTTGCTCAGACCCGTGATTATTGTGTTTTAGCAGTTTCTGAAAGAGTAAATGACAGGTTATTTTTGCGCCATTTGAAGGTGTTCCAGCAGCCTACAAAGTATGCGACTGTGATTGGGTATTTGAGGGCGTTGCAGGACAGGTGGGAGGGTTTTCAAAGAGTTAGAGTTGACAACACTCGAGAAGGTACTTCGATTATTTCGGATATGGAAGAGGCTGGAATCAACAACGTAGAGGGAGTTACTTTCAATACTTCCCGTAAAAGCGAGATGGCCAGCTTGCTCAAAGAGCGGATGATGACTCAAAGATTCTTCTATCCGTTTCTGACTTGGGAAAGACCCTATCGAGGAGATATCTGCAGCGAAATGAATATTGAACGCTTTGAGCTGCGCAGGGATGGCGCCCTTAGTTTTAGTCATCCTCATGGGACACATGACGATGTGTGGTGGGCAGTTGGCCTTTCAGTTTATGCTACTATTGAAATGAAAAAACTGGAGCTAGAAGCGTTTGCCTTCGGGTAGGTGAGGATGTGTTGATTGATTTGATTAATTTTGTTGTTGGTTGTTTGGCTAGTTTCGCTCTGGGTTTGGCAGCTCACAGCATCTATCTGCATGAGAAAAAACGTCACGGTTGGAAGTTTCCATGGGACCATAACGAAGACAAGGAGAAAGAAGAATGAGGCACGGAAGAGAATATTTTAGAATCAACAAATTTGCTAGGCGATACGATCGAGAGTCTGGTAAGTTCACTTTCAATATTGGTTATGAAACCAAGACCGACATTACTGACCGGACTGTTGAGGTTGCTGAAGCCTTCGGAATGGGAATTTCCGAGTTTCAGGAGCATGTTCTTTACGATAATGTGGAACTAAAGATTGGTCCAAAAGATATTGTGTATTTGACTGGTGATAGCGGTTCTGGAAAAAGTGTGCTGCTAAAAGCTATTGTTGGCGATCTAAAAGCTGATGAAGCTACAAGACTAAATGAGGTTGAAGTGGATCCGGATAAACCATTGATTGATACTGTAGGCGATACAGTTGAAGAGGGCTTGAAACTTCTGTCTAAAGTGGGGTTGAATGATGCTTTCCTGTTTGTTCGCCGTTATAGCCAACTCAGCGATGGACAAAAATATCGATATAGACTAGCTAAATTGATTGAGTCAGGGGCTCAATGGTGGATCATGGACGAGTTCTGCGCCACCTTAGACCGAGAAACTGCTAAAATAGTTGCATATAATGTTCAAAAGCTCGCTCGCCAACTCGGCAAAGCAGTAGTTGCGGCTACAACTCACACAGATCTTTTTGAAGATTTAGCACCATCGGTACATATTCACAAGAGATTTGGCAGCGAAGTAACTGTCAACTATTACCCAAACAAAACTAGACCGCAATGCAGTTTGCTCGAAGAAATGACTGTCGAAGAGGGATCTTATGAGGATTGGAAGCAAGTCTCAGGTTTTCATTATCGCAGTCATAGGGTAGCTTTTATTCAGAAGATATTTGTTTTGAAGAGGGGAGACTGCGTTTGTGGAGCTGTCGTTTATGTTTGTCCTATGAGTGCTGCCCCTTGTCGAAGTAGGATTTTGAAGCTTGAAACGATGAAAGATCTGAATGAGAAACTAACACGGATTGCCCGAGTTGTTATTCATCCAAAATATAGAACGATCGGTGCATCTGTTAATCTTCTACGTGAATCGTTACCTCTTTGTGGAAAACCAAATGTAGAGATGATTGCGGTAATGGCACGTTACAATCCCTTTGCAGAACATGCTGGAATGGTGAGAGTGTGTAATTCTAAACCCGACAAAACAATTCTTGAAGCTATATCAAAACTCGAAAAACTAGGGCTCACATCTTATCTTTTGTCAGTTCCAGAATACAACAAACAGAAGCTGAAGGGAAACGTGACATCAGTAAAAGAAATTCTAGAAAAATTCAGTTATCCCTATAACCGAAGAATTGCTGGAGCACATGGAAACTTTACAAAAGGCGACTATTTCAAATGGTTGCAAAATACTGAAGAATCAGAGTTAGCTCGAGCATTAACTAGGTTAGCACAACTTAATCAATCAAAAGTTTACTTGTTTTGGAAAAGACAATAGTGCAATATTTTGACCATTAACAAAAAAGCAATATTTTAACTCAGGCGGTGTGAAGGGAATGCCTTACGGTTATCTGTCATATCTGTGTAACCTAAACTGCTCTTTAATTGTATACATAGTTTAGGTACATTCCTTTCCCACTGATATTTGTGTAAAAAGGAAAAAAGAAAATCTCATACATAAATACAGAAAATATGTGTTTGCGCTAAATCGTGTATAAACTTCAAAGAATGCGGTGAAGTTCCGATAACTTAATGTTTGTAGAAAGAAAATAAGAAATGGGTTTGCTGAGGCTCAGGCACATTGTTGAAGGTGAAAAAATGAAAAAACCATGCTACTATCACTTCGATTTTGATTTTTCATTTTATGCTTGAGCCTTTTCAGCCCCATTTCTATCTTTGATTTTTACTCCCAAAAAAAGGGGAGGAAATTGGTTTATTTCCTTCTAAGCATCCAATAAGCTGCTACACCGATTACTGAGACCGCGGCAACAGCGATCACGATTGCAATTTCAGTTGTGATCAACGGTGTTTCTGGTTGGGTTGGTTCAATAGGTGCTACCGGGGTTTCTGGTTCTTCAGGTTCAATAGGTGCTGCTGGTGTAGGAGCTGGGTCTATAGTTATGTATGTTGTAGATGTTGAGCCATAGTATGAAGCTGAGCCTTCAAAAGTGGTTATGATTAGGTATTGGCCTTCAACTTGGGGCCTAAATGAATAACCGTAGTTGCCGTAAACATCAGTTGTTGCAGTTCCAATCCATTCGTAATGACCATTAGGGTCAACGATTTCAATTTTCACTGGAACTCCAGTTACGTCAGCTGGTTGTTCGTATTGATTGTAAACATAGGTCATCCAAGCCGTCATGTCTGAGTCTGAGACTGCTGGGACTCCGTTAGGGAATCTGAGTTTAATTAATTCTTCTTGTGTTCCTGGAGATATGTCAGTTACCATGCCCCGAAGTACCACAGATGAGCCAGCAGTTACACCTGTCAGGGGTGCTTCAAGGGTTATTGCAGAGGGTCCTTTTCCTACAGCATATACTGCTTGGTCGTATGTGTTTTGCATAACTATTGTGCTGTCACCAATTATTGAATGAGTACTCCATTCACCTTGGCGGTAGGGCAGTCTCCAGATTTCTGTTCCAGTTTCCAAGTCAATGCAGATATAGGGTGCTCCTCTTGGTTGGGGATCTCGGGGGTTGTGTTCTGTGTTTTCTATGTATAATTTTCCATCGGTTACTTGAGCAGGTCTGAATCTCCAGAAGTTGTTGTGTAATACTTCTGTGTACGGGTCTGGAATATCAAAAGTCCATTCGACATTTCCCGTTTGGGCGTCATAACACCATACGGTTCCACCATAGTTTCCAGCAATGACTTTGTCTTCTGCAATTATGTCCCAGCTATTACCTGATGAGTGCCCCCAGTTGTCAGTGTAGTGCCGTTTGGCTGTTGGACCCCAAATCATTTCACCTGTGCTTAATCTGCGTCCCCAAGTTTGCCTTGTTTCTTTTGAGGAATGGATAATTAGGTCTTGTTCAGCACTTACATCTTCAACTGTTACTGTTTGCACACCTGAAGGTAGTGTCCATGTTGTATCCCATATCAACTCAGCTTCTGCTTTCATTATGTCAACTTCTATTGCCCAAATGTGTGCAGGAGTTGGTGCTCTTCCACCTCTTTGGAAATCTGCACCTATAATGTAGTTTTCTCGAACTTTGTATACACTTCCTTCCATGTCAGATAATCCAGGAATGTTTATTGTCCATTCAATTCCATCTGTTGCGTCATAAACTTCTCCTTGAGGTCTCCAGCTTCCTTCATCTGAGACTACTCTACTAGAGTTCCATAGGGTCATTGTTCCTTGATTTTTATTTATATTGTATCTGTAGATTTCTCCTCTTGGTCCCCACACATTTGTGCCTGAGGGTACGTTTTCCATTGTGTATTCCCACCTTCCAGTCCAGGGGTCAAATGCGTGCCATGTGCTACCTGAAACTGTCCATAAGTATCCAAAGGCTCCATGATAGTTGTATGAGTCCCAATAGAATAATTGACCAAACGCAATTTTTTCAATTGTTCCGTCATAGGCTACTAGTTCACTTCGCCATAATTGTTTTCCAGTTTTTAGGTCTATAGCTACTACAGGTAATTCTATGTGTTCGGGTCCATATTGGTCTTCAAAGTTGTTGTAGAAAAGAATTCCACCAAGTATTACGGTTCCATGGAATTTTTCTTCATACGCGTCTCCTTGTTCAAAGGCAAGATTGCCAAATCCGCCTGCAAGACCTCCAGTGGTCATTTGGTGTCTCCATAAAACGTGACCTGTTTCTGGAGCGTATTCATTTCCTTGCTTTACGATGTTGTGAGGTCCAGTGCCTGTGGGTAAACTAGAGTGTAAGTGGTTTCCTAATATTACATTCCATTCTCTTAGTTCGCCACCAACTGGTCTTCCCCAATATCCTTCAGGTAATTTATGGCCAGGGTAGAATTCAAGGGGTTCTTCGCGTACAATTAGTTCAACAGGTTCACTGTATGTTTCTTCCATGACTGTTCCTATTGGACCAATTCTGGCAGAGTTGAATGTTGTTACAGTTTCTGGGAACAGTGTACGAATTGTATATGTTCCAAGAGTTGTTGGTGTGTATAAGACTCCAGTTCCTCCAGTTGTGTCTGTAGTTATTGGTCCCAACATTTCGGTTGAGCCATCGGGTTTAACAACTTCAACCATTAAACCCTCCCAGCCTACTACTGAGGTTGGTGTTGGATAGACGCTGCCGACGTGAAATAGTACAGGGTTATTCACTTGAACGGGGTTAGGCATTGCATTGATGTATGGATTAGGATCAACTGTTGCTTGAGCCATTGTTGGTAAAATAAATGACATTGTAGAAAAAACAAAAATTACAATCAATGAAATTGTAATCATTTTGTTTGCAAGATATTTTTTAATCATTTTTTATTCCTTCATATTTTGTGGTATAGATTACGCCTAGATTTGTTTTTAAATTTTTAGGTATAATTGATTTTTTTCAAATATTTCGGTAAAAACAGCCAATATAATTACTGAAATTTTGGATTATTTTTTAATTGCTAAATGTAAAATATTGTTGAGAAACATTCATTTGGATCCACATGTGTAATGGTAAAAAAGGTAAAGAGTCGATGTCAATAACTTGGTTATAAGTAAAAATTATTTACTAGTAACTAGTGTTGAATGAACATAATATTTTGATTTTAGATTGCACGAAGAATTCGTAACCTTCTGAAGGTCATCTACTTAAAGAGTTTTTTGAAATATGTAAACTTCATAGACCTGAAAGCTCCAATTCATTGTATTATAATATTACTTCCAAGAGACGTTTTTTAAATAAACTAAATTCGCGTAAGCATTACGACATTATTCACATAGCAGCTCATGGAAATGAAGATTAAGTTGGATTGGGTAACAGATCAACTTGGTGGGCTAGACCAGAAGAGATAGAAAAAACAAATCAGTGCAGAATTAATTTGTGCAAATGCATGTTTAGCAAACAAGAAAGTTTTGCTGAAGCATTTCAGGGTGCAGAATATTTTCTTGCTCCTAATGCAGAAATAGATTGGATCAAGGCTGCAATATTTTCAGTAATGTTCTACAAGCGTTATATTGTTGATGGAGTTAGTCTTAGCAATGGTTTTGAGTATGCTAGAAAAAGAACTCAAACATGCACAGATTATCCAAATTATTGGCTCTAAAAGAAATTCAGTAATATTGTAAATATATACATTATTAGAAAATTATTTTTTATAAAAATTGTTAAGTGACAAAATTAATTTGCTAACTTTGATAAGAAATGGGTTTGCTGAGGCTCAGGCACAGGGTTTTGTGAAGGAATGGAAAAATGAAATCAACCATCTACTATTCTTGGTGAATTTCATTTCCTGTGTTGAGCAATTTCAGCCCCATTTCTATCATTGATTTTTACTCCCAAAAAAAGGGGAGGAAATTGGTGTAGTTATTTGCGTTTTAGGAACCAGTATGCGGCTATGCCGATTACTGCTGCGACTGCAACTGCTGCGATGATTGCTACTTCTGTTGTGATGAAGGGTGTTGTTGGTTGGTCACCATCATAGTCTATGGGTGTAGATGGAGAATGTTGAGGATCAACAACTATTGATGTTTTGTCATGTGAAGGCCAATATGATCCCGAGCCTGTGAAACTTGCCGTTATTACATATTTTCCTTCATTTTCTGGAACCCATTTATGACTGTAAAATCCACTGCTATCGGTTGGTGTAGTTCCAATATTAATGGAGTTGCCATTGGAATCAATTGCGGTTAATGTCACTTGTACTCCTGTTACATCTTCGGGTCGTTCGTGCTGCATGTAAACATATTCCATCCACTTGCTTGTTGATTGATCAGAAACTGCTGGTACACCTTTTGGAAACCTTGCTACTAAATCAGATCTTTGGGTTCCTGCTGAAATATCAATAACATTGCCCTCTACTAGTACACTACTTCCTTTTGATGATACCTTTGGTGATGCGGTTACCGAAGTTTCACTAGGTCCTTTGCCTATTGCATATAGTTGGTTGTCGTAGGCATTGAAAGCAACTATTATTCCGTCTCCGATGAGATTGGGTCCACCCCATCTCGTGCCATAAATGTTGAGTTTCCATAATTCTGTTCCAGTATTAGCGTCAAGACAAACTAGTGGTCCACCTCGTGGTTTAGGGTCAATCGGGGAGTGTTCCATTGTGAATAATATTATTTTTTCGTCAGGGGTGAAGAATGAGAAGATAGTCGCCCAGTTATTGCTCCATAGAATTTCATGGTTAGAATCAACTGCATTGTATTCCCATATAACATTCCCTGTGTTAGGGTCATAGGCTCGAGTTGTGCCTGCATATCCTGTGGAGAATAATTTGCCAAAATGAACATTTGCTCTAAGACTGAACATGTTCATATAATGTTCAGATTCTGTTGGTCCCCAAAGTTGTTCTCCCGTATCCATATCAAAACCAAAGAACGATTTGATTTCTTTAGCAAATAACACAAATACTCCCTCTTCAGTGCTTGATTGCCCTCCCTGTGGTATTGAATAACCTGTAGCAAAATCTCCTGGTGGAGGTTGCCAACTATTTTGCCACATTAATGTTCCTTCTTCGCCTGGTTTCACACTGATACACCACATTTCTACTGGATCTATTTCTAATCCAATGTTTGCTTCTCCTCGAGCGTTTGTACCAATAATTCGATCTTCATAGAAGACGGCATTTACGCTTCCTTTAAGACCTGTAGGTATTGAAACATTCCAATCGATTCCCTCCCTTGCGTCGTAAACATTTCCTTGTGGTCTCCAACTTCCATCATTTGATGTTCCAGAGGTCATGGGTTGTACTGTTCTGCTTGAATTCCATAAAGTCATCCATCCATTTTGTGTGTTGACAGTGTAACGATAAATCTCTCCTTTTGGACCATATACGTTGCTTCCGGATGGAACATTTTCCATCGAGTATACCCAACGACCTGTTTGTACGTCATAGGCATTCCATGTGCTTCCACTAGTTGACCATAGATATGGAAATGCACCGTGCATGTTAAAAGAGTCCCAATAGAAGATTTGTCCGAATGCTAACCTGTTGTTATCCCAGTTCCTTCGCCATATTTCTTCACCGGTTCGAAGGTCTACCGCAACAACATCTTGTTCAACGTTGGAACCTCCTCGTGGTTGGTATTGATTGTAATAGAGAACACCATTTATTATTACAGAATTTTGGAATTTTCCTTCGTATGCATCTCCTTCTTCAAATGCATGATAACCTAAATCAGATCCAACTAGGCCTCCATATTCTAAGGGTTTAGTCCAAAGTATATGACCTGTTTCAGGTGCTGGACTCGAAACTAAGGGTGCTTGATAGCGTACAGCTGAAAGAAAGTTGCCAGCGACAGAGGACCATTCCCGCATTTGAGCGTCTATCGGTCGTGTCCAGTATTCTTTTGGCAATGAATGTCCAGGATAATATGGTTGTGCTTCTTCGGTTACTATTAGTTCAAGTATTTCGCTATCACTTGATTTATAGTGTACAACTCCGGTGAATGGGGACCTTGCTCCTATTCCTCCAGCCCAATCAAATGTTTGTTCAGGGAAGTGTGATTGCAGTTTGTATGTTCCAACCATTGTTGGAATAAAAACAGCACCAGTTCCTCCGGTTGAATCAGTTCGGTAAGGACCTAACGTTTGAGTGTTTCCTTGTGGATCAGTTACAGTTACGGTTAGACCTTCCCAGCTTTGATAGTAATATGCTAAAAAGTCAGGTATGCCTAAGTGTAAAAGGGTTTCTTGATTAATGCCAACGGGGTTTGGTATCGCACCAATATATGCATGTGTTGCTTTACTGTATTCAATTTCTTGAGCAAATGCTAGAGGCAGGACAGCCATTATTGTGGATGATGCCAGTATTAGCAGTAGGGTAAATGAAAAAATTCTTGTTTCTTTTTGTTTCATTTTTTATTCCTTCATATTTTGTGGTATAGATTACGCTTAGATTTGTTTTTAAATTTTTGGATGGAATTAATTTTTTTCAAATATTTCGGTAAAAATAGCTGATATTATTACTGAAATTTTTGATTATTTTTTAATTGTTAAATGTAAAATATTGTTGAGAAACATTCATTTGGATCCATATGTGTACTGGTAAAAAAGGTGAATTGTGCCCTGTCAATCGATGAAGTTGATGGAATTATTTTAAAAGAATTGCTTCAAAATGGTCGCACAAGTTTTAGAGTAATTGCTGAACGTGCAAACACTTCCCAAGACATTATCAGGCAGCATTATAAAAAAATGAAAAAAGAGGGCATAATTGTTGGATCTGCAATACAATTAGATTGTTCTGCAATGGGTTTTGAAACTGTAGGGCGGCTACATGTGTCTGTTTTATCTGATTCCCAAGAATATGTTGCAGGTATTATTGGCAAAATCAATAAAGTATCTAGTGTTTCCCAAGAAAATATTGAACCGAAGATACGAGCGGTTGTAATATTAAAAAATTTGAGGGAGCTAGAAGAAATTACCCACACCATAAAACAAATCCCCTGCGTTTTGGGAGTTACAACTGAAATATGGATTGGAATAAGAAATATTGTGGATAATTTATCCGTGTTGCCATCTAATACTCAAAATATTGACATGAATATGCACAAAATAAACCTTAAAAATCAATTTGAAAATTCTAAGATAAAACTTGACCAAATGGATAAAAAAATAATAGACAAATTGAAAGGAAATGGCAAAGTCCCTTTTAGAAAAATTGCTCAAGAATTGGGGGCTTCTACTGACACTATTTCTCGAAGAGTTAAAAAATTATTTGAAAATAAAATAATTAAACCAGTAATCCAGATAAATCCATCAAAATTGGGTTATGCTGCAAAAGTTCACTTAAATTTAGCTTTTGCTTCAACAGAAAAGTTATCAACGATCATAGATTGCCTTGCTCAAATACCGGATATAACTTTAATAATTGAAACAAGTGGCGGTTACGACCTTTTTGTAAAAGCATACATAAAAAATATTGAACATCTGTTTTCAATTCAAAAGGAAATTAAAAAAATACTTGGAATTTCTAAGATAAAAATTCAGATTTTTGAAATAGACTCAAAAATACCAAGAAACTCTGAATACATATCAAATTTTTAATTGTTTAATTATATTATATTTTTTAAAAAAATTTAAAATAAAAATCCAAATTGATGTTGGTGGCAATTCACTTGTATTTTTGTTGCCAAAAAACTCTTGGTGGGAATATTGTTTAGTTCGGAACAAACTGTTAATTTTTCAAAATTTTAACTATTGTTGCATAATTTACTAGGTGTAACAATTTTTGTTGTCTTCTAACAAAACAAAAAACCCGCTCTATAAACAATGCTTGGGAAAAACCTTTGGATATTCTTGTGAAAACTGTGCAATCCGAAGCTATTGTGACGGAATTCCAGAAAAACAAACAAAACATGCATGAATTCTTTTTCTATAGATAACTGCTAACAATTGCCAAAGTAGTCAATAATAACTGCAATTGCATTTTCAGCATACTTCATTTGCTCAATATGGTAAGAGATAGCATTGTAATTAATGATTTCAACATTTTTTTTGCAAACTCCCTGATGCTTTCTTTTAAAAGTCATGAATCATGTCTTCACTAAAAAAAGCTTCAACCACCACTTCTATAACTTGGTTTGCGATGTCGTCGCCAGCTTCTTTCATTGCCATTGACATTAATACTGTTTTGTGGATTTGTTTGCGGGCGTCTTTTAGCTTTTTAAGGCTAGTTTTAAGTGTCTCTGAAATTATTTCCTTTTTTTCGCAATTAGACAAACGAATTGTTGATGTTGTTGTTTTAGCATTTTTAATTATTGTTGCATTCACGGGCTATTCACATCCCCTGTGAATTTTTTTCTTCATCTAGTGCGTGAAAAATAGAATCATTAGATAATCAGATTATGTGTTTTGAATACTTATTATCTTTATGAATTCAAAATCCATGTTTTAAAGAAAATTGTGTGCTGGTCTTTCCCCCAAAAATAAGGAATGTTTTAAGCATTTTTTGGGGGTGTTGGGTCTATTTTTTAATATTCTTCTGGAAGCATTGCTGAGTAGCGTCCGGTTTCGTTTTGGGATATGAAGATTTTTTGGTGTTCTCCGTTGGGTAACTCGATTTTTCCGCTGATGAAATAATCGTTTTTAGGTTTTCTTTTAAAGATTTGAGTTGCTTGGAAAATAAAATCTAAAATGTTGGGGAAATTAAGGGAGGGATTTAAGCAGTTTAGGGATTTTTCGACGTTTAGATAGACTGTGCAGGTTTGGCAACGGGGGGTTTTGCCTTGTTCGCCGTTTTTGACGCCGTGTTTGCAGCAGTTATTCCAGTAACCTTTGCTGAGCAATCCAGCTGTGATGTATTTAAGAAAAAAATTTGAACTAAATTTAGCAGGTACAAGCTGGTCAAGGTCAAAAAGGATGCCGTCTTCGGCTGCTTGCTCGCTAGTGTAAGTGTAGATAACCTCGTTTTGTTCAAAAAAGCGTTTGGCTTTTTCGTCATTAGTTTTGTTGTTCATGTGTTATTGCCTTTGGGTGATTGGTTGGGTTGCTGCAACAAAAGTTTTGATTTCTGCAAGTAGTTGCTTGCCTGCGATAAGGTCAAGTTCTGGAGTTCGGAGATCTTGAACCATTTTGTTGAGAAGATTTTGCCATTTGTAGTAGTCGTTGCTGTAGAAGGATTGTAGTTTGGCTGAAAATGCTGCTTTTTTAAGTTCAATTTTATCTTGTTCTCGCAGCTGAAGAACGGGGCCATGTCCTAATCTTAGGGGTTTTTTTGGATTATTTCTTGGTTTTGAATCATTTCTTATCCATTACTGTATTGCTTTGCCCTATTTGATTTCTAGGTATGAACTGGGAGTATGATTTAATCGTTTAAAGAACTAAAAAGCGGTCTGAAGCATTGATTTTTTTACTTTTACTGTTCTCTGTCTGCCGGTTAGAGGTTTGTTTCAAGATTTACCTTATATTTTAATGAAATTGTTGATCTTCAAGGTGCGGGCTAATGAAAATTCGTTGTCGAAAATCCAAGAAACAGTATTTGGGTAAAAAAAATGTTTACGAGTATAGGGCGCTTTCTATTGGGATTCCATCAAGATTTCATAAAGATGTTGAACCCTTCTTAGATACGAATCTAAAGATGCGCCTTAAATTAGAGAAAAATCGAATTGTTATTGTTTTGGAGCCCCGACAAAACGTTTCTACAAACAGAAAATAACTCAAACTTATTAAGGTGCATAACATGTTCAATATTTTAGTGATGTTACGATGGCTAAGTCTGCGTATCTTGATGAGAATGACCGAAAACTCATTTTAGAGACTAGGCAGAAACTTGATGAGGTCACAAATCTGATGGATGAACTTCTGGAAACAGTCGAGATTTTAGGTGACCCAGAAATGATGAAGAACATCAATGAAGGCAAAGAAGACATCAAAGCCGGACGAGTAAAAGACCTGCAATCCCTCTTACAGGAAGAAGCCACTTGACCTAACTGTTCTGCTGTCACGGCAAGCAGAAAATTTTTACAAGAAACTGAATACGCCACTGAAAGATAAAGTTAGAGAAGCGCTAATAGCTTTACAGACCCAGCCATGCCTTGGAAAGCCTCTGCATGGAGACTTGAAAGGAAACTACAGCATCAGAATTGGAAAAACAAGAATCATCTATTCTGTCTCAGAAAAGGATAAAACAATATACACAGTAGCGATAGGTTCAAGAAAAACGATTTACCAAAAATAATTATACCTTAGGAAAAACGTTTCTGCAAACAGAAGATCCCTCGGTAAAAACATGTGAATTTTCAGGGTTTCTACTGCATTTTTAACATAAATTAGTCATTACTTTTCTTATATGGGTCGACAGAAACGTTTTCCTATAGGCTTTTCTGCAGACAGAAACGTTTTGCAGGGGATTTTTGGTGCATAAAATTGTGTAAAAAAGTGAATGCCTACTCTGCCTCATTTCTGGGGCACAGTTGGGCGAGACCTAGTGGCGAGAATCAAACATGAAACTGTTAAGCCTTCAGTCTTCAAAGGCAAAGAAGCTAAACTAAACCGAGCCATATTTCAGGTTCTTGCCCAAAAAAGTCCCCAAACAGCTTGGGAACTTTTCAATCAATTAACAAAACAGAAACATCTTTTAGACCTCAAGTATTGGGTCTTAATTCGAAGAATAAAGAAACTTCAAGAATCAGACTTTTTAATGAAAGTTGGCGAAACAAAAACAATGCCCGGCACAGAAACTGGACAATATCAACTAACTCCCAGAGCTGAACTCGCCATAGTTTTAGACCAAGTAAATCTGGACAAATTTCTCTTAAAAGCTGATTATCATCAAATCCTTACTGCTCTTGAAGCATTTCGGAATTAAATCAATAACCTCTAAAACTTTTCTTGTAATAGTCACTTTGTACGCCTCAGCAAAGTGAGTAGTCACTTTGTACGTGCCAGAAAGCCCTTAACCTTTTGAAGTTGCATAGTTTAAAGGTGAAATTATTTGGTTAATTTGGTTGAAGATTGGGAATCAATAGAAGAGTATGCTGGTGACAAGCAGGGCTTCTATCAGATCCTTCAGGGTGGAATAGGCGTAGAAATACGTGTAACTGTAGGCAAACTGGGATACAAGCAAAGTTTTGACAATTCCAAAGATCCGCTCCTTGAACGGATAATAAAATTCTGTGGATTCCAGAGCTACGTCAAAATAAGCGAAAGCATCAGAGACGAACAATTCTTCAAGTGAAAAGCAATGGCTAAAGCCATCCCCTTAGGTTCCGTGGTTTATGTTCGCTATCTGGACCATGTTCTTTTCAAGAATGTTCCAAATCCAATAGAGGAACCTGCAGAACGTGAAACTATAGGATGGCTTACCAAAGACGAAAAGGAAATTGTCTGTATAGAAAACGACAGAACCTTAGATAAGCTACCATATTCGAGCGGATCAGGCAGTGGTTTAGTCTTACTTAAAAGCTGCATCATAGAAATACGTTTGACACCGATACAAAATGTTTCAGGCTGGACTTTAATTCCTAGGAACACTAACTTTAGAAATGCTGAATCTGCGCTTCAGACAAACAAGCGAAAAATTCAGCCGAAGTAAAACAAGGAAGGAAAAAACATGGAGACGCTGAAACCGACCTCTCACACACCACGTACCCGACTTGAATTGATCCAAGACAGAGCCATCCCCTCTGATCCATTAAAACCAAATCAGCTCATAATCAAGCCAAAACAGTTGACTAGAACGGACATTGAAAAACTTCAATTCGGTAGGATTCAAGACGACAATTTAGTTTTGGAAAGAAGCACAAGAGGTTTCAAACTAAAGACCGAAGTAAAGATACCCCTAAAAGACGTCTATGAAGTATCATCAATCGGACTGGTCAAATACGTAATAGCTAGCCTATCAAAAGGAAGACCCAAATTGGCTCCTTTTGTGTTTGAGAATAAGAGCCTACTAAAACTTGCCAACTACCTTCTACGATACCGAACAGGTAGCCTAGCAACATTATACCTATACGTTGACTGTATATGGCACTATACTCAAAGAACAGGATTAAGCCCTGACCAATTAATTTTAGATGTCAAAGATGAATATGAACTGCCAAAACACTACAGAATCCCATACCACATCAAAGCCTTGGAAGACTACACCAGCGAACTTCAAGACAGAGGACTGGCACCGTCAAGAATATCCAATTACATCAAAGCCATACGAGCCTTATACCGAGTAAACAGCATAGATATCAAACTGCCCCAATCCCTAAGCCGAAGACCAGTCACAAGAGATAGAGCACCAAAACCAGAAGAACTCAGCCAGATTATGGACCTCGCAGACCTAAGAGAAAGAGTTATAGTCAGCATGCTCGCCCTAGGCGGATTTCGCCAAGGAACCTTAGTGAAACTCAAATATAGACATGTGGAAGAAGAACTCGAAAAAGGAATAACACCCCTACATATACATGTGGAAGCAGCGATTACAAAAGGAAAATACCACGACTATGACACCTTCATAGGAAAAGAAGCTGTAACATATCTCCGGGAATACCTAGAAACACGCCGACTAGGAAGCCCAGATGGCAAAATCCCACCAGAAACCATCACTAGCGACTCTCCTCTGATCCGAAGCAAAACTACCCGAGCAGTTATACCAATTGTACAAAAAACAGTCTACCATTCGGTCCACAACCTATACTTCAAAGCTAGATTACTGAAGAAAAGTTCTGGCAGCTCTTACACCCTTAGAGTCCATAGTATAAGAAAATTCTTCAAAACCCAACTCCTAGCTCTTGGCGTCCAAGCAGACTACGTTGACTACATGATGGGACATACAATTGACGTGTACCATGACATCCAAATGAAGGGAATAGATTACCTACGTAACATCTACAGTTCTTCCGGATTATCAATAAGACCCAAAACCTCAACATCAAAAATGGACGCCTTAAAAGAGATCATCAGAGCATGGGGACTCAATCCCGAAGAAATTCTAACAAGAGAAGCAATGTCTAAACCTCACCGAACTGTCATTTCTCCACCAGAATATGAAAACATGGAACTCAAAATTCTCTGCAATGCCCTAAAAGAAGCAATGATAAAAGGAACTGCAACCCAATGAACAATAAAATTCCCATCCAGCACCTCTTAACCCGGCGACCGCACCACTAAC
Source organism: Candidatus Bathyarchaeota archaeon (assembly GCA_024650005.1). GTDB lineage: Archaea > Thermoproteota > Bathyarchaeia > Bathyarchaeales > Bathyarchaeaceae > Bathyarchaeum > Bathyarchaeum tardum. The sequence continues at coordinate 917,873 of JANKMT010000001.1, read as the reverse complement.
CGCAAATACATGCGATTATGTAACTTTGTTTTTCTCTTTTTTGTTTAGTTAATCTTCAGGGTGTTGAATTTTTGAACTGTGTCTATGTAATTTCTCATAAACAGAACAATTAAATATATCTAAATTTATTTATTTAATACTGGTGTTAGAACAAAAATGGGTGTGGCATTGTGAATAACAAACTCGATTTTAAAACTAACAAATTCACCAATATTTTTTTGATGGATAATCTGCTGAGTGGTCTTGTACCGATTGTATGTGACAAAGAAGTTAGGATGAAAAAATTTAGATTAATGCAATAAAGGGGCAATAAAAGTTGACAATTGAGAAGATTGAATTAAAAACCGAAAAAATAGACAATGCTGGTTGCCGTTCATGTGGAACTGATTATGCGGCAGATAACTTAAAACACGCTCTTGCCCGGTTAAATGGCGTGTCAAAGGTGAATGTGGACAAAATAACTGGACATGTCAGCATAACTTTTGATGTGCAGAAAATTACTCCGCAAAAATTCACAGAACGTATTGAAAAACTCGGTTACCATGTTGAAGTTGAATCAAGGGAGGAAATCCAATGAGAGATTACATCAAAGGTACAATTATTGTCATTTTGATAGCTGCGTTCGCTTTAGCAAGCGGTCTTGTAACAGGAATTCAAAAATCTTACGTCCAAGAAATCAGCACTGTTTTGGCTTTAATTGCTGTTGCTTTAGGTTATCAAATATATGTACATGGTATCCGATCATTAAAGCATGGCAATGTCACTGCCCAATTATTTGCTACTATAGCCATCTTTATTGCCGTAATAGCAGGTCTAGTTATACCTAGTGCTGAGGTCGAAACTGGCACCGCAGAAGCAGTTGGTTACATCCCCGCAGCAGCAATCGTAGCCTTCATAATACAAGCCGGCATGACCCTTGAAAACTACATTATCCATCGAACAAGAGGCGCACTTGAATTGCTCATTAAGATGAGCCCTAAAACAGCTCGAATACGTCGCGATGGAAAAGAAGTTGAAGTACCCATAGAAGAAGTCATGTTAGGCGAAACCGTTTTAGTCAAACCAGGAGATAAAATACCTGTTGACGGAACCGTTCTTTCGGGCTATAGCACAGTTAATCAAGCAACAATAACTGGTGAATCGATTCCTGTTGAAAAGACTAAAGGTGATAAAACATTTGCTGGCACCATGAACGAAAATGGGGCTTTAGAAGTCAAAGTTGAAAAAATCGCTGAAGATACAACATTGGCTCACATTATCCAATTAGTTGAAGAAGCCCAGGAGAAAAAAGCACCCATTCAAAATGTTGCAGATCGTTTCACTGCTTACTTCTTACCAATCATGGCTGTAGTGGCCTCTTCTGTGTTTGTGGCTAGTTATTTTACATTGGGCTTTGAAATTGCACTTGGTAGAACTGTAACTGTTCTATTAGTGGCATGTCCTTGTGCTTTGGCAATAGCTGTTCCTGTTGCTGTTGCTGGAACTATTGGGAATGCCAGCATGAATGGCATAATAATCAAAGGGGGCACACATATTGAAAAGTTAAAAGACGTTAATTTAGTGGCATTCGACAAAACTGGCACGTTAACCGTTGGTGAACCCCGAGTCGTCGAGATCAAAACATTCAATAATTATTCTGAAACGGAAGTGATCAAGTATGCAGCGATTGCTGAGAAATTTTCAGAACACCCTTTATCAAAGGCCATAATATCTAAAGCAACTGAGATGAAAATTAAAATTCTTGACCCCACCGATTTCGAAACTATCCCCGGGCAGGGGGTGCATGCCCATTATGGAAATAAGCACATCCTAATTGGAAGAAAGATGATCGTGACCGAGCTTTCAGAAGAAGCCAATCAATTGATGTGTCACGTTGAAAGCGAGGGAAAAACTGCTATTCCAGTTGCCTTGGACAAAGAGGTCATTGGTGTCGTTGTGGTTGCTGACACTATCCGAGAGAATTCTTTGGAAGCGATAAAGCGGCTTAAGGGCATAAAGGTGAAAACTGTCATGCTTACTGGCGATAACATGCTTACTGCTAAAGCTATTACTAAACAAATGGGTATCGATGAATTTCGTGCTGAACTTTTGCCTGAAGATAAAGCTGCAATTATTGGAGAACTAAAAAAGAGCAATGTTGTTGCAATGGTAGGCGATGGAATTAATGATGCTCCTGCGTTGGCTAATGCGGATGTTGGGTTTGCGATGGGTGCTGCTGGAAGCGATGTAGCGGTTGAAACTGCTGATGTTGCTTTGCTTGGAGATGACTTGACAAAGGTTGAATATGCAATTAGCTTAAGTCGGAAAGCATTTGCCCGAATGAAGGGAAACATTGTTTACGCCTTTATCTGGAACATTGTAGCATTAAGTTTAGCTTCCTTTGGGGTTTTAAATCCAGTCCTTGCAGTAATTCTAGCAGAAGCTGGTTGCATATCTGTGGTAATCAATTCCGCTTTGCTATTACTAGTTAAGCCAAAACCCAGCTAAAAATAAGTTCTATGCATTAACATTGATAGATATAGAAAATGATGAGGATGTTTTAGCTTTTAAAGCAAACACGAATGAGAAATCTTTGTGTCAAATAAAACCAATAAAGAAAAGCATCTTCAATGTGATTTTATTCATGGGTCATTCGAGTCTGCCGAAAAAGCAAAAAAATACATCCAAGCGATGGATGGAGTGGCTTGAAGGACCTGTTAATACCTTTGAAAAACATCGCTAAAACTTTTTTTCATTTTGACTTATGGAAAACGGGTTAATTCTTGCTTTGGTTAAAGTGTTGTTTGTTTTAATCTATTTTGGAGCACGATACAAAGGTTTCTAAGAAACAATAGACTCTTCGTAGGGCTGTTCGATGACAAATACCTTACAGGTATTTGTTTTAGGTGTAGCCTGCGCCTTCGAGAGTGTTTGTTAAGTAGTGGTATTCTTGCATTTGGATTTTGTGAGCTTCTTTCAGGATTGGGCTGACTACTTTAAGGACTGTTTTTCCACGTTGGGTTACTAGATAATATATTTGATCGTCATCGAATTGTTCTTCTTCGATGAGACCTCTATCCCATAGTAGTCTTAGATGGGCGGTTAAACGTGCTTGATCTATTTCCATTTGGTCTTGTAGTTGGGACAATTTCATTGGACCTTTAGAAACTAAATTGCAAAGAATTTCGATACACATTACCAATTTTGATTTCTTTGTTCTTCCAAAATCTTCTTGAATCATGGGTTGTTTTGGTTCTTCAACTGTTGATGTTTTTCTTGCAAGCAAAGATTTGACTTTTTCTACGTTTTCTTTGTTGGTTAGTAGCGATTTTGCCTTTTCTATTGCCTCGTGTGCCATTAGTTATCCCAAGTTTGTAGTTGGTTGAATTTTTGATATATGTCTTGTGAACTACAAAACTACATTTACACTCTCAAAATGGATCGTGTTTTGTAGGTTTTTGTTGTTGTTTTGAGTTGTATTTGGGTTCTACATTTCGACAAAAAACATTATATGTATTGTATCGTAAGTATTGATTAGTAATACATATTGGAGGTGATTGAATAAGATGGAAAGAACAGCAATAAACGACATAGCAATAAAAATCCCCGTGGATTTAATGAAAGAGTTCAAAAAAGACATCCGCGTCGTAGTCCGATGGCCTTGGCTGATCGGAATTCCTATCCCAGAAGCGCTACTTAGACCTGAACTGATAAAACAGTTCAGTGAAGAATACGACGTAATGCTTGTACCCAAAGACATAAAACAGTTCTAATTTCATGTTCACAATTCTGTTATCTCTTTCCTCTCCATCTTTTTTCAAAACATCCAATTTTTAGGTGAACTAAAAATGAGCGAAAACCTACCCGAAATGCCCTACTTGCGAAATATAGGACTAATTGTCACTTACAAATGCCAAGTAGCCTGTCCTCACTGCATCATAGAAGCCGGACCAAAAAGAAAAGAAGCCCTTCAACCCGAAACTGCACAAAACTGGATAGAACAAATAGCAAACTACCGAAATGGATACATCAAAGTCCTTTCCCTTACTGGCGGAGAACCTTTTTACAACATCTGCAATCTACAACAAATTTCTTCTATGGGCGAAGAAAACGGATTACTTGTCTCGGCAGTAACCAACGCATTCTGGGCGATAACACCAAAAAAAGCTATAGACATTTTACAAAACCTTCCAGCCATCAAAATGCTCGCCATAAGTGCAGACGCTTACCACCAAAAAGAAATCCCCTTCGAGCGGGTACAAAACGCAGTTCACGCTGCCAAAAAACTGGACATTCCTTTTCAAATTGCAGTATGCACAGAAAACCACGACGACCCTGAATACAAAAAAATTGTCCAAAAACTAGAAGAAATAACCGATTCAGAAAAAATCAAAACTGCAATAACCTTCCCCGTTGGCAGGGCACAAAAACTAAATAAAAACAATTACAGCACAAGCAAGGTTCCCCCTGTTTCTGCATGTTCTGCGGGTAGTTCACCAATAATTTTTCCTAACGGAAACATAATTGGTTGTATCGGACCTGTAATCAACATAAAAACTCATCACCCCTTGCTACTGGGTAACCTAAACAAAAAACCCCTGGAAGAAATTTTAAACCTTTCAGAAAAAAACCCAATTTATCACGCAATTAGAATCTGGGGTCCACAAAAACTAATTTCAATGGCAGACGAAGCAGGTTTGAGTAAACATCTTCCAACAGAATACGTTGAAAACAGCATTTGTCACGCTTGCTATAATCTGTTGTCCAATGACAAAATTAGAAGTTTTCTTGGAACACTTGCTAATGATTTTGTATTTCAACGAAAAGTTGCTTACGCTCGGCTTTATTACCTGCGGGAAAATCAAATGTTTGACCGAATGAAGCCAGAGCTTCTACGACATGAGTTGTTACGGGCTTAACAAAAAACCTAAGCCCTTCCCTTAATTTTTTTGCCTAAAGAATTGGCTTTGACTGCATCAAACTGCAGTATAGTTATATTGACTCTACCTGAATTGCAGATTTTTAACTGAAGTTCCCTTGAGCTTTCATTAATTGGAGCCATTGAATCATGGTTTCAATTGCTATTATGCGTTTTTCTGTGTCGGTTGAATACACGTTTGTTGCGCCTTTATGCAAAATGTTGTTTCTAACAGTTAAGGCGCCTTTGCAGTCTTTTATGGTTTCAGCATCTAATTCATCAGTGCCGTTTGATATCATTTTTAATGCAGCATCAATGTCTCCAGTTGACCCGATGGTTTTGATCATTCTCTTTAAGTCGTTGTTGCGGACTTTTGATTTCTTGCCTTGTTCTAGGATGCTCTGATATAAAGTAACTTCTAATGCAGTTACTGCTTCAATGGTTGCACGGATGAAATCTCCTTTTGAGCAGGAATCTTTTGAATCCAACAGGAAACTTTTACTCAAATCAAATTTATGATCAGCAGCGAGGGCATCTTTTATTTCTGCTTTAACTTTTTGTTCATCAGCATTGGAGTTTTCTGAAACAGTTTCTATTTTTTTCTTGGATTCAAAATTCGGGATCTTTACAGAATATTTTTTTCCACCATCTAGAAAATAAGCTTCAAGGGCTAGGATATCATTGTATCTTATTGGGTTTACCCAGTACTCGGAGGTTATGTGCTTTGTTGTTTCAATAAATCGGTTAACAATTCTAACCACCATTTCTGTAGCCTTTAACCGCTTCATATCTGGTGCAATCAGAACTGAGCCTCGCCCTTCGTCAATTATGCTCAATTTTTTGGGAATCAACACTTTCAGGGTGCTATAACCCGAAACACCATATTTGTCAAATTTTAGCTGGCTGGTTGATTGTTCTTTATCTGCTTTCGAACTTGTTCTTGGTTTTCGTTTTATCGAAATTTTTCCCGAATCTGACCCAATTCTAATTGGATAGACATCATCAGGAACTGGAATTGCGAATGGTAAATCAAATTTGAATAGTGTTTTTGTATCCTTCGAAAGCTCTACTTTCATATTCATTCTTTCCCTTTCGTGAGAATGAGTAAAGTTCTAAAAAAAGGTTATTCTCGCTTAAATTAAAGGCACGATAAACCAATTATCAAATAATGAATATTTTAATTAATAATCAATCTAAATTAATTACAAAAAATTCAACATACATGTTTTTTAACATTGATAAAAACAGCATTCCTAACTGTTATCATTGGCCATTTTTTTTAATAATAACAATCTAGACTGCTCTAGAGAAAAAAATCATTTTTATCCGTAATCCAAATCCATGTCAGTGGTTCTGTGCAGTTTTCTGTTTGAGTGTTTCGTATTTTTTGTATTAATAATTCCTTTGGTATCCTTGTTTGGTTTGTTGTGTCGGAAGTTTTAATATAAAATTAAATGTTTTTCTTAAGTGGTGGGAACATGAAAAAAATAACTGCACTAAAATGTGGGCTGCTTGTTTCTTTAATAATTACTGTAAGCCTTGCTTCTGTAATGTACGCTTTCGCCTACAACGTGAAACGAGAAGTCATCTACACTGACACCTTTCAACTAGGGGAACAGACGCAAACCTTCAGAGCCTTTTACCTGCCTGCGCCTGCAGTAATGTTTGAAGTAAAACTAACTGTTTCCCAAGGATCCATAAAATGGAGCCCATTCTCTGATGTGCTATTTGACGTTACTTTTGACTCCTTTGATTCTCTAGTAAACCAATCAACATATGGAACCCTTCAAGGATGGGAATGTGAAACCCACAATGGAAGTGTTAACTGGAGAATCGACTCTGAACACCTCAACCAAATCTGGTACCTGTGTTTCCTTAATGATGACGCCTACGAAAAAGAAGTAACAGTCACAGTCACTAAAGTCTGGTCCGAACAAAACTATCTTGACTGGCTCTAACCATCTAAAACAATTATTTCTATTTTGGTGTATCAATTTGATTTAGGTAATCTGTTTGTACCTGAACCACTTCTGCGCTATCTTTTGCTTCTGAATAACCGTCCAAGAGTTCCTTATTCAATGCAATGAATTGCAATCCCCAGTTGAACTTGGACAATAATTCGGTTGCTTGGTCACGAAAACCTGAAATATACAAAGCTGCAGCTAAAGCTTCAACCGTGCTAAGTTTAGTAGGCTTGCCATAATTTACCGGATTTGATGCAACCAAATAAGGCAAACAACGAGGAACCAAATGTAACTGCATATCAAAAACCTCTTTTGCATGTACCCAACTACAATCCAATGCCGACAAACCTTTTTTTTCTAGGCTTTGCCGATCAGCAGGAGAGAAAGCTTTGGGTGTAAAGGGGTCCAGAATTACTGCCCCTCGGGGGAGTTCTTTAGCTCGGTGAACAAGGCGCACTAAATTATGGCGCTTTAGTTTCAACGAGCTACATTTTCTAGGGTCACATTGTTTTGCGTGATAAACCGTAACTTTTACTGGTCTAACGCTGATTCATCCGCACCTCCAGATGGGACATGGGGTCATCAATTACATGGGGAATCCAATCCAGAAGATCCGTTGGCAACATGTGAAATCCTTTTTCCATCGCAACAAAATCTCCTGAAGCACCATTAACAAACGCCCCAGCAACCGAAGCACAGAACGGGTCAACTCCCATTGCAAGTAAACCTCCAGCAACACCTGACAAAACATCACCAGTTCCACCAACAGTCATTCCCTGGTTGCCCGTAAAATTCAGCTTAACGTTTTTTCCATCAGAAATCACATCAACTGGTCCCTTCAACAGTATGGTTGCCCCAAGTTCTTTCGCTGAATTATTTACATGTTTTATTTTCTCTTCTAAAGCGATGGGTAAACTAGTTCCCATTAGAATTTCATATTCTTTGGCATGCGGCGTTAACACCGATGGACAATCTAGTTTTCGTTTGAAATCTGCAAATGCTTTAAGCCCATCAGCATCCAAAAGCAAAGAAACCCCAGTTTTTTCTACATGTTTAATAATTTCTTTAACCGCTTCTTTGGTTTCATCATGCACCCCCAAACCAGGACCCAAAACAACTGCGGTAGCTGAATCTACCTGTTCTTTAATGGCATCTACATTGTTGGTGTTCAGGTGTTTTCCTTTAAGTTTTATAGTAATCAAAGCAGGTGACATTCCTGCAATGGTAGTAGCTGTTTTTTCTGGAGCTGCAATTGTTGCTATATCAACTCCTGTGCGCAAACCAGCCAGTGCTGCGAGGGCAGGTGCACCTGAAAACGTGTTACTTCCTCCAATTACTAATAGCCTGCCAAATTCCCCTTTATGTGCTTGGGGCAAACGTGGCTTAACTGCAAAAGTTACATCCCCTGGTCCTGCAAACTTTTCAAGCTCTTCAGGCACCCCTATGTTTTTTACAATAATTTCTCCAGTGAATTCTTTGGCATTTTTCAGTCCGGGTTTTGCTTTATAAAATGTAACTGTAATGTCAGCTTTTATTGCACTGCCTAAAATTTCTCCACTGTCAGAGTTTAAACCCGTTGGGGCATCTACTGCAACACAAAAGGCTTCCATCGTGTTAATTTTTTCTACTAGCTGCAAAATGGGTGGGCGTAATTTTCCCTCTGACCCGATTCCTAACATTGCATCAACAACAACATCTGCTTTCACGTCGGGAATAAGCGTAGAATCTTTAACTTCCGTGATTGTGATAAGATTTCTAAGAGGCTGCAGGGCATTCCAGTTATGTTTGGCTGATTCATGAACAATATTTGAGGCGCGGGTAGCAACAACGATTTCAATATTGAATCCTAAACAAGCTAAATAACGGGCTGCAACAAAACCATCACCCCCGTTTCCGCCGGAGCCACAAAATATTGCAACTTTAGTTTTTTTTGGTGTAAATCGTGAAGCTATCTCGTCTGCAACGTTTTTTCCTGCTATTTCCATGAGTTGCAAAAGAGAAATGCCGTAGTATTCGGCGTTGGTTTCTATTGCCCGCATTTCTGAACTAGTTACTGTTTCTGTTACCACAATAAACCCTACCTACACCATAGTTATGCCTTGGGTTTTATGGCTATTTCTCTTCTGGAACCCAAAAAGAAGAAAAAAATTGTTATTTTTGCATGTCTTGACAATCCAGCCAACTGAATTTCTTGTGCAAAGACTTTGCATAGTACTGCTTCCAGTCATACTGCACCTTTTTACCCCATTCGTAATAGACTCGTGGATCGATATAGCTTTTCAGAGAAGTTGAAACATTGTAGTCTTTTGTTTCTTTCTGAACGGTAATCTTAAGTTCCATCTTTTCTAATGCCCTAGCGTCTCGCTCTTTACGCTTCTCTAAACTTTCTTTTAGAGTTTCTATCCGATCTGCTTGTTTGGCTTTCATGTCTTTGATGCGCTGCTTCTGGCGCGTTACTAATTCCTGTTGGCGCTTTACTCGTTTATTTAGGGTTGTAACGTCTTTGTTTTGTTTTTTGTTTTTTTCCAATTGAAGTTTGTACTGCTCCAACTTTGCTTCAGCCGCCATCAAACGTTCTGTTTGTGTAACCATGCGCTCTTCATGCTTTGTTTCTGCGTCTTTGATCCGCTCTTTAATCTTATTCTGAGCAACTTTGGCCCGATTCTTCAAAACAACAATGCGGTCTTTCTTCTTTTGTAAGGATGACTTCCAACTGCTAGAAATCGTCCGTTTGTGATTGCACACCTTTGCAGCTTCAAGATTTGCCATTGTTGCAACATATTTTTTGATGTATTCGGGCTGATCAGGTTCAACTGGAGTTTTATCTAACTTATTCTTCACTGCATCCGTAGCATACAAAGTACGGAAAACCTTCGCAGAAAGACCTGTCATTACTTCATCTAAGAATTCGCTTACTTGACTGGAACCTACCCCTTCAAATAGGGCTGCATCAGTGTTTGCTGAAAACTCTTCAAGATTCTTAATCACTAATTCAGGAAGCTTTGTAGTGAAAATGTGAGGAACGCTGTCTTTTCCCAAAAAGTTGAAGGAAACTGTGCCATCGCCATTGATTTTGATGTGCTCTTTTCGAAGAGTAGACGCACCAACAGTATCTGCTTCGTCGGGGTCTTTTTCGTCCCCAACCCTAATTTTTAGTTTATCAATAAGAAAACAAACAGTTGCAGTTTTTCTCCTCTTCACATCTTCTGAAGCAAGATTACTTTCAATGTGTTTTTTGACTTTTGAAAGATTCTTTTTAAACGCAACAGCTTTGTCAAATTTTTCTATCTCTTTTTGCTGTTTAAAACTGCACGAATCAGAAAACCATACATACTTCATTTTGCCACTGAGTTTGTCTTGCCAACGGGCAATCCAGATGGCTTCAGGTTCCCACACAATTTCGTTCCAGTTGCCTTCGGGTCTTGGGGCATCTGGCGACAAATTCAATATAACGTCCTCTTTCACTGGTCCTTGTTTCCATTTTCCCCTCATTGGATGGTTTCCTCGACCCATGAAAATTGAACTGGGCTCTGCAACATAATTGGCTAGCTCCATTTTTTCGCCGTCAACGTAGGCGAAACCATATTTTTCTTTGTTTTCTTCTCGGAGAATTTTTCGGTCAGCTGCCAAACGTTTCTTTTCTTCTTTTGGAAGATTTTTTTTGTATTCTCGTTCTTCTTGAACAAGGGCAACTATGGCCGAAAAATCTACATCTCCTGGTTTGACTTTGATTCCCAGTTTTTCTGAAAAATCTTCGTGAAAATTCTTCGCAAAGATCTTATCCTCAACGTAGGGGGTTCCAACTTTTTTTGCCCATGCTACTGCTAACTCTTCTTGTTCTGTTGTTAGCTTGACTTCTTTATCGTATATTTTTACTGTTAGACCTTTTCCTTGGTAAGGTTCTGGAATTAGTACGCCATTGTGATGAAGTGTTTCCATCTGATTTTTCCGCCTGAATTGTTTCTTATACGTTCAAAAAACAAACTTTAAGTTTTTCGTTTTTAACTTTAAGCCTGTTTACTTTATAGCATAAAGATTTAATGCTTTATTTAGTGATACTGACTACTTAAGTGAAGAAACATGGATGAAATGGCACTTCAGAAGATACGAACTGTAGCAGATTTCCAGTTTGGAAAAGGCACGGGTTCCACACTTTTTCCAGATGATGTACAAATTGACTATTCTAAAAACACTGGAAAAATCCGTTACGTTTACCTAAATGAAGAATTACTTGCTACCCTCAGACCTACTGTAGGCATGTTCGTTTTAGCTGTTGCTGGAGCCAAACGCATTGTATCCCATGTTAGTCCTTTGCGGCTCTGGGTTAAACTTGAAGATTTTGCTGAACCTTTTGTTGCTGACGGAAGAAGCGCCTTTGCAAAACACGTAATTGATGCTGACCCGGAAATCCGACCTAATGAGGAAGTTATTGTTATCAGCCAAAAAGGTGAAGTTTTGGCTGTTGGTCGGGCTGTTCTTTCTGGAACTGAAATGCTGGCTTTCAACAAAGGAATCGCTGTTAAAGTTAGGCATGGAACAGCGGAAAAAAGTTAAGAAGGCACACTACGAGTATAAGATAGAAAAAGAGGGAACTAAAATGCGCCGAAAAATGAACCCCCGAAATGCAAAACGTATGATGCAAAAAATGGGTATGAATATGGGAGAAATGCCCGAAGTAGAAGAAGTAATTTTCAAAACCAGCACCAAAGAAATCGTCGTTGAAAACGCCCAAGTTGCTGTAATTGACATGGGTGGACAAAAAATCTTTCAAGTCACTGGGCAAGTTACCGAACGTGCCCTAGAAGGCGAAGCAGAAACAGTAGAAATTCCTGAAGAAGACGCTCAACTTGTCGCAGACCAAACCGGAAAAACTGTAGAAGACGCCAAACGAGCCCTTGAGCAAAGCGATGGAGACCTTGCTAAAGCCATACTGCTTTTACAAACGGGTGGATAACTCAGAAATTACATGATATTCCTTTTTCATTTTTCTAGATTCATTGTTTTTTCTTCAGTTGATAAAATCAGCGCAATAGTTCACTTTTTGATATATGTAACAACAGGTAATAATGAATTTAATATGACTTAAGATACCCTCTTAATTGGATAGTGTGTGCTTTGCAGTTTAAACGCTCAAAAAAACAAGGTCAAAAAACAAAAAATCAGTTAAAACCACGAAATATTTCATCTGACTGTTCTCATTCTTACGGATATTTAGCGAACCGCCCTAAGAACACTAAAATCCCACAAGAATGTTTATTGTGTGTGAAAGTAACCGACTGCATATCCATTAATCTCAAAAACTAACTGCAAAATCTTTTGAATTCAATTTGCTCCGAATATCTTCATTCTTTTATGAAATTCTGCTCATAAACTATTCATGTTGCCCTGCTTCTTGTGTTAACAGGATGTGACTTTGGTGTCTTTGAGTAATATCTGTTTAAAACCAGTGGGTTTTGTCCAAACAAATGCTACTGGCAAAGAAGTTAACGACAAACCTGTAATTTCAAAGATAGTATTTAATGAAGAATACGCCGAAGCTTTGGAGGGAATCGAAGATTTTTCTCATTTGAATGTGTTATTTTGGCTCCATGAAATATCTGAACAAGACCGAAAACAGCTCAAAGCCAGACCCTGTGGAAGAGACGATATGCCATTACTTGGACTATTTGCAACCTGCACACCTAGGCGACCTAACCCGATTGGTTTAACCCGAGTCAAACTGCTAGACGTAACTGGCAACGTAGTTACAGTTCAAGGATTAGATGCCTTCAACGGCACCCCCGTGCTAGACATAAAACCTTTTGATCACTGGAACAAAACAGCAGACTATAAAATTCCTGACTGGTGGAAAAAAATAATAAAAGAAAGAAAAAAGAAGAAAAACGTCTAAGATGACGCTTTTACCTTTTTAGCAAACTCTTGACCAAACTCATAACATTTCTGCAATTCTTCTTTGTTTGGAACCCACTTTGTCGTTAACGCAGGTGCAACTAAATCCATGCCTGAAAGTTTCAATGATTTTTCTATCGTAGCAGTTGCTCCTCCGCCCCAACCATATGAGCCAAACACGGCAGCAATCTTGTTTTTTGGTCTGAGTCCTTCCATTTCTCTTAGGAATGGGGATACTGTCGGCAAAACACCATTGTTGATTGTTGATGAGCCAACAAGAATTGCTTTGGTTTCCAGAAATTCTCCAATAATATCACCATTGTCCGAACAAGGAAACCGATACAGTGTAGCTTCTAGTCCCTCACTAACTATTCCATCTAAAATTGCTTTGGCCATTTTTTCAGTGCTTTTCCACATTGTATCATAAACAATTATTACTTTTTTGTCTGCTTCGCCTTTTGCCCATTTCAGGTATGCTGTAATAATTTTCATTGGGTCTTTTCGCCAGATCATTCCATGGCTTGGAGCAATCATTTCAATTTTCAAGCCAAGCTTTTGTACCTCTTCAATCTTTTTTAACACTAATGCACTGTAAAGCCACAAAATGTTTGCATAATATTTTCCAGCTTCCCACATGAGTATGTCTTGATCTACTTCATCATCGAATCGCTTTGAAGACGCTAAATGTTGACCAAACCCGTCGTTAGACAACAACAAAGCATCTTTTTCTATATACGTGAACATTGAATCTGGCCAATGAAGCATCCGAGCTTCAAGAAACGTTAAAGTTCTTTCACCCAAATTCAATGTGTCACCTGTTTTCACTGTTTGGAATTTCCAGTTCCCAAAATAGTGCTTTTCAAGTCCTGCTTTACAGCTTTCAGTGCCTACAATTGTTGCATTAGGTGCCAGTTTGAGGATATCTTTGATTGCCCCTGAATGGTCTGATTCAACATGGTTTGCAATAATGTAATCGATTTTTGATGGGTCAATTATTTCTTTGATTTTTTCAATCATTTCTCTTGAAAATGGATGGGATACTGTATCCACTAGGGCTATTTTTTTGTCGATAATTAGGTATGCGTTGTATGTTGTTCCACGATGGGTGGAGTATGAAAATCCGTGAAAGTGTCTGACGTTCCAATCCACGGCTCCGACCCAAAAAATGTTTTCTAAAACTTTTGTTGGAGGCAAAATCATTCACCTATAACATAGTTATATTTCAAGTCCTATTAACCTTACCGAAATCGAAAAAAATATTTTTTTGGTAAATCTACAATAATCTATCTTTTTTTACGTTTTTTATTTTGAATTATTTAATTTGTGATTAATTGTGGCATAATTCTGAAAAAGCCTTTTAACTAATTTTTTTGAAAACCTCAAAACATGAGTTTTCTACACGAAAACTCATGGCTATACAAAAAATTGGGGAAAAACCAAATGGACAAAAGACTGCAAACAATGAAAAACATGTTAAAAGTAACTTCAAAACTTTTGTTAATCACTGCTTTATGTTCTGTTTCGGTAATTGCTGTTCTTTTTCCTTCTTTGTCTGTTTATGCGTCAACTTCAAACATTTCTGGTTTTCTTGAAAATGAAAACGGAGAGCCCTTAGGATTAGTTAAAGTTCAATTACTTTCTGGCTCATCAATCATTGCGACAAGTACAAGCTCATCAAATGGGCGTTTCGAACTAACTAACATCAATTTTGGAACATATACCCTGAAATTTATTAAATATGGGTATGCAGAAACTGAACAAACCATTAGTTTACAAAATTCAGAAACTAATGTGGGCACTGTTGTTTTGAATAATGCCATAGAACTGTCCAGCTCAACATTAAGCGTAATAACTAATCCCGATGCTCAAATCTCAATTTCATTTACAATCAAAAATTTTGGTTCTTCAACCCAAACCGTGGACCTTTTAACCACAAATCCCGATGATTGGTATTCCAAGATCAGCACCAACAGTTATGAAATCAAAAAAGTGTCTTTAACTGTTGGACAGAGCATGTCCCTTCAGTTGGACTTTATTGTTCCATCAACTGCTTCTATTGATAATGAATACAATGTTTCAGTAATCGCAGTTGGACCTGTTAACTCATCTTTTACTTTTGTGGTTCAGATCAGAAATCCTTCATCGGCCTTGCCCACGTTGAATTTGCATTCTCCAATTCTTAGCATGGTGGTAAACTCTGGTGAAAAACTTATGTTGCCATTTACAGTCAAAAATGTTGGAGACACAACAGAGTCAATCGTTTTTTCAATAACTGCCCCTGTCGGTTGGTCTAGTGGAATCTTAAACGACAACGGTCGCGAGATAACCGAAGCTTCTTTGTCCTCTGGTGCAAGTGTAAATTTAAATTTAGAACTCATCATTCCCTTGGATTATACTGGTGACGCCGACCTAACCCTTGTTGCTAAAGGGAACACTGTTGCCACATTGGAATTTACCTTTGATGTTGAAACCGTAACTGAGTCCATAATGGGTTGTCGGTTTCCAGGAAAAATAGCAGTCCCAGGAGACATTGTTGCTTTTGACATACAATTAACTAATCCTTTCAATGTTGAAACAAGGTTTTCAGTATCTGTAGGTTCGTTGCCTGCTAATTGGACAGCTTCTGTTGTAACTCAAAGCGGTGAATCAATAAATGAAATAATTCTTGGTGCAGGTGAATCAATTTCGCTTGGGGTTCAAGTCCAAACCCTGAGTTCTGCAATTTCAGATAAAACATATGAAGTCGTGATTGTTGCCGAGTCTGGTAATCAACAGATAAGCTCTCTTCCGTTAACAGTGACTTTAGAAGGCGACGCAAGTGCAGTTGCAATTTCTACAAAATTCCCTGATATAACCGTCGAAGCAGGAGCAATCGTGGAATATTCTATCACAGTAACAAACTTGGGCGATGCTAATCGACTACTACTCTTCTCAATTAATGCGCCCTCCAACTGGAAAGCTGTTGTCAAATCTGGAAATGTGGAAATTTCCCGTCTTTCTATAGACGCTGGAAGCTCTGAATCCTTCACTATTCAAGTTACGCCCCCTAGCACCGTGAGCCTTGGCTCTTACGACATTGATGTGCAATTTACGTCAGAAAGTGGAGCCTTGCTGGGTGAAAAACAACTAACTGCTACAGTAGTAGGCGCTTACTCTTTAAATCTGTCATTATCTACACTTCTAAAAAGCACAACCAGTGGAGATTCTGTTTTCTTTACTGCTACTGTCACAAACACAGGTTATTCGTATGTTACGGGAGTTAGTCTTGATTTTGACGCTGAAGACGATTGGGCTGTCACAATCAGTCCAACCCAAGTGGATATGCTCATGCCGCAAGAATCTTGCACCTTTGAAGTGGTTGTAGATACTCCATCAGGAACAGTTTCAGGAGATTACATGGTCACTGTTGGCGCGGTAAGTGACCAAAATAATTCTGACCAAACACAAGTTCGCGTTACAGTTAATACTTCCAGTTCGTGGGCAATCTATGGAATTGGAATAGCTGCTGTCCTAGTTTTAGCACTTGTTTTAGTCTTTAAAAAATTTAAAAGAAGGTAAAAAAAATGAGTGAACCCATTATACAAACCCATCAATTAACAAAACAATATGGCGAGTTTACGGCTGTTAACCAACTGGAGATTTCTATCAATGAAGGAGAAATTGTAGGTTTTCTTGGTCCAAATGGAGCCGGAAAAACTACAACCCTTCTTATGCTGATGGGTCTTTCGGTGCCTACTTCGGGTACTGCTAAAGTAGGGGGTTATAATATTGTTGAACAATCAAAACAAGTAAGACAGATTGCAGGAATGATGCCCGAAGGATCAGGTTATTATGAAGACCTGACAGCAAGACAGAATCTTCGGTATATTGGTCAACTTAATGAAATCCCTAAAGAGAAACTAGAAAAACGAATTGATGAACTGCTAGAAGATGTAAACTTAACCAATTGGGCAGACACAAAAGTTGAAAAGTATTCTAGAGGAATGAAACAGAGACTAGGAATTTCAGAGGTTCTAATCAAAAATCCTAAAGTTGCGTTCTTTGATGAACCAACTATTGGTTTAGACCCCAAAGCAACCAAAGAATTACGGGATATTCTTTTGCGGTTAAACAAGGAACAAGGTCTTACTATTTTCTTGTCATCTCACTTATTATATGAAGTTCAACAAATCTGCCAACGAGTACTTATTATTCGTAAAGGAAAACTTGTGGCTTCTGATACAATAAGCAACTTATCTAATTCTTTTGCGGGAAAGAAGTCAGGCAGTCTCGAGTTTGAGTTAACAAAAATAGACTCAGACCTGATTAGAAAACTTGAAAATGTTGAAGGGGTATCTTCCGTTGAACAACAGAAGCATAAACTGTTTGTTAATATGGAAAACGGCAAGTCTCGCGAAATTTCAGAAACTATCACGAAACATGGTTCAACAATTTTGATAATGCGACCAAAAGTGTTCAGTTTAGAGGAAATATTTCTGGATTTTTACAAGGAGGATAACTAAAAATGAAGAGTATACTTACTATATGTCGAAAAGAGCTTTCAGACCATCTTGGAAGTAGACGTTACCTTCTGTTGTTCGCTTTAATTGTGGTTTTATCCCTTTTATCTGCGTACACTGGTGCTGACTACATTAGAGATAACCCAAATGTTAGTTTTACAAACATATTTTCTGGCTCAATGGATAGCAGTTTTTCTTTCATATACTTGATGGTGCTGTTTGGTCCAATAATTGGATTAGCCCTAGGGTTCGATGCTATAAATCGAGAGAGAACAAGAGGAAGCCTTTCAGTTATTCTTTCTCAACCAATATTCAGAGATAACATAATAACTGGCAAATTTCTTGCAGGTGTTGCAGCTCTTGCATTGTTAACAATAAGCACTGTTGGAATAATAACTGGTGTAGCAATTCCTCTGTTGGGATTTGGTCCCGGACTTGACGAAGTTTTGCGAATAGGAATGTTCGCGTTGCTTTCAATACTTTATTTATCTATTTGGCTTGCAGTTGGTCTTCTGTTTTCCACGCTTACTAAGAACACAACAACATCTATTCTCGCATCAATTTCTACTTGGTTGCTATTTTCAATTCTTATGACTGTTATTGCTTCAATGGTAGCCAACGCAGTTGTCCCTGTTGAATTGCCTGAAGGTTTCCAAGCAATGACCCGAACCGTAGATACGCCACGGAACTGGACTGCTGGAGGCATGGGCGGTTTTACTTCAACGATTGATATAACACAAATGCAAGACTACATGAATGCTCAAGAAGACAATGCTAATCTTCAATCGGCTATAGAATCAATTTCGCCAACATACCTATACGAAGAAGCCGCTCAATCTTTACTGGGAGTAACACAAGGTGGATTTGGTCAAAGCGGAAACCCGTTCCAAGCTTTAGACACAACTCAAAGCGCAGTATCGAGCTGGCCACAGGTAACAGTACTATCAGTACTTCTAATCGGATGCTTTGCAGCGTCATATATGCTGTTCTTACGACAAGAAATCAGAGCAGGAGGTTAAAATCACGGACAAACGTAAATCCGTGGTTATACTAGCCAGCATATCTTTGGTCACCATTTTAGGTGTTGCCCTTTTGGGCACCCAAAATGAAAAACTTTCTACTGAAACAGAAACTAATGTTATCGAAACCGAAGTCCCTAACAATTTTCGAAACGGAAACCCTCCAGGAAACTTCACGTTCCCTGAAGGAGATTTCAATTTTACTCGTCCAGATGGCGACTTTAATTTTACTTTTCCTGAAAACGGATTCAACGGCACAATTCCTGAAGGCAGATCAAATTTAATGCCTCCCGACGATGGGTTTCAAAACTCAACTTTTCCCTTTATGGAAAATTTAACCGATAAACAAGTTGCAACACTAACTGAAAAGATGCAAGAGTTACTAGAATCTGGAGCAACACAAGACGAAATTATGGCTGCTGTGCAAGACTTAATGGAAGAATGGGGTATTCAATGAGCATTAGGTTAAAAATTGGTTTCTTTAGTATTAAAATCTGCAACAGTGTTTTACATCTGCTGCTTTGATTTAACAACACCTTTTTGGGCTTAATTATTTTTTTGGCTTACGAAAAGGGTTAATTAGTGGCGTATTGTTAGTAGGTCGAGTTGCACGCTCATTGGGTTTTTTGATAGTTTTCTTCCACATGAGGGGCATCTGCAGTCGTTTCTTGCTCGGATATAGTATGGTGAGATTACTTCGCGCCCAGTGAACAGTTTTTTGCCGCATCCTTGGCATGATATTGAGACTGCCATGTTAGGCCACCAGCACGAAGTTTGTTTCTAGAAGGTTTTGGATTTCTTCATATCTTTCTTGTTGGGCTAAGATCTGGATGTAGTTTAACCGTTTCATTACGGTTTCTTTATAGTGAATTTTATTCATGATTTTCAGCTCCTGATGATACCGTTTTTCGCTGATTTGGATATTAAAATTGGCGACGTAACGACTAACAGCCTTGGGGAGAGAGTGGAGTGAAACTAAACTCAAATTTGTCTCTTTTCTGGGTAATTTTTTCTTTAAATCCTTGATTTCAAAAAAATTTTTGATTAAACGGTGTCTATGAAAGTATGTCTTCGCTTTTACTGTTGTTTATTGAGTTTTTTGGGGCTTTTCTTTTGTCATAGCTGGTGGTGGATGAACCAATTATTTTATTGATTACCGGGATTTTTTGCAACGGATAAACCACTGCTATGCAAATTAGCAATGTAACTGCCGTGATTAGGGGTACTTCTATGAAAGGATTCATTGTTGTTATGCTTATCCTGAAACCAAAAAAACCCATTTGTAACGATTGTAAAACCATCACATGAAACAGGAAAATGAAAATAGTATTTTGACCAATTATGGTCAATAAGGATTTGATGAAAGGAATCTTTGTTTCTATAGTTTTAACGGAAATGTTTGTTAACAACATAAACAACGTGAGTGAAATTCCAATCATGCTAAAACTGTAGCAAGAAACAAAGAAATGGCCATATTCTGGTCCCAAGATTAAACCTGCAAAGTAAGTTCCAATGGTTGTGTATACAAAACCCAAAAATAGCAAAATGAAAAGAACCCTTGACCGTATGTGAACTTTTAATGCATACGCCCCTAAAAGAAAGTAACCTACCCAGCCTGTTAATATGAAAACGTTGCCGCTGAGCTGGTATGCACCAAATAAACCTATTAGGGGAACAACTGCGGTGCCTAAAAACCACAATATTGCTAAGAACGTGAAAGTTTTCCTGTCAATGTAAGCTACCATTATGCGCAAAACTGGAGTAAGCAAGTATATTCCAATTAATGCATAAAAATACCAAAAATGAAAGTAAGGGCCATTCAAAGCGCCCTGCAAAACAGCTTCTGTGGTAAGTACTTCACCGTTAACGTAGATGCGCCACAAAAAATATATGATTCCCCAAAACAGGAATGGTGGCCCTATTCTTATTGCCCTTTTTTTAAAGAAAACTCCAAGGGATTCATCCAGTTTGGTTGGTTGTAAAAGTAAGGCTCCACTTAACATAAGAAATAATGGGACTCCAGGTTGAGAAATTGAATTGTATATGTCTCTTGCTAACTTTAGTTCCAATGCTTCTGATGCAGACAGATTAGTTGCTGGAGTTGTTTCTGTTGCAGCATGAAATAAGATTACTAATACTATTGCAAAAGTTCGAATAAGGTTCACGGGAATCGAAAGGCATTCTCCATCCGGATTACTTTTTTTTCCCATATCTCCCCAGATTTATTATATTAAATAATACATTAATATATTTTGTTATCCATCATAAATGATGCTCTAATTATCAAAAAGACATATTTTGCTGGTGTTATTTTAAAAATATGCATGAATGTATTATTATGATTTCATCCTGTGGTCGAAATGGCTTGGTAAATTGTTTCGGTAATTATTGAAACGCCTTCAATGTTTGGGTGAATTCCATCTCCAAAATATTCTGGATAATCTGTTAATGCAGTGTTAATGTCAATGGTTGGCAAATCTAATTCTATTGCTACTTGTTTGATTTGGGGTATGACTTGTTGCTCAAGAATCATGTTATCCCAATAATAGTCGTTATAATAAATTGGTGGAGGAGTCACCAGCCAAATTTCTGGATTGGTTGGAAGACTCTGATAATTATTAATTAATTCTTTGTAATCTGACGAAAAATTATCAATGCCCCCATTAATGTTTGATTGGGCATCATTGGTTCCTAGCATGATGATCACAATTTCTGGATGGAACGCTTTTGACTGTCTGAAAGCATTTTGGTTAACATATGGCTTACTTGAGTGATATACTACCGTTGATGCTGAAACTCCAAAATTGTTAACGTTGTAATTATCTCCAAGTTTGGTTTGAAGGCTTTCTGGATATCCAAAACCAAAGGTGATGCTGTCGCCTACGCATGCAACGCGAATTGTGTCGTTTGTAATTGTTTGCGGTTGAACAGACAACGCCATCAAGCCAGAGCAGCTAATCAGAGCGATGATTGCAATTGCAAACAGTGGTTTTTTTGTTATCAACATCTTTAACCAATTATCTGCAAAGTAAAGGTTTACCCCTAAGCTGTATTGCAAATATTTTAAGTTTTACTAAAAAAATGAAGCACTAAATAATCTTTTAATTATATTTTTTGAAAATGCTAAGGTGACTACTTAGAAAATATATATATTTCATTTACACATCTCTTACATTTATTAAAAATTAAAAACAATTTTTAAAGAAAGCACCCATCTTCAACACATAAAAACTTGCTGTTGATGCATTTATTTTATCATGTACATTTCTTTTTCATAACACATAAATAGTTCCAAAACACTTATGAAATGGTAGATTTTTAGTTGAAAATTAAGGTTTTCAACAAGATTTCATACAATTCGATTTTTTTAAAACAAAAACATAATGAAAGGAGTAAATAAAATGAAAGAAAAAATGAATCAAAAAATTAGCCGTATGGGCACCTCTAACCGAGACTGGTGGCCAAACCAGCTGAACCTGAAAAGTTTGCATAAAAATTGTCCACTGACTAATTCCATGGACAAAGATTTCAATTATGCTGAAGAATTTAAAAAATTAGACTTTGAAGCCCTAAAAAAGGACCTTTACGCCCTGATGACTGACTCACAGGACTGGTGGCCTGCAGATTACGGTCACTACGGAGGGCTCTTCATAAGGATGGCTTGGCACAGCGCAGGTACTTACCGCAAAGGGGATGGTCGTGGAGGCGCCTCTTCTGGCGCTCAACGTTTCCCACCCCTTAACAGCTGGCCGGATAACGTTAATCTTGACAAGGCACGCCGTTTGCTTTGGCCTATCAAACAAAAATATGGCAAGAAAATTTCTTGGGCAGATTTAATGATCCTTGCTGGCAACTGCGCTTTGGAGTCCATGGGATTAAAGACCTTTGGTTACGGAGGTGGACGGGAAGACGTATGGGAGCCAGAGGAGATTTACTGGGGTTCTGAAAGTGAATGGCTTGACGACAAACGTTACACCGGAGATCGAGATCTTGAAAATCCTTTAGCTGCAGTACAGATGGGCTTGATTTACGTGAACCCCGAAGGACCAAATGGCATTCCAGATCCAGTAGCTTCAGGTCGTGACATTCGAGAGACGTTCTCTCGCATGGCAATGAACGACGAAGAAACTGTCGCCCTCATCGCAGGTGGACACACCTTAGGAAAATGTCATGGAGCAGGTGATCCCTCTCTTGTTGGTCCTGAACCAGAAAGCGCCAGCATTGAAGAACAAGGACTTGGCTGGAAAAGTAAATTTGGTACTGGTAAGGGAAATGACACAATCACTAGTGGCCTAGAAGGCGCGTGGACGCCAAACCCGATTCAATGGGACATGGGATATTTTGACATGTTGTTTGGTTATGAATATGAATTGATTAAGAGCCCTAGCGGCGCTTGGCAATGGAGACCAAAAGATGTGGCTGAAAAGGATCTTGTACCCTCTGCTCATGATCCTTCAAAACGGGTTCTAACCATGATGACAACTGCAGACATGGCACTGCGGATGGACCCAATATACGAGCCAATTTCACGGCGCTTCCATGAGGACCCCGATGCATTCACAGATGCGTTTGCTAGAGCATGGTTCAAATTGACACACAGGGATATGGGTCCGTGTTCGCGTTACCTTGGTCCAGAGGTTCCTAAGGAAGAAATGATATGGCAAGACCCTATACCTGCAGTTGATCATGAACTGATTGACGAACAGGACATCGCAGACCTTAAAGGTAAAATCCTTGCTTCAGGCTTGTCAATTTCTGAACTGGTTTTTACTGCTTGGGCGTCGGCATCGACGTTCCGTGGTTCAGACAATCGTGGTGGTGCCAATGGGGCACGTATCCGTCTTGCACCGCAAAAAGATTGGAAAGTTAACCAGCCTGATCAACTGAAAACTGTTTTGCAGAATCTAGAACGAATCCGAGAAGAGTTTAACAATGCACAATCAGGGGAAAAGAAAGTTTCCCTCGCTGACTTGATTATCTTGGGTGGCTGTGCAGGTGTAGAGCAAGCTGCTAAGAATGCTGGCTTTGACGTAACAGTTCCATTTTCTCCCGGGCGAACAGATGCAAGCCAAGAACAAACTGACGTCGACTCCTTTGGGGTACTTGAGCCTGTTGCAGATGGGTTCCGTAACTACCTTAAAACCAGATTCTCCGTATCAACAGAGGAATTACTGATTGATCGTGCGCAACTGTTAACCCTTACTGCTCCTGAAATGACTGTTCTAATTGGTGGCATGCGAGCGTTGAATGCTAACTTTGGGCAGTCCCAGAATGGAGTTTTCACCAAACGACCAGAGACTCTTACCAATGATTTCTTTGTGAATCTGCTTGACCTGAATACCGTGTGGAATGCAACCTCAGAAGATGAAGACTTGTTCGAAGGTCGTGATCGAGTAACCAACAAACTCAAGTGGATCGGCACCCGTGTAGATCTTGTCTTTGGTTCCAATTCTCAGCTTCGGGCTTTAGCTGAAGTCTACGGATCTAATGATGCACAGGAAAAGTTTGTTCATGATTTCATATCAGCATGGAACAAAGTAATGAATCTAGACCGGTTTGATCTCGCTTGATGATAAAAATATGAGACAGTTTGTCCAATTCTAATTTAGTTTAGATTTGTGCCCTAGCTATGATGGAGAAATCATTCGGTATTTCTCCTTCTTTTTTCTTTTTTATTCTTTTTAAAGTCAGCATTATCATTGATTGTTTGAGAGTTACTGTGGGCTGTTTTTGTCGATTTTCAGAAAACGTAAATACCGCCAAAACACTAGTCAAACTGGTGAATTTTTAGTTGAAAATTGCTGTTTCCGGTAAAGGTGGAGTTGGTAAAACTTTAGTTTCAGGAACTCTTGCGAGTTACTTTGCAAAAAAAGGCTATAAAGTAATGGCTATCGATGCTGACCCCTCACCTAATCTTGCTTTAACTTTGGGAATCCCTGTTGAAGAAGCAAACAAGATTCTTCCAATATCTGAAAACAAAGAATTATTAGAAGAAAAAACCAAAACGGACTACCCTGGAGTATACAAACTTCATTTTACTGTAGATGACATAATAGAAGAAAACGGCGTGAAATCCCCTTACGGTGTTAACCTGTTAGTAATGGGGACAGTCAAAGCAGCTGGCAGCGGATGCGCATGTGGAGCAAACTCGGTAGTGCGGGAGCTGCTTCGTTATTTGATAGTGGATCGGGATGAAATAGTAATTGTTGACATGGAAGCAGGAGTAGAACACATGGGAAGGGGCACAGCCAGTCAAGTTGACGCTATGATAGTAGTTGCAGATTCCAGCAGGAAAGCTTTAGAAATTGCCAAAAAACTCAATTTGTTTGCCCATCAGGCAGGAATTAAGAAAGTTTACATTGTTGGTAACAGGGTCCGAGAATCCATAGAAAAAGAGTTAATCACTAATTTCACCAATGAAAACGAGCTTGAGTTGCTTGCTTTGATTCCATACGATATAACGGTGGTGCAGGCGGACCGGCTTGGTGAAGCTCCCCTAAAGTATGCAGAAACTTCTGAAAGTGTAAAGGCGATTCAAACCATTGGAGAAAAGCTTCTTCAAGACTTCGGTTGAGTTTCCAAATTCAGGTTTGGAAAACTTTGAGTCAACAACAAATCAAAGCAATCTTGGAAACCTATCGTACCGTAGCGGTTGTAGGGCTTTCCAAGGATTCCTCTAAACATAGTCACAGAGTAGCACGTTATCTTCAAGCTGCAGGTTATCATGTTATTCCTGTTAATCCTTTTGTTGACAACGTTTTAGGGGAAAAAGCATATAAAAGTCTCCTTGATGTGCCTGAACCCATAGATATCGTAGACATTTTTAGGCCCTCAGATGAAGTTTTACCCGTAATAGAAGAAGCTGTAAAACTAAAAACAAAGTTTGGTTATCCCCACGTAGTCTGGATGCAAGAAGGGATAATCAATGAACAAGCCGCCCAACAAGCAAAACAAGCAGGACTCACGGTAGTAATGGACCACTGTATGATGAAAGAACACAAACGCCAAAAAAATTAATCAACAATATTCTTTAGTTATTTTAACGGGATGCCCAAAGACCTACAAGCTGCGACGCTTCTTTGAAGGGATTCTTTAGCATCATCGAAACTCCTGCTGTGCATTCCAGCCAGCATCCTTTGCATTTTGATACTTGGCGCCATCCTTTTGTGTTTCTTTGTTTTAAGATTGTATCAATGGAGTCAGTTGTTGCGTCTCCAAGAATAAGGTCTGACCGTGCAGGGCAAGCCAAAAGTTTTCCTTCTGGATTTATGGCAACGTATAGTTCTCCTGCGTGGCATATTTTTGGGGCTGTTCCTTGGAAGAATTGTTCAAAACCTTTGATGAATTCTGTTGGTAAGGCTAAGAAACTGGGGTCTGAGCGCTTAAGAGCCAACAAGTAATCCATAAGAAAAGAAACTTGTTGTTTGCTGGGTATATTTTCTGGCGTTGGCGGATAAGGATGCATTGGTTGAACTTGAGCAATGTCAACAATGCTGCGCAGTTCTTCAATAAATTCAGGCAAAACATCGATGTTCCATGGTGTGGCAACACTGTTCACTCCAGTTTTTACTCCATGAGCCTTCAACAGTTTTATGGCTTCAATTGCCTTCTCGTATGTTCCGGGAACTCCCCTTATTTCATCATGCATCCGTTTTGGTCCATCAAGGGACACCACAACAGTGTCAAAAACGCCTGCAACTTCGACAATTATGTTTTCAGTCAGCAAGGTTCCATTGGTGTTCATGCTTACCAAACAACCATGAGAAGCAACTCTTTTGGCAAGCACAATCAAATCTTTGCGTAAGAGAGGTTCACCGCCGCTGAGGTCAAAAAATGGGACTCCTAAATTGCAAACTGCATCTATAGCAGCTAACGCTTTTTTTGTTGAAAGTTCAGGGATTTCATGTTTCCACCATTCACAAAATTTGCATTTCATGTTACACCTGCCTGTAACGTTATATGATGCAAAAAGTGGTGTAGGTCGTCCTGCCTTGAATTTGAGAAATCCACTGATTACTTTAGGGGCTAACTGGCTGGTTTTCATTTTTTTCATATTCCACGTTTGTTCCGAGATAAAGAACCTCGGAACTAGATGATAATGTGTTAGCAGATTAGTTTTGTTGTTTCATACGTTCGTACATTTTTTCTAAAGTCCACCGAATCGAAGACTTTACTTCTCGTGAACGTTCAGGGCGAAGATTCTTGATTACTATCTCCTTCATGATGTTGCCCTCCTGTTTTATGTCAAAAGACAACACTTTATCAGGGTCCAACTTGCCGGAGTTGGCATCTTCTTTGTCTTTTTCATGCATGTTTGTTAGGACTCTTTCCACAAAAAATGACGTGAATGGAGGCGTAGTAATGTCAAATTTTTTGTCCTCAGGAAAAATTATGTGCAAGGTATCTTTTTCCGAGACAAATTCTGCCAAAACATCCCCTGTTATTGTCTTCAGAGGGGTTCCTTTTCGTTGAGGTGCAACTGGTTGAGGTTTTGTTACTGGTTTAGGAGATACTTGCTGTGGAGTTTGAGTTGGCATAGGTTTTTGGATTTCTGCTCTTTTGAAGCTTTGTTGAACCAGTGTGGAATCAATTAAATTGAGTAAGGTTCTTTGTTCATCCAGTTCTGCTTCAAGTTCTAGTATTTTTTTCTCGATGTTGGCACGAAGCTTTGCTACCTTTTTGATTTGTTCTTTTTCGTCGTTTTGTTCACTCATTATTTTTTTCCTTCTGGATGATGCTAAACCTTGTGTGTTAGACTATTAACCCCATAAGATGTATGAAACTACCTCTTTTAAGTTTGATTTATCTTCAAGGAATTATTATATAGCTACTGTTGAACATTTTTTTCAAAGAAAAATAGATTTTAGGTGAGAAACTGAATGTTGCCAAAAGTAGTTTTACATAATTCTGTTAGTTTGGATGAATCGTTAACTAATTTTCAAGTAAACATGGAACTACATTACCAGATTGCAGGCAATTATAATGCTGACGCTCATCTGATTGGCTCAAAAACAATGACCGCTGGTTTTGAATTGTTCAATGAACCCATTCCTGAAGAAAACAAATCAGATTTTGAAAAACCAAATCGCTCTAACAGTCTTCCGTACTGGGTTACCGTGGATTCTAAAGGCATTTTGCAAGGGGTACTTCATGCCTGCAGGCGTTTAGAATACAGCAGAGATATCATTGTATTAATCACTGAAGAAACGCCGCAAGAATACGTTGAATATCTTCAAGAAAGAAACTACCATTTTCATGTTGTAGGAAAAAAACACGTTGACTTAAAATGTGCCCTCGAGCTACTTTCCCAAAAATATGGCGTAAAAACAGTTTTGGCAGACACCGGGCGGGTGCTGGGGAACTTGCTGTTGAATCAAAGTTTAGTCACTGAAATCAGTTTACTAGTGCATCCAGTTATTGTTGGACCTAGCTGTTACGGGATGTTTTTAGATTCTAAAAACTTGAAACTGAATTTGATTCACAACGAAACTTTTGACAAAAAATATGTTTGGCTAGTCTACACTGTTGAAAAAGAACAGTAAATTAAGATTAACCATCAATTTTTTTGTGCTGATTTCGGTACATTTCAACAATTTCTTTTGGGGTTGTTGCGTCTTCAGCTGCTTTATCTACTCTGTATTTGCCCGTGAATCGTGGAAATCGTATGGCAACTCCACTGCCTTCACGTATGATTCCAATTGCACATGTGTGAACTGGACTTAACGTTAAATCTGCACCCCTGATTTCAATAACAACTGCTGGTTCAAACCAAACATCAACATCAATTTTTGATTCAACCCGTGGATGTTTATGCTTGATTTTATGTACATTAAGAAGTTGCGGAAGTTTTTCAAGATCTGCATCAGTTAATCCTGTTCCAACTTTTGTTACCGTTTCAAAAACGTCAGAGTCTGGGTTATACGCTGCAAGAAGAAAAGTGCCATATGTTCCTGCTCTTTTTCCTCTTCCATGAATTGCTCCTACTATCACAAGGTCTACTGTGTCAGTCATTTCTGTGCGATAATCTCGCTTGTATTTTATCCACAGCCAGCCTCGGGCACCTGCTTGATACACTGAATCCTCGTTAACGGATTTGCATATTATTCCTTCACTGCCTTCGGCGACAGTTTTTCCAAAGAACTTTTCTAGCTCTTCTGGGTCTTCGGCAAGGATGCTTTCTGCAACTTTTATGCTGTCAGTCTGTTCAACAATATTCTTGAGATACTTATGGCGAACTGAATAAGGTTGCTGGGTTAAGTCTTTTCCGTCAACATATAAAACGTCAAACATGAACAAAACGATAGGGTGCTCTTTCATTGCCTCTTGGATTCCATATTTTCGCCTGCGATGCATCAGTTCTTGAAAGGGTTTCATTTCTTTCGTATGAGGGTCAATGGCAACAGCTTCAGCTTCTACTATTGCCTGCTCGGCTTTAACATGTTCACGAATATACTTAACCCCGTCTGGGTATTGATCAGTAATATTTTCTAGCCTACGAGAAAACAAGATAACTTCATCTTTGTTTTTGTGCGCCTGCACCCGTTCTCCGTCATACTTGTATTCAGCAATGCATTTTCCTCCTAGTTTCTCAATAATTTCTTCCGAGGAACCCAACCGTTCAGCAAGCATCGGACGAATTGGCTCTCCTGTCATTACTTTGAATTTATTGATTCCTTCCATTCCTTCTTCAGAAACGATTTTTGCGACTCTGCCTAAATCAGAAGAAATATTGTAAGCCCGCTCCAAAGGTTTACGGGTTTCTTTTCCTCCACCAAAAGCAATTGCTAATGCATCCAATACGGTCATGTCTGCAATTCCCAGCCTTAAACTGCCTGTTACTGTTCGGACAATATATTTTGCTTCACTGGGGGATGCGTCAGACAAAAGACCTGCTAAAAGGGCTAACTTCTGGTCGACTGAACCTGAACCCCCTGCTTTTGCGATTTTATCTAGGGTATCATAGACCCTTTGAACTGTTAAAGGAGTAGAAAAAAATGTTGACTGGGTTTTCTTTTCCATAAACTTTTGGGTCGTTTCCCCAAGGTCTCCAATTGTCTGAAGCTCTTTTTCTATTTGAGTGTCCCTATGGCCTGCAGCCTTGGCAACGGCACGAATTGCCATTTTTTCAGCAATTCCAATTTCTATACCAACAAAATCAGGATACAGTTTCCCCTGAGTCAAGTATACAACTTTGTCGATAATGTTAGTTGGCGTTTTTTTCAAGACTTCAACTAGATAATCTGTCATTTCAAGACGTTTTGTTGTTGCCTCAATTTTTTCGTAAGCCTCAGCAATACTAGAATACTTCAACTGGAAACTTCCTCACAACTAGAAGGGTTCACTGTAATATATTAAAAATGTTAAAACAAACTTCTATCTACTAGCTTATTTTTTTGCTAATAGTAATAGTCCACAGAATATGTTTAGTGCGCCGGTTATTCCGAGGACTATCATGAACATTGGGTTTAGGAACATGCTGATGGACATTATAATGCTGTAGGCGGATAAGCAAACGATAAAGATTCCTACTGCGAACATGGCTAAGGACAAGATTCTGCCAATCATCTTTACTACTTTGAAGACGTCCAAGGCTTCTGTTCCAGTGGTGTCTTTAAAGATTGGTGTTTTTTTCGGCAAGTAATCTGGGGCACGAACAGAAATCTCATTGTCTTTTTTGCGTTTTTTCGCCAACTTTTTCACATCCAATATTATTTTTCCAAATTTGTTAATCAGGCTTATGTGCAGACGCCACGATGTTTAGCATGCCTGCAATTATAGTAATTAATCCTACTAGAATAATTATAGGGAACACCGAAAGAGGTGCAATACCTGGTGCTACTATCAGCAGAGTAATTCCTACTCCCAAACATATTCCCCCAACGGCAACTCGTAAACGGTCAAAGTCGATTTCCCGTTTCACCATCCGTAGATAATAAGTAACCAAAACAACTGCTACTATGCCTAAACTGGATAGCAAGGCGCTGAAAGCGTTAACATCTCCTAGAAGTAATGGAAACCCAAGCAACAAAATAGACATCACAATTCCCGCCAGAGGCGTCAAAGGATACAAGGGAGCTTTGAAAGGTCTGTCTAATCGTGGCATTTTTCTGCGAAGTTTAATCAATGACAAGTTAACCAAAGCAAAAACCAGCAAAGAACCAAAACTCGCTGCGTAACCAAGAAACACTGCAGCTCCACTGGTGCCAAAAAATATCACGAAAAGTGAACTGACAATTATTGCGATATAACGTGTTCCAAAATGTTTATGAACTTTTTGTAATGTCTGGGGGATGTATCCGTCTCTGCTCATTCCGCAAAGTAAACCTGATTGAACCGACATTGCAGTTCCCACTGATGAAAGGCTCGCAAAAATACCTGCCAGTGCAAAAAGAATTGCGCCAATAGGACCAAGAATAGTTGAAGCAGCAAGGTTTAGCAACGGCGGATCAGTTGCTGTTCTTGGGATATCTGCTGGAACTATTCCCACTGCAACAAATGCAACTGCGAAATAAACTACTGTCAATAACACTGTGGTGATGAGCAACGCTCGGGGAACATTTTTTCCTGGATTTTTAATCTCTGGGGCACCTGCTATTAATGCGCGCATTCCAACAAACATCGGGAAAAGAAAAGCTGTTGTGGCAAAAAATGTTGCTAGGCTGTCTCCTGAAAAATCTGGAACGATATTTTGTGGGGTTAGTGTGTGTCCGATGCTTGTGAATAGAAATATTATGAATATTGCCAAAAATCCGCCTACTATGAGGATGTTTGCTTCATCTATTCCTCGAATTGCCAGAATTACAAGTATTGCAACTATTACTACAATTAATATCGATGTGTTGACCAAAATTAGGTCCTGAATCGAAGGGGCAAAAACTGAAAACAACACCCCCAGTTGTTGAACAAATACTACTGTAGCGAGGGCTCCACCAAAAATGCTGGCTAACCATCTCAGGGAACCTGCCATAAATGATATAATTCCTCCAAATGCAACTTTGGTGTATGTATATTCCCCTCCGACTTCGGGTAAGGCTGCGCTGAGTTCGCTGTAGCTGAGCATGGTTATTAGGTTTATTATGCTGCCGAAGAACAATGCAGATACCATGCTGGGTCCTGCTAAATCAAAGTATGCATAGTTTAATAATGCAAAAATTTCGAAGCCTATGGCACCGCCTAATCCCATTATTACTGCGCCAAATAGACCATGTTTTTTTTCGTCAGCCAAATTGTTTTTCTCCTTTGGTTTTTATCTCCACCATTCTCGAATCAAAAAGAACCCGTTTATTATTGAAAATAGGCTGAACAGTCCTAGAATCAGCAGATATATTGGTAAAAATTCAGTGGGTAAATTGAATAATGTTTGGATTTCAAGAAAGTTAAAAAACAGCATAACCGTTGCCGCTCCTGCTATTATTCCTATTCCTCCTTGGGCTGCACCAAATATTATTGACAGGATTCTTCTGTTTTCCATGTTTTTTACCTTCGCCAAAGTATTATTCCGGCTATTAGATCAATTGCACCTATCATTAACAGTAATCCTAGGACTAGATTCTGAAGGTTTTCTGTTTCAATGATGTTAACGTCAATTAACCCCATGGTGTTGGCGATAAAAACTCCAGTTATTACAATTCCTACAAAAATCAGAAAACCCCCTAGGGCAACTGCCAGTCTGATATTCCACTTTTTATCGTTTAACACCATTTTTGGAAACCTTTCAATAGTATATGTTTTGAGTCTTTTATTTTTTTAATATTATTAAGTCTAATCAGAAATCAACGTTTGACTTCATTAATTTTTGCTCAATCTGGGGTTATCCATGGTTGTTTAAACAAGATTTAAGAACAACTGCCAACGTTGAACATGCTGGAGCGATATTATGCCCTGCACAGTGTTAGTTTGTGGATTTTTCGGAGACACCGGAAAAGGAAAAATGATTTCATATTTAGCAGTAAAAGATAAAACCGCCGTAACAGCACGAGCCGGAGTAGGTCCCAACGCTGGACATACAGTAGTCCATAACGGAAAAACCTACAAGCTCAGAATGTTGCCCAGCGCTTTTACAGCTCCTGATTGTCGCCTGCTTATTGGTCCTGGAGTTTTGGTTAACCCAGACATTTTCGCAAAAGAAATAGTCGATCTATCTGCACAAGGTCGTGTTGGAATTGACCCCCAATGTGCAATTATTGAACCTAAACACATGGAAGCCGACAAAGTAGGATTTTTGGCACAAAAAGTCAAATCAACTGGCTCTGGTTCGGGTCCATGCAACTCTGACCGAGTAATGCGAGTTGCAAAACTAGCTAAAGAGTTTCCTGACCTTGAAGAATACTTGGTTGATGTTCCCTTAGAAGTAAACACTGCCATCGATGAAGGCAAAAACGTGTTAATCGAAGGCACTCAAGGAACCTATCTGTCCCTTTTCCATGGAACCTATCCATATTGCACCTCTAAAGACGTATGCGCTGCTGCAGCGTGCTCAGATGTTGGTGTTGGTCCAACAGCTGTAGACGACGTTATTGTAGTTTTCAAAGCATATAACACCCGTGTAGGGGCAGGTCCACTTAATGGTGAACTTTCATGGGAAGAAGCCGAACGCAGAGGATGGGCAGAAATTGCCACTAACACTGGAAGAAAACGACGCGCAGCTCCTTTTGATTTTGATTTAGCAAAACGCGCAGTTATGTTGAATGGAGCAACCCAAGTTACAATTACAAAAATTGACATTTTGTTCCCAGAATGTGCAGGGGTTACAAAATATGACGAGGTTTCCCGAGATGCAAAAGCTTTTGTTGAAAACATCGAAAAACAACTTAAAGTTCCCGTTACAATGCTTGGAACTGGTCCCGGAACAATGGAAGTCGTTGACCGAAGAGAAGAACTAAAAAGCTAGTTGTGTTTCTTTGGTGTTAATGAGGTTAAGTTTAATATGTCCAATACAGTAATTGACGTTTCTGAGATTGCAAATTATGACGATGCTTGTGTAAAAGAGCTTACAGTTTTTCTGAAAGAAAAGGTGGATGGAACTGTTTCTTCTACCAAAAAAGAGGTAACAGTCACTTTTGAAGACGGAAAAGAAGCTTCAAGGTCATGCATGCGGCTTCTTCTGAAAAAGTTCTTGCATAATGCAGCTTTACAGGACGACTTTAGGGTCATTTCTGGTGACGAAAACGGCTGGGTGCTCAAAGAAAAAAAGGTATACGTTGAGTAACCCTCTTTAGTTTCAATCTTGATTTTTTCTTCATAACTCTTATCCGTAATTCTGGTCCATTGTTTCTTGTTAGCGAGTTTACATCAGGATGTGACTAGCTTGAAAAAGAAACAAAGAAATGCAGTTAATCAACGATGCAAAGCATGCAAAGAAGCTATTGTTGTTTCTAAAATTTATTGTAGGCGACTTGGAGAATACGTAGAGGATCTAGTATACTGTCCATACTTCAAACAACGACCCCCTGTTGAACTCCATGCAGTATAGTAAGTAAAAAAGAAGAGTTGCCCATTCATTTTTGTTTCCTCAACACTTAATTGAGTGAAAAAAATTACACTCAGTTATATGTGCTTTAATATGGACAATCTGTTTGCTTAATTGAGGTAGCAAAATGACGGTCTTGTTTGATTTGGGTTTTCGTGACGGAATAATCGCAGAAACAATAGTATCTACTTACGATTCAGACGGAAAACCAAACGCTGCCCCCATGGGTATTGTGATTCAGAACACTACCCATTTGTTCATTCGTCCTTACGTTTCGTCCTTAACTTACAAAAATCTTCAAATCACAAAAAATGCTGTGGTAAACTTAACCGTTAACCCCCGCCTGTTTTACATAACTGCATTCAAAGAAACAAACCCAAACGGGAAACTACCTCCGGAACTTTTCCAAAAAGCAAAAACCGTTTCCGCCCCGCGATTAAAAATGGCAGACGCGTTTGTTGAAGTTTCAGTAGAAAAAACAGGTTCGTTTGGGTCTGACCGAGCAGAGTTTCTATGTAACGTCAAACATGTTGAAACAATAAACGCACCACCCTATGCTTATTGCCGAGCCAAATTCGCAACAATTGAAGCTGTAGTTCATGCGACTCGAATTGAACTTTTCCTGAAAGGAAATAAACAACAACAAAAACAAGCCCTTCGATTGTTGGAGCTAGTTAACATCTGCACAGATGTTGTAAACAGAACCGCTCCAACCTCAGTTTACTCTGACATTATGGCAGACCTAACTCAAAGAATCGATTCTTGGAGGAACCAAAAATGAAAGTTTACGTAAAAACCCCTGCTAGGCTCCATTTTGGTTTGATAGACCTGAACGGGGACGTAGGCAGATTCTTTGGAGGCATCGGTGTAAGTGTGGATACTCCTAAAGTTGTTCTTGAAGCCGAAAAATCTGAAACTTTTTCAGTTACTGGCGAAAACTCTGAACGGGCAGCTTCCTTTGCTAAAAAATTCCTTGAAACTTATAAAATAGCCTCTAACGTCAATATACATGTCAAACAAACAATTCCTGAACATACTGGACTGGGTTCGGGAACCCAATTAGCTTTAGCAGTGGCGTCTGCTCTTTCCAAACTGTTTAATGTTGATGCTTCAATCCAAGACCTTTCGTCTGTAATGGGAAGAATGAAACGAACCGGAGTAGGCACTGCAGTTTTTGAACAAGGGGGCTTTGTTGTTGACGGGGGAAAACAAACAAAAAATGGCAAAGTTATTGCTGAAAGTTTGCCTCCTTTAATTGTTCGTGAACCTTTTCCTGAAGACTGGAAATTTGTTGTTGCAGTTCCTAACATAAAAAAAGGTCTAGCAAAAACTGAAGAAAAAAACGCTTTTGCTAATGTTAAGCCAATGCCCGATGAGATTGTAGGTCAAGTTTGCAGGCTAATGGTGATGAAGCTTTTGCCTGCCCTTGTGGATCGTGACATCAAAGCTTTCGGTGAAGCTTTAACTAAAATTCAGGTAGTGGTCGGAGACTGTTTTGCTGACGTTCAAGGAGGAACCTTTTCCAGCCCAGAAGCAGCTATAACAATCAATTTTATGAAAACGTGGGGGGCTTACGGTGTGGGCCAGAGTTCTTGGGGTCCAGCAGTATACGGTTTAGTCAAAGGAAAAACACAAGCAAAACAGTTACACTGCGCAGTTCAAGATTTTTTAAGAAATAATGGCGGTGGACAAGTTTTCGTCGCTAACCCAAATAACAGAGGAGCTACAATTAAACTGATTTAAAACTTGGTTAATGGAGCTGATTTGAATGGTTTGTCATGTTGCTTGGGCGATAACTGGTGCAGGGCATTTCTTAAATGAATCCTTTGACGTTATCAGCAAATTATTGGACAGAAAAAAAATTACTGTTACAACTTTTTTGTCTGCTGCTGGAAGCCAAGTAATAAACATGTATGGCCTTCAAGACAAACTTGACCAACTATCTCCTGGTGGTTACCTGCAAGAAATAATTTCAGAATCTAGCAAAGACCCTGGTTTTTCCCATTCTGGACGATTCATTTTAGGCGAATATGATATGCTAGTTGTTTCTCCAGCGACAGGAAACACTATTGCAAAAATTGTATACGGCATCGCAGATAGTCTTGTAACCAATCTTGTTGCCCAAGCCCAAAAAGCAAAGGTTCCAGTTTATGTGGTACCAACTGACCAAAAAGAAGGATATGTAAAAACTACTCTACCTTATCGTATTGACAAACAAAGCTGCAAACAGTGCACTCCCTGTTCAGTTGTGGATGTTTGTTCGTACTCGGCCATAAAAATCTCCGATGGCACTCCAAAAATTAGCTCTGTTTTATGTCAGGGCTGTAGTTTGTGTCTGGACGCTTGCCCGTATGATGCTGTGAAATTTGGAGAAAAAAAGAAACTTTGGATTAGGACAGTTGATGCCCAAAATTTTGAAAAACTTCAGTTGATGAATAACTTGACCGTTTTAGAAAATCCACAACAACTGGAAACAGTTATCGAAAAACTACAAAAAACTTAGGTGCACAAATTGAAGGTATTACTAGTAACTGGAGCCCTTGCCGAGGATTCTGTCAAACGTTATGCACAAAAAAGCAGTGTTGAAACTCAGGTTTTGAAGTTTCCGATTCAAGTAGCGGCGTTACTTAAACTGCCAAACATCGCAAAAGAACTAAAAAAAGTGAACCTAAAAGATTTTGATGCCATCTTAGTTCCAGGTCTGATTCTAGGTGATACAACTGTTGTTTCGGATGCTACTGGGGTTCCAGCTTTTAAAGGTCCACGTTATGCTGCTGATTTGCCTATTGTTTTAGATTCTATGGAAAAACTGGAGCTTTCAACCGTAACGCCTGCTTGTGATTTGCTTCGAGAAGAGCTTCAACGTAAAGCCTTACAACAGTTAGACT
Source organism: Candidatus Bathyarchaeota archaeon (assembly GCA_024650005.1). Taxonomy (GTDB): domain Archaea; phylum Thermoproteota; class Bathyarchaeia; order Bathyarchaeales; family Bathyarchaeaceae; genus Bathyarchaeum; species Bathyarchaeum tardum. The sequence continues at coordinate 881,248 of JANKMT010000001.1, read as the reverse complement.
TGGTCGAACTAAACAAAGAACTGTTACTAAAAAACCCCGGAAACATGGTTATCAAAAACTTGGCATTTGGTAAAGATTTCCCTATGAGAGTTATGGCTGAAATTGTTGATGCACCATTAATGTCTGTACAAGAACTTCAAAGAACAGCAAAACGATATGTAAAATCTGGAGCTCACATAATTGATGTCGGTATGATTGCAGGAGATTCCCGACCTGCTGATGCTCAACAGGCAGTTGAAGCAGTTAAAGAAGTTGTGAATGTTCCAATTAGTATTGATACCCTTGACCCTTTGGAATCACAGGCTGCTGTTTCTGCGGGAGCTGATTTAATTCTTAGTTTAGATGCAGGAAACATTGATGAACTTTCTTCTTTTGCGTCTGAAGTTGCAGTTGTTGCTATTCCTACAAATCAACGGCAAGGATATTTCCCTAAAACTGTTGATGAACGAGTAGCATACATGGAGCAGATTATCGCAAAAGCCCGAAAACTTGGAGTAAACAACATTTTAGCTGATTTGATTGTTGAGCCGATGAACGTTTTGCGTTCTTTTGTAGCTTTTGGTGAGTTTGCTAAACGCAACCCTGAAGTTCCCTTGTTTGTTGGCACTACTAATTTTACTGAATTAATTGATGCTGATTCTGTGGGAGTTAACGCGTTGCTTGCTTGTTTGTCTTCTGAAGTCAATGGAAGCATTTTGTTGGCTACCGAAAAAAGCTCCAAGGCTAAAGGAACTGTACGAGAATTGGCTCTTGCATCTAAAATGATGTTTTTGGCAAAACAACGAGGTTCTGTTCCAAAAGACCTCGGTTTAGACTTGTTAATCCTCAAAGACAAAAGACTAAGACAGGAACCCTATTCTGCTGAAATGGAGGCAGACACCCAAGTTATTTTTGCAACAGAAACTCTTGAACCTGAAGTAATGGATGAAAAAGGAATTTTCAAAATCGCAGTAGATCACATATCGGGGAACATAATTGCATTATATCTTCAAAACATCCAAACTGAAAAAACGTCAATTGTAATTAAAGGCAAAACGTCAGAAAACGTGTTTTCCAAAATTGAAAAAATGAATCTAATAACTCGAATGGATCATGCTGCTTATCTGGGTCGAGAACTGGCAAAAGCTGAGATTGCCCTGAAAACAGAAAAAGAATACGTTCAGGACCAACCGTTGTTCAAGGATTTATCTGATTTTTGAATTATAATTTATGCCCTGAAAGTAAGGAAGAGTTTTTGAGAACTCTTAGGAGTGGTGCTCCTACTAGTGTTCCAATTACGATTAACATCAGTCTTTCGATTGGATAAATTGGGAATATTAATGCCCAGTTTGCAGGGTATGAAGTTACAGGTATGAATCCTAATGGTTCTGCCATTATTGTTTCATAAAGCAAGTTTCCCATTAGGTGTTGCATCATGGTTCCAATAAAGAACATTATCGCTATTCCAGCAGCTATTTTTGGTGCATCATTTGTGTTGACCCAATTGACTAATTTGCGTCCAACAGGTGAAATTAGAACAACAAGGGCTACGATGTGTAGCCACGCAAAAGGAAGTAGAACTCCTGAATAATCAACAAACACGCTAGTGTTTGGATGTATCAGAAAAACTGCTAACAGAATAACATTTAATGCAACGGCGTAAATCCATTTCTTTTTCATGAGTAGCCCTAATGAAACTGCGCCTACAGTAGCAGGAAGAAAATCTAGGAACATGAAAACTACTGGTCTACCCATTGCCATTCCTAAGAATGTCCCTAAAACTATGCTTATTCCTCCGGTTATGGGTCCCAGTATTATTCCGTAGATTGGTGCTATTACATCTGATAATGAAAACCAGTTTCCTGATGAGCCAATCATTGGTAATGTGGGTACTACTCTAAGTACTGCGTATAAAGCAGTGAAAATTGCTATCAATGCTATCGTTTTTGGGTTTTTGAATTTCTTCAATATGTCTGCCAACTGGGCTACCTCAATTCAAAGTCGTTGTGTAATTTTTTACACAGTATGTGTTTGGGGTAATTAAGTTTTCCTCTGTTTGCAGAACTGCTTTCTTAGTTTTTTTGCAGAACAGCCCATTTTTGTGGTGGTTTGGGAATTAAAAAACAGTAATTATATAAGTTTGTATAATTATTTAATTTATAAAAACAGCAAGGAAACTGCAGAAAAATGACCCAAAGCACATACACATATCATGAACCCCGACTTGATACAATTCTTATGGTAGAAAACACAATAAAAAAAAGCGGTTCATATTCAACAAAAAAAGAACTTCTGGAGAGTTTACCTAAAAAGGTTCAATATCAAACATTCAACCGTATACTGCAGTATCTGGAAAGTTCAAATAAAATTATGTATGATGGAAGAAGTATTATCTGGATTTTTCCAGACAACCCAAAATTAAAAAAACTGTTAGAGACAAGCGTGAAACTAGATTATTAATCAAGAATAGCCAAAACGTCGTTCATAGTCTTTGTGGCTTGAAAAAAACTCTAAGACAATAACGATTTTCTTTTCATTTTCTGCTAATATTTATAAATTAGACGGCTTTCTTTTCCAGTTTCCATTCTAAACAGATTATAAATTTCATATTTTGTTACATAAACTTTTGGCCATTTCTTTTTCTCAATTTTATTTCCAATGAGCATGTTTCCTTTAAGGAGATTCAAATTGTTTATTATTTTTTGGTAGAGTTCGCTTTCCTTATCTAAACTAGAAAAGTATGCTCCAAATTCTGAAGAGCCTCTTAATTCATCAGGTACTTTGTTTTTTCTCAAACTGTCAACTATATCCTGTCTTGTTAGACTTTTTATAATTTTTTATATTTTTAATGTTATTTTTTTCCATGATAACTATTAAATTCAAATTTAAAATTAAATATGAAAAATAATTTATTTGCGGGGAATAAAAATCCCTAAACCCTTTGAAATTTGATTTACCAAAAATTTACCTGTTCCCTCACTTAAAAAAATGTGACGCCTACATAGTAACTGCGTTTATTCTCGAAAGTTTTAAGTGATTTAACGTGAAGGCATATTGGTCGAGGAATTAAAACAGTTGAGAAACAAGTCTTTAGGTGCTATACTTCTTGCGTTAGCCTTAGTAACTATGGTTGCATATTTTTGGTTGTTGTTTTTGGCACCACAAGATGCCATTTTCTTAGGACGAACCGCCGCCGAATGGGCAGTGCTAATTCCAGTGGTTATCATTGTTTATGCCGTTCTTATTGTAATTGCATGGATTGGATGGGCACTAGCTTCCACTGCTCCGCCTCTTCCTGTTCCTGTAGAGTTTCACGAAAAATGAACCTGTTTTTTCCTCAAGCAAAATACTACAACAAATAAAAGAATAGCAATAACCGCCACCACTAAAACTATGGAACCAACGGGTCTAACTCATAAGGTTGGGGTTGCCAGACGTTAGTTTGTATTGCTTAATTGTAATGGAAAAATTGGAGTATGTCGATGTTGCTTCAACCAAAAAACCTGTTTCTTGGTCCCAATACCAAATGCTTTGAGGGTTATTGGCAGTTACCGTTGTTCGTTTTTCACCGGCGTATGCCCGTTCTTCGATTTTGCTGATGGTTATGGTTCCATAATTTTCTTCAGAAAATGTGTCCCCTTTAATTAGGTTTGCATGAATAATGAAAGCCTCTCCTAGTTTACCTGTTTCAAGATCAAGGCTTGCATATTCAATTTTTTCTGTTCCATCCAAAAACATGGACGTAAATTTGATGTCAACTATTTTTTCCCGTACATTAATAACTTCAATTGATGCATTCTTTACATCATGCTCTGGGGGAACATCACCCGTGGTTTTTACGTGATATGCTATCATGTCCCCTTTTTTCACCCCAATAGCTATTTCTGCGAAAGCATTTGAAAAAAGGCAGAAAATAACCAGAGCTACGCTTAAAAAACAATGAAAAATGTTTGTTTCTTTAGCACATTAACCATTATAGAAAAGTCTTGATTCCATTTTTATGATTTGGGGACAAACCTGTGATTTACAGGTTTATTTATCGATGTAAACTTGGCTTTCTCCGTTTTCTTTTTCGATGCGGATTACATGCTCTGCTTTTTCAGCAAAAGATTCGTTATGCGTTACGGCAATTATTTGTTCAATAGAATTCAAACGGCTAACAGCTTCTGCCAGTCGGTCTACGGAGCCATCTTCTCGTCCTAAACTTTCTGTGGGTTCGTCCAGCAAAAGCATGTAAAGTCCATGACCTGTTTTTGCTTGCATAATTAACTGTCCCAAACCAATCCGGTATGCAAAAGCAAGTAAGGTGCGCTCTCCCCCTGAAAGGTTTGAAACTTCCCGTTCATAGCCTTCTTGGCTGTTGACAAATGGTGAATATGTTTCGTCAATTTTGACGTTTAACGTGGGTCCTAGGTCGCCAACTAGGTTGTCTAGCATTTGTTGAACACTGAGTTGTAGATATGTTACAAACTCTTTTCGTAGTTTAGGCTGAATGCTTCTGTATGCAACCCGGATACGGTCTATTATCTCCAATAGTTTATAGATGCTTTCTTTGCGTTCAATTTTTTTTTGAACAATATCTATCCGCTCTTTTAGTTCATCTACTCGGATAGCTAAATCATCTTTTTTTCTTTCCAAGTTAGTTAGTTCGTTCTTTGCGTCACGATGCACTGTAAGGGCAGTTTCCTTGTTTTTTCGGGCAAAATCCAGTTCAGCAACATCAAAATTGGCTATTTCTGTTCTAGTTTCCTCTAACTGTTTCTGCAGGTTTTTTTTATCCTCTTCTGCTTTTTGTATTTCCAAAGAGTTTTGAGCCAAAAATTCGTGTTTTTCATTAATTTGTCGTTTTGTGTCCTCGATTCTAAGAATAACCTGTTGCAGATTGGAAACTGCAGTGCTTGCTTTGCTTTGAACGTTTCTTAATTCATCCAGTTTTTCTTGCAGTTCAGTTAACAGTTTTTGTTTCTCAGCTTTTTCCTGTTGCAGATTATTTTTTAGGCTATCTTTATAATCACCCGTTAATTCTTGAAGGCACCGGGGACACTTGTTTTCTGCAACTATGCTCGAAATGTTTGCTTCTGACGTTTGCATTTCTCTTTGAGTGGTGCCTTGCTCAACACGGATAGTTCGTAATTGTTCTTCAATTCTTGATAACTGGTTTTGGTATTCCGTTAACGGTTTATCCAAATCCCAACCGATTTCTTGGAGTATTCTTTGGCTTTGTTCTTCTTTGGTTTCCATCTGGTTTATGAGGCGTTTTAGTTCGTCTAACCGTCTTTTTTCTGTTTCATTTTGAACTGACATTTTTTTTATTTGGTATCCAAGATTGCCAAGGTTAGTTTTTAGTTGAACTTGTTTTCTTTGTAACTCTTCGGTTGTTTTTCGCATTTCTTCTAAACTTTCAAGGCATGCAGAAGCTTTCATAAGTTCAGATTCAGCCTGTGCGAATTTTTGTTTTGCTTCATGGATTTGACCTGTAATTGATGAGAATTCTTCAACTGCATTGATATAGTTCTCTTCAAGTTTTCCAACACGGATTACGTCAACGTCCCGTTCCAGAACTCTTTTTTCTACTTCGTATTCTCTTTCAAATTGGTGCAAACCGCTCCAAGCAATATCATAGTTAGAAAGGCCAAAAAGTTTATCCAACTTTGTTTGACGCTGCCGTGGCGTGATATCTATCAATTCTTTAAGGTGCTCTTGGCGTACCCATATGATTTCACGGAAAATATTTTTGTCTAACCCCGTTAAGGCAGTTAATTCTTCGAGCACCGCGTCGTTTTTGTTGCTTGCAACTAGTTCGCCGTCTTTGTAAAGTTTGAGATGGTCGGTGTCTTGGCTGATGCCGTTTCCTTTTCTTTCTAGGGCTCTTTGAATCTTGTAATGTTTGCCGTTGTGAATAAACTCTGCAGTAACTTTTCCTTTTTGGGCGTCTTCCCGGAGCAAATAATCATAACTTCTGCCGATGGGGTCACCAAACAAGACAAAATCAATAGCATACAACACCGTGGATTTTCCTTGCCCCAGTCCCCCTACTAAACAGTTGAATCCACCTACAAAGGGGACTACAGTTTTAACATGGGACCTGATGTTTTCTAACTGAAGAGACTCTAGTTTCAAAGGAACTCCTCCAGTTTTTCTTTCACTTTTGTTTCCTGTTTCGCAACCAAGGGACTAATCAAATCAACTGCAAGGCGTGCAATTTTTTCACTTTCTTCCCGTTTGTAGTTTTCTGAAAAGATTTCAAAAAAATACTCATAAGCTTTGGTTGTCAGGTCTTTCATATCATTTCCGAAAATGGACTTGATTATATGCTCTGAAAGTTCAGTTTCCCTTAGACGAACTATCGGATGAACAAGAAGGGCTTTTTCTCCAGTTTTTCTTACTTTTGCTAGGTCAATTTCTCCACGAGTAGTTTCTGCAGGCAACACACCCTTGATAACTGGAACAACAATGGCGCCTTGCTCGTCGTTGTCTTTAACTAATTGTATAAGTGCTTCAGTAATTTTTGCTGGGGTCAAACCTGTGTAGGTTTGCTCTAAAATTACAAACTTGCGGGGAGTTTCCAAAGATATTCTTTCAATTTTTGGTTTACCCGTTTTATTTACGTGGACATGGTAGAAGCCTTTCTTTGTTTTTGCTTCGTCATAACTTGCTGTTTCTGTTCCGCCACTGTAAGCAATAATGCCTTTCTTGAACCTAGAATTATACGGCTTGTGAATGTGCCCCCCCGCATAATAATCAAAACCTTCAGGAAGATTTTCGGGGCTGGCTTCTGCCTCCATTTTTGGGGGTTTAACCGCTGGAATGTCTAATCCCATATGAAAAACAAGAATATTAAACAACGAGGGGTCAGGGGCGGGTTTGTATTTTTCTAAAAATTTTGGTAACTCTTCTTGGGTTCTTCGGGGGGTTCGAAAGTTTGGAATGCCATAAACGTAACAGTTCTCATTTTTCCAGCATGCCCCCTCATGGCGGGGCAAATACCAAACTAGACCTGCGCTGTCCAACGGATTAAGAATCGTGCCCGTAACTGCATTAGGAGCAGAATCATGGGAACCATCAACTGCCAAAACTGGAATTCCTGCATCTTTTAAGCGCCGAAAATTAGCAATCGCAACCTCAAGGGTAGAATTAGTTGGGCGTGCTTGCTCAAAAATGTCCCCTGCAATTATCATGAAATCTGGGTTTAACTGGATTGTTTTGTCCACTACCTCGGCAAAAGCATTGTTAAAGTCGTTACGGCGAACATCCAAATTATACTGAGCATAACCCAGATGCAAATCTGCAGCGTGAACAAAACTAAAAGGCTTCATTCCTTCTTTTTTCTCCTGTTTTTTCCCCTTTAACTTGTAAACAGTAAATTGTGCTAGTGACATTTAACTATACTTAAATGAACAAAAATGCGAATGAAAGAAGAAAAGCTTTCAGTAGCTAAATTTCAAGCATCAATACGAAGGTCTTTTTTTTAAAAAATAGGACTAAAATCAAATATCCAAAAAATTATTTTTTTCTTCACTGCACACATTTTGCTCTGATGGTTGCCTTTTGGATTTTTGTTCATCTAAATATATTAATTGAGGTACAATATTGAAAATAACTTTTTTCAGATTATTTTTGTGCGACAACCATGGCGTGGGCTTTGTCGAAGGGCTCTAGACCGACTACTTGTTTGATGTTGAATCCTCGTGATTCTAAAATTGCGGTTTCTTTTCGGATAACTTCTGCAGGGTCTTTGGTTACATCTATGCTCTGAGCCTTAATCGCCAACATAACCCAGCCTCCTTCTGCCAAAAACATGTCAGCGTTATCTGCTAAAAGTTTAGCCTGTTCCGGTTGAGCTACATCACAGTAAATGGTGCTTACTTGCTCTACCATTCGAGAATAGGACTCAGGTAACCGTGCATCTGCAAGAATTGGAGACATGTTATACCGAAAAGCTACAACATTATTCACCAATTCACGCAAAGATCTAGACGCAAATTCTACACAGTAAACGTGGCCGTTTTCTCCAACTATGTCGGATATGTGGCTAGGTGTAGTCCCTGAAGCTGCACCCAAATACAAAACTTTCTGGTCAAGACAAACAGGAACCGTTTTCAAGCCCTTCAGTATGGCTGCCGCCAACTTACTTCGGAAAGGTTCCCATAGACGATACTCTGTTCCCTCAAACTTGATTAGACGCTCTCCGTAAACTGAGTTTCCAATAGCAAAGTTTTTGGTTCCTAACTTGCGGGAACCATCTTCCAAGGTAACCCAGAAAATTTCCTCAAAAGCCGGATGGGGTTTAACGTTTAGGTCCACGTTTATTTCTCCGGTTCTGCCTGCGGTTCTTTTGTTTTCCTTTAAACTCACGTTTTGTTGGTGCCGGAGTCGGCGGAGGATTCGGGTAACGTTCAGTGATTTCTTGTACTCTTTTTTCTAGGTCAGCTTTGAGATCGTCAGCAGCATATTCTCCTTTGAAAGCATCAACTCGGGCAGCAATGGTTATTTTTCCCGCCAAGGCGCGGGCAATTTTTCCCCGTTGCCAACGTTTGCCATCATGAATAAGGGGATGTTGAAAAATAATTCCATGCTTAGGGGGAAGTGCTTTAGTTTTCAATGACCTAAACAAGGCTTTTTCTGCACCCAAAATCTGCATAGTGCTTGCAGGCAGCTTCGCCAAGTTCATTAAACCTCCAGCAAGGGCAATCAAACGGCCACCCAGCAATGAGCCTGCTACTGCTTTGGTGTTTGGAGCCACTTCGTCCATTACTGCTTCGACGTAGTTTTCTAAATTCTGGCGCAAACTATACAATTCCAGTACATGACTGCACATGTATTGAATCTGAGCAAGGTCATCTTCGATTATATCTGCCCCCATAGAAGCTGCTGCTACTTCGGCTATCATTTTGGATTTGTTTTGTGGCAGTCCTTCTTGTTCTAGTTTTTCTATTGTGAAGTTTTCTTTTCTGCCTAACTTAACTACAAGACGGGAATAGGTTTCATGTTTTTCGAGCAATCTATCCAATTCAGGAAAATGCAGACCGTACCATTCACGTATTCTGCCCATGAACAAATTCAAAGATTTATCCAAGTCGTCAACAGACAAAACAGCCTGAGCTACCAGCATGTCTCTTTTTTCTACGACCTTTTTGACTTTGATTTTTGCAAGTTCCATAGAAACTTTGTGAAGATGCGCTCGAAGCTGTTCAGGTTTTTCAACAAATCCTGAATCTAAAGCGATTGTTACTAAATTTTCACGAAACAGGCTGCCCGCCTCTGAGGACGGCTCTACAGAAACTTCAATGTTTAATTTTTCATTGGCAGAAATTGCCATCTTTTGGTTTTCAAAAACAAATTGAGTGTAACCTTTCTTTTTCAGATTGTCAATTAACCCCGAAATTTCATCAATAAGTATTCCGTCTTCAATTTTTTTGAGCCGTTCTGCAGTTTCTACTGCATCCTTGGGAAAAAACATTTTTTCAACAAGTATGTTGTCTTCGCCAAAACCAAAGGCGCCCATCACAGATTCTACTATTGTAGCTTTCACCATTTTCCCATCCGATAATGCACTATATTATATGCTTAACATTTATCTTTGCAGTGGATAACCTTTACTACAAGAGGAACAACAAATGGCTAATCCGCTTATTACACAAATTGCTGGTCTGAACCTTTCTAATCCTACAATGCTTGCTGCAGGTGTCTTGGGATACACTGGATTATCAATGAAACGTGTAATAGAATCCGGAGCTGGAGCTGTTGTAACTAAATCCATGGGGCTTGAAGCGCGCACCGGTTATGGCAACCCAACAGTAGTCCAAACTGATTGTGGTTTACTGAACTCGATGGGTTTGCCCAACCCGGGAATCAGACATTTCAAAGAAGAAATACAAGAACTAAACAAACTAGCTGCACCAACTATCTTTAGCATCTATGCTTTTTCCCCTGAAGACTTTGCAGAAGTAGCCCAAATAGCAGTAGACCTTGGAGCAGCAGCCGTGGAATTGAATGTTTCTTGTCCTCACGTGAAAAAAGCTGGAGCCCAAGTTGGTTCTGATCCTTCATTGTTGATGGACATAGTTAAACACGTAAAAAAGCAGGTGAACAAACCTGTTATAGTAAAGCTGACCCCCAACGTCACAGACATTACTGAAATCGCTAAAGCCTCAGAAAAAGCTGGAGCAGATGCAGTATGTGCCATTAATACTGTTAAAGCCATGGCGATTGACTCCGAAACCTGCAGGCCAATTCTAGCCAACAAATACGGTGGTTTATCTGGACCTGCAATCAAATCAATTGGTGTACGATGTGTCTATGACATTTTTGATTCAGTTAAAATTCCAATCATTGGCTGCGGTGGAATCAGCAATTGGCAAGACGCCATCGAATACATGTTAGCTGGAGCATGTGCAGTTCAAATTGGAACTGCGATTGCGTTTGAAGACATTACCGTATTTAAATCAGTAACCGAAGGCATGACAAAATATCTTGAAGAAAAAGGCTACAACTCCATAAAAGAGATAGTTGGATTAGCCCACAAATTCTAAATCTGCATTTTTACTGTACTCTTCGATACGTCTTTGTTTTCCGTCACATATTTAATAAACGTAGACACTTAAAAGAACATACTCCTGAACAGGAAGGAAAAACACAATTGCAGTATAATTCCCATAAATGTTCCCATAGTTCGCCTATTGAAGCAGCAAATCGTATGAGAACCGTAGAGTTGTTGGAAGTAAAACAGGAGAACTGCTCTGTAAAAACATTGACTTTTGAAGACCCTCTTTGTTCAAAAGCTGAACCAGGTCAGTTTGTGATGGTTTGGATACCTGGAGTTGATGAAATTCCGATTAGCCTTTCTGGAATAGCTTCTGATGGATTAACTTCAATAACTGTCAATGCTGTTGGAGATGCCAGCAGTGCCCTTAACCTAAAGAAGAAAGGGGAGATCATTGGAGTACGGGGACCTTTCGGGAATGGTTTTGTTCCTGTAAAAGGCAATGTTCTTGTTGTTGGGGGTGGAACCGGTTTAGGTCCAATGATGCCTTTAACTGAAAATCTTGTTAGAATATCATCAAAAATAACTGTAATGAGCGGAGTAAAATGCCAAGATAATCTGCTGTTTTTGGACAGAATTGCTGATCTTCTTTCAAGTGTTGATTCAGAAACTATATGCACCACAGAAGATGGAAGCTACGGCTTTGAAGGCTTAGTCACCAGCCAAGTGGAAAAAAAATTAGCAGCTGAACATGTTGACATGATTTACACTTGTGGTCCCGAACCAATGATGTATCGAATTTTTCTTTTAGCCGAACAATACAATGTTCCCGTGCAAGCTAGTTTAGAACGTATAATGCGTTGCGGAATAGGTTTATGCGGAAGCTGTGTAATAGGGGAACTCAGGGTCTGTAAAGATGGTCCCGTGTTAAATTCTGAACAATTAAGAAGCATAAAAGATGAGTTTGGAAAATTTAGGTTAGATTGGACCGGAAAAAAAGTCAAACAATAATTATTAATTGAAACGCAGGAAAATTGCATGGTTTATCTTAAAAAAGCATATTTTGAAAACTACGTTTTTGATGTTGATGAACACGTTTACGAGACAGCAGAAGACAGTTTCCTGATTGCTGAAAAAATTGCAGTAAATGAAAACGACACTGTATTAGACATGGGAACCGGATGTGGGATTCTCGCAATAATTTGTGCAAAACGTGCAAAACACGTGGTTGCAGTTGACATTAACCCTTATGCTATCAAATGTGCCCGCAAGAACGCAAAAGCGTTTGAACTAACAGAAAAAATGGTTTTTCTCCAAGGAGATTTATTTGGTCCGATCAAAAACAATGAAAAATTCAGTTTGATTCTTTTCAATTCGCCGTATTTGCCCTCTGAACCTGGAGAAGAAAACAGTTGGATAGGAAAAGCATGGGCAGGGGGTTCAGACGGGAGAAAAATAATTGATCGATTTATAGCAGATGTTCCCCATTGGTTAACTGATCAAGGTCATATATTGCTCGTTCAATCTTCTCTTTCTGACCCTGTACGAACTATTGAAATGTTTACTGAACAAAATTTGCATGCACAGATTATTTCTCAAGTTAAGTTTCCGTTTGAAAGTATCATTTTGATTGAAGCTAAATTTTGATTTCGTGAGTTAACTAAATTCGTGGTCGTTGCTGTTAGCTAAAGAGGAAAGAGCAATTACTCCTGTAAACCAGACAATAAATGTGGAATACCATACTGGAAAAACTGTTTGATAGTTGCATATTATGCTATGATAAATTGACAAAAGAAACAGTGATAACCAGCAACCAGCAGTCCAATAAAGTTTCATGTGCTTCATAACTAACTACATTATCTTGTTTGTGTAAAAGAGTTCAGAAACACAAATATTGTTCAGAAATACTGATTTGTTCTCAAGGTTTATTTTTGGCAATTTTAATTTAGTTTCCTGAATTGTTTGTTTTTTTTTTGGGTATCTGCAATTTTTTTAAGACAGAACAAAAATAGGTTTGTCTGTAATGCTTGGGGTTCTAGTATGGTGTATTATGTCTATATTCTTCGTTGCACGGATGGCAGCTACTACACTGGACATGCAAAAGATGCAAAAAAACGATTTGAATTGCATAAGAAAGGACGGGGTGCAAGGTACACAAAAATCCATGAACCTGAAGAGCTGGTTTATGTCGAAACTTGTGAAACTCGTGGTGACGCCATGCGAAGAGAACGAAAAATTAAAAAGTTGTCACATAATGGAAAGAACCAATTGATTGATGCCCCTGAATAAGATAGATGATTGTGAAATTTCTTAGTGATGCTGTTTTTTCAGTTGAATTTTTAAACTGCAACCTGAACAGGTATTATGTTGTGTTGCTGGGTGCTTCTTTTTAATTGTTGGTATGTTGTTTCATGGTGGGGGATGTGGGAAAACATAAATGCTTGATGTTAACTGAAGGCTAAGATAACCATGGCTTTGTATGTAGTGTATAGAGCTCCTCTGGAGTCTAAAGCTAGAAGTGCAATTCCTAGGCGATTAAAGGAGCTTGGTTGCCAACAATTGCATAGAGCATTTTGGAAAATTGAAGAAAAGAAAATGCATGATGTTTTAAAAGTTCTTGAAAATAATCAGCCAGTGGTTATGAAACGTTTACGGGAAATCAAAAACCCCAAACTTGCAAAAAAGAAAGCGTTCTCAGGTCTTGGAAGCTTGGTGGTGGTAACTTTTACGCTTCCTAAAGGAGCAAACCGGGAAAAAGTGACTAATTTTCTTCGAAAAGCACCTTGTATTCGTTTGCGTCGTTCTGTTTACGCTTTTTCTCAGAAACGTTCTTTTTATGAAAAACAAACTAGTCTTGTTGATGCTTTAAAATTTGTTAATTTTATTCGAGATATCGGGGGAAATGTCAAAATTATTTCCCGGGTTGTAATCTTGAATCCAGTTGCAGTTGAACGCCTTCTAGATGAAACTAAAGATCGAATTGAAACTGGGGTTTTTAATATTGTTAGTTCTTGCAAAAAATTATACGTTGAAGCTTGCAGGGGAAAAGATTACGAACTGATTCGGGGTGAATTTTCTAGGTTGAAAAGACGGTATTTAATCTTAAAGAAGGTTTGTTCTGTTTACACGGTTTGGCTAAAAATTGATTTTACTAAAATTTTAATGCGGGCGTATCATGCACTAAGAAAAGTTAACACACGTTTAGAGCAAGCATAATTTGATGGTTTAAACTTTTGAAAGCGTTTAAAAGCAATCATTCAATTATATATAGTTGAAATCATAGACGCGTCAGAAATTCTGTTTTATAGTTTTTCACGTGATGATTTAGCTAGTGTAAAAATGAGTGCTTCAAAACTTTCAAACAAAATTAGAGTGGTTGCAGATTCAAAAAAACTTGAGACTTGTTCAGAAAATAAATTAAAGTTTTATACGGATTATGCCTCGGTTGTTTCTGAGACTCTGAAAAAACCTTTGTTCCAAAAATTTTTGCACTGGATTATAAAAAAGGAAGAAATAGAAAATAAGGTTGTCAAAGATATTCAGGTCAGGGTTTTTCCTTTTCAAAAAGAAAATGGCAATTCTGTTGCTGGGCGATGCAATAGCAATGATGGAATTATTCTGATTTTTCCAAAAAAACAGAGTTTTGTGAAAAAGAAAATGGAAAATAATAAAAAACAAAAAGTTCGTTTTTACCTAAAACATAGGGCAATGGCTGCTTTAATACACGAATTGCTTCATGTAAAATATGCGGGAAATGAAAGCAAAGTACGTCAGCTTACAAAGAAATATTTTCATATTTTTGTTCGTCGCCATGTTCCTGATGTTTCAATTATTAATAATGCTGTTCCGACGATGTTTTTGGGTTTATAACTTTATTTTTTTCAAAATTAAGGTTATCGTGTTTTTTATATGCAAATTCAAAAGTAATTACCTTAATGTTCGTAAAATGAAGTTTTAATCACTGTTTGCTGGTTTTTTTCAGCTGTTTTTGTTTTAATGGCGTTAAAAATGGTTTTTTTATTTAAATAAGGTTTTTTATCGTAGTAAATCAAGTTTAAACTAATTCTTGCGGTTATTTTTAATTGCACAACTCTTATTTGATTTTTGGAGAACGCCTCTGGTAGGCTCCAACTATGGAGGTGAACTAGAAATGATATTTGAAGAAGATGATTGGGAAGATTGGGAAGAAGATGAAGAAGAAGAGGAAGACTGGTAAACAGATCATATCCTTTGAATATTTGGGCGCAAAAGTGAACGAAATAGCACTAAGCATATAATGCACCCATGAAATCCCAGAAATATATCGCCTATCAATCCCTAAAAATAGATTTTTTATTATTTTTTATTTTATTAAATACGCCAAAACTAACAATGGCTTATCGGTTTTCTTGTTTGATTTAATCAACCAAATTAAAAACTGTTAACTGAAAATTTTGTTTGATTACATCTTTTAAGTTCATAAGAAATATCTTTACTATTATTCTTATTATTGAATGCAAAGGTGTTTCAGTATTGGACGACTCGGCAGACTCAAGCCCTCGGGATATAATCAAATTTTTGGAGGCATCCGGAACTTTGAAAAGAATTCAAAGAACAGGATGGGTCGATGTTGGAGTTTTCGACCCTGAATCTGTTGCAGATCACACGTTCAGAACCGCTATTCTTTGTATGTTATATGCTGACATGAACGGCTTGGATACCTTAAAACTTTTAAAAATGGTGCTGATTCATGACCTTCCCGAAGCAATAATTGGGGACTTAATGCCTTCACAAAAGACTGCCCGTACAAAACAGGACGAAGAAGCTGCAATTCGTAGTATTTTAGATCTGCTGCCCAAAACCCAAAGGGACAATTACTTATCGATTTGGGTTGAATATAAGCAAGGAAAAACCAAAGAAGCTAAAGCTGTACTGCAACTAGACAAGATTGAGATGGCGCTGCAAGCTAAAGAGTACGAAAAGTTGGGGCATGAAAGCGAATGTTTGGAACGGTTTATAACCTCAGCAAAACAATTTTCTGAATGGCCTGACATAAAACGCCTTCTTGCATGTATTTTGGAGGAAAAACAATGAGCTTTAAAGAAAGATGGACCCATGAATTCACAAAAATGTTAACTGCCGATGAAAAAACTGCGTTTAAGCTATGGCTGGAGTTTTCTCAGGGAAAAATTTCTGAATCTGATTTTCAGTCCAGGATGGACATCAAGATTATGCCCAAACTAATGGGCAAATTAAGTGCAGCTCGAATGAACGCCTTAGAAGATGAAGTTGAATCCCTAAGAAAACGGGTTGCTAACCTTGAAAAGCGTGGCCAAAAAAAGTCTTGAATAGGACTGGATCATTTCATTTCAGAATCTCAAGGGTTTTTTGTTCCCTTTTTTGGGTGCCTTTTTTTCTCGCCTTAAAAAGTCCCCGACATCAAGTATGTTTTTTACGGCAACTTTATCCATGTCGATTTCGCCCCGAATGTTAATCATTACCCTGCCAAACCCTAAACATTCGTCATGTTCGTTTACAACTAATGTGTATTCGCCATTTTTCAGGTTCCCATCTTTTAGCAGTCCGCGTTTGAATATGTCTCGTCCACAAATGAAAAGCCATGCTGCTTTCTGGTCTAAGGTTATCTTGTTTGCTTTGGTTTTTGCAATTAATCTTAACAAGGCAAACCCCGGAAAGAAACCGGTTCCTTTCACTGCTCCTAGGTATTCTCCCGCGTAAAAGAATCCTTTCGGAGATTGCTGTATTAATTTGTTAGAAAGCATGTAGTACCTGTTTGCTTTTCGAACTACTTGTTTGTCATCAAAGGAGATTGTCACACCAAATTGTGCTACAAATTCATTAATTTCTTTCACTGGTTTTCTTCCCTTTTGAGTTTACATACAAAGAATCCTTGAGTTTTGTAAGGCCAAATTCGTTTAGCCATTTTTATAGACGGGTCAAGTTTTTTGTCAAAAACTTTTGTTAATCCTTTTTCTCCATAACAATTGATTTTTTCAACTTTAAGAGGCAAGTTTTTCAGTGCCCAATCAATGTTGAATTCGTTTTCTTCGGGTTCTAAAGAACATGTTGCATAGACGATTTCTCCACCGATTTTTGTAACTTTTGTAGCTTCAGTTAAAATCTGTCGCTGCCGACGGGCGTTCCGGTGTACGTCATCGATTGTTCGTTTGTTAAACCAATCCCTGTCTGTTATCGGATTGCCTGAACATGGAAGGTCCAAGAGAACGCAATCAAATTCAGTGTTTAAAGTTGAAGCTTTTTTTGCATCCAAATTGTAAACTGCCGTGTTTTTCACTTGGCTGCGTTCCAGTTGGTTTACTAATGGAAACATTTTTCGTTGTTTTAGTTCAAGAGCTACGATTAAACCTGTGTTATTCATTAAACTGGCTAAATGAACTGTTTTTCCTCCTGGGGATGCACATGCATCAAGAACTGTTTTGCCTGTCAGGTCCATGAACAACATGGCTGGAATTTGTGCAGCAGCTTCTTGAATTGAATATAACCCCAAAAGATATTCCTCAGTTGCTCCGATAGAAAATTTGCTTTTTTCTATCCAAAAACCGTTTTCAAGAAACGGAATCTTTTCTATGAATATTCCCCGTGTTTTTAGTCTTGAAGTTACCTTGCTGTTGCTGGCGTTGATGGTGTTAACTCTTATTGCTTTTTTGAGGTTTGGTTTTTTGTATGACCATCCTAATTTCTTGTAGCGATTAACGAAAAATGGTTTGCTGGACATTACACTGATATGACCAACTGTGCTAAATAAAACGTTGGCTTGTATAGTTTGATGTTTAGATTTAATGTCCTTTTTTTGGAAAAAATCTTTTGTTTTCAAATGTAGTTTTCATGAAATATTTGTTGTTCAGGGGGTTGTATGTGCATGTTTTGTGTTTTGTTGGGCAAGTTATTTATCTTAATTACGAATAAAGAATTATTAGGCTAGGACAAATTGGAGAATGAAGTTATGCCCATGGCTTATGTTTTAATTACAACTGAAACTGGCGCTGTTGACAGCGTTTTAGCTTCTTTAAAAAAAATGGAGTCTGTGAAAGAGACCTACATGGTCTATGGTGTTTATGATCTCATAGCCACTGTTAAAGCAGACACCATGGAGAAATTAAAAGAAATAGTAACCTGGAATTTGCGGAGTTTAGATCAAGTTAGATCTACACTTACTATGATCGCAGTAGAAGATCAAAGTTAATTTTTAAGCCCCTTCTAGGGGTTTTCTTTTTATCCCCTTGTTGGTTTTCTTGTTTTGTATTGCAGGCAGTATCGTTTTAGACGTCAAAATTTCTCCTCCTAACGATATGAATACAGAAGTTAATGGAAAAATTAAATCGACATGTTGTTCTTCAATTATTTTAATTGAGTAGCTAAACATGCTGATTCCAATTATTAACAACACGATTCCGAAAATGGTCAACAATTTTAACTGTTTTATTTGATGCACGTGGATGTTTTTTCTGGGAGTTTGTTTTTCGTAGGACTTAATATATCCGTTATTACATGCGTTGGGTGTTCATACACGTAGAATATCATTAATTATGACTATGTTTTGTGACAAAATTCGACAACCCTTTCATCAAGTGAACATTGAAAATCTTATATATGCCCAAAGTGTCCTATGATGTTGAGTAACATGGCTGATATTTGCCCAACTTGTGGACTACCCTCAGACATTTGTGTCTGTGAAGAAATTGGAAAAGAACAACAACGAATTCGTGTTCGTTTAGAAACCCGAAAATGGGGAAAAGCGGTAACAATTGTGGACGGCATCAGTGAAAAAGAAGCTGATTTAAGTCGTTTAGCACAAAAACTCAAATCGTACTGTGCCTGTGGAGGAACCGCAAAAAATGACGAAATCATTTTACAAGGTGACCACCGCGACAAAGTCCAAGAGTACCTAATCCGTGAAGGCTACCCCGAATCAAACGTTGAAGTCCAATAATATACCGTTTAACCGAGAAAACGAAAATGGGTAAACTCGCAAATTTTCGCGAAACATTAAAGGAACTTAAGCGCACAAACCGGAAAGAAAAAACTATTAAAGTTTGCCCAAAATGTGCCAGCCCAAAAATTTTGCTTAGTAGCAGTTCGGATATTTATCCTCGGTTGTATGGAATTGCCCCTATGCAGTATTTTTGTTCAAATTGTGGCTACAGGGGAACATTAGTTTTAGAAAAAATTAAAGAAAAGACTGAAGAAACAGATTAGTCTGGCAATTCTATGCCTAATTGGCGTCTTAGGCTTTTGTATCTGTTACGGACAGTTACTTCAGTTACGCCAGCTGCTTCAGCAATGTCTTTTTGAGTCTTTTTCTCATTCTTGATCAGGCATGCAATATACAATGCAGCTGCAGCTAATCCCATGGGATCTTTTCCTGCTGCTGCCCGTTTTCTTCGGGCTTCATGCAAGATTTTGATTGCATGACCTTGGGTCTGACCCGAGATTCCTGTTTTTTCTGCAATCTTAGATACGTATGTTAGTGGGTTTGCAATAGGCATTTGAACATTTAGTTCCCGCAGTAATAATCGGTAGCATCTTGCAACATCTTTTTTGTCAACAAAGCTTGCTTCGGCGATTTCTCTTAATGTTCTTGGTGTTCCAGTTGTTCGGCAAGCTGCATATAATGATGCTGCAGCGATTGCTGCAATGGATCGTCCGCGTACTAATCCCTTATCGAGGGCTTTTCGGTAAATAATGGCTGCTTTTTCTTTGACTGGTCCCGGTATGTATGATTTATCTGAAAGTCGGTCAAGTTCAGCCATAGCTTGGGCGAGATTTCTATCTACTGAAGAATGAACTCGTGAGCGGATTTGCCATTTTCTAAGTCTCCACATTTGCAGTCTAGTGGATAAAGGCAGTTTTCGACCAAAGGCGTCTCTGTCTACTCGTCCGATGGCGGTGGATAAGCCTTTGTCGTGAACTGAATAAGAAGTAGGAACTCCTACACGGCTTCTGGATGCTTTTTCTTCTTGGGTGAAAGCTCTCCATTCTGGGCCTTTGTCCATCATTTGTTCTCGGACAACTAGGCCGCAGCCTCCGCATATGGTCTCTCCAGTGTCGTAGTCGTGAATAAGGTTAGGACTACTGCATTCTGGACATTTTTCTGTTCGTCTACGTGACATTCCTTCGTTATTTTGTGTGATTGGGTTCGCCTCAGGAGATTTCTGGCGAGAAATCCGTGTAAACGTAAATCGTTTCCTATTTAAGGCTCAGAAACCGTTTTTTCTGGACCCGCCGTAGATACCCTGAGGTTATGACTTGATATATAAGCGTTACGATTTGTCACAACAGATATGGATTATGTCAATAAAAATCTTTACTTAAACCCTTTTTTTCATCATTTTTTTTTCACAACCAAACAATAACAGATTTATTAAAGAATCAAACATTCAACTAAACACAAGTAAAGCCCGGTGGTGTAGTGGCCAATCATGGGGGCCTCTGGAGCCCCTGACGGGAGTTCGAATCTCCTCCGGGCTACCATCATTTAAGCGTGAATTTATGCCTTTTTTGTTTTTGATTCTTGTATTTCTTTGGTCATTTGCTGCTTTAACGTCATGGCAATTGATCTCCTCCGTTACAATAATCCAATTTTTTTAAACCCCGTTTCCAGTTCAACGTCTACCTCCCCTGTTTGCTTGATGCTTGAGAAGCGAAGGTGAACTACGTATTTTGGGGGGCAAGTTATGTCCCATAATATTTATGTATTCATCTGATATCTATTGTATACTGGTTGATGTGTATTGCCTCTTAAACCGTTAGCTGTTCGTGTTCCTGTTGAATTGGATAAAGGAATTTCCGATATAATAAAAAAAGAAAAGCTGGATAAGGCAACTGTTGTTCGGAATCTTCTTGAAATTGGCATCAATGAATGGAGAAAGCAAACTGCCTTGGAGCTCCTAAGTGCAGGAAAAGCAACTTTTGCCCAAGCAGCAGACCTTGCAAAGCTTTCTTTGTGGGAATTTGCGGATTTACTGAAACAATGCAACATTGAATGGGTAAGGTTTGAACCCGAAGAAATAGAAGAAGAATTCAAGTCAGCAGCGGCGAAACATAGTTGAAACCGTTAGTTTTCAATTCTACCCCTCTGATTTACCTGTCTAAAGTAGGATTAAGCGGAATTATTGAAAATCTGCAAGGAGAAAAGATGACTTCTCTGCTGGTTAAAGCTGAAATTGTAGATAAAGGAAAACATAAAGGTGTTCCAGATGCGATTGTTCTGGAAAAGCTATTTGAAAACTGCGTTTTTAAACTTTGTAATCCCAAAGACAAATTATTCCTTTCACGTTTGTCCAAGACTCATGGGCTTCATGCCGCTGATGCTGAGATTTTAGCGCTTGCTAAAGAACATGCAGGACTAGCGGTCATCGATGATGAGGTGGCAAGAAAAACTGCTAAAGTTTACAGAATCAGTTTTGTAGGTACACCATATGTTTTAGCTAGGGCAGTTTTTGAAGGTCTCCTGTCAAAGGAGCAAGCAAAAGCGGCTTTTATGGGAATGATTTCTTCAGGTTGGCGGTGTAATGTGGAAACTTATTCCAAGATAATTGAGTTAATAGATAAAATGTAATTAGTATATGATAGCAAACAACAGAGGAGACATAGTGTTCGCTGAAAGGATATTTGTCAAAGGGCAAGAGTACCTTGCCGTCTTGAGATAATTTTTCCCATAAAACGTCAAGATTGTTCCGAGCGTTCTTGTCTATAGACGGATCAAAGTTAACGAAAAATGAGATCGACGGGTTAAGCTTGAAAAGTATGTCCTGCGCTTATGACCATAAATTGGTATCCTGTTAGCTCGAAAGATGCGATGTCTGAATCTCCGGAAGGTGTGCCCTGAAGAGTTATGGTGTTTATGATTTTTGATTCAGGAAATAGAGAAATGTAAAACTTTGCTGCTTCCTTTGCTTCTTTGTCAAACCATAAGTGGGGAATAATTTTTTGTTTTTCTTCAGCCGTACGTAATCCTTCTCTTCGAAAACTAAACTGGAACTAAGGAACTAGTGGATTTAATCATATGTGGTTGTGTGTCAGCAGTCACAAAATTTTATTAAACAATCTTAATGATACTATCATGTAATATGTTTAAATCAATACGTTTGAAAAAAGAACTTTGATGTAATTATTAATCTACTTAAATTTGGATCTAATGAATCCATTTTCTTTGGAAGAGGTTATAAAAAAATTGAAGGACCTTTTAAATAAAAATGTGAAAAAAATCAAATTGCCGATCAAACAAATTGACCTTCAAGGGTATAAAATTGAAAAAGGAATTGGGTTTAAGAAACAAGAAACTGAAACAACTAGAAAAGCTAAAACAAATGAAGAACGACCGCCTCGATTTCAGTTAATTATTGTTGGAAAACAAGACGAGGATGTTAAAGTATTAGAAGTTAATAAAATTAATTTCGTTTATCTAAAAAATCTTTTAAACAGGGGAAAATCAATTTTTATGACACAAAGACAAACAGGTAATTATAACTCTGAAATATTCATTGAACCTCATGAATCTGATTTATGGTTTTAGTTTTGCATTTTGCAAAAAAGCATTCTTTTTGTTTACTGGATGATCATTGAACCATTTCTTCCAAGGCATCAAACATTTTCCTTTTTCCAATTTTTAAGATTTTTTGCTTGGAGTATATTTGGTCTTTGGAAACTTAGTTTCTGTTTTTACCTTTTTTTCAGTATCACATCTTTGATTAATGAAAGCTTCAATCGAGCTTGATAGAAGCTCTTCAGTTGAAATTTCTAAAGTTTCCGTCAATCTTTTTATTTTTTTGTTTAATTCTTCTGAAACTGATATGTCTCCCAATACTATAGTCTCCTCAAAATTACCTATAAGTTCAATTTTTAATTATTCTTTAAAAAAAAATAAAAAAACCTGTGAGTGTATATTTGCAGTCGCATTGTATTAAATTGTTTTTTTGAGATACTATTTTCATCGGGTTTGGAATGAAAAACCTCTAAGTGACTGTAAGAAAACTCGATTTTGATCCTGTCAACGAGTTTTCCACTTATTATATGAGAAGGAGGTGATATTTTGTCAGAAAAAGATGATTTATGGAGTGATTGGTTCAGGCAAAGAAGTTGGTGGCCGTTTACTCGGAGATGGATTTCAGATGATGTAAAAGGAGTTTTTGAGGAAATGGAGGACATAATGGTTAGTAGGTTCAAGGAACTTTCAGAAAATGCGCCGGAAAATCTTCTAAGGGAACGAACCCTTCCCGATGGAGGGAAAGTGAAAGAATGGGGACCGTTTGTTTATGGTTACAGCATGGTGGTTGATGAAGATGGTAGACCGCAAATTAGGGAGTTTGGCAATTTACGGCCTAAGGCCGGTTTTCAAAGGGATAAGCTTGATGTTCAAGAAAAGCGGGAACCATTAGCTGACGTAATGGTTTCGGATGGTAAAGTACAAATTATAATTGAATTACCTGGGGTTTCAAAAGAAGACATTGATCTGAGGTTAACTCCTAATAGTTTAACAATTGCTGTTGACACTCAACGGCGAAAATATTTTAGGAAACTAGAGATGCCTGTTAAAGTTGATCCGAAAACTGCCAAAACTAATTACATAAATGGTGTTCTGGAAATGAGCGTCAAAGAAACAAAAGAAAAGGAAATTGAAGGTGAAAAATTAGAAATTGAGTAATCTTTCCTCTTTTTATTGAAAAAAACTAAAGTTACCTGTGCTTGAAACGATAAACTAGACCAAGTGTTTCTTTGTCTAGATTTATTATGGTAACAGTCTGCAGTTTTCAAATTTTTAGTTGTATGTAGGTTCATTATTGGTAAATCATTAAGAAAAAAGATTTGGGATTTGATGTTAATATGTTTAGTAGCCCCTTGTTTGAGAATCGAAATGAAGCAGGAAAAAAGTTAGCTCTTAAACTTGAAAAGTTCAAGAATAAACAAATAATCGTTTTGGGTATTCCCCGCGGTGGAGTTGTAATTGGTTACGAGATTGCCAAAAGCTTGCATGCTGCTTTGGATATTGTAGTTCCAAGAAAATTACGTGCTCCCTCTCGGCCTGAATTAGCAATCGGTGCAATAACTGAAGATGGAACTGTTATTTTAAATCAGCAACTCGTTAATTCTTTGAAAGTCTCTAACGCTTATATTGAAAAAGAAAGTGACCAGCAAAAGCTAGAGATTGAGCGCCGTTTGCATGCATATAAAGGAAAACAAGAAATCGTTGATTTAACTGGATTAACGGTAATAGTAGTTGATGATGGGATAGCTACAGGTTCCACCATGAAAGCAGCTCTTGTTTCTGTTCGCAAACGGGGCGCTGAATACGTTGTTTTAGCTGTTCCGGTTGCTTCTTTGAGTTCCATTAAAATGCTTGAAAATGATGCTGATGAAATATTTTATCTAGATGCTCCTCAAATATTCTATGCCATTGGTCAATTTTATCGCAATTTTGAGCAGGTCAATGACCACGAAGTAAAAAGACTTTTGGAAAAAAATAAAATGGAACTCAGTTAAATTTGACGGTCAGGGTGAATTAATATGTTCAAAGAAAATGAATATGTGAAAATTCCCCTAAATGAACTTGTGTTAGAAGGAAACCTGAATATTCCTCCAGGTGCAAAAGGGCTTGTTATTTTTGCCCATGGAAGTGGAAGCAGCAGATTTAGTCCAAGAAACAATTTTGTTGCACAAAAACTTCAATCTAACGGTCTGGCTACCTTGTTAATGGATTTATTGACTCAAGAAGAAGAAAAAGTGGATGTTAAAACTAGACAATTTAGGTTTAATATCAAACTTTTGTCTGAACGACTTGTTGGGGTCTTGCGTTGGGTTAAAAGTAACGAAAGTACTAAAAGCCTTAAAGTTGGCTATTTTGGTTCCAGTACTGGGGCTGCAGCTGCATTGATTGCAGCAGCGCTTGAAAAAAATGTGGATGCAATTGTTTCACGGGGTGGAAGAACTGATTTAGCAGGATCTTATTTGCCCCAAGTTGAAGCTCCCACTCTGCTGATTGTTGGAAGCAATGATGTTGCAGTGCTGAATCTTAATATAGAAACATTGAACCAACTTAAAACTGAAAAGAAACTTGAAATTATTTCAGGCGCTTCCCATCTTTTTGAAGAGCCTGGAACCCTTGAACAAGTAGCTGAACGTTCAGCTGATTGGTTCAAAACATATTTTGACTAATCAAAATTTGTCGGTGTTTGTTGGAACAATATTTGGGAAGAAAAATTGAAAAAGCACCTAAACTAATTTTATAATGGGGAATGATTTTGGGTAAATATTTTGTTAAAGACATGAAAGTTCACAAGTATCCGCCAAAATGTGAAGTTGAACGCATGGGTGAAAAGATTTACGGCTCCCCGCCCAAAGGGTACGTTAAATGTAAAAAATGTTTCGAGTTGTCTTTTGATTCAAATCTTATGAAAGAATAACCATTTTTTATTCTACTGAATGTTAAGGCATCTAATAAGAAAAGTTTGATTATTTAGCAGGTTAACATAAGTGTTCATAACAGTTTTAATTACAAAAAACTATAGTAATTCGGGGAAAAAATTTTGTCAATAGCTGAAATAAAAGTTATAGGTGTAGATGAAATTCGAACACATGCAATAGGGCAAAAAAATTCTATGTTAAAAGTTTATTTTGAGCTGTCAACACCTCCCACAACGGAATGGAAAACGTTTTTTGAAAAAAGAAACATTGGAAAAATGGAAGTTGACGGAAGACACATCGTAGTTGAAGCTTTATCCAGTGAAATTCCTGAAAAAATGCTTGAAGCACAAATGGAAGTTGCAAAGACAAATCAAAAATTTCTTGAACATGTTTAGGTGATTTCAGTATTTCATAAAATATTTTGTTCAAGTAATCAGGATGGATAAACTTGGTTTTCAATTTTTGTTTGTCAATCCATTGAGGACCTGACAAGGTATACATAAAAGAATGTTATAACAAATCTCCATTTTTTCATTTGGTTGGGGGGTTAAAAATTGTGCTGATATTATGGTAATTTAATGTGCGAAAAGTGCGTAGCTATGTTTTTGGTTTTTTGATTGTTATCAGGTTTTTTTGTTTGATTTTCGTGAAATAAATGTAAGATATGATACTGAAATTATCAAAAAACATGCGTCCAAAATGTTTGGAAATGACGGAAAATAAACCCATTGATTAAAAAAAGTGACAAACTTCAAAGCTATCCCGATTGTTCCAAAAAGCATTATGATCTGAACACAATCTTTTATCAGATCAGTCCAGTTTTCGTGTATCACGTTCATATCGTTCACTGGACTGATGTTTAGTTTTTTTTAAATAATAAAATTATGAATAGAAAATATATAGTGAAAATTTATGTTTTTATTCAAACAAGCTTTAGTTTATTCTTTTAGCAGTTTCAATGACAATTCCGTTTTGGCTTAAACTGTACTCTAATCGTCGTGCAGGAACAATAGCACCTTGATTTTTTTTAACAAATAAATACCTAACATGAGAATTTCCCATCCACGACATATTAAATTCAATAACACCTTCTGCAAAATGCTTGATTGTACTATCAACTTTTTGGTCTTGCATTCCTTCAGTTAATAAAAGCATGTGAAATCTATTAGAGCCATTATTTTTTAGGCACATTTGGGTAATTAAATCAATAACTGTTTCCAGTTTATGTTGCAAAATAAGCTCTGAAAGAGAATCAATAATTACAGTTCTTTGTTCATCCATTTCACTAATAACTTTGTTTACTAAATTGTTCTCTTTATTGATTTGCAGATTTCTCCAACTTCCATTCTTTTCAAGTTGGTCAACATTAAAGCCGTAATCTAACATGTTTTTCTTAATATAATTACCATTTGAATTAACAGTAAAGTAAGAAATTTTGTCGTTTACAGCACAATTATAAGCAATTTGCCTAGCAAAAATTTCGGTTCCAGACCCGGGAATGCCAACAAGTAAAAAGACTGTTGGGGCCAAACCGCCTTTCAAGTACCAATCAAAACTTGTAATACCCGTCTTTATAGCCTTCATCTCATTTCCCTTACTTGGAAATATCCATTGCATTCATTTAGACTTTTTAGATACAAGATAAGTAACATGGTCTCTGCCTTTTTTAATTCGTTGTCATATTAAATGCTTAGTTGATTTATCTTCAATATTTCTTTACTGAAAATATTTCCATTTTTTATATAGAACACAATTACATAAACAGCATCCTTGTGCTGTTAAATAGGACTTTTTGAGGCTTCTTATAATGTTAATCGTAATGAAGTAAAAGAGAAAAAATGCAATACACAATGTCGCCACAACTCAGCATTGGGCATAGACCAAAAGAGCATCAATATAAATCGTCACCTAACACTCAATATCGGTCAAATATGCCGGAATATTCCCATAAAAGGATCTCGTGTTGACCCATTTTTCTCTTTTTTGTAAACGTTAAAAGAAACATTAAGGAGCTTACACAATTGGATCGTGAAGATAAAACAAAGAGGTCACCCTCTGAAAAAGAGTTGGAAGCTTCAAAAATAACTAAAGTTAATTTTAAAAATATTGCTAATTTTATGTTGCAACTAAAAAATAGATTGAATCTTACTCCTAAGAAAAACATTGTAAAATCTAAATTTTATAAAAGAAAATCTTCAAAGATAGTTGCTTCAATTGAGGCAGATAATAATCTTGCAATTCAAGAGGGTACAAATCAAGACGATGTTGTTGAACAATATGTTCTAAAAGAACCGTTTGTTTTTGTAAAAATTGTTAAAGAAAAACAAAGAGGCAACCTACTATACAAAATTGAAGAGCCTTCATTGAATGAAAATGAAACTCTTGCATTAGCTCGTCTAAAACGAATACTAAACGAAGTTATTGAATTAAAACCCGATGAAATGAATTCAAAAGAAAATGCTGAAACTTACCTCAAAAAATTAGCCGCTGACATTTTAAATAATTATCATTTCAAAATTTCTGAAGAGCAAAAAGAAAAACTTCTTTACTACATAGTCAGAGACAATCTTGGTTTTGGAAAAATTGATCCTTTAATGCAAGATGATTTAATTGAAGACATTTCATGTGACGGCGTTAACGTTCCCCTCTATATATGGCACAGACAGTATGAATCAATTGTTACTAACTTAAAATTTGATAATATTCCTGAACTAGATTTAATAGCCTTAAGATTAGCCTACATGTGTGGAAGTCATGTTTCAATAGCCCATCCCTTATTAGATGCTTCTTTACCTGATGGAAGCAGAATAAACTTAACTTTTGGAACAGAAATAACGCGAAAAGGTTCAACATTTACTATTCGAAAATTCAAAGAAGATCCTTTCACTATTAGTGATTTAATTGATTTTGGAACTTTATCAAAAGAAATGGCAGCCTATCTATGGTATGCTATTGAAAATCGAATATCTATCCTTGTTGCAGGAGGAATAGCAGCAGGAAAAACAACGTTGCTCAACTGTTTGAGCATGCTCATAAAACCGGACCTAAAAGTTGTGTCAATTGAAGACACTCCTGAATTAAACTTGCCTCATGAAAACTGGATTCCAGCAGCTACTAGAACCATTTTTGGCAACAAGGAATCTGAAGAAATTACTTTGTTTGATTTGCTAAAAGCATCCCTAAGACAAAGGCCTGACTACATAATTGTAGGCGAAATTAGAGGTGAAGAAGCATACACGCTTTTCCAAGCAGTAAGCACAGGCCATCTAGGAATGTCAACAATACACGCAGAATCTGCCGAGTCTGCAGTTTACAGGCTTGAATCAGCCCCAATGAATATTCCCCGAACCCTAATAGCAGGTATTGACATAATTTTAGTTCAGAAAAAAGTTGAATTCAAAGGAAAACCTGTTCGAAAAACCGTGGCTGCAACAGAAATTGTAGGTCTAGATCCCCGTTCAGGTGAAATATTAACCAACGAAACATATCAATGGAATCCTGTTGAAGACACTTTTGATTTTACTGGTCGAAGTTATATTCTTGAAAATATTGCTGAAAAAAAAGGAATAAAAATAGAACAAATCCAAGAAGAACTCCAAAACAGAGCAAAACTAATCGAGTGGATGCAAAAAAACCATATTCGAAGACACCGAGATGTGTCAGACATCATTCGTTACTACATTTCAAAGCCAGAATTCTTTAAAAATGAGGTTTTAAAAAATGAATAAAAAATTTCTTTCTTTTTTGCTAACTTTGAATGAAAAACTTCCAAAGTTTTTAACCTCAAACCTAAATAGTTTGCAAAATGATTTGGCTAAAATTTCAAAAACTAGTTTTGAAGTTTATCTAGGTTTGCTTACATTTACAGTTCTAGTTGCAGGAATCACTACGTTTTCTGTTTCATTGATTATTATTGTATCGTTTTTATCTCTATTACAAGCATTGATTGTTTCAATTCTTCTAGGAATATGTGCAGGACTGATTTCCGTAGGTTCTTTCTATTTGTATGCAAACCTTAAGATTTATTCGACTGCCCGCAAGATTGATGTGAACCTTCCTTTGATCTCAAATTTTATGGCAGTATTGGCAAATTCCGGGATGCCTCCCGAACGGATTTTGCGTTCCCTTGGCAATGTTGGAGATGAATTTGGAGTTGGTGAAGAAATCCGACGGGCAGTAGGAGATGTTGAACTTTTAGGAAAGGATCTAAAAGGTGCCCTAAGAAATGCTTCAGCAAGATCTTCTTCTTCAAAATTTGCATCGTTGCTTAACGGTGTAATTAGCACAGCCCATGTAGGGGGGGATTTAGACGCATTTTTAAGAGAAAAAGCAAACGTCTACATGAAAGCACGCAGGTTGTCAATGAAAAATTTCTTAGAGAATCTTAACAGCATTGCCGAAGTATATGTTAGTTTCATGATTGCTCTTCCCTTGACATTAATCATAATGCTTTCAGTAATGTCTTTTCTTGGAGGAGGAGTAGCTGTATTCGGAAACTTAGACCCATACATTCTCTTAATGATTTTAACTTTTATTATCACTCCTGCTGGGGTTTGCATACTCCTTCTAACAGTTGATTCCCTAACTCCGCCGAGGTGAACTATGTTGAGAAAAATTTCTTCCAAAATAAAAAAATTGACGTTTGCATTATCCGTTATAGTAGTCTTGGTTATTCTGGCATGGTCAGCAATTTTTGATGGCCAAATATTTTCTACTTACTCCAATGAAATTTTTCTTGTTTCCATTTTGATACTGTTAATACCTTCAGCGATATTGGATTATCATCATCAAAAATGGATAGACGGCATAGAAAACCAGATGCCGTTGCTGGTTCGAGGAATATCTGAATCTCAAGAAACTGGTTTAACAATCGTTAAAGCGTTTGAAAAAATTGCAGATAACAAACTAATAAGTGAACCATTAGCAAGTGAGGTAAAAAAAATTACTGTTCAAATGGCTTGGGGCACCTCATTTGAAGATGCGTTAATCAATTTTAAAGAAAGAGTAGGCTCCTCTATTGTAAATAGGTTCTGCGCCCTTGTTTTAGAAGCCAGCAATGCAGGAGGATCAATAAAAAAGGTTTTTACAGCAACTTCAGGTTTCATGGAAGAAATGAACGAAATGGACCGAGAAACTTCAACTCAGATGAAACCCTATATTCTTGTAATCTATGCCGCATTTGGGGTCTTTATTATAACTGCTGCTATTTTGGTGCAATCCTTTTTTTCCCCCCTTGAGGGTTTTCAAAGCATAATGAGTGATGTAGCAATAGGAAATACCGATCAGTTTGCAGATTTCTTTTACAAAAACATGCTTGTTTCAGCAGTCTTTGGAGGTTTAATGGCTGGAAAACTAAGCACAAGAAGAATAATAGGTGGCCTTAAACATGGTGCTTTGCTCTCAGTTTTAGGCTATGCAATATTTTTGGTTTTAATTCCACCTACTTGGATGGTGTTAGCATGATTCGTTTATTTAAAAACAAAAAAGCTGTTTCAAATGTTGTTTCAGCAATGATGATGGTTTTGATAGTAATGATTGGAATGAGTGGAGTATTCGCATATTTTGTAAATTACTCTCGAGACTATCAAATTGGAGCTGGAAGTTCTGTGTTGGAATCTATAACAGTTGAAGATGTTTGGTTTAGAACATTAAATTCAGAAACGGTTTGTGATATATGGGTTTACAATTTCGGAAAAATTGATGTGACAATTTCTGATGTTTATGTTGAAAACGTAAGATTGGGCTTATCCGAGCGCCTAACTATTGAGGTTGGCGGTCACGGAAATATAATTTTGCAATCATCAAGCCTTACATTTGCTCAAGGCGAAAGTTACCTGTTCAAAATTGTAACCGAAAGAGGCACATCTTTTGAGGGGACCTACACATGGTGGTAAAAAAATTACAAAAAAAATTATCAATGTTCAAAAATTGTCGCAAAGGTACAGCTGAAGTTGTAGGAACAGTGCTGTTTTTGGTAATAGTCTTTTTTGTCTTTACCAACATATATCTATGGCATGATACCGCAACGCGTGAAATGAACACAATTCACTTTGAAAAGATGAATTCACCTTTATCCGTCAGGTTAATCCCTGATGAATCAAACCCCACAGGATTAGAAGTAACAAATAATGGCGGTGTTGAAGCAGGGTTATCCCGTGTTTGGATAATCAGTGATACAAATCATTATCCTATAGATTTAAATTTAAGAATCGCACGTGGAGCAAAAATTGTGTTACAATTTTCAACGTTGGGGATTTCAACTCCAACCCAAAAAACAACATACAATATTCTTACAACATTAGGTAACATGGCTGCATGCACATATTATCCCTGAAGATAAATCCTATTTTTTAGAAACTTTTCTTAAGCTAACATATGAAACTGGTTGTTGACTATCGGAAATGACCATCCATTGGTTGGGTTGAAGTTCTGTTATTTTAGTTGCTTCTTTAGGGGATATCCTCAAAAGATAATCAAGGTACTTGTCATCATTTGTCCTACCTATTATTTGGGTGCTCATTTGTACAATAATATTTGTGCCCAGTGCAGATGGCTGTTTGCATATTAGTATTATTGCAATTCCATATTTTGTTCCTTCATAAACGATTTGTTCTAAGGCTACTGAATCGATTTTTTCTGGATTTTCAATAAACAACGTGAAATTTGGCAATTTCCCTTCAAGTTTAGCGTTCCAAAGAAACTGAAGATATTTTGAATAAATTTTTCTTTTCTTTTCAGGAGTTAACTTTTTTGTGGTTACTACAACTATCTTTTTGGATTCAATTTTTGATAATATTTCAAGTTTGATTTCTTTAGCTTCTGTTAAATTAACGATTTCACAACTTTTGTTCTGGGAAACAACATTTTCGTATTCGCCATAAGGGTCAAAAATGATTAGGGGTTGATCGGTTTTTTTATTGATTTCTTCAGCAAGAATTGTTGCTGCTTTATTTTTTCCAAAGGTGTCCATCGAGGATATCAATGAATGAGAGTTAACAAAATTTGTAAAATCCAAATAGTATTCGATTGTTTTGCTATCTTCTTTCTGGTTTATTGCTTTAAAAATGGATTCTCCTAACTGTAAAGGAATTTTGAAAGGAATGCCATGGAGATTAACGTTAAAGACTTTGACCAGAAAATCAGAATATATTAAATGAACTCGGCTTCCAGGATTAGGGGGCGTATTTAGTTCAATAATTTTGTTTGTTTCATCTTTAGTGTTTATGTATCCAATTATTTTGGTCACTGCCATCATTCTTCCAACCTTTACGCCGATTGTCCCTCCTGCTACTTGTTCGTAGCATCTGATTTCTGTGATAATTCCTAGAATTTGCGAAGAACTGCCCTTTGTTGGGTGATCAACACATACGTAATCGTTTTTTTCTGCATGTACCCTATCTTTTAATGGGCTTATTATAAAACTAAATTGAGTTGTGTTTGTATCATTAATTACCATGCCAATGTTTTCTTTCATTCTGATTTTTGATAGGTCCAAGCTAAAATCTCCAAAGTAACCTTAAATAACAACGGAACTGCAAGCAATCAGTATTGAGTTTATACTGTCAAGTAAAAAACTTATTAAGCTTGAATCCTGATTAAGACAAACTCAAAAATTATTCAAGTAAACGGTACTCAATTGCCTTGCTAACTAGTAATTGGTTATAGAAAAAATTACTAAAAATTTTTGATTTGTTTTCTATAAACAGCGTCCTCCTGTTATTATATATGACTTTTTGAAGCATTTTATAGTGTTATAAAATCGTTAATGAACGAAAAAAAGAGGAAAACAAAATGAGAAAAATAACAAAAATTAGACGTTCTGTTAAAGCCGTTTCTCCCGTAATTTCAGTTCTTCTCATGATCGCAATTGCTGTCTCTGCTGCCTTAGTAGCTTTTGCTTGGGTATCAGGATACCTAGACTTTACTACCGCAAAAATTGGAAAACAAATACAAGTACAAAGCGTCGCCACAGACTTTGCATATGTACAAAACACAGGAGACTCCAACGTCTTACTTGTAGACTTGTACGTAAATGGTGAACGAGACCCCGGAGCAAGATTTGAACCTGATGAAATTGGGCCTTCAGAAACATCCAAGGTCATTCCCTCAATCATATGGGAAGACGACCCAAGAGTGACAATAAAAATCGTCACCTCAGACGGATTATCAACTGAACACAAAAAAACATTCACAACAGCAACAGGAACAGGCGGTACAACTACACCACCTCCAACAGTAGCTCAAATTTCATCAACTACAACAGGTTTCAGTGGAGTCCAACCCGGAGACTTGCTTGTAGTAATGGCTACCACACGCGGTGGAACCCCAGGTACTTGGACAACTGGGGAACTTACAGCATCAGCTGATCAAGGCTTTGGTGCTGCAGTAGAAGTGGCATCATTCAAAACGGTCACTAATACTGCTGACCGTCGTGCTGTCGCTATCTTCGTTAAAACAGCTACTGGTTCAGAATTGGATGACGTCACCGTTACTTGGGGCGGTTCTGGTGTAACAACTAGTGTTATCGGATATCAGATTTTTAGGTCAGATGGTGGTGCTGACACTATTTGGACGGTAGGTTCACATGATTCTAACGATGGCATTGCAGACAAGGTCAGTGTTTTGACCATTCCAACTATTTCCCTGTCTGGAGGTAGCACAGCTAATATCCTATCTATAGGTGCAATTGTAGGACGAGATGGTCCAAGCTCTGCAACCTTTACTAATCTACCTCTAGGTTCAACCTCCTTTGACAGCACTGCTCCCTGTTTTACTGCTTACAACTATGATCTGCCTGTTACTACAACCACTGCGTATTTGGATTCTGAGTACCATGTAAGTGGTTTACTTGTCCAGATACAAGTAAAATGATAACTAATGTTGAGTGGATCTGAAACGGTAGCAGTTAATTGGCAAAAACTGCCAACTTTTCCCTTCTTTTTTTTTTTAAAAAAAATATTATCAAAAAACAATAATCACTAGATATCCTAACAATTTTATTAATAATTCAAACTATTTACCCTAATATCCATAGTTGTAAACCAGGATTGACCCCCTAGTTTCTTCTTTTGATTAATGTAATAAATAAAATCAACAGTGTTATCTACTTGTCATGTATAAAAAGAAGAGAATAATTATGCCTGACCCAACTGTTGATGACCTTCAAAAACAAGTAACAGAACTTAAAATGCGTGTTGATATGTTAGAAAAGATTGTTTTTCAGTTGGCGAAGGAGCCAAAAAAGGATGGTCGTGATTGGGTCAAACAAATTTAATCAAATGGTGGGCTTGTTTTGGTTGAACGCAAATGTGAATCCTGTGGAGTTCCGTTGGGGGATGAGGACGTTATGAAAATTGTTTTGGAAGATGGATCTTGTGAAGTATTTCCATTTACGAAATGTCCGAAATGTTTTGCTGAAGAATTAGGCAAAAAGGCTCGAAGCTGATTGTTTCGTAGTTTTTTAGGTTTATTAACTTGTAATCACCAAAAGATACTGAAGATACTACTTGACCATATTTATTGAGGTGTACAGGGACGAAAAAACTTGAGTTTGAACCAGTTCAATTTTTGCATAACAACTGGATTGAATACAGCAACAAACATGACATAAACAAAGAGTCAGAAACACTGATTCCATTGCTTGATGACTCTTCACCGGTTATGCGAACTCAAGACCAAATCTTGGATGCAATTTACAACGCAGCAGTAACAGTTTTAGAATCAAGCCCAGAAATAGACGGCGAACAAAAAACCCGCGCCTTGTATTTACAGTATAATCTTTGCACTTGTGATGAATGCCAAAAAGACTGTGCAACCCATATCAACAAAAAAGGGCAGATACGAATTTCTCAACAGTTTTTCCAAAACACGTTACAGTCTTCACCCCCTGCAGGAATCATGGAAGTAATTTACACTATACTCCACCAACTGTTGCATGGAATTTTCCCAGAATTTGACGAGGAACAAATTTCCGACAAAACGCAACAAGTCTGGAACAGCGGCATGGCTGAATTAGCTAAAGAAAAAATAAACTAAAAAAAATAAAGTTTAAGCGGTTGAACCAACAAGGCGTTTTCTGTAAACTGCAACCGCTATTAGTGACGAAACCAGAAACAAAGACATAAGCAACACTGCAGAAAACTCGGGTATTGTTTCAGTGCCAGTAATTTCAATTGTGTGGACGCTGTGAACGTAACTAATGTCAAAAATTTGATGGGTTCCATTCCCTGTTTGGGTATAATCATTTCCTGCTGTTAGGCCATGATCGTCCATGGTTAACGTGAAACTTCCTGAAAGTAAACTTTCGGGAACTGCAACTTTACAGGAACCAATGGTTCCAGTTTTGCCGGACACTTGCAAACGTAACTGTTTTTCGTCTTGTTTGAACTCAAAACCCAAAAGGTTTGAGTTACTGTTCACTGAAACAGGATAATCTTCGCTGTCAATTAAAGGATAAAAAACTTGTTCCAGACCGACTCGGCTGAAATGAAGGGTCAACGCTTCAGTTATTTCATTATCTGTAACTTCGGCACCGCTTCTTGTGTATTTTAGAAGCAAACCAGTGGATTTTTCCCAGTAATAACTGTCAGAGCATTCTTGGTCGTCTATGGTGTAACTGAAACTAAGCTGGACCGCTTCTACTGTTGAGTCTCCGTCCTTTAAGTAAACGGTGTTTGTTACTGTTGGCGCGTTATCAGTGCTTCCACTTTCGTCGGTCCAGCCTGGATATATCAAACTGCCGGTGCTAAGACCTGCAGGAATAACAACAAAATAAGCGGTTCCATATCCAGTGTTTAAATCGATCCAAGAAGTTCCAGTGCTGGTTGTTCCATTCATAAAGTCTCGATCATATTTGATGGTGACGTTGGTTCCGGAGATTTGTTGAACCGTTATTGTTTCAAGATAACTAGCAGTAAAGGGCAAAGATAACGTTAAGTCTCCGCTGCTGTCGCGTTTGGTTCCACTAGCTGCGGAGACATAATCGTAACTTAGTCCAACTGTTACGCCAACGTTTGCGTCAGCCAAACATGAAATTACGCCTGAAAACAGTGAAGCAACAAGCACAAAAGTTAAGGATAAAACAATTTTTCTGTTCATAACACACCAACAAATCTTAAGTTTACTTTGATACTGACTCAACTGGTGAACAACTAAGATATAATTATTTTTCAAAATCACGTAAACAAATTTTCCAAAACAACCTAAAAACCTAAAAAGTTTAAAGACCCCCAAACAAATATCAACAGGACACAACATGCAATGCATAT
This sequence comes from Candidatus Bathyarchaeota archaeon, assembly GCA_024650005.1. Lineage (GTDB taxonomy): Archaea > Thermoproteota > Bathyarchaeia > Bathyarchaeales > Bathyarchaeaceae > Bathyarchaeum > Bathyarchaeum tardum. The sequence continues at coordinate 845,098 of JANKMT010000001.1, read as the reverse complement.
TTTTCCGAAACGACATCTGTTACGCAAATCCGCAGATTCCGGCACTGCTTGGAAAATACCAACCCGAAAAACAAGTCATAGATAAATACTGCAAAACAGAAAACTTTCCCTGTTGCCCCCGACTAAAAGCGACTTTAGAATACTTCAAAGCAGTAAACGGGGAATAACAAACTAAAACCGTCCATAATCCTTATCTTGCCCGCAAATCATGTGCAAAGAATCCGCAAAGGTGCTTGTAATGGGAAACTTGACAGTTGCAGTTCTAGGAAAACAAGGATTCAGTAGTAACTTTGGCAAAAAAGGGACCTCAACTGACATTACACTTTATAACCTAAAAAAAGGCGAAAACACGGTAACATTTATTGAACCTACACGTTACCCTGACCGATTGGCACCTTTGTTTTATTCTTGTTCAATGGCTACAAAAGCAATCGTTATTGTCGAAGAATTAACTGCTACCCTTGGAGAACAACTTGTAATGCTCCAATGCTGCGGAATAAAAAACGGCTACTTTGTTTTAAAAAATTACATACCCCCTGAAAAAATGCAACCTTTAGTAAAAGGCACAATCCTTGTAAACTACAAATTTGTAGAAGATGAACCAAGCCTAATCCGCGAAGAACTAGAACACGAAGCAACACTAATCCAAACATCCGACAAAGAACAAAACTTCGGAACAGTACCTGTAGACCATGCTTTCAATGTAAAAGGCATAGGCGCAGTAATTCTGGGGCTAGTTGCAAACGGAGCAATCAACATACATGACACCCTAAATGTGCTTCCGGGAACTAAAACCACACAGATTAGGTCCATTCAAAAACATGACGACAACTTTAATTCCGCTAACGAAACGGACCGTGTTGGATTAGCCCTTAAAAACATCAAAATTGACGACGTCGACAGAGGCACCGTGCTAACAAATGACCCCAAAATCAAAACAACAAAAACAATAACCGCTCAAGCATCTTTAGTCAAATACTGGAATGCTCCAGTAAAAACCGGAATGGTGTTGCACATTGGACACTGGATGCAAGTTTTAAACTGCACCATTGAATCTGTTAACAGTCAACCCAACTCGCGCAATCCAACTTTAACCTTGAGTTTGGACAAAGAAATTGTTTATTGTCCAAATGACAACGCAGTTTTGATGTATCTGGAAGGCGGAAAATTGAGAGTCATGGGAACAATACAATTGCCCTGACCCGACTAAATTAAAGGTTTAACCTTTTTTTCCATTAACAATCCATCCAGTCCTTTACCGTAGAAGTTTTTCTTAACTTTTTGTTCTACCAATCCCAAATTTTTGTAAAGCCCAATAGCGGTATCGTTATTTATTCTAACATCTAACCGAAGTTTTGCAATGCCTTTTTCTCGACACTTGGACTCTAAAATTTCTAGCAGCTCCTTGGCAACACCTTGATTTCTGTTTTTGGGATGAACAGCAATCGACAGAATATAACCAAAACTTGGGGCACAGGTCAAAATCGCGTAACCAACTATTGAATCAAAAGAGTCTTCAGCAACAAAAAAACTATCCGCGAATCTGTGCAAATAATGCAGAAACTGAGTTTCAGGAAAAACTTCAGACATATCAAAAGAAGCCTGTTCTATTTCCATTATTCCTGGCAGGTCGTCTTTTGTTGCAGTTCTGATATTCAAGTCAGTTGGTGCTCCACAATTTTTTTGGTCAAATCTGAAACTGCTTTATTAATAACATATTCATATCCCCAAATTTTGAACCTTGGAATTGCTGTCCATTTTTTCTTGAATTCTTCAATTCCTAAGTTGCAGGCCCAACCTAAATCAAGCCAACTGAAGCCCTTCTGTTTTGCATAATTTATTTCATTAAACATTATGAAATCAGAAATTGAAGGGGCATCAGTGTAAAATCCAAGGGGCACAGTCATTGTGTCGCTTAGAAAATCAATTAAATCAAAACCCAAAAGTGTGCCGTCACAGACAACATCAAAAAGAACTGGAGTTTTGAAGTTACGCAAATAATCATAAATTGCGAAATATAATTGGCGGTCGTAAAGGTCTAACCGTTTTGAGTGTTCGTGTTGTGCAATAATGTGGAAATGGGCTGGGGTCATTTTTTTACTAATTTTAAGGGTGTAACCTCGTTTTTCTGCGTTACGAACACGGTATCTTGCATCGCTTAGGTGACTGCCTTTCAAAGTTAAGTCAAAATCTGGAACATAAATTTGGTAATCTGTGTCTTGATTAATGTCTATGCACTTAAACTTTCCAAGGTCCATGGGCAGTTCATGAGGTGCAGTTATTACAAGTTTTTCAGGCTTGAACATTTTGACTGCTTCTTCAATACAAGAAAAATCATTCTCTTTTGCATTTAGCTCAAACAAACTCAAATGCAAGAGTTTGCTGTAATTGTCAAAGTACGCTAGATAGGTATCTTTGTAGATGTAGGGTTTACCGTAAGCAAGGGAATACAAACTTGCAAGGTGTTCATCAAAATGACCAAATTTCTGGTAATAAACTAAGGCGCTTTTTGTTAAATGTTTAAAACAAACCACAGGGTATCTTGCCTTTTTCTTATGTTAATCAAATCTCTGAGATGGAGATTCTGCTTAAAAAACTTTTTGTAGCATATATTATGCAAAATAAAATAACTTTATAAAATACTAAAACAAAAAAGCAAACAAGAGTGTGGGTGCCCTCTTGCAAGGTTTAAGGACTTTTCTAATCTTGGTTTATACTGCTTTTACTATGGTTTCTGTTGCGTAAAGCGCCTGAGCTGTTGAGATTGTTACGCGCATTGGTGTACCGACGTCGTAGACCATTAGTTTTCCCGGGTTGACGATGAAGAACAGCATGCTCCAGCCTGATTGAAGAATCAAGTTTTCGCCTACTACCTCGAAGTCGTATATGGTTCCGTCAAAGGTCAGAGTGTTCGTACCCGTCTGGTTGAATGTGTTAACGTATTGCAAGTTTGCAGATAGTGCTCCTTCGACTTTGGTGAACAACACATATGATGATGTTGCGTTCCATGCACATTCTTGACCTTTGATTGTAACTTTGCTCAATACAATGTCTGTTTCACCAGTATTGGTTACCAGAATGCTGCCCAAAGACTCTGTACTATTCTTGTACCAAACAGCTACGTTTGCCAAGAACAAGTTTTCTTGTTGGACACGGCTTCCTGCTACGTTGAGGGCGAAATTTGATGCAACACCAGCCAACAAAACGGATACTACCAGCAAGATCAAGCTAGCCACAGCAGAACTCAGAGCTTTTTTGTTCTTTAGAAATTTCCTCATTCAGTTAACCCCCTTTAAGTTGTTACTTGCGTATCTAACTCAGCGGCAACTTGTGGCGACATAATCTTTGAATGCTTTGGGTCTTGATTAGAAATGTAAAGGTAAGTCAATGAACGATTTTGATAAATCAGTTTGGCTCCATTCTGGTTTTTGGCGTACTTTAAAAGATCCAGATATTGTTGCGCATTGCCTTTTAGTACAAAAGCCATGTAAAAAAATGGCTCATCCTTATCTCCGATGTGTTTGCATTTTTCCATTTTCTGTCTTTCCTTCTTTCAATCATCCATTGTGGTTGCTTTTTTGTAGCAACCGCAAAGGTGTATGTTGTATTAAGACTTAATACTTAATAAATATTGCTGATTAATATTTGCAGTAATGACACAAAATCCAATTACAAAAACAACAAAAATAAAAACACATTGGATAAAAAATGCTGTTCAATCAAAAATATTAAAATATTTTTTAGCAAAAAATGCAAAAACATCTAAATGTATTGATCATTCTAACTAAATGAATTTATTGCTTTTTTTGCGTCTTTAGTATAGATACTTTGAGTTGATTGATTTGCTCATTAATGCGAAATGCTTCTACTAGCTTTCTAATTATTTTAGCTTCTCCTTTTACCACGATCACTTCGAGGCAATGCTCTTCATCGATGTGGGCGTGAAGGAAGGTTGATATTATGTTTCCAAAACTGTGCTGTATTTCCGATATTTGCCCTTTTGTTGTGTCTCTGCTGTAAATTATTGTTATTGAAGCAGTGATTTCGCCTTCAAGTTCTTTGAGGCTTTTGCTGTCTGTAAGGAATGTTCGTAATGCTTGCCTGACTATTTCTGAACGGTTTGCGAAGCCTTCGTCTTTTATTGATGTTTCAACTCGTTGTAAAAGTTTCTCGGGGACTGATATGCTGATTATTGGAATTCTTGACACCAATTTATTAACTTATTACCTTGTATTTATATATTTTTTATTAAAATCTATGAAAAATTTAATAACTATGTGTTGCACAATAACTACAACAAGGTGCCCCTAATTGAACAAACAACAAAAAATATTTGTAACCGGAGCAATCGTGCTCATAATAGCAGTGGCAACTGCTTCAACCTTATTCAACCAACAAAAAAGCACTGAAACAGACAAACTAAACATAGTGGCTACATTTTATCCATTGGCGTTTTTTGCTCAAGAAATCGGCGGAGAACAAGCAAGCGTCAAACAACTCATCCCTGATAACACAGAGGTACATAACTGGCAACCTTCGACTCAAGACATTCTTGCTGTAGAAAAAGCTGATGTGCTACTGTATAATGGAGCGTCTCTTGATCACTGGTTTGAAGAAGACATTCTTTCGGTCATTGATTTAAGCAACAAAATAATTGTTGAAACAACCGATGGGGCACAGCTGCTCGAAACAGGCCACGAAGATGAAACCCATGAATCAGGCCACGAACATGAAGGAATTTATGATCCACACACCTGGATAAGTCCCACCATGGCAAAACATCAAGCTGAAAATATTTACCAAGCCCTTTGCCAAAAAGATCCAGACAACACTGATTATTACACAGAAAGATGGCAGATACTAAAATCCAAATTTGAAGAATTAGATAACCGTTACCGGACTGAACTTGGAAGTAAACAGAAAAACGAAATATTTGTTTCCCATTCTGCGTTTGGGTACCTTGCTGACAGTTACGGTTTTGAACAACATGGAGTCATCGGAATTTCTGCAGATGAACAACCAAGCGCTTCAACCTACATGAATCTAGTAGAAATGATGCTGGAACATGAAACATACGTAGTTTACGTGGATCCTGTTTATTCTGGACAATCTGCTCAAACCCTTGGAACTGAACTCCAAAGACTTTCTGGTCAAGAAGTGCAGATCCTAAAATTGTATCTCATGCTTGGGAAAATAGATAATTTAAACTATTTTGAACAACAAGAACAAAACTTAGTTAACTTAAAGATTGGATTAGACGTTTGACAAGAAAGTTGAAATGAAATGTCAACAAATAAACAGCTGGACACTATGAACAAAAACACTCCAGTGCTGGAAGTTTCTGGACTTAATATATCCCGAGCAAATTCTTTAGTTATCGAAGATGCCAAATTCACCATCCACAAAGGAGACTACGTAGGAATAGTAGGACCTAACGGGGGCGGAAAAACAACCCTGCTTTTAGCGTTACTCAACAGCATGCCAAAAACAAAAGGCAATATCCAGTTGTTTGGTCAAAACATCGAGTCTTTTTCACATTGGGAAAAAGTCGCGTACGTCCCCCAACATGCAGTAAATTTTGATTCTCAGTTTCCTTTGACCGTAAAAGAATTGGTGTCTTTGGGGCGAGTAAACCGAAAAAATCTGGGAAGACCTTTAAACAAATCTGATTGGGACTCAGTCAATGAAGCCCTTGAGTTCATGGGAATAACCCATGTCAAAAACAGAAGAATCGGTCAACTTTCAGGGGGACAAAAACAAAGGGTTTTTGTGGCCAAAGCATTGGTTAGAAACCCAGAAATTATCTTGTTAGACGAACCAATAGTTGGTGTTGATACTAAAACTCAAGAAAAATTTTTCAAAAAACTTAGCGACCTTAACCTCAAAAAGAACATAACCATACTTTTGGTGACTCACGATTTAACAGCAGTTTTTTGCCGAATGACCAAAGTAATGTGCATAAACAAACACGTCAACATTGCTGAAATAACTAAAAACTTGAAACCAGAAGAGGTCTTAAGAACAGTTTACGGCGAACACTTCCATTTTGTTTTCCACAAACATGAATGCGAGATGGACTCTGGCGATGAATGAACTACTTGAAATTTTCAGGCTTTTCGAGTTCCAGTTCTTCCAAAATGCATTACTGGGCGGAACAATAACTGCTTTGGCTTGCGCATGGGTAGGACTTTTCTTAATTCTACGAAAAGAATCCATGATAGGGGACGGAATTGCCCACACTGCCTTTGGAGGCATCGCTTTAGGCCTGTTTTTGGGAATTAACCCTATTTTGTCGGCATTGCTTGTTTCAGTATTAGCAGTTTTGGGAATATCGTACATGAGACGAAAGGGCCTTGCGCAGTCTGACTCAGCAATAGCAGTAATGTTAGCTGTTGGGTTTTCCACCGGTTTGATTATAATTAGCTTGGCAGGAGGTTTCAACGTAGAACTTTTCAGTTTCCTGTTTGGCTCGATCTTAACCATTGACCGAACCGACTTGATTATTGTCTCGATTCTTGGACTGACCACAATAATTGTTCTTGGAATATTCCATAAAGAATTGTTGGCCATGACCTTTGACGAACAAAGCGCCCGACTGATGGGAATTCCTGTACGTCCACTATCGATGGCATTTAATCTGCTAGTAGCAATTACGATTGTGCTCTCAATCAAAGTGATAGGCGTAATTCTGGTAGTCGCGCTCTTAGTATTGCCTGGGCTTTCTGCACTTCAACTAAACCTTTCTTTCAAAGCAACAACCCTTGCTGCTGTAATCTTCGGAATAGTCAGCATGACTGCTGGAATACTTTTATCAGCAATCTACAGCGTAGCAACAAGCGGAATAATCGTTTTCACGGCAGCAGGTATATTCATTTTTACTGCAATCTACAAAAAATTAGAATAAACAAAAAAGAAAAAAAATTCCTTCAGGGTTATACTTTAACTCTGAAGTCTTCTTTTACTACGTTAAGCACAACGTTTGTTACAGTTTTGCTGACATGGGGCATCTTCAATGCTGATTTGATGAAGTTGTTTAATGCACCGCGGTCTTTGAATCGGGCAACAACTGCTACGTCGTAGTCTCCGGTTATGTCATAAATGCAGATTACTTCGTCTAGGGCTGCTAGCTGTTTTTCAACCTCAGGAAGATAACTGCCATCAGCTTGAATGAGAATAAGGGATGTTAAACCATAACCAAGCCGAGCAGAATCTAAAAGTATGGTGTAACCTTTGAGAATCCCGCTGTCTTCTAGGTTCTTTACGCGATTATATGCTGTTCCAACAGCAATGCCTAGGCTGTCAGCGATTTTGTTGAAGCTTTTTCTTGCATCTTCTTGCAGTAAACGTATTATTTTTCTGTCGACTTCATCCACTTTATGATGGGAATCGTTATCCAGTTTTTGTTCCTCCTCATTGAATGATTGTTTATGAACCAAATTATATTTTTTTGTATTCATGAACACTTGTTCATTAGAACAGGATATATATAAGGTTTCCTTCAACTCTCTAGAAAAGTTTATATACAAATATGTAATAATTTCAATTTCAATTGAATGAATGGTGAAAGATATGGATGCTATTACCAAAGCAAAAGAAACCCTGAAAAAAAACAAAATTCGATGGGTACACACCGCTTTTGTTGATATCCGAGGCCTAATGCAAGACGTAGTTATACCAGCACGCCACTTCACTGAAGGTCAAGCCCTGACAGCAGGCATAGGCTTTGACGGTTCATCTGTACGAGGATTCAAAGCCATAAACGAGTCAGACATGATCCTTAAACCCGCTGCAGACACCCTTTCTATTATTCCATGGACAACAGACGAAAAACAAAAAAGCGCAATAATCCTAGGAGACGTCTACGAAGCATTCGGAGGCAACCAACCCTCAGTTGTAGACCCCCGAGGATATGTAGCAAAAAATGCAGTAAAAGCCGCAGAAGCTATGGGATACACTGGCTTTTTTGGTCCAGAACTAGAATATTTCGTTTTCAAATCAATTGATCCAACCACCCTTGTCTGGGACATGTGGGTAAGCCCAAAAGGTGGCTCAGGAGACTCATGGGGAGCACCACGAGTAGTTCCAGTATCTCCCGAAACCACGCCAGGATGCCAAGTGCTGCGACCCAAGGAAGCATACTTCCGACCTCCACCTGAAGACACTACAGTTGAATACCGTAATGAAGTTGCATCAATACTTGAAGAAAACTTTGACACTGAAATTGAAATGCACCACCACGAAGTCGCTACGGCTGGACAAATTGAAATTGACTTCAAATATGGGGAATTAGTGAAAACAGCTGACCGAACTCTCCTTTACAAGTTTGTTGCCAAAAACATTGCAAAACAACATGGTTTAATTGCAACTTTCATGCCCAAACCAGTTTACCTTGACAACGCAAGCGGCATGCATGTTCATGCTTCCTTATGGAGCGGAAATACTAACGTCATGTATGACGAAACCGATGAATATGCAGAAATGAGCCAAACAGGCAGATACTTCATCGGAGGCTTGCTTGACCATGCTCGAGCAATAACTGCAGTCACTTGTCCTACAGTTAACTCTTACAAACGACTTGTTCCAGGATTTGAAGCCCCAATTTTCATTATGTGGTCTCGCCGAAACAGGTCAGCAATGATTCGTGTTCCAGTATACTTCAAAGGCCCTGAACATGCAGCAGCCAAACGAGCAGAATTACGTTCCGCGGATCCATCATGCAACTCATACTTGGCATTGGCAGTTATCTTAATGGCAGGACTTGACGGCATAAAAAAGAAAACTGAACCCGGAGACCCAGTCGACGAAGACGTTTACGAATTACCCACTGAACGCCGAAAAGCCCTTGGAATTCAAGAATTACCAACAACCTTGAAAGATGCATTGGAAGCAATGAAAAGTGACGAAGTAGTCTTGAAGGCTCTTGGCAGCCACATATTCGATGCATTCATCGACTACAAGACAAATGACTGGAACCAGTTCTGTTTGTATGTAACCCCATGGGAAATAATGAAATATCTAGACTATTAAAATAAATGATAAGGAGAGAGGTGAATAAACATGAAAGCGTATCTATTAATCGATACACGACCTGGAACATCCGAGGATGTAGTCAAAGCCATTAAAATGCGATTCGAAAACGTTCTGCATGTTGACTCAGTATATGGACGCCACGACGTTGTTGCCGTCTTAGAAGCACCAAACCTAGAAGCCCTCAACGAATTCGTATACAAAGTAATCGAAAAAGACCCCAACATCGTCCACACCGAAACTGCGATTACACTCTTCTAAACAGGAGAGAACAATATGACTCAAAAAGATCTCCGCAGCAAAAAAATCCGGGCGTTCGTACTCGTTACGATGAGACCGGGCACTTCGGAGGAGATCGTACAGTCAAGGAAGATAAAAGGTATAAAACTCGCCAATTCAGTTCTGGGACGGTTCGACGCAGTAGCAATAATAGAGGCAGACAATTCAGAGCAACTCGCAGAAATCATCTACGAAATGATGGAAAAGAACCACAACGTGATTCACACTGAAACATTGCTGTCAATGTTCATACCTTAAACAAAGTTCCTTGACAAAAACGTTCAACATCCAAAGTGCCAAGTCGGGTCAAAAAAGCCCGCCAATTTCCTTTTTTATTTTCTTTTTCCAAATAATTTCTTTTTAAAATTAACACTTATAGAAAAGTATTTGTTTAGCACCTGCTTTTTTCAGGGTTTATCAGTGGTGTATAACATGTCTGCTGAGTTGCTAACTAATGATCAAATCTTTAGGATAATTATCGCACTGGTTATTGTTGGAATTACTATTGTTCTTGACAAAGTTATCCGCAGATCAATAACAAGATATGGCCAAAAAACGTGTATGGAACCGCATGCTATTAATATTTTAAAGTTACTCGCAAGAATACTTGTTGTAGCTGGAGGCGTAGTTTCTCTACTCGGACTTTTTGAAGTGCCCACTGAATGGTTTTTCGGAGCATCAGCACTTACTGGAACCGCTATAGGTTTTGCTTCCACTCAAACCGTAGGCAATTTCTTGGCTGGTTTCTACATTATGATTTCTAGACCGTTCATGGTACGGGATTACGTAAAAATTGGAGATGTAGAAGGCGAAGTAACAGAGATAACAATAAACTACACTAAGATTTACACGCCATCATACAACATAACTGAGATTCCCAACAAGAAAGTCTTGGATAGCATTATTCGCAACTATTCTGGAACAAAAGACATAATCGATTACTCATTCAAGATGGGCTTCCCCCATTTGGACCACAAAACCAACAAACAGATGATCGAAGACTGCATCAAACCCACAATTGAAAAATTCTATGAAAAATACAAAGACATTCTTCCACAGAAACCTGAAGCAAATATGCTTACGATGGATCGCCTTGGACGGGAAGTAAACATCAGAATGTTTTTCCCTGAAGGGAAAATTAATGACTTCTACAACCTTCAACCTGAACTGATGCGAGATATAATTCACTGCTGGGACAAATTCAAAACAGGTAAATGTGATAAAAGCTGTTAGGTTATTCCTAACTTTCACCATTTTTTTGTTTTTCACATAAATCGTTTTTTGTCTGTCACATTTTTCACTTCACAAGAAGTCATATCTACTTTTTGGCATAAATGCGCAAACGTGAAAAAGAATGCAAAGGAAAAACTTGCTAAAGACTGGAGTGCTTGCAACGTTGTTACTTGTTTCAAGTTTTGCTACTGTAGTGTATGCACTTGCATACACAGAGAAACATGAAGTAATCTACAGCAACACCATCACAATTGACGGCCAAGAAGTAAAGTTCAGGGCATTCTATTTGTCTTCACCTGCAGCGTTTTTTGAAGTCAAACTAACTGTTTCAGAAGGAACAATAAAGTGGACGCCTCACTCTGCAGTGATGTTTGACGACACTCAAGGATGGTTCCCCTGTCGATTAGGCAACGACACATTTGGGAAAATCCAAAGATGGGTAAGTGAAACAGACAACGGAACAGTAAGCTGGCGCGTAGACCAAGAAAACGTTGACATGGTATGGTACATCAACTTGTTCAACCCTGACGACTACGAAAAAGAAGTGCATATCGAAATCATCAAAGTTTGGGAAACCCAAAACTACAACGAATGGATGTAACTATCCAAACAAAATTACAAAACACGTTGACAATAAGCAGAAAAACCTGACTAGTTCAGGTTCAACTTTCTTCTATTTTTTAAAAGAATATCATTATTTTTGGAAGCCAAAAACAATTTACAAACAGCAAAACAATTGAATAAACTTTAATTAAGTCCACGTTTCGCAAGTTTACTCCTATGTTGCACAATCTATTTCGGTTTGCGGAAATACCATTCCTCTCCATCTGTTTGAACCAAATCCCACCATCATTAATGAATTCAATTCGTTCCTGTTTGTTGAAGCAATTTGAGTTAGAAATTCCTTTAGTGCTTACCCCATATATCTGCTCATAGACTTCTACATATCGCATTGTAGTTAAGACGCTTCGGTGTCCCATTATTTTTTTAACATGGGTAAGAAGTCTTGTCCGGTGGTATTCTCTAAGGGCTTTACAATGACGAAATGTATGCACATAAATTTTTAGGAATCTTGGGTTATTGTGTTGTCGTGCCAGATTTTTCATTCTGTTTCTGAAAGAGTTGGTTCTTGTGTTTTTTGCTACTTTGGGAAATACGATGTTTTCATTATTTTGTAAAGTGTTGAGCATGTTGATTAATTCCTCTGGAACCGGAACGATTCTTTAAACGCCGTTCTTTGACGCTTTCAAGGTCACTAAATTTTTTTCTTTGTTGATGTCAGCCCATTCGAGTCGTTCAGCTTCTTTGCATAGGGTGCCAGTTTCGTCTAGAAAATGTGAAAATATTATACTTGTCGTGTCACCAATGCTTTTTGCTAATATACGTTCGGTTTTAGGGGGGATAAAAGGAAATTTATGTTCCGGTCGGTAATTGGGTTTTTCCCAAGTTTTCCAACAAACATTACCTAAGCAATAAAAACATTTTCCCATCCATGAACATATTTCTGTTTGAAGATTGTCCCATATAATTTTTGAAAAAAATAACTTTTTTTGTTATGATTTTCTTTAGTTTTTTTCTATATAAAAATTTCATTAGTTTTTAATATCACTTTATTTTCCAGTTAAATGTAAAGATCTTAGTGTCTATGAACATGATAAAAAATCATGAAAGAATGAATTAAATTTTATTGGAAATTGGGTCTGTTTTGCGAACTCTCAAGGGTTTAAAATTAGTTAAATTATCTAAAAAAGTATTGTTTGTGTTATGTTTAACAGTTTTAGCAACGAATCTATTAATTCAAACTGGTCCATTATTTGTTAAAGCTCAGGATTTAACTGAGCCAATAATCTCAATAATTTCTCCTACAAACCGTGTGTATTCAACAAAAATCATCGACCTAGACTTTAGTGTAAATGAGGAAGTTTCTTGGATTGGTTATAGTTTGGATGGAAAGAGCAATCAAACAATTGATGGGAACATAACTCTTCCCGAATTGTCTGAAGGAGTTCACACAATAGTTGTTTTCGCGACAGATTTAGCAGAAAACACAGGAAAATCAGATACTATAGCTTTTGAAGTTTCACTTCCTTTACCGGACAAAGAACCCCCAACAATAACAATTCTCTCGCCCACATCCACCACCTATCCTACCAATGATGTGGAACTAATTTTTACAATAAATGAAAAAGTTTCTGTGATAGAGTATAGTTTAGATGGGGCAGAAAATCAACAAATCTCAGGAAACACAACCCTAAAATCATTGTCTGAAGGTCATCACAAAATAGTTGTTTACGCTACGGACTTGGCAGGAAACACTGGAAAATCAAATCCAATAAATTTCAATATTTCAATTGCTCCACCGGATACAGAACCCCCAACAATAACAATTCTTTCTCCCGCATCCACCACCTATTTTACTAACGATGTTGACCTAACTTTTACGGTTGATGAACAAGTCTCGTGGACAGGGTACAGTTTAGATGGCACAGCAAACCAAACTAGCGGCAACACCACATTATCGTCACTATCGGATGGTGTCCACACAATAGTTGTATACGCTACAGACTTGGCAGAAAACACAGGAAAGTCAAGTATAATTTACTTTGTAGTCTCACTATCCCAACCTGACACGGAAGCTCCAACAATAACAATTCTTTCGCCCACATCGACCACCTACTCTACAGGCAATGTGGAGCTTAATTTTACGATAAGTGAGACTGTTTTTTGGATTGGATATAGTTTGGATGGTACAAGCAATCAGACAATTTCAGGAAATACAATTCTTGCTTCATTGTCAGAGGGAAGTCACAATTTAGCTGTTTATGCCACGGACCTTGCAGGAAACACTGGAAAATCAGATATTATAAATTTTGAAGTTGTTATTCCTCCTCCAGACACCGAATCTCCAACAATAAATGTTAATTCACCGCAAAATTTGACTTATTCTTCAAGTAATGTTCCAATTAATTTGACGGTAAGTGAGGAGACTTTTTGGATTGGTTATAGTGTTGATGGGAATGAAAACGTTACAATTTATGGCAACTATACCATTTGGGCGTTAGGTGATGGTGTTCATAGTTTGGTTGTTTATGCTACTGATTTGTCGGGAAATACTGGAAAAAGTGATGTTGTTTATTTTTCTGTTGACACGGTGCCTCCTGTTGTGATTATTTGGCCGCCGGGAAATGAGACATATCCTAGTTCTGAGGTTGATGTTTATTTTGTTTTTAATGAGGAGCTTTCATGGATTGTTTATAGTTTAGATAGAGGAAAAAATCAAAGCATAACTGGTAATTTTACTCTTTCGTCTTTGTCTGATGGTCCCCACAGTGTTGTGATTTATTCTGCTGATAAGGTTAATAACACGGATAGGTCAAACATTGTTTATTTTTCAGTTGACACGACTCTTCCAGTTGTTAATTTGTTGTCACCTAAAAATGTGACTTATACTACAAATGGTGTTGATTTTAATTTTAAGGTAGAGGAGGACACTTCCTGGATTGGGTATAGTTTGGATGGGGGGAGTAATCGGACTGTAGATGGTAATTTTACTCTTTCGTCTTTGTCTGATGGAGAGCATAGTGTTGTTGTTTATGCTCTGGATGCCAAAAAGGTGAACATGGGAAAGGCTTTTGTTTTCTTTACGGTGGATACGACTCCTCCCGAGGTTGTGATAAAATCTCCTGTTGATAACAAAACATACACTGATTCAAATAACATAACTTTATCATTTACAGTTAATGAGAAGGGTGTTTTGAAGTATTCTCTTGATGGGCAAGCTAACATTACTGTTGTGAATTCAACGGTTTTGTATAATTTATCTAATGGGGAACATAATTTGACAATGTTTGCAGAAGATTTGTATGGAAACAAGGGTAAAACGGGGACAATTGTTTTTGAGGTGGATTTTGATCGAATACTGAGACCTTTGGAAATTGTTGCTGTTTCAGTAATAATAGTTGCAGCATTCTCGTTTATAATCATTAAAACATATAAAAATAAATAGAAAATATTTATCTCCTAATCAAAAAGGGAAAAAAAATTTACAGGGTTAAGAAGCTTTTTTTGGCAAAGTTTTTTGGTTTTTTAATATAAATTAATATTTATACGAACAACATCGCTTGTTTAAGTTGAAAACTCGATTCAAGATGCCCCATTATAATATTCAAGATATCTACACGGTTACACACACAGAAACGCCAAATCGGACAAGTGCATGTGCGGTGGGGGTTTCCCTTTGTGATTTTCCGCATAATGTGTGAGGTTGAACCATGAAAGATTCTTTATTGTTTGTTAGGTTTTTTCGTCAGTAAAGCAGTTAACTGTGTAGCCATCTGGTTAAGTTTAGCTTCTAATTTTTCCATGAAAATTATTAAAAACAAATTTCTATTTATAAATAACGTAACAATTAATAAATTGGCGATAAATTTGCAAAGATGTGCTGTTTGTGGAAAAGCGGTGGATTTACCTTTCAAGTGCAAATATTGTGGTTTGCGTTATTGTGATGAACACCGTTTACCCGAAAGCCACAATTGTGTATATCAACTCAAAAAATCGCCCGAGCCCCCAAATCAAGAATATAATCTTGATGTGTGCGTTGAATGCAAAACTAAACTGAATGACAGCACAACAAAACCAGTTACACCCTGTCCACATTGCGGACGGAATATGTGTAGTTATCATCTACATCCAACACTTGCAAGCATTCCAAATCTCAAATATCAGTCAAAGGAACAGAAAGCAATAGCTGAACAACAAAAGTTAAATCACAAAGGTAAAGGTGGACATCCATGCTTTCCGTACACAAGAGACTTTTGGCAAAAATATGACAAGCAATATGAATATAAAATGCCATACCAAAAAAGGAGCCCGTTCCCAAAAAGGCACCCGCAATCAAAACCATATTCAAAACCCAAAACAGCAAAATCTTCTAACAAAAAATGGACAATAATAGCAATAATTATTGTTGTATTTTTGGTAGTGGGTAGTTATTATTTAATACAAAATCCAAATTTTTTGGCTGACTTAACTGACCTAAACAAAAATGATACTTCAAATACTGAATCGGTTTTGCCCGAATTACCAAATTCTGATTCAAGCAACATACCACCTCCTGAAACCGTCAATTCCGACACACAAAGTAACACCAACACAATTACACACCAAGAATTGGAGATAAACCCAAAAAATTTAAGTTTAAAATACCTTCTGTACGGTGAAACTAACCAACTTTCATTTACTGTTTTTGATGGTGTAAATGAATATTTATCAGAAATTCCACGCACTATATCCTACTTTTTTTGGGAAACAGAACCAACTAAAAAAGACTTTGTCATGAAATTTTTGAATGATGACGTTCAAATGGATTATCTGATTGATTTGGTAGATGAAATCAAATCAGAAACATCCAGTAAAGATGACCAAGCAAGGATTGCTATTAGTCTAGTTCAGCAAATTCCTTATGATTGGGGAGGATTAAGTTCTGTAAATTCAGAAAATAGATACCCCTATGAAGTTATATCTGATGAAATGGGGGTTTGTGAAGAAAAATCACGGTTACTTGTTTTTCTGTTGAGAGAATTAGGATTTGATACTGTTCTATTCAATTTTGAGTCAGAAAATCATATGGCGGTTGGAATAAAATGTTCATTTCAATATTGCTTCAAAGATACAGGATATTGTTTTGTTGAAACAACAAGCCCGTCAATAATAACTTATGACCAAGCAGAATATGTTGGGGTTGGAAAACTAACATCAACTCCTGAAATTATTCATGTGAGTGAGGGTTTTTCATTTGATAGCGTATCTGAGGAATATAATGATGCTCAAGAATGGATACGACTAAATAATTTAGCATCACCAACAGGTTATCTAAGTGAAAATGATTATAACAATTGGTGGTCGCTGATCAATAAATATGGTATTAATGTTTCAGATTAACTAACATTTAATCTTCTTTTAAAAAAGGGGCATTTTGCGGAAAAACGTGGCGATATATCCAGCGCTTGGGAAACAACAATTTCCAATAAAATCCGCTAAAAATTACTTATCTTCTTGCAAGGAGAATGAATAAAACTAGAGCCATTGCTCCTACAATAATCAATATTAAATATCCAAGTTGTCCAAGTGTCTGAAAAACAGCAATTACAAGCCATCCACCAAAAATAACAGCCAATATTGTTGCAATTAATCCTAATACAATTGCTGAACCACAATTATTTTTAATCAAAAAAATTGTCACCTTCATATTAATAACAGAAAAATCCTTTATTTAAGCTAAATTAAATTTTTGGCTCAAAAAGTTTAGTAAAAAAGGTAAGTGTTTCCATACATCCGTATTTTACAAATATTTAACATCTCACAAAATTTTTCAGTTTAATTACTGGCTTAGATATTCTTTGCGATTCCAGCATTTATCCCTCCATTTTGTGTTCATGGTTCAGCAATACCGACAACGGATTTTATCTGGTTCGTAAGTTCGGGGTTGAGTAAACACCAAATTAGATCACCACCCGAAAACAAAATTCAAAAAAAGGGGGAATGTTGCAAGAAAACAATTGGCGATGTATCCACGAACTTAACAAACTTTAATTAACT
Source organism: Candidatus Bathyarchaeota archaeon (assembly GCA_024650005.1). Lineage (GTDB taxonomy): Archaea > Thermoproteota > Bathyarchaeia > Bathyarchaeales > Bathyarchaeaceae > Bathyarchaeum > Bathyarchaeum tardum. The sequence goes on along the minus strand of JANKMT010000001.1, from coordinate 827,962 downwards.
CTTTCACATTTTCTCGGATTATCGTAAAGGTTATGAATCCCTTTTCAAGCATCATAAAAGGAACTGGAGAGAAATCAGTTGAACAAATTTGACGTTATAGTTGTTGGGGCTGGAACCGGGGGATGTTTAACAGCCAAAACTCTTGCAAACGCAGGCCTAACGGTATGTATGATAGATCGCAAAGAAGAAAAAAACATAGGCGACAAGGTCTGTGGAGACGCAATCGGCAAACATCATTTTGATAACATAGGAATTGCTTATCCTTCGGGAGCAGAACTTGACCAAGTAATCGAAGGCATAAAAGTTTACTCACCTGACCTAGAAACAGAAGTAAACGTCAAAGGCGAAGGCGTCCATGGATACCTAGTTAACCGTTTACTTTTTGGTCAAAGACTGGTAAAAGAAACAAAAGAAAGTGGCGTGACCCTGATGGATCAGACAGTTGTCATTGATCCCATCGTAGAAAACAATTACGTGGTTGGAGTTTCAGCAAAAAACCTCAAAACTGACCAAAAAATGGAAATACGCGCCAAAGTTGTTGTCGACGCAAGTGGACATGCAGCTGTTCTACGCAAAAAACTTCCTGCAGAATTTGGCATAGAAAACGACATTAAAGACGAAGATATAGAAATTTGTTACCGGGAAATTAGAGAAATAAAAGAGCCAATTGCAGACCCTGGGTTCTGTAAAATTTACCTTGACTTGAATAAGGTTCCAGGTGGATATTACTGGGTTTTCCCTAAAAGCCCAACTACAATTAACGTGGGCCTGGGCGTAGCCATGAAAGAAGGGTTCCTAAATCCCAAAGACCTTTACAATGATGTGATTTCATCAATGCCCCTGTTTAACGACTCAAAAGTCTTAACAGGTGGTGGAGGTCTGGTTCCAACCCGAAGTCCAATAAGCCCAATGGTTGGAAACGGAATAATCATTATCGGCGACGCAGCATGCCAAGTTAACCCCATCCACGGAGGTGGAATTGGTTCATCAATGATGGGGGGCGTCAAAGCAGCAGAAGTCATAATCGAAGCGTTAGAAAAAGGTGACGTGAGCCGCGAACAAATGTGGCCTTACACTGGCATGTTCATGGTAGCATATGGCGCCAAACAAGCAGGACTTGACTTGTTCCGTTTGTTTCTTCAAAGTTTAACTAACGAAGAAATGAACTACGGAATGAGCCACCACCTAATCACTGACGATGATTTGCTCAAAGCCAGCATGGGTGAAGATTTAAAACTTAACATAACTGAAAAAACAAGCAGGCTCTTTAAGGGACTTGGATGTTTATCGCTTTTGATGAAATTGAATTCTACCGCTAAACTCATGAAAGAAGTTAAACATCTTTACAGGAACTACCCTGATTCCCCGGACGGCTTAGCAGAATGGCAATCCAAAGTTAATCAGGTGTTCGAAAAAGCAAAGAACCTGTAAAATTCCCATTTTTGGATGAATAGAAATGCAATTAGCAGCACTAGTCAGTGGTGGAAAGGATTCAGTCTTAGCTCTTTACAAAGCTCAACAGATGGGACACGAAATCAAAGTTCTGGGCACAATGGTTCCCAAACGTTCAGACAGTTACATGTTTCATTATCCAAACATCCACATTACTGATTATCTTGCTGAAGCATTAGAAATTCCGTTGGTTAAAGCAAAAACTTCTGGAATAAAAGAAAAAGAACTAGAAGACCTCAAAAAACTAATTGCATCCCTTGACGTGGACGGTCTGGTGACGGGTGCAATTGCCTCAGTTTATCAGAAAAAAAGAATTGACAACATATGTGACGAGTTGGGGTTAAAATCCATTGCTCCGCTGTGGCACCAAGAACCGTTAGGTTTGATGAATGAACTAGTTTCTCTCAGATTCAAAGTCATAATTGTAGGCGTGTCAGCTCAAGGTTTAGACCAAACATGGCTGGGACAAGAAATCAACCAAGAAACACTGCAAAAGTTTGTGGAACTAAACAAAAAATACCAAATCTCTTTGGTAGGCGAAGGCGGTGAATACGAGTCATTAGTTTTGGATGGTCCTATTTACAAAAAAAGTATCGAAATAGTAGAAAGTGAAATCGACTATAAAAATGACAGCGGCGTTTTAATAATAAAAAAAGCAAAACTAGTAGATAAATCCTGAAAAGGTTTATTAACTGTTTGTTGTTTGTTGCTAGTTGTTCCGATGGGATGTGACCCAATTTTGGGTTGAACCGAAAGAATGTGAGGAATAAAAAAATGGCATACAATTATATTGCAGAGGCTTGGAAAAATCCCGATAAAACCTATGTGAAAGAGTTAATGTGGCAAAGAGCCATAACTTGGCGTAAAGAACACGCTATTATAAGAATTGAAAGACCAACCAGACTAGATCGTGCACGAAACCTTGGATACAAAGCCAAACAAGGAATAATTATGGCTAGAGTCAGGGTTAGACGCTCTGGTTTTCGAAAAACACGACCAACTGGTGGTCGCCGACAAAAACGTTTGGGTGTAAACAAATTTAAAGTCGGCAAAAACATGCGACTAATAGCCGAAGAACGTGCTGCAAGAAAATTCCCTAATCTAGAAGTATTGAATTCTTATTGGGTCTGGGAAGATGGGCGCTTCAAATGGTACGAAGTAATCATGGTTGACCCCGTTGTTTTGCCTGATCATCCAATATCAAGTCAAACACGACGTGTGTTCCGTGGATTAACTAGCGCAGGTAAACAAGCTCGTGGGCTTCATAACCGTGGACGAGGCGCAGAAAAAGTCCGACCTAGCAAAAAAGCTATTCTGCGAATCAGAAACAAGCATCCCCGTAAATAAACCCGTTTGGGGCTTCCTTTTTGTGGAATCCCCAAATCATATTTTTTATTTTTTTAAGTATCACTTGACATATTTATATCAAGTAATGTTATAGGTTTGTATGCGAGAGTGAACATGTTTGCCTCAGTTTCCAGTAGCTTATGTTGATGTTCGATTTTGTGCCCACGCCACTGAAGATGTTGAAAAAGTTATGAAGGCAGTTAGAAACGTTTTGTCAATCAAGAACGAAGAAGATGAAATAGCATTCAATAAAGACAGCCTAGAAGGTCATTATGGTAATCCTATTGTTTTTTTTGACGCAAGAATCAAAAACAAAATCGCTATAAAGGCACTAGTTGGTAACCTGTCTGAAAACCTTAGTTCATTTGATAAAGTTGAATTAAGTTCAACACTGGACCGTTGCTTTGAAAAAGGAAGCATTTACCTGCGAGTGGACAAACAAGCAGCCTTGCAAGGTAAAATTAAACTTGTAGCCTGTGACCCGATTCGTATTCGTTTGCGTTTCAGAAAAACCAAGCTAGAAGATGTAACTCAAGTCTGTAAAGAAATCGGGATGTTAACATGAAATTTTTTGCTGATTTGCAGTTACGTGTTCCTCTTAACGATCCTGTTCAAACAAAAAAAATGGTACAAAAAGCTGCACATTTAGGCTACCAAATGTTAGGAATTCCTGTTCCAGAAAATGCTACCTCGCAACTAATTAGCAACCTCAAAAACATTTGTGCCTCAGCAGATGTTGACTTTGTTTCAAGAGTGAATCTTTCTCCCAGTAACTCCAATTCACTTCTCAAAGACTTGCGAAAATACCGAAGAAAATTCGAAATCATATCAGTGAGATGCAACACAAAAGATGTTGCCCGCCAAGCTGCCAAAGACCGACGAGTAGACCTTTTACAGTTTTCAGTAACCAATATGCGACAAAGGTTTTTTGACAACCAAGAAGCAGAACTTGCCGGAACTGCCCTTTCAGCTCTTGAAATTGAGTTAGCTCCAATTCTGCAGTTGACGCCCTTGTCTCGGATTTATCTTTTGTCTCGTCTGCGAAAAGAAATTGGAACAGCAAAACGAAGCAAAGTCCCTGTAATACTATCTAGTGCTGCAACAACTGAACACCTGATGAGAGGACCTTACGATAATGCCGCAGTTACAACCCTTTTTGATTTTTCTGTAGAATCTGCGTTGAAGGCATTATCATCAAATGCATTGTTTATCGTTGAACGAAACAGAAAAAAATTGAGCCCTACTTATGTAGCCCCTGGAATACAGGTTCTAGGACTGAAAAACTGTGATTAAACGAGAAAAACGTCGCTATTTAGCATTACAAGTTTCAAGTGACCAAAATTTTGAAGAATTTACAGTTTTTAATGCTGTTAAAAATTCAGTTCTTAGACTTTTTGGAGAATATGGCTCCAGCAAAGCTAATCTAAAACAGCTCAAATATTTTCCCGGAAAAAACCAAATAATTATTCGATGCTCCCATACAATGCTTGAACAAGTTCGAGCCGCTGTAGCAACAATTATTGAAATAAATGGAAAAACAGCAGCTGTACACGTTAAAGCTGTATCTGGAACTTTGAAGTCTTTGTCAAAAAAGATATAGAAAAAAAGAATTTTTTATTTATTATGGGTTCTCGATTGTTCGAGTGTTGTATTCATCTATGTAGTTTTGGTTTTCTATGGTATATGGGTAACTTTCTAGCTCCATGTCATATGGGAAGCAGCTCATTTCGTGGAATGGCAATGGGTCAACGGTAAAATCAACGTAGAATAATCCGTCAACTTTGAACCATACGCTTGCAAACAGGAAATAATCCCGTTCCATGCCTTCTGGAACTTCAGGCAAGTCATCTACAGAATAATGAAGAACGATTTGGTCGCCTTGGCGCATTATTACGAATTGGTTGTCGGGGTTATGAAGCAGTTCGGTTACTTCTCCATATCTTGTGAAGTTTCCTGTTGAATTGGAGTTTGTAGCAAATGCTTGAGTTAAATTAGCAAAATAAACTGGTAATTCGCCAACGATTATCTCTTGTTGTGCTGTTGTGTCAACTGCTATGTAATCAAATTCCGTGTTGAAGAATGTGTGTATTCTAAGGGCGTAATCTCCTGGCTGGAAAAGTCCTGTTAGGTTTATGGCAAAACAGTCTGGAGTAACATCTAACAACGGGAATTGTCGATTGTCTGGAACCGGAACCCAATTGCCTTTTGCATCTCTTACTTCCATGTATGGCGGAGGAAACGGTCGTTCACCGGGTTGGTTAAAGAATTGTCCCGCCCATTCTCCTTGTTCTTCTCCTGTGGAGTAAATGATTGTTCCTGCTACTAACAGTTTGATTTGTTCTGCCTCAGACAAATCTCCTAAATTTAATTCCAAAGTGTCCCAAGTGAATTCGTTGCCTTTTGTAGTGATTCCATCTCGTTCTGAAACTAAATGCAGCACATTGTGTCCTGTTGAGTTAACGCAAGAAACGGGCGAAGATGGGTTATTGCTTACGGTGTAGATTGTTCCTTGTTCGTCAAGGTCATATAGATATGTGGCTTTAGTTGAAAACACATCGAATTCTACTGGGTGGTCAACGTAAACCAAAGTTGCAGAGTCTATGTATGAAATTTCATCCCATTTTTGAATGAGAGTCATATCGTAGAAACCGTTTCGAGGTTCCATTCGGCTGGCATTTAGTTTAGTATAATCCCAAGGAACACTATACAGGAACAATAAACTTCCATCTTCTTGGAAGTAATCAAAGATGCCAAGATAGCCTGTTCCGTCGGATATTTCTGCGGTGTACCAATATTCTTCCCCATTCCAAACATACAAGGAAGGACAAGACTTACAATTCAGATAAGTTGCAGTAAGGGAAACACGATTATTTAACTCAATAGTTCGGGTAAGACTTGTTGGGCCATCATTCCAACGGGTCCAATTCCACCAAGTGCCTCCCCCTTCAAAACCATCAGGCAATTCAACGATGTAAGTTCCTTCAGGCAATAATCTTTGATAAGGTGCAGCATAAGTTTCGCCATCTATAGTAAACTCCATTCCAATGGCGTTAACTGAAACAGAAAAGGTATGGAATCCATCAGGAACAACCTGATAATATCCCGATAAAAAGTTAGTTTGATTTCCCATGTTTACTAGCTGAACCCTGTATCCATCGGGTTTTCCATCATCACGGCTGTACGACACAGTGATTGGAACCTCAATTGGAACGTCTGTTGCACCTGAATCTAATGTGAATGTTTTAGTAGTTACAACAACGTCACCAACAAAAACCCTTAACTGCAGAGTAGCTTGCTCATTGGCGAAATTATCTGCTTTGGCTTTGACTGTTACAGTTTGTCCGTCCCAAAGCTCGTATGGCGCCACACTTAAACTGCGTATAAAAACATCGGCAGATGCAGAAACCGATTGTTCTACAACAAAAATTCCCGACAGGTGGTCTATCTCAACGGTATGTGTCCCAGCTGCGGTTTCAGTAATTTCAAATTCAACAACTTTGCTTGCAGCTCCAGACAAAGTAACAGTTTTTGTTTCAATTGTTGTGCCGTCAACTGTTAGATTCACATCATAACTGCCGCTGCTTTCACCAACATTGGTTACCGTAACTGAAACAGTGACGCTTTCATCATCTAATACTGATGTTGGGTTAATCGTCAAATCAGTGAATTTAAACTCAGCCTGTGTAGCAGCTTGGGCGCCAGCAGAAACCCTATACGCTGTGGTTAAGTCACCTGCCTTAACGACATGCTCTCCTTCAATGTCACGGGTGACATCAAAAAACACAGTTGTGGTTTCGGTTCCATCTAATTGGATGTTTTGAGTTTCTTGTTTTACATCATTTACGAATAATTCTACTGAAAAATCACCCAGTAAATCACCAACATTTTTTGCAGTAACAGAAACTGTGATTGTTTCTCCAATGGCAGCCTCAGGGCGACTTACTTTTAGGGCAGACAATTTAAGTTCAGCTGGCCTTACAGGTTTTTCTAATGTAACCCGGATTGACCCCGTTAAATCATTAACAGTAACTGTGTGATTTCCAATTTCTAATTCTGTGGCTAAGAAAAAAATTGTTTCAGTTTCTGACGCTGAAAGAGAAACAGTTTCAGTTCCTATTACAACTTCACCAATAGTTAGACGTACTGTATGATTACCTGCTTTGTCTCCAACGTTAGCTACATCCACTGAGATTTCTACTGGAGTGCCTACTTGAACCCAGTTATAATCAAAATCAAGATTAGTCACCTGAAATTTGGCGGGTTTTGGGATTAATGAATCTACGTAGACGTAACTGGGAACTGCAACTGCTAAAATTACCAAAGTTGCAACAAAAATAATTTTTAATTTATTCCGGGTTGACCGAGGAGACACAGCACCAACTCACAAGAATGAAATGTTCATTCTTACTTCAATATTTAAGACCTTCGTAACATAGTTGTTTAAATCAAAAATTGTCAAATTAACATAGAATTGACCTAAAACTAATTTTGTAGACACGAAAAAATTAGATCAAAACTAAATTAAAAAAGAAAAAGGGTTGCGCCCTTAGGCGCTATGAAGTTTATTTTTCTTCCATCATGTCTTCGGGGTATGCTAGGGTCTTGTGTAGTGCGATATCCAGACCGTATAGTTCTGCATCTCGTCCGACACGGAGTAAGTTCGCTTTTTTGAGGATACCAAACATTACCAGTCCCATTACTGTAGCCCACAGGAATATTGCACCTGCACCGATTGCCTGTATTCCGAGTTGACCAATCCATGTTGTCATGTCCGCGAATCCATAGATTGGGTGTGCTCCAAGGGCAGTTCCGCCAAAGATTCCAGTTGCTAACAGTCCCCAAACTCCACATGCTGCGTGAACTGGGAAACATCCTAAAGCGTCGTCAATGTGTAGTTTGTGTTCAAGGACTCCCATCGTGAATGTTGTGATTACTCCTGCGATTATACCGATTACGAACCCTGCTAACGGATGGACTATGTGGGCTCCGGAACATATTGCAACAGCACCTGCAAGCAAACCAACCATGCTTGTTAGCACATGACCTCTTGAGGTGATTGCTGCTCCGAACATTCCTCCAGCCATACACATTGCTGTAGTCAGTGAGACCCATGCAAGTTCTACGTTGATTGTCATTGGATCTGCAGCTACGCTTGAGCCAACGTTAAAGCCGAACCAACCGAAAGCCAGTAACCATGCACCAATTACAGACAATGGGATGCTGTGTCCAAAGAATGTTCTCGGCATCTTCTTGTCGCCTACGAACTTTCCAATCCTTGGTCCAATCATTATTGCACCCATTAATGCAAGTGTTCCACCAACTAGGTGAACTACCCCTGAACCTGCGTAATCGATGAAACCCAGTTCTGATAGCCAGCCTCCACCCCAGACCCAGTGTTCAACTACGGGGTAGATGAAACCAGAGATTCCTGCAGCTGCAACTATCCAGCCCCAGAATTTGTCACGTTCTGCTAAACCTCCTGGGACTATACCTACGACGGTAATTGCAAACATTGCCATTTTGAACCATGTTGCAAGGTCGCCTATTCCAGAGGGGCTTGCGGCTAAACCGTAAGCACCCGTTTCGGACAGCAATGGTGGCAGTGGGTTAGCTATTGTTGGAGCAAACTGTGGAATCCCAAACACAGGTTCAGCTACATAATATGCTAGAGGGAATCCAATTAGGAAGTACACGACGAATGCGAGTGTCCATCCTACGTTGATTTGCAGTATAGTGTGAGTGACGTTCTTTTTACGGACCATTCCTGCATAGAACAAGGCAAATCCTGCAGTTGCCATGATGAAAATGGCTACAGGTGCCCATCCTACGAAAAAGTTCTGCTGGAACGCCGCCCATGTTTCAGTTGCTTGATCTAACATCATTCATCACCATTTATTCATTTCCGAACCAAACGGGCTTCAGTGAGAAGGGTATTTCTTCTACGGACAATCCACCCGCTTTGATGTTCAGTTTTAATACTTGAGGTTTCATGGGAACACTTCGCGCCTTTTTAATAAGGAAAACGCGTGTCCAGACTACGTCGTGTTTTCGGTAGTCAAGGTAAATCAAATGGTCTACAAGGTATTCGGTAATGCCAGGGGTTGCAGGAATGCCTTCGGCACTAAATAGTGTGGTTGCTCCTTGGGCTTTGGTTTCCATTAGTATCTTCATGAAGACTTGTCGGAATTCTTTTGAATCAGATAAACGCCTTGCAAGAGAAGATAACGAGTCGATTACAATCCTAACGGCACTTGGCTGGGCTTTCAATCCTCTTGTAACTATGTCCATTGCTTCTGTTTTGTCTACAAGACAATACTCGCTAGCATAGCTTGCAGTGATTGAAAGGTTAACTACTTTTATTGTTCCATTTTGAATTAGTTTTGGGAAATCGGACCAGAGCTCTCCTCCGGTTCGCATTACTGTTTCGGGGGTTTCCTCGGTTGTGATGTACAAGCATTTTTCGCCATTTTTTGCGCCTTTGTAAAGAAATTGCAAACAACTAATGGTCTTGCCAGTACCTGGTTCACCGCGCACTAGTATTGCATCGCCCTTTGGGATTCCTGGAATGAACTTATCCAAGCCATCCATTCCGATGTCAACCCATTCAATATTTGATGTTTGTTGCATTACCATGTCGATCACTTCTTATTCAATTAAATTGCTAGATATTGACTATTTGTATATAAATATTTCTTTTTTATTGAATGATTGTTTAGTGCTGAAGTTAACATTGAATGAACGTTCAAAATTGCATAAAATATTATAATGTGGATGAATTTTGCGTTAAAATTTAATAAAAATTGGAATTTTTTCTGATAAAAATTAAACCATAAAAATTATGTTAAATGAAAATAGTTTAAGTTGAAAAAATATACATGTTCATGTTTACAAAAGGCGTAAAAAAAGCGGATAAAAAACCGAGATAATTATGTGTTGTTGGGCTTGGAAACAATTAAAGCTGTTCCCACACTGGGGTCTAAGGCTGTGGACCCTGACCAGATAAACGTAACAAACTGAAACTAGATGAGGCGAGTCACGTTGGCTGTGATCCGGATCCACAGTTTAAGCCAAATTATGGTATTACCATTTAAAATAAAAGTGTTACTGTTTTACTATAAAATGAAAGACAATAATATTAACGGTTTAATTAAACCTCAGCGTTTGTACAGGAAATTTGGAATTGATTATTTTTAGTATAAACAATTTTTTTAGAGAGGAAAAATAGAGAACCTCATTGGGGGAGCATGAAGTTCCTGTTGGAAGTGAATTATATTTTGCTTTGGAACCACACAGGGTTAAGGGCAAATGGGGTTTCTTCTACTGACAGTCCGCCTTTTTGAATGTACAGTTTTAGTATCTGTGGCTTGAGAGGTACGCTTCGGGATTTTCGCAGAATGAAAACTCGAGTCCATTCTGTGTCTTGTTTTCGGTAGTCGAGATATACTAAGTGGTCTACGAGGTATTCGGTGATGTCGGGGGTCATGGGGATGCCTTCTGCTGTTAGTACTACTGTTGCGTTTTTTTGTTTGGTTTCCAGTAGCAATTTCATGAAGACTTCTCGAAATTCTTCGTAGTCAGACAGCCGCTGATCTAACGAAGACAACGAATCAATTACGATTCTAGATGCCCCTGGTTGAGTGGCAAAGCCTGTTTCAGCGATTTTCATTGCTTCTGCTTTTCCTAGTAAGCCATATTCGTTAGCGCATTCGCCAGTTATGGACATGTTTACAAATTTGATTACTCCCTTTTCAACTAATTTGGGGAACTCGGGCCATAGCTCTGCTCCTGTTCGTAGTATTGATTCTGGGGTTTCTTCTGTTGTAATGTAGAGGCATTTTTCTCCATTTTTTGCGCCTTGATACAGGAATTGTAAGCAAACTATAGTTTTACCTGTGCCGGGATCGCCGCGCACTAGTATTGCATCGCCTTTTGGGAGTCCTGGAATGAAATCCTCTAGTCCAGATACGCCAAAGTCGATCCATTCTATGTTTGATGTTTTTTGACTCATGCTGATCACATCTCATTCAATTAATTGTCTAGATATTGACTATTTGTATATAAGTATTTCTTTTTTACTGAACATTTTTTTATACTTGCTTTTATAACTGAATATTTATTCATTACACTATTGTTATTTGCTGGAATTAGTATATGATGTATCAAAACAAGTATTTTTAGTAAAAAATATTTAAAATCAAATTAATCTAAAAATATTGTTAAAACTAGAATAATGAATTAACCAAATGTGCACCTTAATATCAGCAAAAAAAATATTAAGAAAACTTAGCAAAAAGCGGGCGACATATTATTTGTTAATTATTAAAATTAGTTTGTGGCAGTGTTTGCAATCGAAAACTGTTGCGTCACAATCTAAATCGAAATCTAGATTATCAATAAAAGTATTGCATACTTCCATTTCTTTCTTACAAATCGGGCAATCCATACTTTTCCCTCATGTACAATTAGATACAACGTTTGCTTAACTATAAAATAGTTCTTACATTCAAATGATATTCATGAAGATTTAAAACAACGTTTTTCCTTTAACCGCTTTTTAAAACGGAGATATATTTTCTGTGAAAAATTTGATAATGTCTGATTCTAATGCTGGAAAGACAGAAAAACTTGCAAAAGTAGTAGGCAGGATGAGTTTTGAACTCAAAAAACCGAAACATTTGACACATACGGTCTTAAACGTGAAAAAAGTTATGCGATAGGTTCAACATCTCGTTTTGGTTTTATAACAGACATAATGTTGATGTTGTTGACCAAACTTTATTGGGTGTGTCATAATCTGGCGGTTAAGCCACTTCACCTTGATTAAAACAGGCAAGCAAAATCTTTGAATGTGATTTACTGAAGCAACCCTATAGTAAGTTAGCTTGAATTTAAACAACACAAAGTTAAGGAAAACATTTTAGCTTCCAGCTCTTGATACATTAGATTATGGGAAACCATCTGTGTAATAGTTCTGCATTTACTGTTTGTAAAGGTCTTATTGCATTTTTTATTGTAGTACTATTATCGTTTTCATTTGTTGTTTCGGGCTATTGTCTATCTGAAACTGCATTTACTTCTGATGACGTTTTTGAAATCCCTCAAACTAACAGCTCTGTACGTTTTACTACAAATGGAACCTACGAAAATGCAGTTCTGGAAAAAAATACTTGGTTTTTTGATGGTTTGTATTTTTCAAGTTTTTTTACCACACAAAAACTAAACGTTACTATTTCAGCCAGCGACTGCCATTTAACTATCAATCCTTTTAGATTTTTTAGGCGTACTTCCCAAGGAGAAAACGTAACTTGGGTTCTTTTCAGTTACAGGGTTCAGGGTCAAGGAAAACAAGTAATCAATTTGGGTCTTGATCCGCAAAAGGGTCATATTGATGCAATTTTGGATGGAGAGTTTATAGGGTTAAACCATGGTTGGGTCCGTTCCCCTGATGGGACTATCACGGTAACTGCCCCTGTAAGTAATGTTACCCTTTGGTATTATGGACATCCTGAATCATACTTGCAAGAACCAAACTTTTTTGAAGACCATTCTGTTGTCATTGGTTCTACTTTTTCAATGGCTGTTATTGTGGGCTTGGCAACGTTTATCACTCGGAAAAAAGGAAACAATGAGGCATAGCGATGGTTTGGGAATATTCGAGCAATTTAATTTTGTTATGCTATGTCGTAATTGTTTTGGTCAGCATTTTTTTGATACTTAAGTTCACAAAAACCAAACGGGTTAGTAACCTTAGGTTAGTGATTCAGATTGCTGCAGTTGTAGCCATTTTTATGGGGTTACTTATTGGTCCGTTTAATGACCCATTTTATCAGGCGTTAGGGGTTTCCCCCCGTGACAGGTTAATAGGGAAAGATTTGTTAGGGAATCAACTTCCTGATGGGTTTCCAGTGCCCGTTTTGGCGTGTTATTTTCCTAATGGGCGAACAGTTACATGTCCCATATGGCAGATTCAAGCGTACATTTTTCCATTTTGGGATGCTGGTCAAATTGGCTACGACGTTTTTTATTCTACATCAGGCTTGGAGAAATTAGCAATAGTATTCAGTTTAGTTATTGGTCTATCAATTCTATTAGGAAGATTCTTTTGTGGTTGGCTATGCCCTTTTGGATTATACATGGACCTAATCACAAAGTTACGTAACGCATTCAAGATTCGTCACCTGAGTTTTTCTGAAAAAACAAACAAAATATTGCGTCAGTTCAGATTTGTATTAATTGCAGCTTTTTTGATTCTAAGTTTCATTTTCGGGTCTTATCTTATTCTTGGCACTGAACTAATTCCCGGAACAATTCCCGGAGGACCTTTCGGAACCGAATCTGGAATCGTGGGTTTTATCAATCAACCTTATTGCTTAATTTGCCCGATGAGACCCCTTTCAATTATCGTACAATCCGCTTTGGGTTTCTTAAATTACTCATACATTTCCCAAATAACATATGGACCATTCTTTATTGCTGGGCATTACCTAACTTCAATAAATGTTTCAATTTTTGTATTTATCACAATTCTCTCTTTTGCATACCGGCGATTCTGGTGCAGAATATGTGCCCTAGGTGGATTACTAGACCTGTTTAGCACCCATTTTCCGTTCAATAAAATAGCAATAACTCGATTAAACAAAAACGAAACCAAATGCACAAAATGTGGCATCTGCAAACGGGTTTGTCCAACGCAAGTAACAGAAGTTTATAATAAAAAAGGCGGTGACGTCACAACCCCCGGATGCACTCTTTGTTTCAGGTGTGTTGAAATGTGCCCCGAAAAAGGCGCTTTAAGTGTGAATCTAGCAACAAAAACAGTTTACCAATCCAAGAACTGGCTTGAACAAAAAGAGTAATTGTTTGCAATCGGAAAAAGAAAAATGATTTCCTGTTTATGTCTTTGATACTTATGCATCTTCAATTGCTTTTTTGGTTTTTTTAACCCCTTTTTTTCCTAATTTAATGCCTTCTTTACCTGCTTCTTTGCCTGCTTTCAAACCCTTTTTGCTAACGTCTTTGCTAACGTCTACTCCTCTTTCTCCAACTTTTTTTCCAGTATCCACAGTTTTTTTGGTAACATCCTCTGTCTTTTTCTTCAATTTTTTAAACATAAAATTACACCTTTAATGAATTACTCAATTTTGAATATAAATTTTGAGAGGTCACTTACTAGTGTGAAAAAAAATATCATGTATTTCTGTTATTTTAATTAACCATTTTTTATGAGAAAAAATTTAGATAAATGTTTCACTCGCCAAAAGTATCGGGTTTATTATATTCGCCAACCACAATTTGTTCGGGTTAGCACATTTGTTTGGGACTGCTTTTGTTGAAAATAATCACCATATTCTCGACGCTGCGAGTACGTGGAGAAAAAAGCAATGATTAGGATTCGACGAAATCCAAGTTTATTCTTTTATTTTTTGTTTATATCCAACTTAATTTGTTTGCATCCACATCAAAATTACATTCTTTCAATTCATTAATTAACTTAAAGTACCATTCTTGCTTGTATTCAATCCAACGAATTCCTTGGTATTGGTCTGGAATTTCAAAATCCTTTTTTGGGAAATAAACAGCGGCAACATTATTTTTGCCAAGTTTTCCAAGAAGAAAACCTAACTTAAAAATTACATTTTGTGATGCTTGATAGTTTGATTCCTTAGAATTTTGCTCTTTTGAATAAACAGAAATGTCGGGAGATAAAAGAACCAACCCAAACGAAACATTCGGACGGTTACTTACTTTCTCGATTAGTTTTTGTTCACTGTTGGGGTCTTCATTCAGAATAATTGGTTCCAGCTCTAATTTCTCTAAGGTTTGAAATACATCTGCATTCATTTCAGTGTTATTTCCATGAACCACAAAAAGCTGGTTTGACCTAATTTTGGTGTTTACTGAATACTTGACTGGTGGTGAAAGTAGTAGCTTTACCTTTTTCAACAAATTGTCTGAAGCGTTTGTTATTTCCCTTAATTTTGCTTTTTCTTGTTCATTATACCCCGATTCATATGATTGGTCACTGAAAGGGACTTCCTCAAGGGGTTTCATGTTTTTGTAAAAACCTAGTGACTGCAAATCTATCAGCAGTTTATTATATGTTTTCAAGTAATTTTCATATTCACTCCAAAATTCGTTAGAAAAATCTTCCTTAGAACTAGACACAAGGGTTTCCAAATCAATAATTAAAGAACCAAAATCCACGCTCATTTGTTAGATCCCTTCAGAAACTAAATTATGCCCCAAAATATATTATATATTCCCTGAAACCAAAACACCAGAGTTCAATACTTCATGAAACATGTTCGAATACAGTAGCAATGTATTGTTGAAAGCAAGTTTTCATAAAAAGAACTACACCTCACCCAGTGGGGGTAAAGTTAACATTAAATTTTTAAATCAAGAATTAGGTTTTTCCCAGAAGTTTTCGTCTTTTGTCTTCTTTAGGTTTTACTGTTTCTTCTACTAGGGCATACTGTCGCTGATAAATGTGGCAATTCTTGGAGTGAAAAATCATTTTTCCTGTTCGTAAGTTAAGGTCAGTTCGTTTGTTAATTTCTGACACAAGCGCTTCATTAAAAATTTGAATTCCCGCAATGTTTGCAGGCAATCCCGCATAGGCATCCCAAGACCTAAAATAACAAGTCAAATGCAATTGATCATCGGAAATTTCAGTGTCAAGTATGCTCAAACAAGGAGGTTCATGTCTTGTATCTTTTTTTATGCATTTTTTTATGTCTTCAGGCAACCGAATAACAAAAGTTACTTGGCGGTCTTGAATTTCTTCCACGTAACGGTTAATGGCTTCTTCAACTTGGTCTACAGGGTCACGCATCCTACTTCCATAAGTGTATGTTTCATCATCTATTGCTCCTGACCATAAATACTTCAAAGCGTACCATTGAACATACTGCATATCACAGGGAGCCATAAAATCAACCAATGGGCGATTCGCTGGATTAGTGATTTCGATACTGATGTTAAGTTTCTTTGTTTCTGTAAGTTCAGAACCATAACCAACATTAAAAACGTCTCCACGGTACCAAATTTCGTTCAAAACTTTATACCATGCATCTGGACAATCAAAGGCTTTAAGCATCTTGTATTTCAAAAGAACCCCTCACCTCTTTTTTATTATCAACATCTCCCATATAATTTGCTTTTCATAAAAAAGAAACACCCCAAAAAAGGAGCATTCAACTGTTTATGGTATAACGTCATTTATTCTGCGTTTTCGATAATCATCATAATCTGGAATAATCCTGTGGTATTCCCTGTCCATTAATGTTGATGAAATTATAAAATCAGCAGTAGAACGGTTACACGCAACTGGGATGTTCCAGACTACAGCCATGCGTAATAGTGCTTTTACATCAGGGTCATGAGGAAGTGATTCAAGGGGATCCCAGAAGAAAATCAGAAAATCGATTTCACTGTTAGCAATCTTGGCGCCGATTTGCATGTCCCCCCCTAAAGGGCCACTTTTGAGTTTGTTGACGGTTAATCCTGTTTTTTCTATAATTTTTCCAGTTGTTCCTGTAGCGTAAAGTTCATGTAAACTCAGAAGATACTTGTTAAACATAACCCATTGTAGCAAATCTTCTTTTCTGTGGTCATGGGCAACCAAAGCGATTTTTTTGCGCTTATTAATCAAGACTGTATTGCAGTTCATTTTCAGTTCCTCTTTTTCATAATTAAAAAGGGGGATAGAAAAAATTTTGCTTTTTTATTCACACTTCTTTTTTTGTGCTAATGATTTTGGTTGGTATATGCACCATGGGTCTTCTGCTAAGTAGTCTCCTTTTAGCTCTGTTGGTTCATGCAACGCTCCACAAAAGTCCATCTGATCCGTGGTTACTCCATACGCTCGGGCTCTGCATCCTCCACAGATTTCATTGTGTTCGCATTCGCCACATTTTCCTTTTAGTTTATTAAAGTCCCGTAACGCATTGAAAACTTCTGAGTTGAACCATATGTCTTTGAAGGATTTTTCCCGAATGTTTCCAAGATTAACTGGCATATATGGGCAAGGGGTGACCTCTCCTGACGGATAAATGCGACAATAATATAATCCTGCCATGCATCCCCGAACCCACCTGGACATATCTACTCCTTGGTCTTTGGCAACCCGCATGAACTGAGGGGCACATGAAGGCTTTACGTTCAATTTATATTTTGTAGTTTTTGCCAAGGTTTTTGCAATCATTTCCTCGTACATATGTGGAGTAATATCTTGGATGTCTGTGCCCCTTCCAGTAGGTACCAAAAAGAACAAATGGAAATTTTCAACCCCCAAATTTTCGGCTAGTGCCATTATGTCTTCCACTTCATCATAGTTTTGTTGGGTGACTGTACAATTTACTTGAACTTCTATTCCTGCTTTTTTAAGAGCTTTAATAGCGTTTATCGCATGTTTCCAACAGCCTTTAACGCCGCGAAACTCATCATGGCGTTCAGGTTTGCTGGAGTCTAAACTGATTGCAACAGTCCACATTCCGGCTTCCTTGAGCTTTTTTGCCACTTCGTCGTCGATAAGCATGCCATTGCTTCCCATGCCCATTCTTAGACCGCGGTCAGCACCGTACTTTATTATGTCGTAGATGTCTTCTCGTAGCAAAGGCTCGCCGCCACTGAGTATCAACAAAGGTTTGCTGACTTCAGTAATTTGGTGAATAAGCATTTTCGATGCATCAGTGCTTAATTCATTCGTAGTTGTTGCTTTTGTTCCTTCGGCGTTGATGTAACAGTGGGCACACTTCAAATTACACCGCAAGGTCATGTTCCAAGAAATTACCAGTGGAACGTATTTTTCATTAATTGTTTTTTCTTCTGAATTAGGCGCAAGTTTGATTTGATATTCACATTTCCCATCAGTTGCCATTCTTAAAGGCTGAGAAACAGCCACTGGAAACGGAATAAACTTTCCAAACATGGACTGAGCATGGGCTTTACAAAAAATTTTACAGAAAAGTTGACCGCTTTGATTGCTTTTGCCGTTTTTTTGTTCCATGTATTTGTGGCTTCCATGGATTGGGCAGTTCAAGAAGCGCATGAACCCTCCCAGGTTTTTCATATCCATTTTATATTCAATGAAGTGGTCGCTGAGCATCAATTTTTGCAGTTTTTCTTTTGATAATCCAACTTTCAATGAAACTTCAAATGCTGAATCCACTGTTTTGTCGCCAAAGCTTTTCTGAACGCTTCTCATGCCTTTTGCAACTTGTTCAATGCCTAGATCTTCAACTATTTTTTCTATAATCAAAAATCCTTTGATTGTTTCATATTCTTGACGCAAACGCATCTCAACAACGTGCAGGGTCCAGTCTTCAAAGAGATTTTGGATTTCTTCTAATGATTCTGGGGCATGTTGCTTTAGCAAATCTTCAACTTTTTTGGTTTTCTTACTTAATTTTCGAAAAAGATCAATTTTTTCTAATGCATCAGGAGCTGGACATTTAACGGATTTTACTGCATTAGCATTTAACTTGATAATCCCGTCTAGTAATTCTTCTGTGTCTGAAACAAAATCAGCGTAAAATTGCCACAATTCATCTTCTATTTCTGGCTCATCAACATTTAATTCTTCAAGAACAATTCTATGTTCTGAAGACATCTTACTTATCATGGCCATATGATACAGTAATGACCCCTCCATGCTGACGTCACTGTTTCTTCCTGAAGAGCCATGAAAAACCTCAGAAACTAAGCTTTTTGCTGTATCAAAATTGCCAGAAGATATGGCTTCTACTGCATTATCTATTTTCTTTTTTCTTTCCTTCAGCAGAAGTGCCCACTTGTGGCAATGTGCTTTATCGAATTTCGTTAAAGTTTCCCTCTCCTGTTACGATTTAATGGCGTTAAAGCGTTAAGGAGTTATAAATTCTTTGATTTTCCCTGATATTCTTTTGTTATGTTAATTTTACGTCTGGTGTGTTAATTAAAACCAAAACAGTAACCATCTGCCGAATTATCATTATGTCTTCTTTAGCTGTGCTAATTTCTTGGCTTATTACTGTTGGTATCCCCTTATTGCCTGTTATCGTAATCTTCATCGCAATGGCTTTAACAGTGATCTTGAAACGAAAGGATAAACAACCCTCCGTGTTGACGAGAGACTCCAATTAATAAACGCAAAAACAGCAACATTATCGATAAATTTCTTTCTTTTGGGTAAAACAATTATTGGTTTATTTTTGTTAACCCTTTCTTATGCCTGATATTCTGATCTTTCTTTGTTGGGTTACTGCTGATTTTACTCAAACTGTTCATTGCTTGTTTTGAATCTAGTAATTGGAGCCTACTTCCTTAGGCAGTATGGGGTTAACTGTGCTTGAAAACTAAACTGAAGGTGTATCGAGCAATGCATGACTTAACACAAGAAGACCTTGCCTGAGCAATTGGAGTAACTCGGCAGACGTTGATAGCAAATGAGAACGGAAAATTGCACGCTACTTTAATGTTAGCATTGAAAATGTTTTTATCTATGACGAAAATGATAAACAATTGAAAAGGGGACATTAAAGGGTGAGCGATACTAAATCAAAGTTTGCAGTAAATATTGAAAATGTTTCTAAAAGTTTTGGAGCTGTTCAAGCAGTTAAAAAATTAGATTTACAAATCGATGCAGGAACAGTTTTTGGTTTTCTAGGTCCCAATGGTTCAGGCAAGTCTACAACCATGAAAATGATAATGGGGCTATTGAAAGCAGACTCTGGGAACTTGCAAGTTTTTGGAATAAATGTCTTAAATGACCCTTGGGCCGTCAAAAAAATTGTTGGTTATGTTCCGGAAAGTCCCCGACTTTACACTTTTCTTACTGGATTGGAGTACTTAGATTTCATCGCCGATGTGTATGGTTTAGATGCGGCAACAAAGAAAACTAGAATCCATGGGTATCTAGAAGCCTTTAATTTAGAAAATCGTGAAAACGAAATGATCAGCGGTTATTCTCATGGCATGCAACAAAAAATCGCAATTATTGCTGCTTTATTACACAAGCCTCGACTTCTCATTCTTGATGAACCTCTTGGTGGGTTGGATCCCAAATCTGCACGAATTGTGAAAGACTTAATTCACAAACTAGCAAACGAAGGTGTAACCACAATTTTGAGTACTCATGTTTTGGAAATTGCTGATGCAGTCTGTGACAAGATAGCAATTTTGTATGATGGAGCAAAATTAGCGGAAGGCACTCCAGGTCAATTGCGTGAAGAATCTCAAATGCCTGAATCATCACTTGAAGAAATTTTCTTGAAGTTGACTGGTTCAAATGACGTAAAAGACATTGTTCAAGCCCTCGGAAAATGAGGTGGGTAACTGGCTTTGAATTTTAAACTTATTTTGCACTTTGCAAAAATTTTGGCGCTGGCTTCAGTTCGTTCAAAGAGAGTTAATGATTCTACTCCGAAAGGGTTTTCAAAATCCCCGCGAATAAATATCATCTTCGGTGTTGCATCTTTTGTAGTTGCAACCATTGTTGCATACTTTTTTTCAACAGGCTTTCTAGCCGACCTTAATCTCGCTGTGTTCGTAGTTCAAATTGCAATCTTTCTTCCATCAATTATGACTTTAATGGCTGTAATGTATGGAGTCTTGTATGAGTTCAGCCAATCATCCTCTGTGGGTTCATCCGATGTGATAAATTGGTTGCCCATATATCCTATTGAATTTGTTTTAGCTTCAGCACTTTCAATGCTTTACTTTTTAGCGCCTTTAATCGGTATAGTTTACGGTGCAGTAATAGGTTTATCGTTATCAGCAAACATGTTAGATGTAGGTCTTTTCGGCTTAGCTGTGAGCACTTTGGGATTGTTCTTGGGTACTTTCACCTTAGAAATTATGCGAGCAATAACAAATCGTGTATCATCTACTGTTTACAAGCGCACCGGTCGAACCACCGTAATCGTAAGAATGGTTATGTTTGTACTCATTTTCGTTGTGTACATGCTCTTAACTAATGTCAACTTCTTGTTTTCTATCCTTAACCAATTCATGGGTGGAATCCAGTCAGCATGGTTCATACCCGTTTTATGGCCATCATTAGCTGTAATGAGTTACCTCTCCACGCAAGTTTTAGAGCTGTTAGTATATTCCTTACTAAGTGTAGTACTAACACTATTGCTTCTTTGGACTGGAGTAAAATTTAGACACAAATACTGGGTTCCTGTACCCTTCGCAATAAATTTAACATCCTCAAAACCATATTCGCCAAAACAAGGATTATTGGGAACATTAGGCTTTAGTGCCGCTGAATCAGCAATAATTAGAAAAGACTTTCGAGGTTTAATTCGTCGAAAAGAAATGATGGTGTGGATTGCTGTGCCTTTAGGCATTAGCGTAATCTCCTTTTTTTCTACACAATCTGCTTTAGAATCTGCAGTAAGCACGATAGACCGTTTAGCACTATTTTCTGGTCCATTAATTGGAGTATTCATGTTCACTTTTTACATATCCTTAACAGCCATTGGACAAGAAGGAAATGCTTTCATGAACTTGCTAATAACTCCACTTAAAGAGAACGAAATTGTCAAAGCCAAAATTTTAACAGCTTTAATCCCCTCAGTGTGCGCTTTAACATTAATCATTGCAGTAATACAGTTGATTATACAACTCCAACCAATGACACTGGTTGTAATAACAGTAGCCCTGTTTTCTGCTCTTTTTGAAAGCGCATTTGTTGGCTTGGTTGTTGGCAGTAAATTCCCCGATTTTAATGAAGTTCCCCGAGCACGGTTCATCAACCAAAAAGGAGTTTGGCTAGGAATGCTCCTAATTGCAGGTTGCGTAGCTGTAACGTTTTTGCCTTTGATATTGTATGTTTTTGGTTCTTCGGGATTTTTTCCAATTTTTGCTGCTCCCTTAATTTCTGCAACTGTTGGAGTAGTGGTCTGTTATGTGAGTTATCTGGAAACAATCAACAGTTTACAAAAACTAATGGTCGATGATTGATTTTTCTTTATATGCCTCCTCTGGCATTTTTTTGAGCGAATGTTAGGGCTTGAATTACTGTTTATTTTCTAAACTAAATCATCAATTCTCCTAGGATAAATAAAATCATTAACAATACTTTTATTCGGAAAAAACTTATTTTTTGCCTTTGAGCATGTTTTTTTGAAGGATTTCGAAAGGTAAATAAAGCTCTAACCGTGTGTGATATCTCAAACTGAAACTAGAGGTAGCTTAAATTGGCTAAGAAAGGTTTAGTTGTTAAAGCAAAAGAACTTAAAACAGATGTTGCTGTGGTTAAGGACCTCGAAGTATCCGTCGGAAAAATCATCGACGATACTTGGGACGAACCAATGGGTCCAACTCCATTTCCATCAATCACCGATTTGAGGAGTTGGGACTTCAAACTTCTGCAACGCTATAAACCCTTTTATCTGCCCTTCTGTGACGTCTGCTGTTTATGCACTTATGGAAAATGTGACCTATCAGGAGACAAACGCGGGGCCTGTGGACTAAATATGGCTGCACAACAATCGCGAATTGTTCTTCTCGCATGTTGTATCGGTGCTGCAACACACACTGCACACGGCAGGCATTTGGTTCACCATTTAATCGAAAAATATGGACGCGATATCCCCCTTGACCAAGGTGGTTTAAACATCGACATTGACATGCCTGTAACTCAACTTGTTTGTGGAATAAAACCCAAGACTTTGAAGGATTTAGAAGATGCTTTGACTTGGGCCGAAGAACAAGTTACTCATTGTATTTCTGCAACCCATACTGGACAAGAAGGAAACAATATCGACTTTGAGTCTAAAGCTTTTCATGCAGGAATGGCTGACCAAGTCGGAATGGAAGTTGCTGATATTGCACAGATTTCCGTCTTTGGTTTTCCAAAAGCTGATCCTGAAGCTCCATTGGTCGAACTAGGTTTTGCTGTAGCAGACACTAAAAAACCAACAATACTTGTAATTGGTCACAACGTTCCATCCAGCGTTGGAATAATAGATTACATGAGAAAGAAAGACCTAATGGACAAAGTCGAAGTAGTTGGTATCTGTTGTACTGCTCATGACTTAACCCGATATGAACCCCGAGCAAAAGTTATTGGTCCAATTTCTTGGCAACTAAAATACATTCGAAGTGGATTAGCAGACCTAATAGTAGTTGACGAACAATGCATTCGGGCAGACACATTAGAAGAAGCACAAAAAGTTAATGCACCCGTAATTGCAACAAGTCCCAAAAATTGTTTAGGTCTTGAGAACAGTGATGACAAACCCACTGCAGAAATCATATCTAATTTAGTTGAAGGCAAAGAGCCAGGTGCACTAATTTTTGACACTGACAAAGCAGGAGAAGTTGCAGTTGAAACAGTAATGGCAGTTGCACCTAAACGAAACAAATTCAGTGTAATTCCTGACCTTGAAGCAATCAAAGCAGCGGGTGCCGCTTGTTCTGAATGTAACGAATGTATTCGTGCTTGTCCAAATAATCAGCCTATCCCTCAAGCAATGAAAGCAGCAGCAGAAGGAGACTTTAGCTTATTCCAAGAAGTTTACGATAACTGTGTCGGATGTGCCCGATGTGACAGTGCTTGTCCGAAAGACTTCCCACTGCACAGTTTCATGATCAAAGTAGGCGAACAAAAAGACCTAAATGAAAAATTCTTAATGCGGTCTGGACGTGGAGCTATCCAAGATATAGAAATCCGAAATGTTGGGGGTCCTATAGTTCTTGGTGAAATTCCAGGAGTTATTGCATTAGTTGGATGTGCCAACTATCCTGGCGGTAACGAAGAAGTCGCAGAAATCGCAGAAGAATTTGCCAAACGCCGATTCATCGTTGTCCTTTCGGGATGTGCAGCAATGTCCGCAGCAATGGTAAAAGACGAAGAAGGAAAAACGCTATACGAGAAATATCCTGGCGGCTTTGAAGCTGGAGGTGTCTTGAACGTTGGTTCATGTGTTTCTAATCCACACATTGCTGGTGCCGCAATCAAAATCGCTAACATATTCGCTAAACGCAACTTACGTGCTAACTACGAAGAAATTGCTGATTACATCCACAATCGAGTTGGAGCAGTTGGTCTAGCTTGGGGAGCAATGTCCCAAAAAGCTGCATCAATCGCTGCTGGATTCTGGAGACTTGGTGTGCCTGTAGTGGTCGGTCCGCATGGATCTAAGTATCGACGTATGCTTCTCGGACGAAAAGACAAGAAAGAAGACTGGGAAGTATTTGACGCCAGAACTGGTGACAAAGTTTACGTTGGTCCTGCTCCTGAACACTTGTTCACTTCTGCCGAAAGTAAAGAAGAAGCAATTGTAATGTTAGCCAAGTTATGCATGCGTCCAAATGATCAATCTAAAGGTCGTAGCATGAAATTGACTCACTACATTGACCTTCACAAACGGTACTATGGTGTAATGCCTGATGACATACACCTATACATCAGAAACAAGATGGATATCCCACTAACAATGAAGGATGAAATAGTTAAAATCCTTGAAGAAAAAGGCTGGGAAGAAACAAAGATTCCCGACCCAACATTGTTAGAAAGAATGGTTAGGAAAAGAGTGTGATAAAAATGAGTGCAAAAGCAGAACCTTGGCAAACAGCAGAAGTTGCTGGTCCCCGGAAAGCTAATGTAATTACAAAACCCGAAATTGCTGCAGCAATGATTAAGCGCGCAAAACGCGCTATCATTGTTGTCGGCACTTTAGCTACAGATGCTGAAAAAGACACCGGAAAAATGATTGATTACACAATTCGTTTAAGCAAAGCTAGTGGGGTTCCTGTGGTCGCAACCGCACACACGGCACGCGACCTAGTAAAAGCAGGATTCCAACCCGCTTCAAGCATGTCTGCAATGGACATTGGAAACAGACTCAAAGACCCCTCATGGACTGGCTTAGACGGAAAAGGTCCATACGATCTTGCAGTATTCCTTGGTCTTCCTTACTATATGGAATACTTGATTTTGTCTGGATTGAAGCACTTTTCCGAAAATCTAAAAACTATAACTTTGGACCGTTACTACAACCCAAATGCTAGTTGGTCTTTCCCTAACCTCAAAGTCGAAGAATGGAATCAAAGTTTTGAAACAATTATAAACAATTTTGGAGGAAATTAAAAGAAATGTCAATGTTTGAAGACATCCCTGTGGATGTTGGAGTAATTTACGAAGGAGAACGAATCCGAAAAGATGGTATGCAAATTGAACTCGGTGGACCTAAACAACCAGCAAAGTTCGAAATTGTACGTGGAAGACCAATGAATGAAATCGAAGACGGCAAAGTCATAATCGTCGGTCCTGATCTAAAAGACCTACCTGAAGGTGGCAATGCTCCTTTTGGTCTTTTAATCGAGGTTGCAGGTGAAAAATTTGAAGAAGATCTCGAAGGTGTAACCGAGCGTCGACTCCATGAATATCTTAACTATATTGAAGGTATTATGCACTTAAACCAGCGCTACGACATTTGGATTCGAATAAGCAAAAAATCTTTCCAAAAGGGACTAACTTCTTTCAGTTATGTTGGACAAGTTTTGATGCGACTCTTCAAGAGTGAATTACCTTTCATCGAAAAAATCCAAATTACATTCATAACTGACGCAGCAAAAGTTAAAGAAAAACTTGATGAAGCAATTGATGTCTACGACCACCGTGATGCAAAAGCCCGTGGAATGAAAGACTCTGATGTTGATACATTCTATGGATGTACTTTATGTCAATCTTTTGCACCCTCACATGTGTGTGTAATTACTCCTCAACGATACTCTAACTGTGGTTCAATCAGCTGGTTCGATGGCAGAGCTTCTGCACAAGTTGACCCAAAAGGACCAATTTTTGCTATAGAAAAAGGTGAAGTACTTGATGAAGAAAAAGGGGAATTCGCTGGTGCAAACGAAGCAGTCAAGAACAAATCCCTTGGTGCAGTTGAACGTGTATGGATGTATACCGGTTTTGGTTATCCTCACACATCCTGTGGATGTTTTGAAGCTATCGCTTTCTATATTCCTGAAGTAGAAGGCTACGGAATTGTCGACCGTGGCTACCGTGGCGTATCAGTAAACGGACTGGCATTCTCAACTTTGGCTGACTCCACTTCAGGTGGCAGACAAGTAGACGGATTCCACGGACTATCCATCGAATACATGCGATCACCAAAATTCATGCTCGCAGACGGTGGATGGGACAGAATCGTTTGGATGCCTAAGGCAATCAAGGAGCGCGTTAAAGAATTCATACCTGCAGAAGTTGTAGATAAAATTTCAACCGAAGAAGAAACCAAAAACATTGAAGAACTACAAGAATTCCTCAAGAAACAAGATCATCCTGTTGTTAAACGATGGACTGAAGAAGAAGCAGAAGAAGAAACCGCTGAAGCAGAAGAAGGTCTAGAAACCATGGGAACCATGGTCCCAATGTCAACAGCAACAATGTCCGCAGGTGGATTCAAGATAATCTTCAAGAACGCAAAAATCCACGCTGAACGAATAATAATTAAACGAGAGAAATCTAAATCCAAAAGGTGAACAGCATGCCCGAACGGGCGAAAAAAGAATCTAACCCAAACTTTCCATCTGAACTCTTAGACCTGCTTGCAGGCAACAACGAACTAGAACTACAAGATGTCGATATCTTGCTTGATGAACTACACGTATTATTCCAACCTGGAATGATGATGGCCGCACCCCCTGCAGTCGCAGCACTAAAATCAGCAGCAAAACCAACATCCTTGTTGGACGCACCTTTTACTTTTCCTATCCAGAAATATCCTGGACAAGTTGCAGAAGTCACACTTGGTGCAACAAAAAGTGAAGGTGGAACCCGAGGAAAAACAGTAACAATAGGCGGAGAAAAATCTCCTGCCTTCTACACTTTTGAATCTCCAACGCTTAACCCACCCGTAGTTTCCTTTGATGTCTTTGACTCCAAAACTGCATTGCCTAAAGCTGTGCGAAATGAACTTGGCGATGCTTATCAAGACCCTGTTTCTTGGTCCAAATTTGTAGTAAACAAACTAGGCGCAGACATGGTTACCTTGCACTTAGTCAGCATCGATCCTTTGAATCCCAAACCTGCTACTCCTGCTGAAGCAGTAAGAACAGTTGAAGATGTCTTGCAAGCTGTTGACGTTCCTCTAGTTGTTGGGGGCTGTGGTGACCCTGAAAAAGACTTAGCAGTCTTCGAAAAAGTAACTGCCGCATGTGAAGGTGAACGACTTCTCATCAGCACAATTACTTTGGACATGGACATAGAAAAATCTGCTAAACTAGTCGAAAAACACGGTCACGTTGCTTTAGCGTTCTCTCCAATGGATCTTAACCAAGCAAGAGAACTGAACAGACGCCTTCTTGAATACTTGCCAAAAGAGCGAATAATTATGGACACAACAACTGCAGCTCTTGGATACGGTCTGGATTACGCATTCACCATAATGGAACGTGCTCGACTATCTGGTTTGATGGGTGACCCTGAACTTCAGCAACCTATGTCTTCTGGAACAACCAATGCATGGGCTGCACGAGAAGCATGGAAAACATTAGATCCAGAATGGGGCGACAAGAACCTTCGTGGTCCATTATGGGAAGTAGTAACCGGTCTGACTTTGATGCTAGCTGGTGTTGACCTGTTCATGATGTTGCATCCTGCAGCAGTCAAAACTCTTCGAAACGTAATCAAAAGACTAACCACTAAAACTGGAACCCTTGATGCCGAAAAAATAGCAAATTGGGTATCATCAACACTATAAGGAGAAAAATGAAATGACAGACAATCAAAAAGGCGGACTTAAACAACTCAGTCCAATTGACATTTATTCATTGCTTCCAAAAACAAACTGTAAAGAATGTGGCGAAGACAACTGTATGGCATTTGCCACTAAACTAGTCAACCGAGAAGTCAATCTAGACCAGTGTACTCCTCTTAAAGATCCTAAATACAAGAAGAATTATGCTAAACTTGCTGAGATGCTAAAACCTGCAGTTAAAGAAGTAACCATTGGTGTTGGTGAACGTGCAGTTAAAATTGGCGGTAAATTGGTAATGTATCGCCATGAACTAACGTATACTAATCCTACAGCAATTGCAATTGATGTTACTGACGAAATGACTGCTGAAGAAATCACTTCGCGTGTAAACTTTACTCAGGATTTCAGTTACATTTACATCGGCAACAACTTGCAACTACAGATGATTGCTATTCGTTCTACATCTAATGATGCTGAAAAATTCAAAGCAACGGTCAAGAAAGTTTCAGAACAAACAGATCTGCCAATTATCTTATGCTCTTATGATTCAGCAATCGTTGAAAGTGGGTTAATGGCTATTCCAAAAGCTAGACCTTTGCTATATGCAGCAACTAAAGATAACTGGAAAGAAATGGCAGAATTGGCACTGATGTATAACTGTCCACTGGTTGTTTCTGCACCCAATGACATTTCCTTGCTTCGATCCCTAGTTAAAACAATGATTGCTTATGGTGTTGAAGATGTTGTTTTAGATCCTGGAACTTTTGCTAACGCAGGTTTAGGTGAAACAATAAACAACTTCACAATGATTCGACGAGCTGCATGTAACCTTGGTGACGAACTACTTGCTCATCCAACTCTTGCAACTCCAATAACTGCTTGGACTGAACCTGCACAAAATGCGACACTTACTACATGGAAAGAAGCACAGGTTGCAGCAATGCTTGTAACTCGTTATGCTGATGCCATGATTATTCATGCTGCAGAAGGTTGGTCTCTTCTACCCCTTACTGTATTGCGACAGAACATCTACACTGACCCACGAAAACCAGTTGCAGTTAAAGCCGAAATGGTAGCAATTGGAACACCTGATGAAAACTCACCAGTACTAATGACTTCAAACTTTGCATTGACCTACTACACTGTAGCTCAAGACATTGAATCCTCTGGTAACTCTGTTTATCTAATTGTTGTTGATTCTGAAGGAACTGCAATCGATAGTGGTGTTGCAGGCAGAAAAATGACAGCTGAGACTATTGCTGATGCAATCAAAGAAAGTGGCGTTGAAGACAAAGTCAAACACAGAAAACTTATCATACCTGGTAAAGCAGCACGCCTTAGTGGGGAGATAGAAGAACTCTCTAAATGGGACGTAATGGTTGGTCCACAGGACTCTTCCGGTATAGCTAAGTTTCTACAAGATAAATGGAAGTAGCTTAGCTACTTTCTATTTTTGTTTTATTTTTTTTATTCTTTTGTAATTTTTTCTTTTAATGTACACAATTTTTCTTAGGTATTAGGGCTTATATCTCGTAATTTCCAGAACCCTTTAAATACGTCCTTAAAAGTCATGATTGGTATAAGGCGGATTTAAATATGCCTAAGCTTGAAGACTCTATTCGGATTGAAAATGTTGTATCCTCTGCCACTTTGAATCAGAACATAGACCTTAATGCCGTTGTTAAGGGTAATCCCTTAGTTGAATATCGGCCAGAAAAGTTTCCCGGGTTGGTTTTCAGATTAAAAAAACCCAAAACAGCCATCCTAATTTTCAGCACAGGAAAGATGGTTTGTACTGGAGCAAAATCTGAGAACGAGTCAAAAAAAGCAGTGCTTAAAGTTGTTCGCGAACTGAAAAAAAGTGGCATAATCATAACTGGTAAACCTGAAATCAGAGTAGTTAACATCGTCGCTTCAGCTAACCTTCTTGGAAGAATTGAGCTAGAAGACTGTGCTTACTCTCTAGGAAAGACTATGTATGAACCCGAACAGTTTCCAGGTCTTATCTACCGTATGGACGAACCAAAAGTAGTAATCCTTCTTTTCGCAAGTGGAAAACTTGTCTGTACCGGTGCAACTAAAGAAGAAGACGTCTACCGGGCAGTTGCTAAACTTCATGAGCAACTTGAGGATTTAGACTTAATCTATTATGAAGAATGATTTTGGAACTGTTAACCTTCAGTTCCCTTTCAGTCTTTTTTATATTCTTTGTTTTAAACATTTTTTATAAAAAGTGAAATAAAAAAATAATTTAAAAAATTGATTACTGAAAATCTAAGCCGTTATGTAGCTTAGTATCTATTTCTTCTCGGGGGTCTTCGTTTTGCGTAACACTCTCGACAGTATACGGGTCTGCTAGAATCTGGTTTGAAAGGAACCTGACATTTTTCTCCACATTCAGAACAGACTGCATCGTGCATTTCGCGGGGTCCACCATAAGACATTCGGCTTGCACCTCCTCATTCATTAAGAGAATTAGTATATTTAGAGCACTAACTCTACAAAGGTGTATCTTAATGACACTTATAAACTTGTGCGTAATTCGTTTATTACAAAATGTCTGAATAATATCAAAAATTTTAAAGTTGTTATTATGCTTCAATGGAAACCTGTTTTTTTACATTTTCAATTTGTTCTATGTTTGAAAAATTGTTAATTTTTATTTATTTGTTTTATTTTGCTTTCAAACTACTAACTTGTTATCATTGGTGCTTCCATTTCTTCAGGTGTCAAAAGTTGGGACATTTTGATGTAGTTTTCGATGTATTCGCAACCTTTTGCAGTTGTTTCGAAGGTTTTTCTTCCCTTCTCTTTTTGGATTTTAATAAAGCCCATTTCAGTTAAGAATGTCAGATATTCATTGACTTGGCTAAAACTTAAATTAACGCTGTACATAATTCGTGTTTTTCCTTGTTTGCCTTTTGCAGACTCCATTATTTCTGCAAAAATTCCTAGGCGGTCTCTGCGTTCCCAGAGTGTCTGAAGTGTGTTATTTTTCAATGTAATTCCTCGGTATTATTTTTTAGTACCTTTCTTCTATAGTTTTACGATTAAAATACTGTATTTCCTTCTAGTGTATATTACCAGAACAAGAATAGTTAGAAAAAAGATGTTTTATCCATTTGGTGTCTGAATCGAATTATTTTTTCTCTGCCTTTTCTAGATAATTCCTAAATGTTCTAGGAGTATTCTTAGGCCAATCATGATTAAGATTATTCCTCCCAAGGGTTCAACTTTGTTTTTTAGGCGATGTCCAAATTTGCCTCCAATGTAAACACCAAAAACAGACAAAGTGAATGTGATTATTCCTGTTGATATTGCCAATGTTATTATTGAAATTTCTAAAATGTAAATGCTTAAGCCAACTGCTAATGCATCAATGCTAGTGGCAATAGACAGTATCAAAAGAACTTTGATGGTAAGTGAACTAATTATTTTTTCGCTTTCATTTTTAGTTGATTCATAAATCATTCTGGAGCCAATTATTGTTAGTAAAGCAAATGCTACCCAGTGGTCAATTTCTGAAATCACGTCTAATACATGTGCGCCTGCATGCCATCCAATTATTGGCATGATTGCTTGAAAAAATCCAAAGAAGGTGCCAATTTTGATAGCTTTTGAAATGTTGAACTTTTTGGTTGTTAGTCCATTTGCTATTGCTACTGAAAAAGAGTCCATCGCTAATGCTGTGGCGATTAGTAATGTTGTTGTATCCATTGCAACTCCCTCTCTTGGGAGAATTTTTTTAAACAACCTTACTTAAAAAACTTTTTATAAATAATTATATTTCTTTATAATTTGTAAATGATAAAAAATATTTATAAAAAATGAATGTTATATGTGTGCGTAATATAATCTTGAACAGAGGTTTTTTCCTCTGTACCTGTTTCGTTGTATGTTAGACAACGTATCTGTAAGACACGTATTTTCCTGCGGTTTTACTGTTCCTGATGACTCTTACGATATCTCCTGGTGTTCCGCCAACTGCAATTATTGCTGGGTCTGTTTCGTTAATTCTTGGTAGCTGATAAGGTATTATTTTGCTGTCTTCAAGGAACTTTGTTTTTTCTTCAGGATCTAATAGTTCATGTTTTGAAACAAAATCATGGTCGAATATTTGGAATGAGGGAAAAATTTTCGGAATTAATTCTATTCCACTTGTTTTTGCCCTGGATTTTGCAGTATGTGTGTATTTGCCGATTGTAGTGACTATTCCCTTTTTAATTTCAGCGTCATCCATTGCTTTTTTGAGTTGTGTAACATATGCAACTCCAACAGTACCCTCTGCTGTTATTGCCCAAAGAATAGCCTTCTCCCCATCTTTCATTTTGAGTGTGTAACTAGTGGCGTTTTTAATTTCTTCTTTTTTGAGAACTTTGTAACCGCGAAGTTTTATGAGGACTTTGGTTTTTTTCTCTACCAATATTTCTTCAGAACTCAATTATCATTCCTCATGTTAAACGAGTATTTAGAGGGAACCCTCTACTAACCCTTTAAACTTTACGCTATTTTTAAAGTTTTAAAGTTCAGTTACTGTGATTATAGAGACTGGACATGCATCTTCTGCGTCTTTAGCGCTTTCAATTTCTGTGTCGTCAAATTCTCCAACTGACTTTAATTCATCTGTTTCTCCGCCAATAACAGTTGATTTTCCTTCTTCGTCTGGTTCAAAATGTGACGGATTTAAACTGTAACACGAACCACATGCAATGCAGTTTTCACGCTTGATTTCAATTTGATATTTCATGATGTCTCCCACCTTGTTTAATAATTGTTGTTGCTATTTATAACTTAAATTTTTTCTTGAACAAAACATTATAATATTAAAAACTAACTCTCAAGGTGAGCGCACAGTCAGGTGATAAGGCGTAATGAAAAAACGGTTTGAAACCGTAGCAGTTGGCGGAACTTTTGACCTGTTTCATAAGGGTCACTTAGCTCTTTTGCTGAAAGCTTTTGATGTTGGCAATTATGTTCTTGTTGGGCTTTGTTCAGATGAGTTTGTAAAAAAAGTACAAAAACCTCATGCGATTGCTACTTATTTTCAACGTCTTGAAGCCTTGAAAGAATTTTTAGGATCAAATGGGCTATTAGAACGTGCTGAAATTGTTCCTTTGTTTGATGCTTATGGGATTACGTTAACTGATGAGCGTATTCAGGCTATAGTTGTAAGTGAAGAAACCGAACCTCAGGCAATAAAAATCAATAAGAAACGTGAAAGCATGGGTTTGCCTGTTTTGCCTATTGTTACTGTTAAAATGGTTTTATCTGAGGATAATTTCCCAATTTCTTCGACGCGTATTTGGTTTGAAGAAATTGATCGTGAAGGAAATTTGCTCTAAAATTGTAGCGATAATGTTTTTCATGTTTTTTGTTTCGATTCGGAATTAACATAAACAATTCGAAATATTTTATATCAGATGTCTTGAGTAATAATATATAGTGTGTCGTGTATGCCTAAAAGAGTTCATATCATGGCTGAGTTGTCCCTGGTCTCTTCAGAGACTTCAGATGATTCGATAAGACAGGCAATACGCAATAAGGCAAAAATTCCTTGGTGCACTTCAATAGATGAAATCGTAATCGAAGATATGAATGATTATTGTAAATTATTGCAACAAAAGGGCGTATCTACTACTGTTGTGAGGAATTTAATTCATTTCTATACTGAGTAACAGAATCGACTTTTATTGTAATTTAAATTTTTATTAATGTTGGCTATTTTTGGCTGTGGACTTTAGTAACTATTCCAATTTTTGCGAACATTTCTTTTTTGGCTTTACATATTGGGCAAACATATGGGGGATCTTCCCGGAAACAAACGTAGCCGCATTGTTGGCAGTACCATAGTTTTATATTTATTTCTGTATCTTTTTTTTCCTTTTGTGTTGTGTTTTGTGGTGTTTGTTCTTCAGCGGAAGCAGAATATGCTCTGCCTTGTTTTTCTATTGGTCTTCTTTCGGGAATCTGTTGGATTTTTTTTGATTCATTCACGTCTTTGCTGACATAAAGTGCACAATAACATTGTCCATAATCGACTATGTCTGGGTCGCGGTAATCGCAGGGGCATATTATGTCTCTGTCAAGTTCTAATTTTCCTGAAGCTAATCTACATGGACACAAAGGATACCCATAACGTTCTTCATTTTTTTGTAAACCTTCTAGAAGATCTTGAAGCATTTCGGGGTCAGGTGTCAGGTAATATCCATTTGCTTTTGCGTCGCTTTCAACTCTTTTTTTGATGTTTTCTAAGTTGGTCAAAGTTCAAGAATCTCCTTTAGTTTGTCTTGAGGTGCACCTGTAATCAAAATTTTGTTATCAATAATTAGTGTAGGATATACAAGAGGTCCTCCACGGGTAATGATGTCTTGTTTAATTTTTTCTTTATCCTCATTGTTTAGTACGTCGATGTCCACGTATTCATATTCAACATCATTTTCTTTCAAAAAATTCTTGGCACGTTTGCACCATCCACATGTGCTGATGGCGTACACAAGAACATGGTGTTTGTTATTGTTGCCAGAAACTTTGATTGTTTCCATCTTTTGTCTCCCCTTTCTCCTAGATTATATTCTTCTTATATTGATTTAAATGTAACACTTTTTTGTTGTCCAATTTTCGCACAAAAAATCTTTATTAAAAAGCGTTTCAAACTAAGACCATACAATCTGATGGTTTGCTTCCTAGCAACACTCGGTAATAGTCTTCTTTATTCTTTTGTTGAATTTTTTCAAGTTTGCCCTGAGCTATTACTTTTTCTCCGATTCTTGTGTGTTCACAGAACCTGCCCCGAAATGATGCAATTTCATTCAGTTGTTTAACTTTTAGGCCTTCAATTATTTCAACATCACCGAGTTTGTAACTGCATGGCGTAAATAATGCATTCGAATCATCAGTGATTGTGGCTCTGATTTTTGCGTAACCTGCAGGTTCGTAGATTTTTTCCCCGTATTTTTCGGTGATTTCGTTGAAGTCTTTTACGAAACGTATGAAAAAGTGTTTACCCCTAAACATGCCATGAGAAATTTTTCGTGAGTCTGTTCGTGCAAAATCTTTGAAGGATACCTTTGTGTCTTTTGACCGGAATTCATACAGTTCTTTTAGTCCAGGTGTGTCGTATGCTTCAATGGGGTTGTTTTTGTCTTCCATTAGTTGCTTCATTGTTTTTGCAACTTGGTAACCTGTTTTTGTCCCATAAACAACTAGGTCAATATCTGAAGCAGGTTCCTGAAGCTTCACCAGTATGGAACCTGAAACACCTAACTTTCTCCATTGTACGCCAGACTGTTTTTGCAAGATTTTCATGAAATGTAAAGCTGCTTGTTGGGCATCGTCTAGCGTGTTTTCGTTTTGTAGCTTTTGCAGTCCCTCTGCTGGTTGATAATGTGTTTTGATGTCTTGAGTTGGAACTTCACATAGAATGGTATTGAATACCGGGTCGTTAACTAGATATTGGGGGTATTCACGTTCTAGCAGATCGTAACGTTTAGATAAAGCATAAAATTTGCTGAACCGCTTTCCGTTTCTTTTCCTGTTACCCTCCACGTCTGGAACATACCGAATAAAGGCAATAACTTTGTTTGGCGGATGAGCTAATCCCTTGACGTCAAAAATGATGTCATCCTTGGTTTGTATTAGGTCTCCTTCTCTGGGATTCATGGTGGTCACAGGTTTTGTTTAGTTTGTTCAATTAATTTTTTGGCTGTTATTATCTTTTGTGAAAAAGGCTTTGAATTAATAAGTTTTTGTTTAATTATTTTCAAGGTCAATCAAGGTGAATATTCCCGATCTTTTGAGACTATAATATAATGGCAAAGCGATGGCTGAGGTTATGATTACTGCAACTATTCTTTCTATTGGGTAAATGAATATGATGCTGTTCCAGATTTCTGCTTGAAGATCAAAAATCCATATTGCTAAACTACCGCCGACCATATGGTCAGTTAATGTGCCTACAAAGGCTGCGATGGGGATTCCTAATCCTAGTTTTTTTATGTTTGACATTTCAGTTGACCAAACTGCAAGTCGTGTAGAAAAAATCAGTGCTATGATAATTGCAATTATGTGCAGAAACGGATAGAATATTGCTTTCATTCCGAAAGGGTGAACATAAAATGCGCTAATGAAAATTGCAATTATTGCGGCTGAAATGTATCCTTGTTTTTTTATGGTGAAGCCTGCACTAATAGCTCCAAGGGTGGCAGGCAAAAATGATGCAAAACCGAAGATGGCGCCTGCAGGGTTTATGAACATGGCGATGACTGAGCCAATTAGTACGGCTATTCCCCCTGTTATTGGTCCGAGAAGTATTCCGATTAATGGAGAACTTATTACGCCTAATGTTATCGAACCTGAGACTCCTATTGTGATTGTATACGGTAGGCTGCTCAAAACCGTGTGAAATGCTGCAAAAACTGTTATTAATGCTAGACCTTTTGTGGTGCGTAAGTTTTCAAACATATCTTCACCAAATTAACAGAGTGTAATTTTTTACACAGTCTATATTTCTCTTTGCTCTTACTATATAATATTGTTTCTATTGTTTGTAACAATATTTTCAGGGGTTTGTGCAACTGAATGGGAGTTGCTAATATTGATGATGTAATTTGATTGCCTGTGCTGCTGGAAGACCTTGCGTTTAAGTTTATGGGGCTTCGAAGAGAGCAGACTGCTTTGGACTGGTGGAAGATTGATGAGCCTTTCAGCAAGGGTAATAGGTTAGGGTACTGTAGATTCTGCTTTGGTTAGTTTGTGCTGCATCTAGCGGTAACCTCTGCGAAACTAGCCAAAACAAAGAACTAGTAAATCGGTTGCCTTCTCTGGCTAAGCGAATGGTCTATCTAATGTCCGAATACAAAGGCTTTTAAAAACACACAAGCAATAGACAATTTAACACCCAATCTTCGGAATAGAAATTGTTGTCAAAACGTGCTGGATTGATTGTTTTCTTAGCTATCGTGGCACTTGCTAGTATTTTAGCTCTCTTAGATATCAGAGAATCCGTAGTTATTCCCCTCCTTACATC
Source organism: Candidatus Bathyarchaeota archaeon (assembly GCA_024650005.1). Classification (GTDB taxonomy): domain Archaea; phylum Thermoproteota; class Bathyarchaeia; order Bathyarchaeales; family Bathyarchaeaceae; genus Bathyarchaeum; species Bathyarchaeum tardum. The sequence continues at coordinate 791,437 of JANKMT010000001.1, read as the reverse complement.
TTCGATCAACATCGTCTTTCGGGTGGGAGCATTATCCGTTGTTGCATTCATTTCTGCTAAAAGTTACTTGAAGAATGGGTCTTTCCAGCTTCTCTTAATTGGCAGCAGCATGGTAGCATTTGCCGTCGGAGCAATGCTTAATTCGGTGGGTATGTTGCTGGCTTTTCCTGAATGGATAAACTTCGCTTTAAGCATGATAACTATATCATTTCTCACGTTTGCCGCCCTTAACCTATTGGCTGCAATCATTCTCTTCTTTAGAAGAAAGGTTTTCCATCCCACACCAACAGTATTGAAGCGAAACCTATTCCTTGGCTATCTTAGTGCAGCAATCCTGATGGTTGCAATCGGCTGGATAGTAATGGCTGGAATTATCCCACCCTTTGCAATAGCAAGAGAGTACACTCTGACACGCAATTTTACATTAACTGGCGCTCTTGTCCTATTCCTACTTAGTACAATGGTTATGAGTAAAGTGTATTTCGAGTCAAAATCAAAAGTGCTATTCTGGTACACTCTGGGCTTGGGCTTGCATGTGGTGAGTGTCTCTTCGCTGCTTCTGGCGTTCAGTGCTGGCACTCCATTGTCATGGTTGGGTTCTGTTGCCCAGTGTTTTGGAAGTGTCTTCTTGGTTATTGCATTGCTTGCAGGTTACAAAACCCCAGATATCGTTAACGGTTGGACGGATGCATTTAAGCGAGATAAACGGCAGTTAAGCCAGCTTTTCTTGCATATGAACACGGGTTTTGCCTATTCCAAAATGATGTTTGATATTCAGGGAAAACCAATAGACTACGTTTTCATAGAGGTTAACGATGCTTTTGAGGGGTTAACTGGACTTAAAAGGTCTGCTGTCTTGAATAGAAGAGCTACAGAGATTATTCCGGGCATAGAGAAAGACCCCGCAGATTGGATAGGCATTTTTGGAAAGGTCGCTTCAACAGGGCAACCTGCAAAGTTTGAGAATTACTCAGAGCAACTTCGTCGATGGTACTCAGTGTCTTCTTACAGTTCGGAAAAAGGCTTTTTTGTGGCTCTATTTGAGGATATCACCGACCGAAAGCGTACAGAAGAGGCTATGCGCGAAAGTGAGGCGCGGCTGGTCGAGGTTGAACGGGATTTGACTCGTGCTCAGACTGTTGGGAAAATTGGCAATTGGCGACTTGACACTAAACGTAACGTTTTGCTTTGGTCTGATGAGAACTATAGAATATTTGGAGTGCCCAAAGGCACACCTCTGACTTATGAAATCTTTCTTAGCATTGTGCATCCTGATGACAGGAAATATGTTGATGAGAACGTGAAGGCGGGATTTGAAGGCAAACTGTATGATGTGGAACATCGGATAATTGTTGATGGGAAAATAAAGTGGGTGCGAGAAAAATCTGAATTAGAGTTCGACCCAGACGGCACACTGCGGGGAGTATTTGGGACCACTCAGGATATTACCGATTTAATGGAAACGCGACTTAAGCTTGATTTCTATAATAAACATCTAGAGGACCTTGTTGAAGAGAAGAGTAAGCAGCTTAGAGATGCCGAAAGGCTCGCAGCAATCGGTACAACGGCTGGCATGATTGGGCATGATATCCGTAATCCCCTGCAGGGCATTGATGGTAGTATTTATTTGGCAAAAGAGAGCGTCATTTCATCATCGGCTAAGAGTGACGAGAAAAAGGAGCTGCTGGATGAGCTTGAGTTGATTAGCCAGCAAGTAGCATACATAGATCATATGGTTGCGGATCTTCAGGACTTTGCCAAGACAATTATACCTAAAAAAGAGGAAATAGACATCTCTAAATTAATTATTGAGTCTCTTTCTATGGTCAAAATTCCTGATGTTATTAATGTTAATGTTGCTTTGCCTGATGAGCCCGTAATATTGGCTGTTGATCCATTACATATGAAGCGCGTTTTTTCGAATTTAATCAAGAATGCTGTCCAAGCCATGCCTAATGGAGGAGAATTGTCCATCATTGTTTTCCGCAAGGATGTTCATTTATGGATCCGTTTTGAGGATAGCGGTGGTGGAATTGCAGAAGAAGTTAAGCCGAAGATTTTCACGCCTTTGTTTACTACAAAGTCTAAGGGGCAGGGTTTTGGGTTGGCTGTCTGCAAAAAGATTGTTGAGGCTCATTCAGGAGAGATAACTTTTGAGAGCAAAAAAGGAAAAGGCGCTACCTTCATAATAAAATTACGTACAAACGGGGTTGATGATGTTTGGAGAAGAAGAGGATTCTCATAGTTGACGACGACGGATTATCATAAATGTGTTTTCTCGAATTCTGCAGAACCAAGGATACATTGTATACGCTGTTGAAACAGGGAAAAACCATGGATAAAATGGACACTCAGAAATATGATCTGACTTTGATTGACGTGAAGCTTCCAGGCATTGACGGAAGGGTTCTTCTTCCAAGAATTCATTCATTTCATCCTGAAATGGTAAAGATTGTTATCACGGATTTCCCTCTTTAAAAGATGCAAACCAAATTATGTGACAAGGAGCAACAGCTTATCTGGTAAAGCCAGTAAAATCAGAAGAATTAGTCAAATTAATCAACAAAAACTAGAAATGCACTAGACTTAGAAGAGCCAAAATTCATTTTTGTGTTGTTGTTTTTGGTATCCTTATTAGGTTCCATTTGTTGGTATTGCTCATCATGCTAACTGATTGTAGTTCTAGTTCCCCTGCTGATTTCGGTTGCAGTTTGGCGGATTTCGTTTCGAAATATTTATCTCCTCCGACTGTGGCCATAGTGGCAACTGTTCTGTTTTCTTTGTGGTCTCCTATTGGGTTGGGTTCTCTTGGTCCGGTTTTAAGCATCGTTTTTAGTTTTTTATTGTTTGCTTTTTTTCCTTTTTTGCCTGTGATTTACTTCTATAAAAAGAAAACCGTAGACCTTTACGTTTCAAAGCGAGAAGAACGTTTACCTTTTTTATTGTATGCCCTAGTTAGTTACTTGTCAGCGGCTATTTTGTTCTTTTTTACAGACACGACAATTTTGTTTTTGTTGGCTTTGGGTTACGTTTCAGTGACCGCTGTTTTGATAATTGTTAACCAATTCTCAAAAGTCAGCATTCACTGTGCTGGAGTAACCGGACCAATATTCGCTCTAGTTTTCGTTTTCGGTATCGAGATTATTCCAATATCTGTAATCATAATTCTAGTCTGCTGGTCCCGAATAAAACTAAAAAACCACACTCTCACACAAACCCTTGCAGGAACGCTAATTGCCCTAACAATTGGACTAATAGAATACAACCTACTTTATCCAATAAACTAAAAGATGTCGAATTTTTCTTTCAATTATTAAATTGATTATGTTTTTATTTCTTGTGTTGTTTATCAGTTAAAATATTTGAAAAGATGTTTAATGGCCATTTAGTAAATGCTTTATCAAATGAAATATCCATCTCTGTGATGCCATCAATTTTTTTAATCTTTTCTTCCACTGTAAACCAATCTTCAAAATCTTCTAAAGCAATTAATATTCTTATGCTATAAATTCCTAAGTGCCTTATTGCAACTATTACGTTAGGTATTTGAAGTAGTTCTGAATGAATTCTTCGTTCCTCGGCTTGATTCGAGATTTTTATGAATATTCGTGCAATGGCCTTATACCCCAGTTTTTGAAGGTTAACGGTTATCGATGACGTTGTCAAAACACCCTTTCTCAATCGATTATATTTGCGAATTACTGTTTGAGTAGGAATGTTGAGTTTTTTTCCAATGAATCTAAAAGGTTTTCTTGCATCATTTATCAGTATTTTTGCAATTTGTATATCTATTTCATCAAGTTCTATTTTCTTTTCATATTCTCCTTTCGAACTTATGCTATCTTCTGCTTTATTTTTATAGTTAAGTGGTTTTATAACAAGATTTTCCGGATGGTCCATATGGACTGGTTTAGTCCAAATGAGTGGTTTCATGTTTTTTATGTGTTCGCATTTTCCAATGTCTTCCATTATGCCACTGAGTTCATTAATCGATTTTAACAGCACAGCAATTCTGATGTTTTGGGGCCCAAACTGTTTTAATATTTTTTTTGTATACGGCTTATTTCTCAGAAATTGTTTTACTTTTTCATCGTTTTCAGGGGCTGTTTTCATTGTTATATCACACATGCAATCATAGCCCAGACTGTATGGGTTGACTTGCATTATTGCTCCGTTAATTATTCCAATTTTTTTTAACTTTAAAAATCTAGATCTAACTCCTGTAATGCTAATTTTACACTCTTTAGCAATTTCTGTAAATGTTGTTCGAGCTTCTTTTAAGAGGTTCCTCAAAATTATTGCATCAATTTCGTCAATTTTATTACTATCATTTTTTTTCATAAGCAACTCGGAGATATTGTTGTTCCACTTTTTATTAAAAGCTTCTCTCTACACTTTCTTTTCTTTGTGACTATTTGCAGTAATAATCCTAAATATCATTAATTTATCTCATTTTATCAGTGAAGTTTGGAAAATTTTAAATATGATTGTTTTGACTATACAATCAACAAATGATGAAAAATTGAGGAATGAACATGAAAATCATTAAAAGCATCAAAAATTCGGCTATTCTTAGCTTGATTTTATTGTTGGCAATTTCTACCGCTGTCGTTACTTTACCCGCTGTATCTGCACAAGAATACACAGAGAAAACAACTTATGCATACATTGGGGCTACCCCTAATCCTGTTGGTGTTGGCCAAGAAGTGCTGCTTCACGTAGGAATCACTGATTACTTAGAGGTCGCAACTGATGGCTGGGAAGGTCTGACAGTAACAGTTACTGATCCCTTGGGGGACGTAACAGTTCTGGGGCCATACAGAAGCGATTCTACTGGTGGAACAGGTGCAGTATTCGTACCGACGATGGTAGGTACATACACTTTACAGACCAGTTTCCCTGAACAAGAATATACTTGGACTCCAGGTGGTCGTGCACCATTAGGTGGGGGCGATTTGCTCTATCTAGCCAGTACAAGTGACGTGCTAGAACTTGTTGTTCAAGACGAGCAAATAACATATTATCAAGCAAACTCACTTCCAAATGAATACTGGAGCCGTCCAATAGATGCGCAACTTCGAGAATGGTGGACCATCGCCGGAAGCTGGCTAGAAGGCTCAGGCAGAGGCGGTGTAGTTATGCCATACAATGACGGACCAGAAACAGCACACATACTATGGACAACTGCGTTAACAATGGGTGGGCTAGTTGGAGGAGATATGGGAGAATATGGAATGGTATGTGGAGATGCATACGAAGGCAAGTACATTGATGCACTAATCATCAACGGAATCCTTTACTACAACAAATTTGAAGCCCAAGGAGGTAATGACGTAGACCAAGTTGTTGTTGCAATGGACCTTCACACAGGAGAAACACTTTGGGAGAACACATTGCTGGAGAACGAACAAATAGAATTTGGTCAAACCATGTATTGGGACACAATGAACAGCCACGGAGTTTATACATATCTGTGGGCGACTTCTGGAACCACATGGATGGCCTTTGATGCACAAACAGGGAGATGGGTATACAATATAACTGATGTACCTTCAGGAACTCGAACTTTTGGTCCAAATGGTGAGATTTTGATCTACAGCATCCGTAATGGCGTATTGACAAAATGGAACTCCACAGCAGTTTATTACAACACCTTGCTTGAAGAAACCGATAACTACTACTATTATGCCGGTCGTTGGAGACCCCAAGGAAGAACCTTTGACGCATCATACGGAATTGACTTAACAGTTACATTACCCGATGGGTTCCCCTCAAGTGCATCGGCAATTTACGTTGATGATCGAATACTCGGAGTTACATCAACAACCACAAAAGTAACCTCTATTGCGGTGAGTTTAGAACCCGGAAACGAAGGAACAGTGTTATTTGAAAAGACATGGACTCCACCTTCTGAATGGGATACGGGCGACGTAACGATAAGCTTTGCTACAGGTTCCCCTGACGATGGAGCTTATGCTTTATGGGTACAACAAATGAGAAAGTTTTACGTATTTGACATCGACACCGGCGAATATCGATGGACTTCTGAATCACAACATTACATGGACTATTATGCTGGTACCAACTACGTTATGGCTTATGGAAATCTCTATTCTGTGGGCTATGCGGGAATTGTGTATTGTTATGATCTATCAACTGGTACTATTGAATGGACTTATGTTGCAGACGATCCTTTGCATGAAATCTTGTGGGGCAATAACTGGCCTTTGAGAATACAATTTGTCACTGATGGAAGAATCTACATCGGTATGGAAGAGCATTCTTCTGTTGATCCAAAACCACGTGGTGCTCCATACTTCTGTCTAGATTGCAATACTGGAGAAGAAGTCTGGCGAATTGATGGTGCCTTCCGACAAACACACTGGGGTGGAAACTCAATCATCGGAGATGGAATAATAGCAACTATGGACACTTACGATCAACGTATATACGCCATTGGTAAAGGTCCATCAGCTTTAACCGTGGAATCACCAAAGAGCGGAATCACGGCAGGTTCAATGGTAACCCTTACAGGAACAGTAATGGACATATCCCCCGGAACTCAATCTTCTGAAATTGCAATGAGGTTCCCCAGTGGTGTTCCAGCAATTGCAGATGAAGACATGAGCGCGTGGATGATGTATGTCTACAAACAATTTGAACGACCAGCAAACATAAATGGAGTTCCAGTGAAAATCGAAATCGTTGACCCAAATGGTGAGTATGCCTGGATTGGAACTGCAACAACTGATGTTTACGGCAACTACGGTTATTCATTTAGGCCCCAAGTTGAAGGCCAATACATGATTATAGCCACTTTCGAAGGCTCCGCTTCATACTACGGCTCAACATCTACAACATACTTCGGCGTAGACTCATCACTTACGCCTGCAACACCTATTGAACCTGAACAACCCGTAGACCCTGAAATACCAGTAGACTCTGAAAAACCCGCAGCTTCCTTCATTACAACAGAAGTTGCAATCATTGCAGCAGTTGCAGTAGCAGCAGTAATCGGTGTAGCCGCTTACTGGTTCCTAAAACTCAAGTAAACCCAAACATTTTTTCTCCCTCCTTTTTCTGGGAGAAACCCATTGAAGAAAAATGGGGCTGAAAAGGCTCGGGCATAAAAATGAAAAATTACCAAAGTGATAGTAGCATGGTTTTTTCATTTTTTCATTCCTTCTAGTATGTTGTGCTGGAGCCTCAGCAAACCCATTTTCTTCATTTTTTGTTTTTAGCTATGTGTTTCTCTGAATTGTTGACATTCAGTAATGGCACTCTTTGTGCTTGTTTTTTATAACTGCTTTGTTCAAAATTTGAAATGAAAAGAAATCTAAGTTATTTTTGGGATGAGTTATCTACAAAAATAGGCCATAAGGCAAACCTTTAGGTCCTACACGTGATTAAATGCAGAAACACTCATCCCAATAAATGTCGATTAGTGTTGAAATATAAAACTTCAGAACTTGAATTCCATATCTAAAATCAAGAAAAAAAATCAGTTTCGATTGTTGAACGTTTCTGGGCAAAAAATTTTTTAATAAGAACATACGGTATACTACTTACGGTTGTATAGAGGAGTTTTGGAAAATGAACGATAAATCTAAGAAAAAAGAGACTGTAGAAACACCTCAACCAGAAAACAATGTATCAATTCAACCACTAAGGGAAACAACTATTTCGCGGGGGTTCGATTCTATTTTCGAAGATTTTAGAAAATCCTTTGACGACCTGATGTCTCCTTTTTTGCCCATGCGGACATGGATGCCTGATGTCACACAAAATTGGCCTGTTAGAGCTGCTTTGGTTGACTTGGTTGATAATGGGGATCAATTTTTGGTAAGGGCTGAATTGCCTGGTTTTGAAAAAACTGATGTTGAAATATTGACAAACAAAGATACCTTGACGTTCCGGGCAGAAAAGAAGTCACAGCTTGAAGCGAAAGATAAAAACTATCTTCACAGGGAACGTACATATTCGTCTAGTAAACGAACAATTAATTTTCCTGAGGAAGTTGACCCTTCAAAAATTGTGGCAAAAATGAATAATGGTGTCTTAGAAATTATTGCACCTAAGAAAGAGCCTGAACCGGATGAAAAACTAAGGAAAATAGAACTAAAATAACTAAACTATTTTCCTTATCTTTTTTTTAAAAAAAAACTGGTGAAAAAAATGATTCAATATGCTTTAACAAAAGAAAAATATGGTCGTATCAAAAGCTTCAAAGGAAACTTAATTTGCAAAAAATGTGGTAAAGAACTTAAAATTGGTGATAACATCAAAGGTAACCGAAACAGTGGAACATCAAAACTTTACCATGATGAATGCTATGAGAGCCTTTTCATTGATATAAAAGATTAAAAAGAACCGTAGAATAACTTGATGGCTAACTAAAAAACAAAATTTTTTCCTTCAGTAAGATGTTAGATTACATTGTTGTACTCGGGAATGGGGCTATCTGTAAATAGTTTCCAGAAAGTGTTTATTAATGCCCTTAATAGTGTACATCATTGAAGGTACCAAAGATCGTGTGCCCAGCGGGTTTCGTGGCCTTCAGAGAAGGTTGCGTCCGTGAACTAAACTTACGGCACACGGCACCTGAATTTCGTTAATTTTCATGAAAACTAATAATATGCTTTTGGGGGATTTTTTCTATATTTTTTCATCTTCCGCAAATCAAAAGGAATGCTTGTAAATGGTCTAAATGATCGGCATCCTCCGAAAACAATCCTGAACACGCTTTGAGGTTGCTGAAAAAAATTCTTTTTTTTCAAGTTATTTGAATTAAGGGAAAGAGCCGAACGAAGCGAGGCGAATGAACTGCACTGATGCAAAATATAAAATTCAACAAACCACGATGCAATACTAATCCCCCAAAACTTGCATTTATTCCTCACAGAAACTAAAATTGGTCAACTAATTGTAAGCTGCAACAAACACAATTGTTAGCTTTGAGGGGGATGAATATGATGTCAAAGTTGCAGAAACACGAAATGATATTACAAAATTACTGGAAGCAGGCTTTGAGTGGGTTGGAAAAGATAACGATGGTTTAACTTACTTCCGAAAAAGGAAGTAAAAAGCTTCAGATTTCGTCAAAAAGTACCTATATCTCGCGTATTTCGCAGCTTAGTTTTTTGATTGTTTCTTCGGCTTTTGTGGGGTTTATTTTTATGGTGTATAATTTGTTGGGTGTGCGTAGTTTGAGTTTTACTTCGCGGTCTAGTCGTTTGATGTTGCAGTATTCTGCTTTTTCTGCAATTTGTACAAATTTGTCTAGGTCATAGATTTCTACAGGCATGTTTTTTCGCTCTCGCAGGTTTCTATTGTTCTGTTTTCTCTATATTATGTCTTGTGGTTTTTTTAGGTTATACAAAATCAGAATTATTATATCGTAAGATTTAATTTATATGTGTGTTATCAAATAACTTACAAAACAAGACAAAAGGCGCCATAATACCACACTTTATGTCCAATTAGAAAATTTACAAAGGGAAATTTATGCCAATAACTAAACAAAAGTTTGAAGGGGGAAAACTTCACAGCAAAGTTGAAGAGGAAATTGTAAACTTCCTTAAAGACCGCAAAGATGGAGCTTTCACTTCTCAAGAAATAATGGGTGGAATTCACTACCACACCGATTTTACTACGCCAGAAATAAGCAGAATGTCAACCTTTGTAATAGCTGATTTTATCACACTTTTACACGCCATGGTAAGACATGGAACAATCAAAATGAAAGTCGTGGGCAACCGAATGTACTTTACTTTAGCTGATCCGCACATTGCAAAATGTCCAGAATGTTCGCGAAAATTTGAACCAAAAAAGACTTGGAAAATGGCTGGACGACCTGACAGAGCAGGGAAACGATTCCAACTGCACATTGGACTGTACGAGTGTCCAAAGCACGGAACTTTCCGAAAAGTCTTGGACAAGCGAAAAATCGCAAAATAATCAAAAACGTCAATTGTGTTTGGCGTTAAATTCTTCTTTTGTTTGCATTTCTTTACGTTTTCTGCTGTAACTAATCGAAAAGTTATGCGCCGCATCACGAATTTTGCGCAACAAAAGCATCATTCTAATATTCTTCTTGAATCTGCGGGGAACTGTTTCTTCAGGCAAGAATATTTCTTCATATTTTTTAGCTAAACCAATAATAGGAACCTGCAAACCCAAAGACTTTAACGCAGATGTTGCAGACGAAACCTGCCCTGGACCTCCATCAACTACGATCAAATCCGGAAGAGGCGAATCTTCATTAATTAAACGCCTGTATCTTCGAGTTACTGCTTCTTGCATACTGGCAAAATCATCTTGTCCCTTTACAGTTTTTATCTTAAATCTGCGGTAATTACTCTTGTCCGGACTGCCGTCGATAAACCTGACCATTCCAGAAACTACATGTTCTTTTCCTAGGTTAGAAACATCAAAACATTCAATCACCCTAGGAAGGGACGGCAAATTCAACTCCGTTTGAAGGTCAACTAAGGCGCTGTCCTCGTCTAGGTTTGCTTCAATATTCTTTTCTGCTAACCTCATAAGATAAAGCTCATCCCCTTCAGTTGGGATGCTGATGTTAACAGGAGCTCCTGCAATTGTTGCAAAATATTCTTCCAATGCTGTTTTTTCTTCAAAATCTGCCCACGCTTGTGTGTTAAGCAAAATTTCTTGAGGAATACGGTTTTTGTCATAAAACTCCTTCAAAAACATCTGCTCAATTTGAGGCTCAAAATCTAAGGTGTACTCCTTTTTCCCAAGCAATACACCTTTGCGAACGCCCATCTGAACTACTAGGGTCTTATCTCCGAGGCGCCGAAATGCTATAACATCTTGGTCATATTTTCGGTAAGAATCAACAACCTGACGCTGAGTCAATAATTGAATTGACGCAATTTGATTGCGCAATTCCAACGCCCGCTCATATTGCATTTCTTTGGAAGCTTTATCCATCTGTAATGTAAGGTTTTCAGTTAACTGCTCATATTTGCCCATCAAAAAGGAACGAGCCTGTTCAACCTGCTCTTTATACTGCTCCTGAGATGCCTTGTTTTCACATGGAGCAGTGCATAAACCAATATGAAAATTCAAACACGCACGCTTAGGCAGTTTTTTACAAGTGCGTAATCTAAAAATTTTAACAACCAAACGCTGAAGCTCGCGCCGCAAGTATCCTTCAGTGTAAGGACCAAACATGTAAAATCTTGATGAAGGTTTTCGTGTACTAAAAATTCTGGGATATGCATCTTTTGAAATGGCAATATATGCGAAAGTTTTTGCATCCTTTAGGTTGATGTTATATTTTGGTTTATGTTTTTTAACTAATTTATTTTCCAACAGTAATGCTTCTACTTCATTAAATACAATAATCCATTCTATGCTGCGGATTCGGGCAATAAGATGCCTAGTTTTTGGAGTCTGATCCGACTTTGAAAAATAGCTTCGAACCCTTGCCCTGAGATTTTTTGCTTTTCCAATATAGATAATTTCTCCCTTACTATTTTTGAAGAGGTAGACTCCCGGCTGGGTGGGAATTTCTGAACTGTTAAACTGGGACGGTTCAGACAGCGAAATCAATGATAACAACCAATTCTATCTTGTGTGTTGCATTCTTTTAGAAACTTCCCCGTGTACGAACCCGAAACTTTAGTGAGTTCTTCAGGTGTTCCTTGGGCAATTATTTGTCCGCCTTCGTCTCCACCTTCGGGACCTAAGTCAATCAAGTAGTCACAACTTTTTATGACGTCAAGGTTGTGTTCAATCACGTAAACGGTGTTTCTTTTGTCCACCAAACTGTTTAACACTTGAATCAAACGTTTCGTGTCGTGAAAGTGTAACCCAGTTGTTGGCTCATCTAACATGTAAACCACGTGACCACACTTTTGTTTGCTTAATTCACGAGTAATCTTGATTCGTTGACTTTCTCCACCCGAAAGGGTTGTTGAACTCTGACCCAATTTAATGTAACCCAAACCCACATCCAGCAAGGTTTGAAGTTTACGGGAAATTGACGGAATATTTTCAAAGAATTTTGCTGCTTCTTCAACTTCCATGTCCAAAACTTCAGCAATGTTTTTTCCTTTGTATCTGATACTCAAAGTTTCTTTGTTGTAACGTTTACCTTTGCAATCACTGCATTTCACGTAAACGTCGGGCAGAAAATTCATTTCAATACGAATAAGACCATAACCACCACAGGTTTCACATCTTCCCCCTTTGACGTTAAATGAGAATCTTCCCGGTTTGTAACCTTTCATTTTTGCATCTTTGGTTTGAGCAAATAGTTTACGAATTTCATCAAACAATTTGGTATACGTTGCAGGATTACTTCGAGGAGTTTTCCCGATGGGTTCCTGATTAATTATGATAACGTTCTGCACTTCTTCGGGGACCTCTATTGAACTGTGTTTTCCAACTTTGTCCACATGTTCCCCAAAGTTTTCCCGCAAAGCAGGCATAACTGTCAAGTTCATTAACGTGCTTTTTCCTGAACCTGAAACACCAGTTATTCCACACAGAACACCTAATGGAAGACTAACTGAAACATTCTTGAGATTATTCTCCAGAGCCCCGTTAATGGTCATGTAACCTGCAGGTTGTCGTCGTTTTTTGGGTACATCAATTTTTAATTTACCTGACAAATACTTACCTGTAAGACTGTTTTTGCACTCCATAATTTCTGAAACAGTTCCCCTGCAAACAATTTGGCCTCCACGAACACCTGCTCCTGGACCCATGTCCACGATATAATCCGAGTTAAGGATGGTTTCTTCATCGTGTTCTACTACAATCAGGGTGTTGCCTAAATCTCGGAGTCTGTGAAGTGTGCTTATAAGTTTCTTGTTGTCTCGGTGGTGCAAGCCAATACTGGGTTCGTCCAATATGTACAAAACACCCATCAAGTTACTGCCGATCTGAGTAGCCAAACGAATACGCTGAGCCTCTCCACCTGACAAAGTGCGAGCAGCCCTAGCCAAAGTCAAATAGCCTAATCCTACATTTTTTAGAAATCCTAAACGCTCGTTGATTTCTTTGAGCACCTGTTTGGCGATTACTAACTCTTTCTCGTTTAGTTTATCTGAAAGCCCCCCAAAGAAATCAACTGCATCTTCGATGGAAAGTTCTGTAACATCGCTTATGTTTTTGTCTAATAACCGAACACCAAGCATAACTGGACGCAAACGTTTTCCCTTACAAGCAGCACAAGGAGTTTCTTTCATGAACTTCATGATTGCTTCTTTTCTGTATTCACTGTCTGTTTGGCGATACAACCTCATGGTCTGGGGAATAACTCCTTCCCAACCTTTTTTCATCCACATGCTGGCACCATTTGACCATGTTCCGTTGACGGGTGATTTAGTTCCGTGCAACAAAACATCAAGCTGTTTTCTGCTAAAGTCCCTTAATGGAGTGAAAACATCAAAACCAAACTTTTTTCCCACAGCAGCAATTTGTTGAACCCTCCAGCTCAGATCCATTTTACCGTATACTGCCAAGGCACCATCGATTATTGACTTGTTTTTGTTGGGGATAACCAAATCTTCGGAAACTTCCATAGTGTTACCCAAACCGTGACATTCTGGACATGCTCCATACGGTGAATTGAAGGAAAACATTCGAGGTTCTAAACTTTCAAACACAATTTCTGGATGATTTGGGCAAGCTCCAAAGGTGCTGTATATTGTTTCCGCCTCGAAGCGTTCTACTTCTCGCAGTTGTTTAGCGTCAAGTTTGCTGTCAATAACTATCATTGTGCCTTTACCGACTTCCAACGCCTGCTCTACTGCTTCTGCGATGCGGGACCGTTCTTCGTGATCGATTTCTACAGTGTCAATTACTGCTTCAATCCAGTGCTTCACGTAACGTTCCATTTTTATTTCGTTGATTTGTTCAATATCGTAAACTTGCTGGTCAACTCTAACTTTGGTGTAGCCGTCTTTCTTCAAATCTTCCAAAACTTTTTCGTGGGTTCCCTTTATTCCCCTGATAATAGGTGCAAGAAAAGTCAAGGTTCTGCTTTGTTCATTCATTATTAAACTTGTAATGTTTTCTGGACTCTGAGGATGAATCAAACTATCACACTTGGGACAATGATGAACTCCAATACGGGCAAAAAGCAACCGCAAATAGTCATAAATTTCAGTTACAGTTCCAACTGTGGAACGAGGATTCTTGCTTGTAGTCTTTTGTTCAATAGAAATTGCAGGAGACAAACCTTCAATGGAATCCACATCTGGCTTATCCATCAAACCTAAAAACTGGCGAGCATAAGCTGAAAGGCTCTCCACGTATCTTCTTTGCCCTTCCGCATAAATAGTATCAAATGCTAAGGTTGATTTTCCAGACCCAGACAATCCTGTAATTACAATAAACTTGTTCCTAGGTAACTCTACATCAACGTTCTTCAAGTTATGCTCCCGGGCACCCTTAACGAAAATGCTATCTCTCATACGCTTTTCCCTGTTATAGGCTATATTGACAACAAATGGAACCTATTCTACTTACCTTTTTTTCGAGATTTCTTCTCAGATTTACTCAAAACGTAATCCAACGACTTCTCCAATTCCTGAATACGGTCCCTAAACTCAATGGCCTTCTCAAACTCCAAACGTTCAGCCGCAGCACGCATCTGGGCATCAAAATCAATTAGTTTTCTTTGAATCTCAGTTTTCGCCAAATGTTTGGTACCTTTGATTTTTCGTTCACTTTCCGCCACACTTTTCACGATAGTACGAGGAGTAATGTTGTGTTTCTTGTTGTAGTTTTTCTGGAACATGCGCCTGAAATGAGTAACCTCCATTGCTCTTTTCATAGACTGGGTTTTCTCTTCAGCGTATAAAATCACTTTACCATTCACGTTCCGGGCAGCACGACCAATGGTCTGAATAAGACTGCGTTCATCCCGCAAGAAACCTTCTTTATCTGCGTCCAAAATAAAAATGGTAGATACTTCAGGCACATCTAAACCTTCACGCAACAAATTAATACCAACAAGAATATCGTAATCCCCCGCCCGTAACTGTCTAACTAACTCAATTCTGTCTAAACTATCAATTTCTGAGTGCATGTACCTTACTCGTAAGCCTTCTTTGACTAGGTAATCAGTCAAATCTTCTGCCATTCTTTTCGTGAGGGTAGTAACTAGAACTCTTTCCCCCCGTTCGATGGTCTTTTTTGCTTCAGAAATCAAATGCTTCATTTGACCGTCAATGGGATGAACTTCAACTTCAGGATCAAGAAGCCCTGTGGGTCTAGTAATCAACTGCACAGGTTCGCCGCTTTGGTTTAGTTCGTAATCGGCGGGAGTCGCAGAAACAAACAACGTTTTGTTCATCTTATTTTCAAACTCATCAAACTTAAGAGGACGGTTATCAAAAGCACATGACAAACGAAAACCATAATCAACCAAGTTCTTTTTGCGGGAATAATCTCCATTAAACATGGCTCGAGATTGAGGAATCGTCTGGTGGCTTTCGTCAATTATCAGTAAATAATCTTTGGGAAAATAATCAAGCAAAACAAAAGGAGGCTCCCCGGCACATCGACCATCAAAATGGCGGCTGTAGTTTTCAATTCCTTTGCAGTATCCCATTTCTTTTATCATTTCAATGTCGTATGTTACACGTTTCCTGAGTCTTTGTGCCTCAAGAGCCGGAAGTTTTGGTAGCTCTTCTTCTAGTTCTTTTTGTATCTGATCTAGGGCTCGTTTTTGTTTCGTTTCAGGAACTACATACTGACGAGCAGGATACAACGTGATGTTGTCTAGATTAACTTTAACGTCTCCTGTAAGGGCTTCAACCTCTTTTAAACTCTTAATTTTGTTGTCTTCCAATTCAATCCTCAAAATATCTTCTTCATACGCTGGGACAACATCTACAACGTTGCCGCGAACCCTGAAGTTGCCTGCCTCCAGAACTTGATCGTTTCTTTCATATTGCATGTTTACAAGAGACTGCAACAATTCTCGCCGTTTCATTGTTTTTCCTGTACTCAAATTTGCTGCCATTCCCTCGTAATCTTCAGGGTTTCCTAAACCGTAGATACAGCTTATACTGGCGACAATTATTGTGTCTTCACGACTTAGAATGCTTGAAACCGCATGCATGCGCATTTTTTCAATTTGTTCGTTGATGTCAGAATCTTTTTCGATATACATGTCAGAAGTAGGCAGGTACGATTCAGGCTGGTAATACGAATAAAATGAAATGAAATATTCAACTCTGTTTTTTGGGAATAACTCTTTTAATTCCGCGTAAAGTTGAGCTGCCAATGTTTTATTATGAGCAAGAATTAGAGTAGGTTTTTGCAGTTTGCTAATCAAGTTTGCCATTACAAATGTTTTTCCACTTCCAGTAATGCCAAGAAGAGTTTGTTTGTCTTTTGTCTCAAAATTTTTGACCAGCTTTTCCACTGCCTCTTCTTGACCTGGAGACATCTTGTAGGGCGCTACTAATTCAAACCGCATTTTATCATCCAGCACGCAAAAATCTTAATCTTGAAAAAATTGCTGAGCCTTAAAAGCTTTTCAGTTTTAGATGTACTTCAATGTATATTTTTTTATTCTTCACAGGGCATATAGACGGTATACTTTACTTTTTGGAGATTTATTTTCGATTTGAAGCAATAATCTAAACGAATGTGTTTTTTTGTTTGATCTTGCATTAAATGACCATACTCAAAAAAACTTATTATAAGTCCCATTTTGAAAACCAACCTTTTGTCAACATTTTCAAATTTAATAGCTGGGATAGATCGAACTTTAGCAAAGCGGAGAGATGAATGAAACTGATCATTTTTATTGATAAGCTAGTTGTTTGCCTAATTCAGATTAAAATAAGCGGGCTACTCCACGCTATGCGTGGGGTTGGAAGGAACCCGTAAAATAAACGGGAGGGAATTTTTTCCCTTTTTTACTCAGTAGATTTGCTTAGGTATACCCAGATTACTACAAAGAATGTAGTTATCAGAGCTCCCGCCATCCCTGAGATAAGCCATTCTGCTGAGAAGATCAAAGGGAAGTTAGCTACTAACCATGGCCACAATGTATGGAAACCAATGTTAGCTACTATTCCGCCTACGAAACCCAACAGAGCAAATATTCCCAGTATTTTTACTCTATCATTCATTCGTTTCACCGTGTTTTTAACTGTTATTTCTTCGTGCTTTTGAGTCTAACTTACATAAAACTGTCTATTTTAGTATATAGACCCTGTCTCTCTTGTAATCTTAGATTTAAAGCTCAAAACAGTCCTAGAACGGTCATAGTATGTCTGGTATATATGTAGATAATCTTTGCATGTTAACAATGTAATAATACGGTATAAACACACCTGCTTGCCTGAGGAATTAAGTATGTCTGAAAAATTTGCCAAAAAATGGGGAGAAGGAGTAGATGACACTCCTCTCAGTAATAAGATTAAGGACGCAGTTCGTCCTCCAGGTCCTTTGAAACCAAGATTAGATTTTGCAGTAAAACGAATGGAAATGCAGATACAGAAACTCGACAAAGCTGCAGACCGATTCAGTGACCGTGACAAAGCAATCTTCCAAAAGATTGTTAACGCTTACACAAAACATGACATGGCTCGAGCTAACGTCTTCGCTAACGAATTAGCTGAAATCCGAAAAATGGAAAAAATGATTATGCACTCTAGGCTTGCTCTAGAACAGATAGTTCTACGACTTAGCACAGTTTCTGAACTTGGTGATGTTGTCAGCACATTGGCTCCAGCTGTAAACGTTCTACGCAATGTAAAAACTGGAATGGGTTCAGTATTCCCTGAAGCAGAACGCGAAATCGGAAGCATTGGCAACCTGCTTAGTGGAATTATAATGGATGCAGGCTACAACTCTGGAATGAACATTGACTTCCAGACCGCAGGCGACGATGCACAAAACATCTTGAATGAAGCAGCCACTGTTGCAGAACAAAAAGTCAAAGAAAAGTTCCCTGACCTACCTACTGGAATGCCTTCATTTGGGCAATCCCTGCAGAGCGAATCATAAGCTCTGCACCAACCTAGGTATGCATGGATAATAAGGAGGTGACACTGTGTCTAAACCTATTTCCAACCCTTTTCTTTTTGTTGGCAACCAAATAAAGGATGAATACGGAAGGCAAATCGGTCGAATTGCATCTTTCAAGATAGCACCTACTGGTAGGATAGATGGCGTCTTTGTTGAACACGGTGACGGAGAATTCCTAAGTTACTCTAGTGACCAAATCAAAATGGACAATGGAACCTTAGTTGTTTCTCCATCAATCAAACTAAGTGCAAACTCAATCTGTCAAGAAATTCCATTAATCTGGAGAAAAGACAAAGCACTAAACGACCTTGTAGCAAAGAAAAAAATCCCAGCCGAAATGTATGATGATCTACATTCAACATTTGAAGGGGCACTAAACGAACTCAACGAAAAAGCAACTGATCTAATTGGAGAAATAGACAACGAAATAGATCGTTGCAACACACAAATTCACGAACTACACTCAGCATTGATTAATCTCGAAATCGAACGTGAAATTGGCAGATTAACTGCCGAATCTTACGACAAGGCTTTGAGGATAATTCAATGGGGACTAAAAGGCGCTAACGCAGAAAAACAAGATCTCGAACTCGTAAAAAGTAAACTTGACAATTTGCTTATCGGCGAAAAAACTAAATCAACACCATCTGAAGAATTACAACTAAACACTCATGAACCAACAGAAACTTCAAAACCTCAGCCATCAGCTGATATTGCTCATAATCTTCCTGAACCCCCAGTAATCATCCATGTTCGGAACCCCAACAAACAAACTTCCTAACCTTTTTTAGATCTGTGAGGGAATATCGATAAAAAACCCTTTTCGCTCTTCTCCTCAATTTGAGAAGATAGTTGTTGAAGCAGTACCAAAACTTAAAGCTCAACAGCTTCGACTGGGCCAAGTTGTTATTAAACTTACACGAAGAGACAAAATTCTCTTCAAAACTTGTGCGTCAGCATTACAAGCTAAAAATACTGAACGAGCAGCGATTTTCGCTACTGAACTTGCTGAGTTACGAAAACTTACCAAAGTAATCTACCATACTCAGATACTTGTGGAACGAATAATCTTACGGCTAGAAACGCTCAAAGAATTCAACGCAGCATTTTCTGATCTTAAACCAGTTCTCCATAATTTACAATCAGTAACAAAAGGTCTAAGTGCATTCATGCCCCAAATGGCCGTCGAAATGGAAAGGGTTAACGAAACAATCTTTGAGGTCATGACAATGTCCAAAATAGACTCTGCAAAAATGGAAGTGCATACTGATGTAAAAACTGAAGGCGGTCAAGAAGTTCTCGAAGAAGTCGCAGAGTTCTTGGAGGAACAAATAACAGATAAACTTCCAGCACCTCCAACATCGCCAGTCATTGCAACCCCTCAACCACAGCCTCAACAGCAACGAGTAGAACAAAGACAATTAGTTGCCCTCACAGCTTCTGGGTCCGAAGATTCTGAACCTGAATTTTTCCCAGGTTTTGCAACCTTCAAAGAAATCGAAACGGAAACTATTACTTGGTCAGCTACTAAAGATGACCTAGAAGAGTCTGTTTTGGAGTATGCAAAACGTAAAGCAGGCAACCTTGACATTGGTGAATGTGCCAATGACTTGAATGTTGCATACGGGGAAATTGAAAAAGCTTTAGAAACTCTGGGCGTAAAAGGTAAAATCAAGATTGCGTCGTGATTCACATGAGTGCTTCTGAGGAACTTGAACAAGCTGCAACAAAATACGCTTTAGAAGCTGTCCGTCTTGACAATCAAGGCTCCAAAGGCATGGCGATTACCATGTACCAAAAGGGTATCTCAACTCTTTTGAAACTTGTAAGGTTATATCCGAATTATGGCTTAAACTCTGTTTACATTCAACGCGCACAGGCTTATCAAGAACGCATAAAAGCCCTGCAAGGTGGTGCACCTGTTCAGCCAATTAACAATTATGTTCAGCCGCAGCACGACCGAACTGAAGAAATGCCAAAGGGTCCTGCAGAACCTTCTGGACCTAGTGCACCAGAAGATAAGTCAAGCTATGATGAACTAGTGCTTCAAGAAAAACCCAATGTAAAATGGGATGAAGTAGTTGGTTTAGAAATCGCCAAAAAAGCAATCAAAGAAGCTATAGTATACCCTGTTGAACGACCTGACCTGTTTCCCTTAGGATGGCCTCGAGGAATTCTTCTGTTTGGTCCTCCTGGTTGTGGTAAAACTTTGCTAGCTGCTGCTGTGGCAACAGAAATTGATGGCGCGTTCGTTTCAGTAGATGCTGCATCAGTCATGTCAAAATGGTTAGGTGAAGCAGAACGAAACGTAGCTAAATTGTTCAACCAAGCACGAAACACTGCAAAGAATGGTCGCCCTGCTATATTGTTTATCGACGAATTAGACTCATTGATTGGTATGCATTCCAACGAAGTGGGTGGAGAAACCCGAGTTCGTAACCAATTCCTCAAAGAAATGGATGGAGTCATGGACAAGGGTAAAAAATTACACGTTTACGTTATTGGTGCAACCAACAAACCATGGGCTCTAGACTGGCCCTTCATTCGAAGATTCCAAAAACGAATCATGGTTCCCCTGCCTGATTACGATGCCCGACTACACCTGCTTAACCTATATACAAAACATCTGAACCTCTCATCGAAAATTGACCTTGACGAATTTGCACGATTAGCTGCTGGTTTCTCTGGCAGTGACATACGTGACATCTGCCAATCTGCACATCTGCGGGTTATTGGAGAACTATTTGATTCTGGCAAAGCAAGCGACAAACATGCAAAACCTCGACCTCTTTCAATTGAAGACTTTAAGAATATATTGGCTGACAGAAAGCCCAGCGTATCACCTAGGGTTCTTTCAACATACAAAGAATGGTCTGAAGCCTTCAAAGCGCTTTAAAACGGAAAGAGGGGCAACAAACTACTAGTGCTCTTGGAAAGATTCAGAGTTTTGACAATTCCTCTAGACTCTGTTGAGAATCTCTTTCTCTCCACAAGACAAAGGTTTACGCTCTGAATCCCAGAACGGCACAAAGTTTGATTGCCTCTTGCCAATAGCTTAATGCTAAACAAAGCATCTCTTCCCCCTTTTTATTTTTTTAGTAATTTAATTTTGAAATCATTTAATGCTTTTTTATAAGTCTTACAAATTTTTATTTTTCTTTTGAATTTCTTAGAATTTTTATGTCTTCTTGAGTGAGGTATCCAGAATAATATACCATAACTCCATAAATTGCAACACTTACTGCTGTTCCCGCAATAAGAAACAACAAGTTATTTTTTGGGAAAAGTAAAAGAATTGCTGCCATAATAATTGCTGCCATTACTACTTTTGGGATTCCTGAATAAACATCAACTTTCAGGTTTCGGTGAATAAAATAAGGAATTAAAACCAATGCTGTTACTCCTGTACATGTCAAAGAAATTGCTGCACCGTTTAGACCAAATATTGGCACAAAAACAAACAGTAAAACAAGATATTGCGTAGCTGCAACTGCAAGTAATGTTCCAGATAGTTTGGGTTTTCCAATACCAATTAGTATTGACGTCAATGTTTTTCCAAACATAAGAAGGAATGTTCCAACAATTAGAATCTGCAGTGGAACAACGGCACCTTGGACTTCAATACCGTATAGTCCTACAACAATCGGTTCAGCTAACGCAAAAATTATTACAGTTAATGGCAATCCCAATAGTAATGGATATTTTATTGAAATTTTTACGTATTTTTCCAGTAACACATTATCTTTTCTTGTCCATGCTTCAGACACTGAAGAAATTATGGGCAATGCGAATGCAGTCATCATGAACATAATACTGGATATTGTGTCTGCAACACTGTAAATTCCTACATCCGTAATATCAAAAAACAGATTAAGTAACGGTATGTCCAGACTTTTCATTACCATAAAGGATATTTTACCAATAGATATCGAAAAACCAAAAACTAGTGTCTTTTTAAAATCTTTTACATCTTGAAATATTGAATCCTTGATTTTCCTGTTTTTAAAGTATTCAACATTATACATGAACAAATTCTTCAGGTATGGTCTCAAAAAAAACATGCAGACAATTAACTGGGAAATGGGATTGAAAATTACTAGAATCGGCAATAATTCCTGGGGCATATTCAATAGAGTAAATATTATGCCAATTATCGAAACAGCGTAAAACCCAAAAGACTGGGTTATGGAAAGTTGCTTGCTATTATGTAATGACCCACTTATGGCTGCAAGGGCGTCTTTTGTTCCAGAGAACAGAAACGCGACACCCAATGAAAGAACTATTGTACGGTAGATTACATCTGATATTTGAAATGACAAAAATGTCAATAAAATAAAAATTATTACACTTATTGAAGTTAAGTATCTGACGTGCTTTGCAAAGTATTGTGAAATGTTTTCTTTGTTTTGTGTTAAATGGCATGTACCAAAATGGATTAGACCCTCAAACAGTCCACCAAAAATTAGTGCCCACATGAAATCAAACATTGAATATGCTGTATTGAATAATCCAAATCCCGCGGGACCATAGTAGTTTGTGATTTGAATTCCCAAAAAAAACCAAAAAACTCCACTGAGAATCATGAGGCCTAAGAACCAAGCTCCACCTGAAATCAGTCTTTTTGGTCCTGAGTCACTCAAATCTTCCATCCATTAACTTCTCCATTTGATTAATTTTTTTGCAGGGAATTTACGACCAAACTTTGAATCCTTATGTTTTACTCTGATATAAATTGAGCCACAAAAAACGATTTTCAAAATATTTACGAAAGTAATAATAAAATTGTTGATATCATGGTTTGTAACCATTCAAGTTATTTAGCGCCAATACGGCCTCGATTATGTCTGCAGTTGTTCCCGGACTCAAATCATTTTTTGGATCTCTGAGATTTTTATCAAAATCTAAAAGAAGTTTCTTCCCGGTTTCGGTTTTTAATCCACCTTTACTTAATACGTTTGCAGCTTGAACTGAAATTTTTTTAGCTTTCTTTTGACCAACTTTTCGGCAAATAAAAGTATCGGGTACTTGTGCAAGAACCTTCAAAAAAGCATGAACTGTAGCTGTGTTCAAGTTTTTAGTCTCTTTGAGCTCTTTAACTAAATGTGGGTAACCTAAATCAAAAGTGATAGGATAATTGTTTACCCATTCGTACGCTATTGAATCATATGCTGATGCAATTTTAAATGTGTCAAACAACGTAATTTTATCCTCTAAAATTTTCTTTTTAGAATCAGGGTTTTGAACATCCAATTCTTTAGAATTATTCAACCCCCCTGGGTTAACAAGAGCTATTGCATCATAAACTTGAATCGCATCTTCAGAAGCAGTTGCTTCAACAACTAACTTAATATTTTTTCGAAGTTTAGTCAACGAAAACGCCTCATTTATCATGCCCGCAGCTGCTGCTATAGGCGCCAGAATGATAATTGCACCCAATAAAGTATTACCCCCATTTTGACTAGATAACATCCGGTTAACCGCATCCTTAATTACAAAACCAATGCCAATTTCGGAGCAATCAATTTCATTGTTCAAAACTTTAATCCCTTGTTCTGCTGCTTTCCTGAAAGATGGGGCTATTGCAACTGCAGATGCTAGATAGTGTTCAAATGTGGTTTCCGAAAAATCTGCTGTTCTGTGGATGTTTCCAGGTTTTGGATAACCACTTACTTCAAATAAAATGGCGAGTTCTATACAACGAGAAATATAATCAGATTTTTCTATTATTGGATCTGCGTTCATGGGATAAAACCTTGAATCTGCAATATCTCGCCAATGGGTAAAATCTAGCTTAAATTAGTTTTTAAATTAATTTTATAACTCTTTGTTTGCTCTAATCAATCCAGTTTTTTCAAGTTATATTTTTGTATTGCCCCCCGTTGGAATGCTTAATCCCGTATTTACTGCTATTATTACCATAAATCTTATCATCTTGAAAAAGGTGATTAATCTAAGATATATCTGGCAGACGGTATCTATGGTTGATTCTGGATGTTCAAAAAAAAATAAATTCAATTTTTCATTTGGTTTTAGGAGTTCATATAAAATAATCCTTTTAGTGCTCGTCGTTGCAGTACTTTCAATCATTGGATCGAGTTTAGTTTCAATATTGATGTCGAATTCTACTACTGATATTTACATTCCTAGTGTTGGAAACATAAAAACTCTTGAAGTTGAAGCATACACAGATTCAGCCTACGCCAACAAAATTGATCAAATTAGTTGGGACACTTTGGAGCCTGGGAAAACAGTTAACACAACTATATACATTAAAAGTGTCAGTAACGTTGAAATTACTTTGGATATTCATTTAACCGACTGGGTACCTAGTAATCTATCAAAGTACATAACAATTTCTTGGGATTATGATGGGTCATCTTTGAATCCCCGTGAAGGTATTCCAGTTACTCTCATGTTATCTGCTTCCTCTTCAGACGATTTTATTTATTACCTAGTAGAAAATGAAGTTCAGAACTTCAATGTTGATGTTCATTTTGTTGGTTCTGCCTAGAACTAAACTTTAATTTTTGTTCTCTTCATTTTCCTTTTAGTTAATTTAAGCTGGCACAAATCGTTAACTGATTTTTCTTGTATGTAGGAATTTATGAACTATTTTTCCGTAATATTTCTATTTTTTGAATATTTTTGCTGTTGAAGTAATTGGTATATATTTTCTTGACGCTGAAACAAACGTGGGTAACAATGACATCCAAGCGACTTTCAAACAAAGAATTTCAAGAATTCCTTCATGCCTTGTTTTCTGATGACAAACTAAAGATAAAATACAATCAACCTGATGCGTGGCGAAAACCCCCAATCAAAAAGTAAAGAATATTTTTGTTTGTTTGTTTTTTTAAAAAAAAATGTTTTTTGCGTAGTTACTCCGATCTATAAATAAAATATATCTTACATTTGTTCATAATGAGTGGGAGGTTTAATGCCCGATTTTGTTTTAATTAGTATAATTGGTTTTAAACCCAATACCTGAATGTGAGGACAACCTTTTTTGTTGTTTTGGTCTAGCAAACAATAATCTGCAGTTTTGCTTTCATCCATTTGTCTAGATCTTACTCAGTTTACCATTTTTCGTAATGAACTAGTTCATCAATATTTTTTCGGTTTGTAACTGGACCTTTTTTTTCTGCAGGATACCCCAAGGGAGTCATGGCAACAATACGAATGGGCTTTTTAACTCCCAAAACTGTTTTAGCTTTTTTCTCATCAAATGCGCATATCCAGCATGTTCCTAAGCCTTCTGCGTGGGCAATCAAGGATATATTTTGCATAATTAAACCGGCATCTACTTTCCAGAATTCTTCTTTATCTTTTCTTATCCAAGCTTCTTTAGGATTCACACAAACTACAATCATTGCCGGAGCAGACCATTCTTGATATGCAGCTGAACTAAGTTCTTGTATCGTCTTTTTTTCCGTTACTACAACAAATCCATAAGGCTGACGGTTCGCCGCCGACGGTGCAAAACAAGCAACTTCCAAGACTTTCAAGATTTTTTCATTTTCTACTGCATCTTCTTTATATTTTCGAATGCTTCGTCTATTTTTTATTGCTTCAAAAAGTTCCAAACAAAACCCCAACTAAAATATAGGTGTTTGGAAAATAAAAACCTGTCTAACATACTATTTTTTTATTTCATGAATTTGTCAAAACGGTTAAAGCTTTCTTCAAGGATTCCTAGTGGCGGCAAGAAGACTCCTCTAAAATGTCCTGAGCCATATTTTGATCCAAAACCTGACCCGTGAACAAAAACTATTCCTGTTTCATCTATCAGGTCACGGACAAATGCCATATCGTTTGGCCATTGAGAACCAATTCCTTCTACTTTTGGGAAGAAATAGAACGCTCCGTTAGGTTTCGCACAGTTGATTCCCTCAATTTCGTTGAGACGCTTGTAAGAATAGTCCCGCCTTTCTTCTAGCTTTTTCACCATGTCAACTATATGCTCTTGAGGTCCGCGCAATGCCGCAACCGCTGCTTTTTGAACTGGAGTGTTAGCTGAAAGTCTTATTCTTGCCTCTTTTAAAATGTATTCTCGTAAATCTGATAACTCTTGTTCATTTTGTCCCGTAAAATACATATAACCAAGACGCCAACCAGTCATCAAATAAACTTTTGAGAAGCCATTAAGACCAATTACTGTAACATCTTTTGCAACGTTTGCAGTGCTGACTATTTCTCCATATGCAAGCTGGTCATAAATTTCGTCAGAAATGATGGGTATGCCATGTTCACCTGCTAAATCAACCATTTTTTTAACTGTTTTGCGATCATATAAGGCACCACATGGATTGTTAGGATTAATGATAACAATACCCCGTGTTTTGTCAGTTATCTTTGCCCTTACATCATCCAAGTCTGGTTGCCAGCCATCTTCTTCATTTGTCCTATATTGGATTCCTTTTCCACCAAAAAACTCAGTATAAGAAATATACGGTGGATATGCTGGACCCGGAACTAAGATTTCATCTCCTGAATCTACTAATGCTCCAAGAACCATTTGAATAGCTTCAGAAACTCCGTTCGAAACTAAGACATTCTCTGGCAATATGTCAAATTTTCCCACTCTTTTTTCTTTTTCACATATTGCATCTAAGAGTTCAGGGATTCCTTCAGAAGGAGAATACGAGTTTTTTTCATCTTTAACTGCTTGAATCAATGCTTCTTTAATATGTTCAGGAGTTCTAAAGTCAAACTGCAGGGGATCTCCGATGTTAAGGTAGATTATCTTTTTTCCATTCTTTTCAAGATACTTAGCATGACCAACAACATCGCGAATTGCGTACTCAAGATTTTGAACCCGCTCAGTAATATTCACCAATATGACCACATCACGATTAATATTCTGCAATAAAACATTTTCACTTTTGTTTCCAAAAACGAGCGTTCTTGCAACAAAAGTAAACAAGTTTTCTCTGGTTTTTATACTGTGAAAGCGTCTCCAGTTTTAGGTGCTACCGCTTCTAATCCAACTTCAGTTTTTATCCAATCAGCAAACATTTCACAAATTTCGGGTTCCCCATGAACAACATATACTTTTGGATTTCCTTTAAGGTCTTTAACTGCACCTTTTAGCTCGTTAGCTCCACTGTGGGACGAAAAATCAAAACGTTTCACTTGTGCTTTAACATTTTGAACTTTATCGTCGATGATGCATTTTCCTTCATCAAGTAATTGTCGCCCAGGAGTACCTGGAATTTGATAACCAACAAGAAATACGCCATTCTTGCTCTTTTTTCCAACTTTTTGTATGTAAAACGCTGCTGGTCCCCCTTTAAGCATGCCTGCAGGAGATATGATTACTCCTGGTTTGCTTGCAATCCTTCGGCGATCTTTCCATCCATCGACCCATATTGCATCCTGAAGGGCTTTTGTGAACAATTTCGGATCCCGCATATAGGAAGCATGATTCATCATAATTCGGTTTGCTTCACGTGCCATACCATCCATGGCAACTGGATATTCAAAGTGATTTGCTGCTAAAACACACGCAATTTCTTGTGAACGCCCCACACTAAAGGCTGGAACTAATGCTGTTCCTCCTTTTTCTACAACCCCATTAACATGGTCCATGAATTCTTTTTCAATTTCTTTTCTTTCGGGATGAACTTCATTAGCATATGTGCTTTCAATAATTATTGCATCAAGTTCCCCATAGTCACGGTCAGCACCCGGAAGAAGTTGAGTATCTGTAGAATTGTAATCTCCAGTGTAAACCATTCTTTTTCCATCGGCTTCTACTAGTACTTGGGCGCCTCCAGGCAAATGGCCTGAATTAAGGAGTTGAAATTTCATGTCCCCAATGTTTTTTTCTTTCCGGAAATCAAGATGCTTACAGTTTCTCATCATTGTGTCAAGCTCAAGGAACTCAAAAGACAGATAATAACCTGACAAACGGATAAAATCTGAGATTAGGGGTTTGGCTAGGTCAAATGTTAATTGTGTTCCATAAACTGTTTTTTTGTCTTGAATATGAAAGTGTGGAATACCACCTGAGTGGTCAAGGTGACTATGAGTTAAAACTAGTGCGTCTACATCTTTTGGTGGAATATGCATGGGAAATCCGGGTTCTTCACCGAACATGACTCCATAGTCAAGGAGCAGTTGGTTTTGTTCTGATTTTACTGCAATACCTGCTCTGCCTACTTCTCTTGCACTTCCGAGAAACTTAAGTTCCATTATCTTTTTCATCCTCGTTATTTAATATTAATAAATGTGATATTTACTGTTTTAATTGCACGCTATCATTTAAATGGTAAGCTTTTTTTCAATGCAGTTTATATAAGCACTTGTTTTCTCTTTAATACAAAAGTTCCATCACAATAAATTGATAGCGATCACTCTTTTAATATCTCTACAATGTGTTCCAGAGTATTTTCATTCCATGGCTCTTTTTCTTGTGTTGCCCTAAACTGAATTTGTTTGTTTTTACAAGCACGTTTACATGCTGACAAAACCTTTCCTTTCCAAACTTTTGGTTCCCGTAGAAGGATTACTTTTATGTAATTTGTGGCTGCTATGTATTTTTCAACTTGTTGGGCAACATATGTAATTGTTTCATTATCGAAAGGATAAGCGATAACATTTTGTGATACAGGATGCACATCATCAAGTTCATTGGGTACCAGACCAAAGGGAGCTGCATAACTGCAGACATGAACTAAATCAAGTTTATCAGGGATTTTTTCTTGTATTTTCTTTAATAATGTTTCATGCTCCCCTGAAGTGTGAAATGGTTTTTTCATCGTTTGTGGCAACAACAACAAAACTTTAACTTTTTGTGGTGGAGAGTACCTGCTCCTAAGCCTTTGTTGATAGCGAACAACTTCTGGACGGGCTAAACTCAATGAACTATACAAAAACACACCACCTTTTTTGTTGACTGGACTGTGTTTCTCTATGTATTTTCTGTATATTTTGACCTTTTTTAATGCTTGAAGCAGTGATGGGTGACCATATGCTCGCATTTCCATGTGTTCCCAGAGTCTTCCATCTGTGACTGCTTGTTTTATTCGCTGTAACTCGCCAAAACTAACATGAAGATTATGCTCTGCAAGCAACCTATGTCTTTCATCATTTGGTAGTGCTCTAACTGTTTGGGGGTCAGTTTTGGTGCAAACTGGACAAGAACATGGAAAATACTCAAGCTCACTTAATCTTGCTGTTCCTGAATCTGTTAAGTACCGATCTTTTCGGGCAAACAATGCATATGCTGCAGAATCAAATAAGTCACAACCCAGAGCTACTGCCAAAGCAAACATAAACGGGTGACCTGCACCAAACAAGTGAAGAGGACGGTCGGGTGGAAGATTCATCTTTGCAGTTGCAATCATGTCTACCAGAACATCAAACTTGTATTGCTCCATTACTGGAGTTGGACTGCCTAGAGCATGAACCTGAAACGGCAGTTTTCCCATGGCTTTTGCAGATTTTGCCACAAGGTCAAGGTATTGTCCGCCCTGAACTGGACCTACCCATGCCAATTCCTCTCGTGATTTCATTTTTTTGAGAGCTTTTGCCCGTTTGATTGTCTCTTGCACTGTATATTTTGCATACTCTTTTGAAACCCCCCAACCTGTAGGAATATCAAGTATGGTGGCGATGTCAGTGTCAATTGCTTCTTGGAACTGAACGATCTCTTTTGGCGTAGTTTCAACTCCCTTGTAAATAAGAAGTTGATACGCACCAGAATCCGTCATGATTGAACCATCAAAATCCAAAAATTCATGCAATCCTTTTTCAACTGCGATTTCTTTGAAGTTTTTGTTTATGATGTACGCGTTAGTTATGAGAGCTTCGCACCCAAATTCTTTCTGTAACTTTTTTGGTGGAATCGGCTGAATGCCTGGATTAATTACTGGAAACAGAAGTGGAGTCTCAATTTTTCCACTTTTGGTTTCAAACTTTCCTATCCGTCCTAACAAATCCTTATTAATTATTTCAAACGACATACTGAAACCGCCAACCGGGCATTCTACCGTAGTGTCTCAGAGGGCTCATTTATTAACCTTAACTTAACAAAACCATCATCTGAAGTTGATCTTTTTACATTGCATTTATATTGAAAGTTGTCTTAGTTGTGCTGGTTTCCCCGAAGGTTAACACGATGGTCTGCAAAATACAGTTTTATGAAAAACCTGTCTTAAATAATCCTGTTTTAATCGAAGGATTGCCTGGAATCGGATTTGTTGCAAACGTTACTACATTACATCTCATTAAACAGTTAAACGCAAAACTATTCGCGCAAGTACAATCTTCATCATTTCAAGACCTTGCCATGACCACCAGAAATGGAAAAACATACTTTCCAACAAACCAGTTTTATTATTACAAAGGCAAAGAGGGGGAACGTGACCTCATACTTTTGTACGGGAACACTCAGGCTCTAACTACTGTTGGGCAGTATGAGCTGTGTGGAAAAATTTTGGACATATGTCAAGAATTTGGCTGCAAATATGTTTTAACTGTTGGAGGGCTAAAAAAAGACGAAGCTGTAGAAACACCTGACATATATTGTACAGCCTCAGACAAAGAAACCCTGCAAGAAGTCTTGGATTTAGGTGCAAAAATAATGAAGGGTCATATTTTCGGTGTGGCTGGCTTGCTTGTTGGTTTATGTAAATTGCGAAACTTTAAAGGACTTAGTTTGTTGGCTGAAACTCCTGGGTTGTATGCTGACGCAGTGGCTACACGTGAAGTTCTTAAAATGCTTAACACTCTTTTGAACCTGAAAGTAAATGTTGACGATTTAGATGCAGCTACCGAAGAAACTAGTGAAATTTTAGAATCTTTTGGAATTGTTTCGCCCTCTTCGATGGAAAAAAAGAATCGGGAAGCGGATTACCGCTGGTTTATTTAGATGCAGAGTCTTTCGTAAACAAACTGTGGACTCTTTGCACTCGTTCGGCGATTGGACCTGAACCCTCTACTACACCCTTTTCGTTTACTTTGATTTTTTCCATGACCCAAATGAATCCTTGATCTTCGTAGAGTCTTACCATTGTTGGAAAAACTTTTTCGAGGCGTTCGGCTAGGGCCTTCAAGTCAAAGGGTTTTTCGATAGTAAATATTTGTGCTAATATATTGCCGTTCATAAAAATTTTGTGAGTTATTTTGCCTAGTTCGTCTTTAGCGTCTGACAGTGAAAGATTCAATGTGTCTGGGTCTATTCCTGATAATGTTCCAGTGTATTTTTTTCCGTCAACTGTAATTACCATGACTATCTTATCGATTAGTGATCCAATTTCGCCAATGAAATTTCTTTTAGCTACTGACATCGTAACACCTAGCCACTTAATATAAACAGACTAACTTATTTATTTCTACCATAAAGCCTTTTTAGTTATCAATCTTCAAGAAACCTTACTTGAACGAACAAATGTTTTTAATCTTTCACAAAACAAAATGTTCATTTATTTTTCAATAATTTTTTCATCAGTTGATTTTTGCTCTGTTCTGAAATGATTACTTTGTTGGGTTTTTTGATATAACTAGATTTGTTAATCAAAATAATTTTGTTTGGTTCTAAATCTTCCTGCAAGTTAACATTAGGTCCAACAAAGCTTTGGGGACCAATTTTTATTCCCGGTTCTATGCAAGAATTGATTCCTGTCTTACAATTGTCACCTATTATTGCTCCCAACTTATTTGTTCCCGAGTCTATTCGGTTGTCTGCAATTTTTATTTTGATGTTTTTTTCGTCAAACCTGTAGTTTGCTGTTATTGTTCCAGCGCCAAAAAGGCAATTATTTGAAATTATGGAATCTCCAATGTAGTTTGTGTGGAACCAGCAGTTATCCCCAATCAAAGAATGTTTAATTTCGGTGGCAAAGCCTACGACACAGCCTTGAGCTAATGATGAATAATCCCTGACTAAACTGTTGTTTCCTATAACACAGTTTTTCCCAATAAAACACGGTCCCCTGATGCAAGCGCCTTCTAGGGCTTTCACTCCTTCAGATATCCATACGTTTCCTTCGATGATTGCGCGGTTAGAAATGTTCACGCTTTCATGGATTTTTTGTTCTCTTAATTGGTTATCCATTAAATGATTATTAATTGTGAACAAGTCCCATGGATACTTGTATCCAGCAAAAAAGCCATCATAATTTACTGCTTTTACAACATTTTTGTTTTTGATGAACTGCAGTATAGCATCCTCGTATTGATGGTCGGAAACTGGAATCTTTTTGTAATAATCAAAAATATTTTTAGTTAAAATGTAAACCCCGACAACCGCTAAATTGCTAGGTTCTCTGCCCTTTGGCGGTTTTTCAACAAAATCTGTTACTTGCTCATTTTCTACTTGAATTATGCCAAATTTCCAAGTTTCTTTAACTGATTTGCATGAAAGGATTATTTGGGCGCCAGTCTCATTGAATTTTTTTTTCATGTTTTCAATTAATGAAGCTTCAAAAATATCATCAGCGTTCACAACAAAAAAGTTGTCATCTACCAAATCCTTGGTAGTTTGTAAAGCATCTGCCATTCCCAACGATTGCTTCTGTTCAGCATACTGAATGTTAACTCCGAGTTTACTGCCATCGTTTAGGTAATCTTTGATTTGTTCGCCACAATGACCTACAACGATAACATACTCCTTTAGATCAGCTTGCTTGAGAGTATCTATTACATGATGAATCAGGGGTTTTCCCAAAAGTTTGAACATAGGTTTAGGACTGTTTGCTGCAAGTGGAAAAACACGTTTTCCTTCACCTCCTGCAAGGATAACAGTTTGCAATCAATCACCTTTCAAAGCTTTTTTCAGTTCTTTGACTGCCAAATCGTAAAGTTCATTTAGTTTTTCTTCTGTATGCGCCTCTGCTGAAATCCTAATCACTGGTTCGGTGTTAGATGCTCGTAGAATTACCCACCCGTCTTTTTGGATTAATTTAACGCCGTCAATGTCCAATGTTTCAAGACCCAAAGCTTTGAATTGGCTACGAACTTTTTCAATTACTGAAAATTTTTTTGTATCAGGGCAATCAAAGTTTTTTTCATAAATTGACGGATACTGCGGCAAAGCAGAAACAAGTTCAGATAAAGTATTGTCAGTTTTGGATAAAATTTCAGCCAATTTCATGCTTGCAAACACGCCGTCATCCATTCCGTAAACATCTGCAAAATAGAAATGGCTACTTTTTTCTCCCCCAAGCACTGCATTTTCCTTAATCATCTTATCCATTATGAAAGTGTGACCCACACGTTCAACTATGGGTATTCCTCCAAGTTGTTCGACATACTCTTTGATTGCCATGGAGCATGTTAATTCATAGACTACTTTTCCTCCTTTTTGTTTTTGGAGAATATCTTTCGCAAAAAGAAGTAACGTTAAATCTCCCGGAATTAAGTTGCCTTTTTCATCAATGAATACTGCTCTGTCACCGTCTCCATCGTAGCCCACTCCAAAATCTGCTTTGCTGTTAACTACTTGTTTCATTAACTCCCCTAGAGTTTCAGCTTTTGGAACTGGAAGATGGGCAGGAAATGTTCCATCAGGTTCCTTGTTTAACGTTAATATGTTAACGCCTATTTTTTTAAAAAGTTCTGGAGCAACAAGTCCACATGTACCGTTTGATGTGTCTGCTACGGCCTTAATTTTTTTTTCCATACTTATTTTGCTTTGAACAAATTTTTGATACTCTTTGATTATGCCATCATGCTTTATTGCTTTGCATTTTGGATTGCCAAAAGATTTGATGCTAAACTGTTTAGCGTAATTCTTGACCTTTTCCATGTCTTCGCCATAGATACTTCCTTTTTGCCCCCTGAATGCTTTGAAACCATTCCATTGAGGCGGATTATGCGATGCAGTAACCATTATTCCTGCATCTTTTTTTAGAATAATTAAAGCAAAATAAAGTAAAGGGGTTGGAAGCACACCCACGTCAGTTACATCCGAAAAATTGAGTATACCTGAAAGTAAGGCGTCTCGAAGTTTTTCTCCACTTATTCTAACGTCTCTACCAACTACGAATTTTTTTCCTTCTAATAATTTGCCAAAAGCTGCTCCAATTTTGGTTGCAACTTCTTCTGTTAGGTCTTCTCCAAAAACTCCTCGGATGTCGTAGGCCCTGAATATGTGATCAAAATCTTTTTTGGTATCCGTCAAAACTTTTGCCTCTGCTTTTATTTTGGTCAACTAACTTAAATTATGATCGATTTATGAATTAAGAATAAAAACAGGTTAATTATCGCTCTTTGGTTTTTTCTGTGTCAGTGTAGGTCTCATGGATAACTTCTTTTACTTTTTTAGTAATTTTTGGACCCAAACCATTAACATCATTTTGCCACCGGTCTACGTTATTTAGGGCATTTAATGGGCACTGGTATGTGTTCAATATGGATACAGCTTTTTCTCTTCCAATATTAGGCAAACTAGCCATAAAAAAAATCTGGGATTCGGCTAAACTTTCAGTTTTTTTTACAGGATGTATAACTGGAGATCTTTTTTCAACAATTTGTTCTTGTTTGGCTGCGGTGTACAAAAAATCAACTGTTTCTTTGTAGCTGTTGGTATGCATCAAATTGATTCCTTGTTTGGCGATGGCAAACATTGCACCCCAGACTGATGTGGGTTGAATTTTACTGTATTTGTAAACTATTGGTAAATATCCTTCAATTAGGATGAAAGGTTTCTCATAACATTCCTGTAAAGTGAACAATTGGTCAAAAAGGAACCTTCGAGTCAGACTATAAACAAAATCATTTACTGTTTTTCTTTCAAAAGCACATTGATTTGAAATCACGTAGTCTCCTTTTTCAAGATAACGTATACTGATTTCAGCTCCTTTTTCTTTTAATCCTTTGATTATTTTCGGGGCTGTTTGTGCTTCTCGGCTGTCAACTATGATTATTGGTTGATTATTTTTTCCCTTTTCTTTAAGAAACGGGATAAGACTCTCAGCTCCAGACATACAGTTCTCCATTTAAGCTTAATTATTGGAAGAGTAATAAATAGTAGGGGTTCATCAAAATGTTCAAAGACCGATATTTTGCACTTTTTGGGATTATTGGACCAGCTTTCGCAATTGTATTAATATTTGTCGCAATAGGGCTATCACCATGGTTCAGTTGGAGCCAAAATGCATTAAGCGATCTTGGGCACTCCGTAAAAAGTGCTGTTGCTCCCCTGTTTAATTTTGGCTTGCTTTTGGGTGGATTTTTCATCATCTTGTATTCATTAACTAGTTTTCGAAAAAATGCAAAAAAAACTAGTTACTTTTTAGCCTTTACTGGATTGTCGCTTCAGTTCGTCGCTACCTTTGATGAGGTTTATGGGACACTGCATTTTTTCGTTTCAGTTTTATTTTTTTGTTCGCTAGGTTTCGCCTCAACTAGTTACATTCTTGAGAAAAAATCATCTCTAGCTGCTTTAGCGTTAATTATTGGTCTTGCTTCTTGGATACTTTATGGTCTAAGTTTTTTCGAGTCTGGAATTGCTGTTCCCGAAACAATTTCATCGGTTGCAACTACTTCATGGGTCATAAAATCCGCTATACGCCAACTAAGTTTGAAACAAGCCGCATAATTATACTTGATTTTGCTAAATTTTTATATCTTTCAAAATTTGTAATATTACGAAATTGGCATATTACAATTATTGATATATATCATGATTTGGAAACCTTTGTGTGCTTCCTAGGATTTCGCTGTTACCGCTTTAACTGGTTTGCTTTGATTATGGTTTTCTGTTCCAATTGGAATCCGGTTCAGTCCTATCCTGATTAGTTTACGGCAGATATGGTTTAATGATTCTTCTGTGCCTTTTAGCAGGTTTTTTCCTTCAGGAGTTAGAGAGTACACTTTTTTTGGGCGTTCACAGTTTAAATTCCATTGGCTTTCTATGTATCCATTCTCTTCTAGAATGCCAAGCAAAGGATATATTGTACTTGGACCAAAATACACTCCAAAGTTTTTGCGTATGCTTGTAATTATGTTGTATCCATGCATTGGTTTTGTTTTCAAGAATTGCAGTATTACTAGATCAAGAAGGCCTCTCATGAGTTTTATTTCTACGTCTCTGAGTTTTTCTTTCATTTTGGCATTCCTGTATTATTGCTCAACAGTTCATCAGTTTTACACGGATACGATATGTACTTTTTATGACATATTATCAAATCTTATATATGCGGAAACCAGATATAAATCTTCTTGCATCTGCTAAACATAAAAAAGCATATTTGAGCATACGAAAAAAAGTAAAATGATTAACAATTTAAATAAATAACATCATCATACTTATCATTTAACTTAACAGGAATCAGAAAAACTTGACTGAAAACCCCAAAAACCAATTTGTTCAACGCATAGCCAAAAATTTTCTTGACATATTGATTTTACGGCTCATTCAAACAGAGCCAATGTGGGGCTATAAATTGATAAAAAAAACCAAAACTCTTTTTGGAATAAAACTACGACACGGAGCCCTATATCCACTTTTAAATAATCTTGAATCAGAAGGATATGCTCAAAGTGAAAAAATAACCATTAAAGGGCGAATACGAAAAGTTTACTACATCACCCAAAAAGGAACCCAACTCGTTGATGCTTATTATGATTTCCTGAAAGAACAACTAGAAAAATTGGATCTTCAAGAGGAAAACAATAATGAAAAATAATTCTTCACAAGAAGAAGTTGTTGAACAATTACAAAAGCTTCTTTATGACCGCGGAAACAAAGCCCTAGCACTTGCTCAAAAAACAATTCTAGACGAAAAAATCGAATCCAAACCAATTAGAGACGCTCTGCTCTATTTTATCAATGATTATTGGAATGACGTCACCCGCCCTGCTTTACTTTCGTTAGTCTGTGAATCCGTAGGTGGAGATCCCGACTTGACTACGCCTGTTGGTGTTTCAATGACTTTAATTGCCGGGGGAATCGACATTCATGATGACATTATCGATGAATCAAAACGCAAAGACTCTAAATTTACTGTTTATGGAAAATACGGCAAAAAAATTGCTCTCCTAGTTGGAGATGCCCTAATGTTTAAAGGGTTCACTTTATTGTATGAGACCCTTGGAAAAGGAATTTCTCCAGACCAGATTGCTACTATGAGCAAAATAATTAATCAAACCTTTTTTGAACTTGGGGATGCAGAAGCTCTGGAACTTGATTTTCGTACCCGTGAAGATGTAACTCCTGAAGAGTATCTTTCTGTAATTCGAAAGAAAGCAGCAGATGTTGAAGCTCATACTCGAATCAGCGCCATACTTGGTGGGGCTTCTTCAGATGAAATTGAGGCCCTTGCAGAGTACGGTAGGATATTGGGCATGTTAGTGATTTTACGTGATGAAATGATTGATATGCTTGATCCAAAAGAGACAATTCATAGAATAAAAAAAGAGCATCTTTCAATGGCAATAATCTATGCTTTGCAGAATCCTGGTATGAAATCTTCGATATCTAACTTGTTAAACCAAACACGGAACTTGAAGGATGCTGACAATCTTTCCTTGTTAGTTGATGCTGCAGATGGTTACAGTAAAATGAATGCTTGTATGCAAAGCTTGGCCAATATTGCTTATAGGAAAATAGAAAACGCTAAGTATAACAAAAATCACTTAGCTTTAATTATTCAAGGGATGCTTCTCCCTGATTGGAGAAGTTATTTAACGCCAATAAAGTCGGACAGGTAGTTTCTTCTGCATTTTAATCACGTGTCTATATGTTCTACACATATACCTATATAAGATTTGTTCAACATATCTACAAAAAACATAATAAATGGATGTAGAATCTGGTTTTATGTTTCTAAATTGTTAATTGTTACGATGTAATCAGTACCTTATGGGCAGTGCATAGCGAATGCTTAGAACATTCTTAGGTGAAAATACTATCGGCAAAAGAAATTTTCTTGTACTGACCATTCTGTTCTTAAGTGTTTTTGGCTGGTTCTTTATGACCTTGCCTGTTATTGAACAAATGCTAGGGCCAGATCCTGAATATCAGGTAAATCTTGCTGTCTGGGCTGCATTTTATTTATCGATCATTGGGTCGAGCATATTAGGTTCTTTGTTTTCACAGAAAATTGGAAAACTTAAATTCATTTATTTGTGGGCTATCCTGGGAGTTGCTGTATCATTTTTGCCTGCAATAATTAATACCGCTAGTTTCGAACAGGTTTTTGGGGTTTCTTTGTTTTTGGGTGTCTCTTTTGGTTGGGGTGTGCCTGCATTTTTTGCCTATTTTGTAGAAAGCACAGTTGTGGAAAACAGGGGGAGAGTAGCTGCAATAACCTTTTTGCTCGCTAACCTTGCTGCTCCATTTCTTTCAATTGTTGCGTCTGAATTTGATTTTATGATAGTTACCGTTTTGTTTGCCCTTCTTAGGGGAACTAGTTTGTTCATATTCTTTCTTAAACCCGAAGAACAGCTTTCTTCTGATGTCCCGAAAGATGTTTCCTTTAGGGAAATTCTAAAAAATCGAACCTTTTTGCTTTATTTTGTTGCATGGTCTATGTTTCCTCTCATTGATAACTTTGAACGAGTTCTTGTAATTCCTTTTCTATCCATTAATTATCCCAATTTAGTTAGCGAAATGGGTATTGTTGAACCATTGGTTGCTGGACTTTCTATATTGATTGCTGGAATTTTATGTGACCGAATTGGAAGAAAAAAAATTGTCCTTTCTGGTTTTGTAGCCATAGGCATTGCATATGGACTGATTGGTATTCTTCATAATATTGAATTCCTGTGGTATGTTTATTTCATTGTTGATGCCATTGCTTGGGGAATCTTTTCCTTAATCTTTTTCATCATTTTGTGGGGAGATATTGCCCATACAAAAAACAGCCAGAAGTTTTATGCCATCGGTAGTATCCCATTTTTTGTTGGTAGCATTTTGCCATACTTATTGCCTTCATCAATAGTTGAAAATATTGAAATTTATGCCACTTTTTCAGTGGCTAGCCTTTTCTTGTTTGTTGCCGTTATGCCTTTGGTGTTTGCCCCTGAGACTTTGCCTGAAAAGAAAATTGAACTTAGGCGATTGAAAAATTTTGCTGAAGAAGCAAAGAAAGCTAGAGAAAAGTTCGAACAAAAAAAGAAGTAAAAAATAAAGTTTAGAATTGTTCGACTTTTGTGGCTATGTTATTTAAAGTCTCTGTGAATGGATGATCGGGGCGTTCTTCTGAGAATATGAAATTTCCTGCTGCCCGTAGTACTTCGCAGAAACATGGTATTGTTGCTAACACTGGTAAGCTATGAATTTCTTTGATGCGTTTGTTGAATTTCTTTTCCTCCTCTTTTGAAGATAGGTAATCTGCGATTACTTTGTTGATTAGGATTCCTGTCTTCTTTTCGAAGAGATCATAAAGTTCATTGGTCATACGTTGGCTGCCGATAATGTCTGATGCATCTAAGCTTGTTACGACTAATACAATATCTGCAGTTACGATTGCGTTTATGGAAGAATATTGAAGTCCTGGGCTTGTGTCAAAGATTATGTAATCAAAATTGCCTTCGTTAAGAATTGCTGCTCTGAGTGACAGAAGTCTACCTAGTGCTTTCATTTCCCATTTTCTGTCTTTTGCGGTCATGTCTCGGATAGCTTCGGTGGTGGGATTTGCTAAGCCTACTGTTAATTTGCCGCCGTTATTGTGTTGTTTTACGTCCACTAGAACTTTGTCGATTTCGCATACGCCATTAAGGTAATCATTAAGCCAGTGGTCTAGTTTTTCTTTTTTAAATATGGCATGAAGACTTGGGGCTCGAAAATCCAAATCCATTAAACAGACTTTTTTTCCTCGTCTGGCATATGTAGCTGCCAAGTTTACTGACAGTGATGTTTTTCCAGTTCCGCCTTTGTATGAATGAATTGCAATTATTTTTCCCATTTTTTTATGTCTCCTCTCTGTCAACGTAGAAGTATGCCTTTCGGCCATCTCGTTCTTTTTTCATATATCCCATGATCACAAGTTGGTTTAGGTATCCACTTTCTACTGCTCTTGCTCGTTTTGTTTGTTCTGCTACTTCGTCAGCTGTCGCTTTTTCTAGTTTGCAAAGAGTAACTGCTGTTTTCCTTAGATGATCAGGAAGGGAAAGTAACGTCATTACATCTAGGGCTTCCGGCAAGTTTTCGGGGAGTTCTTTTTGTCCGTGTTTTTGTATTTCTATCATTACGTCGATTTTATCGTTGAGTTTCTCAAGGTTCTCTCTAATTTTTTCCAGCAGTTGTGTCGATTTTGTGTCTATTTTCCGGTAAGCTGCCATGGTTTTGGTCCTAAATCCATTTTGGGATCTGAACTAATGTACTACAAATAGTTTATTAAATCTTATGATATGATACTTCATATTGTTAAACTGAAAGTGCAAGTTTGGAAACTTGAACTGAAAAAATTAGTGAATAAAACAAAATAAAAATGTAAAGACAAAGGAAAAAAGGAGTTCCTAATAAAGAGATGCAGGCAATTTTGCCTGTCCTTCTTCAACGACAGGTAGCATTACCTTCAATTCTCTGAAGTATTTTAGAACTTTTAATCCCTTTTCTGAAACAACGAAAACTATCCTTTTCTTGCCAACGGTTTTTTCCTCTACAAGTTCTTGCTCAATGAGGAAATCTAGGTACTCTTTGAGTACACTGCAGTTCACGTTAGCTTTGTACATGATGTGCGTTAGCTTAAGTGGACCTTTTTGTGATAATACTCTCAGGATATCGATATACATTTCAAGTTTTGACCTTCGCAATGTTAACGCCTCTTGATTTTATGTTCCCAATTTTTGTATATATTATTTATGGATTCTTAATATACTTTTTACAGTTATTCAGTATATACTGTAGATTTTGATTGAATTCTCTGGAAAACGGTTAATCTATTCTGGAATGCAGTAACCATATCATCGGCCAGAATAGTTTGCAATTCTGGTGTAAGTGTATGGATTTCGTTGGTGAATGTTTCCATAATCATTTTTTGTAGCCGTTTTCGGCTTTGAATTGAGCCCAATTTTTCCATCACAATTTATCTCCAAGCTGTATTGACGCTAACTGTGCTTTTGGTATTTAACTGTCTTATGAATTCAGCGTTCATATCCAAAATTAGCTGATTTTATGGGAATGCTAGAGGCAAGGTTTTGGTTTAATATGTTGTCTGTTTAGGGCGGAGATAACGAGGGATGAATCCCGGCACATCATTTTTGTATTTGAGGTACCTTTCTCCATATTTTTCGATCGCTTCTTTTTCTTCTGTTTTGGAGAGTCTATAATAGAGGATGACTACGACCGGCCATAGGGCAAGCATGATGATGGTTAGCCATTGTATGTTCATTCCTAAGGTTATCAGGAAAAATCCCAAGTATTGGGGGTGGCGTATGTATCGGTACAATCCAGTGGTGACAAGTTTGCCTTTGCCTTCGTAGATTTGTTTCCATCCGTAGATTACTAGTAGTATGCCAATGCCCATGACAATTTTTGAGATGTTAAACACCCAGTGGTGGATCATAAAGGCTGTTTCTTGTCCTAGGGATTGGGTTAAAAAGAATTCAATAGAATAAACTTCGTTGTATCCGAACATTCCCATAAACACGTACATTGTTAATGGCAATCCGAACATTTCAGCAAAAAAGGCTACAGTAAATGCCAGATACACACTGCTTGGGAGTCTGGCTACTTTTCTTCTGAATTGGATTGTGGCAATAAATATACTAAAAAAAATAACATTAGCGGCAACCAATAACCATTGGTTCCAACCAAACGAGGTCAAGGTCAAATAATACAAGAAAACACTAACAACACTAACAATAACGATGAACAACAAAATGCTCTTGATTTTTTTTGTATTAATTTTTGTAGCCTCCCTTTGTTCATCAAAAATATTTAGAGTTGTTATCTAAAAACTTTTTTTGTCAAGAAACATTGACCAAATTTTTTGTAAACTAGTCAAGAAACCTTGACTATCAAATTAAATGCCAAAATTGAACCTTTATTTTTAGTTGCCTGCTGTGCAGAAAAAATAATAAAAATAGTTTTAGGATATTTGATTTTGAAGTTATTTTGAAAAATAGGCAAAAATTGTTTTAGGTTATTTTCCCACTCGGATGTAAACGGCAATAAAAGTCTGTAAAGGGGTGGAAAAATGTAGGTGATGTTAATTTAGACATTTTTGATTTACTTGTTTATGATTACAGTTTGTGTTGGGTATGCGAATTCTATTTTTTCTTTTTCGAATTCTTTTTTGAGTTTTAGGTTAATTTCTTGTTGGGTGTCCATGTATTTGTTATAGTCCGAAGTGTTCACGTAGTATACTACTTCAAAATTCAGGCTAAAATCGCCGTATTCTTTGAAATGTACTCTATCAAACTCTACTAACTCAATTGAACTTATAACTTCTTTTGTTATTTCCAACGCTTTTTCTAGTTTTTCTGATGATGTACTGTAAATTAATCCATACTTGAATTGCACTCTTCTGCGTTCCATTTTTTTGTAGTTATGAATTTGGGCTGAGGTTAATTCTTGATTTGGAATTATTACTTCTTCCCCCCATAGGCTTTGAATTCGGGTGCTTCGGATTCCAACTTTTTTTACTACCCCTAAGTTATCACCAACAATAATGAAGTCACCTATACTGAATGGTTTATCAAAAAATATTGAAAATGAAGCAAAAATGTCACTCAAAACATGTTGGAGCCCAAAGGCAAGAACGATTCCGGC
Organism: Candidatus Bathyarchaeota archaeon; assembly: GCA_024650005.1. Taxonomy (GTDB): domain Archaea; phylum Thermoproteota; class Bathyarchaeia; order Bathyarchaeales; family Bathyarchaeaceae; genus Bathyarchaeum; species Bathyarchaeum tardum. Next base: position 748,743 of record JANKMT010000001.1, on the reverse strand, counting down.
TACTCCAAAGCTTGCAACTATTGTGGTCATGTCGTAACCAAAAAGAGTAATAATGTACAGAAAGGCTAGGCTCCAGAGTATTACTTTTGATATTCTCCCAATCACATTTGCTACTGAGCGCCCGTTTTCTGGATCTTTTTCTTTTGTTACTTTAACTATTCCGTAATCGACTACCTGTTGTAGGCTTTTTATGATAATGAAAATAACAACTATCGGTGTAACATAACCAAAAATCGTGGTTATAATCACGGGCAGTTGGATAAAATTGATTGCCAAATATGTGGCGAAAAATACGTAGAAATGCCATCCTATGTTGTCAACAATTTTTATTATTACATTGTCAATTTCAGCAGATGTTTTGTCTGCAGCGTGTGTTAGTCTTTTGATTACTTTATATTTGATTGTTTTGAAAACGATTAGTGAAACAAAAAAAACTGTTATTGCCAAAAGGTAGTCTCGTAAAGCATTGTCAAATATTGTGTAACTCAAAATTTCGTTTAACGTCATTAATATCTTGTTGTTGCAACGTAACATTCTTAATAAATATTTTTCAAAAATTATTTAATTTGGATATTTTTTTGTTTTTCTGTTGTTAATTATTTGACAACAATTAGGAATATGAAGTAACTCTACTCTTTTTTCGTAATTTTAACAGGTTTTTAATATGTTGGATATGTATGATGTTATTTTTTAGTATAAACATAATCCCAACATTAGCATTATTATTTTTTTTTTAAAAAAAAACCCCATATATTTGATGGGTAAAATTTAAATGAAAAAAAAATAAACTGTAACTGTAATTGCATAAGCAAAACTGATGTGAAACTGATCAAAATTTTGTTCACATCGCGATTTAAACACTTCATTTACTCTGTTTGTTGTAATTAGCAACTGATTTTGTTCAAGTTTAATGGCTTCATTATTGAGACTTTTCAGCTCAAGTGCGTATGATGGGTAACATTTACCTTTTTGTTGCATGTTTCGGATTCACTTGCCTTTTTGCAGAGTTGACTGAAAATGGAAAGCCAAGATATTCCTCAAAGTGATGGTGCAGCAGAACAAGAAATTATGCTGTTGGAATCTGCTTTGTATGTTGCTGGGTGCCCGTTGGATTTACGAACATTGTGTAATGTTTTAGGAATCAGATCAAAAGACAAAGCATTAAAAACAGCCCAAACTCTAGTGGAACAATATAACGCCTATAACGGTTCAGACGTTGTTGGAGCAAAGGTCTGTGTGAACGGAACAGAATGCGTAACAAACAGTTCAGGGTGGGCAGGTTTTAATGCTTTTTACGTTTCTGCTGGTAAACGAGTATGGACTGTTACAGATTTAACCCATTCAACAGTTACTGGATACAAGGTTACTGCTGCAACTCCAAATGTGGTTTGGGATTCAATTGTTATTGATGTGGAAGTTTCTGCTACTGCCTTTGGATCAATGAGGTTTACTGTGAATGTTGTCTCTGGTTATGATTGTCGTTCAGTTACTGGGGCAAAGGTTCTAGCAAATGGAGAAACTTGCACAGAAACCAAACTTGGTGTATATGAAATACAGCTAGGTTCATGGAATTCAATTCAGCAAGTGACCATAGTTGTTGAACGGTTAGACGCCTCCACATGGTTTTCAGGTTCTTTTGATAATTTTTCAAATATTGTCCTGTATGTTGCAGTCGTTGCTACGGTGATTGCTATTAGTATTATTTTTTGGATGCACCACAAGTCCAAAACTATTGAATCGAAGTAGCTAGATGTTTTTTTGCATAAATATATAATTGACTGATTACTAGCCTGATTAGATTTGGTTATTTGAGGCGAGAACACGTTTTGGTGGATAAAGCCAAAGACTTGGGCAAAGTTTCAGCCAAAGGCGGATTTAACCTATTTTGGGGCATCGCTCTTTCTTCTGTGATTACCGCCTTGGGTATAATCCTGATTGGACGGGACCTAACAGGCGAACAAATGGGCTTAGTTTCTATTGTTTTGATTGCTCCTAATCTCATCAAGACCTTTCGTGACCTCGGAGTAGACCAAGCAACTATCAAATACGTTGCACAGTATCGGGCTGAAGATAAATTAGACAAAGTTAAACAAATTATAGCTTCAGAAGTCCTGTTTGAATTCCTTGTTGGATTCGTGTTGTTTGCATGTTCTTTTTTGCTTTCAGGATTTTTTGCCCAAATTTACGACAGACCTGAAATCACTGGGCTGATTCAAATTGCATCCATCATCATTTTTGCAGAAGCCCTGATGAAAGCAGCTCAATCTGCTTTTACGGGTTACGAAAAAATGGGGTTATACAGCGCAATGCTGGTTGTGCAATCGGGGGTTAAAACTGGCTTGATGGTCTTGCTTGTAAAATTGGGCTATGGCGTATATGGTGCAACTTTAGGTGATGCTACATCCTATTTAGTTGCAGGAGCCCTTGGAATGATTGGTTTGTATTTTGCAGTTTATCGGGGCTTACACAAGTTTTCGGGACCGTTGCAGATAATTTCTACATTGAAGTCTATGTTTCGGTATGGAATCCCCGTGTCCATTGCATGGACTATTAACGCTTTTTTAACACAGTTTTACAGTACCCTTTTAGCTATTTATAGTTCAGATTTAATCATGGGCAACTATTTCATTGCCTTGAGTTTTTCGGTTATCTTAACTTTCTTTGTGGTTCCCCTGAATACTATACTGTTTCCAGCCTTTTCTAAAATCAACCAGCAAACAGAGTCTGAACTCCTTAAAACAGTTTTTAGGTCGTCTGTAAAATACGCTACCCTGATTGTTGCACCTGCTACACTGGCGGTGATGGTTTTGGCGCAACCTGCAATTTACACCTTGTTTGGGGACAAATTTGAGTTTACTCCCCTGTATGTTGCCTTGTATGTGGCTATCTACTTGTACACTGCAATTGGCAGTTTAAGTGCAGGAAACGTAATCAACAGCCAAGGACGAACTGAAGTCAACCTCAAACTAACCCTGATAACCGCCGCAATGGGGTTATCCCTGAGTTTAATTTTGATTCCCCTGTTTGGCGTTATTGGGCTATTGGCTACTTACCTTGTTGCTGGAATCCCCAGCACCCTTCTAGCCCTTTGGTGGATAAACAAACATTACAACGCCAGCATCGATTACTTATCATCAGCAAAAATTCTGAGTGCATCCACAGCAAGCGCAGCAGTAACTTTTCTTGTAATTTCTCAACTCCAGCAAGCCAGCTGGATAAACCTCATACTGGGGGCAGTGGTATTTGTTGCCGTGTTCCTTTTTATGGCGCCTCTGTTTAGGGCAATCAACAGAACAGACATCCAATATCTCAAAGAAACAATAAACGCCCTTGGGCCACTTTCAAAAATCTTGAACATTCCGTTTACTATATTAGAAAAACTAACAAACATATTCCAACCCAGTAATAAGTAGTTTTTCTATAAAACTTTTGCAGATTGTATATCAAACTTCGTACGTTTACAAAGATTAAAGAGTGCAATATCTTTGATTTTTGTCAAATGCTTTTAGCTATGTGTTGTTAACCTAGGTGTATGGTGGCTGATGTGGCTAAATTCACTGTTGTTTCTGCAAAGTTGCCTGTAGACCTTTATCAAGAACTAGCCTTACGGATTCCCGAAGGAGATCGAAGCAACTTTATCCGGGAAGCGATATTTGAAAAACTTGAGCAAACTCCCCGGGCAAACAAATTATTGGAACTTGAAAATAACATTATTCAACTCACAAAAACAGTTAACACTATTAAAAACAGCTTAGCCAAACTTGAGATTTTAGCCCATGAATCTGGAAAAACAAATCCATACGTTTTTTGTGTGGACAGCATCGACCGCAAACTTGTAACTTTTCTTATCGACTACAGGGGTGCCACGACCCCTGAAATTGCTGAACACCTAGAAACTAACAGGTGGCTTGTATTAAACAGGTTACGTAAACTTGAAAAAACGTCCAAAAATCAACTGGGAAAACCAATTGTCGAATACTACGCTGGACAAAGAAATGGTAAATGCAAAGCATGGTGGATAAACGAAGACCTAATAGAAACATGACCTACAGCTTGTTGTATGGAACTGCTGTAACAATCCTTATTTTATAGAACATGACTGAACCAATGAACACAAAGGGTCCGTAGCCCAGCCAGGATTAAGGCGTCGAACCTCAATAAAGGTGTGCAAGCCTCCGAAGCCGGAAATCCGGGGTTCAAATCCCCGCGGACCCGCCAATTTTAGCTCAGCTATTTAGTGGAATACATAATTAGATGCAACTTTTATTGTGTTTGTGTTTTTGTTGCGTTTATTTTTTCGATTTCTTCTGTTCTTTTTCTAACTGATTCTGCAACAAATTCTGTTACGCTTCTGTAGCCTAGGTCGGTTCTGGTTTTTACTAAATTTTTTACTTTTAAATAAAGTCCTGAAGGAAGATTAACAGAGTCGTATCCTTTTACTGGCATTTTACCGTCACAAATGCGAAAATGTTTGATGGCCTTTAATAGTTTTACTGTATCCTTGTCGTCAGTTTGACTTAGATTTAATTGGTGAAAACAAACAATAGATCGCAGAAAAGAAATAAATGGAAATGATAATCAGCAACATTTGCTGAATTAGAAAAGACTTGTAAAAACTAGGGAAAATCATTGGAGCAACTTTTTAGTTCAATCTGTTCTCTTTTTTGTTTTTCTCATGAAAACCTTTAAAAATGTTGTAATAAAACGGAGTTTTAGAAAGAACTTGAGCGTTGGGCTCAGGAACAATTTAATAGTTCTTTCAATTCATGTCATAATGATGTTGGTGTAAAGCCATGGCTGAAATAGGATTAAGACCAAGAATGTTAGTCAAAGATGTAATGAGCAGCCCTGCAGTAACAACTCCTGAAGATACTACTGTGGACAAAACAGCACAACTAATGAGCAGTGACCGTTTAGGCTGTATTATAGTAACAAGCAAGGATGGAAAAGCTCTCGGGATAATAACTGAACGTGATCTGGTAACACGGGTTTTAGCTAAAAACCTTAAACCTAGCAAATTAACTGCTAAAGAAGTCATGTCAACACCCCTAATCACAGTAGACCCTGAGGAAAAACTAACTGAAACTGCTCGTCGAATGAGTAAACTTGACATCCGAAGAATGGGTGTAGTATACAAAGGAAATCTAGTGGGAATCATTTCAAGCAGAGATATTTTGGCAATAACTCCTGAACTTTTAGAAAACATGCAAGAAAAAGCTCGAATAGAACGAGATGTAGAGTTGGATGAAAACGATTCAGAATCAAATCCTTCAGCAGGATACTGTGAACAATGCGGAAGCTGGTCAGAAAACTTGGATGAAATTGATGGAACATACCTTTGTGAAGACTGCCAAATGGATCTCTAAAGATTTGTACGTTTGTTCGGGTTAATCCTAAATGGATCTTCAGTAAAACGGATGTATAAGCGTCCGAGCTTTGTTTTATTTTTTTTATTATTTGATTTGCCTGTACGCTTATAACATCTGTAATCGATAATTCTTTGAAGGTTTAATCGTGACAATCGACACTGTGCTTTACAATTGCAAACTTTATTTTGGTGGGGAACTAATCGAAGCCGGAATCGGAATTGATGGCGGAAAAATTGTCAAAATTGCTAAAGATTTGAACCTTCCTAATGGGTCAACAAGAATCAATCTGAACGGCAACATAATTCTTCCCGGATTAATTGATGGTCACGTCCATTTGCGTGATCAACAATTGGCATATAAAGAAACCTTCAAAACTGGGACTGCTGCTGCAGCCGCTGGAGGTGTAACTTCTGTAATCGATATGCCTAACAACAACCCTGTTACAATGGATTCTTTTTCCCTTAAACAGCGAATGAAATTAGCAGAAAACCAATTACTAGTAAACGTTGGTTTCAATTCAGCTTTTCCTAAAGACATTAATGAAATACCGAAAATTGTTGAAATGGGGGGCAAAGGCTTCAAAGTCTATTTAGCTGGAAAAATAGGAGGCGTTAACGTTGATGATGATCAGTCGTTAGTTAATGCTTTTCAGGTAGCTTCAGAAAACGGTGCTCTAATTTTGATTCATGCAGAAGATCGTGAAATAATTCAAACCAAAAAAAAGGAATTTGAAGTTTCAGGGCAATCGAATTTGATGTCTTATGTTAAATCCCATTCTCCATTGGCTGAAGCGAAATCAATACGACGCATTGTTTCGATAATAAAAAGATTTGATATCTCTGTTCATTTTTGTCATGTAAGTTCCAGGTTAGGTCTTGATGTAATTCTGGACGCAAAGAAAGCAGGATTGCCCGTAACTTGTGAAGTCACTCCTCATAATTTGTTTCTTTCTGATGAACAATATGCTGTTTTTGGCAGTCTTGCCCTCACGGATCCTCCTTTGCGACAACAAAAGGATGTAGCAAGCTTACAGACTGCTGTTAAGCATGGTTTAGTTGATATAATTGCTTCGGATCATGCCCCTCATGCTTTTACTGAAAAAAAAGCAGATTCGATATGGCAAGTTCCACCTGGTGTACCTGGACTAGAGACTACTTTGGTGCTTTTATTAAATAGGATAAACCAAGGACAACTGTCTTTTGCTGAACTTGTTAGATGTACAGCTCAACGGCCTGCAGTAATATTTCGATTGTCTAACCGGGGTAACATAAAGGAAGGAAATTGGGCGGACCTTGTAGTAGTCGACATGAAAATGAAACATAAAATTGATTCTTCTTTGTTTTTTTCAAAAGCAAAATATTCTCCTTTTGATGATCTCCAAGTTAAAGGCAAGCCTACAAAAACTTTTGTAAATGGAATTTTAGTTATGGATGACGGACAAATAGTTACGAAAGTTCATCCTGGAAAGCTGTTATAACCCTATTTTTTGAGTTAGTTTTTATAGAATTATCTTCTATTTTTTTGCTCTATAAAATGGTTTCCTGATTGTTTATATATTTACTCCGAGTTATTCAATTTAACGTAAAAACCAGTGAAATGTGATCCTTGTCTGCTCCAATCAGGAGAGATTTCCGAGGATACGACATCTTTCCTGTTTTGAATTCTTGGTTATTTTTTTATTAATTAATTTTGTGAGTTTGTGTGCCAAAATGGGTAAACATAGAAGCCGTTTAAGAATAGTAGCAAAAATTCTTTCTGTAGTTGATTCTAACAACGGGGCAAAGAAAACCCAAATAATGTACCAAGCTTACTTAAGTTACAGTCTACTAGTTCAATACTTAAATGACGTAACTGAATCTGGATTAATTATTTGTGGAAAAAAGAATTGTTACGAAATTACTCCCAAAGGGAAAAAATTTTTAACAAAGTTTAATGAATATGCCAAATCCCAAGCAAATGTTACACAGCAATTAAACTACATTGAACATCAAAGGAAGTCATTAGAAAAAATGTGCCCTAACACTGAATTATCAACTGGTAACGATTCCCCTTTACTAAAAGTTGTCAAACAAGAGGCAAAATAGGAGTTAACATAAATGGTTTCTAAATCAAAAATTCTAATAGTTTCAATTTTAATAATTAGCGTAACCCTAGTTTGGTTAATTGCACCCTTTCTAAGCAATCTATTCGCTACAAGTAATGAACCTTTTTCTGAACTCTGGCTCTTAGGTCCTGAACGTACCGCAGAAAATTATCCACATGATATTACTTCGAATCAAGAATACACTGTTTATTTAGGTGCTAGCAACCAATTAAATGAAGATGCAGAGTATTCTATCCATGTTAAATTGAGTGATGGCATTAAACAGCTCCTCAATTCAACTGCCGCTGAATATAGTTTATTGCCTTCTATTCGCGCTTTTGATTTTAGTCTTTCTGATGAAGAAACTTGGGAAACCAGATTTGTTTTTGCTTTAGATTATAGCCTGATTCAGGAAAACCTTACTCGAATTGAAAATATAAAAATTAATGGGGCAACTTTTTCAGTCAATCAAAACATACTTTTGGATCCCCGTCTAGATTCATTTTATATAATTTTGGTTTTTGAGCTCTGGTCTAACAATGGAACAGATAATACACTTCAGTATACTAACCAACATCTTCAACTATTTTTAAAATTGGATAGTTGATTATGTTGTTTTTTCTAATTATGCATTTGAAAATATTTTTTGAGATAAAATTATTCGATTAAGTTCCGAGCAACAGTTTGGGTGGTTTATTTGCAGACAAGAAAATTGAAAGTTGGTGTTGTTGGATTAGGTAAAATGGGGCTGCTTCATGCAAGTATATTGAACACTTTGCCCAATGTTGAGCTTACTGCATTATGTGAGAAAAGTACCCTTATTCGGAAAATGTGTAAAAAATTATTCAAGGACCTTCACGTAGTGGCAGATATCGAGAATCTTTCTGATTTAGGTTTGGACGTCGTTTATGTAACAACTCCTATTCCATCCCATTTTGTTGTTACTAAAAACATCTACTCAAACAAAATTGCGCAAAATGTGTTTATTGAAAAACCTCTTGCCAAGAATTATGATGAATCAAGCAATTTGTGTAAGTTAGCAAAATCTTTTGGGGGTTTCAACATGGTCGGTTACATGAAAAGGTTTGCTGTTACTTTCAGGAAAGCTAAAGACTTGTTGGACAACCAGATATTGGGCGATTTAGCTAGTTTTGATGCTTATGCTTATTCTTCTGATTTTTTTGGAACTGACAAAAATTCGAAAGCTTGTACAGCTAGGGGAGGTGTTTTGAGGGATTTAGGTGCCCATGTTATTGATCTTTCACTTTGGTTCTTTGGGGACTTAGAAGTTGTTTATTCTAAACCTGAGCAATCTAGTGATTTTTGTTCAGATACCCCTTTAATGTTTAACGTTAAACGTTCTGATGGTTTAGAAGGGCAATTCAATGTTTCATGGTTTAAACCAAATTATAGAATGCCTGAATTCGGTCTACATATCACGGGTTCTGATGGCATTATGTCTGTAAATGATGACCAAGTCCAGCTAAAGTTACAAAATAATGAACCTGTAAGCTGGTATCGTCATGATCTAAAAGATAATGTAGGTTTTCAGTTAGGTGGGCCTGAATACTACCGTGAAGATGAATATTTTGTTAAATCACTATTAGATGCTCGTAAGGTAACACCGGATTTTCATGATGCCGCTAAAGTTGATTACATTATTGACCGTGTAAAATTTGGAGATGAAATTAATGACTAACAGCCGAAAAAGATTGTTTTTGGTTGGAGATAATGCATTTCATGGAATTAGTCATCTTTCTCAGGATAATGCTAGAAGTAGGGGCAATTCAATTAACTCTCCCGAGTTCGCTGCTGACCTAGTTATGACTTCTCTTGAGAATGAAGCCAATGGTTTCATGTTTTCGGTAAGTGAGACAACTCTTACAATACTTAAGATAATACATGAAAAAGACCCTGAAAGCCGTCCAGAACTTTACGCTCTTGTACCTTACGCTTTTGAGTATGTTCGACAAGCAACTCAGATAGGAATTTCTGGTTTAGCAAAAAATTTTACAAAACAGATAGCTCGTTCAGGAAATATTGGAGCAACTGCAATGGGGTTAAAAGGTGTTCTTCGCATGGATCCGGTAACTCTTTTAAAAACTTATGTTTTGTATGAAATTTCTCGGATAAAATCTGCAGCAGGTAAACAGGCTAACATTGCATCAATCGTGCTTCATGAACTAATAACCGATATTGGGCTTGCTTTAAGTTTAGATTGGCTCTTCAAGTCATTTATCGAATTCATGGTTAACCAAGGGATAAAGCCTGGATTTAACACTAGGAATTTTGCCTATCTCGTAAAAAAGTTTGATGAATGGAACATAAATTTCAATGATGTAATAATTGCTGCACCATTCAATAAAGTAGGTTTCCAAATGGATCCCTCTAAAGATGAGTGCGAAAGAGCCTTAGCCTCGGTTGATAATGGTAATGTGATAGCAATCAGCATTTTGGCAGCGGGATACCTCGCTCCTCTGGATGCGATAGAATATGTTCAGAGTTTGCCTAACATACTCGGTGTGGCGGTTGGTGTATCAAAAGAAAAACATGCGTTTGAAACATTTAACTTTTTTAAAAAAAATTTGACTCAAAACCGTTTTTTTTAAAAATGTTTTATTTTGTAAATAATTTTTCTATGTGTTAAAAGTTACGGATATATTTTCATATGGTTGGTTGAATTTGGTCTTATTTTTATGGTTATTTTTAGCTTTGATTTTTGTAGGTATTCCAACTGCCTACCACCAATACATGAAACATCAAGCTGCTAAACCTTGGTTGTTGAACATTGACACGAATTATCGACCCTCAGTAAGCATAATCGTCCCTATGAGCAATGAAGAGAAAACAGTTAAATTGAAATTAAAAAACTTGTTCAACGTTAATTATCCTGTTGAAAAAGTCCAAATTATCATCGTTAATGATGGTTCAACAGATTCTACCTTAGATAAAGTTCACGACTTTGTGAATTCAAATCACAGGTTTGATACTCGAATATTTTCGAACGATCAGCGAATCGGAAAGTGTAATTCTATGAATCACGTGCTAAAACATACAACCGGTGAAATTATCGTTGTATCTGATGCCGATTGCTTCTTGGATTCAGAAATTCTTGTTAATGCCCTTCCATATCTTTCTGACCCCAATGTTGCTGCAATAGCCGGAAAAGAAAGACTTCTTAATTTTAAACACACTTGGATAACTAGGGGCGAATTAGTTTACAATGATTTTGTTCAAACTCTAAGAGTTGGAGAATCAAAAACTGGGTCAACAATTTTTTTTCAAGGTGGCTTTTCAGCTTATAAAAAGTCCTGCCTTGAGGAATTCAATAATGAAACCGATGACTCTGGAACAGCATTAGACCTTGTCCAAAAAGGAAAAAGAGCAATTCTGCTTAGTGATGCTGTTTTTTACACAACTTTTCCCACTCAATGGAAAAGCAAAGTTGATATAAAAATACGAAGAGCGAATCAGTTGCAAAAAATCTGGATGAAGTGCTTAAAATTATTTTTTCAAAGAAAACTAAAGCTTCCGAGAAGTGTTTTTGTTCCTGAAATTTACTTGCACCTTTTTGCTCCCCTTGTATTTGTAATGTTTATTTTAGTTTCTTGCATTCTTGTCATTAATATCCCCCTTCTGTTACCATTTTTTGTATTTTTTTTATTAGCTGTGGTTGTGGCTCCAAAAACTCGTTTCTTGCTAGTCGAAATGCTTCAAAATAATTTAATTCTTTTAGTTTCAATGCTTTTGCTTTTTTCCAAAGGTAAATTCAAAATCTGGAAAACTTCTGATGATTCACGTTCGCTTCTAACTGAAGAGATGCTTCATAAAAAGAATTTGATATGATATTGTGTGCTCTGTAATGTCCAAGAATTGTGTTATTAGTTGGTGTAACATGTGACCAAACCTTTTGTTACTATCGGTGTTTGTGTAAAAAATGGAATGCCCACTCTGTCTGAGGCAATTGATAGTATAATTCATCAAGATTATCCTCATGAGTTTATGGAAGTAATTTTTGTTGATGATGGTAGTGAAGATGAAACTCTTAGCTTAATCAATAATTATGCTCCAAAGATGGGAATAAAAACAAAAATATTTCATCATGACTGGAAAGGGCTCGGTTACACCCGTAATATTGTAGTAAAAAACAGTGAAGGGGATTTTATTATTTGGGTTGACGCTGATATGTTTTTACCAAAAAACTATGTTAGTAAACTTGTTGAGTTCATAATTAATCACCCTATGGTCGCTATCGTAAAAGGTAAACAAGCTTTAGCTTCTGGAAAAAATCTTCTTGGGACCCTAGAAGTATATTCTCGTGCCGCCAGTAGAATGGTAGATTATACATCAGAAGCTGCTAAATTCAAATCTCTGGGAACTGGCGGTGCAATATACCGTGTTGAAGCATTGCACCAGGCTGGCGGTTTTAATGATCGTATAACTGGATATGGAGAAGATTTTGATTTAGAATATAAAATCAGAAAATTTGGTTGGGGGCTTTCAACCACTAATGTTCAATTCAGTGACTATGAACGAGGTAATGTATCCCCCAAAGACCTCTGGAACCGATACATGAAACGAGGCTATGATTCGCGAATATTCGCATCCGAACAGAATAAATTGGTAAGATTTTACACAATGTCTCCTCCTGCAGCTTTTCTTGTTGGACTTTTTCATTCATTTAAAATATACAAAAAAACTGCAAGAAAAACAGCCTTTTTGTTGCCTTTGCAGTATGTTTTTAAGATGAGTGCTTGGTGTGTGGGTTTCACAAAATCTCGATAAACTTCAAAGTATTTGACCTGAACTTGGTTTTTATTGCTTTTCTTTCTGGACTATTGAACTTTATTGTGGGGTTGCAATGCGTGACAAAATATGTGGTGACTCTAGGTGTATGTGTAAAAAATGGTGAATATCATATTAGCAATGCAATAGATGCTATTATGGCACAAGATTTTTCGCATAATTTGATCCAAATCATTTTTGTTGATGACGGTAGTACGGATAGAACGCTTTCAATTATTGAGAACTCTGTTTCAAAGTTAGATATGCATGTTAAGATTTTTCATCACTCTTGGAAGGGGTTAGGTTACTCTAGAAATGTAGTTTTTGAAAATGCTGATGCTGATTATATCATTTGGGTCGATTGCGATATGGTTCTGTCTCCTACTTTTGTAAGCGAACAGGTTGAATTCATGGAACAAAATCATTCTGTAGGTATCGCCAAAGGTAAATATGGTTTATATCCAGACTCTAATTTGGTTGGATTTCTAGAAAACATTGAATTTGTTACGAAAGATTTGAACATCTCAGAATCTGTTAATGTTTCTCTAGGGACTGGGGGCGCAATTTATCGCGTTAAGTCACTTCAAGAGGTTGGAGGCTTTGATTCAAATATTAGAGGAGCAGGAGAAGATACTGACGTTGAATATAGGATTAGCAAAGCAGGGTGGTTATTGTTTCGAACCCCTGCTATTTTCTACGAAATGAGACGAAAAACTTGGAAAGCCCTTTGGGATGAATATTTTAGGTATGGTTATGATGGGAATTATGTCGCGAACAAAAATGGACTGCAAGCATTAACTAGCTTAGACAAAGTGTTTCCATTAACTGCATTTTTGAACAAAAATTTCCAATCTTTTGTGGCTTACAAATTAACTCACCAAAAAGCCGTATTTTTGTTACCCTTTCATTATTTTTTTAAGAGAACTGCATGGTGTCTTGGTTTCATTATTCGTCATATAACAAATAACAATGTTGTCAGAAATGTATGATTATCTGTTTTCATAATAATGTTTATTTGACTTTAATTCACATTCACAGGGATGAAAAACATGAAAGTTGGAATAATAGGTTGTGGAGGCATTTCTCCCGCCCATATGGCAGCATATAAAAATATAGAAAATGTTGAACTTGTTGCTCTTTGTGACTTAGATGCTCAAAGAGCTAAGACTCTAGCAAAAAAATTCAATGTTAAAAACACGTATACCGACTATTGGGAAATGTTCAAAAAAGAGGATTTGGACTCTGTTGACATTTGCACTCCCCTAACAACTCATGCAAAAATAGTTTGTGATGCAGCAGAAGCGGTTCCCGCAATTCTTTTAGAGAAACCGATGGCACTTAATGTTTCTCAATGTAAGGAAATGGTAAAAAAGACCGAAAAAACTGGAACAAAACTTTCTATAGCTCATTGCCAAATCTTTTCACCGAATATTAAAAAAGCAAAGTCTATTGCAGACTCCGAACTATTCAATTTACTAACATTCCATACTACTCTTAAAGCAAGCTTTGAAAACCTAAGAGCACATAATCTTGCCTCTCCATGGAATGTTTTACCTGAGCAAAGAGGAATCATCTGGGAAGTGTGTAGTCACCATGCCTATCTGCAGTTACATTTTCTGCCTGATATCAAAGAAGTTTATGCTCTTGGTGAAAAGGCTAAATATTCTGTTTATGATGATTTCGCGGTCCTATTGCGCACTTCCGGAAAACGTTATGGAATGATTGAGATTTCTTGGATTCCTAATGAAACTGAAGTAATTTACGAATTGAAAGATTCCGCTGGGCGAAGAGTAACAATAAATTGGGAATACGATTACTTGCTGGAAAAAAATCTATCACCTCCATTAACCGTTGGACTTGTAGCAAAAAATGTATTAGTGGATTTCAAACGATATTTAAAAAAGTGGACACGTTTTGGGCTTTCATACATTCAAAAAAGAAAAATGTTGCCTATACAAAATGTTGTTAAAGAGTATGTAAACGCCATTCAAAATGATTTACCCGTTCCTGTTACGCCTCAAGATGGAATGAATACAATCAATCTGTTAGAATGTATTGAAACATCGTTGAATGAAAAACGTTCAGTACATTTTACTAAGAATTAAAGTATGTGTCATAATAGAATTGTTTTCGGTATATTACAAAATTCAGGATACACTATTTCTTTTTGTCTAATTTTATTATTCTATGGTCAGCGGATGAGGATACTGATATGGCGTATAAGTGAATGAAGAAGGTTCATTAAAATGATAATTTTTCCCTTCAATAATTTGGTTGTATGGGTCATATTTTGTAAACAAATTTGCTCCATTGGTTAATGTATTGTTCCAAATATACCAGTCGTTACACCAGACAAACGAGGCATCAGGGTTAGCGTTCGCGTCATTTCTCAAATACATAAGAACAGTGTAAGTTCCACCACCAAAAGTGTTATTAAAAGCAACTCCAGCACCACCTCGAATAGCTGTGCCCCACGGATGCTGAACCGCATTAGTTATTGTGTTGCCATATATTTCAACTGCTCTTGTTCCAACTTGTGTGATTGTTCCTCTTGACTCTTGATACCATCCATGTGCATCTATTGAACCATAACCATAATCATCTTGAATAGTGGAATGTCTAAGAACATAGTGTGCTCCATCGTTTGAACTTACAACATGTCTCCATTTTTCGAAATAGCAATCTTCTATGTATACGCTATATTCCGTGTGTTTTCCAAGAACTTGAGTAACATCTTCCTCCCAATAATATCCCCAATCCCTACCAACTTGTATAGCATACCCGACCGTGCACTCAGCTATGGCGTCAACAACTAAACCATTTGTGTTTACAAAATAATTATGATCAAAAACCCCTGAATTTTTGGCGGTATTGCTGCCAAATGTGTAGACACCACTAGGGGTGTTTTCAAAGTAACAGTGATCAATCCTGTAATCTACACAATCAATTATCATTAAAGGACGATTAAGTTGAACCGAACTTGAATCAACACTTCTGTATCCTACTAGCTTTATGTCACTAAAACGGGACTTCATGTTTCCATTGCCCTCTCCTGTAAGTTTGAACCAAGTAGGAATATTGCTATAACTTCCTGGCATATCCCACGGCAAAACGAGAATTGTTTTCCAGCTTATGTTTTGCCCGTCTGAATTTCGATTATTTGGAGCACCAAAAATGCTAACACCTTCTGGAACTTCAACTTTTGCTCCTGTCCAGCTTTCACCTACTTCTACGAAATTCCAAGTTCCTTCTGGAATGTAAACAGAGCCTACTCTACCATTAGCTACAATATAATTTACTGCTGCTTGAATGTCTGAAGCTGAACCACTTTCAGCCATTATTGTAGGTAATCTAATTTGACCCATGCTTTGTATTGTTATACTGCTTGTTAATGATGAGAATACAGGGTATGTCAGAAGAGTAATTGAAAGTAAAATAAAAAAGATATTTATTGCGTAAACGTTTTTTCGTTGCAATGTCTTTTTCTCACCAATTTTGTATTGTGGGCTTCAGATAAGTATTCTGTTTATTTGCTCTTTAAGAAAAGATATGTTAAAGACTTAATAAATATTCTGTATTACTAAACCATATGCTTGTAATGTTAATACGTTTGAATTTTGCTTCATAGACTCTAAATGTAATTAAATATATAACTAGTTTTGAATCATTCTTTATAGTTAATTTATGCATCAATTGTTTTCAATTATAACAGTTTCACACACTACAGAGAGTGTCACCCTTTTTTAGATGGAACACATCAATTGTAACTCCATAATTTTTTTATATATGTTCCCTTTTTCTGAACCTAAGTATGCACAGGGATAAATTCCTAAAATTACTTTATTCATCATGTTGTGTTCAAAGAAAAAATATTGCAGTCAAATTAAAAAAAGGAAGTAGAACTGTTTGAATATGGTCAGTTTTGTAAAAATTAATAATGATGCTATCGCCTCATATAAGTATGCTATCATTAAATCATTGGATTTAGTTAATTACTCATTTCCACATGAAACAAAAAACATTGTAATTAAGCCTAATATGTGCTATTATTGGGATTACACTACAGGAGAAACGACGGACCCTCAATTTGTGGGTGCTTTGATTGAAGTTCTCCGAGAAAATATATCTCCTAACGTAAACATTTCTATAGTTGAATCGGATGCTTCAGCAATGAAGTGCAAACATGCTTTCAAAATACTTGGATATGAAAAAATGTCTCACGAGTATGATGTCAAACTTGTGAATCTCTCTGAGGATCCAACAGAAACAGTTGAAACTTGTGCTGGCGGATATAACTTTAAATTTCAAATTCCACAAACAATTCAAAACGCAGACTTGAAAATTAATGTACCAAAGATCAAGTATAGTGTTCCACAGCTCCAGATAACCTGTGCTCTGAAGAACATTTTTGGATGTAACCCATTTCCAAAAAAGTTCAAGTATCACCCACAAATCTGGGAAGTAATTGTTGCTCTCAATAAGCTATACAATTTTAACCTTTGCCTAATCGATGGAAATATTGTTTCGGGAATCAAACCCCGCAAAATAAGTTTAGTAATGGCCAGCCGAGACCCCGTGGCAATTGATGCTGCTGCTTCTAAAATAATGGGTATTAACCCAACAAAAGTAAAGTATGTCCAACTTGCGGCAAAAGAAGGATTAGGATCAATAGATTTTATCAATAAAGGCGTCCCCCTAGAAAATTTCAAGGCAATATATCCTCGGAAAGGAATAAAAAACAAGTTAACGCGACAAGCCTATGAACTAGTTGTTACAATGGGTTTGAATAAAAAATTAGGATTACCCTAATTTTCACGGGGTGTTGAAAAATGCAAAAAATTGGCTTGGGAATAATTGGTCTTGGATATATTGGTAAACTCCATATGAAACATGCACTCAAAATCCCTAATGCAAAGCTTGTAGCTGTATCTGATTTGTCAAAAAGAGCTTTGAAAGATGCAAAAAATATTGGGGTTAAAAAAGTTCTCAGTGACTATGAAAAACTTTTGAAGCAACCCGATGTGGACGCCGTAGCAATTGCATTGCCTACACATCTTCATTTGGATTGTGCAATAAAAGCTGCTGAAGCGGGTAAACATATATTTCTAGAAAAACCAATGGCCATAAACCTTAAGGATGCAAAAGAAATAGTAAATGCAGCTCGTAAGAATACAGTAGAACTGATGATGGGCTATCCATTACGGTTTAACAAAGTCTTTAATGAACTCAAAATAAAAAAGGACAACGGGCTCTTAGGTGACATTGAAGTTGCACATGCAACGTTCATAAGTTCAGGTCCATTTTTCCACAGAACAGAAAGTCATACACCTGTCCCGGTTCCGAACTGGTGGTTTAACCGAGAAC
Organism: Candidatus Bathyarchaeota archaeon; assembly: GCA_024650005.1. Classification (GTDB taxonomy): domain Archaea; phylum Thermoproteota; class Bathyarchaeia; order Bathyarchaeales; family Bathyarchaeaceae; genus Bathyarchaeum; species Bathyarchaeum tardum. The sequence continues at coordinate 731,142 of JANKMT010000001.1, read as the reverse complement.
TCACAGGGGGCGGAGTATTAATTGACCTTGGTAGTCATATCATAAACTTGCTCCGGTGGTATTTTGGCGAAATCAACAGCATAAAAAGTCAATTAGGTTATCGGTTTAACCTTGACCTTGAAGATAGTGCAGTATGTGTTGCAAAATTTGACTCTGGGACAACTGGAGTTATTACAACGGGCTGGTTCCTCCAAGGCTATGAGCTTAACCTTGATTTTTTTGGCACCGTAGATCATGGAGTCGCAAATTACAAACCTGGAAATCGTTTGGTGGCAGCCACTCAGCTGTTAACAACTGGAATATCAGATTTTCATCGACCGCACTATGATGAACTTAACTACTTTGTGCATTGTTTGATGAATGGGTATTCTCCTTTACCTTCAGGGGAAGATGGAGTTAAAGATATGGAAGCAATCTGTAAAGCATATCAAAATAGTATTAATTTAGATTAAAATTGATAACTTTTCTGTTCAATCAAAATGACCATTAGTGATGTATAATGACTACTCTAAATGTTTCTAAATTTACCTCCAAAATTTTACTACTTTCTATTCTAATGTTATTTGTAGTTTTTTGTGTTACAATAATTTTTGATTTCGCTATATTGAGAGAAGTGTTTGGTTTTCTGTATCTTACTTTCATTCCGGGGTTTATTTTTCTCAATTTATTGAATGTGAACAAGTTCAAAAGATCAGAAATATTATTCTTATCAATTGGTCTTAGCGTCGCTTTTCTAATGATTTGTGGACTTTTGATAAATGAAATACTTCCGATATTTAAATTTTCACAACCACTTTCTTTATTCCCTTTACTGATTTTCTTGAACATTCCCGTTTTAATTGGATGTGTTTTACTATACATAAAAAACAAAAATTTACAAATCTGGGAAAATGATTCCTTTAAATTTTCTGCAGCAAGTTTAATTTTCCTTTTTCTTCCAATAATAAGCATAATTGGGACCAAATTTGTAAATGTTAATGGTAACAATTTGTTTCTACTTTTTTTGATAATTTTAATCGCAATCTTAGTAGTTCTGAGTGTTTTTTCTCAAAAATTATTGCCTTCGGATTTATACCCTTTTGCATTGTTAATGATTGGAATTTCCCTTCTTTTTCATTCCTCATTAATTTCTAGTTACATAGTTCCGTTCGGTTCCGATATTCCTGGTGAATTTCTGCTCTTTCAAAACACTTTAAACGATTTTCAGTGGAACCAACTTTTTTCTCCCTCAATGGGTTACACCTTGCTTAACACTTATAACAATATGTTAAGTATTACAATCCTTCCAACAGTTTATTCAACATTATTAAATATTGATAGTTTTTTGATGTTCAAAGTTTTATATCCTTTGATTTTTTCTTTGATACCTTTAGTTTTATATCAGGTCTGGCAATATTTCATCGATAAAAAATATGCTTTTATTGCTGCATTTTTCTTTATGGCCCAAAATACTTTTTATACCGAAATGTTAGGTCTTTCTCGGCAAATTATTGCTGAATTATTTTTTGTTTTGTTATTATTCATTATTCTCCATAAAAACATAAAACCAATTACAAAAATGATTTGTTTTGTAGTCTTTAGTTTTGGTTTGGTAACAGCTCATTATTCACTTGCTCTAATATTCCTATTTTTTATATCTGCAACTTTAGTGTTTTATATTATTACAAAACGTCCAACTATGAAAATTTCAATCACTATGGTTTTGATATTTTTTGTAATTATGTTTACGTGGTATATTTACACTTCTGGCTCCGCCAGTTTTATCACACTTATGGAAAAAGGTGAATTTGTTGTAAGTATGTTAGGTGATTTTTTCAACCCTGCATCTCGAGGAGACACTGTACTTACTGGTTTGGGTCTTGCTGAATCACCTTCTATCTTTAATACTATTAGTCGTATTATTGCATATGTTCTGCAAGGTTTCATTATTGTTGGATTCCTTGGTTTAGTTACCAATTTGAAGAAAATTAGAACTGAATTTTTTGTCTTTGGTATAATTGCAACGCTGTTTCTAGGTATGCTTATAATAATACCTGGATTGGCAAATACCTTAAATATGACCAGATTTTATCATATTCTCTTGTTCTTTTTAGCACCTTTATGTATCCTTGGTGCACGCTTGATTGTTAAGTTGATTACTAAACGTCAAAAAGAATTTGCTGTTTGTGCTTTGTTGCTATTCGTGTTAGTTCCATACTTCTTTTTTCAAACAAATTTTGTCTATGAAATAACTGGGAATGATAGTTGGTCAATACCTCTCAGTGGTTATAGGATGGACCCACTTAGATTGTATGGGCATTCTGGATATACCGATGAGTATAGTGTGCATGGAGTTAGATGGTTATCAAAAAATGTTAATTTTACGACTTCAGTCGTGTATGCGGATGACCGAACAGGTACTAATGTTTTAACGATTCATGGCTTAATTGCAACAGGTAAAGTTGCATTATCTAATGTTACTGTGGTTGCTGATAATGGGTTCGTCTATCTGAGTAGTTTAAATGTTATATACGGTTTAATACCATATAGAGATGTTTCATGGAATACTACTGAACTTTCTCCAGTTTTTGAAGGTTTAAACCTAGTGTATTCAAATGGTGGCAGTAAAATTTACGTAAATACTCCATAAGTGTGATAATTTTTCTAAAAATTATTTCCTCATTTTATTATGTCTTACTTTAAAAACCTTGTATTTTGGTGGGATTATTAATTCTGCAAAAAAACTATAGTATCACTATTGGTATTCCTACAAAAAACAGAACTGATAAGCTGGTTAATTGTTTAAGGGCTATAGAAAATCAAAACTTTAGAGATTTCAACGTAATTATTGTTGATGGTAGTGAAGGGAACGAAACTGAGAAAAGTAGCTTATTTTTTTCAAATTCTATTGATATTTTGTATATCAAACAGATAAAATCGGGGGTTTCGAACGCAAGAGGACTTATAGCTGAACATTGTAATAGTGAACTACTTTTGTATATTGACGATGACGTTTATTTAAATAATGATTCCCTTTCAAAACTATATGATTATTCAAGATCATTGAAAAACAGTCACATTTTTTTAGTATCTGGTGAAATTCTATATTATAGAAAAATAACAAAACCAATTAAATTAACACCTCAGGGCGCTGGATTTTCAACTACTGCTTCTAATGCAGATTATATACTTGGAGCCCTCATGCTTATTCCAAAATCAGTATACAAAAAAATACACTGGACTGAAAGATTTGCTGGTTGGGGCTTTGAAGAGGTTCTATATTGTTTAATGTGCAAAAGATATGGCGTTAAAATCTGTTGGATTAATTCTTTATTGGCGGTACATGATGATAAGAAAGATACAATTTTTTCGGTGAATACTGAAATCAACAGAGTTTATACTATGCTTTATAAGCATATTTTTGAAGAACCTTCATTACTTAACATGGTAATTCTTGAATCTGCTGGATTTTTGAGGAATCTAATTATTAATTCAATGAGCAATTTATTATCTCCAAAAAAGCTAACATCATTCATTTTTTCTTATGTTCGTGCATGGACTATTGGTCATGTTATGTTTTTTGAAGATTTAAATAGATTGAAATATTTTTTTTAAAAAAATTGTCTAATTTATGGATGTTACGTTCTTTTTTAATCTTTCATTGTTATATGCTATTTTTGATTTGTTCTTAAACCTGTAGATGGTGATTAGTTTTGTCTAAATCTCGTAAATTGAAAATACCCTTTGTTTCTGTTGTCGTTTGTACCTATAATCGAAAAAATTTGTTGAAATCTTGTCTAAAATCAATTTATGCACAAGATTATCCTACTTCAAATTTTGAGGTCGTTGTTGTCGATGGGGGTTCAACTGACGGAACAATTGAACTTTGTAAAGAGTTTCATCAATTACGTTTTGTTATTGAAAGTAAATTTGGATTAGCATATGCTAGAAATAAGGGTACAGAACTGGCTAGAGGGTCAATAATTGCTTATACTGATGATGATTGTGTAGTCGATAAAGGATGGCTAAAAAATCTTGTCTCTGGATTTAAGTTTTCTGAAAAAGTTATGGGTGTTGGTGGACCTGTTTATCCAGTTAGCCCGGAATTTATACCTAAGAAAATTTATGTAAAGGCTGCTTTGGGGCTCTTTGAGGAGGGAAAAAAACCAAAATGTGTAAGTGGTTTAATTACCTCCAATTCCGCCTTTAAAAAAGAACTATTTTCAATTATTAACTTTAATGAAACACTTAGAATAACTAGACGTGGGAACCTTATTTTATCAGGAGAAGATACTGTTTTTTCACGTAACATTGTTGATATTGGCTATAAACTCAGATATAATCCTGATGCAAAGGTTTATCATCATGTCAGCAATGAAAGAGTAAGAGTTTATTATATTTTGAAACATGCTCTTCATAGTGGAATAAGCAAGACTAAGATTTATCTTAATATAAAACACTCTAGGCTTTGGGCAATCAGGTATGCCGTTGGTCAATTAATGCAAAGCTTTCTTATTTTGCCCTCTGATAGATCATTCACTTCCTGTTACAATATATTACTTTATATTTCAACATTTTGTATCTGTTTTACAGGATTTGACAAATTATTATTCAAATAATTGGTTTAGTTTTTATTTTTTTTTTAAAAAAAATACGGAAGGAAAACTCCATGGACTCCTTAGAAGAAACCCTCATTAAGTATCGAGATAGAAGATTTATTGTGATTGAACCGGGTGGCAACCACGGTGACACCTTGATATATAAGGGTATGATGAAGAAACTTCTGCAGCTTCAGATAAAACATATGGTGTTGAAATATGATGAACGTTTCAAATCACGTCTTTTTAATATTCTATATTTTGTTTTTTGGAAAAATTTTTTAAAAATTTTAATTTATTCAACTACCAAATTAAGCGAAACTTGTAGTTTAAAAATTAACGGACTAGATTTGTGGTTGTATGAAAATCTTTTAGTACCTTTTAAAATTCAAGCCGCACCTACTGACGTGATCCTTATACATGGTGGTGGAAACATCAATGATTTGTGGCAAGGTGTTCGACTTCTGAAATCTGTTCTTAAGTATAATCCCTGTAACATCATAATTGTTGCACCCCAAACATATTGGTTTAATAAAACCTGTTTTTCATCTCTTTTTTCAAAAACAAAAGAAGATATTTTTTTATTCTGCAGGGAAAAATTTAGCTATAAACTATTATCTTCGTTAAAACTTACAAAAAATGTTCATGTGTTTTTATCAAATGACACTGCTTTTTATCTTACAAAAGAAGATTTCAATATATTTCAAGAGGATAATTACTCTTTAATCTGTTTAAGAACTGATAAAGAATCTAGAGGAATTCCAGAGATCGAAACTTCGAAAAGATTATTAAAAGAAACAAGTCTGGCACAAGTGTCAAAAAATAAACTTTTAATAAAAGACTTATCGGTGATTGGTAACTTCAACGATTTCATTCGGTTAATTGGAACTTCAAAACAAGTATATACTGACCGTCTTCATGTTGCGATATTAGCAACTATTCTTGGTAAAGAGACTTTTTTATATCCAAATTCTTATTACAAAAACAAGGGTGTTTATGAATACAGTTTATCTCGCTATCCTAATGTAACTTTTTTCCCCTTATTGCCTTCTTTTGATGAATTAAAAAACCATGTTGAGTTAACGAACCGGTTGGAGAATGATTAGATGTATACGACGACCTATGTTCGAATTGAAGAAACATATGTCTTGAATAATAAAACAATAATTTCTCGATTATCTTTTTCTAATAATATAAAAAAATACTTCAATTCTTCACTATTTTTTGCAAAGTATGATGTTGACATTCAGGATGTAGACTTAAGTATTTTAAACATTCCAGTTGTTGCAAACATAATACCAATTGCTTGGGCAATCGGTGCTGATATTTTTGTTAAAGAACTTGATCAGGTATTTCTACAATCTTTGGATTATATAAAATCAATAATGAAAAAATGGTACCCAAATTTTTCTTTTTCAATCCGCATGTTTGTAACAAAGAAAATTGTGAATAACCTATCTCATGAACGTAATGCAATGCTGTTCAGTGGCGGACTTGATTCTACATGTTCCTATGTTGAGTGTAAAAACAAAAAACCGATTTTAATAGTGATTTGGGGTGCAGACATTCCACTTGGGCAAAAGAAGTTTTGGGAAAAGGTTAAAAAGAAAAATATGCAGTTTGCAGAAGCAGAGAATGCTGAAATTAAATTCGTAAAATCTAACATTCGTGGACTATTAAATGAGACAAATATAACACGAAAATTTGGGAAGTTTTGTATGGATCAATCATGGTGGGGAGCCGTTCAGCATGGTTTTTCATCTTTGGGTTTATGTGCTCCTTTAACAGTTACTGAACATATTGGTAACATTTTTATTGCTTCGTCTTGGAATCCAGTTTTATTGAAAAGTGGAAAACCTTGGGGTTCACATCCAGTTACGGATAACAAAATGTCTTGGGCTAATACGAAGGTAATTCATCATGGTGATACTTTAAGTCGTCAAGAAAAGATTAGGTATGTACTAAAAGAACACATAAAAGTTCAACAACATTACCCTACAATAAGGGTTTGTTATTCTCAGTTTGAAGAATTAAACTGTGGAAAATGTGAAAAGTGTTTAAGGACAATCACAGGATTACTTTTGGAGAATATTGACCCAAACAAATGTGGATTTAATGTGACCGATGATTTTTGTGCCTTTCTTAAAAAATCATTGTTGAAAACGGGGTCAAATCCACTTTTGTGTGACACATATGGGATGTGGAAGGATATTCAACACCATATTCCAGAGCGTATTTCTTCTAATTTACATGGTTCTAAAGATTTTTTTGAGTGGTTTAGATGTATTGAGCTTTCAGAGCGATTTGATAAGAGGAACCCCCATTATTTGTTTTCACTTATGTTAAACAAGTTACCTGTTCGCCTAAGAATCATGATCTTTAAACTTCGTAATTTTAAAACATTGGTAAAACAAAAATAAAATTTTGTTTGAATTTATGCATACTTTATTCCTGTTGGTTTAGTGAAATATGCTTTAGCCAAAGTAAAAATCCTATCATGATTTTTAAACGTGCAGAATTAATAATTTCGTCTTCAAACTCAACTTTAATATCTGCTTTTGGAAGTAACTTTTGTAATTCATTTTTGTTAAAAAGGTTCATGGCAATGGATTGATTTACATCTGCATTTTGCCTTATTGTTTGCCATCCTGGATTATTAAAATCATATATTCGATAATAATATCTTCTTTCTCCTTTCATTTTCATTAGTTTGTGTTGTGTTTTAGAAAATTGACCCTGAGTCATGAAATTTGCTTTTCCATAAACATATTGTTTTACTCTTTGAAGATAGGTTGGCATTAGTGGAGTTGTATTATAGAAGTTGCGGTCAAGGGGAAGGCGTGCCAATTTTGGAAATTTCTGATTTAATAATTCAATTTCCATTTTTCTGTCAGCTAATATATTAAAAGGCATTCCACCAATGACCTCTAACACTTGGTTATCAATAAAAGGAACAATTGGCCATGCTCCAAAAGAAATCGTCCATAATGAACTTCCTACATGAAACCGTGCTCTATGGTTAAGCCAGAAACCATTTACTTTTTGGAATTCTAACTTTGAATATTTATCATAAACCTTTCTTATGTTTTCAAATACATTATGAATTGAATCTTCAAAAAATTCTGGTTTGAGTATTTTAGTTAAACTATTTTTAGAAAATCCCCATTTATTCATTTTATTAAAAATTTTTTCAAATGAATTGTATTCTTGTAAACACGTTTTTCCTAATATTATGTCCGCGGCGTAACCTACAACAACATTTGGGGCTAACTCTCTCAAGTATGGATAAAGCCCCCATCTTGTCACCCCACTAAAACCGTTAGCTAAGTGTTCCCATTTATTTTTGATTCTGGCACAAAATAAGTATTTTTCAGGGTTAATACTTACTTTGTAATGTTCAAAACCTAATTTTCTTGCTACTTTTACTGCACATTTCATTTCGATATCTGTAGACAAGCCTTCAGTCAAGGCTGTTACATTTATGCCTCGTTGTTTAAGATAACCCCCTATTAATCTTGAATCAAGACCTCCTGAAAGTAAAAGACTATATTTTGAATCTGTGGCTGTGTGACGAGTAAACGCTCTTTCGAGTGCTTGATCTACTAATTCCAGTTGTTCCGAAAATGGTAAATTGAAATACTTTGTTGATGCGGGAATATTATATTGATTCAACTCTCTAGGCTCTTCACCTGATTTCCACATCAGAATGTGTCCAGCCTTTAACCGTTTAACCCCCTTCAACAAAGTTTGACCATTAATTAAGCCATTAGTAAGAAATATCCCAACTAGTCCTGTTGGATTTAACTCTTTTTTAAAACTTTTATGATGCCTAAATAATTCGGGACTTGATCCAACCAATAAAACATCGTCAGTTGAATAATAATATATAGGAAAGAAACCTAGCAAATCTGCTCCTATGACAAGACCTTTCTTTGAGTTATACACAAAAGCAGCGTGAAATCCATCAAATGCAACTGGAAAAATATTAGAACTTTCATTCCAATATTTTCGTAATTGTTTTGCAGTTATTTTTTCATATCCTTGTTGATTAATTGCATCTCCCCAAATCGTGGCAACTCCTTGAGTATCATTAAGCTGACTTACTGGTGTCCAAGAACCAGAAGCCCAAATAGAACTTAATTCTGAGTTTGAAGCTTCAAAAACAGATAAGCCGTCAACCGGTGATATTAGTGATTTTATTTTCGTTATGAATTTTGTTCGTTGTTTAATATTTGTATCAATAACTATTACAAAATTTACCAAGTGAAGTTTCTCCAAAAAAGAATTACGAATAAGTGATATTAATTTTTTTAAAAAGGAATGGAGATTAAATTCTAATCTGTTACGTCAATTAATGTTTTAATTATCCGATAATTGTATAATTTATTTAAATTAAGTTATCAAAAATTAATTTATTTTTTATACGCTAAAAAAGGTGTATGCTTTGAGAGTTGGTGTTTTTAATCCTACTTTTAATGTTTATGGTGGGGGTGAATTCGTTGCAGCAGTTATTGCAAATACATTGGCTCAAAATGGGCATGATGTTGTACTTTTCTGTAATGAGAAAATAAACCAGTTTAATCTCAAAAATTTTTTTGGAACGAGTTTACACCCTTCAATAAAAGAGATTATTAACTCAACTTTTTTTAAACCAACAAATGGATTGTTAGCTTTTTATCAAAACATTTTTCGCTCTTATGTTGCAAACTTAAAGACGGATATATGGATAGACGTCTTTTCTAATTGTGTTTTTCCTTGGACTAAAATAAGTTACATTCATTTTCCATTTTTAAATACTCAAAATTATTCTCTTCGGTTTCCATACCTCAAGTATCCACACACTTTACAAACAGGGGCTTTACCATATGTAATTTTTGAAAAAACCCTATTTAATCCCAATCATAAACTCGTCATTTCTAACAGCAAATATACTGAAAATGAAATTAAAAAAAATTCTGGTATTAAATCAACTGTATTATATCCTCCCATACCGTCTGTGTTTTTTGATAATAAAATAAAAGATTTCGAGAAAAAAGAAAAGGAAAATCTGGTTGTTACTGTATCTCGTTTTGATCCATCTAAGGGTTTAGAAAAAATTCCATATATTGCCTCATTGACAGATAACGACGTGCATTTTGTGATAATTGGTAGATTACACACCAAAAAGACATTGTTATCGTTGAAGAATCTGACAGAAAAATTTGGTCTAACTGATAGAATACATTTTCACTCGGATATTTCAAGAACTGAAATGAAAAAAATTCTAAAAAGGGCAAAGATATATTTGCACACAAAAGTCGGGGAGCACTTTGGGATTTCGATAGTGGAAGGAATGGCGATGGGGTGTGTAACACTTGCACATGATTCTGGAGGAATTAGAGAGTTTGTTCCGGAAAATCTTAGGTATCAAAGCATAACTGAAGCTGCTGAAATAATTTCTAGGGAGATATCTATGTGGAACCCTCAAAAAGTAGTCGAAAATATTCAACGAGCAGAAAAATTTAGGGAAGAAAATTTTTCAAAAGAATTCATTAACTTATTTGATCGATATTTAAATAAAATTTTATGACCTAAAAATGATTTAGTACAACATCAGTTTTAACCTATTATCACTATTTAATTAATTCTTTTACTTATCAAAACATATGCAATCCTGAAGGTTTTTATTTGCTTCATACATTAGAAACCGAACCTAAAACCAAACTATGACCTTAAGCTGTGACATTCATGGATAAAGCCATAATAATGGGAAAAACTTCGGTAACAGGGAGTTTTCATCTTTTCATTGGAAAAGTGCTATCTAGTATCATACTTGCTGTGGGCTCAATAATTTTAGGGCGAGTAATGGCGCCTGCCGAATATGGGATATACGCTATTGCATTAATTCCATCAATGACTTTAACTCTATTTAGAGATTGGGGGATATCAAGAGCAACTATCAAATTTATTTCACAGTATAAATCTCTAGATGAAGATGAACTCATTCATGACCTAATTATAACTGGTTCAACATTCAAACTTGCGATTAGTCTGCTTCTATCGCTTCTATCTCTATTTCTTGCGAGTTTTATTGCAACAACTATCTTCAATAGACCTGAAACTACTTCTCTAATAGCGATAGCTTCAATCGTAATTCTTTTCGAATCCCTTGTTGGTATTTCGCAATCAATTTTTAGTGGCTATGAAAGAATGGAATACATTAGTTACATACTTATTTGCCAAGCCATAATAAAAAGTACTGTAGCCCCATTATTGATTCTTTTAGGGTATGGGGCTATAGGTGCCGTAACAGGTTATGCTTTTTCTTTCATAGTTACTGGATTACTGGGGATAACACTGTTATATTTTAGAGTTTTTAAACATCTTAAAAAATCTATTTTTCATTTTTCAGGTAAGATAAAAACGTTGAAATCCATGTTGAAATATGGCTTTCCTATTTCAATTTCTGAAATTCTAGGCAGTTTTCTTTATCAATTCTATGCCTTTTTAATGGCTTTTTATGTCACCGATGCTATGGTAGGCAATTATCAAATTGCCGTTAACTTTGCCGTATTCACATCATTTTTTTCATACCCCTTAGTTACGGTGTTATTTCCCGCATTTTCAAAACTTGATCCCAAACGGGAAATCGAGCTTCTGCGTTCGGTATTTTCATCTGCTGTTAAGTATGCGTCATTATTTTTGGTACCTGCTACAATGGCAACAATAATTCTTTCTGGACCTGCGATTGAAACAATATATGGACAAAAGTGGATTGATGCACCATTTTTTTTGTCACTATATGCTTTACAAAATTTTTTTGTATTGATTGGTGGTTTAGTAGCAGACAACTTTTTAAAAGGTGTAGGAGAAACAAAAATCCTCCTGAAATTAAGTCTTCTAAGATTAGTGCTTGGTATTGCGTTAGCCTTGTTTTTAATCCCTGTATTCGGAATAGTAGGTGTGATATTGGGAACTTTCTTTGCTGAACTATTAAATAAACTTTTAAGTATTTTTTGGCTACACAAGCATTACGATGCAAATCCTAATTATAAGAGTTCAATTAAAATCTTCTTGGCATCTGCAGTTAGTGCACTGATTACTATTTTTTTCCTTAACCTTCTTGTCATTCCTGATTGGTTAAAATTAATAATTGGAGCTGGCCTTTTCCTGATAATATACATCATTATATTACCAATCTTTGGAGCCATCACGCAAAGTGATATTCACAAACTTAAAGCAATGTTTTCTAATTTAGGCATAGTTACAAAAATAATTGACATCCCCCTCAACATTGCCGAGGTAATCTGTTCCATATTACACAAATGAAATTTTTATCTTTTACTTGAACGTTCGCATTAAAATCCGACTAAATCACAAAACTGATATATATAATATTTGATTTGTGTAATAGTTAAATTAACCCTTTTGGTCAATTTACCTGAATAGATAGTTTTATTTTTTTTGTTAAAAAAAGAACCCGTATAAAATTGTAGGAAAAAATGATTATGTCAAAAAGAAAACAAACTCCACGGGTGAGCATTGGTTTGCCTGTTTTCAATGGCGAAGAATATCTTGAAGAAACGTTGAATTCGATTATTTCTCAAAAGTTTACTGATTTTGAACTTATTATTTCAGATAATGGGTCAACTGATAACACTTCAAAAATTTGTCAAGAATACGCGCAAATAGACAATAGAATTATTTATTATAAAACTAATAAAAACCGGGGGGCTGCTTGGAATTTTAATCAAGTCTTTAAAATGTCATCAGGTTATTATTTTAAATGGTCTGCCCATGATGATTTGCATCACCCAGAACACTTGTTGAAATGTGTTCGTGTACTTGATGAAGACCCCTCTATCATAATGTGTTATAGTAAAATTGGTGTTATTAATGAGTATGGAGAAAAAAAAGGACATTACGATTACTGTGCTAAACTCGACTCATACAAGCCGGAACATCGTTTCAGTGAAATATTACAGAAGCGCCCCTTTTTTGCACTTTTTGGCGTTATCAAAAGAAGTGTATTAGAACAAACTCCTTTGTTTGCTGGGTATATTGGTTCAGATTGGAATCTGCTTGGGGAAATTAGCCTTACAGGTCGTATTTTTGAAATTCCAGAATATTTATTCTTTCGAAGAGAGCATGCGAAAGCTTACACAAATATATACTATTCAAAAAATATTAATATTCATGATCATGGCAAAGAATCCCTTTGGTGGACGGGTGCTACAAAAAAACCTTTAATCACCTTGCCTTGCTGGAAAAATTGTTTTGAATTTTTTAAATCTGTAAATCGTTCCTCACTTAATTTTTCTAAAAAATTGTTGTGTTATAATGAACTTGGAAAATGGTTAACTAAAGGAAGCGGAGGAAAAATGTTATACTTAGATTTAAAAAATGAATATAATCTATTTCGTCTTAAATTAAATTATAATAGTTCAAAGTGATTTTATTACTATTTTCCATTTTTTAATCTAGTAATCATATTCTTAACCATCGCAATGTTTCAAATCAAAATTTTAAAAGTGATATAATATTATGAAAGTTGTAATCCTTGCAGGCGGTCTTGGCACTCGTCTATGTGAAGAAACTGTTGACAAACCTAAAGCTATGGTAAAAATTGGGGAGCTTCCAATTCTTTTGCATATTATGAGATATTATTCTGATTTTGGTTTCAATGAGTTTGTGATAGCCCTTGGTTACAAAGGTGATTACATAAAGCACTGGATGAAAAACTACAGTGACTTAAATCAGAATATTATTGTAACCACAGAACTAGATGCTGATATTTCGCAAAATAAAAATGAAAAGAATTGGTTGATCCGCTTAATTGATACTGGTCTTTACACTCAAACTGGTGGACGAATTAAGCGTTTAGAACCTTTACTGGTTGAGGAACCTTTCATGTTAACTTATTGTGATGGTTTAGCAGATATTAACCTTCACTCTTTAACGAAATTCCATAAATCGCACGGTAATTTGGCGACAGTAACTGCGGTTAGGCCCCAAAGCCGTTTTGGTCATTTAGTTTTAAATGGTGATCAGGTGTTAAATTTTGAAGAGAAGCCACGTCTTGATTGGGTTAATGGAGCTTTTTGTGTTTTTGAACCTGGAGTGCTTGATTACATCGAGAATGATAATACCAATTTTATGAAAGAATCATTGAAAAAATTGGCAGACGCGGGAGAACTTATGGCTTTTCGCCATAATGGTTTTTGGCAATGTATGGACACGATATCGGAAAAAGTGTTGTTGGAAAAAATTTGGAATACCGGTAAAGCTCCTTGGAAGAAAGAATGATTAGCTTTAATTTTTTCTTTGTAATATATTACTTTTAGTAATAGTCTATTTATGTGCTATTAAATAATCGATACATTGTGAAGGAAATAAAAATGCGTGTGTTGGTAACTGGTCATAAAGGGTATATTGGGTCAGTTATGGTACCGATGCTTTTAAACCGTGGGTTTGATGTTGTTGGGTTAGACAATGATTTGTATGAAGGCGCAATTTTTGGTGATGTCTCACTTTATGGCGGGGTGCCTTGTGTTCCTTACCTGCGAAAAGACATACGTGATGTTGAAATCTCTGATCTTAACGGCATTAATTCTATAATCCATTTGTGTGCCCTTTCAAATGATCCTTTAGGGAACTTTGATCCAAACATAACTTATGAAATAAATTGTCAGGCATCAATAAAATTGGCAAAATTAGCAAAAAAAGCTGGTGTTAATCGTCTAATTTTTACTTCTTCGTGTAGCGTGTACGGGATAGCAAAAACCGATATGGTTAATGAAGAATCAGAACCAAATCCAATAACTGCGTATGGAACCTCTAAGCTCCGTGCTGAACAGGCAATTTCTGCTTTAGCTGACTCTAACTTTAGTCCGGTTTTCATGCGGCCTGCCACAGCCTATGGGGTTTCCCCCATGCTGCGTTTTGATTTGGTTCTCAATAATTTTGTTGCTTGGGCTTACACCAGCAGCATCGTTTTATTAAAGAGCACGGGAACAGCTTTTCGCCCAATTGTTCATATTGAAGATATTTCCAGAGCATTTATTGCTGCTTTAACTGCTCCTCGAGATGCTGTGCATAATCAAGTTTTCAATGTTGGACAAACTAAAGAAAATTACATTATTAAAGACTTGGCTCAAATTGCTAAAGAAACGGTTCCTAAATCAAAAATAAGATATGCTAAAGATGCTTCAGTGGACAAACGATCGTATCGTGTTGATTTTAGTAAAATATCTTCCCATATTCCAACATTTAAACCGAAATGGAATGCTCGTTCAGGTGCAAAACAACTATACGACGCGTTTAAACAATATGGACTTGTTCTTGAAGATTTTGAAGGCCCAAGATATAGGCGAATATCTCATCTCGAAAACAATGTAGCAAATGGTATTCTAGACAAAGACCTACGTAAGGTAGTGTATAATTGTGACAAATGATTCCTATTACTGTTCCATCTCAGGTTGTAGATCCTGTGGAAACAAAGATCTCAAACAAGTAATTTCCTTTGGTGAGATGCCCATCGCTGATGCTTTACTCACAAAAAAACAACTTGAAGAGCCAGAAATTTTAGTTCCATTAACAGTTGTTTTTTGTCCCGAATGTTCACTTTTACAGATTATTGAAACCGTAGATCCTGAAATTTTGTTCTGCCGTGACTATCCATATTTTTCTTCAACTTCACAAGCTTATTTAGAGCATGCACGAAAAAATGCTGAAAGCTTAATAAAATTAAGAAATTTGACCTCAGAAAGTTTAGTAATTGAACCTGCATGCAATGATGGCTATTTGTTAAAAAATTTTTTAGATAAGGGCATCCCTGTTCTTGGGATTGATCCAGCTGAAGCACCTGTGCAAAAAGCAAAAGAATCTGGAATTAATGCAATGTGCACTTTTTTTACAAAACAACTTGCACAGCAACTTAAAAAAGATGGCATTCAAGCTGATGTTTTGCTTGCAAACAATGTTCTGGCACATGTTGCAGACACGAACGGCTTCATTGAAGGAATTCATACAATACTGAAAAACACTGGAGTTGCTGTTATTGAAGTTCCTTATGTTGTTGACATGATTGACAAACGTGAATTTGACACTATTTATCATCAACACCTGTGCATATTTTCATTAACTGCCCTAGATAACCTGTTTCGCCAACATTCAATGTATATCAATGAAGTTTGCCATGTTTCTGTACATGGTGGAACTCTGCGAATTTATGTAGAACTAGAAGAAAACGTAGGAAAATCTGTAAAAAAAATGCTGGAAAACGAAATCAGTCGGGGCATAAACCAGTTTAGTTTTTATCAAGATTTTGCAAAACGAGTAAACGAATTGCGGGATTCACTTATGGAAATTATTGAAAACATCAAAAAACAAGGAAAAACAATTGCTGCATATGGGGCAGCAGCCAAAGGACAGACATTGATGTGCTACTGCGGAATTGATAAACGGCATATTGATTATGTTGTCGACTTGAACCCGTTTAAACACGGCCGCTATATGGGAGGCAACCATTTAGAAATATTTCCTACTTCTAAAATCCTGACAGAAATGCCTGATTATGTTTTATTGCTGCCCTGGAATTTCAAAGATGAAATATTAGAACAACAAAAAGAATACCGGCAAAAAGGCGGCAAATTCATAATTCCGGTACCAAATCCTGTGATTGTTTAATTTTTACAAATTTTGAAATTAACACACCTTTGGATGTAAAAAAATGAACACAAAAGCATTTTGTCCCAGTTGCAACTGCAATAAAATATCTATTTTTTATGAAACAAAAAACATTCCTGTAAATAATTGTTTAATGCTTTCAAGTGAACAACAAGCACAAAATTTTCCAACAGGAAATATGACATTAGGCTTTTGTAACAATTGTGGATTTATTTTCAACACCGTTTATGATGTTTCTAAAGTAGATTATTCATCAACATATGAAGATCAACAATGCTTTTCACCAACTTTCAATCTTTTTGCTGAAAAACTAGCCAAACGGTTAATTAACAAATATGATTTGCACGACAAAAAAATTTTGGAAATTGGTTGCGGAAAAGGGGACTTTTTAAATTTACTTTGCAGATTAGGTTCAAACAAAGGCGTAGGAATCGACCCAGCATATATAAAGGGGCGAATCAACTCTGAAGATTCAAAACATTTAACTTTTATTCGTGACTTTTTTTCCGAAAAACATGCAAACTATGTTGGCGATTTTGTTTGTTGCAGACACACTTTGGAACATATACCAAACACGTTTGAGTTTGTCAGCACTGTTCGTCGCTCAATAGGTGAGCGTTTAGACGTGACCGTATTTTTTGAGTTGCCTGATGTTACCCGAGTTTTGGATGAAATAGCTTTTTGGGATATCTATTATGAACACTGTTCATATTTTAGTCAAGGTTCTTTGGGTCGACTATTTCGTTTTTGCAACTTTGAGATACTAGATATTTCCAAAGACTTCAACGATCAATACCTATTAATTGAAGCAAAACCAGCCAAAGGAAAACCAAAAGAAATCCATAAAAGTGAAGAAACAGTTAATCAACTGGAAAAGAAAGTTGAACACTTTTCTGTGCATTGCCGTGAAACCTTAGAGCAGTGGAAAAATCGCTTGAATTCTTTTTCTGATGAAAGGAAACGGGTTGTTATTTGGGGCTCTAGTTCGAAATGTGTATCTTTCTTATCAACACTTAATATTAAGTCTGAAATTGATTTTATTGTCGATATTAACCCTTTTCGTCATGGAAAATATCTTCCAGGTAGCGGAAAAGAAGTGATGTCCCCTCAAACTCTAAGAAAAAATAAACCTGATGTGGTAATTGTGATGAATCCAATCTACCAAAACGAAATATGTAAGATGTTAGATGAAATGGATTTAGCTCCAGAGGTAATTTCCATTTGAAGCAAACGTCTAAATTATTAACTTCAAATAATATGTCCAAAAATCAGATTTATATGCAATCAAGAACAATAACGTTAAAAATTGAAAACACTGTGGTATTACAACGATGTTGAATCAAAATCCATGGCGAACAAGTACAATTACCAAAGTTAGACTATTCCAACTTGTTTTTTTGTTTGTTTTGATTTGGTTCTTTTTTTGGGCGCATATTTATGAAATGATTTTTTGGAACAAGTCATTTATTGAATCTTTGTACGCGTCTATACCAAATGTTTTGATTTATTTAGCGTCAATAATTATTCTGATTAGCCTTGAAGTTTATTCGAAACGCATCAATCAAACTTCAAAAATTTTCAACTCGCAAATTACAGAAAAATTTTATAAAAAAAAGGAGCAATTAACTAAAATGAACTCAAAGAAAAAACGTTCTAATGTAACTGAGCTTTCTCTTACTGCAATGGGGGCAATATTGCTTGTCTTTTCAATTGTTGTTTCTTCGACAATTATTGCTTTTATTGGATTAAGTCTAACTTTTTGGGGCATACTTTTCCTTCTTACTATGTCAAAAAATTACATATCAAACAATGTCTTTGAAGCTACAAATATCTCTCCTTATGCTACTTTGAACCGAATAATGTCTGATTTTGATTATGATGTAAACGCAATCTATATTCCGTCTCTTTCTGAAGAAAGCAATCTGCCTGAACATCTTTCTGGATTAAAAGAAATGACAGTTTTTATCTCATCAAAAAAAGAGATGACCTTACCCAGTTTAGAAAAACTAGTAGGAAAACATTTCATGATTAATGACCCCGAAGGTCTTTGCATTACTCCACCTGGTTCAGGTCTTGTTAGTCTTTTCGAAAATGAATTAAAAACTAGTTTAACAAAGATCGATGCTGAAGATTTGTATGATTTTCTGCCCAAAATCATAATAGCTAACTTGGAACTTGCAGGAAATTTGGAAATAAAACCTATGAATGGAGCGATACATGTTAAGATTGTTGACTCAGTTTATGCCAATCTTTACGCCAACAAAGAAACTTTAAAAAGCATTAATCTAGTTGGGTGCCCATTGGTCAGTGCTCTTTGTTGTTCTATAGCAAATACAACTCGCAAATTAGTGACCTTAACTCAGACTAAAGTTTCGCCAAATCTTAAAACAATTGAAGTATGGTTTAAACTAGAATCGAGGTTGAGTTAAACTGTTTTCTTTCCCGCTTTCGTTAACAGATTTTAGCTTATGGCTTGCAATTACTGCATTAGTTTTGCTTATAACTTCAGAGGCGCTGTTCTCCCAATCAGCTTTAACCCTTCGGATGGACAAAAAACGTTTTCAATTAATATCCATTCTTTTAGGTTTAGCATTCATGGTTACTGTTATGCTGAAGGTCTTTATGCCTGATCTATTTTAATATGAATAAAAAAATAAGAAAGGAATTCTATCCTTTACCTAGTTAGCTGCCGATTATTGTTATGTCAAAGCTGAATGTTTCCACGTTTTGGATGTTGGATGCTACGGATAAGGTCAAAGTAATTGCCACTGACTGATCTGGACTGATTGCTGCATTATTGTAATCCCAGTTGACGCCAAGGTAAGTTCCAGCTGCTGTAGGTATCCAATTATCAACCACTAATGATAGTGTAGTTTGGGTATTGCCTTCGTTTTTTACATAAAATGTTATGCTGCTACTGCCGCCTGGCGTAAGGGTTCCCCAAGGCAAAGAAGTTAAGGCAGTAGTACACTGCTGGTTTGAATACACTCCAATTCCTGTGGTAGTTTGTATTTGAATAGCTCCTGAGTTGGAAAATTTTGCTGTTGCTTGTCCAGCTGGATATGCTTGACTGACTAATGACAAACTTAGAGTGTAAGTTATGAGAATCAACATTGAGGCTGTAATTATGGTTTCTTTGGTTGCCATTAATTTCACCAAATATATATTGTTTAGTAAGACTTAATAAAGTTTGTTGTTGAGTTGTGCTACAATTATACACTTTATTTAAAAAATAGAATAAATATGTATTGTTAATACGGAAAACTACAAATAATAACTAAGAAGTATTTATTGTAGTGATTAATATGCATCCTCACTTTTCAAAACCTTCAAGCGTTTTCACTGTTTCTGTTCGTAGCATTCCATAATCCTGTAGCATCCTAAGCATCTTTCTGAAACAGAATTATCTTCACCAATTTTTCGTATGTTTCCAAATCCACGGGGGCACTCTGCATAATCATTTTGAACTTGAATTTTTGGGGGTAATTTAGGATTTTTTGCTTGTCTACTTTTTCTTATTTGGTTTATTTGCTTAAAAAATGATTTCTGCTCTGGATTTTTTGGTTCCAGTTTAGTGATATACATTATGAGCAAAACAACTACACCTATAGCTAAAATTAGATCAATGGCGCTGAGTTCAAATGTTAACATCTTTCTTCGTTTTCTCTTCGATGTTTTATCTATATAGAGTTAATGAATTTGTCGTAATAATCCAAAATTATATACTTTCAAAAAGTATTGTTAATATGTATCAACCCAACTTAACTGAGCATTCAAGAAATCTCAGGACTGGATTTGATGTTTGCTGTTGGTCACTTTGCTCTTGGCTATTTAACTGGAAAATTATTCTCAAAATTTCTTAACGTCCACGTAAGTTTACCTTGGTTGTTTCTTGTATCAGTCTTTCCTGATGTTGACATATTATTTCCATTCTTGGAACATCGAGGACCACTCCATTCTGTCCTCTTTTGGTGTTTAATTTTTGTTCCATTGTTTTGGATTTATAGAAAACGAGCTGCACCTTATTTTGTTGCGGTACTTCAACATAGTTTAATTGGAGATTTTTTAACTGGCGGCAGCCAACTACTGTGGCCTTTTTCCTTGGAATCATATGGGTTAGACATTGGAATAAGAAGCACATTTAATTTGGGTCTAGAATGGGTTTTGTTTATTGCTTCAGTATTGGTTATGTTTAAAGCAAAAGACTTGAAGATGCTTTTAAAACCTGATTCAACAAATTTTGTTTTGTTGATACCCTTGATGACCGTTCTTTTGCCCATAATTGTGAGTTTTCCATTGTATATCTCAATGGTTTTACTTGTTCCTCATCTTTTCTTTGTAGGTCTTTTTGGAATTTCCCTTTATGTTGCATTAAGAGATTTTCAAAATTAAGTACCGTCTTGTTCATTTTTTTATCTTTCAGATTTTTTGTTATGAACAACGAAACTACTAAATTGAGCCCTAATGGAAAAACTGATTTTTTTTGGAATCATAAAACCTTATTAGATTTGTAATTTAACATAACCGTATGTTGTCTACGGATTCAAATGGTGCCTGATAATGAAAGTAAAAGTCGGTGTTGTAGGATTAGGGTTCATGGGTTCTGCTCATGCCAGGGTTTACAAAAAACTAAACAACTGTGAATTGGTTGCAATTTGTGATAGCGACCCGACAAAAAAGGAGCTAGCAGATTCTTACGATTGCAAGTTTTGTTCTGATTTATCCACGTTTTTAGAACAAGACTTAGATGCTGTAAGTGTTTGTACCCCCACTTCTATGCATCATGATGTTGTTTCAGCGGTTTTGGATGCTGGGAAACATGTTTTGGTTGAAAAACCTTTTGCTGATTCATTAACTAAAGGAGAATCATTAGTAAAAAAAGCAATTGAAGCTGACAAATTGCTTGGAGTAGGGTACATTGAAAGGTTTAATTCTGCTGTCAGATCCTTGAAGGAAGTTTTGGATTGTTCCAAAATTTTTTCTACAGTTTCTATGCGGTTTGGGCCGTTTCCTCCTCGAACAAAATACAGTGGAGTTTTTTTGGATTTAGCGTCCCATGAAATAGATTTGCTCAATTACCTGTTCGGTGAAGTCCCTAAAGTTTTGTATGCTCATTTTTCTAGCAAAATCAATAACAATTTTGAAGATTACGCCTATATTTCATTGAAGTACGGACACATTCACAGCCACATCGAGGCAAGTTGGTTGCCGAATTATAAAGTCCGCCAAATCAGTTTGTACGCAAACGAGCGCTTTTATTCTTTGAATTATGCTCAGCAAAAATTGAAGATGTATAGAGCACCACCTAAAGCTAATATTGTAACTGGAAACTGGGAAGACATTTTATGGTTGTCCCGGCACATTAATGAAGAAATCCCTGTTTCAGTTGGAGAACCTTTGTTAATGGAGTTACAGTGTTTTGTTGATTCCGTAAAACAAAACGAACTTTTAGATCCCCTTTGCAGCCCACAAGAAGCTCTTAATGTTTTGAAGGTCACTGACTGCGCTTTCCGCAAAGCTAAGGTTAAAACAGGTTGCGAAAATCAGTAACTAGTTTTGTTTATTTTTTTCCATCCCTTTTTGAAGGGTGAAATTTTTCGCAGTCTTTCTACTGCTTGGGGTACAGTTTCTAAGACGTAGTCTACTTCTTCATATGTGGTGTATTTTCCAATGGAAAGCCTTAACGAGCCGTGAGCTTCTTTTGGATCTAATCCGATGGCTAATAGGACATGACTTGCCTCTAGCGAATCTGATGAACAAGCCGAACCTGTAGATGCTGATATTCCAGCAAGATCCAGTTGCATTAGTAGTGATTCTCCTTCAATGTAGGCGAACCATAAGTTAGTGTTGTTTGGTAATCTTTTAGTTCTATGCCCATTAAGGTGTGAATCTTCAATGTTCAAAAGTTCTTTTATCAGTTTGTCCCGAAGTTGAGTTTGCTTTTTTGCGTCTGATTCCATCTCTTTTTGTTGAATTTTTGCTGCTTCGGCAAAGCCTACAATTCCGGGAACATTTACCGTAGATGCTCGTTTTTGAGCTTCTTGTCCCCCTCCATGAAGAAGGGGGTCAATTTTTGTGCCCTTTTTGATATACAGTCCCCCTACTCCTTTAGGTCCGTACATTTTATGGGCATTAATTGATAGCATGTCGATGTTCATTTTTTTAACATCAATTGGAATTTTTCCAAAACTTTGAGCTGCGTCAGAGTGGAAATAAACGTTTTTCTCTTTACAGATTTTTCCTATTTTTTCGATATCTTGTAATGTTCCAATTTCGTTGTTTGCATGCATTATGGAAACTAAAATCGTGTCTTTTCGAATTGCGTTCTCTAGTTCTGTTTCGTTGATTAAACCGTTTTTGTCTGCTGCAAGTCTGGTGATTTTGTATCCTTGTTGTTCTAGCCATTGGGCTGGCTCTAAAATGCAGTGATGTTCAATGGCTGATATTATGATATGTTTTCCTTTGTTTTTGTTGGCGTATGCTATGCCTTTAATGACGGTGTTGTTTGATTCGGTTGCGCTGCCTGTAAAAATAAGTTCGTCCGGTTTTGCGTTCATTACTTGGGCGATTGTTTCTCTGGATTGTGTTAAAGCTTGTTTTGCTTCTCTGCCCTGCTTGTGCAAAGACATTGTGTTTCCATATTTTTCATTAAAATACGGTAGCATTGCCTTGAGGATTCTGGGGTCAACAGGAGTGGTTGCAGCGTAGTCCATGTAAACTTCCATTTTTTGGTCACTTAGCAACGTAACTTCATTATTTGTATTTAAGTCTATTCAGATTATTTTTTACTCTTTTTGTGTCTTTTGTGATTCTGTCAAGTGAACTCTTGCAGCAAAAGACTCCTAGTGGAACTTAGGTTTTTGGAATATGGTCAGTTTTAAATTGGTTAGGTTTCATTTATTGCATGGTCGTGTGGTTTGGATTTCATAGTTGATAGTATGCTTGGCAAATTAGCTCGTTGGCTTCGTATGTTAGGGCATAATGTAACATATTATCGCAATTTTGATGATGCAACTCTTCTGGTTTTGGCAAAAACTGAAAACCGTATATTGGTTACCCGTGACCTTAAGTTGTATCAAAAGGCTTTAAGTGACGGTTTAGAAACTTTTTTTGTTAATGCTAAAAAATCTGAAAAACGCCTTGCCCTTTTGGCTAATCGTTTTAGTTTTGAATTAGATATTGACCTGAATTTTTCTCGTTGCCCAAAATGCAATGGTTCTCTTGTAAGTGTTTCTAAAGAGGAAATAAAAAACAAAATTCCTGACGGAACTTTCAAGTATTATGATGATTTTTGGCAATGCACCAATTGTGGTCAAGTCTATTGGAAAGGCGCACATTGGACACGTATACAAGGGGCTCTTGATGATGCTCGACGTGCCTTAGATTTGTTATAATTTTTGACGTAATGCTTATTTGACTCTTTTAGATTCTCTCAAAGGGCACAATTTGGAGGTGTAACCTATGAGCCTAGATGAAGACTGGGAAGAAGACAAAGATGAAGAAGTAGACGAAGATGAAGAATGGTAAATAGAACCTTTTTTCAATTTTTTGTTTTTGTAATTTTTTACAGCTATTTAATTGAGATTTTTATCCTTTACTGTGAATTTTTAAAGCCATGAATTTATGGAACAAGTTTTATTGAAAGAAAACTTTGCTAACAATATACCCCCTGTTTTAGTTTCCAAATATGTATCAAGAACCTGTTAATCATTGAAGATTTGTTTAGTGTTTTAATGAAAACTTATTTTTCAAGAAACATTTATTGAATTTTTTCTATTACGTTTAATCTTGTTAGTAACTTTGAAGTAACTGTCAAAACAGCATCGGCAGTCAATCGGAAAACCGTTACAACTTTTTGAAGAGTTACAAAGTGCTCTTGCAAATATTTTCCAATCTTTTTCTCCAGCTTTTTGTATTTGGTGGCGTCTTGCTCTTTTTTGCCAATTTTTTTTGATCTTGTCCAAAAACATGTTTTCACTTCTCTTAGTTAGAAAAGGCAACTTTCTTTGCAGGTACTGTGTAAGAGTATATTTGTTGTTTTTTTAAAATAACCGTTATGAAACTTTTTTCTAGAAAAAACACGAATTTTCAATATTTTTTATCCAAAGAAGGTGGTGTGAAGTACCATGAAATCCAGAACTCCGACTATGTATGAAGGTATCCAAAAGGCTGTTGTTAATATTGCCAATTTTTTGGTTTTGGCTGGAAACGATGTCGATTCCGGTCGCCATAATGCAACTAGCCAGATTCCAAAAATTAACGCTGGAACAGAAAAAACACCGTGTAAAATATTCATGATTAAGCGCAGGGGCGTGTTGGAAAAAGCCTCTAACGATGTCAAGCTCAAGGGATCCATTAATATTACCGAAGAAAAACCAATTATCCATGCAGACATTACGATTAACAGGGTAATTTCGTGGACAAAATACTTGCCTTTTTTGCGAACCCACATGCTAATTAAGACAACAGCGGTCCAGAATGTTTGCATAATTAGATTAAATTCAGCAAAACTTAATCCAATGGAGTTAAAGGGAAAAAAAAGTATAGTTGCAATCTCAACCACAAAGACTCCAATTATTGAAAGAATTGCAATTTTTCCTTGGGATATTTGAGCTAAACTGTTTTGGTTTTTTCTCTTTTTGCGGTTAACCGCTGCTGCGCTAAACAAGATTAGAACTGAAGCAGCAATAACTAGTATAATAGGTTCGTAAAAGCCTGATTCATTTTCTGTTTTTTCTTTTGGTTCCCAAATGTTTGTTGCTACCGCTTTTGTGGTAACTATAATATCTTCGATGTACCATCCATTTTTGTTAGTTTTATTTTTTACTTGTTCTACTGAAGCAATGAAAAAGCCTGTTTGTTTATCCCATTCTTTTACTTCTCTAACGTTATCATGTCCACACGTAACAGTTCGGATTGCACCTAAAACCGTTTTTTGTTCTTCATTTTCAATAGTTACATTAACTGGAATCCCGCTGTGCCGTGCTAAATCATAAAATGTGTCTCCGGGACTGAGATTTGCAGGAATAATAACCCAGCCTCCTACTTCACCTTCAGTAAAATTAAATTCCCAAACAGCACTGCCCACTGTTCCATTGGAATATCGTGCAGTAACATTCAATGAAAATGCTGTACCATAAACGGGTAAAACTTCCATTCGCATCCAAGTAACATCATGTGTTGGAGGCATGGAGCCGTTACCTGCAATAATCACGTCATATTCAACCCAATCGCCTTCTTTGACTCCTACTATTGGTTCGTTTGATCCACCTGCTTGTAGAACAATTAATGAAGGAATAAGTAACAAAAAAGCAAAAAAAACAGTGAAAAATTGAGACAATTTTCTTTGCAGCAAACCTATTCCCTGTTTAAATTTCGGTTTATTTTTTGATAAAAGGTTTTTTGTAAATGTTTTTTGACTAAATAAGCATTAAAGTTGGAATTTTAGTCAAGATTTCTTGACAATGACCGAGTGTTTGAAGTCAAAATTTCTTGACCTACTTTGGAATTTAGCCCATGCTGTTCCAATAAACGATTTCTGAATAAAGGTCATCTAAAGGAAAGTTTGGGTCATTATAAACTATGTCTAAAGCCAATCCATATTCCTCAAGTAACTCTTGTGTTCTGTTCCAGATTTGCTCTGAATGTTCATCAGGTCCCCAGTATCCCCATATTCTGTCATCTATGCTGCGCATTCCCCAACCATAATCTTCAGGTAAAACTAACGCGGTTTCTGCTACTGTTCGGCTATATTCTTCTGGGTTTTGTTCCATGTATCTCCAAAATTGTTTCATTGCTTCAAAGTGTTCTTCCGTTAAAATTCCGTATGGGTTTCCAGGTGGGTTTGTGGGGTAGTTGAAAATTATTATGAAGTTAGCTCCTGCTTCGTATGAAATCATCATGTCATCAAGCATTTCACTTGCAGATTTGTATTCGCCTTGTGTTATGTTGTTTGGGTCTAGGTTATTCCATACAATTATTGTACCCCAATCTTTTTGTTGAACCTTAGCAGCTCCCCTGCCCAGTGCTATGTGTTTTTCTGAGTCATGTTCCCAGCCTAATTCAACAAACACAGTGTCATATCCTGCAAGGTAATCAAAATAATAAAGAGCATAATCAGAAGTAAATGCAGTAATTGATTGGTTGTTCAACACTTTGAGTTTTAAATGTTCTTGAATATATTCTATGTAATTGTTTTTTACAGTATTATAGTCTCGGTTAACTGTTTGATTTGGATAATCTGGAATGAATTTTTCCATATCTTCATATAATTCAGGCCATAACTGTTTCACTCGAAGAAAAACTGATGGCCAGTTATCGTCGAGTTGTATGCCTCCAGGTTCATCAAAGAGATAAACCCCCAAAAACTGCTCACCCCATGTTTCAGTTGCCGTCGTTAGCCACGGAATCTGCCAAGGCGCTCTAGGGTCAAACCATCCAAAGAACACAATAAAATCTAATCCTGCATCTGCAGCATAGTCACAGATTATGTTTGTTGCTGTTTCGTTTTTACTTACAGGTCCTGATTGTATTACCAAAAGGTTAGTGTAATCCTTGATTTTGTCGATTAATAACATTGCTTCTTCGGGGGTGTCCCCACAAAAGGAAACTCCAAAATATGGATCAACTGGATAAGTGTTTTTTGTTTCGGTACCCTTAGGTAAAACTAAAACTGTTGCTGCAATTATAACCACTAGTAACAAACAAAGAAATAATAATCTAAGTTTGGGTTCTTCCCGCTTTTTTAACGTCAATTTTATTCAACTTGACTTGGTTATTTTATTTGTAAAGAGCTTTCTAGTTGATTTAAGATTTTTGTGAAAACAACTGAAAAATGTATTGACTTATTTGTTTAAATTTTATACTGGCATGCCAAACATTTCTATTTGATATCAACGTTTATTTCAACGCCGTTTCTGATGCTTTGAGTTACAGTGCAGTAATCTTCAAACAGTTTTAAGCATCGGGGGACTCGATGTTTGTCTTCTTCATTTACTTCTAACTGGATTTCAAGGTCAATGCTTTTAATTCTGATTTTTTTCTGGTCGTTTCGGTAAAGGTTTGTTGTTACTTTTGTTTGGATGTCTTTGATTTGTACTCTTGCTTTTTTTAAACAATATACCAAACTAGTACTCATACAATGACCAACAGCAGCAGACAATAACCGGGGAGGATTAGGTCCAGCACCTTCACCGTCGGGTATAATTTCATCTAAGATAATGTTTGGCAAGTATTCTACATCAAACTCTGTATTAAATTGATAATTGTCCACCAGCTGCAATTTTGTAACAATACTTTTTTCTGTCATTTTTTTAACCCTTTTTTGTTCCTTATGTTCATATAATTGCTTTTATTATTACTAAACTTTTTTTGTAAATATTTCTTGACCTAACAAAAACGTGTGTTGAAAGTTAGTCAAGGTTTCTTGATAAAAAACCTTTTGAATATACCTGTTGAATTGTATTTATTGCACTTTAACAAGTAAAGCAATTGAGGTTTGATTGTTTGAATCCATTCACATATGCCCTGAAAGAAATTCGAAGACGTAAATATCGAACCTTAATCAACATTTTAGGATTTGCCATCGCAGTAACTACCTTAATTACGTTAGTCATGGCTGCCCGAGGCTGGGAAGCCTGTACCACAAAACCCTTGAACAATATCGGAACAGACATCATCTACATCTACACTGCCCCAATAGATCCATCAAACAAAGGCTGTTACATAGTTAACCATCTGTTTTCGTATCCTTTCAATCAAACCCTGCTGGATGAAATCGAACAATTACCCAATGTTGAATCTGCTGTTCCAATTCTTATGCACCGGTTGCGGGCTATGGTTTTTACAGGAATTGACCCATCAGAAACTGTAACAAACGCAGTTTTACCCCGTGATGTAATAGAAGGCAGATATCTAAACCCTGATGATGGTTACGTTGCATTAATTGACAAAGAATATGCTGACTTAAACAACCTTACTTTGGGCTCAATAGTAAATTATGTAGCAGATTATGAAGTAGTAGGAATAGTTGAAGTCAGTGCAACAAACATCATGAAATCCCATATTTATGTAAATTTACCTGTTGTTCAACAAGTTTTACCTGAACAGCCTATTGGATTGGTGAATATTGGGCTAATTCGAACAGTTAGCCCAACTACTGTGGAAGAAACTGCTGCTGCCTTGGAGAAACAATGGCCTAATTCCAGCATATTAACTGGCTCAGATTTAGCTGATACTGCCTTTAGCATAATCAGAATAAATGAAGAAACCGCTTGGAGTTTTTCTTTAGCGCTAGTAGTTATCATGGTTCTGTTTATGGTTAAATCACAGTTAGGCAATGTTTCTGAACGAACAAAAGAAATTGGAATCCTTAAAGCAATAGGCTGGAGCAACTCCAACGTTGTAAACCAGATAGTTTCAGAATCACTAATCCAAGCAACAATTGGTGGAATCGTCGGATGTGGACTAGGATACATTTTCGCCATGTATGTTTTGTCTACCATTGGTGGCGAAATCGGAGGAGCCCTCAATCTCGTTACAGTTGACCCTTTGCTTTTTGGAATAGGATTTTCGGTAGCCATACTAACCGGAGTTACGGCAGGGCTGTTTTCATCATTACGGGCTGCGCGATTAACCCCTGTTAAAGCTATAAAAACAATTTAACGAGGAAAACAGATGTCAACCAAAAATATAATACAACTTTCAAATCTAACGAAAACCTACAAAAAAGGAAGCGCCAAAGAAATTAATGCAGTGGACAACGTTTCTTTACAGGTAAAACAAGGGGAATTTCTTACAATTTTAGGTCCCTCGGGAAGTGGTAAAACTACTCTTCTTAACCTCATTGGTGGTCTAGACAAACCCACATCAGGTAAAATAACTGTTGACGACTTGGAGATTTCTAAACTAAAAGAAAACCAGTTAGTTAAAGTAAGGCGTGAAAAAATTGGTTTTGTGTTTCAGGCCTTTAATTTGATTCCAACCTTTTCTGCCCTTGAGAACATACAAGCAACTTTAGCTCCAACAAACATGCAAAAAAACAAACAACTTGAACGGAGTAATGAGCTTCTTGCAATGGTTAATTTAGAGCAAAGGGGAAATCATTTGCCTTCAGAATTAAGTGCAGGCGAACAACAAAGAATTGCAATTGCCCGTGCATTTGCGAATGGTCCCAAGATTGTTTTGTTGGATGAACCCACCGGGAACTTGGATACTACAACTGGAAAAGAAATTCTGGCTTTATGTCACAAAGCCAGTAAAGAACATGGGCAAACCGTTGTTGCTGTAACCCACGCAGATTATGTTAAAAATTACACAAACCGTTTGTTGTTTATGCGTGACGGAAAACTGTTTACAGAACTGCCTGAAGAAAAGCCTTAACCAATTAACTAATTTTTGTAACTTCACGATTTTAAGCGTTTAATTAAAATGTAAACAATTGTTGTTAGCGCAACCGTTGCAATGATTGTGATTATTAGACCTAATTCCATAGGTATGGTTGTTCCTAGAAAACCCTTTTTTGTTGTAGGTCCAGCATAGGCGACCATAAGTGGGAATATGTCAACATCATCTTCAGTCACTTGGTATGGTATATCTCCAATTCCGTTTCCATCAGTATCTGGACCGTTATAGTCTCCCCAGTAATTGCCACAAGTGCCATTATTCCAGATGTTCAGATGTTGTTTCCATTTTGGTTCGGTGCATTCACAGTCGTAAACATTCCAAGTGTTGTTAACAAAGCTATTCAAGTAAAAAACGTTATACACAATTTCATGTTCCACAGGGATTGGACCCAAAAACACTCCCTGGATGTTACCTTCCACATAGTTTTCTATGATGGTATTCGGACAAGCTGCAAGAAAAATTCCAACATTTGAACCTTTTACTGTGTTCTTAGTAATCGTGTTTCCTGTTGTCCAGATATAAACTCCTATATTAAAATCGATAATATTCAAGTTTTTAATGGTTACGTTGCCATTCGTAACGTTTGATAGTTCAATTCCAAAATCCCAAGAACCAACAGGTAAAATTCGAGGCACCGATTTGAGTGTGTGTCCTTTTCCATCAATTATTATGTTGTTTTTTTCCACTATAATTCCGTAGGAATCTTCAATGTCCCCTGAAAAAATGTATGTGTCTCCGCTGCGATAGATTTTGTTAGTTCCTTCAATGGTGCCCTCAGCGCGGATAAATATCATTTGAGCTCCTTTAACTGGTAATAAATTAACTGCACAGAAATTAACTAAAAGCAACGAAGTAATCAACAGTAATTTGATTTTTTTCATTTGATTATTTCTCCGAATCTAGCCAGTTCCTTGACTTTACAACTGTTTTACCTGCTGCTTTCAGTTTTAAAGCATCCTTTTCGGGGCACATTTCTAAACAACGCAAACACAAGATACAGTTAGATGTAGTAACGTCACCGCCTTTTTCTTCGTAAACTTCGGTTACCTGAGTTGGACAAACCCGTTTGCAAATTCCGCATTTGGTGCATTTTTCTTCTAGTTTCTCTAAACGCAGGACTGAAATCCATTTGAAAGGCGGGAACCTATGAAACAATGCAATTAATGCGCCCAGTGGACATAGTCTGCACCATGCTCGACGGTAATAAAAGGAAACAACTGTAACTACCCCTAATACCATCAAGTTCAATGAGGTAACAAAGTATCCTAACTCAAAAAAAGTACCTGTTGTAACTTGGGCAATCCATTCAAAGCGTATTAAACCCACTGAAGCTTCTAATAACACGCAAAAAGGTTTCATTGGACAAACTTGACAAAACGGTGCAGAAAAATATTGGTACACAAAACCTCCTTTTTCGGTTCCAGGAATTAATTGGGCACCTACTATTGCTTCTGCTCCGAACATGAAACTTAGAACTATTATTAGAGCTAAAATAACGTACCCGAGTTGATGGAATTTCTTGTTGAAATCTTTCGAGAAATCTTTATGAGGAATTTTAAAATTTTTTCTCAGATATGTAAGCAAATCCATGTACAACCCAAAAGGACAAACCCATCCGCAGAAGGCTTTGCCAAAAATAATGGACAATAGTATTATTATTCCAAAAATTACGGCTAATCTAACTAATCCTGAGCTATTGTAATCTACTCCCCAGCCGTGGGTTCCTTCCCAGAATGGGAAAAGGTACGTTTGAATTTCCCAGAGGGCACATGTGACAGTTCTTCCACAGGGATAGTAACAACCAAAAAATGGAACTGGAAAACCATCTGCCATTTCAACTCCCATAACGTTTGTTCCGACTAAAAATTCGTGAACTGGAATTCTGCTTGCAGGCACGGGCAAAATTTCGTGGTCTATGAACATGCCAAAGAAAATCAGAAAAACTAACCCGACTTGGATAAATAATCTTAACGCGCTTATTTTTCTGGATTTGTTTTTTCTTCGCACAAATGCAAACACGCCGCCAATGCTTACTGTTGATATTGCAGCTGTTATCAAAAGAAGATTGGGCTTAAATGGAGAGCCAACAATAGGGACAGGATTTTCTGGATCTGCATTTGGGTCTGTTACTGTTACTCCGAGCCTGTCGTTAATGTGACCTAGAATAGGAAAAACGTTCCAGTAACCTGCCATATCCAAGGCTTGTGTAACCGCAAAGTCTCCTGTTTCTGCATCTGCTATTACAATTTGGTCAATATAGCTATAATCGGGTCTAACAAAGGTCACTCTTACTGTTCGGTCTAATTCTGTGATTTCTTCTTCATCTGTTCCTAAACAAATGGTTCCAGTTACAGTAACGTTTTCGTAAATGTTGATTTCAGTGGAAGAAATGGTTGCAGTAATGTGAGGACCATAACAACTAGAAACTGGCTGGCAAACAAGGGCACCAACAGTGATGGAAACAGCAACAAAGATAAAAATTATCCAAAAGAAATTCTTAGATTTGCCTCTTTTTTTGTTAACCATTGGTACCAATAGTTCTCTTGTTGATGTGAACAAAAAAGGTTTTTTATCAAGAAACCTTGACTAATTTATTCAGTGGTGATATATCCACGTACACCGTTATTCTTGCAACCCTCTCTTTTTTTGTTTGTTCAGAAGTTGATGCGTGAATAAGAAAAAAACAAATCAAGTCCTATACAAAGACATCAAAGAAAAAGATGTTGAATTAATTATTCTTGGTTTAGTCTATGGTCAAGGAAAAGCTTTTGTATTTTAGAAAGTATAAGGTGAAAAATGTGAAAATTATGAAAAAACCATTAGTTGCTTTAATAGTTATAATTTTGGCTGTAGCAGTTATTTCTGGAGTTTACATTGTAATGAATCTAGGTTCAGGTCCAGATCAACCAACAGATGCTACCCCTACTCCAGATCAACCAACAGATGCTACCCCTACTCCAGATCAACCAACAGATGCTACCCCTACACCAGATCAACCAACAGATGCTACCCCTACACCAGATCAACCAACAGATGCCACGAACCCGACGTTAGGAGTAAATAGCTTTCAATACAAATTAAGCATAACCTTGTCAGGTGAACCCCAATCAGATATGCATTACACCTACAGTTACAAAAATGTTGGAACACAAAACATGATGTGGCGCCTTGACGTAACCACGGAAGAAGGTACATCAACCACCATAGTTAATGGGGCTCAACAAAAAGTATGGATGATTTATGATGATGAAATCCTTGATATATCGTATGCGTTCACAGAACAATGGGATTCAATAATGGAAGATTGGCAAGACGTTCAAGGTGATTTTGCAGATTGGCCTGGAACTCAGGAATGGACATACACTGTTGATGGTACAACTGCTAGAATTTATGATGTACAAACTAACCCTGTCCTCCCGGATTCATTATTCGAAGCATAAAATCTACAGCAAAGCATAAAAAGGTCAAAACAACCTTCTCAAACCCCATTTTCCTTTTTTGTTAAGTTAAATAATGGGCGCTTAGATAGTTTGAAATTATCTTTGTTCTCATATTCCTTTAGAAAAAAGTTGAAACCTAAGAGTTCAACAAGTACTGGAAGCACAGAATGAAACCAAGCAACAAGGAAAAAGGCAACTCGTTAAAGCATTACAGAAAACGTTTGATAATACTCCTGTAACTGAGGATTTGGCACTTGAACAAGAAGCGAAAGAGAATGAGATGATGAATAACTTCACGGATTAAGAGAAGAAGATTACCCGTAAACACTTCTCTAACATTGAAAAACATTAACTTTCCATTGACTAACCGGTTCTCTTTGGTTTGGATTTCAGTAAACATGATTTGTTGTGAGCATCGTGGATGAAAAATTTAACAGGTTCCTTTTTTAGAGCTGATTAGTTTTGCGAAAAAACAAAATTGGGTTGTTAGTTGATTTGTTTTTTCATTGCTGTTAATAACTATGATTGTAACTATAAACGCAAATAGCAATAAAGTCCAATTGGTATTAGCATTGCTAATATTGTGTTGCCAAAAACGAGCGTGTAAACAACTGCGATAACCGTAACTGAAATCCAAATGGCGCTAGCAATTAAATTCTTTGATCCATTTCTAAACTAAATTTGAACTTGGAACTTTTAGTATTTAGTTCTAGACATTAGAACAACTAAAGAAACAGATTGGAATCCATTTACTTTTTTTCTATGATGATTTTTGTTCCGCTTGTTACTTTTTCAAACAATTCTAGGTTTTTGGTTACTTTGCCAATTAAATTAACTGGACTGTATGGTTGGGTGTTTCCCCAGAATATACAAAAAGCGCTTCCCATAGGCCAGAATGCAAGATCACCTTTTTCTACAGTAGGCGAGGATTTTTCGTTTCCCATCTTTATTGGGATGTCAAAATAGACTTCTTCTTGCCATAATGCCGACATTCCTTCGATGGGAAGTGCTTTTAGGATTGCGTCTGTTGTTCGGGGAGACTTTAGTCGAACTAGTTCTCCTTCTGCAGTGCCGATTCCTTCGATGGAAATTTTTATAGGGATGCGAGAAATGCTCATTTTAAACACTGCTAATATTACCTATTTACTGATTATTATGTTTACTGCAAATTACTAAACAAAAAGTAACTTTAATGTTCACTCTTGCATGTTTTTTGTTAAATTAACATAATCTAAAAATTTTTGACTTAAAATCGTTGTCTTTTCGAGTGGAAAAAACTTTTATTATCTTTTATTCGAGGTTGTTTTATCAAAGAGAAATCTTTATATTCACAGTAATTTTCTACTTTTTCGTATTAAATTATAAGGAGAAATGATGATTGTCTTCTGGATTAACTGGAACACCTGTTCTTATACTCCGTGATGGAGCATCCCGTTCACGCGGTCAAGAAGCCCAACACGCCAATATCATGGCGGCACAGATCGTTGCTGAATCAGTAAAAAGTGCCCTTGGACCCCGTGGAATGGACAAAATGCTGGTCGATAGTTTCGGTGACGTAACTATAACCAGTGACGGTCGTACAATTTTAGATGAAATGGACATACAGCACCCTGCAGCAAAAATGCTCGTAGAGGTAGCAAAAACACAAGACGACGAAGTGGGAGACGGCACCACCAGTTCAGTAATAATAGCTGGAGAACTCTTAGCAAAAGCTGAAGAACTAATCGCAAAAAATGTTCACCCCACTGTAATCATTGATGGTTACCGAAAAGCAGCAGAAAAAGCTTTGGAGGTCTTGGAAAAAATTGCCATCAAAACTACTTCGACTGACAAAAAAATGATAAAGAAGGCAGCTATGACCTCAATGGCTAGCAAACTAGTTTCTGGCAGCCGAGATTACCTCAGTGATATTGCAACTCAAGCAGTTTTACAAGTTGCAATAAAAACTGGTGACAGCTACAAAGTCGACATTGGAAACATTAAGATAGAAAAGAAACCTGGAGAATCCTTGATTGATACTAAACTAATCAATGGAATAGTTCTTGACAAAGAAGCAGTTCATTCTGGAATGCCTAAACGTGTAGAAAATGCAAAAATCATTTTGGTTGACGCTGCTCTTGAAATAGAAAAAACAGAGTTTGATGCCAAAATTAATATCCAAAGCCCCGAGCAAATGGATGCCTTCCTAAAACAAGAAGAAAACATGATCAAAGCAATGGTTGACAAAATAGTCGCCAAAGGTGCAAACGTTGTTTTGTGCCAAAAAGGCATTGACGATTTGGCTCAGCACTTTCTAGCACGACAAGGAGTTCTTGCAGTTAGACGTGTAAAGAAATCTGACATGGAAGCCCTTGCTAAAGCAACTGGAGCAAAAGTTGTAACAAATCTTGATGACATAAGTAAAAGTGACCTTGGCAACGCACAAGTTGTAGAAGAACGCAAAATCGGTGATGACAAAATGACCTTCATCGAAGGATGCAAGAATCCTTTGGCTGTTACAATTCTTATCCGTGGTGGAACACAAAGAATCGTTGACGAAGCTGACCGTTCACTACACGATGCACTATGTGTTGTCGCAGACGTAGTTGAAGATCCTAAACTCGTAGGTGGCGGAGGTGCCCCAGAAATGGAACTAGCCAAAGCTCTACGGGAATATGCAGACACTCTTCCAGGTCGTGAACAATTAGCAGTATTGCAATTTGCTGAAGCTTTAGAAATAATTCCAACAACATTAGCAGAAAATGCAGGACTTGATCCAATTGATATGATTTCCAGCCTTCGATCACAACATGAAAAAGGTATCCTCTGGGCAGGCGTAGACGTAGACACCGGCAAAGCTAGTGACATGGAAAAAGCAGGCGTGTTAGAGCCTATGGCAGTTAAAAAACAAATAATCAAATCCTGTTCCGAAGCTGCAACATTGATACTAAAAATTGACGACGTTATTGCTTCAGGAAAAACCAAAGCCCCTGCAGGTCCACCAGGAGGTATGGGCGGCATGGGTGGAATGGGTGGTATGGGCGGAATGCCTGGCATGGGCATGCCCGGAATGTAGGAGCGTTATAAACCCACGACAACCCCAAATGAAGTTTCAATTGGACCTGCCAAAATCACCCGTTTTGAACGGGCTCGCATAGTGGGAGCCAGAGCACTGCAAATCGCAATGGGTGCTCCCCTTCTTATTGCCTCCCCGGCGGCACGTGCAGGGCCTATTGATATTGCAATAATGGAACTGGAATCTGGGATTCTTCCCCTAACTATTCGCAGAACACTGCCTAACGAAGAATACCAAGATGTCCCTCTCAAGTGGCTTTCAAAAGCTTAAAACCTAATGCAATAGGGTTTTTCCCTATTTCTTTTTTATAAATCATATTTTTTTGTAACGTCGACTTATTATGGCAACTTACAATCAAAGGTATTTTTCTAAATAATCGATTAAACACTTGAAAATGGAAAACTTTTAAATTGTAAACTGTTACACACAAAGATGTGGGTTTGCTGAGGCTCATGCACAGGCAATTGAGGAGTGAAAAAACGAATTTATTCTACTATATTATTCGTTGATTTCATTTTTAATGTTTGAGCCAAGCATACTCACTTAATCTGAAAATTTGTTGTTTTGACATTTTATTAATAGTAATATTTTTTTTCTATAGTTACTGGAAATCAATTTAGGAATAACACAGTTTATGAAATCGAATAATGTATTCGAGATTTATACTTAATAACCAACAACGACGCAAGCGATAAAATTTTACAAAAAGTATGATATTTACTTATACAGACCAATTTCTGATTTTTATTTTGTGTTAGAAAATAACTTTGGATTGTGCTATTTGTCTGATAATCAAGAAAAATATTGTTTACATTAACCCTAGACTTGAACTAATAATGTTGGGTAATAAAAATTATTAAATGTGGGATTTTGTTGCCACATTTTTTTGTTTATTGTTTATTTTGCTGGTTCAGCTACAACGAGCTGTTTGTATATTTTGAGGTTTTTTCCTCCAGAAACGTATTCTACGAGTTTTCGTTTTTCCATTTCTTTAAGAAAAGCGTTAGCAATGCTTAGTTTTACACTTAAGCGTGAAGCAACAATTGATGGTGTGAGTACTTTTAGTCCTTTAAGTTCAGCTAGTACTTTTTTGTCGTTTACGTCAGGAACAGTCAAACCCAAAGTCTGTTTTTTGGCGACAGGTGCTACTTCTTTTTTTTCTCTTTTTTCTTTAGGTTCCTTTGTTTTAGTCATTTGCTTAAGAGATTTGTTCTTTTTTCCTCCGCCCATTGTTCTTCACCTTTTCTTTTGAATTCCATTCGCCCTTTATAGCCTTTCTCCTTGCTATTGGACTTCACCGACTTGTTTTTTGTTTTGTTTTTTCCATTCTTCCAAGGGAATGCCCATGTCGTGTTCAACTTTTTCTCGGTGAATCGAGTTCATTGCACAGAATGGTATGATTCTGCCGTCTGGAACTGCGTAATGGATGCAGCATCGTTGAACCCGTTCCAAGTCGAAGTTGTATGGGTCCATGAAATGCATGGAAGAAACTAGTAGCATTTTTCTGTGAAGGTCTCCAAGGGAGTCGTAGCTTCCACTTTTGACGATGGGCAGCAGATATTTTCTGAGTAATCCGAATTTGATGTGTCTTAGCAGTCCGACCAGATGGATTTTAGCAGATTTTGTCTTGCCTGCTTTGGCGTCTTCGTATACTTTTTCCATGGTGGACATGAATTTGTCAACGTTAACATAGCGGTTGATGGGCACCATTTTGTCGCCTTCAATGAACACGTAAGTTGCCATTCCACAATGGGGATGGGTAGTGAATTCAACGTAGTCTTTGCCTTTCAGGGCAGCTACAGCCCGGCTGATAGGAACTACAGTAGGAACAGGGTAAAAGTCGTCGACTTTTATTAAGCCGTCTGTTTGTTCTTCGACTTTTTCCATGAAATCAGGTATTGTAATTCGCATTTTTTCTCGTTCGTCTTCGTCTATTCTGCCGCAAATGCTTACAGGCTGGACATTTACACATCGAACAATGTCAAAGTTGTCTTTAGCGAAGCGTATAATGTCGCCTATTTGATGGTCGTTAACGCCTTTTACAAGGGTAACAACAAGTACAAGGCTTAATCCTGCTGCGCGGCAGTTTTCGATTGCCTTCATTTTAATGTCAAGAAGGTCAACACCCCGGGTGAATTCGTAAACGTCTGAGGTTAATCCGTCAAACTGCAAATAAATTGTGCTCAAGCCTGCTTCTACTAGTTGTTTTGCGAATTCAGGGTCGTTGGCTAATCGTAAGCCGTTTGTGTTGACTTCTACGTGATGGAAGCCTAGTTCTTTTGCTTTAACTATCAGTTCGGTCAAGTCTTTTCGTATTGTTGGTTCTCCGCCTGAAAACTGTAAAGCAGGCGGTCTTACAGGCTTGTTTTGGCGCAGGTTTTCGAGCATTTCAAAGATTTGCTCTTTTGTGGGTTCATACACGTATCCTGCACTTGCAGCGTTAGCAAAACAAACTGGGCAAGTAAGGTTGCACCTGTTGGTTATGTCGATGATTGCAAGGCCGGTGTGGCTTTTATGTTCTGGGCAGATTCCACAGTCTAAGGGGCATCCGTTTTTTGTTTCTGTTCTGGGGTTTTCAAGTCCAGTACCTTCGGCTCGTAGGCTTTCGGCTTTTTGGTAAATGTCGTAGTTGCTCCAGTATAGTTCAGTATATTTGCCGTGCTCATCGCAGGTTTTTTCTATGTAGACTTTGTTGTCGTCTTCATAGATTGTAGCCTCTAGTACCTTGAGGCATTCCGGGCACAATGATTTTGTTTGTTTGATTACTTGCATTAATTTGACACCACTGATAGGGGTAATATTTTTTATGTGATTGCAGATACTATAAGAAGGTTTCCAAACCATTCATAAGGTGAAAAAGGTTGAGCACGCCAGTAAGTGAAGACGCAAAAAAAGTTCTACACGAAGTAGGCCTAACAGAATACGAAACCCGAGCTTTTTTGATACTATTAGAACGGGGAGTAATGACAGCCAGCGAAGTCAGCGAACATGGTGGAGTCCCGTATTCTAAGGTGTATGAAACCCTCAATTCTTTAGAGCGCAAAGGCTGGGTAGAAGTCGAAAAAGGTCGCCCCAGCAGATATTTTCCCAAAGCTCCTACTGAAGCTCTGGAAGCAGAACGTTTACGTCTAGAAGGCATGATGAGCGGCTGGAAAAAAGTGGTGATGGGTGAGCTTCAGCCCCTTTACGAAAAACGTGAGTTAATGGAAAAGCCTGACATCTGGATACTAAGGGGAGAGTTTAGTGTCATGGCCAAGCTTCAAGAAATGTTAGAAGTAGTAAAATCAGAGTTGTTGGTTGCGGTTCCGGCTTTTGCTAAGAACTTTGTTGATGCTTCTGTATCCACTTTGGCTCAGGTACGAACAAGTGGGGTAGATGTTAAGGTAATGCTTGCCGGAAAATGGACCCAAAAAGAACTCGCAATTATTGATAATGTTCGTTTTCGGGATAACATGTTTGGTGGCGGAGTAATTGTGGACGGTAAAGAGGCACTTTTGTTTCTTGGTGAAGCTGACAAAAAACGCAGCTACGCCGGGCTCCTAGTCATCTGGAGCAACCACATCGGACTAGTAAAATTCGCCCGAGAATACTTCCAACTACTCTGGGACACAGCAAAAACTGCCGTGTAATTTCCCATTTTTACATTCTTATATTCCCTTAATTTAAGTGCCATATGTTTTTAATATTTAAATTTATTAAAAAATGACATAACAATTATTTGTGCACATTTTAGGTAAGGTTTAACTCCTTTTTTTGGCGTTAGCCTAAGTCTAAAAATATGGACTGGATTATACAAAGAATTTATAAGTTTGATTTGTAATATATAATTAATTGTTCGATTAATTGAGTAATTCAGTCGCTCAATTCGAAATATCGTCTCAGTTATCTTCAAACGAATGATTAAGAGGTGATAAATACAATGAAAAAAATTATTGGAACAGTTATCGCAATTATTGCAGGATTGTATCTTCTTAGCAACATCATTTTTCCCCTTCAAGTTACTGAAACAATGGTAGATGTAATCGAGGGTGATGAGAGAGCAACTGAAGAGTTAACCGATTTAATGGTTGAGGAAACAGTTGACACAGTCAAATCAGAAATAATTTGGGCAATCTTAGGTGCATTCGGTATAACTTCCGTAGCAGGTCTTATGGCGAAAATAAAAGGAGCTTTAAGATAACTGGTTTTATTGTTTGATTTATTGCGTTTTTTCCCACCAATAAGCAACGCGCATGCACCGCAAAGTGTTCCATTTGTTGGGTTGGTTGGGTTGTTCTATTTCTATATGGGTTTTTATGTTGTATTAGTTTTCAGGATTGGCTATGTTGAAGTAGAGTAAGTTTCCGTTTGGTTGAAAATTAGCAAAGAATACTCCTTCGCCATTGTTTGCATCATCAGTTTTGTAACCAATTATTAGTAATGTCATACCTTGATAATCTTGATAATTTTCCCACTGTGTCGATATTTGTAAAGCACCTATGGTTAAAGCAGTTTCAGTTTGGTTTTTGTATTCTTCTATCGCTTGTGTGTAGAACCAATTTAACCCTAATATATCAATTTCATTTAGAGTTTCTTCAGCTGTTT
Source organism: Candidatus Bathyarchaeota archaeon (assembly GCA_024650005.1). Lineage (GTDB taxonomy): Archaea > Thermoproteota > Bathyarchaeia > Bathyarchaeales > Bathyarchaeaceae > Bathyarchaeum > Bathyarchaeum tardum. Next base: position 690,415 of record JANKMT010000001.1, on the reverse strand, counting down.
TTGATGCTGGAAATGATTGAGATATTGGTAATCCATCCCATGAAGAAATGGATGTACGATATGTGTGACCATTACTGGCCATAAATCGAATATTTAGGTTAGATGATTTTTGGTAAAACATTACTTCTATGCTTCCACCTAAGAATGTTGTATCCAAAGAAATGGATTCAAAAACGATTTCTCCGGGATGTTCAAAATTTATGAAGCTGAACGTAGGTGTTTTTCGAATTTCTTGGACAATTTCTGTTAGTGACAAATTCAAGATGTTAGGGTAAGACACAGTTACATCTGGTTGTGAGGGCATTACATTAACTGGATAACCCGTATTCCTAAGAAAATATGCTTCAATTCCCGTAAAGACTATAGTAAAAATCATTACCGCTAAAATTATGGTCTTGAAGTATTTTTTCAATCTAGCTTTAGTTATTAACCATATGATTGTACTCGATATGATTGCACATATTATTATGGTTCTTATCCAAGAATTGCCAATTATTATTAAAGCAAAAAAAATGCTGGCAGCTACCAATATACCTGCTAAAACACTTTTAATTATCAGCATTTTATCGGTTGTTGCCATTTTTTTTCGCCGTTCTGTTTTATTTTTAACGGGATATATAATCCAATTCTTTTGTACGAATGTGCAATATTTTTGTACAGTCCTAAACTATTTTTTGTCTCCATACTCTAATGCATTCATATGTCATTACTCCAACTGAAAGTATGCCTAGAAGGACTGCAGAAATGGTGTTAATTTCAAATTCAAATGAACCATTAATCCATGTGGAAATCAAATATAAACTAAACAATGTTGCAAATAGTGCAACATAAAAAACATACCTTGGTAGCAGTAAAGAACCAAATTTTATAATTTGTGTAAGTGCGCCAATTTTTACTTTTTCAGCTACCACATAACCTTTTGTTGTTTTCTTGATTAAGCATAAATTTTCAAGCTTATCCACATGATATGTTGCAAGTCCTGGGCTTGAAAAATCAAGTTTTTTTTGGATTTCTCTGATTCCCATTGGGTACTCATTTTTTAGAATGCAAAGGTAGACAAGCAAAGTGTTTCCTCTTAATTCGCTGAAAGTTTTCAAATCTTTTTCAGTAACCAACGCAAGAAACCTTTTTATTTAAAATTATGTCGAATGATTCTAAAAGAATTTTGATTAGTTTTAATTCTATTTATTTTTCTAAGATTAAATATTTTTTGAATACTCCTAATTAACAATATTCGTGGGTTGTATATTTTTTTAACATAAAAAAAGGGAAATTAGATTTGATGATTATTTTACCTCCTATTTTGTTAGTGCTGTTCGTCTTTGGATTTTCTCGTATAATTTTGGAGTTTTTGGTATCTGTGGCGTAACTTCTGGAGAGAGAAGTTTGTTTTGTCCAGTTGCTTGTAACCAATAGTAGCTATCTTCAGAATGGGGTTGGAAGATAAGACCATAGTATGTGTACCATGCTGCCCATCCGCCAGCCCATACTTCGGGTTCACTATCTTGGGGCACTCTGATGCCTACTGAAAACTCTGCATAATCTTGGAAAATAAACCACCAGCCGTCGCCGTCAATTGTCCAATCGAAATACCTAAAGTTTGCATCAGTAGATGTGCTGTATGAGACTTGGTATGCAGGTAGTTGCATGCTAAATCCAATTCCTTCAAAACTAAAGGAAATTGAGGCTTGCCCTGAATGGAATCCTGCAGTAGGTTGATGACTGCCGGGGGGTTCTATGGCATCTAAAGGTACCGCGACACGGACAGTTGCAACGTATGGGCATGTCCATTCGTCATTTTGGTATTCAATGTCTGCTAATGTTACCTTAATTGCATAATAATCATAGTTTGGGTCTAATTCTCCAGTGTCTTTATAGAGTATCAATCCTATCCCTAATTGGCTACCATAGTGGTAATCAGAGTCAACGATTTCTTGGCTTGCGTTAACTATTGGCAGGAACAACGAAATCAAAAGTAGCGAAAAAACCATGCAAATCATTGGTTGTCGTTTCTTTATTTTTTGAAACAACTTTTTCACCTATGTGAATATTCTAAAAACGTGATATAATACAATGCTTTTGAACAAGATTACAAATTAATTGTACACTTGTAAATTCACTGTTAGTAGTGAATACCATGATTGTTTCTTCAGTCAATTGATTGCGAATTTCATTTTTATTGTAACTAAGGTTTAGTTGTAGTCAGTTTCCAGTCTGTTTTTCTGTTGAATTACAGTTTTGTTGAGCTACTGTTTACTCTTCTGTTATGATTTTTCCTTTTTTGATTGTTATGTTGTTGTTTTGTTTTATCCAGACTATTTTGTCGCCTTTTTTTAGTTTGAGGCGTTTCATGATTTCTTTGGGGATTGTTACTTGTCGGTTGAGGTGATTTTGCTTACGTTGATGATTTACTTGGTTACTGCATGCTTTTTTCGACCTTTTTTAAAAAATGGTCAAATTCTTCAATTGAAACCTGTCTGTATTTGGTAATTAATGGAAGAAATTTTGTTACTATGTAGCTCGAAATTTCATATTCGCCATAAGAAAATTGAAGGTCAAGTTCTTTTTTAACTCTTACAAAAAAAGTTTTTAAAGAGTGAAAAATAATAATAAATCCTTAAACTGTATCACTCAATTTGGTCAAAAGGGGGATTCTGTTTGAAAATTAAATCTATTCGTGTAAAGAATTTTCGTTGCTTGAAAGACGTTCAAATGTCATGTGATGATTTGACCGTTCTAGTTGGTGGAAACGGGGTTGGAAAATCGTGTATGCTCAAGGCTTTGAATTTTTTCTATAATACAAACATAAAAGTCGAAGAACCCGATTTTTATGATGGTAGTATTTCTGAACCAATATCTGTTGTCGTAGAATATTGGGATTTAACTGCATATGAAACTAAACTTTTCAAACCCTATTTGGAAGGAGATGTGCTATCTGTAGAAAAAGTGATTCAATTTAATTATTCAAGACCAATCCAGAGGTATTTTGGTACACGTTTTAAAAATTCAGATTTTGAAGATTTCAGGATGGCCACTGGAACCGATATGAGAAAAGAATATAACAAGTTATTAACGAAAAAAGCATATCAAAACTTCCCAAAATATCAGAACAAAAACTTAGCTGAAGATACACTTCAAGAATGGGAAATGTCCAATAAAAAGAAGTGTAAGCGAGAACGGGATAATGGGCAATTCTTTGGGTTCCAAAATGTAGGAATGCATAGGCTAGAAAAATTCACCAAGTTCATTATGATACCCGCTGTGCAAGAAGCTGGTGAGGAAGGTGTTGAAAACACGGGGTCAATTTTTGAACAAATCATGGACGTAGTAGTTAAAAGTACATTAGCACAAAATCAAAAGCTTGTAAAATTGGAAGAAGTCACTCAAAGAAGATATGCAAGAATAATTGACAGTTCAAAAAACAAAGAATTGAAAGGTTTAGAAAAAGACCTCACCTCAAACTTGTCAATTTTTGTTCCAGATTCCGAAGTGAATATAAAATGGATTGAAGGGAGGGGTGTGACTCTCCATGTGCCACGAGCATATGTAACATTAAGAGAAGGGGGATATCACAATACCGTTGATAGATGTGGGCATGGATTACAGCGCGCATATATTCTTTCGTTATTCCAACAATTGGCTGTAATTCAAGCTTCTATGTCTTTAGAAAGTAGCGAACAAGAGGAAAAAGTGGAATTTGGTTTGCCAAGTCTGATCATTGGAATTGAAGAGCCCGAATTATATCAGCACCCTGACAGAATACGATTCTTTGCGAATACACTATTACAGTTGTCAGAAAAAGGGATAGATGGCACAGTTGATAGTATTCAGATACTACATTCGACACACTCTCCCCTCCTAGTGGATTTCAGAAGAGTGGAACAAATCCGCATATTCAGGAAAATAATAGCGAACGGGAGTAGACCGAAAGTTACTGCTGTAACTACTACTGATCTTTCTGTAATTGCACGATTTATTGAAGAAGCAAAAGGAGACAAAAAAAACACGATTAAACCTGAAGCATTAAGACAGAGACTGGTTCAATTGATGAACCCATGGATGAATGAAGGTTTTTTTGCAAATCTAATTGTCCTTGTTGAAGGAATTAAAGACAGGGCATTGATTTTAGGAGAGGCACTCTATAGAAATGTGGATTTGGAAAGTAAAGGGGTAAGTGTTATTCCATGTGTAGGAAAACATAATTTACCTAGTGCAATTGCAATTTTCAACTGCTTAGGAATTCCAACATACACTATATGGGATTCCGATAAAGACAAGAAGAAAGATAAAAATGCCAAAAAAGCCAATAAAGAAATACTACGTTGCCTCGGCTGTGAAGCTGAAGATTATCCTTGTAGAATAACTAACAATTTTTCATGCGTTGGAACAAATCTTGAAGACACATTTCGATATGAAATTGGTAAAAGTAAATTCAGTACAGATATTGCACATTATTGTTCTCAAAATAATCTTGGTAAACCTCGATATGTAATGGAAAATCCATATGCCGTTGCTGATGTCATCAAGTATTTTCGAGAAAAAGGTTATGTTAGCAAAACACTTGTTGATATTGTAGACAAAATACTCGAAAAGACTTAAGCCTTTATACCTAATTAGGATGAAATATCAGTCCATGGCTCTTCGAATATAATCAACTCTTTCTTCAAATGTTGGATGTGTTTTAGGATCAAATCTAGATGGTTTCTTGGGGTAAATTTTGTATAGCTTAGTCAAAGCTGATATTAGTGCTTCTCCATTTGCGAATTTTACTGCACTTAAATCGCTTTCTTTCTCAGTTTGACGTAACCGTTCGCCATTAAGATAAAGGGAAGCAAACATAAAAACAACACAAGAAAGCGACAAGATACATCCACATAATATTATCAATCCTGATAGATTTGATGTGAAAGAATAGATGAATGAATCAAAAATAACTGTAAGAAAAGCTAGTAAACTACCAATCAGTAATCCCGGCAAAATTTGATGTTTGACATTCTCTAAGTTATGATTTTGGAGTATGTGATTGAACTCATGTGCACCAATCGCAAGTCGTTCCTCTGATGAAAGGCTGTCATAATATCTTGCATCGAAGATTATTACATCGAAAAAAGCTTCACAACCCCGAATCGATTTAGGTCGATTATAATATCGGTTCATTTTCTCTTTTTTCAGAATCTTAGTTACGTTCATAGTCTTAGCGAGTTGGTCAAAGGAATCTGACTGAAAAGGTTTGGCTCTAAGCATTCGTGTATAAATAAAGCTCATGAATCCCATCGTTCTTGACCTCCTTCAGTGTAATCTGTATAATTGCTGATTTCATATCAAATTGTATCTTGGATTATTCTTAAAAATCATTGCGAGGGGATAACATACTAAAATATTTTAAAGAAAACAAGATATACAAAATGCATATTGAAAACTTCGTTATTGTAAAGATGCTTTCAAAATGCTAGAAGTATTAACTGTGAACTGAAATGACAGAAACACAAGGAAATAGAGATGTTTTACTTGAGATTTTGAAGTGGACCAAGTTTCAAGGAATGTTACAAGTAAAACAAATTCTAGAAACTAATTTGGACACAGATACAAAAAAATTGGTTTATGAACTGAGTGATGGCAGGTCTAGCCCTGATATCGCTAAAAAGGTAAACGTTACCGCTCAAACTGTTCGAGATTATTGGAAAGCATGGGCTCTTATTCTAATTGTTGAGCTTCATCCTGAATATAAAAAGAGGTATTGCAAAATTTTTTCTCTTAAAGATGTTGGCATTGTTGTTCCAGCAAATGCTGTTTCATCCAATAAAGGGGTTTCAAATGAGGAGAATGATGGGAAAAAATGAAAACCGAAAATGGGGGTAACTAAATTTGAACGAAGAAACATATAGAAATGAAGTAATTCAAAAACTAGATGAAATTGGAAAAAAAATCGAGGCTCTTATGCAAGTAGTAGCAATTACGTCAAGAAAAGAGACTGATGAAAAACCAAAAACAAAAACAGATCAAATAGTACAATTGGATAGTCTTGGTGTCTCTAGAGAGCTAATAGCTTTGATTATTGGAACTACTCCTGAATCAGTTAGTTCATTACGAAGTCAGTTGAAATCCAAGAACAAAAAGAATCGGAGTAAAAAGTGATGGAGGACAAACAGTTTAAAATTTTATCAGCAAAACTCGATACCTTGATCAGGATAACCGCAATAAACGCCTTGGCTGATAAAAATTTAACCGAACAAGTAAAAATTTTGTCTGATATTGGTCTTCAGCCCAGAAGCATTGCCAACATTTTAGGAACGGATAACGCTACAGTTAGTACTTTGAAGAACAGATTAAAAAAGAAGTATAAAACCAACAGCAAAAAGGATGCTGATTAAATGAGTGAACAAAAATCTGATGAACTAATAAAACTCATCAAGCAGAATGAAATTATAATATCTTTACTTGGGAGAATGGCGTTCACTTCTAAGCAGATTTATGATATTGTAACTGCAAACAAACGAAATAATTTCAAATCCAATTACGTGAATGGGTACAATGCCTTGGATGGAAGCAAAACCGTTTCTGAAATTGCGAGTGTAATCGGCATACAACAAAGTACATTATCTCCAATTCTTTTGAAGTGGGAAGAACTGGGAATAATCTATGAAGTAGAGAAATCGGGAGGAAAATTCTACAGAAAGATTTTTCCAATTGAGGAAGATCTATGACTAACAATGATGTTGCTGAAGATATACGTAAAATTAGGTGGCACCAAGAAGCGATAGACAAAAACATGGAATTACTCACTCGTGCACATAGAAAAGAAATTTTGGAAGAGATAATGGAGTTCTTTGGGAATGTACCAAAAAAGAAAAAAGCTGTAAATCGAGCTCGAATTTTTCTTGCAATTAACGGGAAAAGAACGGTTTCCGATTTATCATCTTTTTTAGAATTACCGATTTCCTACATTTCTCAAGAAATTACAAAATTGAAAGAAATGAGTTTGATTGAAGTCAAAAGAGCGACAAAGAAAGGAATAATCTACAAAAAAACAAGGGCTAATTCCATCTTACGAATATCTCCAAAAATAAAAAAAGATTTTGCAATCACCGACATATAACGGGACTGAATAGATGAACGATTTGGAAAAAGTCAAAGCAAGAATTCTTTCAGTGGTTATGGATTTCATTCATACTGAAGAATTTCAAGATTATGACAATTATTCTCAGAAGCTATCCGTGTCATATGTTAATCTTCTTAGAAAATCGGGAAAAGATTTAGACTTTCACCTTTTTTATCATGAAACCAAGAAGATCAAAACTAATTTTTTCAAATTAAATCATGTAAAGAAAAAAGAATTTCTAGCAGAGCTATTTACTGATGTCGCAAATCAAGACCTAAATGCATTAGGGCTTTTCGAGAATTTTGACATAGCACGAGATTTTCTATCCAAACATATTGAAATAGGTTTTAAAATTGATAAATTCAAAGATGAACGGAAAGCCATAATAGATAAAATCATGACAATCCGTGAACCTCACGAAAAAGTTATGATTGGTTTCAATGAGCTACTTCAGAAAATCACTAAATCATATCAAATCGATCTCCATGGAGTAAAAGAGTATTCTGGTATTGACATATGTAAAAAACATAACGGTGTGACATTGGGTTTTCAGATAAAAACTAAAGGTGATGATATAACTGAAAACTTAATTCTTTCAGAAACTGCAAAAGCTCAAGAAAACGGGTTAAATGGTTTCACAATAATTTATGCTCGAAAAAGAACCAGAAAAGTTGATGTTTCAATCCAAGCAGCATTTCATCACTTCAAGAAGTTGATAGACTCAAATGTCATGTATTGTTCAATAATCCCGCCTGAACTCTTAGCAGAGTTATTCCGATCATATTCAATTGCAATTTGAAGCTATTCTGACTAAAATAATTTATAATTGTCAGAATAAACTTCAAACCTCTCATCTAATGCTGGTGAATTAATATCTAAGTTATCTTGTAATTCGTTTGAAAAAGTCTCATACTGAAGTTCCATTGCTTCCAGTCCAAATGTTCTAAGTAGAAAAAACTCTGTTTGAACACAATATGCAAATGTTATTTGTTTTAGATAGCGATCAAGGTTTTCTTTTACGCTATTCCCATAAAGTCTGAAGAATAAATATGCATCTTGATAGTTTATCCATTCACGTAATGTTCTTAAATAATTTGAAATTCCAATTCGCCTTTTACAGTAATTATCACCCCTTGCGGCTCTCATTCTTTCTTTGGCGTATTCGAGGCACGATTTAATATTGGGAAGGTGATATTCGTCAGCGTATTCCCAATCAACTCTTTTTGAAAAAGTCCTAGAAAAAGATCCATTTTGAGATAAATAGAAGGAAAAGGGAGGAAGAACAAAATTTCTAAATCTTCTGGAACAAATTACATTCGATAAATAGTATTTCAAAATTCCATCATGGCCTTTGACATCAACATCAAATAATCGAACAATAGAAGTAATTGAACTAAAAACTGCATAGTAACATTGAATAACATTCCAAGCAGCAAAACGCATTCGTTCATCAATATTATCTAAAGGATTGTGTAATGCACATTCATGATACCAACAGTTTCTAAGATTTCTAAAATGTATCGTTTCAGTTTCAACATCCTTTCGTTTTTGAAGCTTACCCGCAGGAATAAGGTCATGAAGCATGTTGTTGCAGGTTCCACTCCAATCATTGCGCTTTTCCAAATAGAGGTAAACCATGACATCAGCTATGCTTCCTAAAAATTTTTCATGCGTGTTAAGGTATCTTTCTCTAAAAACTTCTGGTAAGGCCTCAAAAAATTTCAATTAAGTTTCCCTCAATTTTTTATCTTTACTGGCATATATATTTCAATACTTTAGCAAAAATCTTTCGATTCTTCTAAATATTTGTTTTTCAAAATGTTTTGAATTATTATTTAATAACTTGAAAGACTATTGATGCTATTTTTCTAGCTTTAGCATCTAAACTCGACTGAGCGTTGCCTATGGTTTCACATCCTTACCTTGTCGTTCAGTAAGGAATCAACAATCACTACTGAGCTACACCCAAAAAACTTGGAATAGCTGTACTTCAGATTTTTTTCTCTTTAGGTATTGACTTTCTAGCAGAAAAAGTACATAACTTAGTCTGTCTAGGTCAACAAAATAAAACAGAATCTTGTTTTTCACTAGTCAGCCATTACATCATAGCACGGTTCTTAGATCAAAGCACAACATGAAGGGCAAACTGCATCGTCTTCTAAGATTTTTTCATTGCATATTGGGCATCTATGGCAACCCATGTGTCTTCAGCCACTCTTTCAAGAAACCTTGACTAACTGTTTTTTTGAGACAAGTGTAGAGTACAACATGCAGAGAGTTTAGACAAGAAAAGAGAAGTCAAGACGACTCGACAGGAGCAAACAGGACATTAATTCAAAACAGGCAAAGAAATAAGGGAAAATTTGAAACCCAAACCCACTTCACAAACTGTGAACCTGAATTAAAACCTAACAATAAATCACCAATATTGTATTATCATTCTAAGACTCTTTCCTTCAAAAACAATTGTTGTTGTTGACCCCCCCTCCCCTCCAACAACAACAAAACTAACTTTTTTTACACCATTTTAAACTACAAGTAGTTGTTGTAAAGTTCCTGTAGCAAAAAAACAACTACTTCTATCTTCTTTTTTTGGTTCTTGTAGAATAGAATTACCTAGGTAAAATTCAAACAGGAGCAAAAAATGTCATAAAACTGTAGGAGACCTAACAACATGCCAAAAAACGCCATTCTATAAATGTAAAACTTTCTTGGAACAAAATTTTGGTATATCAAAAACCGAAATGTACCTTAAATGATTTTGATTAACTCAGCATTCTTGTGAGTGCGTACATTTCTATTTCCCCTTGATGTCACAATCAAGTTTTGTGCGCATTCATTCCATTTTATTCATTGTTGCTTTAGGTGCAAAAACCAGCAAAACAATAAAGCATTAACATTAAACAAGATACACTAGGATGAAAATCATGGACAAAATTGTTTACAAACCCCTTGGGGTTGTGTATTCCCCTTTTGAGAAACCTCAGGATGTTCCTATACAATCTGCAGCTGCTAAAGGAGTAAAGGGAACCATCCAAATACACCAAGACTACATAAACGGTTTAAAAGACCTTGACGGATTTTCTCATTTGATTTTGATATACCATTTCCATCTAGCTAAACCATACTCTTTGCAGGTTAAACCCTTTTTAGACCAAAAACTTCATGGACTGTTTTCTACCCGTGCGCCTTCCCGTCCTAACCCAATTGGCATTTCAGTTGTCCGCCTTGAGAAAATAGAAAAAAACATTCTTCACATACAAGACGTAGACATAGTAAACAAAACCCCATTGTTAGACATCAAACCTTACGTGCCCAGTTTTGACCAAAGAAACACAGAAAAAATAGGCTGGCTGACCAAAAACATCAACAAATTGTCTTCAACACGAGACGATGGCAGATTCGCCAAAAACCCCCAACAAAAATAGATTTAATTGCATTATTGTGGTTTTGTTGCTGTCAGTATTGCGATTTCTAGCCATTTGTATTGGCAGTCGACTTGGGTGTATCCGATTTGTTTGAGCCATTCTAGTTGGGTGTGTACATCTAGGAGCTTGTTTGAGGGGTCGTCTGTTTCTGGGGTTAACCCTACTGCTGTTAAGAATTTTTGATGTAACTCAGGGGTTGCAGAGGCTACATGTTCCATGTTAAGAAAAACCCCGTTGGGTTTGAGGAGTTCAAAAATTTCTTTGTACAGCTGCTTTTTGCGTTCATCAAATAGATGATGAATGGCTAGCCCTGAAATAACTAAATCAAATTTTTTCCATTGATTTTTGGGCAAGGGCATGTTAAGGTCATGCTTTATTACTTCAGCTAGACTGTTGTTTTCAAACCGTTTCCGGGCACGCTTTAGCATATGGTCAGAAAAGTCTAGTGCTACACCCTTTGCTTTTGGGTTTAACTGCAAAACCATCCACAGTAATCTGCCATCCCCTGTGCCCAAATCCAAAACATGAGTTACGTTAGATGGGATTTGTTCCAACAAAACAGACAGGGCTTCTTTCTTGTGCGGAACATTGTCTGCCATTTTTTCAAGGTAATTATTGACATGTTTTTCGTCTGTCCATTTGTTAATGTCAGATGACTTGTTGTTTTGCATTTTTGGTCCTCGTTTCTTTATTTTACAGGCAAACTACTAAAACTAGTTTGTCGTATTTTGTGCAGAGTGAAACAAAGCATGTTCTTTGAAGAGAATTTGGCAAGCTTGAATCTGCTGGTACAAGAACACAACTTACGATTTGAAAAACGAGGCAGCAGACTAATTCTGATTGAACAAGTACCAAGGATTCTAAACAATCTATCAACATTAAAAGAACAACTTAAACAAAAATACAACCTGCGTTTTGATTGGGACCAAAAATACTGGTACATCGGACACGACGGAATCAAACGCTTATCTGAAAGAAAAATGAAATGCCAACCCTCAAAATCTGTAGAGCAGCTAAAACAACAACTGTCAGATTATATCCGCCAAATCAGAGATCCGAACCTAAGAAGCAATATTGAACAATTATTGTCAGATTTTCCATACTATTTTGAATGCCCTGGAGCTAAACGGTTCCATCATGCATACAAACACGGTTTGTTAGAGCACACCGTACAGATAATTGAGCTGTGTTTTGGCATGATAAACACTTTTGATGACGGCATTCGAATAAATCCAGATTTAGTAATTGTAGGTAGCATTTTGCATGACATAGGAAAAATCAACTGCTACCAGTTTGTAGACGGCGCAATAGATACCCTGCCTATAATCGCAGAACACGACCACATAGTAAACGGAATAAAACTAGCTAGCCAATACATCAATGGTTCGCAACTTGACCAACTAATCCACATTATTGCTAGCCACCACAAAGAAAAAAACTACGGCTCCCCGGTAACCCCAATATCGAATGAAGCATGGTTAATCAATACGGCAGATGACCTATCATCAAAAATAATGGGATAAAAAAAACTTAAGTTAACAATAGTAACAAAACTGACCAAGGGTCTATTTAGAATGAGTACAAAAGAATTAAGGCTTGGTAAAAACGAGTCCAGCATATTTTTACTATTTCTTAAGGATCAGCCCCGAGACTTGATTGGAATTCTAAGGAAAACAAAGGCAATTCTTAACTTTCTTCTAGTTGAGTTCCAACACCGGTTACTAAAGCCTGCACATGTTGTAGGATTCCCATATTACTTAACAATCGAAACTGGAAACCTTTGCCCATTACGTTGTTCTTTATGCCCAACTGGACAACGAAAACAAGGTTTACCTCAGGGTTTTCTCAGTTTTGAAAACTATAAAAAAATAATTGATGAACTCGCCGATTACATATTAATACTTGAGTTGTACAATTGGGGTGAACCCTTTCTAAACAAGGATTTTTTTAGAATGGTAAGATATGCTAGACGCCACAACATTTTTGTGACTACTAGTTCTAGCTTAAACGTTTTTGATGACCAAATCTGCAATGACCTATTGCATTCTGGCTTAAACGTGTTGATGGTTTCTTTGGATGGAGCAAGCCAAGAAACTGTTGAAACTTATCAACGCGGAAACGATTTCATTAAAGTGTTTGGCAACCTGAAACAGATCATTAAAGAAAAACGGGCTCTTAATCTTCGAAAGCCTTTGTTGCAGTGGAGGTTTTTTGTAACAAAATTCAACGAAAAAGAGTTGCTTAAAGCGGAACAGTTAGCAGAAGACGTAGGTGTTGATTACCTAGAGTTGGCGAAACTTCTTTGTGACATGAGTCAAAGATTTTTTTTAGACGCCAAATCTCAGTTTGAAAACGTGAAAAAATGGTTACCCAAAGACCAACGATATTCTGCATACTCTATAGCTTCAGGGAAACGAAAAAATGTAATTGTCAAAGATTGTTCATCTTTGTGGACTAGATCAGTAATAAACTGGGACGGCAACGTTTTCCCCTGTTGTGGCGTGTACAGCGAAAAATGGAGTTTCGGAAATGTATTTACAGACGGATTTTTTGCAATATGGAATAATGATGCCTATCGGGCTTCACGAGAAACAGTTGCATTTGACAAAACTCGCAAACAAAAAAAGACTGTTTGCCAAATTTGTGCAAAAAATAAAGCCATGCAATAAAAAACAAGAAACTGATTGCCGAAATTTGAAAACTGGACTTGACCTTCTGCAAAATTATAATGGAAATCATTTTACACTTCAAAGAAGCGGCACTATGAATCAGGGAAAAATAAGAGTATATGTTAAGAAAAAAAATTTTCCTGATAGTTTACAACTATTTTAAAGAATTAAATTAGACCGTTTCCTAGTTTTTGTTTGACCGTCTCTAATTGTTGAGGTATATTGATTTGTTGGGGGCATTTTGGTACACATTGATTGCATTGAATGCAAAGATTTGCGTTTCCATTGAGGTTGTTTTTATTGAGCTTGTCTTTTGTGTTGGCTAGTTTTTTGTAAGCTCGTTTTGCCATTATTCGACGTAAACGGCTAATTTCTAAAGAAACATTGTTTAAACAAGCAAAATTTTGAGGAATATTAACCCCTTCTGGACATGGCAGGCAATAACCACATGCAGTACACGGGACAGTCAGCTTTTCTCGGTAAACTTCAGCAAGCCTTCTTACTATTTTTAGGTCCTGTTCAGTCAACGAATTAGGTCCCGAATGGTCAGCACTGGTACAATTCTGGTCTATCATTTCTTTTGTGTTCATGCCGCTTAAAATAACAGAAACTTCAGGCATGTTCCACACAAACTGCAGCGCCCAATCTACTGCACTGCGTTTAATTGGAGCTGAATCTATTATCTTTTGAGCTTCTGACGGCAAATTTGCCAATGTTCCACCTTTGAGGGGCTCCATAACCGTGACTGCAATGTCTTTACTGTGAGCATACTTTATGCCCTGCGTTGTAGCCTGCACGTTTGTGTCCACGTAATTGTATTGTACAAGGGTTAGGTCCCATGGATAATAATCAACAATTTGTTTGAAAACCGGCAAGGTGTCATGAAACGAAAAACCAATACTGTGAATCAAGCCTTCTTGTTTGGCTTTTTCCATTTTTTTAATTAAATTTAACTTTATTAGTTTCTCAAATGAGCTGGAACTTAACGCATGAAACAAATATCCATCCAAATAGTCTGTCTGTAAACGTTTCATCTGACTTGTTAGGTACTTGTCAAAATGTTTTGCATTACGAACCATGAACATGGGCAACTTTGTAACCAAAAATACCCGTTCACGATAGCCTTCTTTTAGGGCTTCCCCCAAAATTTTTTCGCTGTCTCCTAGATGATATGGCCATGCAGTATCAATGTAATTAATTCCTTGGTCAATTCCGTACCGTATAACATCTACAGACTTTTTAGTATCAGCCCGCAACCTGTTAATTCTACGGGCAGGCAACCGCATACAACCAAATCCAAGAGTAGAAACCTTCCATTCGATAGATCCAAGTTTTCTATAATTCAACAATGTGACCCCTGTTAAAACAAAATCCATTACCTTAAATAACTAAATAATTACAGTTCGGCAAAATTTTATCGTTCCGATTTTTTTTTTTAAAAAAAAACTTTAATGCCCAAAATGCACCAAAAACGAAAAAAAGTAACCTACGTGAAATGAATCAATTTTTTATTTATAAAAATAAATCTAATTTTTAAAATCAGATATATGGATTGTTAATCAATATTTTTTTTTCATAATTTAATTATATACAAAAAATCATGATTGGTTGATAGAATTAGGAGCCCAAACAAATGAACTCTGCACTAACTCAAAACAGAGAAAAAATCAAAACAGTAATGATGCAGACCTTCCAAACTGAAATGCAAAACTTAAACCCAAACATGCAAAACATGTTGGTTGACGACCTTGTAACAGCTTTTTATTCTAGGCTGAAAGTTATGAAAAAAATCTCACAAAAATAATTAGGAAGGTTCCACGGACATGCGCAGATCAAGAATGGAAACCCACTTAGAAATCTTAAAAATTTTGGCTCAAAAGCGTAGCCTAAAACTCACTGAATTAATGTATGAAACCAACACAAACTGCAGTGTCCTTAAAGAACACCTAAAATTTTTAGTTCGAAAAGAACTCATTGTAGAAAACAGCCTAAAAAACAAAAACATAGTCTACGATGTAACCGAACAAGGATTGATGGTACTAAAGCACTTCAACGAACTTGAAACAATATTATCAAAAACAAAAACTAAACCCGTAAAAATTCAAACAATCCTCTAACAACATTTCGGTCAGATTATTGAAATCCACATTTTAGTGACAAATCCTGACAGTTTCTTTATTTTACTGCAGGTATAAAACGTAGCCTAAACCGGATTATAGATTATTTAAAAAAACAAATCCCAAAATCAATTATCAAACCGTATTTTTTGATGGTTATCTGCAACATAAAAATTTTATCTTGTCTATGATTGAATCTTTTTAGGTATGACCTGTTACTGTAGTTAACGGTGTTTGTTTTGGGCAAGATTGACCATCAACGCGGACAACAGTTAACCCTTAGATGCGGGAAATGCAAAAGACCGCTAGGCATTTTTTATGTACAAAAAAGCGTTACTTGTAAACCCAAAATTGAAGTGTTGAAAGGCTCAGTGCACAAAACATGTAAAGGAACCATGAAAATTCATGCCATCTGTAAATGTGGAGAAAAAACTGTTTTTGAAAACAATTCAGAAACTCCAACTAAACAAGGATGGAAGCGACTGAACCAGTGAACAATACAAAAACTGTCCTAATTGTCATACTTGTTTTCGCATTGTTTTCATACAATATTCCATTAACTTCCGCCCAGACTGAAACCAATGTAACTGTACACTTTATCGATGTGGGACAAGGGGACAGCATATTCATAGACACCCACGAAAAAGACGTACTCATTGACGCTGGTTCCAAATCAGCAACTCAAACTGTATTGAACTACCTTGCAAATTTGAACATAACCCATATTCATCTAGTCCTCGCAACCCATGCACACGAAGACCACATCGGCGGCCTAGTTGGCGTACTTAACTCAAACATTACCATCGACACAGTTCTTTATAACAATCAAACCTACACTTCTGCAACATACACAAACTTTGTTTCAGCTGCACAACCTCATAATCTCACTGTAGCCCAAAGAGGACAAATCTACATCTTAACACAAACCACAAACCTAACCGTCCTTAACCCCGTTCAGCCCCTTGAATTCAGTCACCAAAACGACAACAGCATCGTAACCAAACTCCAAACCGGAAACATATCCTTTCTTTTCACTGGAGACGCGGAAACCCCAGCTGAGAACAGCATGCTAATTTCCTCTGTAAGCAGCCTTCAATGTGAAGTCCTAAAAATTGGACACCACGGAAGCAAAACAGCAACCAGCCAAACTTTACTTGATATAACTAACCCTAAATACGCAATCATAAGCGCTGGACTAAACAACAAATATGGTCATCCTCATAACGAAACCTTACAAACCCTTGAAACAAAAAACGTAACAACCTACTGCACAATAAACTCTGGTTCAATAGTCATACAAACAACAGGAAACGATATAACTTTCCTAGACAACCCAACCCCAATAATTATCCCCGAAATCCCCCAAACCTTGGTGTTGCTAGTTCTAGCAGTAACACTAACCGTTGCAGCCTTCTGTAAACAAAAAAGAACAAAAACAAACAACAAACTCTAAGCTACATAGCCCAAGCTTTTTTACACAAAAAACCTTAATGTACAATGTTAACTCTGGAACACAGGTGCCTACAAAGATGCTCCAAGAGTGTAAGCCTTGCCTAATTCTGTTTGGTCTTTTGTAATATCGCCTTTATTGTATGCTTTACCAAAAACTGTACCTGCAAGTTTGACCTTGATGTATACAAACATTCGTTCAAACATGTCCTGCATCGGTTCACATGCAACTGGTCCTTCCGCAGATGGAGAAACGATAACAGCACGTTTTCCTGCTAACTTTTTGTTCTCAACAAATGGCCGCATACGATCAATCAACATTTTCATTTTCGCGGTAGGTCCATACCAATAAATCGGAGTACCAAAAACAATAACATCTGCAGATTCCATGGCGTCATAAAACGTTGACATTTCATCGTTGATGCAGCAAACGTAATCCCCTTTTTTGCAGTTTCGGCAGTCAGTACACAAAGAAATGTTGTAATCATACAAGTACAGCTTTTCGGTATCGTATCCATTTGATTTAGCTCCGTCTAGCAGCCTGTTGACCAGCAAATCGGTGTTGCCCCCTTGTCTGGGGCTGCCAATTAAAGCTAAAATTTTCATGCTTGTCCCTTTACTCTTTGAAGAATCTGCGAATATCCATTAGGTCTTTCATTGTGTTCAGGGTAAACCACATGCCATGGTATGTGTATCCTTGAAGTGACTTTTTGTCTGCTATTCGTTGCATTGCTGTAAATTCAAAATCTCCTGTTTCAGGGAACAGGGATTCTACGACACTTCGTTTGAACACGTAATGTCCAGTGCTAACGTAAAAATCAAGGGTTTGTCTTGCCTGAAAACGGATAACATCTATACCGTTAGCTAAGGTTACTTTTCCAAAGGGAATTTGAGGTTTAGCTAATAATAGCCCTGCTCCTTTTCCTGCATAATCAAACAATTCGTTGGGATCATAAAATACGAGATCGTCTACATTCATTACGTATGCTACTTTTCCTTTGACGTCTTGGAAAGCTTTGCGTGTTGCTCCACCTGTGCCTAGACTTTCTTCTTCTATCGAATATTTAACAGGCTCTTTAGTTAGGTCAGAACGGTTTGATGCTACGATAATGTTATCAAAACCATGTGAACGAAGCCAAGTAATCTGATGGTCAATCAAAGTTTTGTTATTAATTTTCAAAAGTGGTTTAGGAACCCAAGTTGCAGGTTTTAACCTCCAACCTTCTCCTCCAGCTAAGATTATTGCTTCTCTCACAATATGTACCCCATGTGTAAAGAATAATACTATTTGTTTTTACTTTAAGGTTTCCATATAATAATACATTTAGTAATAATGATATTAGTAGTAGTAACTAGATTAAATTACGAAAGAAAGATTTTGTTATTATCACTGACAGTAATGCACCTAAAAATGGGAATACACATTCACCTATGTAAATATGAAACATACGATTTAGCGGAAGGATTAAACGAGTTTTTTAATCAAAAAGTTGAGATTCTACGGATAAAACATGGTAAAGGACAAACCCTTGATACTCTAATTACAGAAGAGGTTTTATTGTTGGCTAAGTTTTTGAGAAATGAAAGAAAAGAATGGAAACCTCGAATAACCGCTGTTTAAAATATGCTAACTATTTATTGAAATTATTCCAAACTTACACCCTGTTGTCTCAATTCGTTAACATACTGTTCATATGAAAGCGGACAATTAACCAAGTCTACGAATTGGTTTTTTTCTAATTTGACTTGGATTGACATTTTATCAATTAAGTCGTCACCAATTTGATTTCCGCCATGACTGACTTTTGTAAAGACTACTGTTTTTTTTCCATTAAAATAGAATATTAAATATTTATGGTGGCTATTTGAAGGTTGAAATCCTTTTCGACATAATCCGTTTATTACGTCTCTGACTCTCAAGGTAGCCAATTAGAAAAGCACCTTTTATCTTCGTACATATGTCAATATTCGCTGTCGAAGTTGTCTAGCATCTTGAGTCAAATCAGCCTCAGTAGCTTCTCCATATTCTGTAATTAAGAATGATATGTCTTCTTTGAATTCTTCTAAACCTTGGTCAAAATTTCGATTAACGGTGAAAATTCCTAATTCATTGTTTTCAAAGAGATATCCTTCTTTGTTGAGTTTAACAAGTGCAGGTATGTCACGAGCTAACTCTATGGGTCGGTTTCCAAGATTTATGCGATTAATGTGTATACAACGAGGACTTTTTGTATATTCTTTGCTATAATCTAAAGATGCAGAAGAGCTTAAAACTGATTCGACAATTTCGGCATAAACATCAAAAAAGGATTTTGACATATCAATAGGACTAACTGTCCCTCCTTGATAATATCGATGTTTTATCCTATCTGAAGCAGAATCAAGATAAATTTTAACTGACATCTTTCTCATCTTTTACTTTTTCTTTTGAGTTTTCATATTGTTGAACTTTGTCAAGAATCCAATTTGCTAACGAACTAGCTTGTTCTGTAGTCAACATTACCCCAAATTGCATCCTTCTAACTATCTCAATTTCTTTCTTTTCTTTTTTAACATCATTTATAGTTCCATCTTCGTTTATGGTTTTTACCTCACTATCTGGAACAGCACTATGTTCTAGAAAAAAATGCATCAATAAATCTCCTCGGGCAGAAACTCCACCCCACGCACCATTAGCTGGAAATATCTCGTAGTCCTCTGGAAATTGATGAAGGAACTTGAGGGTTCGCTTCTTTTTTTCATCCATTTCAACCACTGCTCATTTAGTTATTATTTAGAAAGATATGTGTTATGATTTTAGGATAAGTTCCTAAATTTAAAATTTCTTATTATTGTTTCTATAACTATGTTTAATGTACTATCATACTACATATTTTTTATGTTTTCACACGTTATGTGTGAGTTTTTTGTTATTGTATTTGATTTTGTATATTGTGAGAAGAGGAGTAGATAGGAAGAGGATAGAAGAGGGGAAAAAAGATTAACTTTTAACCTTAAATCTAATTTTTTTTGCTAAATTAAGGCAGTTGAGTAAAGTAGATATTATGCGTATTAAATAGATGCACTATACCATAATTTTTTAAATAACTTTTTACTAAAGGTATTGAGAATTCACCATCATTCTTACTTAAAGATAGTGTTCATAACATCCCGTTTTTGTGAATATTTATAAGAACCATTGTTTCTACTAACTGTAAACAAGTAAAAAGAGGATGTGAAAATATGCCATCACACGGTTCATTATCAAAAGCAGGCAAAGTACGATCCATTACACCTAAACTAGAAGCAAGAGAAAGACACTCTGCAACTCCACGAGTGGACAACCGAAGTTGCTTCCATAAACGCTTTGAACTCAACAGAGAAAGTGGACAATACAAGCCTGGACAAAGAAGCAGACGAAAACGACGCTAAACTATTATTTTTTATCAATTGAGCCACATCAAAAAGTGGCTTAACAATATTGTTTTAATATTTTCACCCTTTAGAACATATTTGTACTCAGTTTATTTGTTCATATTATATGTACGTTCACGCCAGCGCTGATTCCAACTTTTCCATCCTGTTTTCACAAGATTTTCTCTGAGATGAGGACGCTCTGCAACCCATTCAATAAAAGTGTTGAAACTGCGTTTTTTGTTCATTTTATCAAAATCTATTCCCACTTCTTTGCACCAGTTCGCAAAACTGCGTTCAACCATTTCTTGAAGTTCTCCAGTTACTTCGACTTTTTCAACTGTAAAACCTTGTTGCCTTAGATATCTGCGTATACTAGTAAGGACATAGCCTGAACAAACCTTGAAAACTGTTTCTTGGTCCGGTTTCATTACTTCAATAATTTCTTGGGCAATTTTTACTGCATCTTCTAGGTACCGTTTATTCTGAAAATGTGGCGGCTGAAACGAAGACAAAGGAATTCTACGTTCCATATATCTGCGGTCTGGAAGTTTAAGGGCGCCAATAACTACCCCTAAAATTAGGTCACCCCAACCTGAATCGTCAATGAGAATCTCTTTTTTGTATAGGAATTTTTCCATTTCTATACCTTACCTGTAGAACAAATCTGTTAAAAAAGAATAAAGGGGGCAAACCGTAAAAAACTTGTCTACCCTTTTGTTAGGTTTATTGGTTTACTGCTTACAATGGCAGTACTTTTCTGTCGTAGGTTTCGTTTAGAACTTCAGCGATTCCAGTGTAGATGGCGCTTGATCCACAGATTATTCCTTCAATTCCAGTGATTGTCAGTAAGTCTGCGTTGCCAGTTAGTCGGTATGCTGCTAACATGAAGAACAGTACAACTAAGCTAGCGAATACGAACTTTAGTGCATTAGGCTTTTTGAGGGTTCCACAGAACATGAATAATGTGAATAGACCCCACATGATGAAGTATGCAGCCATTGCTGTGTCACCGGGTGCTATAACTGATCCAGATGCTAGTAATGTGAAGTTAGGCAATAACAGTAAGATTACAAGAGACCACCAGAATAAGCCGTAAGAAGTGAATGCAAGTGTACCAAAAGTGTTGCCTTTTTTGAATTCCATTATTCCTGCAATTACTTGAGCTAATCCACCATAGACTAGACCCATTGCTAGAATCATAGCACCTAGAGGATAAAGACCTGCGTTGTGTATGTTAAGTAGCACTGTAGTCATTCCGAAGCCCAGTAGCCCCAAAGGAGCTGGATTTGCTAATTTCTCGCTCATTGTCATTTTCACTCTCAATAGGATTTTTGGATTTAGTCGGATTTACTGCATATAAATCTTCGTCTCAGATTAGTATAATTATTTAATATGTACACTCAATAATCATTATTCTGTGAACTTTTTTCCTATCTTGATAAAAGGCTGTTTTACAATATTTCTGAATTGGAATAAACCAGAGGAAAAAGAACGTGAAACGAAAACGTCGATACAAACGAGGACACCCTGTGGCAATATTAGTGGGCTTCGAAGAGAAATATGCTACTTTTTGGAACATATTCAGTCAAGTAGTAAAGCTCTCGAAACGAGTGCTAATTGATGGAAAAAGATTCGACGAAAAAAATCTTTACAACTTTCACGAGTCCGTAGTCGATGAACTTAAACCTTCAATAAATGAAGGCGTAAGAAGTGTTATTCTTGTTTCTCCACCCCGAACTACATATTCGCAACAGTTTTTAGACCATGTACAAAAACATCACCGATACATGATTAAATCCAAAAACCCAAACTGTGCAAACTTTGCTGAACTCGTTGGATCAGCAAAAGATCACCTTCAGGTTTCTGAATTAGTCCAAACTAAAGAATTCAAAGATTTGATCGAAAAAACAACCTCCGAAGAAGCCGACCAAATTATTAACACCCTAGAAAAACAGCTATATGGTACAAGCAATAACGCAAATGTATTTTACACATTAAAAGAAATCGAAGATCAAATTTACAATCCAAACGAAAACAGTGCATTACAAACAAAATACCTGATACTTACAGACAAATATCTAGCTGAAAGCCGCCAAAAAAACAAAATTCATCGATTATTGCAGATAGCCCAAAATAAAAAAGTAAAAACAAACGTAATCAATGCCGAAACTACAGCAGGCAACAGAATCACTCAATTTGGAGGAATAGTTTTCTTCACAAAAAATTGCTAGAAAGCCTAAAAAAGACTGTTCCGTAGTTAATCAATAAGTGTAGCTCGAATCAGCGTAACATCTTCTACTGGTTTATCGTTAGCACCGGTTTCTACATTTAGAATTGCATCAACAATATCCATTCCCTCAATTACTTCACCAAAAACGGGGTGATTATTATCTAAGTGACTGTTGTAAGCACCATTAATGAAGAACTGACTACTTCCAGAATTTGGTTCACCTGTGTTTGCCATCGCAATTGTTCCCCGTTCGTTCTTGTTGTTTTCTGCAACTTCAGAGAATTCATCTTGAATGTCTGGTATGCTTGGATCTCCGTATCCTGTTCCAGTTGGATCTCCACCTTGAATCATAACTAGATTATTTGGCAAATTAATTACTCTGTGAAAAATAGTTCCATCATAGATTCCATCATGTACTAGATTTTGGAAATTTGTAGTAGTAATCGGCATATCGTCCCGTAATTGTATTGTAATATTTCCCATACTAGTTCCTAAAAGTACTTTCATTTGTGTCAAATTATTAACTTCCTCATCAATTGGATTTGGATTATCATTGTTAAGTATAACATAACCAATAATAACTGCAGCAACAGCTAACAAAGCTACCACAGCAATTATTTTTGTATAATTAGTTTTTTGTTTCCGTGGTCGACGTCTACGTGAACTTTTGGACGGCATAACAAACGACTACAGCAAACTCTAATTTAAATTCTCGGTAATTACACCAGAAACTTTGAAAGAAAATTGGGCTTAAACCCCCAATTCTTCTTCTACTTCTTCTTTTCCTTTCTTTAATTCTTCAACCTGTTCTTCGTCTTCTCGTAATAACAATGTCTGGAATTCTCCCATGTGAGTTTTTTCTTCTTTTGCAACATCCAACAAAACTTTTCGAATAGCTTTATTATCTGTCGCTGCAGCCAACTGTTCATACAAACTCACTGCATCTAACTCAGCAATCATTGCTAGTCTCAGAATTTCTCGGTCATTAAATTTTTTATTGACTTTTTCAATTCTAATTGGTTTCTCGGATAACATAATCCATCTCCCTATCAAAATAAGTGAATTTATTCCCCTAAAAATGTTGCACATCAGATCTGTGTCGGATTAATTTTTTCCAATTTACTTAAAAAATATTAGGTAACAGATAGAATATTCACGTTTTACCTGTTAACTTCACGTTTAGTGATTCATTCTGGCTTTCTTAAATACCAATCTTCACCGTCTTTGTCAAATAAATCCCTCCATCATTGATTAAATCTCAGCGTTACTCTTTGGTTGAAGCAATCTTAGTTACAAACTGTATTTCTTCTTGATTATGCTTTTCTAAACAAATTGTAGAATCATTGGATCTGCATTAATTCTAACTTTTTTGGCACTGCATTTAAGAAACCCACTTGACTTATTCATCAAATAATTTTTTGAAGTTGTTTCAAGAATAATATATGATCATTATCTTATATTATATCAAAGTGGAATTCTTTTCTAAACTTTTCATTATGAGCTGACGTTTTAAGTAAGTTTTAAGAGAAATGGGTTTGCTGAGGTTTTTACACCCAAGTAATCGAAGGTGAAAAAAATGAAAAACCATGCTACTATCACTTTGTTATGATTTTTCGTTGTTGTGTTTGAACCTTTTCAGCCCCATTTCTTCTAAAGTTTTACTCCCAAAAAAAGAGGGAAAATTGATTTATTTTCTCCTTCTTAGGACAAAAAGTGCTGCTACGCCGATTACTGCTGCTACTGCGACTGCTGCGATAATGGCTACTTCGCTTGTGATGAATGCTGTTGGTTCTTGTGCGTCTACTGGTGTTTGAGTGTCAATTGGCTCTTCGGTGTCTATTGGTGTTGCTGGTGTAGGTGCTTCGTCTACAGTGAGGTATGTTGTTGTTGTTGAGCCATAGTATGCTTCGGAGCTTTCGAAAGTTGCAATGATCATGTATTGTCCTTCAATTTGGGGCCTGAATGAATAAGCGTAGTTGCCGTAAACATCAGTTGTTGCAGTTCCAATCCATGCATACTGATTATTGGGGTCAACGATTTCGATTTTCACTGGAACTCCATTTATGTCAGTTGGCCGTTCAAATTGTTTGTAGACATACTTCATCCACGCGCTCATGTCTTCGTCTGCGATTGCTGGAACACCATTGGGGAACCTCATCTGAATGGCTTCATCCTTTGTGCCTGGAGAAACATCCATTACAGTTCCAAATATTGTTGCAGCGTGGCCTAAAGTTACATCGTTGCGTACATCTACTGTAATTGCACTTGGACCCTTACCTATGGCATATATCTGTTGGTCATAAGTATCCATTGTAGCAATTACGCTGTCTCCAATGATAGCATTTGATCCCCAGTAGGTCTGGCGGAACAACCCATCTGCTCTCCAGACTTCGTTTCCAGTTTCCATGTCCAAACAGATGAAAGGTGCACCACGAGGTTTTGGATCAATAGAAGAATGTTCCATATGCGCTAGGTAGATTAACCCATCGGAAACAAACATTGGTTTAGTCCACCAACTATTAGCCCACAGTATTTCCTGATATGGATCTTCTGCTGCGTATTCCCACAATAAAGCACCAGTCATTACGTCGTAACAACTGGTTACTCCTGAGACTCCAGATGAGATGAGTTTACCGTATGCAATAGTGGATTCTGTGCCAACAAATGTGTTCAGATAGTGCTCTGGATCCGTTGGTCCCCAAAGATTTTCTCCTGTATTTTGGCTGAAACCATAATATTCTCGAAGTTCTCGCGCAAATACAACGAAAACACCATCCTTACCGGATGGACTATAAGAAACTACGGCTATACTTACATTTCCTGCAGCCCATTCAGCTGGCGCATCCCATGTATTCTCAAATAGCAAGTTTCCTTCAGTTCCTGACGATAAATCTAATCCCCATGAACTGACTCCTGCAGTGTTGGCGTTTACTCCAATTATCCTGTCACCAAAATAGTACTCTCCTGGTCTTCCGGGTAGACCCGTTGGTATTGTTACGTTTAAAATCCATGCACTCTGGGCAAGTTCAGTGTCAGCGGCTGCATCAAATGTTTTAAGATGTACAGAGTTTCCCCAACTGCCAGCACCGTAACCAGATGCCCCCTGATTGATACAAGAAGCAGTTAAGTTCCACATGGTTAACAACCCATTTGTTTGATCAACTGAAATTCGGTAGATACCACCATTTGAATCCCACCTAGTTGTTCCCGAGGGCACATTTTCAACAGTAAACATCCAGTCCCCTGTAAATGCGTCAAAAGCGTACCAATCACTTCCAACAGTTACCCACAAATATGCGAAGGTTCCGTGGAAATTGAAGGAGTCCCAATAGAATAGCTGACCAAACGCAATAGACCGGTTGTCTAAGAATGTTTTAGCCCAAATCTGTTCGCCAGTACGGATATCAACACAGTAATACATCTTTGGCATGTTGTGTGGACCATCAGTGTAGTAAAGTTTTCCACCAATGATTATTGGTCCTGCTGAACCCCAAGCCCTTACTCTTCCACCCCATTTGCCTTCATATGCATCGCCACATTCAAAACCATGATAGCCAAGCGCTTCTAAATCTGCAGTACCTAGGTCTCCTCCGACAATACCACCTGATGTTAGGGGCTCTGTCCAGAGTATGTGTGCAGTTCTTGGTCCATCATTATAAGGAGTGTATTTGTTACGTGGTACGAACAGCCAGTTTCCTGAAATTTCTGACCATTCTCTAAGTTGTGCGTCTATTGGTCTTGTCCAATATTCATTTGGAAGTGAATGACCGGGATAATATGCAATCGGCTCATCTTGTACCTCAAGTTCGAGTTCTTCGCTGGTACCCGCTAGATAAGTAAAATCGCCTCTTGGTGGAAGAGTTACGGTTTGTTCAGGAAAATGAGTCTGTAAAGTGTATGTTCCAACCATTGTTGGAGTGTATACTGCTCCTGTTCCTCCTGTAGAGTCTGTTCGATATGGCCCTAATGTTTCGGTTTCTCCATCTGGTCTTTCAATCGTAATGGTTAGACCTTCCCACCCCATCTCTGTGCTTGTCAGATATGCTGTAATGCCGACGTGAAGCAACACTGGTTGGTTAACACCTACGGGATTAGGCACAGCTCCGATGTATGGATAACTTTTAACATTTGACGCCGCAGAAACTGATGGAAAAGCCGATAGAATAGTAGATAATGTTAACACTGTAAATAACGAGAGTATAATTATTTTTGTTCTTTCCTTTTTTTTCATTTTTTCAAACCTTCATAGAAAACATATATCTATCCATAAAGTATATAATATTTATCGCTGGAAAAAAAATTATTAAAAAAAATTAACGCATATTAAGATTAAAGTGTAATATTTCTTGTTTTTAAAATATTTTTAACCTAGAAACTGCTTATTTTGGAAATGTCAACTTATCCAACATAATATTCAAGAGCTGCTAGTGTACGGTCTGTCCAAGCCCGAAATTGAGCAAATGTCAACCCTTCCAAAAAATTGGTTATCTTCTTAATCTAAAATAGTGAGGGTACTTGAAAACGTTGTCCACCACATTAACCAGTTTTTCACAATAATGCCAAACAAGCTATCCTATCTTCAATGTTTTCAACGGCTCAAATTATTTGTTAACAAAAAGGGCATTCAATGGAACAATTAACGGAGGTGTAGTTTTAGTATACTTCAACCTTTTTCCAAAACCTTTCAGTTGTTAGACTTTTGTTCTTTTTTGTAAGTTCATGATTTCACCTCAAAGTTTTGAAAAACAGTTAACTCAATTCGGGACACTAGACCCCAAAACGATTTTATATGCATCCTTTTGCAGGGTATAGACCGTAATTTCGTTCTGAAAATTTCAACATTAAAATTGGCAAACCTATTTTTATCAAATTTTTTCACTTCTAAAGTAAATTTCAAAAAAAGGAAGGACCACAAGAAAACAGTGGAAATATATCCAAGAAGTCAGATAACATTTACTAATCCCTATTCAAAAATAAATACAGAGAGGTCATTGTGTGTCAAGTAAACCTTTAGTTTCAATTGTGTCTGCAGGTTTATCCAAATTTGGGCGACACGAAGAACACGTGGGTAGAGAACTTTTTGCACAAGCAACCAAAGAAGCGTTTGATCGATGCCCCCGTTTAGACCCAATAAAAGACATTGAAGCATTGTTTATTGGACACATGGGAGAATCATACGAACATCAAGGACACACTGGACCTACATTAGCAGATTGGACTGGTTTATTGCCCAAACCTGCAATACGAATCGAATCTGCATGTGCTTCATCAGGATCAGCTTTACGAACTGGAATCATGGCTATACTGTCGGGCTTGCACAAAGTAGTGCTAGTTGGCGGGGTAGAAAACATGACTCATCGTACAACCGCTGAGGTAACAGAATTTTTAGCTATGGCTTCAGACATGGCCTTTGAACAATTTAATGGAATTACTTTCCCCGGATTGTATGCTCTTATGGCTACTGCGCATATGAACAAGTACGGCACAACTGAAGAACAAATGGCGAAAGTAGCTGTAAAAAATCATTATAACGGAAGCCTAAATCCTAAGGCGCACCTACAAAAAGAAATAACATTAAAAAAAGCCTTAGAATCAAAACTTGTTGCGTGGCCTTTGAAAATGTATGATTGTTCATTAATTACTGATGGCGCCAGTTGCTTAATTTTGACTGCTCCTGAAATCGCAAAAAACTTCACTGATACACCTGTTCATGTTATAGGATCCGGATTAGCAAGTGACACAATTGGATTATATCAACGCGAAACTCTAACTTCTCTTAAAGCTGCTCGGGTTGCCAGCCAAGAAGCTTACAAAATGGCAAACATAAACCCCAAAGATGTTGATGTTGCCGAAGTTCATGACTGTTTTACAATTGCAGAACTACTTGCATATGAAGACCTAGGATTTTGTAGTCCAGGAAAAGGCGGTAATCTGATCGATGAAGGAATAACCGAACTTGGTGGAAACCTTCCCGTGAACACTAGCGGCGGCCTGAAAGCAAAAGGTCATCCAGTAGGGGCAACTGGGACTGCTCAAGCTTATGAAATTTATCTTCAACTTACAGGGCAGGCACAAAAACGGCAAGTAAACGATGCAGAAATAGGCTTAAGCCACAACGTTGGAGGTTCAGGAGCAACTGCAAGTGTACACCTCTACAGGAGAGATTAAAAATGTCAGCTGAGCGTCCATTTACGATATCAAGTTTCTACAAGTTCGTAACCGAAAAAAAACTAATGGCTGTACAATGCGATGACTGCCAAAATTTACTTTTACCACCTAAACCAATGTGTACAAAATGTTTTTCGATTAATTTGAAATGGATAGAACTAGAAAACACGGGAACACTCCTGAGTTACACTGTTATTCATGTTGCCCCTGAAGAATTTCAGTCAATGGTACCATACATAGTTGGTATTGTCGAATTTGAAAATGGGCTCCATCTTCCAGGCATTATCCGTGATTTGCCTGTAGAACAAATCAAGATTGGAATGAAACTAAAAATCGATTTTGATCCGTCAACATCCAATGTTTGGCCAGAATGGAACAGATACTTTTTCAGACCCGTTTAAGATAATATTTTTTTGTGAAATCTTTTGCTAACAAATTAATCGTATAACTAAATTTCAAGAATAAAAAGCAAAGGCGTTTAGCTCTTGAGATTGAGTTCTGTTATCAAATGTGGTACTTCTGTTATTGAAGAAATGATATAATTTGAACCTGAATTTTTTAATTGCTCCATCGATGAAAGCCCAGTTGTGACTCCTACTGCCATGACCCCCAGTTTTGTAGCACAAATTATGTCTTTGATACTGTCCCCTACAAAAATTGCTTCATTGGCGTTAACATTCAACGAATCTAAAACTGCTTGCAGATGTACTGGATTAGGTTTAACATTTATAACCGATTCACGAGGAAAAACTGCGCCAAAGAAATGTTCAATACCAAAACTTCGGAGAATAAGCCCTGATGCTTTTTTGCCACTTATTGTACATAGACCCATTTTCAGCCTCATTTTTCGCAAGGTATCCAAAGTTTCTAGAACACCTGGGAACATTTTTGTCTCTTTTGCTGCTTGCAATTCGAAATTTTCTACAATTGAGAATACAATTTTTTTGAACTCACGCATTTCATTTTCTTGAGGTTCAGGTCCCAGATATTTTTTTATTTTAAGTAACATGTCAAAAGCGCTTTCATTTAATGAAAAAAGTTGTTGAGGCATCCCTTGTTCACTGAGGCGTTGAATAACTTGTGTTCGGCATGCTTTAAAGTCGAGATTAAACTCTGTAAGGGTTCCATCAAGGTCAAAAATTACAGCTTTAATCATGTTCTTTCAATCTCTTTTGGCGTTTTATACTAGGCCGTCATAAAATTACTTTTTGTTTTCCATTGATTTTATATGTTCACTTTTATTATATTGAATTGAATCTTATGAGTGTTAATAGTAAGCATAAGGTCTCAGGAAAAGTTTGGCTTGAATTTCGAGGAGATCCCCTTCTTGGAAAAGGTGGAGCTAAAATCTTAGAGGCCATACAACAAGTGGAATCTATTTCTAAAGCTGCAAAAAACACTGGAATGTCATACAGGTACGTCTGGAATTACTTGTCTAAATTAGAAAAAAGACTTGGAGAACCTGTAGTAACAACCTTCAAAGGCGGTAACAAAGGAGGCGGAGGCGCAAAACTAACAGATCTTGGTATTACATTAATCAATGAATACATACGAGCCGAAGAACAAATGACAAAAACTATAGGAAAACAAGCAGTTGAAGACGAGAAAACTACAATAACAACCTGTTTTCTAGCAAAAATTGGAAATTTGGGCACAAAAAATACAGGAGTTATTGAAGTAGACTTAGAACATCCTAGAAACTTAACTTTGGTTCTGCCCAAAAAAACAGTTGAAGACCTTGATTTACAACCTAATGATGAAATTGACGTCAAAATTAAAACCAGAGCAATTAATATCACAAAAAACCGATAAACACCAAGTTTTTTGGATAATATTTATGTTGAATGGATACAAAAGCATCAACACAAGTCCCTGAAATTGCTCCCTGATCTTTTAATCTACGACGGCAACGTTTTTACTGGAAACTAATAATATTTTAATTGTCTGGGAGAAAACAAAAATGAAAGTAGTTAATGAAAAAATAGTTTTTTCCACCAAAGGGGAAATAGAATTCAAAGACCTTACTGAAAAAGTTCATGACGTAGTAAAAAAATCAGGAATCAAAAATGGACTAGTTCACGTTTTTGCTCCACACGCAACTGGAGTACTTATTTTAACTGAACACGAACCAAATCTAGATGCTGACGTTAAAATTTTTCTTGAAAAAATAATTCCTAAACATGCAAATTATCGCCACCCTTCCAATGCTCATTCGCACCTTCGCTCAATGCTGTTGAGCCCTGACAAAACCCTTCCCATTATCGATGGACAAGTAATCTTTGGCACATGGCAATCTTTAGTTTTTGTAGAGACCGACGTGTACTCTCGACAAAGGACAATAATTATGCAAGTATTAGGCGAATAAAATCTGAAAAATTACGTTTAGCTACGAAGCTTAAATACTCAAATAATTGGACAAAAAATAAGATTAATATCCGCCAAAACCAGCTCAAACTAAAGCAATTATATCCTTGATTCGTCGTAAAATACCCTGCTTTTTAACATCAGTCTTGTTAAAATCAGGCATTTTAAACTTTTATAAGCTATTTGATTTTCTTAAAACATCCATTACTATTAAAAACCTAAATTTGCTCACAAATAAATTATACGGAAAATTCGAAATTTGACGAAGGCTTACAATGTTTACATAAACCAGTTAATTTTAAGATGAAAAAAATAAACTTTTACATCCTATGTCGAAACACCAAAATTTTGACGTGATATTCTGGTTAACTAAACTAATTAATGACCGAATACGACCGAAATCTGGCAACAAAAAATAAAGTACACGAGGCAACAAAATTTCCAATTTTTGATCTTAAAAATTGCAAAAAACCAGTTACGTTTTACTTTGTTATCTTGACAATGGCCTTCAGAGGGTAAAATAACAGCAAACTAGCAATATTTTCAACGCCTTGCATACATATTTGTAATCATTATGCTAAAAACTGGAAAGGTTCGATTGTGTTCGCACTTTTTATTTCTTAGTAATTGTCGAAAAGTAAGTTACATAATTAAAAAACAGTAAAAACGACTGTATTATTACTGGGATAATTGAGTAAAATATTGAAAATGGGCTTTTTTTGGAAAAAACAAAGATATGCAAAATCTTTTTCCATTAAATACTCTTTGAAACATTCATCTGTGTTAAGTATTTTGCTGTTCAAAGCTGGCTTAAACGTCAGAATTTTTTAACATTTAAGCTTCGATATTATTCGTTTAATTTACTTGATATGAAGTTCTATTGTGTCTCCATCTTCAAGAACAAAACTGCCCCCAACCTTTTGGGGGCTAAAACGTAGCCTTTTTCCCCAAATTTTGGCGTATGAAAATTGTTCGTAAAAATCGCTGTGTATTCTTTTGGCTAAATCATAGACTGTTGAACCTTTTTTGATAGTAAATGGCCTAGGAGAAGCGTCTTTTTTGTTGGGTTCTTTGGTGTAGACCCTAATAATGTCAAGCATTCCAAAAATTTCAGAGCCTAAATCTTTTATTCCCTCTTTTGTGACGCAAGAAACACCAATAACTTTCATCTTGTTACCTACCTTCTTTTTCAACAACTCTAAGCGTTCGGCAGCCAAAGGATGATCAGACTTATTAGCGATAATTATTGCAGGACGGTACACTTTTCTTTCAAAAACTGCTTCTTCAATATCATCAAGAGTAGCTTCACCCCAAATTTTGATTGTAGCATCCCGTATTCCATAGCTTTTCAAAAGTTGTGTCAAGTCCTTTACAGTACAATCAATTAATTTGCCTAAAACAATAAACTTCAACTTGGCACCCATGTGTTTTTTTTCAATTTCAATACGTGCCTTAGGTCTTTTAGTAAGAATTTTTGATTTTTCTAGCTCACTTAAAATTAGCGAAAGCTGTTCAACAGGATCTTGAGACAAATCAACCATCAGAACAAGACCATCAGCGTTTCGGGCAGAAGTTAGCGTTTGTAGACCCCAAGCTCCCCCTTCAGAGGAACCTTCCATAATTGCGGGTGTTTCAACCATCTGTAATTGTAAATCTTTATAATGAAACATCCCAGGTGTCGGCTCGGTTGTGGTATAAGGGTAATTCAAAATAGCTACTTTTGAGTTCGTAAGTGTTGACAGCAAACTACTACGCCCTACATTAGTCGGACCTAAAAGAACAATCTGAGAGTCCCCTTCTTTTTCAATAAAAACTTTTGGACCCGTTGCTGAACCTGTTTTTTTCTGTTTTTTTTCTTCAATCTCTTTTTTGAGTAATGAAATCTTCCTTTTAACTTGAGCACGAAGGTTTTCAGTTCCTTTGTGTTTTGGAAACATGCTCATGAATTCTTGGAGTTTCTTGATTTTTTCCTCAGGTTTCCTAGCAAGAGACGCTTCACGGTATTTATTTTTTGCTTCTGCAGGAAGATTTGCCGGCATGGTGTAATCATCTAGATAGTTAACGCGCTACAAAAAGAATATTATCTTTTCGAAAAATAACTACGTTAAAATCTATCTAATCAGACTAAAGTTACGAGGATAATAAAGTTGTCACCAAAACCGGATACATCTCATCACCTTTTTGACCCAAAGAATATCCATAGATTAGAATCAAAAGAACGAAAAGCTACACAAGATCCCGAAATAATAATCAAGTTGTTAGACCTGAAATCAAATGATATCGTTGCAGACCTAGGAGCAGGAACTGGATACTTTAGCATACCCATATCAAGCAGAGTAAAGCTCGTTTATGCAATTGATATCCAGCAGGAAATGTTAGATTACCTTAAACAAAAAATTGATCCAAATAAAAATTCTAACATTAGACTTATTCTTTCTAATGATGCAAATCAAGTCCCGTTGCAAAGTGAAAGTGTAGACTTTCTTTTGACTGTCAACACGTTACACGAGTTCCAAGATAAAGATACGATGATAACTGAAATTAAACGTGTTCTCAAACCAAAAGGAAAAACAGGTATAATTGATTTCAAAAAAGTTGATACAATTTCTGGACCTCCTTTGTCTGTAAGGGTTTCACAACTGGATGCAATCAAGATGTTTGAGAACAATGGATTTACAAGTTTAAGCGTTCATGACCTTGCATCAAATTATTTACTTTTGTTCCAGAAATAGTGTTCCCCTATGGAGTTATGTTGATGCTTTTGTATCCGTTTTATTTGTAGAAATCTTAACCCACGTTCTCGGCAGGTTTTGAAATGGTTTTTGTGGGTGAAAGCCCATCCCAATAATCATGTTTTTTAATCTCATTTCCAAACGTGGTGTTGTTTGTAACCTATTAACTAGGCAAATCAGCCCATTTTTATTAGTGTTAAGAGGCTTTCTAACATGTATTGGTGATGTTAGTGGTATGAGTATTATATAAAATAATTAATTCACTGACAATTTTTCTGTTCTCAAATAATCAATATTTTTTTCCGAAACACAAAGATCCTAACAGTTCTCACCATCTGTTAAGCTTAAATCTGTAGAATACAATAAAAAGATGACTGAAGGAAAACAAAAAATGGACGATTTATCACTGCCCGAAGTTGAAACAGTTCGCAAAAGAATTGAAACGACTAGAAAAAAAGAGGCAAAATTTTGTTTAATGGCTGCTTACTTGTTTTGTGCTCGAGCTTCAGAAATTGTAGGAACAACCAACAGTTATGATGTATCTCACAACCAAACCTTGGCTCGGGGTCCAACAGGAAAAGATGTTAAAATTGAGAACTTTGAAGTTGGAGACATTAAAACCCAAGCCGCGGTCTTTACTGTTAGAACCGCAAAGCGTGATGGAAAAATACGAAAAATTGCGTTGCCTTTGGAAAAAGAGTTTGAACCGTGGACGGAACCTCTTTACATGTATTACCTTGAACACGAGGGTGGCAAAGTGTTTCCGTTCACGAGGCAAAAAGCTTGGAACTATGCGCAAGAAACATTTGATGGATTGAGATATCCTATCGAGAAATATAGCACCTACGATTCTGAAGAGAATAAACCAACGCCTGTAAAGTCACATATGAAGCCTTTCAGAACCCATGCTTTGCGCCATTTGCGGGCAACCGAATTAATTGAGAATTTCGGATTTACAGGATTTGACCTGTCAGTTTATGGGGGTTGGACACTTCGCAGCATGGTTGGTGTCGGGTCAGCAATGTCTAGATATGCTCATTTGGACTGGAGACGGTACTTCCCCAAATTGCTAAAGAAAAGGTTTTAAACTATTCAAATAAATCATGTTTTTGGATTACTTTACTGAATCATTTTTTGCACCCCAATTACATACCTGAAAAATGTTAAAACAATATGTCAAATAGTTCGAAGTTAACATTTTAATGTTAAAATCAGGATGTCCTAACAGTTTCGTCAAACTGTTAGATCTATGGATAATGCATTTTTAAAACTAATAAAAAAATGACCCTCAAAAAAATACATTGAATATTATGTAAAAAAGCACTGAACAGGTTATTTCCAAAAAAATTGAAATGTTCCAAGATCAACAATGTACACTCAGGTTTTTTACATGAAAAAGGTATGCCTGTGAGATGTAAAATATACTAGTGTTTCATTACTTGTTTTTGCATAACAAGCGATCTGCTGAACTAATAGACCCCGTTCTTGACCTGTGGATACAAAAGCATCAACAAACTCCACGTATTTTTTCGTTAGTTTACATTCAATGAGTGTACCACAATGCTTTCAAATTGTATTCAACCAACCTTTGAACACTTGAAACGCTAAAGTTAGCAGGTGACAAATGATGACCGAAAAAATTGTTGTTGCTTCTTTGGTGTGCAAACACTTTGAAATTGAAGATGAAGTTGTCAGAGCACTCAATAGCATAAATCTAAGGATTAACCCAGGTGAATTCATTTGTTTATATGGACCTTCGGGTGCTGGAAAAACAACTTTGCTCAACATAATTGGCGGATTAGACAAACCAACATCTGGAAAAATTTTGGTATTTGACCATGACCTTGGAACATACGATGAAGACTTTTTGGCTACCTTTCGGGCTACCCATATCGGATTTGTTTTTCAATCCTACAATTTAATCTCAACTTT
Source organism: Candidatus Bathyarchaeota archaeon (assembly GCA_024650005.1). Classification (GTDB taxonomy): domain Archaea; phylum Thermoproteota; class Bathyarchaeia; order Bathyarchaeales; family Bathyarchaeaceae; genus Bathyarchaeum; species Bathyarchaeum tardum. The sequence continues at coordinate 654,831 of JANKMT010000001.1, read as the reverse complement.
AACAGCTAAAGAAAACATCGCGTTTGCTATGGAATTAGCAGGCTGGAAAAACAATCGAATTAACGAGCGATCGGACTTGCTGCTAAAGATGATTGGGTTAGAAAGACGCAAAAATCATTTTCCTGCTCAACTCAGCGGAGGTGAACGCCAACGGATAGCCTTTGCTCGTGCACTAGCGAATGAGCCACCTTTGCTTCTTGCAGATGAGCCAACCGGAAACTTAGACCCTGAAACAGGTCTAGAAATTTTTCGGATTCTTGAACAGATTAAGACTGATGGAAAGACAGTTATTGTTGCCACGCATGACCAAAGACTACTGAAACTAGCTAGCCGTTCTTTTCATATCAAGGAGGGGAGGCTCATACAATATGAGTGAAATAGGTTTTCCCCTGAAAGATTTGACTAGGAGAAAACAGCAAACAACTTTGACTTTTGTTGGTTTAACTATAACCCTATCAGCGACAGTTTTTTTGATCCTTTTTGGAACTAACTTGGGTTTTGAAATTTCGCTGTTCACGCAAAGTAACCAATTAACTTCTGGATTTAACAGCATTTTTTCTCAATTTATTCTGACAGTCCTTATTTTGAACATTTTAACTGGTCTAATAGTAACATCATTTCTTGTTTATCTGATAATGTCTACCCGTATGAAAGACATAGGAATAATGAAAGCTTCAGGCTGTCTAGAAAATTCGGTTTTTTCTTACTTCTTTACTGAAATCTCATTGATAGTGATATTTAGCACACTAATTGGAACATGTTTAGGAATAATAAGTTATTATTGTTCTACATTTTTTCTAAACGTTACAGGCTTTTCGATTTCACAAAATCTTAACATTGCTGCGATAATTTTAGTTGGGGGTATTTCAATCATTTTTTCTCATTTTTTTGGTGCATTACCATTAAAAAAGGCGGCAAAAGCAAAACCGTTGGATGCAATGTCATCTACATACCAACAAGAATCAAACGTTAGTGTGGGCGAAAATTTTCCTTCAAAGCTTGGGTTCTGCCTTAAAGTAGTTTACCGTAACTTAGTTCGCAGACAATCATCAACAATCCAAGCAATAATATGTTTAACAGCGGTTTTTACCTTGATTACTGTAATAATTGCAGGCGGTTTAATCGCCAATGAAACAACTTTAAGCTATGTTGAACGGGCAATAGGTAAAAACGTCGTTATTTTGGGTCATTCAACAGTTACGGGACGTTATGTTGATTTGCTTTCTGAACTTTTTGAGTCTAAACCGGTTGAACAACTCGATTATTTAGACTCAAAATATGCAATTTCAGAACAGTTTGTGGGAAAATTGGAAACTATCCACGGCGTAACTGCAGTTGATGCGCGGTTAATATTAGAAACCCAAGTTAGGGAGGGTCTGGGAGTTGTACTTGATCCAATAGAAAAATCAGAAGCGATACTGATTGGAGGTAACCGAACAAACGATGCACTTGTTCTAGGTATTCACCCCGAAAGAGTGGTTAACGATTGGCTTTTTTACGGTAAAAAGGTAGGGGTAAATGACCAAAATGTTGCGATGATTGGCGATTCACTGGCTAGCAACATGTTTGATGATGCTACAAATCAAAGGATTCGAGTTTTTGAACAAAGCAAAGTGCCCTACGACGTAATAGGGGTATGTGTTGATCCCCTTAACAATGGAAAAGTTGTGTATGTACCCCTAAAAACAATGTACAACGACACTGGAAAGAATGGGTATAACCTTGTTTTCCTTAAACTTGATTATTTAGTAAACCCTCAGGTTCTTCAACAAATTACGGAAATTGTGTCTAACGAAAATCTAGATGTTGTTGAGCTTGATTTTGTTCTTAATAACCATACACGCTTTTTGAATAATATATGGTCGTTAGTAATGTTTTTGCCCCTTTTCACTGTGGTGACAGCAGTAATTGCGCTTTTCAGTTACCTAAATTTGATGATTACTGGGCAACAACACGAATTTGGAGTCATGAAAGCGTTAGGTGCAAAACAAAAAACCGTTTCAAAAATCATTTTTTGTCACGCAACAATAATAATCTTAATCAGTGGATTAATTGGAATTTTTGGAGGGTTATTTATTACTATTGGCTTTTTATTTCCAGACCCTGTTATTTCCCATTTAACAGTCATTTCTGTTTTCATTTTGTTAGTAAGCATATTGGGTTTACTTTGTGTTTCCAGTTTGTATCCTGCATTAAAAGCAGCAAACAAAGATGTTCTTGATGCAATTTATTCAATTTAATAGAAGTGAATTATGTGTTATCCTCAGAATAATCTGATATTTTAGGTCCAAGATTAGCTCGAAAATGAACTAATTCTTTTTGGTGTCCTAAAAATTCATCAACAAAGTTTTGAAGTTGCAGAATTGGTACCACGGGTACTTTATTGTAAAATTTCACTGGACCTGGAAACAAAGAAAGTATAGCAGGAAATAATGTTGCTTGAGTCCAGTTGTTTAAGCCTAATTTTTTTTGCATGAAATCAAATGAATTTGCTAGGGCTTGTGTTCTTTGTGCTTGTTCAGCAGCAACACGGGTTATTGATGAATTTCCCCAACCCCGTCGCCACCGTTTACAATCTACGGAAACAATAATTGGTTCACTATGTGCTACGACGTCAATTTCCCATCTTCGTTGTGCTGCTTTGAATCTGAAATTTCTCTTGACAACAAAATTGTTTTTTTCAAAATTTTTAGCAACAAAGTTTTCAAATTCTTTCCATTCAAGAACTTTACAGACTTGTTCAACGTCAGTTCCTTGGTTGATGGCATAAAGAGCTAATTTGACACGTTGGCTTGAAGAAAGTTCAATTTGTTCATTATCATATTCGATTAAATCATGCTCATAAAGCCCATTTAAGATATTGTTTGCTACTTGAACTGGAACTTTTGCTTCACGAGAAACAATCTGTTTAACAACAGGCTTATCTGTTGTGTACTTAAGTAACGTAATAATTACGTCTGTTTGAGTAGTCATATTTTTTTTCCAAAAATCAAATGAATAAGTCGTCTTGGGGAGATCTCGTCATTATTGTTGCGTTTGCTGTTTCAGATTTCGGATAATCATATCCACGGATTATTGCAACAGGCATTCCTTCATTTGTTTGTCCAATTACTAATTCAGCGGCAGAAGCTAATTCATCTGCGATTGCAGTTCTTTTTATCCTGATTGTGTATCCAAAAAGGTCGATTTCACCCCGGCGATCTCGTAACGGTTCAAAGCCTGATGTTCCTAAGGCTATGTTTATTTCACCGTGCCGAAGGGGGCGACCATGTGTGTCAGAAACAATTACAGCTACATCTTTTGCTGTTATTTCATTTATACGTTTACGAATCTTTTGAGCAGACAGATCTGAATCCTCAGGTAAAGGTGCTACAATGTCATTTCCAGCAACATTAGATTGATCAATTCCTGAATTTGCGCAAACAATTCCATGTTTTGTTTCTGTGATTAGTTTGCCTTTTCTCATGCGGACAATACTTTTTGATTCTCTAAGGACAACTTCAACTAGACGCGGATCTTTATCTGATGTTTGTGCAATAGTTTCAGCAAATTTAGAAGGAGTTATTGTGTTAAGATCCACTATTTTTCCTTCTGCCCGTGACACAATAACATGGGTAACTACTATTACGTCACCATTTTTGATGTGAGTTCCTTGATTTTCTGCAGCTTCACAGATTAACCGAGCTAAATCGTCTCCTTCTTTTATAATGGGCAACCCAGTTACTGGAAAAATTTCAACTTTGTTCAATGAATGAGCCTCTTCAATGGAGTAAACACGGAGGGTTTAATATCATTCGATGCGCTAAACAATAGAAAGATGCGTAATCATGATTATTATGAAAAGTCATGCACTACATTTTTTATACCTTAATGGCAAATTGAACCTAATATGGGGTAAAAAATTTGAATCAAGTTTTAGGGATTTAATTATAAATGTATAATACGCAGATATCATTTTACTCTAAAAGCACATTTCTTGTCAAGATTTGACTTGAGAATCATTGCAGCATATAAACGATAGGTTAATTCAAAAAAATTTCCACTTTTTTTAGGTCTTGAAGCGTATTTACATTAAAAAAGCTATTCAGTTTAGGGTCCAATTGTTGTAATGCTACAGTTGAGATGTATCTTATTTGGTTAAGATTTTCAATCATTGAACGCATGTCCAAGTGTTTTTGGAGCAATGCTTTTTTTGCAGCAATTAAAGTAGGCTCTGTACGATATACTGCCTGAAGAGGTTCAAGGTAACCACTTGGCCATCGAGGAATTACAGCATTTTTATCGTAACTTAATTCGAAAAGAAGTTGCACTACCTTTGTTGAAACTAACGGGGCATCACATGGGAGAAGTACAGAAACATTTCCAGTAGCTACTGAAAAACCAGTTATTGTACCTATTAGTGGACTTTGAGATTCATCTTCATCAATTATTATTTTTGTATTTTCTCCTACGATCGGTTCAAAATTTATTTTCTGTTGTTCAGAGCTTACAACAACTAAAATTTCATCAACCACTGTGGAAACGTTATCAATTACATGCCGCACAAGAGGTTTATTCTTCAAAAGAACCAGTCCTTTATCGCTACCAAATCTTCGTGAGAAACCTCCCGCCAGAATTATCGCTGATTTTTTCAACGTTATCTCGACCACGATGTAACCTTTAGCTATTATTCTTTTCTTTACCTGAAATAACCTCATAAGCGTCTTGTTCGGCTTTTCGAACAAATTCGATTAACTGCAATTGTTTTTTGAGTTAACTAACGTACAAAATCTTACCGATTGAACCTAAACCATTAACTTCTAAATAATCAACATTAAAAATTAACAAATAATTGTTAATTATTTTCGCATTCGCCTAATTTCGCTATTGTCCAAACAAAAATCAACGAGACATATTTTTGAAACATTTAATAAATTCAAAAAAATCAAATAAACAGAAGGTATAACTTGCAAATGATGTTCAAAAAATCACCTTCAAGAATTCAAACAGCTTTTCCAATGTTTGAAACAAAAAAAGAGACCAGTATTGTGCCCTACTTTCAACGTTAAAGGCGTAGCATAGCCAAAATTGCACAAACCATTTCCCATTCAATATTAAAACTACCATTTTTTCAGAAAACTTAAGTTCAAAAAATAAGGTAACATAACGATTCACTCATTTTTTACTTGAAAAAATATTTGATTTTAAATTAAAAAATTATCTGAAAACCAATATATAAGGTTCGACATCAATCGGTAAAAACGATTCTTCAAGTCGAAATGTAAAGAACAAAAAGAGCAAAACTCGGATATTTTAGTTACAAAAAGAATATTATTCAAAAACATTGAAGTTCTAATAGTGTTCGGGCATGTTTAGCAAAATTTTAGTTGCTATTGATGGTTCTAAAACTGCTGATAGAGCGGTAGAATTTGCACTTGATCTAGCTGGAAAATACTCTGCAGAATTATTGATTGTTAGTGTGTTTTATGTGATATCAACCCCTTTAGTGGCACGCGGCATGGGTTTTTCCTCGCCAAGTACAACTAAACAAATTGAAGAACTGGGGTCATTCCATGAAAAGATACTGGTTGATGCTGTAAAAAAGGCAAAGCAAGTAAATGGTAAATTGAAGGTTACAAAAAAGTTGATGAATGGTCCTGTAGCACATAAGATCGTCGAAACAGCAAACAATGGTCAGTTTGATTTGATAGTTATTGGAAACAGGGGTCTGGGGGGAATTAAAGAAATATTTCTTGGAAGTGTCAGTGACCGAGTTGTAGACGAAGCAAAATGTCCAGTGTTAATAGTTAAAGAGAATAATATTTCATAATGCTTAGTCTATTAGCACCATACCAAATGTTTCAGGAGCGCCCTGCATCGGAAAAGGTACCGGCATTCCAGCATTCTCCAAGGTTTGTTTAATGTTAACACCAACAGATTGCGCAGTATAGCGTGCTTCGCTTGGATGAAGACAGAGTTTTTGTTCGAGATTACATTTTTCACACAGTAAACAAGAACCAGTAGTGAATCCAACAGCCATACTGTAGCCTTTGTTCATTGCAGCTTTTTCGAGGTCACGAACCATTTTCAGCAAATGTAGTTTGTCTTTTTTCCATGTAATCCAAAATGTATGTATTTTTTTGCGCATTTCTTCTGTTAACGAGGGATCGTTTTCATCTTTTGAAAGAAGTTTAACAATTTCAGGAGTCACGTGTGCTTTGCTTTTGAATTTTAGAATTAATGCGTAACGGTATTCACTTAATATTGTTCTAAATTCATTTGTACTCGGCGAATAAGGTGGACACATCAACGTTTTGCCATAGTGTTTGCAGCCTACACGACATTTGAGTACTACACGGTTTTCAACAATAATTTCGTTTGCTGGAATTATTTTTGTTTCTGAAGCACCTAGTTCGAGGGCTAACATTGTAAGAAAACTAAACTCAGATTCTTTGCTCATTCTAATCAGATTCCCATAAATGATTATGTCATTAAAGGACGGTTTTTTGTCAAATCTATCCTTTCGGGATATGTATAAACATTCATTCGGTTGTCCCGAGCAAAACCAACTAATGTTACTCCCGTGATTTCTGCAACATCTAAACCGGAACTAATAGCTGCCGCTAAAGATGCAACAATCTGAATTTTCATTCGGGCCGCTTTTAGCACTAAATCCCCTGTCAGTCTGCCGCTTAAAGCAAGAAAACACTGAGAAAAAGCTACCTGATTTAATGCACCTGCACCAATAACTTTGTCTACAGCATTGTGGCGACCAACATCTTCAGCTAAAAACAACAGTTTTCCATCTTTTGAATACAATGCAGCAGCGTGAACCCCACCTGTTGTTTTAAAATTTTCAGATACCTGATTAAGGTTTGTTACTGATTGATAAATTACTTTAGAATTAACTTTTAAGTTAAATTTCAATTTTGGGATGCTTTCAACAATTTCAGATATGGGTCGATAATCAGGTGAACCACAAGCTGAGACAATTCGGCGTGAAAATCGCTGGGACAATGAGATTCTTTGCGTGGCATCAATGTTTGGTTTTAGGGTTAATATTCCACCTTTTTTTATAGTTAATTTTTCAATTTCGTCTGTAGACGTAAGAACTCCTTCCCCTAGAAGATGCCCTAGAACCATTTCTTTTTGCTGATTCGGGGAACAAAGAATTGTTCCGTAGTGACGTTTGTTAAGATAAATATGAAGGGCTTTTTCTTCTGCAACATAATCAGTTTGTTGTTTTATTGTTTGTTTTTTTGTGTTCAATCTGTTAATTTTGATTTCTCGCAAACTGGTTGCATCCTAAGTCTTAAGCTCAGAGTGAATATATTTGATGATTTCTTCTGCAATGTTTGTTTGAGTAACGGACTGCAATCCTCTCCATCCCGGCTGACTATTGAGTTCAATGAGCACGGGTCCATTTGGTCCTTCTATTAAGTCTACTCCGGTTACTTTGCAGCCAATGACTTTTGCTGCTTGTAATGCAATTTTTTCCAGTTCTTCCGGCAACTGGATAGATACAGGTTTTGCACCAAGACTTACGTTGGTTTTCCAACTTGACGATACACGTCGCATTGAAGCTACAACACGGTCTCCAATTACGAATGCTCGTATGTCTGAGCCGCCGTGATTAACGAATTCTTGGAGGTACAAAACTCCATGATGAAAAGACACTGCCCTGAAGATTCTTGCTGCTACATCGGGATCTGTAACTCTACTTGTCCCGACGCCTCGAGAACCGAATAATGGTTTTACTACTATGTCTCCACCTAGTTCATAGAAGCATTTTAAAGCTTCATCATGGTTTTCGGTTACTGCTGTTCGGGGAACAGGTAAACCATTTTCGTGAAAAAGGGTTAACGTGCAATATTTGTCTACAGCACGTTCAATTGCCAAGGGTGAATTGATTATTAGTAATCCTTGGCGTTCCAGCATATGAAGAAGGTTCATTCTGAACAAAATTTCTTCTAATGAGCCACGTCCTATGGGGCGAGTTATCATTGCATCTATGTCGTGCAAAAGGTTGAGATCTTTAACTGAAGCTTCAGGGCTGTAATTGATGCGCCCAATTATTGTACGATAACCAAAACAGACAGGTGTTATGTTCTGTGTTTTCATTGCTTTTCGTAATTGTGTGGTGCACCATCCATCTTGGTCTCGGGTCATGATTCCAATTTTCAAGTGTAATCCCTTCTGCATCAAATTATGATTCTGACAGATTAACGTAATGCTACCCAAATTGTTTTCGAAAGAAAAAGTATCTAGGTCACTGCTATTACGAATGACATGAGAACATTTAGTGATGCAACGATTCTTGTGCTAAAAAAAATCAAAGAAACTAATTTTCAACATTACTGATATTAATCCAATAATAAGTTGCAATTTCAAGATAATCTGTCAATTCAGTAAAATATTACAAAATAAAGGGAATCACCGCAATCATTACCAGAATTAAAATTAGTGCAACTGTAACAGCTTGAGTAATTCGGGAAATTGTTTTTTCACTTGCTTTTTGGGCCAGTAAACTTTTGAGGGAAATGTCTAGTATGCGTCCCCCATCGAGGGGGTATATTGGTAGTGCATTGAATATTGCGACATTAAGGTTTACGAACCATAACCAGAAGAAAATGTTAGCATAGACATGCCAGTTTGATCCAAGAGAATGGGTATAGAACGAAGATAATGAATCAGAAAATGGAACTAATCCGGGAGCTAACGATGGTGGAACCATGTATAGGGTTAATGTATCTAATGTTAGGGTTCCGTAGAAGTCTATTCTTTCTTTTGTTAGTAGGTCTCCTAGAGTAATGCCCATTACTGCAGTTCCATTGGATTCTGTCAAAGTAATTATTGTTGAATATGTTTCGTTCCAGTTTTTTCCTCTAGATACAGTAACGTTGATAATGTCCCCAGGATTTTTGTCTGCAAATATGGGTTTTAGATCTGTTTCATATTTTTCTATGGGTAAACCGTTTATTGAAACAAAAACGTCTGCAGGCATCAATCCTGCTTGTTCTGCAGGCATTCCTTCTATAACTTCGGAAATATATACACCATTTACTACTGGTGTTAATCCGTTAACAATCAAGAGCATAGCAATAAGACACACGACAGCAACAACAGTATTTCCTGCAACACCTCCTGCCATGACTCTTAATGAGTTTTTAGGTTTTGATTTTTCTATTTGTTCTTCGTCAACGTCAACAAAGGCTCCGATTGGAACAATAAAGAAGAACAAAAGTCCACTTGATTTAACATTGAATCCTCTATTTCGGGCAATTATTCCATGGGCTCCTTCATGAATTACAACAGCACAAACTATTGCAATCCACCCGTAAAATATTGGAAGAATCGGATTAATTCCCGGTAGCAGAAGATAAGAAGCTGGACCTAATTCTTGTGTAATTTGTCGGGCTTCTGGCGTCCAAAGTAATGTAAACAAACTAGTAGACACCAAGTAAAGTCCAATAGCAGCAATTATAGGAACAATAACAAGGGCAGCCCATCCAATCCACTTTGAAATTCTTAATGCACCTAGGCGATCGAAAACTCCACTGAAAATTTTGGTCCTAATAGTTAACATTGGAAAACTGAATTCGACTCTTCCAGGTTCTTTTTCTTCAGATTCAATGTTAGGTTCACCCAAGGACTTCACCAACGTTTTAACAAAGTAAATTAATAATAAACCTATAAAACTATTGAAGTTTCAATAGATTAACACAACTTTGCTCTACGATAGACTGCTTCACCATGAATGGAGTCGTATCGGATGAATGTCCAGTTTTCACAAAGGAGCTGGTTTTCTTCTTCTTTGGTTGTTGCTCGTTTGACTTCCCATTGTGTTGGTGCTTGTGGTCTGTAGTGTGTGTATCGGTCTGTTGATTGACTTGACCTGTGTCCAAGCATTTGTTGAACGTCTCGGTGATGTTTTCCTTTTTTGTATAGTTCGATTGTTGCTCGTAGGTGTCGCATTGTGTGAAAGTGGATGTTGTTTAGTTCGGGTTTATCTAATTTTTTTGCGAGTTTTTTTCTTGAATTTGTGAAAGCGGTGGTGTGACTTGGTGCTTTTGGGTTGAAAATGTAGCCATCTTCCCGTTTTTGGAGTCTTTTTAGTTTAGATAATAGTTCTATGCTGACGTTGATGCTTCTTGCATTTCCGCGTTTTTCGGGTGCGTTTATGTTGATTTTTTGGTTGTTCCAGTCTATATCTTCCCATGTGAGTTTGCAGGCTTCTCCGATTCTGCATCCTGTTTCGAAACATACATGCAGTATTGTTCCCGTTTTTTTGCCTAGTCCAGCTATCAGAATTTTTACGTTTTCTTCTGTTGGAAGTTTTTGAATTTTTGTGGGAACGTGGATTCGTGGTGCATCCCAGAAGATTTTGCGCCATTTGCAGTAGGCTTGGTATGTGTTAACGTAGCATTTTTTGTATGATTTACTCCATCCAGATAGAGCTAGAACGGTCTCTACTGATTCGGGTTCGTCAAGGTCTGCTTTGAGGTCTACAAGTTTGTTGAGGTGAAAGGTTCTGGTTTTGATTGTGTGTTTTGAGTATTCTTTTCGTTGCATATACCAGCTGAATTGTTCGATAATCGTTGTGTATTGGTGTTGTTTCTCCCTCAGAACATTTTTTGTTTTTGTTCTGGTCAAATTTTTCGAGTCTTCTGTCAAGGGCACGCATATTTGACGAGTTGGTTTTTGTTGGTTGTTGCTTATGTTATTTTTCCTTGAATATTTGGACTCACTGAATCGAAAACCACAATCTCTGCAAACATATCGTTGAATTTTTCCGAAGGGTGTGTTTCGTAGCCCATCTTTCCATACTTTTTTGCTTTGACATTGGGGGCATTTTCTATTTGCTGTTTCACCTCCTTGCAGTTTTTGTGCCAACTGTAAGCCTCCGTAAGCATAATGGGAAAAGCAATATATAATCGGTAAAGTAAATTTACTGGTAAAGGAGAATGACTTTCTTGGATAAGATTTTAGATGACCACTGTGCTAGAATTTTTTCGTTGTTAATGGCGTCGTTAAATGAATTTAGATTTAATGAACTTCATAGAACGTTAGAGCAGTTTGGGGCTAAAATGTCAAAGCCTACGCTAATTCAACATTTGCAACATCTTCAAGAAAGAGGGTTTATTGTTCGAAAAGAAGAGGAAAAGCAGAAAGTAACTTACGAAGTGAATTGGGAAAAGTTTGATTACCTTAAAAAAAGTTTGGAGCATAAACAGAGAATAATTCTCAATAATAAAAATCAAGAACGTTTCAAAGAACTTGAACCTAAAGAGCAACTGGAAACCTTGTGTTTTATTCTTACTTTAGGAGAATTCTTAAGAATAAAAATTGAGCTTGATGATGTTTTGGAGCCTGATAAGAAGCCTGAGCATCGTTTTTCTTACCTGTTTATGAGTAAATTTCTTGATGTGTATCGTCTTTGGTTCCAAGATACACTTAATGCTTTGACTAAGAAAGAGGTTCAGGAATTAATGGTTCCTCTTGAGAAATTAATATCTGATGTGAGAAATGAAATTTTTACGTCAGTAGAGCCTGAGTCAGATTGATTTCGTGCTTGCGCGCCTTTCGGCTCGCACGCCAAGCGGACGAGACACCTTGTTTCTCGTGCTCTTCCGTTTGAGTTTTGACAACTCGTGCCCCCCCGTTATCGCCACCGCTGTAAACAGCGCAAGAAGTGGCGTTACTCGTTCGCCCCCCATACGAGCGTACAGGGGGGACTCACGTCAAAAGAAATCTGCATACATGAGAAAATCTGTTAATTAAAGCACTATACTTCAGTTTTTAATCTGTTTTTTTACGTAATTCAACTATCATTGTTTGGACTTCTGAGTCATTAAAAGTTTCAGCAATTTCTCCAAAATTTGTTATTTGCATATTGCATCCTGTTTCAATTGCTCTAGCCAAAACCATTGCATGTTTATTCTTTTTTCCTCTGGACAATAAGTATATTACTTCAGCGCCCTCTTCGATGCAGTGTTGGGCATAAAGTAAATGGTTTCCTAAGCCATCATTTTTGAGTTTATGTGTTTCTGCAATTAACACAAATGCAACTTTGATGTGTCTTTTTACAAATGGATCAGCTTTACTGAGTTCACCTCTTTTTCGAGTTGAGAGAACATCGAGATGATTTGCAAATTCTTCAGTTTCAATCATAGCGGAAGTGTAAGTTCTGGGATAGAGGGAAAGCCCCAATTCTTTAATTTCTTCCAAATATATTCTAGTAAAGTATCCGTGATCATCTAGATTTGCCATTAAATCTATGTGTTTTTGAACTTCTGGTGAAGTTATTTTTTTATTTAAAACATTTGTTAAATAGTAATCAAAAGCTCCCGAATCTTTCTCATATAAAATTTTTCTAACTACTGTTGAATCAATAGCTGTTTCAATAGATTCAGGTAAATATTGTCTTGAATAGGGAACAAGTCCTTTAGAAACATAATCAACAACTGCATAAGCTACGTTTCTAGGATTTGCCTCATGTTCTTTCATTCTTATAACGACTAATTCTTGGTCGGTATCAATGTATGAATCTTTATCAACCCATTCAACTTTTGCTGGATATGGAAACAAGCCTTTAACTTCATTATTTATTTCTTCTTGAGAAAAATTTAGGCTTTTTTGAATCTGATGAGCGACTGCGCCTCTTTCTGCAAAATCTAGGAAAGAAAATGCTTTTCCCAGCAGAACACTTACAGTCTCGAAGTATGGAACAGAAGTAATTAGATATAATACCAAAATGCCTAAAGAAAATCCACTTCCTACTGTTCCAATTATTTGTAAAATAATATTTTGAGTTAAATATACTGCACTGAGTATTGCTGTAAAAGTAAGTATAAGGGCTAAAAGAAAATATAATGAGTTTTTGAGATTCATAATCACTTTTCCTCTTCTTTAAAAATTGGTTCTTTTTTAAATTGTCTTTTTTTAAATTCATAAAAACACAGAATATTATCACAGCAAATCTTCGCATTTCCTTCTTTAATGGTCATAAAACCCAAGTTGTCTAAGGTTATAACGCAATTGCACTCGGAACATATTATTTCTTGATTTTTAATCTGTTCAAGAAGATTTAATCTTTTTAACAAGTCAAGAAGATCTCTATCATGTACTGCATGAATCTTTTTTTTCATGACAAGTAATCACTCAGAATAAGTTATTTTATTAGGTATTTAAAATTTTCAATAAAGATTAATAATTTTTTAATAGCATAATGAAATATAATTAAGTTTGTTTACAATGTATTATCTAGAGGGTTTAATTCTAGTTCGATTTATTCTTGGTTTGTTATTCTTCCTTTATGCTTCATTAAGCTATCATGATAATCGATGTGTGGACAACAAATGTTGGATTTTGATGGGTTATTGTGGTTTTTGGGCATTTTTCATTAAGACTTTTATTCTAACTATTCCCACAGAACAACCTGATTTGATTTTCCAACTCATAGTGAATGTGATGTTCATGTCAATTTTTGCTATTGGAATGTTTTATTTAGGGGAATTTGGAGGTGCTGTTGCAAAAGGACTGATTGCAATATCACTGTTCATTCCAGAATGGAATAGCATTTTTTGGATGCCATTACCATCTGCTTTCCTAATAATACTGCTGTTTGCATTTTTTGAGTTAATTAAAAATTTGTTTAACGTCGCATTGAACATATATCATAGAGAATTTGAATTTCCGACAATGTTTACCAAAACAAAAATGGATATTGAAAAGATAGCAAATGATGACCATTCATTTCCAGCGGAGGAAATTATTGATGGAAAGCGGGTTAAGGTATCATCTTTTAAAATATCGGTAGACGATTTTTATGATAAAGAATTAAAAGAAGAACGCTTGAATGCACTTCGAAACAAAGGAATAAATCGTGTTTGGGCAGAAAAATCATATAATGCAATTGCAATTTTACTTTCAGCATATGCTACATATCATACAATCATTTACGGAATTTCAATCCTTGGAATACCTTGGTAAAAATTCTGTAGTGTAGAAACTATTCGGTATTGGGACGAAGAATGGTTATCATTTCTGGCTCATTTATTTTAAATTTAAATGTAGTATACATCACTAAATCGATTTTATCGGGTTTGTCACTTTCAGATTTTTTTTAATGCTTTTCTTTAACAAAGTGGTATGAAATTTTTGTCTGTTCTTTGGTTAATTCAATAAACCTTCCTTGTTGCTGATGTTTTGTTAGACTAAGAATATTGAAAGGCACAATTCCAACGAAAGCAAAGACAAAGAATTCAGTGGTTTCACCCGTTAAAGTTATTTGAATTTTTTTGTGGTTTGAATTATGCTTGGTCTTTATCAAGTCGATTAGCAGTTTGCGGAATTTTCCACTAACTGAGAAAGCACGTTTATTGAATAGCCAGCAGAGAGCTAATGTTTTGAGGGTTTTAGAGTCTTTATTTTCAGCATCAATACTTTTGAGAAGATACTTTTTCAAATAAGAAAATCCTCGACCAAGAGAATAAACTGCTTTAACATCAACGTGACTGTGCCAACCTTTAGAAAAGATGTCTTTTTCAGGAATCCGAAAGTTTCCCTTAGTGTCTCTGAACACTTGGAATTCTTGTTCAAATAACAAAATGCAATGAATGTGAGGATACCCGTTTTCATAAGATTCAAAAACTCGGCAACATGAGACTTCTCCAATATTTTTTCTAACATAAGCCATGAAACAATTAAATTCTAATCCCATGTTTTCCCAAGCAGAGTCAAGAGAACAGCGTTTAGTATCATAAGTTAATGTTACAAACAAAGCTCGTGTTGTTTTGTCATTCGTTCTATCTTTTGGATTAAAGAAATCCGCTTCATTTGCTAAATTGGAAAGTTCTCTGAAACGACGATAGACCCTCTTGCGATAAACGTCATTTCCTCGTTTTGAACACTTAATTGCAAATGTTTTGTGCTCATAATTTCGTAAATCGAGTCTATCAAATATCATGTAGGTATCTTCGGAAACCCATTCAGAATATTTTTCCACAATCTCAGAAACAGAAAAATGACATCTCTTATGCTCTTTGAAAGCAGCTTTGCGAGAAAGCAAGGTCTAGGCAAAATAGAAAATTTCAAAATGCCAAAAAAAAGGGAAATTTGAGGGAGCTAGTGGAGATGTCGCCAGTGAATGTTAAACCTATAAAACAATCTGTTTTTTTAGGTATCAATATGTCTTTTTGTTCTCCTGTAAATTGCTTTTTTTGGTCTTCATCAAATCTAACAAAAGTCCAGTTCTCTGAAAGCAGTTGATTTTCTTCTTCTTTGGTTATTGCTCGTTTTACTTCCCATTTAGTTGGTGCTTTAGGTTTATCGTGAGTATAACGATCAGTTGATTGGTTTGACCTATGACCTAGCATACACTGAACATCACGGTGATGTTTACCTTCTTTATACAGTTCAAGAGTAGCTCTTAGATGTCGCAAATTATGAAAGTTAATTTGTAAGTTCAGCTTTCTGAAGTTTTCTAGCTATTTTATTTCTTGCCCTAAAAAACCCTGCACAGTGGCTAGGTATCTTAGGGTTAAAGATGTAACCGTCTTTACGTTTAGGTAAAGCTTTTTTAGACTTTAAAATTCTACCTAATTTTTTATTTTCCATTTGGTTAATCTTCTGAAAATATATCCTAGAAAGGACGGAATTGTAACTATTGGAATTACAACTTCCAAATAATGATCTAGCAAAGAGCCTAAAGACATGGCTAACAATAGGATTAAAAACACAAAATCAACATACTGAATTTTTTGTTTTACATTTAATCATTTAATTTATGTAAAGCAATTGTAACTTCCCCTAGACACCAACCAACAAAAAAGAATCCAATTAATTCAGGTATGTGATGCCACGCAAAACCCATTTGGGCAAAAAAGTGAATTGGAAGTAAGGGGTTACATAACAAAACAAGAATAAACATAACAAAAAAACTAAGTGAGCCTAAAATCAAAGCAATTAATATTCCACTAATTCGATTAAAAACTGCTTCAATTTTATTCATGGATAAATCCCATGCTAAAGATGCTTTATAATGTTTAAAGGATTTTAGTTTCTTTTCGCTCTCCACTCTTTAATTGTAAGTTCAAAATTGAAAACTAAAATTTCAAAAGTTAATTTGTTTTTATGAAAAAAATTCCTGGCACAATCTTTGTTAATGTGACCTTGTTGAAAAGCACCCTGACACGTATAGTCTGACTTGTAAAAATTATTGGTTATCAATCTGTTTAACGTGGGTATTATCAAAATTTTAAATGCTTGAATTTTGGCGGTGGTCTAAGGAAAAGTAACTAATCAATATTCCATATCAAGAGTTTTTTGGCAACAAAATTAGAAGTGAATTGTTACAGATATCAATTTTTATTTCTGTTTTGAATATTTCATAAAAAATTGTTTGGTAAAAATTTTTTAAGAATATGCTCCAGTTTAATCCATTTTGATGTCTAAGCATTATTTTTGGATGCCCATTGTAATTTTTTTCATTAAATTGGAACCAGTTATTATCTTGTCCTGCAGTTTTCATTAGTGAAATCAAATTTTGAGCGTTAAGATCTTTTTCTTTAAGAAATAATAAATGCTTAGGAATGTATTGTCCAAACATTTTTCCTAAAGTTATAATTTTTTGTTCTGGGACTTCATTCAAAAATTCTTTTATCATTTCACAAGGGATTGCTAAGCAAGGAAATTTTTCAATAAATCTGAAAGAATTTACATATCTATCAATAACTTGGTTATAAACTGTATTTACACTCAACCCATTTTCTTTTGCATCTTTGACCATTATGTTATCTGGTTCTTTTTTTAGTCTCAATGTGCGAATAACAAACTGGTTGCTGTAATTTTTTCCCAAAATAATCTTCCCCTAATTTAATAATTATATTTAATTACTTATTAATTTAATCCATTATCTTAAAATATAAAATAATTAAATGTAATCGTTGGTTTAATATATAAATTTTTTACAATATTAAAACACGGAATTGATAAAATGACAAAAATCAAACAAAAAATAACAACAATCATGCTAACAATGTTGCTATTATTATCTACAATTATTTTAACAATATCAACAGGTGCAGCACAAGAAATTAGAGAAAAAACAACGTATGCATACATAGGAGCTATACCAAACCCTGTAGGAGTTAATCAACCAGTACTCTTACACGTTGGAATATCCGACTATCTTGCCGTAACTTCACATGGATGGGAAGGTCTAACAATTACGGTAACAAAACCAGATGGTCAATCTGAAACATTGGGACCCTTTAAAACTGACTCGACAGGTGGAACTGGAACCGTGTTTACCCCAAATATGGTTGGAACCTACACATTCCAAACACACTTTCCTGAGCAATTATACACTTGGAATTCTCCACCAGCTTTTTCGCAAAATATCTATGGCACTATACGATACTTGGCCAGTGATAGTGAAATATTAGAAGTAGAAGTTCAACAAGAACCTGGAGAATACTATCCCGTTATACCAACTCCGAACGAATATTGGACGCGACCAATAGATGCGCAACATAGAAGTTGGAACACAATATCGGCCAGCTGGTTAGGAACCCCAGCAAACAATTTTGCACCATTTAATGAAGATGCCCCAGAATCAGCTCACATATTGTGGGAAAAACCTTTGTTAAAAATGGGTGGACTTGCTGGTGGATTTTTAGGAGAAGCAGCTTTTGAATGTGGTGATGCATATGAAGGCTTTTTCTCAGACTCAATAATTTTGGCTGGAGTGCTAGTATACAACCAGTACAAAGCAGGATTCCCTACACAAAAGGTTGTAGCAGTGGATATACACACCGGAGAAGAATTGTGGAACAAAGAACTTCAAAATCTTGACGGTAAAGCTCTGAGGGTTTCATTTGGTCAAACCTTTTATTTCTCATCCCATAACTATCACGGAACATACGGATACATCTGGGCTCTTGATGGAAATGATTGGCATGCCTTTGATCCCTTAAGTGGAGAATGGGTATATACCATGTTGAACGTGCCCTCTAGAAGCGTACGATTTGGTGCAAGTTACACTTTAACTGGACCAAAAGGGGAAATATACATCTATGAAACTAACATTCAGAATGGCTGGATGGCACTTTGGAACTCTAGTAGAGCAGTAACAGGTCCCGCTACAGAATTTGGTGCAGGAAGTTGGCGAGCGGAAGGACAAATAATTGAAAACGCGCGACAAAGAGGGCAAGAATGGAACATTACAATACCAACAGGTCTACCTGGCGGAATTAGCGCAACTCTTAGTGACCGAATAATAGGTACAACAGCTGCAGGCTGGATTGACATGGGTGATGCACCAATTCAAATGTGGAGTTTAAGTCTTGAACCCGGTAATGAAGGAAAATTACTTTGGCAAACATCATGGCAACCACCATTAGGCGATCTAACTGTAAGTTATGGAACTGGAAGCAGTGAAGCTGGAATTTTCACTCTTAGAGGAAAAGAATCTCGCCAAGTTTGGGGTTTCAGCACAGAAACGGGTGAACAACTTTGGGGTCCAACTGAGTCAATGCATTACTTAGGAATTTTCGGCATTGGTAGTGCGATAGTTTATGACAAATTGTTTGTAAATGCAAAAATGGCTGGTGAACTAAATGCTTATGATATTGATACTGGAAATCTAATATGGAGTTATGAAGCAGTAGATCCTTACAATGAAATGTTGTGGGGTAACAATTGGCCAGTATATCCTCTGTTTATAACTGATGGAAAAATCTACCTAGGTCACAGTGAACACTCACCAGTAGATCCTAAACCGCGTGGTGCACCATTTATCTGCATTGATGCTGAAACGGGTCAAGAAATTTGGAGAGCTGATGGATTATTCAGGCAAACTGACTGGGGTGGTAAAGCAATAATTGGTGATAGCATAATCGCAACCTATGATTCATATGACCAAATGGTATATGCAATAGGAAAAGGTCCCAGTGCCATATCAATATCTGCTCCTAATACTGCAATCCAACTTGGATCAAGTGCATTGATTACGGGAACAGTTACTGATGTATCACCAGGAACTAACAGTATTGAGATGAAAGCAAGATTCCCCGATGGAGTACCTGCAATATCTGATGAATACATGAGCGAATGGATGATGTACGTGTACAAGCAGTTTGAGCGCCCAGCTGACGCAACTGGAGTTCCAGTTAAAATCGAAATCGTTGACCCCAATAATCAGTATGCATGGATTGGAACTGCAACAACTGATGTTTACGGCAACTATGGTTATTCATTTAGGCCTCAAGTTGAAGGCGAATACATGATTATAGCTACTTTTGAAGGAACAAACGCATATTACGGTTCAGCCAAAACAACTTACCTTGTTGTTGATCCAGCACCGACACCTCAGACACCAATTGAACCTGAACAACCGACTCCAACAGAACCAGAAGTTCCAATTGATCTCACGGAACCAGTAGAAACGCCATTGATTACAACAGAACTTGCAATTATAATAGCATCTGTAGCAATTGCAGTTATTGGTGTTGCATCATATTGGTTATTAAGAAGGAAATAACCAACTTTCCTCCTTTTTTAGAGTAAACCATTAAAGGAATGGAGCTGAAAAGGTTTAAACACAACAAGGAAAAATCATCAACAAATTGATAGTAACATGGTTTTTCATTTTTTCACCCTTCGATTACTTGTGTAAAAACCTCAGCAAACCCATTTCTTTAGTAATTATTTGTATTAAAACTTTGTAAATTTTTCTTTGCGTTTTTGCTTTCTCACTTTGTATCAAAAAGTTCCAAACTTACATGTTCTTAGTAGGTATAGACAAAACAATTGTTATACTTTATCATAGGGTAGGATGCTCAAATGGAGTTTGAAATGGTCTTTTCGATTGTATATTTTTTAGGTGTTTTAGATCAGAAAACTGGTTTTTTACAATTTCATAATTAAATTGATATGTGTGAGCCTCTAGCCACTTATTTGTTGGTCCAGAGCTCATTATATTTGCACCTCCATTCTTTGAAAAACAGCTAATGTTTTGAAAAATTTCAGGTTCAAAACTAATTGAACCAATATTTTGTTTCAAAACTTGTTCAGCTCTAGGGTAAATATTAAAAAAAGTGAGTTAAGGGAGCCAGTGGATACGTCTCCAGAATTATATTTGTTCTATAAGAATATTGAATTTTTAAAAATTCAATTTAACTGATGCTCTTTTTACTTACTATTCAGTTGAGGTAGGTTATAGTCAGCATATCGGTACATTGATTGATTTGACTTATGCCAAAGCATATGCTGAATATCAATTCTATGTTTGTGTTGTTTAACTGTGTGAGCTTAAAGAAAGATAAAAGTAGAAAGTTGTTTATCCGATAGAGAAATGGGTTTGCTGAGGTTTTTACACAGGTAATTGAAGGTGAAAAAAATGAAAAACCATGTTACTATCAATTTGTTATGATTTTTCGTTTTTGTGTTTGAACCTTTTCAGCCCCATTTCTTCTAAAGTTTTACTCCCAAAAAAAAGAGGGAGAAAAGATGTTTGGGTTTATTTGCGTTTTAGGGTCCAGTAAGCGCCTATGCCGATTACTGCGGCTATTGCGACGGTTGCAATGATGGCTATTTCTGTTGTGATGAATGCTGTTGGTTCTTCTATAGCTACTGGTGGTGTTTGAGTGTCAATTGGCTCTTCGGTGTCTATTTGTGTTGATGGTGTAGGTGCTTCGTCCACGATGAGGTATGTTGTTGTTGTTGAAGCATAGTATGAAGCTGAGCCGTCGAAAGTGGCAATAATCATGTATTGACCTTCAATTTGGGGCGTGAACGAATAAGCGTAGTTGCCGTAAACATCAGTTGTTGCAGTTCCAATCCATGCATACTGATTATTGGGGTCAACGATTTCGATTTTAACTGGAACTCCAGTTGCGTCAGCTGGGCGACTGAACTGCTTGTATACATACAGCATCCAATCATTCATAGAGTTGTCAGATACTGCAGGAACGCCTTTCGGGAACCTCATTTTAATGGCAGTTTCTTGTGTGCCCGGAGAAATATCCATCACCGACCCTTTAATCAGTGCTTTATTTCCAAAGGCAATAACATCGTTTTCAATTGTTACTGACGTTTCACTTGGACCTTTACCTATAGCGTACACTCTTTGGTCATAAGTATCCATGGCAGCAATTATGCTATCACCGATTATTGCTCGACCTCCCCAGTCTGTTCCACGGAAAGCGCCGTCAATTCTCCAGATTTCTTCTCCAGTTTCAATATCTAGACAAACGAAAGGTGCACCACGCGGTTTAGGATCTACTGGTGAGTGTTCACTGTGTGCATAGTAGATTTTTCCATCAGTAATAAATTGTGGTCGAACTGGCCAGTTATTGCTCCATAAAATTTCTGAATGAGGGTCAGCTACTGAGTATTCCCAGAGGAGTTGACCTGTTTTGACATCATAAGCGTTGATGATTCCAGCCATTCTTCCAGAGAATATTATTCCTTCAGCAATTACGACTTCAATTCCTAGATAATCCAGATAATGCTGTGGTTCAGTTGGACCCCAAATCTGTTCTCCAGTATCTAGATCAAATCCATAAAGTTGTCGGGTATCTTTTGACCATAAGACATACACTTTATCTTCAAAGCTTGGTGCTCCATTGTATCTGGTTCCCCAACTGACTGTGATGTCACCTGGTGGTGGATTCCATTCGGTGTTAAAGATTAGTTCGCCCTCGTGTCCTGGTTCTAGATTTATTGCCCATGTGTGAACTGGTAAGTCTCCCATGGTAAGGAACCCGGGTGCATCGTTACCGACTAATCTGTCTTGGAAGTTAACAGCTACAACACTTCCTTGTAGACCCGTTGGGATTGTTACATTCCATTCTATTCCATCTCTTGCGTCAAAAGTTGAACCCATGCCAAATCTAATCCAACTTCCTTCATCAGATACTACACGGCTTGAGTTCCATAATGTCATCCATCCATTAGCGGTGTTGACTGTGTAAATGTAGATTTCACCTTTTGGTCCATATACTCTAGTTCCAGAGGGGACATTTTCCATACTGTAAACATATTGACCGTCAAAAGGATCGAATGCATGCCATGTACTTCCACTGGTTCCCCACAGATACGGAAATACTGCATGATAATTGTAAGAATCCCAATAGAAACTTTGAGCAAATGATAATCTAACGACAACCCCACTAGGTGTTGTCAGTGGTTTCACCCAAAGTTCTTCGCCAGTATGTAGATCAACTGCTACGACTTGTTGTGTTGGAAAACCAGATTTGTAGTGGTTGTAATACAGTTTTCCGCCAATTATCACTGAACTAGCAAAGAATCCCTCATATGCATCTCCACACTCATATGCGTGGTTCCATGTTGCACCTCCGGCAAGACCACCTGTTTGAATTTCATTTGTCCATAATATGTGTGACGTTTCGGGAGCATCATCGTTATATGGAGCCACTAGGTTAGGAGGTGTTGCTACGTAGTTGGCTGAAATTGTAGACCATTCATGAAGCTGAGAATCAATAGGGCGAGACCAGTATTCTGTAGGAAGTGGACTTGGTTGGTAATATGTCGTTGGTTCGTTGTTGACTTCTACTTCTAATATTTCACTATCGCTTGCTAAGTATCTAATAGTACCATAGATGTTAGTTGAAAATGCTGGAGAAGCTGTCCACGTGTAGGTTTGTGACGGAAAATGAGTCTGGAATGTGTATGTTCCAACCATTGTTGGTGTATATACAGCTCCTGTTCCTCCTGTTGAGTCCGTCCTATACTCACCTAACGTTTCAGTTGTGCCATCAGGTTTTGTAACGGTAACTGTTAGACCTTCAAAGCCATCACTCGCAACTCGCAAATAATCTGTTACTCCAATGTGAAGCAATACTTGCTGGTTTACTTGGACTGGATTAGGGGTAGCACCTATTATTGCATATGTTTGTTTTTCACGAATTTCATCTTGAGCAACAACTGTTGGCATTATCGCCAAAGTTGTTGATATTACAAAAACTAATACGCAAAAAAAGGCGAAAAGTTTTGTTTGAATCTTAGTATATTTTTTCATTTTTTCATCCTTAGCCCATTCTTAATTGTAAATTGTTTATAATATTTTGGGTAAAAATATAAAATATGAAAAAAACGTTAGTTTTTTCAATAAATAATGAACGTATTTTTTATATTAATAGCAATATGTTAAATAAGCGGTTATTTAGAAAAAGAAAATTATATTAAAAGCACTTAAAGTGAAACATTCATGAAAAACAATTCACGAGGAGCGCCCTAACAATCCAAGAACAACTAGATGAAATAGATAAGAAAATTCTAGCATTGCTTTTAGAAGATGGACGTAAAAAATTTACAGATATTGCAGAAATTTGCAATGTAACAACGTCAAAAATAAAACAACATTATTACAAACTAAAAGAAAAAGGCGTAATAAAGAAATCAACCACATATGTGAATCAAAAAAAACTTGGATTCCAAGGTCATTTGAGTGTTTGTGTTAATGTCAAGTTTGGTCAAATAGAAAAATTCATGAATTACGCAAGAAAAATAAATGGAGCAACAACATATCAAGTCAAACTTAACGGCAACTATAATGTGCATGTCTTAATTCCTCTGAAAAACATGAATGAAATTGAAGAAAAAACGCAAAAAATTAAGGATCACCCAACTGTTATCAACTTCAAATCAAATATCTGGACTGAAATTGAACTTTTTCCAAAAAATTTGTCAGTATTACATTAGTGGTAATGGTATCAAAATGGACGAATTAGATTTTAAAATAATAAAAAAAATAATCGCTAATTGTAGAGTTCCATTTAGCAGGATTTCAAATGAATTAGGAGTTTCAACAATAACAGTAATTCGTCGATATAACAAGCTCAAAGCCAAGGGAGTTATTATGCCTTCAGTTTATGTTGATATTTTCAAACTCGGTTACTGTATACGTGTCTGGTATATGATTTCATTAGTGAGCCAAATCAATAAATCAACTGTTCTTGAAGAAATATCAAAAATTCCTGATGTTGTCAGGATAATAAAAGCAGTGGGAGAATACGATTTGTTGGCAATCGTTGCGGTAAAAGATTTTAAACACATGTTTGAAATTGGTGAAAAACTTGAGAAAATTGAAGGCATTGAAAAAATTGAGGCAAGACAATTTTTACCGTTAACTGATCCAAATGTACCTAAATCTGCTACTCATGGATTTTTTAATCCCAACCTTTTGGAAAAAATCTAAAAAAGTTTTCAGCTAGCCACCGCTTTTAAAACTAAAGTTCAACTGCTCTTAAAACAAAATGGGTCTACCCAAGATTCATTATAGTAACTGTTCTTATTCATGATAAAAATCTGGTTAGGTTCATATAACAAATTTAAAATATTGAAAATGCTTGTATCCAAATTGAGAAAGAAGGGGTTATTTTATCATGCAAACTAGAGACGTTACAATGATTATTGTAATGGCAGTTTTGCAACTGGTAATTTCAGTTTCAATAGCTCAGATGGGAACCTTAATAACAGGCATTCCGGGAACAAATTTTTTGTTCACAATACTTTTGGCGATTCCAATCAGTTTTTCTTTGCTCTGGTATGAAGGTCGTAGGTGGAGAATTTTTTTTCAATTAGCATTATTCAGTTTGATTTCCATACCTACCTTCATAGGTGGAGCACCTTATGACCCCACACCTAGATTAAGCAGCATAGCTACAGCATTTTTGATTGATATTTTTGCCAATAGTTCCTATGGCTTTTTTAATAAAACAAAAAAGTTGTTATGGTGGTCATTGTTGACTAGTTCAATTTATTGGGTCCTTACACCATTTTTAAAAATTGGTGTATCGATCATTTTTTATAGTCCAGAATTTGTTGAACGATTCACTAGCGTAGTTTTAGGTTTATTCCCCATAATAATAGCTCAAGCAATAGCGGGTGGATATATTGGATATAAAATCTACAAAAACCAGATTAGATTTTAGCAAACAATTAACCAAAACTCCACCTGTATGTTGTCTTAAAAGTTTGGTCAATTTGAATTTTACTCAATGTATGAGAAACTTAAAAAAGAAAATTCTTCAAAGAATTAAAATCTTTGTATTTTTTTGGACTATTTTGAGTCAGTGTTAGTTCTTTCACAAAAAAACTACTACTCAATAAAGGACATTTGTAATTAGCAAACAAAAAAGACATATTGCTCTAATTTATAGGCATAAGTTCAAGTTAATGATTTTTTGTTCAATTATCAAAAGATTGTTTTTGTTCAGTCTGTTGATTGATTTACAAATATAATGCAAATTATAACAAAGGTGGATTTTTTTTATTCAAATGATTAAAAACATATTTTTCTATTAAAACGGGAAAAAGCAAGTTTGAGGGAACGTAGATACATCACCAGAAACATATTGCACTAAAGGTTCAATAAGTTATACTTGTTTGGAACTATAATCATAATTGCTTTTAATTGGACTAATCGTTGCCAATAATTTTATTATCTAAAAATGCTCTAATCAAATATTTAACGTGAAGTGGTATGATTTTAAAAAAACATGCAGACTTGAGGGTTGAGTAAACTGAACACTATTGAAGTCAAAGACTTGACCAAAGTTTTCGATAAAGGTGTCAAAGCAGTAAATGGCATCACTTTCACAGTAAACAAGGGTGAAATATTGGGATTTTTAGGTCCAAACGGAGCAGGAAAAACTACTACACTTAACATGTTATCTACTTTATTGAAACCAACTAGTGGAACCGCAAGAATAAATGGCAAAGATGTTCAAAAAGAGGCAGATGCAGTACGACGAAGTATTGGATATGTATTCCAAGATACAACATTAGATATTGAATTAACCGGCAGAGAAAATTTAGATTTCCATGGACGACTTTATGGACTTGATAAGATTACACGTGAAGATAGAATTACTGAAGTTTTGGAACTAGTCAAATTATCCGACCGTGCAGATAGTTTAGTAAAAACATACAGTGGTGGAATGAAAAGAAGGCTAGAAATCGCCAGGGGTTTACTTCATCATCCTGAGGTGTTGTTTTTAGATGAACCAACTTTAGGTTTAGATCCTCAAACACGGAGGTCTATTTGGGAACATATTTTGCGGCTTAACGAAGAAAAGAAAATAACAGTTATCTTAACAACCCATTATACTGAAGAAGCAGATTTTCTTTGCAATCAAATACTCATAATTGATTTTGGAAAAGTTGTAGTATTAGACACCCCAGATAATTTAAAAGCCACGTTAAAAGGAGATGTTGTCAGTTTAACCGTTAAAGACACAAACACAATCGATAAACTTCGGGTCCAGTTAGAAAATAAAGAATGGGTCCATAAAATCAACATTATTGCTTCAGGAAATAATTATGCAGCAATGAGCCGTATGATGCACACGAATTCTGACAATCCAAATGAAACGAAATTTCAAAACGAATCTGAAGAGGATAAAACTAACCAACGTGAGAAAAATCTTCAATTTGATGGAGAAACTTGTCCCCGTTGTTTGAATTTGTTACTTGATAATGGGGGACATAGAATTCCCGAAATAGTAAAACTTGCAGTAGACATGGAGATTATTTTAGAATCTGTAGAACTTCGCAAGCCAACTTTAGATGATGTCTTTTTGTCTGTAACTGGACGGAACATACGTGAACAAGAAGGTAGTCTCATGGATATGCTAAGGCGACACAGAATAATGAGACAAGCGCGGGGAAAACCTGTTAGAGGATAAAAGAAACAAGGTGGAAAAACTGGTACAACCAATATCTGGACAAGCAATATATGTTGTTTTATTGAGAGAACTAAAAAGGTACTGGCGAGCAAAAGCCCGAGTAATTTCATCTGTTGCTCAAAGCATATTCTTTTTAGCTATTTTCGGTTTAGGGTTAGGAAATTTTGTTGGTCCAGTTGGAGAAGTAAACTACCTTTCGTTCATGGCACCGGGAGTAATCGGCATGGGTTTATTGTTTGGCTCTGTTTTTTCGGGGGTTTCAATAATATTTGACCGCCAATTTGGTTTCATGAAAGAAATGATGGTTGCACCAGTAAGCAGAACCAGCATAATTATTGGAAAAATATTAGGGGGCGCAACTACAGCAACAATTCAAGGCATAATTCTATTAATAATCGCATCATTAATGGGAGCTTTTACCCTTTCATTAGCTTTTGTAGGTAATGCTTTTGTCACCATTTGGGCAATGCTTCTAATTACAGCAGGATTTGTTGGTCTAGGAGTAGCAATTGGCTCATCTTTGAATGATTTTCATGCATTTCAACTACTTTCAACTTTTGTAATGTGGCCATTATTCATGCTTTCAGGAGTATTTTTCCCGATCGATGCAGCTCCATTTATACTTCAAGTTGCCATGTTAGCAGACCCAATGTTTTATGGAGTCGAACTACTTCGATGGTGTTTACTTGGTTCAGCATCAACAATACTTGGACCGCTAGGTTGGTTAATCAGTCTAGTAGTTGTTATCGGTTTTAACTCGTTGATGATAAGTTTAGGAACTTTCTTGTTCTCACGGACCCAAATTTAATTTTAGCAATCAACGCCTTTTTATTGTATCAACACCAATCCTGTCAGTATTAAAAGAAGGCGAAACAATGACAATCATCATAGACGATGCAGGAATGGGAGACCTACTATTTGGAGTAGTTATTGCAGCTTTTCAAGATTCAACACAAGAATTCCGATATGGCGTTATTGATGTAAAATATTTTCAGGGCAAATATTTCACTAGCAAAACATACCTAAAACAAGCAGCGAAAATTGTAGATAAATTACTAACTGAAATTAAACTAAACTCTGATGAAGAAATTCACTTGTGCAGAGGCTACATTTTTGATGAAGCAATCAACAAACTAAAGCAAAAATATGGAGAAGACAAAATCAAACGAATTAAAGTAGTTGGAGACACCCAAGACCTTGCTGAAACGGCTTATCTTGATGAAATTAGAAATCTCGGTTACGAACCAATCGAAGAACGGGAAACAAAGCGTGCGAAAAGCTTTTTTCATATGATGGATTGGCTAAAAAAGAACCCGAATATGAAAAAATACGCCAAAACAGGATGGCCACGCCTGCAAAGATACAAATTCTTTAAGATAAACAAATAAAAATTTATGACCTTACTTTTAATTACTATTAAATCCACGCTTGCCAGTAGATGTATGCATACTAGCATTCATAGCAATTGCAAACTCTGAATTTAAAAAATGAAAACATTTCCTACAACTTTAGACAATTATATGTTTCATATCTGCATGATTCAAAATAAAAATAAAAAGAGAAAACCTGCTAAAGCAGGATTAATTTTACTTGTTCCAGATCACAGTTAAATAGTAACTCTGAAGGAAGTTTGTTTTGTTTTATGTCGAATGTTGATTGTAATCAGCACTGCTGTCATTAACTCTAAACTCACTGAGCACAATAATGGACCAACTTCGATTCCTCTTAGGTGCCTAATAGAGTTAGTTAATTCAATTATTTTTGTCAGGGCTTCTTTGTCGTCAGAGGCAATAAAAACGTCTACACCATCAAGAGGTCGTTCGATATGTATTAAGCGGTGAGCACTGATTGTTTTGTATGCGGCAACAACAGGTATGTTTTCTGGGACTATTGCGGCGAGGTGCTTGCTACCTGAACCTTCAGGGAATGTTTCACAAACAAAAGTCTTTCCAATTCGTTTCAAGGGAACAGTTACATCAACTAGGATTGTTCCCGGGTTCATGTTAGGCAGAAGCTGTTCAAGAGTACTTTTTGCATACTCAAACGGAACAGTCAAAAGTACTGCATCAACATCTTTTACTGCATCCTCGTTTTGCATTCCAACAATGTTCTTTTTTGCCAGTTCTAATTCAGCAGCGGTTGTGAATTCTTTTTTTTCGACCCAGTCCATTTTGTTTTCTGGAAACAAAAGTTCCAAAGCTTTTGCTACTTTGTCTATGTTTGTATTTAATTCATCGATGATTCTTTGAGCTTTTTCAAGGCTACGAGAACCAACTTTAATTTCGTGGCCAGCCATAGCTAATCGAAGAGCCAAACCCTGACCTTGATTACCGGTTCCACCAATAAGTCCAATCTTCATACTTTTCGCCACGCTAACTCAATCTAATCGGAATAAATAAATTTAGCGTAAAAAGAAAATTAAAAATACATGTAAAAACTTAAAACTATAATGTGATATGTAGCAGGATGATAACTCCTTTCTCTCTCTGGAATTTTTCAATCTTGCTACATATCATACCTAATTATTTTTCAAAAAAGACTTAAGCATTCTGAAACAATGTTATAGAGCTAACTTCTAGGCATTTAGCAAAAAACCGGTAAAAAACAGAAAATGGTTTAATCTAAAAAGATTTTAACTGAACTCCCCGTAACAGTTGACAATAAGCTTTCAAGCTCTTTTTTTTGTTCATCCGCTCTTTTTTTTGCTTCTTCATGTTCTTTAGATAATCTATCGTTTTTAGCTTCCAGTAAACTTTTTTTAATTTCAAGACTTTTCAAAGAATCTTGTAATTCTGCTTTTTCATCTTTGCATTCATTTAATGCACCTGAAGAGAGCAATTCACGTTTTTTATCAAAAAATTGGGTGCAGTCACGTTGAAGTGACAATAAAACATCCTTTTGAACAATTCTTACAATTTGTTCTTTTGCTTTTCGTAACCTGCTTGGTTTAAGTTTCATTTTTTTGTTATTCAGTGCAGTATCAATTTTTTGCAGAATAGACTTCAACAAAGGATATCCTACTTTTTCAGTTGCCAAGGCTTCAAATGGATTGTTCTGGTATTCAGCTAGTTTGCTGTTTGCATCAGGAGCAAGACTGTAACCAGGGTTGATCACTAAAGTTTGAAACTTTAAAAGAGATTTTTCCAGATGCCGAAGCTCATATTTCACAGCTCCAGTCAATTCATTAATTTTAGAATTCAACTGTGCAAGGTCAAATAGTTCACTTTGATTTTGCAAAGCTTTCAATTTTTGTTGATTTTCTTTAATTTGCTTTTCAAGTTTTTCATGTTCGTCTGTTCTAGATTTTTCTGATGCATTATATTTTTTAAGTTCTTCCAAGACCTGTTGGAGTTCCACAATTTTTTGAGGAACACTTTCAATTTGTACCGCTTTAGAGTAATCATCAGATAAAAAAGCAATTAACGTTTGGTAGGGGTCTTCAGCTTTTTTGTAAGACGCATCGAATCGCCTGCGGGAAAGAATAAAATATGGGGCAAGAGCTTTAAACCATTTATTTTTTTCTTGATTGATTTTTTCCATGGCTTTAGTTAGTTTTTCAGATACCTCACCAAGAGTTTGGCTGTTAATTTCATCAGGAATAACAACCTCATCGATTAGATCAGAAAAATTACCCGCAAGTTTAAACAAAAACTTTGCACGCCGAAACGTTTTTCGGCTTCCGCGTGCCATTTCTTTTTCTGCATCCTGTATAAGTTTTTCAGAAGACTCAAAAAGTTCGTCAAGCCGACTTTTGATATCATGGAGCAATTGGTTTGCTTGTCCATTAAGTGATTTAACTGTAGATTCCGTTTCTTTAGTTAACCAGTTGTGGACTTCATTCAGTTTAAGTTCTTGAATCTTGGAATTCTCCTGTGTTCTTTGTAGAGTAATTTTTAAACAGTGTTTAAAACATTTTGCAAAAAACGCCAAACATTACTCAAATATAGGTAGTTACTCTTAAATTAGTTGATATTGTAGAGTCAAAAACTAGGAGACAACATCATGAACCTTAACAGACCAACCGTAAAACTTGCAGGCGCTGCAATATTGGCTCCACTTACAATATTAATGCAAAGCTTACCCCCCATTTTTGTAACCCCTTGGATGTTACGAATAGACCTAGTCGCAATGCCATGGATGATTTGCTGGATATTATTTGGGATTAAACCAACATTACTATGCGTAGCCATCAGCTCACCACTCATTGGATTTGTTGGTCCAGCAGCAGGGGGACCAGTTGGAGCAATAATGAAACCGTTAGCAACGATTTGGATGTTCTTAATTCCTGCCATTTTTGCAGCAAAAATTGGTGGAACAAAAAAACTCTTAGACAATAAACGGCTTTTCCTGTTCGCGGGAGTATTGGCAATTATAATAAGAGTTGTAGTTACTATTCTTGTCAATTTTTACTTCGCATTACCTGTATTCTACAACATGACACCAGATGTGATAATTGGCATGTTCTCAAGCACTGATTCTATTAGTTTCTTTGGAAATTCATTAGGACTAATTGGATTAGGAGCCTTCATCGGCGAAGTAGCTTTTTGGAACATCATACAAGGAATGATTGACATTGTTGCGGCATTTACAATTGGAGTCATACTCTTTAAAAGAATTCCAACATTAACCCCTGAAAATACGTAAAAAAGTGTAACACTTACTTTTTTTATTTTTTTCCAAAAGGCTTTAGTGAATAACAGGTATATAGTATTCTAGGTGCTTATGTGAAGTTAACAGTAGCAATAACTGGAGCAAGTGGAATAATTTACGGCAAGCGGTTACTAGAGGAATTGAGCAAAAACAATGTTGAGACACATCTTGTGATCAGTGAAGCAGCCAAAAAAATAATTAAATTTGAACTAGAAGTCTCAGTTGATAATGTGAATGAATTGGCAACTCACGTTCACGAAATTGATGATTGGAGTTCTCCAATCGTTAGCGGTTCATACAAAACTAATGGAATGGTAATTGTTCCGTGTAGCATGAAGACATTAGCAGGTATAGCTAATGGATTTGCAGAAAATGCGGTTTTGCGCGCTGCAGACGTAATGATTAAAGAAAAAAGAAAACTAGTTCTTGTGCCACGTGAAACTCCCATAAGCAGTATTCACCTAAAAAATATGCTCGAACTATCTCAACAAGGAGTTCATATTGTTCCAGCAATGCCTGCGTTTTATCATAAACCAGAAAACATTGATGCATTAGTCGATTTTGTTGTTGGAAGAATTTTAGATGTACTGGGAATTGACCATCACTTGTACAAGCGATGGTCAGATATAAAAAAATCCAGTTAATCTTGAAGTTTTATTGAACTCTTAAAGACTTCGATGTCAACTTTTCCAGCACGGAAAGTTTTACCCGTAGCAGCATTGTTTATCACGAAAACTGCAGGAGCAAACAATCCAGGGTCAATCTTGTAGAAGTCATAGTCAGCTTCTTTGAAAATTTTCATGAAAGGTTGACCATAACCTTTTGATTTTGAAGCTGGAGCTTTTTCTAATAGTTCTTTTAGTGCTTCTTCATCTTCAGCGTTCACTGTGTAGTAAGCGGTACCAGCATAGATTATTGCGTCGTTTGTTCGTCCCATAGCCTGAGCAGATTTAGGGTGCACAGGTGCTATTGGAGCATAACCGCAACCATGACTAACAAGTTTAGGGTCAAATCCGAGTTCAGTTAGTTTGTGCAAACCAGTTTCAACGATTCTTCCAGAAATTTGAACAGAACCTGCAATACAACTGGTAGGTACAAGGACTAAAACCAGATTATTTGGATCTACTTTACATGCATCACAGATTTTGGTTATTGCTTCTTCAGTTGGCTCGGTTGAGGTTTCCAGAACAAGAACAGCAACATCTGAATTGTCAGTGTAAGCAATTTTTTCGTACAATTCTTTGGGTTTAAGAGATAAGGCTCGGGCAGGTCCAGATCCCATTGCAGTGTACTTATCTGCTTTGATTTGCCAGCCTGCAAACTGGGAACCTAAAGTTGAAATTGCAGGATAATCGGTATGAACTAGAACAGATGGAATGTCAAGATCATCATAGTTTTTGTAAACAATTTCGGCCGTTCCTAAGCCACCCAGACAAATTTCCGTAATGACTTTTCCTGCAGCGTAACCGCCTTTTGCTTCGATTCCAGCATCGATCAAGATAGCGCCTGAAGCAGTTTTTTTTACGACAACACCATATTCGTTGGCGTTGCCACAAAGTTCCATTGCTAGATTATATGCTAGTTGATTAACGCAAAGTTTTAAGTTTGTCAAAAGTTTTCACCAAATTTATTCTAGATACTTTTCGTATGAACTTAGTTGTGAATTATTTGGTTGGGAAATGTATAGTTTCCCTTTTCCGTCAGCGGCCATATCGCCCTCAAAAAGATAAAAGGGACCAATTACCTTTTCGCCCTCAACTTTTACAGATTTTTTGATTTCTTCAATGGAAAATGACGGCAAAACGTCTTCAGTTTTGCCCATTAGAATAATTTTGCCACCAGTCATGTGTCCGCCTGCACGTCTTGCTGATTCGCCTTGAATCAAGATAGTTCCACCGTGCATGTGAACACCAGCGAATATGCCAACATTTCCCATTACTTTGATTAATCCACCTTTCATGTTGTTGCCAATTTCATTTCCTGCATTTCCATGAACAATAACTGTTCCACCGGTCATGCCTTTATCGCTTCCCCTGTAAGCAGAACCGATGTAATCACCTGTATCACCTTTGATTTCGATTGTTCCACCTTTCATTTGGGAACCTGCCCATGAACCAGTGTTACCTGTCACTACTATTGAACCACCACGCATCATTTCACCAACGTGCCAACCAATTTCTCCGTCGACAAGTATTTTTCCTGAGGTCATGTTCATTCCAACGTTTCGCACTTTGCTTGCATCGCCTACAATTTTTATCATGTCTTTTGAGTCTGTATCATCGGAAATTTCGAATAGGTCAGCAAGGGTTAGTTTTCGGTTTCCTTCCCATGCTTCTAGTTCGCTGACTTCTTTGATTGTTTTTCCTGCAAAAACATCAGGAGTTATACTTCTTCCTTCAATTGGATATTTTGAAACAAATTTAGGTTTTAAAGTTACCATTTTTATACCCCCGCTTTAACTGGTATAGAAATTGGATTATGTACAAATCCGTCCTGAATTGGATAGTTTTCGTATTCTACGGTCACGTATTCTTTGAATCTTGCTTGAAGGTCGCCATATGCATCTGCAGGCATTTTGGTTTCAATGTTAAGGTGATGAACATTACCGAATACCTCTTTGACAACTTTTCCGTCTTTTACTACAATTTCGCCGCCTTTGATTGTGTAAGCTGCTTTCTTCAGAGCTTTTCGGAAAGTCAAGTATTTCTTGGCGATGTCTACTTGTTCAGGATTAATGTTGTAGATTGCAACATCTGCATCAGCTCCAACCCCGAGATGACCTTTCTGTTTCATTCCAAGAACCTTTGCAGTCCCTGCACGAGTCATAACAGCTAGTTCATATAATGTGAGTTCACGGTCGATTGTGGGCAACAAGCTTTTTCGTTTTGCTTGTCGGTGAATTTTCTTTAATACTTTCTCACGTGCATCTTTGCTCATTAACCAAGTAATGACCTTAGGATACAAAGTAAATGGTCCACCATTCGGGTGATCGGTGGTCATAAAAATTTTCCAAGGGTCTTTAACTAAAAGAGCCATTTCCAAGCCAATTGACCATTGTAAAGCGTTTACTGGACTGGAGCGTTTATACTTTATTGGAACAATACCACCGGCTGTTTCTACTCCAACGTCATGGTTTACCCACTTGTTTCCTGTTACATTGTACAAGCCAAACTGGGCAGGACCATCAGCAGTCATTGTTGTCGTATCAGTAAATGTTACTTGACCCATATCCATGGTTACGTGATTATGATTGTTCATGTATTTTGAAAGTTCTTCTGCACCAGACTTGAAAGTTGACCAGTCTTCACCGCCATAAGCATTAAACTGGACGTGAGTGATGTGCATGATTGGTTTGTCGTATTTAGCCAAGTTTTCTACTGCTTTCATTGTCTCTAAAGTAACTGCACTGTTTCCAGGCTGACCTAGCCGGTTACAATGAAGATGAATAGAATGAGGCAAATTAAGCAAGGTATTGGCTTTAATTAATCCTCTAACAATTTCTCGGGGAGTGATTCCAAAATTTGGAACTTCGTCATCAATTCCTCGTACGTTTCGTCCAAAGCCCCACGATTCTAAGCCTCCGGGATTAACTACTTTGATTGCATATGCTT
The DNA here is from genome assembly GCA_024650005.1 of Candidatus Bathyarchaeota archaeon. Taxonomy (GTDB): domain Archaea; phylum Thermoproteota; class Bathyarchaeia; order Bathyarchaeales; family Bathyarchaeaceae; genus Bathyarchaeum; species Bathyarchaeum tardum. The sequence goes on along the minus strand of JANKMT010000001.1, from coordinate 619,877 downwards.
TAGAAGAGTTAAGCATCCATGCAAGGTGAGCCGCGTTTTTTTCAAGTAATCCATCTCGGATGTGTTCTAAACTGAACCACCAGTCACCTAATAATGTGAAAATTCCACTATCAAGCATCGGTGTGTCTTTAAGTTCTTCATGAACATGACGTGCTTGAAGGGCAACAGCAGAAGGAGTCATAACGGTTGTGTATCCCATTCGAGAATAACGATAACCTGTTGTGTAAGTAGTAGGAAGAGAATATCCCACACCTGAATGTGTTATTGCAGTTTTGTATTCATAGTCTTGGTAGTGATCTTCCGGTCGCAGCATACGAGCGGTGTCTACTTCTCCACCGGCTATGTGGCTATGAAGGTCTACACCTCCAGGCATAACAACCATGCCAGAAGCGTCAATGACTTCTGCTTTGTCGCTAACAGATTCGACGATTTTGTCATCTCTGATGCAGATGTCCATTTTTTCTCCGTTTATTTTATTCAGGGGGTCATAAACTAATCCATTTTTAATTATTAGTTCTTTCAATTTAAATTCCTCCTTACTCTGTTCGTAGGTCAGCTAGTACTTCGTCGATAGTGAGAACTTTTTCAGTCGGTGCAGGTTCAATTTGACCTTCAACCCATTTGATTGAAGGCATACCTGTTCCGTGGGTTCTGTAATCCACAATATAGTTTACCCATGGACCATAACTGATAAACACATATTTTGGTCCAGGAAGTTCATCAGTTTGGACAGCGCGCAAAACCACGCTACCGAATTGGGTTGTAAGTTTAACGTTGGTATTTGGTTCGATGCCAAGAGCTTCCATGTCTTGGGAATGCATTTTTACTTCCGTGACATCTTTGATGTAGACGTCGGAGAGTTTTCCCATCTCTTTGCCTCGACCTTGAATAATGCTTCGACCACTTTGAATCATAACATCCATTTTAGGCAAACATCATCACTTGCAAAAAAGGGAAGTATAACAACCTATTAATGTTACTGGTTTTTTCCGTTAAAAAACTAGATTAGACCAAATACATATAAAAAACCGCTAATGATCCGTTAATCGCGTCTGTTTTTCAGCAGAAAACAAGTTAGAAAGGCGCACACCAATTAAACGAACCTTTCGGTCAAGAAACAAATAATCTTTTACGAGATCAACAGCGGTTTTTTGTATGTCCTTTAGTTGGTCTGAAAAAATGGTTAACGTTTTCCCGTGGGTATGTGTTTCAAAGTTTTCGTAACGTATTTTGATTGTAACTGTTTTGAAAAGAAAATCTGAAGCAACTAATTCTTGATGTAAATCTTCTGATAATGCATTAACAATATCTAAAACAATATCAAAATCGGACATGTCTTGTTGGAACGTTGTTTCTCGGCTCATTGATTTTTGTTCCCAATGTTCTTGAACATCACTTTCATCAATACCCTGAGCCATCAAATACAACTGAGTGCCTGATGAACCAAATTTTTCTGCTAGAATGTTTGGGTTATATTTTGCTAAATCCCCTATAGTTTTGATTGCCATATTATTTAGGCGGATTTCGGTTTTCTTTCCCACCCACAATAGTTTACGTACCCTAAGGGGCGATAAAAAAGATTCAGCATCTTCAGGTTGCACAATTGTTAGACCGTCTGGCTTCACAAAGTCACTAGCTATCTTTGCCACAAGCTTGTTGGGTCCAACTCCAATCGAACAAGTTAATCGTTCTTTTTGGATTACTTCGTTTTTGATTTTTAGCGCTAATTGTTCTGCATCATCAAAATTATTAACATTAGTAGTAACATCCAAAAATGCTTCATCTAAGCCCCAACCTTCGAACTTATCGGCATAAGTTTGTAAGATTTTCATTATTCTTGCAGAAACTTTCCGATAAAGGGAATAATTTACAGGAAGAAAAATAGCATCAGGACACAATGACCAAGCCCGTGTAATTGGAACCCCAGAGGTTATTCCATAATTACGTGCTTCATAATTACTGGTGCTTACTACTCCGCGTCCTTTGCCTTGTTTTGGGTCAGCACCTACTACTACTGGTTTGTCTTTAATTTCGGGGCGCTCTCTTTCTTCTATTGCTGCAAAAAAGTGATCCATGTCAACATGAAAAATTATGCGTTTTTTCTTTTTTGCCACATCTAAGAGCTTCCTTTTGTCAGAAAATCACCCGTAATACAGAGTCAATTGCCTTAAGATTTGCTAAAGCTTTTTTTGAGTCTTCAGCGCTTACCAGATTTTTCTCATTAAGTTGAACCATTTGTGAAACCGTAATATACAAAGAATTGAAAGCAGTCTTAACGTGCAAATCGTTGTTCATGTGTTTCTCGAAATTTGTTTTTATTTTTGTAACCAGCTTCTTTGTAGTAGCGCAAGATTTTTGTTTGGAGTTTTGGGGTACCCGTAATTTTTCAACCATTCCTCGAAAATTATTTAGCAAATCACAAGTTTTAGAGTATTCAGTGAACGTAAAATTGAGTTTTCGCCGATAATGACCATAAATCAGAAAGAACCGAATGTTGTTCCAAATGCATTCTGTTTCAATCAAATCTTTTGGATATTTGATATTCCCTTTGCGTTTGGACATTTTTTCACCGTCAAAAATCAAATGAGAACAATGAAGCCAATAGTTTACAAAGGATCTATCAATAATTGATTCAACTGTTGCTATAATGTAATCATGATGACGATGTGTACTATCTATTCCGCTGCACCAAATGTCAACGTTGAATCCAAAAGTTTTTTTTACCATTGCTTGATCTTGAATGTTCCATGCCGGATGTCCTTTGCCTAGTTTTGTCTCCCAAAACAATGTGTCACCTTTTTTGTATCCTCGCCATAAAATGAAATCCCCTTTATTCCATCTGTCACCAGAATAGTTATCACGATGAAAACGGCGATGCTGCTTGGGCCACTTGCTCATGTCAAGACCATAAAGTTTACCAAATCCATCAAACTTTAATGGATCATAATACACGTTTTTTCGACCTTTGTAAGTGTACCCGTAAGCATAGCCTTTTTCTAATAAAATTTTGATTAATTCAACAGCTTGGTTAACTGAGGTGGAAGACCGTTCAATAAAATCAGGAATCTTGATTTTTAGTTGTTTGAGTTCATCAAGAAAAATTTCAATGTTTTTTTGGGTTAACTCGTTTGGTGGAACTTTTTGTTTAGAAGCTTCAACTAAAGTTTTGTCTTCTACGTCTGTTATGTTGATTAATCTTTGAACATCGTATCCCAAATATTCTAGGTACCTTTGAAGCACATCTTCAAACATGAAAGTTCTGTAGTTGCCAATATGGGGTAACTGGTAAATTGAAGGCCCACAGGTGACCACCTTTACTTTTCCTTCTTCTTTTGGTTTGAAAACTTCCAGTTTCCGGGTTAGGGTGTTGTAAAGCTTGAGCAAAAACGTCACCGAATTTTCCGATGTTACATGACATTATGGTGCGTTATATTTTGTTTGGTTTTCAGTTATCAGATTACAAAACACATAAATCGCACTATACTTAGATTACCTTTCACAAATATTGTGAGGTTATATGCCTTGTCAACTCGAAAAAATGTTATAATATTTTTAGATACCGACAAATATGCAAGCCCCTTTGACATTTTAGTCGCCATCGACCTTTATCCAGACGCCCAAATATTCAGTTACAGCGGCGTAGAGGTCAGTGACGCCCAAAGACTAATTCAAGACGCCATGTTCCCCCGAGGACCAGATGGCGCAAAATACACTAACGTGTTCATCGGCGGTCAAGATGTAGAAAAAGCTCTTGCAATTCTTGAAGCAGTTAAAAAATCTATGTTCCCCCCCTTCGAGTTATCAGTAATAATTGACCCACGCGGCGCATACACCACAGCATCAGCTGCTGTAGTAAAAACATTGAAGCTCTATGAGGAAAAATTCGGCGACTTCAAAGGAAAAACAGTTGCAATTCTTGCAGGAACCGGACCAGTTGGTGTGGTTGCAGCTAAACTATATGCCAATGAAGGCGGTAATGTTGTTCTTACTTCACGCAAACTAGACAGAGCAAAAGCTGTAGCGGACAAAATAAATGAAGAATTAGGAACAAAACAGGTTTGTGGTGTTCAAGCAGCTACTCCTGAAGAAGTTGGTCAATCCATTAAAGATGCTGACATAGTCTTGGCATGTGGTGCAGCGGGAATTCAGTTATTGCCTTTGGATGTTCTTGAAAAATACGGACAAAAAGTCAAAGTTCTTGGAGACATTAACGCTGTTCCACCGTTGGGTGTTGAAGGAGTAAAAGCTAGCCACAAAGGAAAAGAGTTCACTCCAGGAAAGTTTGGAATTGGTGCTCTAGCTATTGGTCCACTTAAAATCGAAATCGAAGGCGAAATGTTCAAAAAAGCAGTTGAATCTCCAAGCGGAATTGTAGATTATAAAACAGCTTACGAGTTAGGAAAAAAACTAGTATAAAACGGTAAAAGTTTATTTAAAAAGTGAGGAAACCATTTTTTTGGCTTCCAGCTTTTTATTTTTTTTATAAATCAATATTTTGAGTTAATATTATTAATTCATAGCTTTTTTGTATTCAAAACTGCTCATTTGTTTTTTGATGAACAATGGGGCTTTCGAACAAAATATTCTTGACATGGCTTGCAACGATGTGGATAGTTTTTTCAGTTTGGGTGGTTGCAGTAACTACGTTTCCATTAAATTTTGGTTTTGTAGGATTACAAGCACTTTCGGGCATAGCTCTGATATGGTCAATGGTAAAATACAACGAAATTGACCAACAGTTCCATTAGTGCCGTCAGAGTAACTCTGAGATGTCATCCTAAAGCGTCTAGCTAATGCCTTTTCGTCATCCGGCACTATTAGCAAAGCATTACAAGAATAAAAAACGATTGATTGTTAGGTTGTTTGCGTGAATAATTGTCTGATTTTGGGTTGAAACAGATAAGCCAAAAGGACTAAACTGATGACAATTTCTCCTAAGGCAGCGCTTTTGGGTAATCCATGTATGATTTGTATATCAAGAATTGTGCAAACATCAATTATAATAACGAAAACCGACACGATTATGGTTCCTATCCACCCAGATTTTTTTCCAGTCCAAAGACCGTACAGAAAAATTAAGTTAAAAACTCCGTAAAAAAAAGTGTAAATATTGTAAGCCATTGCGCCTATTCCGAAGATTGCAAAACCTGCCCCTATTGTCGCGTGTATTGTTCCATTCAAAAATTGTGCAATAGTTAAAACGAGAACGCCTACATATTTTCCTTTGAAGGATTCAGGATAGTTGACTTTGCTCAAAGTCTGCACGTCAGGGTCAATGTGTAAACTTAATATTGTTTCATCAAGATATAATCTTTGTAGATATCCTGTTCAGGTTACCGATTCAATTTTTGAATAAGGATAAGCATCAAGGGAGATGCAACAAATTTCAAAAGTAACAAAATCAGAAGAAGATTGGCGAAAAGTTTTGTCACCTGCAGAGTACCATATTCTTCGGGAAAAAGGAACTGAACCAGCATTTACTGGAAAATATGTAAAAAATAACAAAAAGGGTAAGTATGTTTGTGCAGCGTGTGGCAATGAACTTTTTAGTTCAGAAACAAAATTTGATTCAGGTACAGGTTGGCCTAGTTTTTGGAAATCATTATCTAAAGACAGCATAGAACTAAAATCAGATATCAGTCATGGAATGCAAAGAACCGAAGTAACATGTAAAAAATGTGGAGGGCACCTCGGACACGTGTTCAATGATGGTCCTCAACCTACGGGTCAAAGATATTGCATGAATTCGATATCGCTCAAGTTCAAAGAAAACAAAAAATGAACACAAAAATCAAAAGAACAAATGTTGTTACCAACTAGTTTTTTCATAAAAAGGTCGTTTCAACATTGAAATAATAATATATAAAATATCTCAGAATATGGAAAATAACAAATTATTTTACTGTGAACAGGGTAATGGTATCCTCTATTCAAAGTTAACATCTAAAAGATTCAGTAAGGCGCAACTGACATGATAACATCAATAAAAAAAGAAGCAAAAAATCTAATTTACAAAATACAGCAGCCCTTTGTCTTACAGAACATTCTGGTATTTGCAGCATTCATTATTCCCTTGTTAATTATTTACTTCTTTGATGCAGGATCTTTTGATTACTTATGGAAAGGCAGGGCACCATATCTGTTGTTTTTATGGTTAATTATTTTAGAAGCCGCCTTAGGATGGAAAAAACTCAAAGAGAACCCACCAACATTTTGGAATAAAAAAACAGTTTTTGCAACAATAACCTTGTTGTTGCCAACAGTATATGCTGTTGGATTACATCTAGGATTACAATCTGCAATACAAGAACTAGGACAAATTATTGGAGTACCAACTGAACAATTTGGAGAATGGTACTTAACTCATTCGTGGCCATTTTCGTTTGAATATGTTCTATTTGCAGGGTTGTTTATTGCTTCAATTTGGCTATTATACGAAAAGAAAGGACTGAAAATCTTCTCTGTTTCTTCCTTCTTTATCGCAGGTGTTGGCATATTTTACATGATTGACACATTCTTTCCTTACGGCACATTTACTCTTTTGCAATCGTTTGTTCCAGTTACGGTGTCTGTTGTTATTTTCATTCTGAACATCTTAGGCTATGGAACGAGAACATTTCTAGGAGGAGAAGACGGTCTAGGTCTCACCGTTACTGGAGCAAACGGTAGTTACTCAGCGATTGTTTCTTGGTCATGCGCCGGAAGTCACAGCCTATTTCTGTATTCTTTTATGATTATGCTGTTTCTACGAGGCACCAGCATCACCCGAACCAGAAAAATAATTTACGTTGTTGCAGGGGCACTTGGAACATTTTTTGTTAACATTCTAAGAATACTGGCGATTCTCCTAGCAGGAGTAAACAGCGGAGCTTCACTGGCTACAACATTTCACGAATTTTATGGAGAATTCTTCTTTATCATATGGATGTTCATTTACTTAACAATAATATACTTACTTGAAACACGGTTCTTCAAAAAATACAAACCATAACCAAAATCAGTTTATCCGTCAGACAAAAAATTTAACGCTAATATACTGTCGCCAACAATTTAATCTTGATTCTTAACCACTAAGTAATATTATCAAAAATGGAAACAATCAATAATACCATCATATTGAGAAACGGTAATATCCCAATAACTAAAAGTATAAATAAAGTTAGGGACTTCTCAAATCATGCTCTTAGGTTTCCTTTGAGCTAAACTATAAAATTAATATTGGAGCGAAAGATAATGGCTACTCTTGAAGTCGTAAAAAAAGATGGAAACGATTTTGTTGTAAAGGTCCCTGGAAATCCAGAAACCGTAAAAATTGAAGATACATTCGCTGAAATGTTCCCAATGTGGGTAGGCAGAATGCTGATAACAGCAGCCACCGAAAAATGGGCACTAATCGCAGCAAAAACCGCAACAGGTTTTGCATCATCCATTATCATGTCACCAGCAGAAGCAGCAGTTGAAGGAATTGTACCAGCAAGCGAAACTCCAGACGGACGCCCTGGAGCAATAATTCAAATTTACCACAGCTCACGCGGTGCTCTGAAAGGTCAAATTGCTGCCAGAATTGGACAATGTATCATGACTTGCCCCACGACAGCAGTTTTTGATGCGCTACCCCATGCAAAACGCAGAGTAAAAATCGGAAGAAGCCTACGCGTTTTTGGTGACGGATTCCAAAAAAGTGATGAAATTGCAGGACGAAAAGTTTGGCGAATTCCAGTAATGGAAGGAGAATTCATTATTGAAAACGATTTCGGAGTCATGAAAGCCATCGCTGGCGGAGCCTTGCTCATTTTGGCTAAAGATCAGGCAACTGGTCTTAAAGCAACTGAAGACGCTGTAGAAGCAATCGACAAAAATGTTCCAGGTGCAGTAATGACCTTTCCAGGGGGAATTTGTCGGTCTGGCTCTAAAGTTGGTTCCATGAACTACAAGCTTCCTGCTTCAACTAACCATTTGTTCTGTCCGACACTTAAAGATCAAATTCCAGATTCTAAACTTTCAGCTGAAGTCAACAGTGTTTATGAAATTGTCATAAACACTTTGAATCTTACAGTCATGAAGAAAGCCTTGGCTGAAGGAATTAATGCAGCTGCAAAAGTTCAAGGTGTTGTTCAAATTACTGCACCTAACTATGGCGGCAAGCTTGGTCCATACAAGGCTGAACTCAAAGAAGCAATTGGTCAATAGAATAACCCGTTTTTTGGGTTTATTCCATTTTTTTTATAAACTCAGTTCCTTTGCCCTCGGGAGATCCAACCACAACTCGATAATATTGGTGGTTGGTTTGTTTTTCTGTTACTTTTTCCAATTTTCCTTTCGCCTGAATTTTTTCACCATTTTCAGCTAAACTGGCATACAATCCTTCGTATGAAACAATTTCAGAAATATTCGCTGAAAGGACATTTTCTAAATAAGTTACATCTTTCACTTTATATGTTGCTGGAAGAAACAAAGAATCGGCACTATCCCTCACAACGGCTTCAATGATTACTTGACAAATAGTTCGATATGTTTTGGATCCATATTTTTCCGTTACTTCTTTTTCGGTTTTGACTGGATGTATAGAAACATATCGGTCTTCAAAAAATCCCAAATTCCATTTTCGGTTGTAAATATTGAGGGCATCTCCTTTGCTAATGGGATATTGTTGAGATTTTTTTAGGCACCACTTTTCAAGTTCCTTGCCTCGTATATGTTTAATTACCGATTCAGTGCCTTGATTTTCAATTAATGCTTTTTTTAGGTTCCAACTGTTTTCTACTCCGTAAACAATTACATCAAGGTCTGAAAACGTTGGCTGATGAATATCCAAAAGAAGGGATCCAGTTATCCCAAAGGCGTTTTCTTTGATTCCACTAATTTGTTGCAGATAATTTGTGAAACGTATCAATTTTTCTTGTAAAGAGTCGAGGTCAACTCCTTGTCGTAGTTGTGCCAACTTTTTTTCAGGCATGAAGTGCTGTTTTATACATTCAATAGGAACAGCAGTAACGGTGAGGTTGTCAACAGGAGATTTATACAGGTAATAAGGATTGTTTTTTTCTAGGTAATGAAAGGTTTCCAATAGGTTGGAAATGGTGTAGTTCTTCAATATTCTGTCGAATTGTTGTTTTCCGTTGCCCCAAACTCCTGAATCAGATGGAAGATATTTTAGGTAAGAAATTGCCCTGCCCTGTGGATGTACAGCACCAACTACACAAAAAAAGAAGTCTTCTTGTGTTTGAATAAAATCGCGGTCTAGAAATCCTCGCATAAATCCAACAAACTTTAAACGGAGTTATTATAGTTAACGTGACATCAAACTTTAGATTGAACAGGTTGGAAGCACACTAGAACATCAAAAGTGTTAGTGGATTTCTGAATAAACTTTCATTTATAAGTGTTTTAAGAAGATATTTCTTCAAATATGGTAAAATATTTATAGGTAAAAATGTAATATTTTCAGATTCTATTGAATGTAGGTGTATTGTATGGCAGCTTCAGAAAATAATGAACTTTTGGCTAATCTTGATGAAGTAATCGCCGAACTCCGGGAATTACTTCAAAAAGCCGTAGACAAAAATCGAACAGAAGATATGCTCTTTTCAGGAGGCATAGACACAAGCATCCTAGCAGAAATATTAGCAAAGGACACAAAAATTCGAGGTTTCACCTGCGCATTTGAAGAAGGCAATCCCTTGGATATTAAATACTCCAAACTCATGGCTAAAAAACTAAACATTGAACATCACATGAACCCCTTTGGGGCAGACCAAGTTTTTGAAGCAATTCCAGCTGTAGTTAAAGTGTTGGATTCTTTTGACCCAATGGAAGTTCGAAACAGCATAACAATTAATATCGGATTAAGGTTTGCAAAATCCTTTGGTTCAACCAAACTCATAACAGGAGACGGCGCTGACGAACTCTTTGCAGGCTATCATATGTTCTATAAACACGTTGGAAACAAAGAAAAATTAACTGAGATGCTCAAAAAAATGTGGGGCATAATGGCATTTTCTACAACCACCTTAGGAAAGAATTTGGGCATTGACGTGCGGCAACCCTTCTTGGATCCAGAAGTTCAAAAATTTGCCATGAATTTGGACCCCAGATATAATGTTCAAGAAGAACGAGGAGAAGTCTGGGGCAAATGGATACTTCGTAAAGCCTACGAAGGTGAACTTCCACCCGAAGTCCGATGGAGGGACAAAAACCCAATTGAAGTCGGTTCGGGCACTACAGTTTTACCCAGATACATGGCAAAGAAGATACCTGATTCAGAATTTAATGCAAAAAAGAAGAAGATTCTTGAAACTGATGGGGTTACTATTCGCGACAAAGAACAACTAATTTACTACGAAGCCTACCGCGAAGTAGTAGGGGCACCACACGCAGAAGACCCAGATGCCCGAACTTGTCCACAATGCAACAGTAACGTTGCAGACAACGCAGTTGTTTGTAGACGATGTGGAGCATACCCAATCGCCAAGAACGCTAGGTCGATAACTAACGAAAACGCGTACCAAGACGACAAATAATTTTTGGCTTTTTTAAAGCCAGTTTTAGTGGATTTGTTCCACATTTCTTTTTTTGTTTTTTATTGTTTTAGGAATGTTTAAAGGTTATAATTGTCTGCAAACTTTCCTATCTTACCTTGAGGATGACTATTGTGGCAACAAAAGATTGGATTCCCCGAGATGGCGAGACCCTTCTAACCAAAGAAGGATTCATATTCTACGTTTTTGGTTACGAACACCCCGATAACAGAGTTTTCTCGTTTTTAAAATATATTCCATCTATTCATGCCCATCATTTTCCAATACGTTTTCTTAAACAAAAATGGAACTTAGATGGCACTGAACTTTCTCGACCAGAAAAACTTTATACTCCAGAAAATTACCAAAAATTTGTTAATACCCTCAAGAAACATTTTCCTCATTATTTGTATTGTTGTCCCTTCCGAGGAAAAGAAGTTCTAAGTGTCCCCTTAGACAAAATAAAACAAGTTTACCTTCCAGAAGATTGTTTGGAACGAATATTCAAAGCAGAAAAAAAAGACCCGATACAACAAGAAACAGTTGATTTGGTTTCTCTTCTTTCCGAATCTTCAGGTGTCAGCATCCAAGACTTTGGTATTCATGGTTCTGTCGGGTTAAACATGCATTCTCAGTATTCTGACATAGATTTGGTTGTTTACGGTTCAGGAAACTTCAAAAAACTAGAAAGCGCAGTTAACAAACTTGCCGATGAAGGGGTGTTTACTCACGTTTGCTCCAAAAAAATTGATTTTGCCCGAAAACACCGTGGACGGTATAACAACCGACGTTTTGTTTACAACGCAGTAAAAAAGTTTGAAGAAATCAATGCTCCTCATGGAAAGTTGAAATATACACCTATAAAAAACGTCAAATTCACTAGCATGGTTGCAGACGACAACGAAAACATGTTCCGTCCAGCAATTTATCCCGTTAGCAATTACTGTCCTGAAAATTCTGAGTCAGAGTTGTCCAAAGAGCAGATTCCCTTACGAGTTTCATCAATGATAGGTTATTACAGGAACGTTGCCCGGAAAGGTGACAACGTGAAAGTTTCTGGAACCCTAGAGAAAGTAGAGAACCTAGATTCCGGTGAAGTCTGTTATCAGGTTGTTGTAGGCACTGCAACACAGGAAAAAGAATACATTGAACCCACTGAATTTCGTTAGCTAGCAAGGTTAAAGCAAAACAGAAGAGAGGGCGGTTTTCAACTTTTTACTTCAATAAGAGTAATAATATGGTAATGGTGGTAGAATCTGATGAAACTTCGCGACCGGGATACAATATACACCAAAGATGGCTTTTTGTTTCGAGTTTACGGTTACTTGCATCCTTCCGAAGGCTATGTTTGTGACCCTGAATATGCAGTACCTCAAGTGTTTGTTTCAGATAACCCCCGTGCTAAACGGGGAATGAACAAGGCTAATTATTACAAGTTTTTTGCTGACGAGGGCATGAAACTCATTTATAACAAGTATCCAAAATACCAAGTTTTTCATGAACCCCTGCAAAAGTGTGTACCAGGAGTTTACGAAGCAGACATCTCTGTAGTTAAAAAACCTGAATTGGGATTGCAAATTGTTTTAAACAAAGAACCAAATGACCCTTTGTTGACGGCATTGCACGATTTGTTTGATCGGGTATTGGATGCTTCAGGTTTAAGAGATTCTGATTTTGGGGTTTTTGGTTCTTTGTTGCATGATTTTTATCATCCAGTTTTTTCGGATTTGGATTTTATCGTTTATGGAAAACAGAACTTGGACCGGCTTTGTGATGGGTTAGATAAACTCTACAAAGATGACCCATCGTTATGTAATGAGTTTGATTTTATGTCTGCTGTAGAATCTAAGGATTGGAAGTTTATCAACTACAGTTTAGAGGATTATCTTTGGCATCAACGCCGAAAAATGATTTATGCATATTTTGAGTCCAAGGACGCGGGTCGAATAATTAAAGCAGAGTTTGAGCCTGTCAAAGATTGGGGTGAAATCGTTAATGGGTTTAACAATTTTGCTCGGATTTATCATGTTGGCTGGATTAAAGCAATCGTTGAAATTACAGATGATAAAGAAGGTCCCTTTATTCCATCAGTTTACCAAATTAAAATCAAAGAAATTCTAGAAGGACCAAAAATTGAAAACATCACTCAAATTTTCTCGTATATGGAAGAATTTAGGTTCCAAGCCAAAAAAGGTGAACAAGCCCTAGTTGAAGGTAATCTCGAAAAAGTCATCGACGGAACTAACACATTTTACCAAATCACGTTAAGTTATGGTCACAGATATTACGAACAAACCTTCAAAGTAATACCAGAAAACTGAAATTAAATTGAGTAAACTGTGGTTTTGATGACCAATGGAATATTATTTTCCTGAAAGCGCCCGTTTTGTTTGTGAAAAATGTGGTCGTTGTTGTGGGGATACAGAGGACACAATTAGGCATGTTCTTTTATTGAAAAGTGAAGCTGAAAAAATATCAAAAGAAACATCACAAGAAATTCGGGAATTTGCTCACGAAGTTAATGGGTTTGAACCCTATATTTATGAGATAAAAAAAACTGAAACAGAAGGGAAATGTCTTTTTTTAGAATACAACAGATGTACAATATATGAGATTAGGCCAATAATTTGCAGGTTTTATCCCTTTGAATTAAAGAACCTTGGAAAAGACAAATACTCGTTTTTGTTCACAACAAAATGTAAAGGCATTGGACAAGGTCCTAATTTGAAAAAAGACTTTTTTGAAGGTCTCTTCATGCTAGTCACCAAAGTAATGGATGAAGACGCAAAAATAGCTTAATTTTTTTGGGGGTAGGGTTCAAATAAATGAGCAGTGTTAGATTGTTTTGCTAAAGGATGGAACGGGAAACAGAACATGTGTGCTGATTCAAGGGATAAGATTTGGTTTGACGAGTTAAATATGCCTCAAGCTGAAAAGGCAGCTAAAGACGGGAAGGTTGTCATTATTCCATGTGGAAGCATAGAAGAGCATGGTAATCATTTGCCTTTGAATACAGACAGTCTTCAAGCAGAATATATAGCAGTAGAGGTTGCCAAAAAAACTGGAAGTTTGCTTGCGCCGCCTTTGAGGTATGGTTTGTGTAATTCTACTCGCAATTTTCCGGGTACAGTAACAATTAGTTTTGATTCTTTAAGAAGTATAATGACAGATATTTTGGATGATTTTGTTCGAAATGGCTTCAAACGGTTGTTGGTTCTCACCGGTCATGCAGGCAGTTCTCACATGACTGCTATTAAGCTAGCAGCAAAAGTAGTGGTAAACAAGCATATGACAGGAAAAAACCGTCCCCGAATCATGGTTTGTTCAGATTACGATTTTGCGTTTGACCTAAAAGATAAAAGCATAGATGACCGTGACTCCCATGCTGGAACAATAGAAACCTCACGAGTTATGGCTATACGGCCAGATTTGGTTACTGGAAAAGGAATAAAAAACTTTCCAGAACTGCCCCGGTTTGAGATTACTTCAAATCCACAAAAGTACTTCCCTAGCGGAGTAATGGGTGACCCAACCATAGCAACAACTGAGATAGGGCAAAAAATTAACGATTACGTGATAGAGCAAATCTCAGAGTTAGTAGAAAAACTGAAAAGATGAAAAACAAAAGAGTTAACGGGGAAGCTTAATTGATCAAAGCATTAGTTTTTTTAGCAACTGGATTTGAAGAAATCGAAGCAGTTACAATCGTTGACATTTTAAGAAGAGGCAACATAGCAGTAACTACAGCGGGAATAACACCTAACCCCATAGAGGGAGCGCACAAATTGAAAATCATTCCCGACAAATATGTCGAGGAAATCTTTGCCCAAGAATTTGATGCAATAATATGTCCGGGTGGCGCTCCAGGATACAAAAACCTTAGAATAGACTCTCGAGTAATCCAAATAATCAAAAACGCATACAACCAAAACAAGTTAGTTGCTGCGATTTGTGCTGCACCCGCGGTTCTTTCTGATGCAGGAATCTTAGAAAATAAAAACTGCACAATATATCCAGGAATGGAAAATGAACTCATCAAAGGTAAAGGTAAGCCAAAACCAGACAATGTAGTGGTTGATGGCAGAATAGTAACAAGCAAAGGACCCGCAACAGCTCTTGAGTTTGCTCTTAAACTGGTAGAAATGTTGTCTGGAAAACATGTTGCTGATTCTGTTGCTAAACAAGTTCTAGCAAACTATAAATAAAAAAAGAATGGGAAAGGTTTCGAACCTGTTTATTGTTTAAGGTTAACAGGTTTTTTGTGCTTCCAAAGGGTCGTCGCTATGGTAACAGCTATTACTAAACCAACCACTGTGATTACATGGATTCCTTCAGGGATGTCTTCTGTGGATTCGACTTCTGCGACAGTCCATTTGGAGAAGTGATCAGTGTTACAGACTAAGTATCCGTTTTCGTCTATGTAGCTTTCAACAGGTTCCCATTGTTCTTTCGTTTGGTTCCAGTACATCCACGTTAGGCGCGAAACATTGACTTCTCTGTTTAATTCTTCGTTTAGTTCGGTTTGGTTGATGAATAACCGAAGTTGAGCTTGAAGTTGAATGCTACTGTTAGGTTCTAATCCCATGTAGAAGTTTAATGTTCGGTCCATAACAGCTTCGCCATTTGGTGGGGATGCAGTACAGTTCATTGCTAAGGTCATTGTTTGGTTAGGGTTAACATTAACTGAAACAATCCTGTTTGAAACTTGTGAATCTACAGTTATGTTCATCTCACAGTTCTGGGTGGAGTTCACCATTATGGTAACATTTCGGTAAAAGAACACGTTCATTTTCATTGCTTCTACGTTTTCAATTTGACCGTTTGGAGTCATATCGGTTCTGTTGTGTTGCATTGCATCATTGGGCATATCAGGAGGCATATTATGAGCTGGAGTTTCAGTTGCTTGGACAGAAACGAAAACTGAAAAAGTCAACATTAGAACAAGAGTTAACGCCGTGAAGCTTCCTATACACTTTTTTTTGATCATCATTTTTTGGTCACCTATATCGTTTATGTTAATATACACTACTATTGTGTAAGATAAGGGACATTATGGAAAAACCATTCCAAAAAATGAAACGGTATTTTAACACAAGTTTACTTATTTTTTGGAGGCTCAACATGAATTGTCATCTTCACGTTAGGTTGTTCCTCTTTTATCTCGTCTGCAAGGTGGTCAGTCAGGTCGTGGGCTTCTTGAACACTTAAGGAACCGTCAACAGAAAGATGCAATTCCGCAAAGACTTGGTTCCCATGTCTGCGAGTTTTTAAGTTATGAAAATCTATAAAATGGTAAGCATGACGATCAAGAACTTCAATAATTTTGTTTTCTTCATCAGTGCAGGATTGATCCATTAAGCGGTTCGAGGATTTAAAAATTAGTTTTAATCCGACCCGGACAACTAACGCTGATACAATAAAGGCTAAGACTGAATCCAAAAAGTTCCAACCAGTTAACTGAGCAACAACCAAGCCAATCCAGACACCTGCAGTTGAAATTACATCTGAGAACAGATGTTTTGCGCTCCCTTCAAGGGCGGTTGAGCCACAGCTTTTTGCTGTTCGAATCAACAATAAAGACAATAGACCATTCAAAACAGTAGCAAATATCGAGACCCCAATGGCAAAATCAAGCTGTAACAATTCAATTGATTCAAAGAGACGCCCAGCGGCAGCGTAAATAATTAGAGCTGCAGCGATAAGAATTAGAAAACCTTGTAAGAGACTGGATATGTCTTCAACTTTTTCGTGCCCATACTTATGGTCACGGTCGGGGGCACGTTCTGAAACACATACAGAAAAAAGCATCAACGCTGAAGAAACAATATTAACGATTGATTCCAAGGCATCTGAAAGTAACGCAACAGAATTAGAAAGAAAATATGCAACCAGCTTTATAGCAAAGATTGCCACGCCACAGAATACGGCTAGAACTGCAACTTGTTTCTTTTCCATATGTGCTAGTTCGGTTGTATCTCGCTTTTAGGTGTTACCCATAAATGAGCAAACAAAATCAGCAACACTTATTGATACAGATACTCATACTTTTTTGATGAACATATGATTATCGGCATATGTGGAAGCCCAAGAAAAGCTGCAACTGAACACGTTTTAACTGAAGCTCTTAACATGCTTGAGAGCAAAGGTTTCAAAACTGAGTTGTTTACAGTAAGAAATAAAAATATTGGATTTTGCATTCACTGTGATTATTGCCTCAAACAAAAAGAGTGCATAAAAAAAGATGACATGACCACAGTTTACAGTTTATTGAAAAAGGCAAATGGAATTATCTTTGCTACTCCAGTTTATAATGGGGCGGTTAGTGCCCAAATAAAAGCTGTTATGGATCGAACTCGAGCATTACTTGCCTCAGACAAAAACAGCTTAAAAAATAAAATAGGCATGGCTATTGCAGTGGGAGGTGACCGAAGTGGAGGACAAGAACCTGCAATGCAGCAAATTCACACATTTTATATTTTAAATGGAATTGTACCCATAAGTGGAGGATTTTTTGGCGCAAATCTTGGAGCTAGTTTATGGTCAAAAGACACCTTAAATGGTGTAAAAGAAGATTCTGAAGGCTTTCGTGGTTTGAAAAAAACTGTAAAAAAGTTTGCTGATGCATTAAATACGCAAATGAGTGAAAAAGATGTCTGATGGACAAGAAACAAAGAGAAAACGAGTAACTTGGGGCATCACGGGTAGTGGTGATAGAATAAATGAAGTAATTGAAGTCATGAAACAGCTTCGAGAAGACTACAAAGACGACGTAAGAATAACAGTTTATACCTCTAAAGCAGGGGAGCAAGTAACAAAATTTTATGCCTTATTCAAAGACATCAAAGACAGTTTCGAAAAAGTCAGAACCGAAGTAAACGCTAACGTTCCGACTCTAGCTGTTCAGCTCCAAAGCGGCAAAATTGAGTTTTTAATAATTGCACCAGTTACTTCAAATACAATTGCAAAACTTGCAAACGGAATCGCAGACACATTACTAACGAACTCTGCAATAATGGCGTTGAAAACTTTCGTTCCAGTTTACCTGTTACCATGTGACCTTAAAGAAGGAACAACAGTCACCCAACTTCCAGACGGCAGTGAAATGAAACTACAAGTAAGAACAGAAGAAGCAGAGCAAACCAAAAAACTAGGGGAAATGAAAGGCGTTTTCATACTTGAAAAACCCGAAGACATAAAAAAAGTATTTCAAGACCACTTCAAACCACAAGGATAATTATCAATTCCTTCAGTTTCAGGTGAAAGTAAACATTTTTTTTGAACCATATCTACTGACTTCATAAGGGGATAAGTATCTAGGTTGTTTTGTGGTCTTCACCAATTACCGAAATTGAACAGCTAACAGATATGCTCTCGGTGTATGTTCCACTCTTAACAAAAACTGTGTCTCCATCAGACGCTGTATCTACAGCTTCTTGAATTGTAGAAAAATCGTCTGGAACATAATAAGTATTAGATTTCGCAGTAACAGCTCCGATTTGAGAAAAAGAAATATTGAAAACAGAAAAAAGTAATAATAAAAGAATTGTTGATTTTGTATTATTCATAATATATTTAAAATTGTACTTGTTCATCATCTTGAAAAAGAGTTTTTGTCAAGAAAAATTGACCAAATCAATAATGATTATTGAACAGGCAAGTCAAGAAACTTTGACAAACCTATTCATATGATTTGTTGAGGGGTTCTGATTAAAATAAACAGTAAGGTTTATTTACAGTAACATCATGACAAAATTACGAGCACTCGTAATATACGAGCTTTCGTAATTTCCTTTGGTGAAATTCATGAACAGCAAAGAAATCGAAGTAACAAATCAAGCCGAAGAATACCTAGAGGCAATTTACCGCTTGGAAAACAAAACAGGATTTGCACGAACAATGGATCTTTCTCGAGAGTTGGGGGTGGTTCCGGGTTCGATTACAAACACGGTGGAGAATCTAGAGCGGAAGCAACTGGTTGTTCATGAACCATATAAAGGAGTGAAATTAACCCCAAGTGGACGCAAAATTGCATCCAGCATATTGAGGCGACATCGCCTCGCAGAACGATTGCTTACTGACTTCTTACAAATAGATTGGAGCGAAGTCCATGACCCCGCATGTAAGCTTGAACATGCCCTTACCCCCGAAATCCTTAAGCCTTTAGAGAAAGCTTTAGGTCACCCTAAAACGTGCCCTCACGGAAATCCCATACCTACAGACTGCGGAGGAATCTATGAAGGAAAAACAGTTGCATTGACTGACCTACGCACTAATACAAGGGGTGTTATTGTAAAAATTACTGAAGAAAAGCCTGAAATTCTCAAGGAACTTGCTAGGCTTAATCTTACTCCTGAAGAGGAAGTAAAAATTGTAAACAAAATGGATGAAAATGGTCTTTTAGAAATATGGGTTAGAAATCAAAGCTGTTCAATCGAGCAAAGTTTAGCATCGATAATTTTTGTTGAAAAATTGGAGACGTGAAAACCTAATGCAGATACCATTAACTGAATTAAAAAACGGCGAGAAAGGAATCATAGTTTCTACTGTCTTCAAGTCCCCGGATGCTCCAATGTGCCAGCATCGTGCCCGAAAAGGTTGGAAAAAGAAAGCATCGATTGAGTTGTGCATTAAAAGGCTGACTGATTTAGGTTTAACTCCAGGCACAGAAGTGACTGTTGTTAAGTCTGCACCCTTCAAGGGTCCATTAGAAATTTATGTCAGGGGATCCCGCCTAGCGATTGGCAGAGGAATGGCAAGTCGAATACTAATGGAAGTGAAACGATGAAAGAAAAAAATTTTACTATTGCCTTAGCAGGAAACGCCAACGTTGGAAAATCGGTCATATTTAATCAGCTAACAGGCTTGCATCAGCACATTGGAAACTGGCCGGGAAAAACTGTAGAAAAAGCAGAGGGAACCCTAAACTACAAAGGCTACACGATTGACTTCGTAGATTTGCCTGGAATCTATTCTTTGTCAACATACTCCATAGAAGAACTAGTATCACGTGAATACATCGCAACAGAAAAACCAGATTTGGTAATAAATGTGGTAGATGCTTCACTTCTAGAAAGGAACCTGTTTTTCACATTGCAACTCTTAGAACTTGAGGCACCTTTACTTATCGCCCTAAACCAGATAGACCTAGCCAAAAAGAAAGGAATCTTAATCGACACCAACAAAGCGGAAAAAGTCCTTGGAGTTCCAGTTGTTCCAACAGTTGCTGTAACAGGAAAGGGGATTTCAGACATGCTGGACATTGCTATTGCAGTTATTGAAAAAAACTGTAAAACTCATCCCCTTAAGCCCAAGTACGGAAAAGAAATTGAAGAAAAAATCAATCAATTAGTAGAACTTCTCAAATCAACAGATTTGAAGTACCCTCCAAGATGGATTGCCATCAAACTTTTAGACGAAGACAAAGAAATCGAAAAACTAGTGCATGAACAGAATTCACAAATCACAAAAATTGCTGAAAAACTACGGGGAGACCTAGAAAAATGTCATGGTCATTCTTGTCCAACTGTAATTACTTCGGAAAGGTATCAAGTTGCAAGCATAATTGCAAACGAGATTCAACAAATAACTGAACCAGTAAAAACTCCTCTGCGAGAAAAACTTCACACAGCTACTACCCATAGGGTCTTTGGTTACCCAATAATGTTAGGAACTATTCTTGCAGTTTTTGTTGCAATATTCAGTTTCGGGGATTTCACATCTGCTCTTGTTGGTGATTTCCTGATGGGGTTACAACCCACCGTTGAAAGTGTTCTTGGAACTGGAATAGTAACTGAACTATTATGGGGAGGAATAATGGAAGGAATAATCGGTGGAATCACAGTTGCATTACCGTACATTTTGCCGTTCTATTTCATATTATACCTGTTTGAAGACTCAGGATACCTTAGCCGAATTGCATTTTTGATGGACAGGCTAATGCATCGAATGGGACTGCATGGAAAAGCTTTCATTCCAGTTATGCTCAGTTTCGGCTGTAATGTTCCAGGTTGCCTTGGATGCCGAATAATGGAAACCAGCCGAGAGCGACTGCTAACGGCTTTTGTTGTTACTTTGATTCCTTGTGCTGCAACTTCAGTCATCATTTTAGGACTAGTAGGAGCACATGTTGGAATCGAGTGGGCACTCGCATTATACATCATTAACCTGATTCTCGTATTCGTCCTAGGGAGAATCGCTTTCAAAGCCTTGCCTGGAGAACCAACCGAACTGATAATGGAAATGAGCGACTACCGTATCCCCCACATGAAAACAGTTACCAAACAAACATGGTTTAGGCTAAGGGAATTCATCGTCATGGCCTTCCCCCTTATCATTGCAGGCAGTTTTGTAATTAAACTGGCAGAAGTTGCAAACTTACTAGAACCAATTGCTAACATAGCAAGCCCGATAACTGTTGCATGGCTTGGATTACCCGCTGTTACAGGAATTGCGTTAATCTTTGGAGTCCTACGAAAAGAACTTACCCTGATAATGCTTGCAACATTACTAGGAACAACAAACTTTGCAACAGTAATGACACCAACACAAATGATAGTTTTCACCCTAGTGGTTATGCTTTACATTCCATGCGTTGCTACAATTGGAGCATTAGTCAAAGAGTTTGGGTGGAAAAAAGCTACAACAATAACAGTAATAGAAATTGCCCTTGCGCTAGTCCTCGGAGGAATAGCCTTCAGGCTACTCACGATAATTTAACATGACTACTAAACAAAATACCAGCAACTACTTAGCTTCTTTAAGTGGTCCCCTGTAATAACTTAATGCAGGGCAACCTACACATTTTTTATCTTCAAAGGATTGACAGCCATCACATTTGACTCCACAAGGGGCAATGTCTGCACTTTCACGCAGTGCATCAGCCTTCAAAGGCATGTACGGATAATGATGAATTCCACCAATAAGATAAATTTCTGATCTTCGGATTCCTTCGCCACTGCGCAATGCACATTTTTCAACACACTCGCTTTCCAGTGTAGCTTGATCTTCTGCCATCACCAAGGCAATTAAATTGAATCCTCCCATTGTGGTAAAAAAGTTGATTATCCTAGGACATTTGCTATAACGGTCAATTATTTTTCGCATTGCTTCTGCATTTTCAATCTCCAACAAGATCAGTGCTAAACGCAGGTCAAGTTTATCGGTGTTTACCATAGCTGAAATGTCAATTATGCCGTTACCAAGCAATTTATCAACTCTTTTTTTTGCTCCTAAACTAGTAAAACCGATGGCTTCACCTAAATCTTTGAATGTTTTCCTACCATCAGATTGAAGTTGCATTATTAGTTTCCAGTCAATGGCGTCCATGTTAAATCAGCAGTTATTTTACTAAACGAAACGTTTATTAAATGTTTTGATTTGTAAACAAACATAACAAGGATTATTAATTTAGTGATAAAAAATGGAAAATCAAGCTGCAGTACAAAAGGACCAAAATCTGAAAAAGAACATGAGTAAAATCAAGCACAAAATTGCAATAATTAGCGGAAAAGGCGGAGTGGGCAAAAGCACAGTATCAGCAAATTTGGCAATTGCATTCGCAATAAACGGACACCGAAACCGCGTTGGAATGCTAGATGTAGATATCCACGGACCATGCATCCCCAAACTTCTGGGTGTAAAAGGAGAAAAACTTCAAATTACACCCAATGGAGCGTATCCAGTAACCAACTCTGAAGGAATCAAGGTAGTATCCATGGATTTTTTGGTAACAAACCAAGAAACCCCAATTGTATGGCGTGGTCCATTAAAGATGCAAGCAATCAAGCAGTTTTTATCAGATTTTATTTGGGGCGAGCTGGATTTTCTGTTTATCGATGCACCACCGGGAACTGGAGATGAACCCCTTAGCACAATGCAACTCATTCCAGAAATGGATGGAACAATAATTGTTACTATTCCCTCGCAAGTTTCTGAAGACGTAGTTAAAAAAGCTGTTATTTTTTCAAGACAGATGAAAATTCCTGTCATCGGCATTGTAGAAAACATGAGTGGATTTGTTTGCCCTAAATGTGGCGAATCTGTTAACATTCTGGGTTCAGGGGCAGGAAAACGAATAGCTGAAGAATTAAAGGTGCCTTTTCTGGGACAAATTCCAATGGACCCCAAAATCTGTGAAGAAGCAGACAAGGGAACAACATTCTTGAAAAAGTACCCCGATTCGCCTGCAACTAAGGCATTCAAAGAAATTGTGAAAAAAATTGAAGATTTCTTAAAAAACAAAAAAACAGAATGAAAGGAGAAAAAGAACCTAATGAAAATTTGTGTTTCAGCATCTTCAAACAGTTTGGATGCAAATGTGGATTCAAGGTTTGGCAGATGCCCATATTTTGTGGTAGTAAATTCTGAAACCATGGAGTTTAATGTAGTTTTGAATGATTCTACAAACGCTGCTCACGGAGCGGGAATTCAAGCTGCTCAGACAGTAGTAAACAGTGGAGCAAAAGTAGTAATCACAGGCAATGTTGGACCGAACGCCTTCAAAGTTTTGTCTGCAACAGGAATTAAGGTTATAACTGGAGTTTCTGGCAATATCAAAGAAGCTGTTGAAAAATACAAAAACGGTGAACTTGAAGAAACATCCAATCCAACTGTTGGAGGACATTTCGGAATGGGAAAAGGAGCATCCAAAGGGCAATAATTTTCGAAAAATGTTACATGGAGGTGCAAGTTAAATGAATACAAGATTAGTCATTCCAGTTTCAGAAGAAAATGGTCTAGATTCTATGCTTTCTCAACACTTTGGCAGAGCTCCATTCTATGCAATAATTGACTTAGATGAAAACGGGAAAGTAATCGGTAACGGAACAATAGCAAACACTAGCGAACACTTTGGAGGAGTAGGATTGCCACCAGATAGAATAATGCAATTGAAACCAAAAGCTCTAGTTACATATGGTTTAGGTTCAAAAGCACTGCAGATGTTCCAAGCAGGCGGCGTTGCAGTTTTACGAACGGAAGCAAACACAGTAAAAGATGTTGTCACAGCCTACAACAACGATGAACTTCAAGAATTAACAACAGGATGCAGTCAGTCCCACAACCACTAAGTGCAAAAAGATCACGTTAGCAATCAAAAGAAGAGAAATAGATTGATAATAACGGTTGCAAGCGGAAAAGGGGGAACCGGAAAAACAACAGTAGCCGTAAATTTGGCTCTTTCCTTAGATAATGTCCAACTACTTGATTGCGACGTTGAAGAACCAAACGCCCATATTTTATTAAATCCAAAAATAACTCAAACTAAACCAGTTCACAGTTTAGTCCCCGTAATTTCGGAGGACAAATGTGTCTATTGTGGAAAATGTGCAAAATTTTGTGAATTTAACGCCCTGTTTGTAGCCCCAAAGACCGTTTTGGTTTTCCCTGAATTGTGCCACAGCTGTGGAGGATGCATGCTAGTTTGTTCCAAAGACGCAATCACTGAAACAAAAAGGAAAATAGGCGTCATAAAAAAGGGAAATTCTAACAACATTGACCTAGTTTATGGTGAACTCAATGTTGGCGAGGCAATGGCTGTTCCATTGATAAAGGCAGTTAAGGCAGAAATTAACCCCAGTAAAAACGTGGTAATTGATGCCCCTCCTGGAACTGCCTGTTCGTTGGTTTCTTCGGTTCATAAAACAGATTATTGCATTCTTGTTACTGAACCCACCCCCTTTGGTTTGCATGATTTGAAGATAACTGTTCAAGTTTTGAAAAATCTTGGAGTGCCCATGGGGGTTATAATTAATCGTGCAGAAGTAGGTGACAAAAAAGTTTACGATTACTGTAAACAAGAAAACATACCCATTCTGATGGAGATTCCGTTTAGTAAAAAAATTGCAGAGCTGTATTCTCGTGGAGTTCCATTTGTAACAGACATGCCAGAGTGGAAAAACAAGTTTCAGGAAATGCAAAAAACAATACAGAGGTGCCAAAAATGACCAGAGAAATTACAATACTTAGCGGAAAAGGTGGAACAGGAAAAACTAGTGTAACTGCGTCTCTTGCTGTTTTGGCAAAAAATGCTGTAATAACTGACTGTGATGTTGATGCTCCTGATCTTCACATGTTGCTAAATCCTGCAGTTTTGGAGACACAAGAGTTCAAAGCGTCCAGAGTCGCAGTAATAGATTCTGATACTTGTGTACAATGCAGAAAATGTGAAGAACACTGCCGCTTTGGAGCCATAACCCAACAAGGAATTGACCCAATTTTGTGCGAAGGTTGCGGAGTATGTGTTTACGTTTGCCCATTAGCTGCAATAAAACTGGAAAAACGAGTTTCAGGACAAGCTTTCATTTCAAAGACTGAATACGGTTTGATGTCCCATGCGTTGCTAAATCCAGGGGAAGAAAACTCTGGCAAACTTGTGTCGTTAGTTAGAAAAAATGCAAAAAAAGTTGCAGAAAAAGAAAACTGTGATTTAATCATAAACGACGGTCCACCGGGAATTGGTTGCCCAGTAATTGCATCAGTAGGTGGAGTGGACCTAGGTATAATAGTAGTAGAGCCAACGTTATCAGGAATTCATGACATGATACGAGCACTTGAGTTGCTTAACCATTTTAAGATATCTGCACAGGTTTGTATAAATAAGTACGATTTAAACGAACAAAACACATTGAATATAATCCTATTTTGTGAAAAGAACAAAGTAGATGTAGTGGGAAAGATACCCTTTGATTCCATATTTACCGAAGCAATGGTTGCAGGAAAACCAGTAATTGAACATGCCCCCGACAGCAAAGTTTCAAATGCAATAAAAAAAATATGGAGAAATATAACTCAGTCCATAGAATAAATACGGTTTATTAAAGATTTGAAATAAGTTTTGCGAATTCAGAAGTTTTTTTATTAAGAATTCAAATTGTTTCATCGACACCCACTATGATATTCAGAATTATCAAGAACAAGAAAGCAATAAGCCCGGCTATTTCGGGGATAATTTTGGTCGCTGTTTCTATAACTTATGCATTGGTAGCATCATCATGGTTAGGTCAAATGACAGTGTCCGTCATGTCCTTGGAAGAATTAAAAATAACAAACTGCGAATGGGCACAGGATTATACACATGCTGATTTAACAATCAAAAACATTGGAACTCAAGGCGCTACATTGAGTTCATTACAAATAAACGGAGAAGTATCAAAAGATTATGAAATTATTGAGGGAAACTTAAAAATCAACCCAGGCAGAAGCACTACTATTCGTGTAAACCAAGATTTCACTGAATTAGAAAAATATGAGTTTAAATTCACGACCAAAAGGCTTACTCCAATAAAAATTGTTTCAGTTTTGCAACCTAACTTAGAAACCAAAAATATAGCTTCAATTCATTATGTTAATGCAATTTCAGACGTAGATGAGTCAGCAGATAAAGGAACCCATAGTAATTTTGCCAATCAACAAGGGGAACCTAACAATGTTTTTAATACAATTACAGAAACGGATTTTGGGACGGGATTAACAAGCATTGTACAATACCCCGATGTTGGAAACGTAAATTTTGGGACACAAATAGATTTTGTGAACGCTCAAGATATTAGCCCAGATGGTAATTACATGACGCTTCACGAAGAAAACTTGGGCGGTGGCAGTAATGGATATCCAAATATTCGTTCCAAAACGCATTCTGTTGAATCTAGTAGTACCACAAGTCATAAAGTAAGGCTTCCAGACAAAATAGAAGTTGGAGACACTTTGCTGGTTGTTTTTGTGTGTGATGGCCCGGAAAAAATAACTTGGGAAAATGAAGGCAAAGACTGGATTGTTATCTATGAAGAAGATGCAGGGAGGTCTGGCCCCACGATGTCTATAGCCTGGAAAAAAGCTACAGGTGACGAAAATAGCAAAACAGTAACAATTCAAACTAGCGGGTATAGAGAATCAACACATATTTCATATGCAATACAAAATGCCAATGATCCCTACATCACGCCTCCAGAAGCATCTCCAGAAGCAAGTGGTAACAGCAATGACCCTGATTCAAATGGACTTACTCCATCAGGTGGTTATAATCCATATTTATGGTTCACATTTTTTGGGTCTGACAAAGGCAACATAGCAACAGATTATCCTAGTGAATACCAAGACAATCGAGAAACATACAGCTCTTCAAAAAAGGGGACAGCATGTGCAATTGGAGCAGCTACTCGCGAATTTACTGCAGATTTTGATGATCCGCACGATTTTAAGATAAAAAAATCATACTGGACAGCAACAACTATTGTAATTTATCCTGAAACAGTTCTTGATGATTACAAGTTGGATTTTGAATATCAGTGGACAAATGTTGATTACGATGAAACCACAAAACAGGTTTGCATTTATGTTGAAACAGCCAGTCAAGATGAAGAAAATCTGGTAGCTTACGAATGGAATGGAGAAACTTGGCAGAGTCTAGGGGTATTAAGTTCTGATGGTTGGAATAATTTCACTACATTACTCATGAATGGACCAACATACACTATTAACATTCGAGATGAAGACAAACCAAATGACGCAACACAATCTAGCTGGAATATTGATTGTATAATAACAAATTGCAGTTCAACAGAAATAAATTATGAAATAGACATAGAAGTCCAATTCACGGATGTCGATATTAGCAACAATTATGAACAAATTTGTATTTACATGGGTTCAACAACTGCAGAACCACTTGAGGTTTACATTTGGAACGAAGGAACATGGGAACTATTATCCAGCAACCTAATGCAAAATCAATGGAACAACATGACACGAACCATAACACAAAACATAGTTACATTGCGATTTTTGGGATCCATAGAAACTATCGACCCAATTCAAGACAGCTGGGAAATCGATTCAGTTCTGCTTTATGGACCACCATAATTCAGAATGAAGGTTTTTTCTTTTACAAATTATTTGTTACTGCTAAAGGTCTTCCTTCTGTTAAGGCCTGAGCTACTTTTTTTCGTGCATTTTTAACTAGCCGCCAAATTGTGCCACGAGAAACGCCCATTTTGTCGCCTGCTTCTTCTTGGGATAAATCTTCAAGGTCTACTAGGCGCATGGCTTCTAATTCTGCTGGTTCGATTGTGATTGTGGTTCCAGTTGTTATTGGGTGGGGAATGAAGTTTCGTACTTTTGTTGGATTAGGTATGGTTACTGGTTTGGGGAGTCTTCCTCGTCGCCCTCGTCTATGTCGTCGTCCGTATGACATTGTTATCATTAGTTATGATGTTACGGAACACTTATATATTTTTGTGCATTAACAAATAATTATAAAATGTGCATATGCACAAAATAGAGGTGAAAAAATGCCAAGAGGAGATAGAACAGGACCAGAAGGTGCAGGACCCATGACTGGAAGAGGCGCAGGATACTGTGCAGGATATTCTTTACCAGGATATGCGAATCCAGCAGGTGGATACGGAAGAGGATTGGGCAGAGGACGAGGATATGGTAGAGGATGGCGACGAGGCTTCGGTAGAGGTCGATTCGTATACCCCGCACCAGTAGTTCAACCAGTTTCAGTCCCAGTAAATCAGTCGATGCCGCAACCACAGTCACCCGAACAAGAAATCGCAGCTTTAGAAAATTACCAACAAAATTTGGAAGCAGAAAAAGCAGATCTTGACCAAGAAATGGGTGGCATCAAAGCCAGAATTGAAGACCTGAAAGCCAAACTGGAAAAATAACCAATCAAAAAACCAAAAAATATTGTAATGACAGGGGGAGGTGAATTTTTTTTGGAAAAAATCAGAGTGGCAGTTGCAACCAACAACAAAAAAGGTTTAGACGACACAGTTTCAGACGTTTTTGGTAGAGCCAAAACATTTACTCTCTTAGACATTGAAAACGGTCAGATAACAACCATACAAGTTCTAGAAAATTCTACAGCTGATTTTCATCACGGGGCAGGACCCATTGCAGTTAAAATGTTGGTTGATAATGGCGTTAACATAGTAGTTGCAAACCAAGTAGGATTTGGAGCGTCTGAACTGCTAAAACAGCATAATATTAAGATGGCGCCAATTGAACCCGGAACAAAAGTTGCAGATGCTACGTTACAGGCAATCGAAACATAAAGCAGCTAAAGCAGTTTTGTTTGATGCAAGTCTGTTTCTTTTTTTATTTTTTTTGAGGTCTTCCAAGATTTTCTAACAAAATCGGGGTAGGAACCATATTTTTTTATCCAATCGCGGAGAAAATTTGTTGTCTTTTGGTCGTTAGGGTAACCACACCCCAAGTTGCCGTGTTTTTTAATTAATTTGGAAATTACTTTGTCTCGTTCTACTTTCGCGATTATTGAAGCTGCAGAAACAACAGGATATTTCAGGTCGGCTTTGTGCTCTGAAATAATTTCTGAACGAAAAACAAGGTTTTCTGCAATGTGCTCTCCAAACCGTTTAGCATTAACATCTGAAGCATCCACATAAACAACATCAGGATTAAGAACAGAAATCACCTTAGCCATTGTCTGAGCCTCAAAACGGTTTAGTTTATGTAACCTTTTTCCAGTTTCAACTACGTGGTCTATTTCAACGGGAGATAAATGCACAACATAACAGTTCAAGGCAATTTCCCGTATCTGTCTAGCAAGAATTTCTCGTTTTTTTGGAGCCAGAAGTTTAGAATCTTTAACCCCAATTTCAACCAACTTTGGCAAATCAGTTTCGTCTATTGAGACCCCACCAACAACTAATGGACCAATAACACAACCCCGACCCGCTTCATCTACGCCAGCTAAACGCATTTCTAAACCTCATTTGTGTCTATTTTGTTGATTTTGAAATTTGATGTTTTTGACAGTTATTGTTTCAAGTTAACTACTTTACTGTTTAGCTTAAAATAGCACTCAGACTATAATATTCTTGACAAAAATGAAGTATATTATTGTACTTATGACCGTATCCAGCAAGTCAGAGGCAGAAGATATAATCCAGAAATTACTAGAAGAACACCTGATAGCCTGTGCTAACATTTTAGATGCTGTTTGTTCATTGTTCTGGTGGAAAGAAAAAATTGAACAAGAAAATGAAACTTTAGTTCTAATGAAATCCAGTGAAGAATTATTCAAAAAGCTTACCAAAAGAATTCAAGATCTGCACAGTTATGAAGTTCCAGAAATTCTGGCATTACCAATACTTGATGGATCCCAATCGTATTTAGATTGGATGAAAACTGCCTTGAACCGGTGAAATAATTTGTCCAAAAAGCCCGTTACAAGAGCAGAAGAAAAAGAGGTCATCTATGATTCCAGTCATTGGAAGCTTTTAGAACAACTAAGGAAAAAAAGCCTTCAAGTAATGAAAGCATTAGACAACTGCCACTTGCAGTCTACTGTTCATGGGAGCATTGCCAGAGGTGACGTTACTCAAACAAGCGACATTGACATATTCATTTCAAACCTAATTTCCTCATTTACTGTTGAAACTTCAATTGAAAGGTCCGGTTTTCAAGTTTTGGAACGAAAAATCATTCAGGCAACCCCTCTTTATGCATTAAAAGGATACATAGAATTGGATAGTCAAACTAGCTTGTCTTTTCCTTTGGTTAAAATGCGGCAAGTAGAAAAAGAATTTTACAGATTTGGAGGCGAAGCAACAATTTCCATCCTTGATGAAAACAAACGAGTTTTTGGAGTTGATAAACGGCTCATGCTCATCAAACCCACAGACGAAGGTCATATCGAAACTACTGTTGTTGGACAGGAAAAAGAAGTGGCTAAAATGTTAGGTATAACTCCAAACACGGTTTTAGACCGTGTACGAGCGCTTTTACGACGGGATAAAGTAGGAAGAACGGGTGTTTTCATCGAAAAGGAGCTAGATGCAAATGAAACTTTCGAGCAAGCAATGAAACAATTGGGGGATACGAATCCTGCAGTTCGTAGAAGAATTGGTTTTTATCAAAAATGAGGCTTAAGGTAACGGAAAACGTAGCAGAGCTGCGATTCCTCCTAGTGAAAGAAGGTTTGTTCCTGCTTCGTGTTCAGTGCTGATAACCATTATTTCTCCACGTGCGTCTTCAACATTTTTCATAAGGGATTCCAATGAAAGCCTTTGTTCATCAGTTGTTTCCCGTAAAGTTAAATCAGCGACTAGAAGTTTTTCTACTGCCCCATAATTTGCGGCTTTTTCTACGTCCCCAAACCCGTAAGTTATTGTAGATTTTCCTTGCCCCAGTCGTGCTAAGAAATCTTCCATTGCTTTCATTTCATCGGCTACTCGCATATTTTGGAGCATATTAATAAGAATCCCGGAACGAAGGGCTTCTTGTATTCCAGATAATCCCGCACTGTTTGTTCCTTTTACCCCTATTATTGAAGCTGCAACATCACGAGCCTCTTTTTGCACATACTCAAAAAAGTCATCTTTTATGTATCCAGGACCAAGAATAACTATCGGACTATTAAGAGGAAGCCAGGCATCTCGTAAAGCCTTAAGGGCAATCTTCAAAAAAAGCTGTTTTTCTTTTCCTCTTTTTTCTGCCTCATACTTTCCAGGAAGTTTTGTTCGCCCTCCTGCTTTAACATCAATTCCGTACTGGCGCAAGATTGCTACACAGTAGTCTTCATCATCGATTGAAATTATTGCAAGAGGAGAAGCAGTAATTTTGCTTGCCCGTTTTATTCGATCCAACTCATGTTTTTGCCATTTCTTTTTGACAATAGTTACTGGTTTATTGACCACTACATCCAGTGTGTGACGAGAACCATTTATGTTTAATTTTTCAGGTGCATCAACAACAATTCCATTAATACGTAAACGGTTGAGAACCTTATCCCAGTACATTTTTTCAACTTGAACACCTAAATTAACCGGAACTCGTTTTGCTTTTGTTGGTCGGGAGTAATGCTCATCTGGTTTTACTTGTCGAGTAGTGCGAGCATAAACCTCATCACGTTTAATAATAACATTGTAAAGATGCCAAAGGTCATCCATGCTTTCAGGCATAACCTTTGCGAATCCCTTTTTGAGGTCTATTTTGAAAATTTTCAAAAATATTCTATCCTTTCAAGTAGGTTACGGTAAATGATTAGATATATAGTTAAAAAAGTATTTATCAATTATTAAATTAAACTTTAATTAAATGTTCTCCTCCGTTTTAATTTGTTTTTTACGCTTAGAAACAATAATTTCAATTTTCTCTTTGATAGTTTTATTCATCACTCCTTTTTACAAAATTTTCTTTAATCAAAAGCAAATGTGCTTTGAATCTTCATGAAAATAATTGGATTCAGAAAAACATAATAAATTTAGAATTTTGGGAAAAATCGAACGAAAATCTTGTTCGTGGTATTTAATTAAAAAATAGAATTAATTTCATTTGAACGCGCGAATATGAACCATAACTCTCGAGATTATGATTTTTTAAAATTAAAATTTAAATTATGCCAAATTGGCGTGGTTTATTGAAATAAATCGTCCACTACTAAACAATCTATAATGTAGTAGTAGCTCAGTGTATGAGATCTGTTTTTGTGAAGAATTAGTTTTTGATGCATTGAAATTGACTGCCAGCCTTCTTAGCATAAATGCAGCAGAATAATAGTTCATTTTTGACTCACCTGATGTTCATCTGTGATACCATCTAGTTCTTGCAGAACTCCCAGAATAAAATTAATAGAAACTTTTTGTCGGGAATTAGTATTCAAAGAAATATTCACCTTTTTAATAAATATTAGCTTTTTAACGGATCGAAATTGCATTTCTATTAAAAATCTAATTCTAAAAATATAATCTATTGTGATTGTGACTATACGATCACAGCTACTTTTTCCAAAACAGGAAAAAATGTTTGAAAATTTCTTTTAATGCAAATATTGCGATTCCAAGGTAACTATTAAAATTAATTATTTGAGATATTTTGATACAGGCATGTGACTGTGTAGACTCTATCACATCGGTTTATAGCCAAATTCTACAATATATAATTCAGTTTAATAATTAAAAAATAGGTGAATTTCACCAAATATAAAAAACTGGGTCATTGGAGGTGAATAATGAAGTGACAAATAGTGAGGAATTCAAAGTTTATTCAAATGATAAAAATGCTTACACCTTAGAGAAAAAAGAAAATTATGAAGAAATAATCCAGAAAGTGAAAAGATTCTGGGATGGCGATTTTGCTACAACAAAAACTAATTACTCCAAGTGATGCAAAATCAATTTTCGGGGGTAATGGCACATTTTTCAATAATTTGTAATAATCTTTTTGGCTTGATTGGCTTTAATATGTAATAATCTACGCCTAGTTCAAACGATTTCTCTTCATCCTCTTCTGATGGATGCCCGGTTAAAACTATTTTTTTAATTTTTATATTATTTTTCACTATTTGCTTTAATAGATCAATACCTTTTATGTCAGGCAAGCTCATCTCCATTACGATTAAGTCATAACATTTTGTATTCAGTTCATTTATTGCATCTTTTCCGTTTTCAACCAATGTGACAGTACATCTTTCTTTCTGCATTATTTTACATAAAACATTTTGTGTACATTTGTTGTCGTCTACTAGCAGAACCTTTAATTCATAAAGCATTTTTAAACAGCATGCATTGTCTTACATAAAAACCCTTTTTACAGTATGTGATAGACGTATCTCTACAACTCCAATAATATGTATTATAATTCTGTTGAATGAGAGAGTAAAAAAATACGCCAAAAGTAAAAAAGGATAAAAAATTTATTTGTTCAATTTTTTATCGATGAATCTCACTAATTCTTCAGATTTAACAGGTTTTACTAAATAGGCCGTGGCTCCTTCATCCATAACTTTGTTGGCATCTTCAATTGATGGAAATCCAGTTATTACAATTTTAATCATATCCGGATTTATTTTATTCATCTTTTCAACAAGAATAGGTCCTTCAACATCGGGTAACTTAACATCTATAAGCACTAAATCATATTGTTTTTTTGTAATCATTTCCAATGCTTCTCGCCCAGTTTCCGCATTTTCAACAAGGTATCCTTGTTTGTTTAATATTTTCGAAAAAACACTCAGTATGTATTTGTCATCATCTATGATAAGAATGGATTTCTTTTTACTCATAATAATTCTTCCCATTA
The DNA here is from genome assembly GCA_024650005.1 of Candidatus Bathyarchaeota archaeon. Lineage (GTDB taxonomy): Archaea > Thermoproteota > Bathyarchaeia > Bathyarchaeales > Bathyarchaeaceae > Bathyarchaeum > Bathyarchaeum tardum. Next base: position 586,314 of record JANKMT010000001.1, on the reverse strand, counting down.
TGTTATCGGAATTTTTATTGTAAATGTACTTCCTTTATTGGGTTTACTTTCAAAGGTTATTTTTCCATTCTGGGCCTCAATCAATTTTTTGCAGACAGCTAATCCGAACCCTTGTCCTTTGCTTTTTGTGGTAAATAATGGAGTGAATATTTTTGATTTAATACTTTCGGACATGCCTACTCCAGTGTCTTTGATGCTTATGTTAATCATGTCTTCTTCACAAAAAGCAGTAATTGTAAGGGTTCCTCCATTAGGCATGGCTTGATAAGCATTCAATAATAAGTTTGATGTCACTCTTTTCAGGAGTGATGGATCTATTTTTGCTGTTTTCAATTCATCTTGTAAACAGGTAATTATTTCAATATTTTTTGGCCAATTTATTGTTTGTAACGATTCTATGATCAATTCTTGGATATCTACGTTTTCAATTTGAGGTGTTGGTGTTCTAGCAAAATCTTGAAGATCAGCAACAATATGGTCGATGTAATTAATTTGATCATCAATTAAGTTTAAAATATCAAAAAGTTCTTTTTTCACATCCATGTGGACAGGAAGTGATTCTACCTCGATTTTTGCTAAATAAATTGCTCCATCAATACTTTGCAAAGGGTTACGAATGTCATGACCAACCATGCCTGCAGTTTGCCCTATGGTTATGAGTTTTTCAGCGTCTTTCAATTGCTTTGTTTTTTCATGTACAAGTTTTTCTAAATTCATACTATAATATTCTAGTTTTTTTCTTAATTTTACGGTATCCGTAATATCTTGCGTTGTTCCAAAGCCACCAAGAAGGGTTCCATCTTTATCCCACTCCAATTCCGCTTTTTCTCGGACCCATTTTACTTTTCCGTCCGCAATTATTCGATGTTCTATGTCGTACGGTTGCCCTTTAAGCCCAGAATTCCACATTTTATCTACGTATTTTCTGTCATCTGGATGAACTGTTGAAAGAAATGTTTTATAGGTTAATGGGGTTCCTTTTTTAACCCCAAAAATTTTGTAATTTTCTTCAGACCAATTTAGAACATTTTTGTTAACATCAAGACGCCAACTTCCAGTTTTTGATACTGATTGAGCTCGGGATAAGTCATGTTGCATTATTATTAGAGCCTTTTCGCGTTTTTTCCTTTCAGAAATATCATGAAATATAGTTACTTTTCCCTTTGGATTCCCGCTTTCATCGCGCAATAAATTAGTTGATACGGAAACAGGAATAGATGTCCCATCTTTTTTATGATAAATTAATTCACCTTTCCAAGAATCGGAATTAATAAGGCACTTAAGAATATCACCATTTAGTGCTTTATCATAAATTGGATTAGACGGATTTAAAATTTCTGAAACACTTTTTCCGAGTACCTCTTTAAAATTCCAGCCAAACAGATTTTCAGCAGCTTGATTCCAACTTCGAATCAAGTTATTTTCATCAGTAGTAAAAATTGATTCATTTATTGACCTAATTATCAAATTCTGTTCATAAAGCTTTTCTTCTTTTTGCTTGAGTTCAGTAATTTCAGTACCGTAAATGTTCAAATAACTCTCTTCAATAACTGGAACTATTGAAAATAGGAAAAACCTTTGATCGCATTTCTCTTCAAATTTGATTATTTTCTTTGAGCTAAACGCCTCATTAAACAATTTTATTAATCGTTGCGGCAGTTTATTTCCAACAGACATGTTCCATTCTGTCAACAAGAATTGGCTCGCTGGATTTAAGAACAATATTTCTCCTTTTGTGTTGACCCTAATTACGATATTTGGATTTTCAGAAGGGAATTTAGAAAGGTCTAATAATTTTTTCTCCATGTTTTTTTGGTCAGTAATATCTTCAAAAATTGTTACAAAATGATTTTTTTCTGGGGCATATGCCGAAATCAGAAACCATTTTCCCAGAAAGGAAGAATAACTTTCGAATTTAAGCGGTTTTCCAATAGTAACTACTTTTCCATATGTCTGTATCCAATCGATTGAATCTTTTTTTATGTTTGGAATTACTTTTGTGACTTTTTTCCCTAGGATTTCATTTTTCTTCAAACCGGTAACATGTTCGAATGCATCATTAACTTCAAGAAAAACATAATCTATTGGCTTTCCATTATCAAAAAGCATCTTATGATAAGCATATGCACTAGTCATATTGGTGAATAGATTACGATATTTTTTTGCAGAATCCAACCTTTTTCACTCGGGCATTAAGGTCAAAATAATATAGTTGAGGTGATTAATATAATATTAGAAAGTTTTTGGAAAACGGATACACTAAAGCAGAGATATGAAGCGATGAAAGTTGACGAAAATAAAATTTACGAAGTTTTAGATGAAATTGGGTTATCAAAAAGAAAAGCTGATATTTACTTATTTTTAACACAGAAAGGGTTACAAAAAGCTCAAAGTATTGCTTCATATTTAGGCATAGATAGAGCTCAAACATATCGTTTACTTAAAAGTTTAAAAAATGAAGGAATTTTAGAGGAAACCATAGAAACTCCGTCACGTTACAATGCAATTCCAATAACTAATTTACTTGAATCACATATCATAAACAAAAAAAGGGAAGTCGCCTCATTAGAAGAAGATAAAGAAAGCATAATAAATTATTGTAATTCACTTAATCGAAAAAAAACTGCACCATCAGTAGCAAAATTTCAGGTAATAACAAATACAGATGGAGTTTACAAGAAAATTTCTCAAATGGTAGATGCCGCATCTAGCGATGTCTCAGCCCTAACAACAAGTACTGGATTAATTCATGAAGATGCATATGGTATTACTGATATGATAATGGCTTTTGGCAAAAAGAAAAAAAATATAAAATTTAGACTACTGGCAAACATTACACAGGACAACTTAGAAATAGCAAAAAATATTCTAAAACATTTACCCCTTTCTCGTAATGTAATATGGAAACACACTTCAGTGGGTTCCAAACATTATCCCCGTTTTTTAATTAAAGATGATGAAGAAGTTTTGTTATATATGAACCAAAACGAAAAAAAATATGGATATTCGAAAGAAGTCAATGGGTTATGGGTTGCAAGCAAAATGTTTGTTTCAACTCTAAAAAGAGCTTTTGTGGATATTTGGAGTAATTCAGTCGATATCAATGATAGGATTAAAAATCTAGAAACAGGAGTACCATTAAAAGAAACTATTGTAATTAAGGACAGCATTGAAACGGGGAAAAAGATTCGAAAAATTCTTGAGAACGCTGAAAATGAAATTACATTGATTTCTTCATCTGTTGGAATAATAAAACTTGATGAAAACAATTTTCTTGAGAAATATTCCCAAGAAAAACTGAAGCTTCGCCTCATGGCGTCTATCGATTTTGATAACCTTAGTGCAGCAAAAAACCTTTCAAAAATATTCGAGGTCAAACATGTTTCCATAAATTATTTGACAATGATGATTGTTGACGGCAAACACTTGTTCATTTTTAAAGCTCCACCCCCAGACGTGGAAATAAAATATCCATTTTATTTCGCTGAAACCTTTTACTCTAATGATGAAAATTATGTGGAAAGAGTAAATGAACTAATAAATGAAATTTGGAAAAGAGGAACCGCAATTTCAGAGGTAGGTTCAGCAAATTCGTTTGGAGCTCCATTAGTTGAAGTTTCAGAATCTATAATTACTCGTGATGTTATCAAAACTATGTTATCAAAAAATGCTGGAACAGTATTTGTAACTAGCGATAACAACATTATTGGACTAATTGGTCAACGGGACATCTTAAACGCCATTATGACCACAGACATAGATAAAGTAAAAGCGAAGGAAATCATGTCTACTCCAATTATTACAATAAAGTCAAATCAATCATTGATTAACGCTTTAGATGCAATTGAAACAAAAAAATTTTCAAGACTTGCTGTAATGAAAAATGGACAACTTGTTGCGATGCTGTCAAATTAAGTAATTTATTTGTAGCTTTTTTACTATGTTTTAATTTTTAATTTTACAAGTTAATTTGTAAAAAGGTAAAATATGGAAAAGAAGTAGGGAGCAAATATTATGGAAGGAATGAGAACCCCCTACCTCAATCCTAAATTTACTCCAAATACATCTTACGAAGTTTAAAATAAAAAAGTCTGCGAGTGTATAGTTGCAGTCACTAATCAGTTTAACCAAAAATCAATAAGTTAAACCGAAACAGTTAGGCAGATGGATAAGTAGCTGAATTGATCAAAATAAAACATAACTTTTCGATTGTCTGCTCTGGAAGGACAATTCACACACAAAAAATCAGGTGCATAATATTCATTCCTCAGATAGATGGGAAATGTTTGCTTGATAAGAGTTGAACTTCATTAAGAATATTAAAGAACAAAATAAGGGTTTTAGAAGATAAGAACCAATTCCCTGCCAAGGAATCCAGTCATATGATTTTTTTCTCAACTAAATTAGGTTCAAAATAATTAAAATTAAGGATATTATTAGAATGAAAAAAAATATTTTGAAGAAAGAAATAAGCTCAATTATATTCTATCGATATAAATTGGTTCGTCTAACAAACAATTGTTTTTACTGGAACATAAGAGCTGGAGATATCTTCTTCTCGCCCTTGATCGTTCTCGTCCTTTGAAGTAGACAATTTTTTTTTCCATTTGCTCAACTTGAGCTTTAATTTTATTTCTGTCATTTGCAATCATGATATTTTAACAACACACCAAGTTTGATTAGCAACAGCACATCACTTCATCGCAACACATTAGCGGCCCTGCACTGGGAGTTGTGCATACAATTTCACAACCACAAATATCACAAACATAACAGCAATTTTTGTCTGCTTTATCCATTTTTTCAGACATTTTATCACCTCTTAGAATTACAATATCATGATGGAGAAAAAAATTATTATCACTATGTGATAGTGAGAGGTCACTCACATTGGTTTAAATTAAGTTTTTTCTAATATTTAACAACAATACAATATTTTTGCTACATTAAGGAGGAATATATTTGAATATGAATAAAAAAAAGCGAATCTCGGTAGTTGTACTAACTCTTTCGGTAACTTTGATATTAGCTTCCATTTCATTGACTTTGGCACAAGACAACGAAGCTACAATAGTGATTTTGCCCTCAGCAGGAGGTAACACAAGTCCAGCGCCAGGAACTTACGTTTATCCAGAAGACACAGAAATCACTTTAGAAGCCACACCAGATGATGGGTTCCGATTCTTGTTTTGGGTTGTTTCAGGTGAGTTCACTCCGAATCAAAGTGGAGAAGGAAGCCCAAATGAAATAATAATTGATGGTGAACCCATACCAATTATTAGATTCCCTACAATAGACTTTCTCACATTCACTAATAATCCGGCACAAATAACTTGTGGATTTGGTTACACTTACGAATATCAAGCAGTCTTTGTACCAATAGTTTCTGGAATAGAACAACCGGATCCATTAATTTTCGATCCATTAGATACGTTTGGGAACTTCCCAATGTCTTCCAGTGACATCAGTTTTGTGAGTGTTTCTTCAACTGTAGGCGGATTAACAAACCCTGACGTTGGAAATTACATATTTGGACAAAATGCTGAACCAACATTAACACTAAGCGCAACGCCAAACGAAGGCTATGAATTCCAATATTGGATAGTTACTGGAGACTATATGCCAGGACATGGAGCTGGTCCAGCTTTAGACACAAATGTTATACCTGTGAATCCTCTGGAAGTCAGTCACGGAATGGGACACTCATATAACTATGAAGCAGTGTTCACTCCGATTGATATGGACACAGGAGAACCCCAACAACCTGTTGATGAAACTCATCCTTTCGGCTTATCATCTGAAATTTTGACTGCGTTAATCATAATACTTGTCATAGCAGTGATCGTTGCAATAGCCTTCGGACTATACATGTATAGCAAAAGAAGCAAATAGAAAAAAAAAATAACGTAAACCGGAAAAGTTGAGATTCCCCCTTTTTTTCTCTTTTTTAATATATAATAATTTAAAATTCTTACAAAAAACAAATTTCTAATTATTTTCAGTGTAATCAAAACCTACGATTATTAAGCATATCGTAACATTGTTCAAAAGCTAAATTTTGAACAATATTAGCCTTATTCTTTATTCATCTGACCATTTTTCAAATTTTAACAATTCTGTTAAAGGCAACCGTTTTTTCTCAGATATTACCTGCTCTGAAGGGTAACCTAAAAGCATTAGTGCGATAACTCGAACTTTATCAAGAATATCAAAAATTTCTTTAAGTCTATTTTCATTAAAACCACTTATCCAACAAGTACTAACCCCATATTCGAGCGCTGCCAAACTCAAATGATCTAACGCAATCGCCACATCTATAACATAGCAGGGTTGACCACAACTCATTATTGGTCCACTTGATTTTGCAAAAGCAACAACGACGACAGGAGCTTCAGCAACAAATTGTTGAGTTTTTGCTTCCTCAACCAATTTATGTGTAGTCTCAGAATTTTTAATGATTACAAACCGCCACTCTTGACGATTAAACGCTGAAGGTGCAAACCTAATTGCGTCTAAAATCGTAATCAATTTGTTACTGTCAATTTTTTTATCTGAAAATTTTCTCACACTTCTTCTGGACTTTATCGCTTCGATTATATCCATAAAATTTTGCTCCTGTTAACTTCAACTTTTATCTAATTCAAACTAAATTTTTTGATTAACTGATTTGAACGATGTTATTATTTTTCCATTTTTCAAAAAATGGTTTCATAAAAAATGAAAATGCAAAGAAACAATCTCTATATTGATGGTGTATTCTTAGCCGATGCTTCTGCACATTCAATAGCGCTAGTCATCGCTTCTCTTAGGATTTCTTTTCCTTTTTCATAAGACATTATCTCATGAACTGTACTAGTACAATATGGAGCATACATGCTAACATACTTGAAAACTTGTTCAGAAGATCCCTCAGCAATTGCATATCCTGCCTTGCTTTCAAGGAAAAATCCATAATCTTTCAACATTCCACTTTTCACACGTTTATCTATTGACATCCAAATATGATCCATAAATTTTCTATATTCTTTAGATTCTTTCGGAAATGGTGCCGCCAAATTTGTACACCATAGTATCAAAAATTTTCCCATTTTTTCACATCCAAGAGGTCAACTAACAAGTAGGTCCCAATAATTACTGATTAAAATTAAAAAAAAAATAAAACAATGCGTGTGTGTATACCATCACAGATTTGTTTTATCCGAAAAGTGGACCATTAGATGAAATGACATTATTGCAAAAAGCGGAAAGGAATCTAAATCCAATAATTAGTACAACTACTTTCTTACTTTTTTATTTATGATCAATCAAAAATTTTTAATATTTTTCTATTCATCTCCTTATTGCATCCCACAATCCATTGAAATTATCTTTTATTGAGCGAACTAAAGTGTGATTAATTTCTTTGGGATCTTCAATGGTCATTAATCTATGAATTCTAAAATAGATTGGGGGATGGGGATCCCATCTAATCCAACTTTGAACCTTGTAAGCAGAAACGTCTTGAAACTGTAATCGGCTAAATCCAATTTTTTCCAACGCTTCAGCAAGGACTTTAGGTTGACCAATTTTAACAGCTGTATCCAAGTCTGCGCGGCCTTCAAAAAATTTGGCAATAAAATATAGTGAAGAAAGTGAAAGAAAAAGATAGATATATGCAAACCAGAAAAAGGAGGTGAATAAATTCAGGAATAAATAAATTCGAAGCAAATATTCTGAGGTTGTTAAACCTAACAAAACTAAAGGATCTTGATTTACCAGGTGACTAAACTCGTGTCCAATCACATTTAGAATTTCATCTTCTTGAAGTTGAACCAACAAGCCAGTAGTGATTAATGTAACTCCTCTTTTTGGACTTGGACCTGTTGCAGCAGCATTTGGGACAGTAGTGTTGGCCAGAACTATTTTTGGTATAGGCGCATTGAATTTTTTTGCAACGTTTTCAACGATTTGATAAACATTTATCTTTTTTGTTGACATGTTTTGCGGGTAACAGGTTATTCCATATTTTGAAAAGACTTCATGAGCAATTTCACACGTTAGAGATTTTCTTAAACCTAGAGTTTTTTGATATATTTCAGACTTTATTGTTACAAATTCTTGGGCACTAAATCTTTGTTTGATTTTTTGATAATCATCTACTGGAAGATGATATTGAAACAGGTGAACGTTTGGATTCGCAGCAGATATTTGCCAATCTCCAGCTTTTGCTATTAGTTTATCCGAAAACAAAAATAAAGCAAATTGAAGAACTATTAAAATAATTACTGCATAAAATCCAAACAATAAAAATAGAAAAATACTGATTGTTATAGAAATAATAAAAAATATATACATACCACTTGAGAAAATTCGCCCTAGAATACTCTTTTTCATTTGCATCTCTTTTTCAGGTTTGATTTCATCCCCATCCACATAAGCAAAATATAACGTAGTTTTTCTTACGGTCTCTTCAAATAATTGAATTGATACCAAAATGTCTTTTTTCACTTGATTTACTAAATCTTCAGAAACTTCTTCGACGACAGGAATTATTTCCAGTTTGATTATTTCTTTTGCCGTAATTCTTACTTCAAAAATAGCTTCATGCTGATGTCCTACAACGGTAAATGAAAGGTGATTGATTTCATCAAAAGACATATTCAGATTTGTGAATTGGTTTCTATTTGGGAGAACGCATTTTTGATTAATGAATTTTAGCATATTTTTAAAAAAAGCTGGAGTAATTTCAGATGTTACTTCTACTGAAACTGGTTTTGAAAGCATTACAATGTTACCTTTAATTTATTTTTTATGGCGTCACAGTGGTTGCTAATTCGAAACCTTGTATGCTTACAATATGTAATTGGTTATACAAATTGTTTTTCGAATTTTTTAGAGTAATTTGGAAATTAAGTATCTATTCAATTAAAAATAATGTAATTAAAAATCTGAATATGTATTATTATTTCAAAAATAATGCTTGTCTTTACCATCACTATTATAATAGTGTGTGAATTATTCTCAAGGCATAAGGCAATATTTTTTATATTCGTTGCACCCATAAAATAATTCATGTCATTTTTTTTAATTGGTTCTCTGGGATTAATCGGGATTCTTTGTTTGTTTTTATTATTTATTATCGGAATATTTGTCATTATTTTTATTGCAAAAGTATTTTTCTTTATTTTACCTGCTGGAATAATCGCTCTAGTTGTTTGGTGGCTCACCGGAGGAAATGAATTACTAACAGGAATAGCTTTTCTGGTAGTTGCAATATTATCATTAACTAGAAGATAAAAAACCTAGAAATTTCTAAAATTATTCTTGTTTTTAGTTATGTTTCCATAGTAACATCTAGTTATTTTTTAATGAAACTCTACATTTGATGTGTACCGTGATCATGTTTGCCGTACGAAGGATCTGCAATGGCAGCTTTTTGTTCTTTTTCTAGACCTCTTGTGCAATAGTATGCAGTTAAAAAGTTCATTTTTTCATAAATTGGACAAAGTCCACATTTACAACCATGTTCAGCTAATTTTTTGCTTTTTCCATGGGTAGAAAAACAATAAGCAATATAATCGTCTTTTTTTCCGTAGGCTTTGTATGTTGGACAAGTTGGACAGATACACATGGAATTGAACATTTCTTCTTTGTTTTTCATGTCTGAAGATGTTTCATTTTTATCCAAAAATAAAACCCCTATAATATTCAATATTGACTGGTTCTAATGCAATAATGATAACCATTAATATTTTTAAATGCAGGACAACTTTTGTTTAAGCATCCATTTCTCCATCTATCCTCGCATTGAACCTCTTGAATTCGACGATTTCTAAAATTCATATTTACTTCTAATTCAGGGAAATCAACGAAATTTTGACTTAATTCAGAAAGTTCCAATAACATCACCCATTATTTTTCACAATTTAATGTATTTTCGTGAAAAAGAATTATGTTAATTTAATAATTTAATATAATGCGATTGCAAATATACAATCGCAAATTTTTTTAACAAAGAATTTATTGCCAAAGTTAATTTAAGAAAAAAATTACACTTTTTTCATTTTGGAGCTTAAGGTATTTTGCTATTTCGTCTTTAAGCGCTTTTTCTGCAATAAGCGTTTTTGACAGGTGTAAAAGTATTATATAAAATAAAATAAGATAGGTCGGAGGCACCATTTGCCTCCTGTTAGTTTATTGCGACAAAATTTCGTCGAAGGTCATCATTGTTACTTTCAAAGGTTGCTTTTTCATTGCAGTTGAGATCCGTGCAGCTACTAGATAGCTGATGTTTCGTTCTGAAGCAATGTCAACAAGTCTTTGAGTAATCACGCCGTCAAATACAACAATATCTACATCTTTCATTTGTTGAAGTTTTTCAGCAAGTTCCCGAACAGGTAAACGTGCTACTTGGTTCATCTCTTTGTCAAGAAGCACTCCTTCTAGGGTACCTCCTAACTGTTGAGCAGCTTCAACTATCTGTTTTGGAACAATTTTCTTAATGCGCTCTTTCTTTTTGACTGGACCATCAACAGGTGCTTGAACCGTAGGTTTAACCGTAGTTTTTACTGGACTTTTGCTTTTTTCGATTGGAACTTTGGTTTTTAGTGCTTTTTCAATTTCTTTAAAGGTAAGATTTTCTACTTCTTTGCCTCGGGGTGCGCGTGCAACATATTTGATGTTAGCTACTTGTTTGAGTTCTTTTAGTATAAGGTCTCCACCGCGGTCACCATCTAGGAAAGCGATTGCTTCACGTTCGCGACAAAGTTTAATTATGCTTTGTGGGATTTTTGCCCCTTCAACAGCTATTGTATTTTGTATTCCTGCACGTAGTAGTGTAATTACGTCTGCTCTTCCTTCTACGACGATTATTTGTTTTGCACTGTTGATTTCAGGTCCAGCAGTTAATCCTTCAGGCCCATAACTTTCGAGTCGTTGAAGCCGTAACATTTCAGAAACTTCTCTAAAAATTTCGTCAGTACCAGGCATTGTTTCAACAGTCCATTTTTGGAGAACGTCTTTGGCACGGTCAATGATTATTCGCCGTCTAGCGTCACGAATGTCTTCAATTTTATTTAGAATAACTGATGCTTTACATGGACCTACACGGTCAATGCTTTCTATACTAGCTGCGATAATCGCTGTTGAAACACGATCTAAGCTAGTTGGAATATTAATTTTTCCAGTTGTTTTATCTTGTTTTGAATCTAAACTTATTTCTATTCTTCCGATTCTACCAGATTTCTGTAGTTCCCGGAGGTCGAGTTCTGGTCCAAACAATCCTTCTGTTTGCCCAAATAATGCCCCGATCACATCCGGCTTTTCAACTACTCCCTCCACTTCGAACCGGGCTCGAATAACATACTTTATCGTAACAGTTTGTGCTGATTTCGTTTTGAGTCACCTCAATCATGATAATATAATCTCCATTAAAACTGAGACTACAGGTTGAATTAACAGGTCAGTGTCTATTATACTTTGCGACATGAAGTTAACTATTTAAAGTGTTCAACGTAACTAGCTAAACCTTCAATATCTTTCACATCGCGACCAACTAGACCCAAAAACATTTTCCAAAAAACAAGATTCGGAGTTATTTTCATCTCTTCTAAACAACGAGCTAACCGGTTAGTCCATTCCTTTCCGCGCCTATCGAAATCAAACAACAGAATTATTTCCCTTTTACTTGTTTTTTCGATTTCGTCTTGAACATCTAAAAACGATTTTCCAGATGTTTTAGCTAAAACTAATTCTCCAGATATTCCTAGCCGACGTAAAGCATCAACATCATTTTTGCCTTCAACAACAATTGGAATGCCCTTTGCAGACTTTTGTTCCAGCCGGTCCAGTAGATTCTGAATTTTTTCTAACCGTTTTTCAGTTTTTGTTGACAATTAATCTACCTGGTTATTTCAATTTTCAACATTTTTTCAAGAGTTTCAGGGTTTTTACTGAAATGTTCACGAACCGGTTCCAAAATTTTAGTTAACGAGTTAGTGACACCATTTTTTAGGTCAAGAGGATGAATTTTTCCTTCACTGTACACATTTGCAAGGGCTTCAAAGCTTTCAAAAGTTTCAGGACCCCCATATTTTGCTGGTCGGGGAATTTCTAAAACATCCATTTCAGGATAAATTATGAGCCTAGCCAACTCAAGCACTGGATTATTTTTAACTATTTTTGCAGGACAATACGCGTTCTTAATTTTTGAAGAAATATCCTCGACCGAATCGTGAACAAGAATACTGCTCTGTGGAATACTTTTAGACATTTTTGAACTGATTTCTACATTTAGTTCTTTGGTTTCCCCGAACTCCCGTTCAACAGTTTGGGGACCTTGCAAACCAATAAGAAGGGGAGTGTGAACACAAACAGGTTTTGGCCATTTAAGTTTCTCTGCCGCATCTCGCGCTAACATATGAGCTTTTCTTTGATCAATTCCTGAACATGCAACATCAATATCCAACGCATATATGTCGGCAGCCTGCATACAAGGATAAAACACCCACGCAGTTTCGATGTCTTTAAGGCTTGTTTCACGACCCATTACAGGCAGGGCACGCCATGTTCGGTTAACTGACACGCTTTTGGCAATTCGAACAACTTTTTCCCAGTATTCAACTTTGTCTGTTATATCAGAAGCCCAACGAAACTCCACTTTGTCAGGTCCTAATCCAAGGGCAGTAAATATCTGTTTGAGGTACTCTCCACAGGTTCGAATGTTTTCCATTTCTCCCCCTAGTTTATTGTTTATCCAAGAATGCCAATCAGCCAAAAAAATAGTGTATTTGAAACCTGCTTTTACTAAATGCTTAATTTTGGCTGAGCACACCAAACCTATTCCAATGTGCAATAGTCCAGAGCACTCAAATCCCCAATATGCTCGAGGAGTGTTATTTGTCTCTAGTAATGTTTGGACATCTTGGGGGGTTATTACTTCTGCAGTATTACGCAGGACTAAGTCAATTCTTTTTTGCAGGTCCAATATGGTGCCCTCTTATCATGTCATGTAAGTTTTTGACTTAAAAAGTTCGTGTCGCAAGAATTATTCTTTAAGCAAAAAAGACAAAAAGATTGGTCAACTTTAGTCGTCAAAAATGAACAGTTCATCAATTGTTGTTTTCAGGACTTTTGCGACATTGTATGCAAGTTTGAGGGATGGATTATATTTACCTTTTTCAAGGTAAAGTATTGTTTCTCGTCTTACTCCTACGTTTCTAGCCAAGTCATCTTGGGTGAGATTGTGTCGAGCTCTAAATTCTTTGATTCTAGTCCGCATCACAAGTCCTCGTTTTTGCTGTAATACCCGCTTAATTGGCCATACGAGATTCCAGAAACCAACATAATTGCAATTATTGCCCATCCAGCTTCAAGGTCGGGCAAATCGAAGCATTCTGTTCCGAATATGATAAACAAGGATAATGATACCATGAAAGCTAAACTGATATAGTAAGTTCCAATAGCTGCTTTTCCATTAATCTTTGCAGTGTGCTCATCTTGAATGGGGTAACCTGATTTTTTGTCTTTATGAATTTTACACAAAACAAGCACTCCAACAAGAATCACAAGAACTGCGTTCAAAATTAAAATTGTTGGCCACACAAAATTGGTCATTTTTACTGTTCCTCCCCTTTCTTACATACAAAGGATAATGTGTTGCCCGTGCCTATCAGACCTAGTCCGGTTATGCATATAACCGTTGCAACACCTGGGTGGTCAACTGCCATGATTGGTTCTCTATAAGCAATCAAATATGCACCTACTAAGCATGTTGCCATTCCAAGGAAGAAAATGATGTTGTTCCACTTTTTCAACATTTTTTCCCCATTGTTAATTTTCAAGGTTTATTATTTATTTCTAACCTTATGTTAGATATAAATAACATTTATATATTTAAGATTTGCGTACAATTCCACATACAAGGAACCAAAAACAGGACATATAAGATAAAATTTTAACTAATTAGCTAAATAAGATTAAATATTTTTCAACAATTTACCCGAAAAAGTGACAAATCTTAAATATGTTTTACTAACACATTTGTAAACCGAAGGTGAAAAAATGAAAAAACTAGATTTACATCCGAAAATTGCTACCTTGACTTTGGTTTTATTATTAGCGATTTCTGCTGTAATCGTAACTTTGCCTATAGCTAACGCTCAACAGACGAAGGCAACCGTCGCCTATCTTGGCGCAATGCCTAATCCTGTTGGCGTTAGTCAGCAGGTACTATTACACATTGGAATCACGGAGTCATTAGCAAGCGCCGAAATGGGCTGGGAAGACATGACCGTTGAAGTCACAAGACCCGACGGCACAACCGAAACCCTTGGTCCATACAAAACAGACTCAACAGGAGGAACAGGTGCTGTATTCGTGCCAAGCATGGCAGGTACGTATGAAATGTACACTGTTTTCCCCCAACAAACAGTAATAACTGGTGGAGGATTCTTTGGACCCGAAATTGAAGTAACATACACAGGCAGCCACAGCGAAGTATTAGAACTAGTCGTACAAAATGAAGCAATAGAATTCTATCCAGGTCACACAATTCTAGATGAATATTGGAGTCGCCCAATTGACGCACAACTGCGTGAATGGCAAAGCATTTCAGGAAGCTGGACACGTGATCCAGACAACTTATACGCTCCATACAATGACGCGCCAGAAACTGCCCACATACTTTGGGCAAAAGAAATTGCAACAGGTGGACTTGCAGGTGGAGAACTGGAAGGAAAAAGCTACGGAATTGGTGACGCCTACGAGGGAAAATGGCCTAGCCGATTCATCATAGCAGGAAAATTATACTACACCGAAGGGGGTACAAGTGCAGATCTTCCAAGAACATACCATTGTGTTAATCTCCAAACTGGAGAAGAAATTTGGAGCAGAGTCTTCATGAATAACGAAACAATTGATTTCGCCCAAATTCTATATTGGGACGGAATGAACTACCACGGCGCTTTTCCATACTTGTATGTCGAAACAGGTGGGGGAGGAGGATTCTTTGGACCACCAACACCTATGACTTGGAATGCATTTGACGCATATAGTGGAGACTGGAGATTTTCAATAACAAATGTTCCTGCAGGAACCAGACTATATGATGAAAACAACCAAATGTACATACTCCAAACAAACACAGCAGCAGGTTGGATGGCCCTGTGGAGCATGACAGAACTTGTTATCGCTCAATCAGGTGGATTTTATGGCGGCAGTTGGGGTAACTCAGCCCATGGAAATAATTTTGATGCAGCAGACGGCAGTCCAGCGGCAGCAGCAGCATGGCTTTGGAACGTAAGTATTCCATCAGGTTTAGTTGGAAGTGTCCAAGCAGCTAACTACGGTGACAGAGTTATCGGTGGAAGCATCAGCACTGAAGAAGTAACACTGTGGGGCTTAAGCCTTGCAGACGGAGATGAAGGAGAAGAGATATTCAATAACACTTGGGATGCACCTGCTTACTGGTCTGAACTAAACATTACCGTATCAGGTTTTGCAGGGGGTTGGGTTGCATGGAGCTTTGAAGACAAAGTTGCAGTCCTGTACACAAAAGAAACCCGAGAAGAGTTTGGATTCAGCCTTGAAACAGGAGACAACATTTGGGGGCCTACAGACTCTGAACATTACCTAAACGCGCTGGAAGACTCAAGTGCAGCTGTAAGGAACATTGCATACGGCAATCTATATTCTGTTAGTGTAAGCGGAATAGTCTACTGTTATGATGTCCAAACAGGAAACCTAAAGTGGACCTATGAAGTAAACGACCCCTACTCTGAAATGTTATGGTCAAACAACTGGTGGGTTAAACCATTATTCATCAGTGATGGAAAAATCTACATTTCCCATACAGAACACTCACCTATAGATCCCCGACCCCGAGGTGCACCTTTCGTTTGCCTTGACGCCCTAACTGGTGATGTAGTTTTTCGAATTGATGGTGCTTTTCGTACAACCCGATGGGGAGGACGCGGAATCATTGGGGATAGCATAATTGCATTGATGGACACCTACGATCAACGCATATACGCCATTGGTAAAGGTCCAACAGATTTAACCGTAGAATCACCAAAGAGCGGAATCACAGCAGGTTCAATGGTAACCCTTACCGGAACAGTAATGGACATATCCCCCGGAACTCAATCTCCTGAAATTGCAATGAGGTTCCCCAAGGGTGTTCCAGCAATTGCAGACCAAGACATGAGCGCTTGGATGAAGTATGTCTACAAACAATTTGAACGGCCAACTGACATTAATGGAGTTTCAGTGAAAATCGAAATCGTTGACCCAAATGGTGAGTATGCCTGGATTGGAACGGCAACAACTGATGTTTACGGCAGCTACGGTTATTCGTTCAGGCCCCAAATTGAAGGCCAATACATGATTATAGCAACTTTTGAAGGCTCCGAAGCATACTATGGCTCAACATCAATAACATACTTCGCTGTAGACCCAGCACCTACACCAGCAACACCAATTGAACCTGAACCTGAAACCCCTGAAGTACCCATTGAACCAACCCAACCAGTCCAACCAGAAGCACCATTGATTACCACGGAAATTGCAGTCATCATAGCAGTTGCAGTCATAGCAGTCATCGGCGTAGCAGTCTTCGTTGTTCTAAGAAGGCGAAAATAATCCCCAAATTTTCTCTCCCTTTTTTTCTTTTTTGGGAGTAAAAGTATGGTAGAAATGGGGCTGAAAAGGCTCAAACACCAAAAATGAAAAAATTACCAAAGTGATAGTAGCAAAGTTTTTTCATTTTTTATCCTCAATAGCCCGTGTAAGAGCCTCAGCAAACCCATTTCTTTCAACCTTTTTAATATTTTAGTTAAATAATTTAACTAATTTGCTATTCACAAATAGAAGGTATTAATCGAAAACAACCATGGTGGGATCGCCCGGATTTGAACCGGGGTCACGAGAGTCCAAGTCTCATAGCCTGGACCAAGCTAGCCGACGATCCCCCTTTAAAAAAAGGGCACTCACCAGATATCTTTAATTCAGCAAGCTTTTATGAACAACAGCAATTTCCTATAAATATCTTCAGTTTCTCAAATGTTTTTCAAACTTTGACTTTCCTGAACATCTTTAGGACATCAATTTTAGAAACATACTCATAACCTGATTCTATCAACTTTTTTGCATCTTTCGCATTCATGGCAGTTTCACAACTGTAATCCGTTGGTTGCAAGCAATCATACAATTCACTATACCATTCAACATACCACATTGAATATTTTCTATTAATGGTTATTCACAAATATTTCGTTTTGTATATCTTAAATGATTTCTGGTTTAGAAACCAAGTGGATAAGAGGATTAGTTTTGAATAATTTTTAACGAGTAAAATTATTGACTTATTCTATGAATCTAAAAAAGGGGAGGGTTTCAAGAAACCAAAGTGGAGATATCTCCATCATTTAATTTCAACCAAGAATATGGTATCCTTACAGATGTGTATAGTTAATTAAACAAAGAAAAATGGAACAAAAAAATCCTTGGTCCAATAATTTTCCTTTTTTCTTTTTAGTTGAAAGTAGTAAATTTTAAATAATGAGAAACGAGAGCATATTATTGCGAGTAAGACCTATTCGAGGCAATGATGCCCGCAACTGTGGGATGGGAGTAATAGAATAGGGGTCGCATTACTTTCTCCAGAGATAATTAAAAGAGGTCACATCTTTAATTATATCCACATAAATCGAATTTTCATGTTCGTATTTTTGGAAATAGGCACCAGCTATAGAATCAACAGCTTGTAGACACGGTTCAACTTTAGAATCAACATGGTCAGATACTATTGAATCAGAATGAAGGCTATTTCCCCTCACGTATGAGAGATAACTCGCTTTTTCTTTCACATAATCATTAAAATCTTGTATTCTTGTTTTTGGAAGGCTTTTATCAAAAATCATATTCATTTTTTGTCCAGTCTCTAAACTGGGAAGTAAAGCGGAAATGATGTTATGGACCATTAGATAATTGTAAAGTATCGGCAATTTGTCTCTCAAATCAGGGCTAACGTGTTTCTTTTCTACCACAATAGCGCCTATGTTAGCATTAGTTTGAACGATTGTTTCTAGAACCGTTTTTCTACAATAATTGTTCATTTTACAGAATTTTAGTTCATTTTGTCCACGGTGATATCTCTTTTTCTGATGAAAGTTTTTCAACAAACGTCTCATTCGTATTCTGATATTAATTGCTGGAGTGCATGCCAAATATGCAATAATAAAAAATTTTGTAGATTTATCTGAGAACCCTAAATCTCCAGATTCATCTACATAAACATACAAAGTTAGTTTTCCTCTTTTTGTTTTCATCTCTTTATGTGGCGCGAAAAGAAATGTGTTTCGATAAAACAAAGAAAAAACAAAACTTGAAAAAGTTACAGTTCAATAACCCTTTTATCTTTTTATTTTTTAATAAAATTGTTTTTTTGTTGCTGCAGCTGATCTACTCAAACCGCCAATTTCACGCCCAAAACCTTTACTGGAGATTACAAGCCATCCCGGAATAATGCAGAGAATTGGATAACTCGAGCAACTCTGTAGTTATTAATCACATTAACCACAATTCAATAAGGTCTGAAATATTTAATTTCAGAAATAATTTTTTGTACAAAAGAGGGAGTTTAAAGTTGGCGGAGAATAAAGGATTGGAGAAAAAAATTTTCTATATTAGCTCATGTGACTGATTCTCAAAGACAGATCATTTTAAGGAAAATTAATCAAGGTACCCGTTTTGATGAGTGGAGTCAAATAACTGAGCTAGAAATTGCCCAAAAATTAGCAGTCATATTTGGATTTAACAATATAGAACTTTTTCCCATATTAACTAATGGAAAAGAAGCAGACAGCCTCGTAAGCCATAAAAGGAAAAAAATTTATGGAGGTAACCAACTGCAAAAAAGGGGAGTTTTGTGGAAAAACGTGTCGATATATCCAGCGTTTGGGAAACAGCAATTTCCTATAAATATCTTCAGTTTCTCAAATGTTGGTTAAAGGTTAAATTTTCGCATAAATTTTACGGGAATAGAGATTTTTGGGCTATGAATACGGTGGGCGTTCTGTAGTTGTAACGTCAACTGATATTATTTCGCCTGCCCTCCAGACTGTTAATGTTATTGTCTCTTCGGGAGAAATTTGGGTTTCCATGTATTTGCTCCAGTCTTCAAGGGTTAAGACTTCAAAATCATCGATAGATAGGATGATATCCACAGCGCGTATACCTTCATCCTCGTATACAACTGGAAGTAATCCTGCTTTTTGTGCAGGATATTCTGGAAAAACATCCACAACTAAAAGGCCATTCTGGTAACGGTCAATATTGGATATGTTAATTTCTGTTATCAGTTGTGGAGTCAAAGCGATTATTGAAACTCCCACGAATGGATGCTTGTATTCGCCTTCTGAGATAAGGGCGGGAATTACACGTTCCAGAATGTTAAGAGGAACCGCATAATTTAATCCATAACTTGTTCCCGCATTTGTGACTCCAATTAGATTTCCTGAAAGATCCAGCAAAGGTCCTCCGGAACTTCCAAAAGTAATTGTTAAGTCTAACTGGAACACCGGGATAATTATTGGCGGGATATCAATTAGTTTGTTTACCTGAGAAATATACCCTACAGATAGGCTGTCAGTTGAACCAAGGGGGTTACCTATTGCTACAACTTTTTGACCAACATTTATAGTTTGATCCCCAAATACCAAGGGTTCAGCACCATCCGGAATCATCTCAACCTCTAAAATAGCCAAATCAGAATAAGGGTCCGAACCAATAATAGTGGCGTTAGTTCTGCTACCATCAAAATATTGGATTTCTATACGTGTTTGAGTTGTCACCACGTGATAGTTTGTGACTATTGTTCCAGAATTTCCAAACAAGAAACCTGAACCTTGACCCCAAGGAGTAGAAATCAAAACAACAGACTTGTGGACGGCATCATAAACTTCAGCAGGGGTCTGGGGTTCCATTTGGTCAATTTTTTCTTCAAGGTCTAACAAATCCTGGTCTAATTCAAGTTGTAATGTGTTAATTTTTTCTTGTTGATTGGAGTTTTGTTCTTCGAGGGTGTCTAACTTAGTTTCGAAATCTTCGAGAACTGATTTTGTTTCATTTAAAGTGGTTTGCAGAGATTCGATTTGTTCATTTTGTTCGTTGAATATGCGTTCTGATTCCTCTTCTTGTTGGTTTAGTTGTTGTTGAATGTTTGATGCGCTCTGAATTACAAGATACGAATTAAAAGTGGAAACAATTATTGCAACAAGAGCTAACACTACAATGATTTTGATTATTTTATCCATGAAACTTCATTCATGTTTATTCTCTAATAAAACTTGAGTGGTTCCAAAAAGGACCTGAATGTAATTGTCGTACCTAAGCACATATGTACTTGAACATAAGGGGAGGTAAAGTAAGGATTGATGAATTTATCAACACACATCTGTGGGGTAAAGACGTAGACGTTTACTGTGGGGGTCCTGACGGGTTCAAAGGAAAAGTGATCAGTGCAGTTAACAAAATTCTAACGCTTGAAACCAAAAAAGTTTACACGCATGTAACTGTTGACAAATCCTTGCATTATGGCTCAAAGACCAATCATGGCTAAAACCAAAAAATCTAAAGCGGATACAAGTATGAACCAGCTAAAAGCATTTTTTTTCCTTTTTTATTAAACAGTAAAACTAGGCTGCTTTTTCCAAATTAAACATTGAAAAACAGAAAAATTACTCTAAATAGCGTACAAATAGTTTTCAACTTTGATTAGTTGAATTTTTGCAGTACAGTTTCGTAATAAAATTGAAAAGTAAAACACTGAATAATTAGAGTGGGGACAAGCAATGGATGATACTGCAGAAAAAAATTTCTTTTCATTTCGAATGTTATTAACTATCTTTTACTGGATCGTTGGCACTGCAATGATGGTTTTGAGTTTATACGTTGACGTAAGTGTTTTTTGGGGTTTAGCTGTAGTTACTGCAGGAACAATATTGTTGATAGCCAATTTTGTAAAAGACAAAAACGAAAAGAAATTTTCCCAAAAATGAATACGCCCTCATTTCAACTTAACTAAGGCAATTAGTCAAACGATAAATGGTGAATTTGTTTTGAACCGTGAGGAAGCTATTTTGTTTATAAAGGAACTTCTTGAAAAATGCAGAGGTCTTGATGGCCATTATTTTGAGTTATAACCACCATACAGTTCGACCCCATCAGCTGGGGGATACCAAATTATTATTCATGCAACTCTTGACAAAGAAACAAAAAACCAAATAAAACCAATATTAACCAAACATCAACTTTCACACCAAGAAGGCACCATGTTGAAAATAAGAAGAGGTAAAACAGAACCAGATACCTTCATAATATACAAACCCCGGCCAAAAAAATACAACTAAGTTTCAAGAAAAAAACACATTTGGGAGACTAATTTTAAATCATATAAATAAAGTAAAAAAACCAACGTAGGAGCTTACTAGCATCAACTGGGAAACGCAGGCGATTCCCCTACTGTGTATATGTTTTTCCCGAAAAGGCAATAACTGAAAACACCCAACAATTTTTTAACAATTCTCGTTGCACAAGTCCATGAAATGTGCAGATACAGAGATCTAGTAACAGTGAATTAAACAGAAAACAAGTTATTAAATAGTTTAATTAAAAAACATGAAACATTTACTGCAAAAAATGTTCATTTTCGTTGAAGCATTTATTGATTTATCTTGACATATATCATGGCTCGAATTAAGCAATATATTCGCTTCAGCATAATGTGGCGTAAAACAACGGGTAGGAAAGATTTGGGTGAACAAAAGTCAATATAATTTATCTCAAAAATTGTTAGCTCAACCAAAAAACCAGAGGCAACGTTTTTGAGCAAAAAACAACTTTTGAAGGACCCATTATTCGTATTAGAAAAATTTCATCCGTTAGCGTTACTTGTCGCCTGTAGCTTGCTAATTTTAATGATTGAAAAAACGTGTGCTGACGTTACCTTGCTGGAAAAAACATTGTTTCTAATCCTTGCAGGCCCCTTGTATGTTATTGACATAACCTTTGAATCGTGGAGAATTGCCAACCTGCAAACAACAGATAAAATAAACAAAATCAGGTCTTAACTTTCATTGCCTTTTCATATTTTTTTTAATAAAAGAAAAACTTCGGAAAACTCATTTGTTTCAAAATTTTATCATCGTCCAACTTTTGATAACGCACTTACCATCCAAAAAAAGTGAAAAACGACATAAAAACGGAAGAAAGGAATGGTACACAGGACGCAAAAACTCAAATTGGAAGGAAAACGGTCAAACTATTATCTGGCACTGGTTTCCTGTGTACATTCACGTAGTTATTTCATGTCATGCTTTGAAAATATTTCCACCATAAACTATTGTGAAATAATTAGAAAATAAAGTTGTGCAGGGAGAATGGTGGGGCCGGCCGGAATTGAACCGACGACCTTTACCCGAAACAGATCATTTTCTGCCTCTACGGGTTTCTCCTCGCTCCAGAATTTCGTCATCCCATATTCTGGTCAGCAAACCCATTGCTTGTTTCTGGAGCCCTTAACGGTTGATACCGCTGCCGGTACGACTGTCGTCATCCCTTTCTAGCGCCAAGTCAGCAGACAAGGCGTGGCTAGACTACGGCCCCACATCCAACACATTTTAACGGTTTCCAATATATACGTTTCTTGAACAACAGGTAAGCAACAAGCGAAACATTAAAAAAGCAAGAGTGTAGTAGGAAGGAAGGTTGCCGGCCATAGGGCGTGGGTTCCACCTGATCTCATTCCGAACTCAGAAGTTAAACCACGCTCCGTTCATGGCGCTAGTGTGGTCTTCGGCCACGTGAAACCAAGAAAGCTGGCAATCACTTTTAATTTTCATAATATGTGTAACTTTTTTTCTAACTCACGTTAACACGTTATTTTCAACATTATCCGGTTTGAAAGACCAACGTTGAAACTTTTGTAATACTTATGATAAAACAGTGTCTTGAAAATACTCAAAATTTATTACCAACTGTGTTGTCTTTGAGGATGTGAATATTTATGGTTCCCCAACTTGCAGGAATATTATCTGGCGGGGATAATGCGCTTACTTGGATTTTCCAGTTTGGTTACATTATCGTCTTTGTTATTTTCATGTTTTACAGCCAACGAATACAAATGATGGTCATGATCAGAGACGTAGAAACCCAACTGAGACGACTCAAAATTATTAAAGAAAATGGTCGAAAAGTAGCCATAGAAACGCTTAAAGATATAGGTAAACCTGTTGGAGACCCAACAGAAAGAATTGATCAATTCATGGAATACATAGCCATAAGTCCACAAAACATGGACCCATCAGGCATAGTCTGGAAACTAGAGCACATCCTTGACGTTAGAGACACTCGATTCAAGGACGAAGTAAAAATGATGGCTCCCGAAGCAGATGAAACTCAACTAAACAACATTGAAAACACCTTGGAAGCAGCGATGGCTTTACACATGATTTTCAAAATTATTCGTCACTTCTACTTGTTAGGCAAAAAAACAATGAGCTTGTATGTTATTATGCAAGTGCAGATGGTATTACCCATTATTATGAAGCAAGCAGAAGCATACGCTCAAGCGTTACATGCGTTCTCTGTTGGTCAGCCTATCGGCGATGGTGTTGGACCTTTGGTAGCAGCTAAACTCATGCAAGGTTATGAAGCAAGAGACATAGCACGAGACGTAGTTGTAGCTGAAGTTCCCATAGAAGGTCGAACCGTTTTTGTCTTGAAAGCTAAAGGCCCTGGCGGGAATGTTGGAAAACCTGGAGACGGAATAACTGAAATCATCAAAGAGAAAAAGGGCAAAATTGCAACAGTTATTATGGTTGATGCTGCTCTGAAACTTGAAGGCGAAAAATCAGGTGATGTAGCAGAAGGCATAGGTGCAGCTATTGGAGGACCTGGAGTGGAAGCTTTTAAGATTGAAGAATCAATACTTAAACACAAAATTCCATTGAATGCGGTAATTGTCAAGCAAGACCTTAATGATGCTGTGTCTCCAATGCGAAAAGAAATTTTCGAGGCAGCTGACCCAGTTATTGACCGAATTAAACGTTTGATTAAGGAACGAACCAAAGAAGGCGATAACGTGATTATTGCAGGAATTGGCAACACTATAGGTGTAGGACAATAGGTGAATAAAGATGACTAATGAAGTTAACAAAGCTCGAGGAATTTCTCCTTTCTATCTCGCATTACTGCTGATAGCATTTATTTTATCGTTAACTGCACTTTACATAGCATTTCAAGAAATAATTACACAATCAGAAGCTTTAGATGCATATTCATTCTTGGCCATTGGTCTAGGAGGATTGGCTTTTTCAGTATACATGTTATTCCAGACACGTTCAAAACCTTCACAAGCAATCATTGAAGTCCCCCGAGTATTAACAACCCTTGAATGTCCAAAATGTGATTTCAAAAACATCCGTGACTTCCAACGAGAAGATTTCATCTTCAAGAAAGCAGGCAACTGTCAGAAATGCAATGAACCTATGACCATAACGGCTATCTATCGTGAACCAAAGAAAAAAGAATAGAAATTATGTTAAGATGGTACAACCATCTTTCTCAATCAGAATTGTGTATTCTGCTTGAGCCACTGTTTTTTTACTAGCTTCAACAAAAACAGGATATCCCATCACTGCTTTAGATTTGAGTAGTTCCGAAAATGCACTTCTGTAACTGTCAGATGAAGCAAAATTTGTTAACCAACGTTCTGTGAAGGGCAAGGTTAAGAAATTTTGTTTGATATAACTTAACATCTTTTTTGCATAAGGATTTTTTAGTGATTTGTTTTTTTGGAAACGAAAAATGCATTCTTGTTTTATGTTTTCTACTCGTGCAGTGGCACTTGTAACTGTTACGAAAGGTTCAACGCCGTAGATTTCGCCCTCTTTTATTCTTGATGTTGAAAGGTTAAAGGAGTTAGGCAACGATTTTCCTGCATGAATTATGTAACGTCGAATTAAGTGCCCTGTGAGGTTTGAAATGGGTTTGTAGCCTCGTGTTTTGATTGATTTTTGAATTTCGGAACCAAAACGAGTTATCGATAATCCTGGACGCAGAATTTCCACAGCATGTGCAAGGGCTTGTTCAGCGGTGTCAACCATGTCGTCGTATTCGGGGTCAAAACAGATTGTTGTTGCAGTATCTGCGATGTAACCATCAACATGAACGCCAATGTCAACTTTGACTACTGCTTTTTCAGGTATTGTTTGTTCATCCCCAGGAGGTGAGGTGTAATGTGCAGCCACATCGTTAATTGAAACATTACAGGGGAATGCTGGTTTTCCTCCTTTTTGACGGGTCATGCCTTCGACTTTTTCACAGACATCGATTATTGGCATTCCTTCTTTGACGGTTTTTCTGATTTCTAGACGTACTTCTCGGGCGATTTTTCCTGCGCATCGATATTTTTTTAATTCTTCTTCTGGGACTGACATGAACATACCTTGCTTCTTTTACATATTTTTTCGAGAGTTAAAAGAGTTAAGGAAACATCTTGGGTTATAACTTGTGGGTATGTGTTTCGAAAACCTTTAAACATGTAAATCCCACGGTTTAGCAAAGGTTGTCGCGAAATTTGACTGCTGCAGATGAAGAAAAAGACGTTCTTGACCCTTGGGGAACAACGGTAATTAAAGATTACAATCACTTATACGAAGAATTTGGTATACAAAAATTTGATGAATTTAGATGCCAAATTCCTAGCCCTAATGTGTACATGCGAAGGGGAGTAATTTTTGGTCACCGAGACTTTGGTCGCATATTGCATTCTATGAAAGAGGGAAACGAGTTTGCAGTAATGAGTGGAATTAAACCCACTGGGGAATTCCATTTAGGAACTCTCATGACCGCCAAAGAAATCATCTATTTTCAGCAACAAGGAGCCCAAGCGTTCTATGCTATCGCTGACATAGAAGCATACGAAGACAACCGACTGCCCTTTGACGAAACAGAAAAAATCGCAGTAGGGAATGTTGCAGATTTGCTGGCTTTAGGTTTTGACCCCAAAAAAGGGCACATATACAGGCAATATAAAGAACAACGGGTTCGAAACTTGGCGGTTCATTTTGGTGCAGGAGTAACCCTAGCAACCATGAAAGCAATTTATGGTGAACGCCATATTGGTCTTTATCTTTCTGCACTTATTCAAGCAGGAGACATTCTTTTGCCTCAACACAAAGATTTTGGTGGACCCAAACCAACAGTTGTTCCAGTAGGAGTAGACCAAGATGCTCATCTGCGCTTGACACGTGATTTGGCTAACAAGTTCCGTAAACAATTCAAGTTCATGCCTCCATCTTCAACGTATCACAAAATTTTGAAAGGTTTAGACGGTTCCCCAAAAATGTCTAAACGCAACCCTATGAGTTACTTTACTTTGAATGAAACACCAAAAGCAATCGGCAAAAAGATTGCAAGCGCCTTTACTGGAGGACGGGCAACTGTAGAAGAACAAAAGGATCTTGGGGGCATTCCTGAAATTTGTCCAATCTATGAAATTGAAATGTGCCATTTTGTTGAAGACGATAAAGAAGTCTGTGAAACTTACAAGTGCTGCAAATGTGGAAGCTTGCTTTGTGGGGAACATAAAGCTAAAACAAAACAGATTGTCATGAAGTTCGTTGAAGAACATCAAAGAAAACGAGAAAAACTTGTTGACACCGCAAGAGAAATCCTAGGAGTTAACTAAACAAACATTTTTTTGTTGAAACCTTAAATTTGGTTTTGTTATAAACCTTTAACCAAAATCTGTTACCTGTTATAACTGGGGATGTGGAGGCAAAATTGGTGCCTGAACTTCGGGAAAATGAACAAAAAACATTGCTTGCGCTTGAAGAACTCAATGGGAAAGCGCCCGTACAAGAAATAGTTAAAGAAGCGGGCTTGGCTCACGCCGCAGTTATGAGGGGTGTACTTTCTCTTGAAGAAAACAACTTGATTGTAACCCATGAACAAAAACAAACTTTAATTTCAGTAACTGAAGAAGGCTGTTTCCACGCAAAAAATGAACTTCCCGAACGCCGATTGCTAAATGCTGTAGAAAAATTTGGGGGTGAAGCCCCAGTTAATGCAGTTGTTGAAGAGTCAGGTCTAGAAAAAAGATTCATGTCTGTTGCTTTGGGTTGGCTTAATCGAAAAAAATGGGCAATTATTAATCAAGGAAAGTTAACAGCTTTACAGAAACCGTCAGTTGGATCAGACGAACAACTTCTAAAGCTTTTGATAAAAAACACTCCTTTAGTTCTGGAAGAACTAGATCCAAAAATTCAAAACAGCATATCGGTTCTTAAAGGCAGGGGACTGATCGAAGTTGAAGAAAAAACTAATCGAACTTTAGAATTAACTGAAGCGGGCTGGGCGTTAGTCAAAAAAGGGATTACAGTCCAGCAAGAAATCAGCCAGTTAACTCCTGAACTTATACGAACAGGTAATTGGCGAAATGTAAAGCTGCGACGTTTTGATGTAACAGCTCCTGGACCGGTAATTTACCCGGGTAAGATTCATCCAGTTCAGCAGGTAATTCAGGAAGTTAAAGAAATTTTCTTAGAAATGGGCTTTACAGAAATCAGGGGTGACATGGTTGAAACAGCTTTTTGGAACTTTGACGCCCTGTTCCAGCCTCAAGACCATCCAGCACGGGACATGGTAGATACTTTCTATTTGTCTGACCCCAAAGAAGGAAAGTTGCCCAAAAAATCAATAGTTGACGGAGTTAAGCAGACACACGAGAACGGTTGGGTTACTGGTTCCCGGGGTTGGGAATACAAATGGAGCCCAGAAGAAGCAAAGAAACTTGTGCTTCGAACACATACCACAGCGACTACTATTCGTTATTTAACTGAACACCAAGAACCCCCAGTGAAAGTTTTTTCAGTTGACCGGGTTTACCGCAACGAAAAATTGGATTACAAACATTTAGCAGAATTTCATCAAATTGAAGGCATAATCATGGACCGCAAAGTCACCATACGTGACCTTATGGGAACTTTAAAAGAGTTTTATCAAAAGCTTGGTCTAGAAAAGGTGCAGTTTTGGCCCAGTTATTTTCCGTACACTGAGCCTTCATTACAGTCTACTGTTTATGTTCCAGAACTAAACAACTGGGTTGAACTTTGTGGAATGGGTATCTTTCGTCCAGAAGTTTTGGCACCTCTTGGGGTGAAACATCCAGTTTTAGCGTGGGGTGGAGGCTTGGAACGCTTGATTTTGTTGAAAATGGGCATTGAGGACATCCGGTTGTTATACAAGAACGATTTAGGTTGGATAAGGAGGACCCCAACATGCCAACAATAAACCTAGACAAAAATCTATTTTCGTCATATGTTGGACGTGACATGTCCGTGGAAGAAATGGCTAAATGGCTCCCATGGCTGGGAACTGACATCGAAGATGTGGGAAAAGATTACGTTAAAATTGAATATAACCCCAATCGGGTAGATTTTTCTAGTTGCATTGGAGTTGCCCGAGCCTTTTGTGGATTAATGGATTGGAAAACAGGCATGCCAAAATATGCTGTAAAACAAGGAGACATCATTCTTAAAGTGGATAAAAGTGTGGCAGATGTGAGACCGTTTATTGTTGGGGCAACTGTACAGGGGCTAGACATTGATTCTAATACTATTCGTGAACTTATGGAACTGCAAGAAGCTTTGCATTGGATGATTGGTAGAGACCGCAAAAAAGCGTCAATAGGAGTTCACAAACTAGATACTGTTGAGCCTCCCTTTAGTTATGTTACTTGCACGCCAGACGGAGTAAAGTTTGTACCCTTAGATAAAACTGAAAAAATGACTCCCCAGCAAGTTTTAGAAAAGCATGAAAAAGGAATAACATACAAAAGCCATGTTGAAGGGGCTTCACGGTATCCTTTGGTTGTTGATAGTAAAGGGCAGATTCTGTCTTTTCCTCCAATAATTAACGGAGAATTAACAAAAGTCGATGAAAACACTCAAGATCTTTTCATTGAAGTCACTGGAACTGACATTAACGCAGTTCAGCGAAGCTTGAATGTTTTAGTTTCTGCTCTGGCGGACATGGGCGGAATTGTAGAAACTGTTCGAGTTGAATATTCTGACCAAGTCTTGGTTACTCCAGACCTTAATCCTCAGCAAATGAAACTTAACGTAGCCTTTTCCAATGAACGATTGGGTCTAGATTTTTCAGAAAAACAAACAATACTGGCTTTGAAAAAGGCGCGGCTGGACGCAAAAACTGTTGGAAATGGAGTTTTGGAAGTTTTGGTTCCAGCGTATAGAACAGATATACTACATGAGATTGATTTGGTTGAAGAGGTTGCAATCGGTTATGGTGTTTTCAGATTAGAGCCAACTAAACCTGCAACAGTTACTACTGGAAAAAAACATAAGGTAACTAAAGTTGCAGATGCAATTAGGCAGATACTAATAGGTTTAGGTTTCACTGAAGCCCTAAACTTTGTTTTAACTAACGAAGTTGACCATTACCAGAAAATGAAACAAGAACCAGAACAGCTTGTAAAGTTAGCAAATCCTGTTTCTACAGATTATTCCATAATACGAAACGACCTATTGCCCAGTTTAATGAAAAACTTGGCAATTAGTAAACACCACGTTTTTCCACAAAAGATGTTTGAAATCTCCGACATAATCAAACTTAACCAAAGCTCTGAAACATACACAGAACGAAGAATCAATCTCGCCGCAGTTTCATCCCATCCTACAGCAAACTTTACAGAAATGAAATCTTTCCTAGAATCGTTACTAACAAATTTAGGATTCAGCAACTGGACAGTTAAAGAAGCTAATCATCCAAGTTTTCTGCAAGGACGGGCAGCAACAATTTCATTCGATAACATGGAATTAGGAATTGTCGGAGAAATTCACCCAGAAGTTTTAAACAACTTCGACTTAGAAAACCCCACAGGCGCCTTTGAAATAGACCTACAAAAAGTTATTGAAATTTTCAAGTAATTTTCTAATTAGCAAGTTTTATGTTCAAGGTAACTGTTTGTTATGTTGCGATGATAGTAGGCTGGAGCATAATCCCGCCGGAACCTTATGCGGGCTCACGCCGACGGACTCGACAGAGGATGGTGACTTTCACCTAACCGTTGACGAAGGGTTTACCCAGGTGTGGGACACGGTGGGCGCGGGCAAAACTCAACCCACGTTTGAGAGAGCTCATCTGAGAAGAGCGATTGCTCCAACTGTGAGGATGAGAGTTAGTTGCGTGGGACACACGCCCGCGATAATAAAAAGTATACATAAAGATTAAATTCTAAGAATTGATTTATTTTCAAAATTTTTGCTTTTGTGGGTAAAAAAGAAATGGGTTTGCTGAGGCTCATGCACAGGCAATTGAGGAATGAAAAAACGAAATTGTATCTACTATTACAGCTTTCGTTATTTTTCACGTTGTACGTGAGCCATTTTCAGCCCCATTTCTACCCATAGTTTTACTCCCAAAAAAAGAAAAAAAGGGAGGGAAATTGGTGTGGTTATTTGCGTTTAAGCATCCAGTATGCGCCAACACCGATTATTGCAGCAATTACTACAGCTAATATGATAGCTACTTCAGTTGTAAGGAATCCTGCTACTGGTTCTTCTGGTTCAATTGGAGTGGCTGATGTTACTGCACCTACGTTTACGTAGGTTGTTTGGGTTGATCCGTAGTATCCGCAGGAGCCTTCAAAGGTTGCAATGATTGTGTATGTGCCGTCCATAGAGGGCTTGAAACTAAAGGCATAATTTCCATAAGCATCGCTTGTGGTTGTTCCAAGGTTCATGTAACTCATGTCTGGGGCTACTGCTTCAATCTTAACGTTAACACCCACTGCATTTGCTGGACGGGGTCTGTGTTTGTAAACATAGAGCATCCATTCGCTCATGTCACCATCAGAAATTGCTGGCACACCATTGGGGAACCGCAACATTGCTTCAGGATCTTTAGTTCCTGGAGATACATCCATAACTGTTCCTTCGATGATTACTGGGTTTCCTTTTGCTGCAACTTTAGGTGAAGCTGTAACTGTTAGTTCGCTTGGGCCTTTGCCGATAGCAACGATGGTGTTGTCGTATGAGCTAAATCCAACGAGTACGCTGTCTCCGATTATTGGTTGACCACCCCATCGGGTACCTAACCTCAAACCGTCAGTTCTCCAGACTTCGTTACCACTGTTAATATCAAGGCAGACTGTGGGTGCACCTCGGGGTTTAGGATCAATTGCAGAGTGTTCAGTGTGGAACAAATAGACCTTTCCATCAGATATGAAACCTGTTACAAGGGACCAATCGTTTCCAAACAAGAATTCTCCGTATTCGTTGCCTCCTCTGTATTGCCAAAGCATATTTCCATTAGCTAGGTTGTATGCTGTTACAACTCCTCCAAATCCTGCGGTGATAAGTTTGTTATCGTAACAAACTGATTGACCCCAAGGATCCATGTAGACATTTGAATATGCGTTGTTGTATGGTTCAAAGGCGGTAGTTGCCCATAGTTGGTTTCCTGTTGTCATGCTGATTCCGTAGTGCAGACGTGTTTCTTTTCCAGTAATCACGAAAACATCATGTTCTACTGAGAAGGGGTGTGAACCTGCAAAGTCGTAGTGAACGCCTACCTCAGGTAATGGCCATGCTTTGTTGAATAATACTTGTCCTTCGCGTCCTGGTCTTAGGTCAACTGCCCAAATTTGTGGGTTTTGTACTGCTGCTCCTCCAGCCCATTGCATGTTGGTACCAACGACTTTGTTTAAGGGGATTACAATTTCTATTGATCCGTCCAAGTTGGTTGGGAATGATGTTGTTAATGTTGTTCCGTTTCCGGCATTAAATGTTGTTCCGATTGGTCTCCATCGACCAGCTTGGTATTCTGCAAGGGGGTTGTCGCCGTACTCAGCTAACATCATGTCGTAGTATGCTGCTGTTGTGTTCCATACGCTCATTGTTCCAGCTTGAATACTAATGGAGTAAATCATGATTTCGCCGTTTGGACCAGGCACTCGTGTTCCGCTGGGAACATTGGTCATGGTGTATTCCCATACTCCAGTTAGAGGGTCAAACGCGTGCCATGTGCTGCCTTGGGTTGCCCATATGTATGCGTAGTATCCGTGGTTGTTCATTGTGCTCCAGTATTTTAGTTCGCCAAAGCTTGGAGATAAGGTTAGACCAATGTCTTCTCCTAGGACTTTTTCCCACATCATTTCACCGGTTCGTACATTTACTGCATATGTGTATTGTAAGCCTCTAACGTATCGAACGCCAATAAGGGTTCCAGCGATGATCATTGGGTTGCTCCATTTGCCTTCGTAAGCATCTCCGTCTTCAAAGCTGTGCCAACCTGCTTCAATGCCTCCAGCTAATCCGCCTACATCTTGGACCATTTCCCATAGAATGTGGCCAGTTTCTGGGGCAGCGTTGCCGTCTGCATTTCGGTTATAGTGACCGCGTTTGTATGCTCCATCAAGCCAGCTTCCTGCAATTTGATACCATTCTCTGTTTTGTGCATCAATTGGCCTTACCCAGTATTCGTCGGGCAAAGGAGTGTCCGGGAAGAAGTGTCGTTCTGCATCTTCAGTGACAACTAATTCAATTTCTGGGGTGTGGCTTGCTAACATTCGTGTTCCTGCTTCAAGACCTGCAACGCTGACTGTGACTTCTTGTTCTGGGAAGTTGCATACGAATTTGTATGTTCCAGCCATTGTTGGGATGAACACTGCGCCGCCTAATCCGGTTGTGTCTGTATTGTAAGGTCCTAAAGTTTGTGTGCTTCCGTCAGGTGCTGTAACGGTTACGGTTATTCCTGTCCAGCCTGATTGTGGCCAGGCAGTTTGACGAGTAATACCGTATGACAGCAAGACTTCTTGGCCAACCCCAGCTTCGTCAGGAATTATAGACAAAACGGGAAATGATGGCCAAGTTGTTCCTGGCTGTGCAAGGCTAGTTGGTATAACTATCAGACTGGCAGACATTGTCAAAATGACAATTAACGCCAGAGCTGGTAGGTTTATTTTTTGATTTAAAATTTTCATTTATTCATTCCTTCAATCTTTAAATTCTGTACGTAATTAACCACATTTTTATTTAAATAATTTGCCCTACAAGTCACTTTTTTAAATTTTTTATACCACACATGATTTTTAAGTATATTTTTTAAAATAAGAAATATTTTTGGTTAATATTCAGATACAGAATAATGATTCGAAATTAAATCAAAAACCAATAAAAACAAAACATCCTTTATTCAGTATCAAAAAAAAACAGTGCATCTTTTCCACAATAGACATTCTAAACATAGTAAAAAATATTAATTTTTATCACGTGCTTATCGTTATTTTCCATTAATTTTAGCATTAAGGAGCCTAAAAATTGTTTTTAAGGTAAAAAATGTCTAAGATAAAGAAGTTATACTGATTTTTTTAGCGGGAACGTTTCAAAATTTGGAGTACAAAATCCTGAAGCATAATCAGAAATTGTTTGGGTCGAAAAGCCAAATTGGCTCAAAAGGTTAGATGCAGCAGAATACAATAAAGAAAGATATTTTGTTAAGTCAGGGCGTGTTTTGGAGTTAATTAGTTCTTTTGGTTTTATTCGGCGTAGGTGTCGTTTGTTTGTTGCATCGGTGAAAAGGTATTTGATGCTTTTCCCTGCGTATACGTCATAGCCTTCTGTTAAGAGTTGTTTTCCAGCTATTCTTTGGCTGATGTTTTGGGAGTAATCGCTGGGTTCTTTAGAAAGGCGTTTTGTTATTATCAAGTCCCATATGGGAATTTCGTTGTTAAGGAGTTTATTCTTGTAGGCTATAATTACCTTCAGGGCGTCAGGAATTTTTTTTATGAACTCTTGGGAGCTCTCAGCAGAGGATAAGGCTTGAATCATGTCTACTTGGGCGTTGTAGACAAATTTTGGGGTGTCTCGTCTTCGGGCTTGGATGCCTCTGACTTTGATTATTCCGTCAGTTTTTACGCCATAATAACGATTCAAAACTGGAACATCAGGATGAGTTTTAGAAGGAAGAAAAACGATCCATTTGTAAAGACCACTAAAATCTAAAGGCAAATCAACTTTCTTGGAGATTTTTTCAGCTAGTTGCATATAATCTTTAGATGATGTGTTTTCTTTTTTTAGCCAAAGGGAATCTACAATTCCATGAATAACGTTAAAACCAGAATCTTCTGCAATATGAGAAGCAGTTAATAATGAATCTCGACCATAAGCGCAAACACCCATATGTCCGTCCACAGTTCCAAATTTTGAATTTCGATAACCTAGGTAACCAAAACAAGTTACAAGAATCCACTTCAAAGCAGATTGTCTTTTATCATAAACTTCACGGAGAACTTCATCGTTGGTTTCTTTTGCCAACTTTTTGTAAAGTAGTCTCTTTTTTACTGTAAACTCTAAAACTTTAGGAACAATTCCCCTTCTTTGTTCACAAACATGAAAACCTAACTCAGGAAATCTTGAACCTGAATCAGAACAACAACTACAAAGAACGGTTTCGGCTGAAATATTGTAGTTAGCCATCAAAGAAGGATACATCGACGAAAAATCAATCTCGCCAACTTGATCATGAATACCTATTTTTGGTTCATAGACAAAGCCACCCCGGTCACCTATCAGAAGTTGGTAAGCTGACTTGAAAGACTCCCCAACCTGTTTGTTGCGTGGAACTAAAAAACCGTCTTTTAATGCTTGATAATTTTGAAGGGCAGACATGGTTGTTCCAATGGATGACCGGGAAGCTTTATGCAAGGGCACTCTGCAGCTTCGGGCAATCTCGATCAACCCATTAAAGCCACTTTCTCGGACAACAAAAGTGTTGTTTTCATCCACATGAATTCTGCCATAAAGTCTTCGGGTGGGAGAACGGAAATAAGTTTGACCGTAAGAAAAGTATGTTGTTCCTTTTTTTGGTTTCGCTACAAGAGGTATTTTATCTCTGCTTAAAACAAAATTATTTGAAATC
Source organism: Candidatus Bathyarchaeota archaeon (assembly GCA_024650005.1). Classification (GTDB taxonomy): domain Archaea; phylum Thermoproteota; class Bathyarchaeia; order Bathyarchaeales; family Bathyarchaeaceae; genus Bathyarchaeum; species Bathyarchaeum tardum. The sequence goes on along the minus strand of JANKMT010000001.1, from coordinate 551,334 downwards.
TCGTTAACTGTTGCTCTTTTTGCAAGATACGGAAATATGAACGAGTCACCCCCATTAGTAAAAATTATGTCAGGATCAAAATTTCTTATCAGGTAAGCCGTGTGCAGTAACTTATAGCGTTCTGTTCCGGAATTAATGACGACTTTTTGTCCATTATCAAAAGCAACAGCTATCTCCTCAATTGGTTCATTGAAAGTTGATGGTTTGTGTTTTTGGTTTGAACTTAAGTGAAGTTCAGCGAATCTAAACGGGGGGACAGCATAGTTTACAGCTTCAACAGAATCCAAGACTTTGTAATTTAGGTTATAATTTTCGACGTTAATTTCTACAAACGCAAGAGGAAACAAGTCGCGCTCAAACATATAAAGCTGGGAAGGGGACAAATCAGAATTGTGAACTTGATACCTGAGGTATTTCCCAGCTTCTAGAATTTTACGAACAAGCAAAGGAATTTTTTGATAATTTGTTACGGTAACTTCCTGAACTAACGACTCAGCCCAGTTTGTATGGTCAACATGTTTTGGCACAAATCGAGAGGAATCAATTGGCAACTTAGAAACTAAATTTTGCAGTTCATTTAATGAAGCTTCTTTGCTTGAAACATAAAATCGGGGTTTGAAGGTGTCAACCAATTTGATTCTTTTTCCATTTTCACAGATTATCCATACGTTCATCTGACCATCTGTTGAAGGATATAGATCAAATAACCAACCTTTAACTTTGTTAAGAACTGGATTTTGTTGAACCAATCTCTTTTTTCAACCCATTCAAGGTTTTTTGCTGCTCTAAAAGAATACACATAACCATTGCTTCAAAAACTACTGGTCGCGTAGCGTTACTTGATGCAGAAGCATAATTGCGGCAAATATCCATTAACTGGTCAAATGTTTCACGGTCATTTTTTCGTAATGCCCTAGTAAAACTGCTCCAGCGCTGGACTTCTTTATCCAGCTTCAGGCGATAAGATTCTACAGTTTTTCCCAAAAATTATCCCTTCACAAAATCAAGAAGCGTACATTTGTTTGAAGAAGGAAACTCTGCTTTTCCTAACTGCAAGAAATGGTGTTTTTCCAAGATAAAATGAGGCGTTTGATTAGCTTTTTTAATGGATGCTACGACATTTGCTGATTCGCATAAAGTTTGCTTGAAAAACGTTGTACGTTTAGACCAAAGGTAAGGTTTGTGGGTTGCAATCAGAATTATTTTGTTTGTTTCAGCAAAACTGGAGAGATATTCTGTTAGTTGTTTGAAGATTTCTTCTGATTCTTTTTTGGGGATGTCTTTATCAAGGAACAAATACGCAGGATTTGATAAGATAACAACTTTTGTTTCGTATTTTTTGATTGCATTTTGAAGCTGGTCAAGAATCAAGGAAACTAGCTGGTATGCAGTGAAGGCGCGTGAGACAAAGATTTTTTCTAAAACTTGTTTGGGGTCAAGTTCCCATCTTTGGGCAAGTTCGGAAATTTCGTATAGTCTAAAACTGTTGGCACCGTCTACAAACAAAACATTGGTTTCTAGTCCCCCTAACTGATAGGGGAGTTGTGCCTTGACACATAAAGTGGGCAACAGGGACTGAACAGTTGACGAGCCATGGATTACTGCAAAGTCTCCTATAAGGAAACCTGGAAACAAACTATCAACATGTTCTATGTCCAAAGATAAGCATAATTTTGTTTGAGTTTTTTTTAGAATTTGGGCAGAGTACATGTTTTTCACTTTCAATTCAAAGGTGGAGGTCATTACCAAACTACAAAATTTTAGTTGTTTATACGTAACCGCTGTTAATTAGATTCTCAATTTCAGAGAACTTTTTTTGTCTCGCGAGATTTTGGATGTGAGTTAATCGGTTAATCACTACTTGTTTGTATTCTGTTTGTGTCATTTTGAATCCACCACAGGGTTTATTTCCTTGTTTGAAAACCAGATAAAGCTGCGGTTCCAACGACAACAAACAGAGCAGAGACCCCAGTGAAAGTGAAAACAAACCGCATAAGTTACTTAAAACAGTTTAGCAGTTATCTAGCAGGTTTTCAATTGTTTCATGTGTTTTTGAAGGAAATGACGAACCGACCCTGCGAGGTCGTAGTTGTTTGCTTCGTTTAACGGAACCCATTTGGCATCTTTTGCATCACTTGTAGGTTTTAGGACCCCATTTTTTGGTTTACCCAGAAACTGAAGCAACACATAATGATACCAAAGTTTACCTTGTTTATCCCACTCAAAAATATCGTAAGCATCCAAAGGAGTGTCTTGGATAAGTTCTATTTCTAAGCACGTTTCTTCGTTAGTTTCCCGCAGCACAGCATCCCGAACACACTCACCCAACTCCACTGCACCACCAGGAAAACTCCACTTACCCAAAGAAGGTTCAACACCACGTTTTACCAAAAGAATTTTACCAGAATCAACAACAACTGCACCCACACCCACAACAGGCTGAACCGGATACGCACGCCTCAACAACAGACCCCATTATTAAAAAACACTTCACAAACATAAGAGTGTACCGAAAAACAAAACAAAAGGTTACATGAAGTTTGAACATAATCTCAATTTGGATTAAAAAATGATTATTTGCCAGAGTCAGCAAAATAAAGAAACATAAAAAATATAAGTGCCCCCAAGTAACAGCAAGAAAACCAAAAAATCAAGCTCGTAGGATGCGATAGCTTTTTTCTATCTATGTTTCAGCTTGTTTTTGTTTGGAGACTTTCGTAACTATGGAAAAATTCGTAAAACTTAGTACCTATCAAAAATCTATTGCGAGAAAGGTAAGTAAATACACAACAGAGGGAAACTGGAAAGACTACACATGGCAGTTAAAGCAGTCAATAAAGGATGTAGTTACTTTTGAAAAATTAACTGGAATAACATTTACAAAAAAAGAACATAAAGAATTTGAAAAAATCGTTAGCAAATTTCCAATTAGCATTACTCCTTATTATGCATCGTTAATAGACAAAGAAAATTACCAAAATGACCCGATATTCAAGCAAGCGTTTCCTAATCCGGCGGAATTGAAGGTTTCACGATACGACCTGTCAGACCCATTGCACGAAGATAAAGACAGCCCAGTAGAAGGAATTACACATCGGTATCCAGACAGGGTGCTGTTCTTGGTCAGCAACCGGTGCTCCATGTATTGCAGACATTGCACACGAAAAAGGAAAGTTGGAGATTGCGACCATATTCCGTCAAGGGAACAAATCCTCAAAGGAATTCAATATATCAAAAAAAATCGTCAGGTCCGTGATGTCTTGCTTTCAGGCGGCGACCCTTTGATGTTGCCTGATGATTATCTTGATTGGATTTTAACTGAACTCAGAAAAATTTCCCATGTTGAAATAATTCGAATTGGTTCAAGGATGCCTGTTGTTCTGCCTTACAGAATAACTAATGCCCTTGTAAAAATGCTAAAGAAACATCATCCAATATGGTTGAATACTCATTTTAATCATCCAAGAGAACTTACTCAGTCAGCTCGTCAAGCACTTTGTAAATTAGCTGATGCTGGGATTCCACTAGGAAATCAATCAGTATTGCTTGCGGGAGTAAACGATTGTCCACGGATAATGAAAAAACTTAATCAAAAACTTGTACAAAACAGAGTTCGCCCTTACTATTTGTTCCAATGTGACCTTTCAGAAGGACTTTCCCATTTTCGAACACCCATCGGAAAAGGAATTGAAATTGTAGAAAGCCTAGTAGGTCACACGTCGGGTCTTGCAGTTCCGACGTATGTTGTGGATGCTCCAGGTGGAGGGGGAAAAATTCCAATCATGCCAAATTATCTGATTTCTTATTCCACAAACAAAGTTGTGCTAAGAAATTATGAAGGAATCATAACGACATACCACGAACCTGACAGTTATGAACCGATTTTCTGTGAACGAAACTGTAACGAGTGTAGTTTACTCTTAAAATTAGATGAAGCAGACGAAACAAAAGCCATAGGAATAGAAAAACTATTGACAGATGCAGATACTGAAACAACTCTAATACCTAACGGAAACCCTAGACTCGAACGAAGAAATGAATAAAAAGCTCGTTTGTGTGTTTCAAATGCAAAATGAAAATGACGATTTGGACTTCAACATTCGGAAGGTCAAAGTAGAAGATATCAAAGAAGTTTACAAGTTACTTGTGGAGAATAGGCCTTATGTTGGTTTGAATTCTCGCTACACTTATTTTCTTTTAGCACGAGACTTTTCAGATACCTGTGTTGTCGCAGAACATAATGGCAAAATAGTAGGATTTTCTTCAGGTTATGTTTCGCCGTCTAGGACGGACACCTTTTTTAATTGGGAAACTGTCGTTCACAAAGATTACAGGGGAAATAATCTGCAAAAACAGATGCTTTTACATCAACTCAGAAATACAAACGTAGACTATTTTGAGGGAACTATCAACCCATCAAATAAAGTCTCTGAAAACAATTTCTTAAAACTAGCTGAATTATTGAATACAAAATGCCAAAAAAGAGTGTTATTTAAGGAAAAAGATTTTGAGAACAGCGGACATGAAGCTGAAATTCTTTGTAGAATTGGTCCACTCAAAAAACTTCAGACACAGATCAAGGGAAAGTAAGATTTACTATCAAAATTTTCAGTATACTGAACATGCAAGTTGTCTAAAAATGCTGTTGTTATAAAGAAAAAAGATGTAAATTAGAATGAATTTCGTTTCAAGTGAAAAATGTATTGAATGTGGCACTTCATTGCTTATTCGAGACCCAGAAACTGGTGAAGTTGTTTGTGGAAAATGTGGAGTAGTCATATCCACACAAGTTGCAGATTTAGGACCAGAATGGAGAGCATACACGCCTGAAGAACAAAAACAAAAAATACGTGTTGGATCACCAGAAACTTTGTCTATTCATGATAAAGGGCTTTCAACCAAAATTGATTGGCGAGATATAACTGGTTTTAAACCTGAAAAAAGAGCTCAACTGAAGCGTATTAGTCAATGGCAACAAAGAAGCAGGATATCTAATTCTTCCGAAAGAAGCATTTCTTTAGCATTAATAGAGATTCGCAGGGTTTCCGACAAATTAAGATTGCCTAAAAACATTGCAGAAACAGCCTCAGTAATATACAGAAAAGCAGTAAACAAAAAATTAATCAGAGGACGAACAATTCGCGGAATGGCTGCAGCATCAACATATCTGGCATGTAGACAAAACAAACTTATTCGGAGTATTTCAAAAATTTCTAATGTTTCTGGAATCAAGCGCAAAGAAATATCGTCAAATTATAGATATTTAGTTAAAGAACTGAAAATTTTTGTCCCAATAGTCCGTCCAAACCAACATATTACAAAGCTGTCTAACAGCCTTGAATTAAATGGAGTAACAGAAGGAATAGCACATAAGATTCTTATAGGGGCAAAAAAACAAAAACTAACGTCAGGAAGAGGGGCAAAAAGCATTGCTGCAGCTGCATGCTATATTGCTTCAAGAATAGTTGGAAATTACAGAACACAAAGAGAAGTTGCAGATGCTGCCGAACTAACTGAAGTTACTATCAGAAACAGGTACAAAGAAATGTTGAAACGGTTAACAATTACTGTTAACCTATAAATGCAAATGTTTTTCCATTTTTAGTTAATACATTTTTTATCCAAAGCAAAAAATGATGTGTCACACCAAGCATCTTGCCCAGTACAAGCAGTAAAATAAGAGTGAAAATTTAAATCAAAGTTATTCATGAGTTTTTTTGCGCTTTTTAAATTTTTTAGCAGATTTTATGCTCTTTTTTCCTAATTCGTCAACAACTGTGTCTTCAATTTTTTTAGTAGAAATTGGAACAGCTGATTTCATTAGTTTAGATTTAACAACCCCAGCAATATTTTTAGCTGATTCATCATCAACTCCAACATTTTTAACTGCAGAAGATAGTCGTTTAACATCAAACTCTTTTATAGCTCCTGAGCTTTCCTTGACAAGTATTGAATCAAGGTTAGGTTTGTAAGGTAAAACCACAATCAAAGAAGCTTCCTGATCATGTATAGTTTCAATATCATCTTGTTTTAAAACTACCGTGATTTGTTTCTCTTTTCGATTTACGCCTTTAATTTCTACAGCATCAATAATTTTTTTATTTTTTAGGTAAATTCGAACAATATCCCCAAGAGCCAATCCTGAAGGCAACATTTCACATTTCAAAGGAACAGCAGCACATCCTTTAGGAATCCCTTCGCTTAGACCGTGCTCTTTGGCAGATATTGCTAAATGAGTGATTTTACCATTGTGATCAATTTCTGCTTCGACTTCACCAACACCCCAATCGGTAATAAGCCGACGTCTTAGGCGCTTTTCAATTTCTTTTGGAGGTAAATCAGCAGGGAAAAGCATTTCTCGTTCAGACAAATCATTCTTAATTTCTTTTGGTACTCGGGACTTTCCTGAAATATCAAAAATTAAATGTTGAACAGGTAAGTTTATTCTAGTGTAGTGCTTGTATTTTTGTTTTAAAAAATTTTGAAATTGAATGGATTTTTTGGGAATTTTTTCAGCTAACTTATTTCCGGTATGAACCCCCCAACCGATTACGATGCTTGCAATTATTATTTCGGTTGCTCCTTCAATGGTTGGTTCATACAATATCGCAGTTAATCCTCCTGAAATTTCAAAAATTCCTAAACCTAAAATCATGCCGAGAATTGATGGAAAATTTTCATTTGTAAAATATCTATAAATCATCGAAAGAAAAATTATGAAAATTGATGCTATTATTCCATAAATTAATCCCCTAAATGCACTTAACATAAATTCTGAGACAATAAACATTTTTTTAAATAAAACCTACTATTTTGAATTGATATGCTTTCTTTGCCGTTTCTGGAACAATATTTATTGAACGAGTTTTTATCATCTTGAATCAAATCTTATGCGAATATGAAGACGTTTACACACTTATGAGTTCACAAATAAACGGTTAGTTTCATCTGACCGATAAGATAAGACTAATAAAGGGATTTCGAAATATAAACATTATCAAAACGTGAATAATTTGTCAACAAAAAATGTAAAGATAATTAGTAATCCTGAGGGCATTAGAGTTTTAGCAGACCCAGTACGCAGAGAAATTCTTCGCATTATTCAAGACGAACCACAAACTCAAACACAACTTGCCCGAGAGTTGAATCTTTCTAAACCCTCAGTAAAACACCATGTTCAGTTACTTCTTCATCATCAAATGATTAAAATTGCATTTACAAAAATTGAATCGCATGGAATAATTCAAAAATATTTTGAGCCAACATCTAGTTTACTAATTGAGGACTTTGAAAAAACTCCAATAAATTTACAGAAATATTTCCTTCAATTTCACATAGAAAGATTAAGGGGCATGTTAAGTGTTTTACAACTGACAGGGAGTCTGAAAGGTCAATTATCAGGATTAACTTCGAAAGAAATAAAAGAATTAGCCCAAGAAATAGCAAAAAAAATAGCAAAAGTTGGAAAAAAATATCAAAAGACTAACAGTCAAATAACACGAGAAACATTACTTATCATGATTTACAGTGAAGCACTCGATCAAGCAATGAGTGAAGATATGTTGCAATCTCTTTTTGAAAAAAATAGAGGTGAATAAGTAACAAAATTACAAAAATAGAAAATTAAGAAGTTGATTTGATATTATGCCGAAAAAAATTCAGAGAAAAAAGAACATTATAATGCTTTCAATTCATGGTGATCCTGCAACAAAAATTGGGTCAGAAGAACAAGGCGGACAACCAATTTACATTAAAGATATCTGCAGGTTGCTTTCGAAATGTTACAAGATTGACGTTTTTACACGCAGGAAAAGTGAAAATGAAGAAGAAATTGTGGAATTAATACCTGATGTCAACGTTGTTAGAATAAAAGCAGGTCCAATTGAGTTTGTTCCAAAAGAAAAAATTTACTTGTATTTGAATGAATTTTTCATGAACACAATAAGATGGATTGAAAAACACAACAAAGAATATTCTCTGGTTCATTCTCATTATTGGTATTCAGGCAGTGTTGCTTTAAAACTTAAAGACCATCTAGAAATACCGATGGTTCATAATTCTCATTCTTTGGGAAGAGTGAAATATGAAGTTTTAAAATATGATAAGCCAGTTTACGCAGATATGCGTTTATTAGAAGAAGAATTGATTTTGAAGCATTCAAACGCAATAATTGCTTCAACACCTCAAGAGGTCAAAAACATTTTAGATTTATACGATGTAACCGGAGAAAACATTGAGTTAATCAGAACCGGTGTTGATTCACAACTTTTCAGACCAATTGATAAAAAAACTGCACTAAAAGAAACTGGAATTGATTTCAAAAACATAATTTTGTTTGTAGGTCGAATCACAAAAGCAAAGGGTTTACGGATTTTAGTCAAAGCTTTTGCTCAAGTTAAACAAGAATTCAATGAGGAAATCAAATTAATTGTAATTGGAGGAGATGTCTCAGGTGATATGCACTCCGAGGAAGAAAGCAAAGAAAAGAAATATTTGAAGCGTTTAATTAAGAAACTAAACCTAACTGAAGACGTGCTATTTTTAGGTCCAATAAACAGAGAACTGTTACCGTACATGTATTCCATAGCTGACGTTTGTGCAGTTCCTTCCTTGTATGAATCTTTTGGGCTAGTTGCAGTGGAAGCAATGTCGTGCGGAACACCAGTTATTGCATCCAAAGTAGGTGGTCTTGCACACACAGTTAGAGACGGATATTCTGGTCTTCATTTTTTGCCAGGCAGATCGGACCAATTGGCAAAATCGATACTGAAAATCCTTACAGATTGCGAAAAAACGAAAGAAATTTGTCTAAATGCTCGGTTTAGAACTGCAAGAGAGTTTGGTTTAGAACAAACTGTAAAGCAAATCAAATTGCTGTACGAGTTACTGCTGTTCTAAGTGGTTACAATGGAATATGTACTTATTTGTGATTTAGATGATACTCTTACAGGGGACATGAAAGCAATTGAAAAATTCAATGACGTTATAGGTGATTCAAAGTTTCACCTAGTTTATTCAAGTGGAAGGTTCATGAATTCCATTAAAGAGTTAATTGCAAGTTCAGGTTTGATCGAACCAAATGTTATCGTTGCAAATCTAGGGACAGAAATTTATTATGGTCCAGATTGGATAAAAGATAAAAATTGGGAAAGAAAACTTAAAGCAAATTGGCAAAAAGAAAAAATTATCTCAGTTTTAAATGATTTTAATTTGAAATCTCAACCTTATGACAAAGATTTGGTTATTTCTTATTACACTGAAGATAAAAGAATTGTTGCTGAAATGAAAGCTAAAATCGAACAATACAACGTAAAATTAGTTCATACAAAAAAACAATTTTTAGATATAATACCTGAAAAAGCAGGTAAAGGTAATGCTGCGAAATACCTTGGAGAGAAAATGAATTTACCAATAGTTTGTTGTGGGGATTCCGAGAACGATGAAGACATGCTAATAAAAAGTGATTACGGAATACTTGTTGGAAATTCATCGCACTATTTACAAAAAAAATTGTGCAGATATCCAAATATTCATTTAGCTAATTCAAATCATGCAAATGGAGTTTTAGAGGGTTTAATGCACAAAGGCATTATTCACCTCAAAAAAGAGTCTTTCTAAAAAATTATATTTTCATTTGAACTTTTTCCTTTATTTCCGGAAGGTTAACAGGAACTTCTGGAAGTTGTTGTTTAACATTGTTTTCAGCAATTTGAGCTGCTTCATCCAATATACTTTGTGCAGCGTCATTTGGCACATCAAAACATAGATCAACTTGGTTGCTTTGGTGAGTTTCAGACATTATTCCGTTAAGCAGATTGCTAATTTGACCAAGTTCTTTGCTGGCTTCAGGTAAAGTTCCAGAGATTCCTTTTCCAATGTCGCGTAGCATATTAACACTTGGAGAAAGCAGACCAACAACGTCTCCAAATTCTGAAACGGTTCCCAAGCGTAACGAAATCTGTTCAAGAGCAAGCTTGGTATTAGAGATGTGTTTAACTGTTTTTCGTATTTCTGATAACTCGCTAGCGTAAACTTTGGCTCTAACAAGGTCATGTTGTGAATACGCTTTAACCGTTTTAGCAAATAGGGACTTATCCCGTTTAGAAAAGTGATTAACAGCGTTGTCTAAATGTTGAATTTGAACATTCATTCGTTTATTTGCAGCATCAAGTCGTGATTTCAAAGGAGTAGGTTTACGGACTTTATCTTTTATTTTGTCACTAAAAGAAGTTTTTTCTTCAATTTTCCAGTTTTCTGAGAATTTCATAAATTATCCCAAGCAATAACAAAAGAAGCAAACATCATTAACATGATTAATATGTTGATAACATGTAGAAGATTATTTACAAAATAATTATTCTAGACGTGTTAGGTTATTTTCCCTACAAAGATGTAAATATAAAAAATAAACTAAGGGAAATTATACATATAAATATAATTGAAAGGTTCATGAAATTTCTAAAATAAAAAAATCGTAATTAATGATTTATTATTTTTTTAACAACTTAGAAATCAATAAGTAAATTGATATAAAAAAGAGTTAAAATATGCTGTTTATTCTTTCCCTGAACCCAAGAGTTAAAATAACAAGCATTAACTTGAACCCAAATCTATAATAATATAATAAAAATTTGTGAATTACAAGATAGTGTACACGTCGATTTTCCAGAAAACATTCAACGATTCTTTTTGATTTTCAGATTCCGAATGTACAAAGAAGCTTCTTGGGCGGTTTTTGCTTGCACAACTTTTTTTGTTTTGCTAAGGTTAAGCCGGCTGGAACAGTAAGGGCATAATTTGGTTTTTTGGAATTTTTTCGCTAACAGATAGTGACCGCAATTGTAACAAACTAGCACTATGTACATATTTATCACTTTTCAGAGGAAAGCTTTTTCTAACCTTTAATTCAATGCTGTAAGAGGAAGCAGATAAATGAGTCGACTGTCACTAACAGAGCTTGCCCAAAAATATTTCAGGCAAAACGGATACAAAACAGAACAAGACGCCATCATAGAAGGCAATTCAGGCAGTACCCACAAATTTGATTTAATTATTAAACGAGGAAAAGAAAAACGGTCAGTTTGGATCAAAGATTGGAACCGCACCGTCGGAGTAAACATGATAATAAACATCGATAACGCCTCAGAAGACATTGGATATCCGAAACCAATTATAATTTCAGAAAAATTCAGCGGTCACGCCAAAGCATATGCTAACCGCCGTAGCATAACTTTGCTGTCTAAACAACAAATTTTACGGTTACTAGGATAACAAACTAAAAATGTTGCATAAACTCAGCAAGTTTTCCTTCAGCGTCTAGTTTAGATAACCAATCCACAGTTCCTATTCTGCATTGTTCCTTGTTTTCTAAAACCTGAAGCATCTCGTTAACCACTTCTTCTACAGTAAGGTTAGAGACGTCAATTTCACAAACTTTGTTTGCGCCAGAAACAGAAACAGAATCCCATAAACAAACATCCAAAACCTCAGAAGACAAATTCTCCCAAACTTTATTTTCAGAATAACCCCGTTGCTCTAAAACTAGTTTTAGTTTAATTGGATCTTTTCTAAGAACAAAAACAATTTTCACCTGATGAACAGGAACAACATCAACAACATAATGCCCCTCAATTACTATGGAGTCCTCCGCTTTTTCCAAAATTTGTTTTATTTGCTCTGAAACTTTAACGGTGTCAGCAACCAAGGTATCTCGCTGCTCATCTACGGCGTCAACCAAATTTTTAGATTTAACAAGGTCGGTTACACTCAAATACTCGGCATTCAGTTTAGAAGCTAACAACTTGGAAGTTGTTGTTTTTCCTACACCCGGAGTTCCGGTTACCAAAACTGCAGTTTTAATTTGTTCTGCTCTCCTAATGGCGGTTAAATACAAAGTTTCTAGGGTTATAGTTATGTTTTTTGTGTTTATTCCTAAAAAGCTTAAGAGCATTAAGGTATAATTATAAGCAATTCATGAAATACGATAACCGTGGATGGGAAATTAGCATTGAAACTACTGCACACGATTGAAAAGATTACAGAAAAAATTGCCCCTGGACCTTCTCCATCATTTAACGAAGCCCACGTAGTTAAAGTGCTAGAAATAATCGGTGACGAAAAAAACGTCGGAAGAATAAAACTTTCCAAAGAACTTGGACTAGGAGAAGGCGCAACAAGAACCCTCTTAAAACGCCTGAAAAAAGAAGGACTAACCAAAAGCTCACGAAGCGGAATCTCATTCACAGAAACAGGAAAAAACCTGTTTGACGAATTGCAAAACAAGCTCAGCAAAGGAATCGACGTTCCCAAAAGTCCTTTAACCTTAGGTGCATGCAACATTGCGGTTCTTGTTCGAAACTCAGCCAACTCAATAGGAAGCGGCATGGAACAACGAGACACAGCAATAATGTGCGGAGCAACAGGAGCAACTACTCTAGTTTTTTCTAACAACAAACTAACATTGCCCAAAGGAGAAGAAAACATCTCCGAAAAAATGCCCCAATTACATAACAAATTGATTACACAACTCGAACCAAAAGAAAACGACGTAATCATCGTAGGCTGCGGAAAAAACAAAGACCTCGCAGAGATCGGAGCAAAAATGGCAGCAATAAAGCTACTCAAAAACAACAACTAATCTTACGGCCATTTTTAAACAACTAATTGAACATGATGATCAAACATGTCTAAAAAATCTGGCTTGCGAAACTGAAAGAATACTGTGAGAGTTTATAAGTTTCTTTTTCAGTGTTCAGGCAATTGCACGAGTCCACGTCAGATTGCAAGAGAACTTCGTTCAAACGTCAAACACGTAGCATATCATCTGAACAAGTTACTTGATTTGGGTTTAGTCAAAAAAGTAAACGGTTACTATCACATAACGGAAATCATTGAAGGAGTGCCCTTAGACAAGTTAAAGTCAGCAGCATCGATTTCAATCCTTGCATAACCTCCCTCAGGAGCCTCAATTAGCCCATAGCCGAAATCAGCACTTCCTGTTTCCTCATAAGTTTTCCTCCATTCCATCACTCCCGTGGAATTTATCTTCATTAACCAAGAGGTGCCCTGCCAAGACATATCCTCCATCAGAAGCTTGGACCATTGCTCGAACCCCTTATCCGGTTATTGTTTTGTTCCATTCCATGTTTCCATAAACATCAGTTTTCACAAACAATCCGTCACCTGCCAAGGCATATCCTCCATCTGAAACCTTAACGATAGAGTAAACTCCTTCCGTATTTGGTCCTCCATATGTCTTGTTCCATTGCATGTTTCCATCATCGTCAGTGTTCACCAACCAAAAATCTTCTTCTCCCCGACCGAAAGACTCTGTGGAACCCGCTAGTGCGTATCCTCCATCGGAAGTTTCAACAATGCAGTTTGAATAATCATTTTTTTCTCCCCCATACGTCCTATTCCATTGAATATTTCCCCCATGGTCAATTTTGACTAACCAAAAATCATCAATTATGCTATATCCTCCAGCTAGTGCGTATCCTCCATCCGACGTAGCAATCATCGAATAAACCTCCTGATTTTGGTTAATTTCATAAACTTGGCTCCATATATTAGACGAAGCCCCAACAGAAGGAAAACTAATCCAAACCAAAGTACAAACAAACAGTACCAACGTGAATGTTGTTTTTATTTTATTCATTTCTCATTCAAATATTATTAGTTTAAAATATAAGAAAAGGGTTTTTGTTAAGAAAAATTGACTAAACTACTCAAGATAAGCTATTTTCCAGCCAAGAAAATTAGATTAACAGATTTTATGAACTATTTTCTGAAAAAGCATCATATTGATTAAACAAATTGGATAATAAACTTCTAACAAAGCAGGTGTTTTTGAGAATGTGATCTAAAAAATCGGGATTTTTATCGATATCCTAGTGTGTCTTTTGGTGCAATGAGTTTTTTGCACTTTGGCAATAATGCTGAAGAGTGAATGGTTTGTTTACCCACCATACCCTGTGTACTAGTTTGTATTTGACTTTGTTCACATGCATAGCATTTTCCATCGTAAGGTTTGTGCGGTTCCATCATTTAATTTTTCCCAAAATCATCATAAATCTTAAGACTGAATAAAATTTTATTGGTGGGAATACGGATTTTTGTAGGATGTGCCTTTGGTCATTAACTGGAGTTTATGTGTGGTCTTAATTTGTTATCGTGATTAGTATTGTTGCTTGTTTGTTGTTTATTGTGTAATTTTTTGTAAAGTATTGTTACAGTTATTGCTGAGAGAAAAAACAGTAGCCCAATCCATGATGAAAACTCTGGGATGTGGTTATTGAGGAAGTATTGTTCATTTTCTGTGCAATATGTAATTGAAGGATTTATTGTACGTTCATCATTAGCTGAATCTAGTTTATAGCCTCCAATCACATATATTGTGTCACTTACTATTACAATACCTGGATCGAGCCTTCCTTGTGATGTTGAAAAACAAATTGTCCATCTGTCTGTTTTTGGTTCGTAACTTTGAATTGTGAAGTTTCGTAGAGTTAGTTGCCAGTATGGTAAATCTGCGTCTGCAGCATAAACATAAATTTGTTCTGGGATGCCAAGACCTTTTGTTGTACCTACAGATGCTAAAACTGTAGCTGAAATTGGTGGAGTTCCATAATGCCAACTGCTATTTTCAATTGAATAAATTTGGGTTGTGTTTGATTTTATGATGTATATACTATTATTAATGACTGCGGAGGCGTATGAACAAACTGCAGTGGGTATAGATGTATCTGTTTGCCAAGAATCTGTAATTGGGTCATACACCTCATTAATTGTAGAGTTGGGTATTCCACCAATTATGTATATTTTATTGTTCACTACGTTTGCTTCAATGTCCATTCTTGCTGTTGGCATTGGTGTTTTTGTTTCCCATGTGTCTGTGGCTGGATCATACATTTCGGTTATATTGGTTGCTGAAAAACCATTGATGTATCCTCCTATACAGTAAATTTTGCTGTCAATAACTGCAATTCCAAATTCGGATCTTGGGGTCGGCATGTTTGTTTTAAAACTCCATGTGTCTGATGTTAAGTCATATTCTTCTACTGTTGACCTGAACCCTTCTTGATTGATGCCGCCTATGGCATATATTTTGTTATAGGCTACTGCAATTCCCAGTCCGCTTCTTGGTTCTTGCATAGGTGTTTTTGAGCTCGGAGACTTGGTGATAGTATTTGCAGAAGGAAAAACGGGGATAATAAAAAACGTAATTATACTTAGAATTGGAAGGATTGTAAGTAGTTTAGTTTTTTGCATTAATATCGCCATAATTCTATTAATAATAGTTAAATATTAAAGCATTTTTGTCAATAAAACTTGACAAGAATTAATATTTAATTAAAAAAAAGAAAAAATTTGTGTTCCGTTTGAGGAACATGGGATTGAAGTTATCAGATTTTATGATGCCGTTGCATATAGTGCATCTATTTGTATGCAATTAAAGTAGTCTGGGTAAGGATATGGGTCTGGATATGGTGCTGGTGTCCAACAAATAACTGAGTAGCAGCTGTATGATGATTCTGTGTTTCCAACAAAAACATAGGCGGCTGCACTATTTGTTACGCTCGTGTACCCTATAAAGTCCCATTCTAAAAAGGGAGTGTTTATATTATTACTCGCATAAACCATTACAATATTCTTCCAAGGGGGATTAGTTCCTGTGTGTGTTCCTTTTTTGGCAATGACGTAAACGTTTCCACCTGCAGACGAACTCATATACCCTGCTGCAAAAGCTTCGCCCCCCATTGGGTTTTCTATGTCTTCATTCCATCCATCAGTATGTAAATGGGCGAAGTTTCCGTCATAATATCCTTCTAAATTGCTGGCATATTGAATGTATCCATAAGGCTCATACGGGGATGTTACTTCAACTGAATCTAAATATGCAGTTGTTTTTGAATAGTCATAGATGTCTTCGCCTTTGGCTATCACTTCTTTATTATGGTTTAGTTGATCTAACCATTTTATTCTTATCTTGTTCAGTTCTGCCTCAGACAGTTCTGTTCCATATTTTTCTAATAATCTCTCTAGAAAATCGGGAAGGAGACCGTCTCTTGCTTCCGTTGTGGAGTTTGCCAAAACAGTTACATAATTTCCTGTCATTAAAATTATGGAAATTAGAATTGTTGAAATCAGTAGTTTTTTCTTAATTTTTACCATTTTTTCACCTCCATCGTTTTTACATGTTCTCTTTCTGTTCTTCAATTGGAGCTAGGTGGTGAGGCACCTCCGCTGCATTTAGCTTCGGTTTAGTGTTGTGGAGAAAAATGGGTTGTAAGTTGATTCGCTTTTTTACAGAAAAAGTTCGATGCGACATCCCAAAGATTAGTGATGTAAAACTCGAAACATTTTTAGCCACATTACTCCCCTTTAACCATTATTCACATCATTTATTTAAATTATTTGGTTAATTTTTATTGGTATGCATATACACATTGTAATTAATTGCTAATAAATGTACTTTTAGTTGTTTTTATTATTATTCATTCTAGCATTCTTTTGGAGTGAATTTGACCATTGTTTGCGAAATTATTAGATCTGAAAGTAAGTTTTGTGAATATAAAATTCAAAAAACGTTTTTTTGAAAAATCGCAAAAAAGCAATAATACCCTACTTTCCAGCTACACTAAAGCCTTATTGTAGCACACATTTTTCCTTATAAAAACAGGTTGATTAGAAGATTTTACATATTAGAATTTGCTAAGTCAAGAACAAATCTAGATATTTTTGACCTTTGGAAGCTATTTGATAAACGACTCTGGAAATTCTTTTGATACGTTCATTATTTAATAGATATTGAAGCTGTGACTTGAAGGCGTTTGTAGCAGCAAATCGGTACCCTGATGCATTAACTCGTTTTTCTAAGCGAGTATAATGCATATTGCTTTTTTCAAGCATTGCCAATATTGGCTTTCGAAGAATATCGCGCTCATACTTTTCCAATTAATCTGATCTCTATTGTTTTTGCTTGCTCTTGTGACCACAATTTGAGCATTGATACAAAACGTCAATTTCTCCAGATTATACTATTTTGTGATTAAATCAGGTGAGTAAGGAATCATTTTCGTTCCGCAAACAAGGCAATATTCGTACCAATTACAAACGGCATAAAATCTGCAAGATGCCGTCTACGAAGAATTTTCCCACAAGCTCAGCATTTGCCTGTTGCATACCCTATTTTGGCTATCATTTCTGTTCACATATGAAAATCAAAAAAGAGAGAAATTGGGCATTGAATTAAATGATGAGGTTACCATCTGGTTCCTCTTGCCACGGCTTCGGGTTTTAGGATTCCAAGGTCTTCGCGTTCGCTGCCAACAATGCCGTAACAGTCATCACGGGGATTCTCAAAAGGCTCAGTCATTACGTCTCTGCGCAACAACATAGCAGCTGCAACAACAGTATCAATGGCGTACACCGTTCCGTCAGCTACTTTGCTACTAACTGCAATCTTCATTCCCAAGGTTTCAATCCTTGTTTTAATGGATTCCATCCTTTGACCTTCAGAAAGGTCATTTGTTGTTGTTGACCCCCCTACCCCCCAACAACAACAATTTGTTTATTTTAAGTGTATGAATTAGTTTAGCATCAATGAAGTTTTATTGTTAGAGTGTGACGTTTAGTCTTTTGAAGCTCGATAACAACGCGTGTATGATTTTTTATGAGGTTATTGATGGATTTCTGTTAGTTGATAAATTAAGATTCAGTTAAAACTTTGAACGGGGGCTCCATTGGTTGGAAAATTGCAGGCTAATTAGTCCATAAACAAAATAGCTCTTGAAAAGGGTTTCATTTAATTTCTCCAAATCCATTTTTCTTTTTAAAAAACACCATCACAAAAGCAGACCCTAAAAACAAAGGTAAAATAATCCATGAAAGAAACTCTGGAATTGCATCTATTCCAATTATTTCCACTGTTTTGTTGCTGTGATTGTAGGTGAAATAAAGGTAAGTGCTAGTCTTGTCTTCGTTGACTGTTGTCGTAACAAAAGCTCCATCCACTAGAACAGTCCAGTTGCCTTCTGTGCTTAACAGACCTTTGGGAACCATTACTCTACAGAACCCTATTGTGCCATTTTCATCCTCTACATCAAACTGTATCAGAGCGTTTTCAGGACTGAAACTGAAATCTGAAACCGTGGAATTGCTTAACACAAAAACGCTGTAGGGAATCCATTCCCATATTCCAGCATCAAAAATATTAACAGGAGACATAAGCGGGTAATTGTCGTGATTTTTTTCGTTTATGGCATATGGGGATTCTCCAATTTCGTCGCCGTTACTGTCTGTGCCATTATAGTTGCTCCAGTAGTTTCCCTCACTTCCATTATCCCAAATATTAACGGCAGGAGTCAAATCTTGCCACCAAGCGCCCTCTGCAACATCAGCCACATTATTTTCGTTATCCACAAAATTGTTGTAATAGATGATATTGTTAGGAGAAGGATAATAAAACACATTCAGGAACATGGCTCCGCTGAAGAAAACACCGTCTCCATTCTCCCTTATGTTGTTTCCAACTATTATGTTGCTTGAGGAACCCCAGAATTTGATGCCGTTATTATTGTTTGTGATGGTGTTTCCAGTTATTGTCGAGTGGTTTGTGAATGCTAGAAATATTCCATCTCCATTGTTGGCGAGGTTCAGGTTTTGAACAGTTATGTTTTCACACTTAACGAGTGCAACATACCCCGCTTCGTGGGGCACAATTTTGTTTTGCTGGTTAACCCAGTAGATTATTGGTTTTCCATCAACAAGGTTTGATGTGTCAACATCATTTTCGAAGCTGATTCCCCGAACATCAAAGTTAATGCGGTTGTTGGTCATCCTATTGTTTCTGAGGGCGTTGCCAGAAGAAACGTAAATTCCATAATTTTTATTGTCTGTCACATTGTTTCCAGTCAGGATGTTCGAACCAGCATCTAGGATTATGCCCATCGCATTATTTTCATAAATAATGTTATCAGAAATCTTGTTGTTAGATGAATGTACTGAGATGCCAAAATCATTAGCTGTTATTTTGTTTTGAGAAAGGATGTTGTTTCCGCCTCTTTCGCTGATGCCATAATCGTTTGAGGCTATTTCATTTTCTGAAATCGTGTTTTCTGTGGAGTTTGATTCTGTAATGATGCCTGCATAACTATTTTGTGTTATCGAATTTTTTGTGATGAAATTATGGGAGGACTCTTGAAGACTGATTCCCATTGAAAAGTTTTGAACATTATTTTCTATGATGTTGATGTTCGAAGAGTGAACAAGCTCTATTCCTCTTCCCCCTGCACCTATCATCGTGTTTTGGATCAGTGTGGAGTTTGTTGTAGAAAAAATTTTTATTCCTTGTCCATTCTGGGAGAGGTCCAAGTTTTTAACAGTTATACGTGTACAATTTATCAGCACCACACATCCAGCATCCGAGGGCACAGTTCTGTTTTCTTCATTAAGCCAGTAATAAATCGGTAACCCATCAATCGTGTTTGAAACATCAACATCGTTAACTACTTTGTGAGTTGGGTAGGCACTGACCTCAAAGTTGGCTCTGTTATTTCTCATTTGATTGTTTCTTAATACGTTATTTGCACAATTTTTCAGCTCGATACCTACTACACCGTCTGTTACTAGATTTTCCAAGATAGAATTGTCAGAAGAATCATAAATTAGGATGCCTCGAAAAGCATTTGTTATTGTGTTTTTTTCAATCGTATTGTTAGTTGATCGCCATAAATAGAGGTTGTAGGCATCACCAGTTACTGTATTGTTAAAGATTAAACAGTTTGAAGTATCAACCAGATATATTCCATATCCGCCGCCTATTTCTATTTTTACATTTTTCACTGTTACATTATTTCTCTCTGAGAGAACTATACCCCGAGTGTCTGCATGAACAGTGAAACCTGCCCCATCTATCACAATGTTATCCTTTTCAACATATATTCCATCTTGATCAGCACGTGGAAGACGTTCAAGTCGTAAATTTCCCAAAAGAGTGTAAACATTTCCTTCTCGTTGAATCTTGTCTGTTCCCTCAACTGTTCCATCAGTTCTGATGTAAATTGCATTACCTTGTGCCTTCACTATCTCAACGTTCAAAGAAATATGCCAAACAGAACCGAGAAGAATAATCAAAACGAGGAGTGAGAGCTTGTTCATTCTAATCCTTTCTTTGAATTTTGTTTCTAACAAATAACATGGTCAACGTCACTGAAATGAAAAGAGGTAGAATTATCCATGACGAAAACTCTGGAATGTCACAGGGTTTCATCAGTGGGTAGTGGTCGATGTTATTTTCGTTGATGTAAAAAGGTGTGTCTCCTATTCCTGTGTTGCCGATTTCGGAGGCGTTTGGGTATCTGATAAAGTAGTCACTCCAGTAGTTGCCTCGGGTTCCGTTATCCCAACTGCTTGGATTAGCGACGAGCGCATCCCTAGAAGGAGGTATCATGGAGACCTGTATTTTGTCGCCTGCTCCGTTGTCGATGAAGTTGTTGTGATATATCACGTTGTCGTGTTGGTCGCCGAGAAGTCGGATGCCCCATTCGTTGTTGCGTGTCACGTTGTTTTCGACAAAAAAGTTGTTACATGCATGCAGGAGTTTGACACCGAAGTAGTCTAATGAATAGTCTTCGTAAGGAAAGTGGTAGTAGTTTTCTTCTTTGCCGAAACCGTTGTTTGCCACGCTGTTCTGGTTCATTATGTTGCAATGTGAGTTGGTGAGAAGCATGCCGTAGTAACTGTTGCTACTGATGTTATTGGCTACGATTGTGTTGTCGTTGCAGGCAGTGAGTTCCAAACCAAATTCGTTTTTTACCATCGAGTTTCCTGTTATTGTGTTGTTTGAAGATTTAATCATTTGAATGCCGAATTGGCCACCTGAAAGAGTGTTTCCGGCTATTAACGAGTTGGTTGTTGAGAACATGCTCACGCCGATTGCATTTAGGTTCTGGGCGGTTATGTTGTTACAGTTGGAGAGCACCACGTAACCCGCGTCTGAAGGCACGGTTTCGTCTCTGTGACCCATCCAATATATTATTGGTTTTCCGTTGACCAAATTTGAGGTGTCGATATCGTTGTCGAAACTGTAAGCCTTGAATGCGATTCCTGTGCAGTTAATGGTGTTGTTTCGGAACAGGTTTTGGTTGCCTCTGAGGGAAACGCCGATTGCTATGCTATTTATGATGTTGTCTGAAAACGTGTTATTGGACTCCATTAGGCTCAATCCAATTAAAGAATCATAGACAGTGTTCTTTGCGACAACGTTTTCTTGGCACCAGTAGTTTGGTGACTGATAAAACTCGAATGCGTATGATGCCTGGGAAACGGTGTTTCCAGTGACGTTGTTTCTCCATGACCACCAAAAATAAACAGCTTTTTCAGAGTTTATTATAGTATTTCCAAAAATGTTGTTATCATCGGCGTAAGTGAGGTCGATTCCACGATACGTATCTTTTATAACAAGGTTCTTGACAGTAACGTAATGTCGGTAATGCAATTTGATGCCGTATCCACTGTTTGCTGACAGGGTGTATCCTGCGCCGTCGATTACGATGTTGTCTCTTTCAACAGAAATAGAGCCAGAAACGTTGCCCGTAAAAGAATAAAAAATTCCAGTTCGTTCTATCTTATCGGTTCCCTCAACGGTTCCATCAGCTTTAATGTAAATCGTATTGCCCTGTGCCTTAACTACTCTAATCTTAGGAATAGACGCCAAAACAAGGAGAGAAATCAGAAAAACAGAAAAAAATAGTTTAATTTTGTTCATGGTTTCATCCCCTTCTTAATTCTCTGTCTAAAAAATACTGATAAAATCAAAACAACAGATAACCCAGCAACTAAAACTGTCCATGAAGAAAACTCTGGAATATAGTCTGCTGGAGTATATTTTTCTACTGTTGCTGTTGATCCCTGTAAATAGCCGGGGCAACCCCCTATTGCGTAAAGTTGGTCGTCCACAACGGTCGCATCTAAACCAAATGATGGTGTGATCATATCAGCTCCTGAACTCCATGTGTCCTTTTCTGGATCGTATACTTGATTTTTGTTTGTGGACCAATAAAAGCCAGTGAATCCACCTATGACATAGATTCCTTTGGGTGCTCCAAGTCCCGTTGTTGCGCCTGCAGCAGCCTGTTGTATGGGATAAGGAATTGGAGCGCCTTGACTCCACGTATCTGTTTTTGGGTCGTAAATTTGAGTTGGATTTACTAGACTATCGCTATAGGCACGTGAAGTTCCCGAGATTACATAGATTTTGTCGTCAACAACTGCTGTGGCATAATCTAATGTCGCAGTGGGGATTGGCGTTTTTGTAGTCCAAGAATCATCGATAGGATCATAAACAAGGGTTTCGTCGCTTGTTGTTTTGACAGTACTATTTGCTAGTTGAGTAAATCCACCGATTAGATAGATTTTACCCTCTACGACATTTGCTGATAAACCAGCTTTGGGTACGGGAATTGACTTTTTTGTTGCCCATGAGTCTGTTGCCGGGTCGTAGACTTCATTTACGCCTGTAAGTTCAGCAGTCCATTGTCCTGATCTGGTCAATCCCCCAATTGCATATATTCTATCTTGAAGAACGACTATAGCAAAATCTCCTCTTGCGGTTGGCATAGGCATTTTGGTTGTCCAGCTGTTTTTTGCCGGATCGTACTCTTCATTAATGTCACTTTGGACGCCCCCAATTGCGTAGATTTTACAATTCACAACAGCAACTCCCAGACTACTTCTACTAGTCGGCATAGGCTCGATTGTTGTCCACGAATCTTCAGTTGCCCTAACTAAAGGGATTGATAAAGCGGGCAGAACAACAGAAAGAAACAGCAACAGAGCAAACAAACACGCAGACTTTTTCACTGGTTCTTGCTCCTTTGGTTTTGTTTGTGTAGCTTTTTTCTGTAAACAACTGCCACAGCTACAAAGGCAACTAGCATAATCAGTAGGGGTGTCCATGAAGGAAACTCTGGGATATATCCTATTGGCGTGTATCTTTCATTGGCAACCATGCCGCTGGCTCCTGGTCCTCCGAGCGCGTATAAAACATCATCGATAATTACTACACCTAATCCATAGCGGTTTGTTGGCATTGCGGCACCAATAGACCACGAATCTGTTTCTGGATTGTAGATTTGGTTATGATTGAAAGTTGGGTTGCCGCCTAACACGTAGATTCTTTCAGTAGCAAAAGTGCCCTTTGTTGCTCCTGCTGCTGCCCCCCACCCAGGATTTGGCATGGAAGTGCCATTAATCCATAAGTTGGTTATTGGGTCAAATATTAGCGTCAAATCCTTGGTGAAAATGTAGATTTTGTTAGCATATGCTGTAGATGCATAGTTAGAAACCTTGACTGGAGGCTCAGTTGATGTGCTCCATGTGTCTGTTTTTGGGTCATATACTTCATTTATGTTTGGCACATAAGAAGGGTTATTAAAATTCATAGGCTTGCCGCCACCAATAACATAGATTTTATCGTTAACTACATTCGCATCCATGAATGATCGGGGTGTGGGCATTGGAGCCTTAGTTTCCCATGTGTCTGTTTCTGGATCATAGACTTCATTTATCCCTGTAACTTCTTCAGGAAAATCACCCCCGCCTCCAATACAATAAATTTTGTTATCATAAACCGCTATGGCAAATGAACTCCTTTTTGTGGGCATAGGTGTTTTATTTTTCCAAGTATTTGTCTTCGGGTCATATTCTTGGTTAAACCTAACTTCTCCTTGGTGATAGCCGCCTATGACGTAAATTTTTCCATTTACAGTAGCAACCCCAGGTTCCAATCTTCCATATGGAATATCAGCCATAATCTCCCAAGAATTATCAATAGCATAAACTCTACAAACCAGCATCGGTGATAACAAAAACACATGAACAAAAAACAGAATTATGATTGACAAACCTTTGTTCATATTAAAATACCCCCTTGTTTGCATTTTGTTTTAGTTTTTGGTTAGCTTTTATCACTACCAACGTTATGGCGCTTAGTATTGGTAAAATGCTCCATGTTGGAAATTCGGGGATTTTAGTAATGTCAACTTGAGTCATTAATGGGTTATTATCTTGGTTGTATTCATCAATAACGTACGCTGAATCTCCAAAACCGTTTCCATCTACATCTTCTCCATGGTAATCGGTCCAATAGTTTTCGTTAATTGTGTTGTTCGAATAAGTATACCCAAAGGTTTGTGCATACCACTCATTGGCAGAGAGTTGTTCAGTGTTGTTGATGAAGTTGTTGTGGTATATTGTGTTGTTATTGGAAGTGTAGATTACAATCCCAGTTCCTGCATCTGTTATTGTGTTTCTTGTTATCGTGTTTTGATGAGAGTTTTGAAATCTTATTCCTACATTTACGGTGGTTACAACTGTGCAGTTTTCGATTGTGTTTTCGGCAACTGTGTTGTTGTGGCTACTATAAATCTGGATGCCCTCAACAAATGCTGTAATGTAATTTTTATAAACAAAATTATTTGATGACCCATAAAGTCGAATAGAGCCTGAACTTCCAATTGACTCAAAATAGTTTTCAGTTATGTTGTTGTTTTCAGAACAGCTTAATAATACTCCATGCACGCCCCCTGCTATCCTATTTCCTGAAATGACACAATTTTTTACAGAAGCCAATTGGATTCCTGCATAACCATAAAGTATCTTGAAACAAGAAACCGACACATTATCTGCGTTTATCCTAATGGGGATTCTATGCATCTCTGAGGTGGGGAATCCATCTATTATTGTTGTGTCCACGTTTTCTCCAATCAACGACAACGACTTGTTAATCACAAGATTCTCATGATACTCGCCACGTAGCACATAAACAACATCACCAGCCACAGCAGCATCAATAGCCTCTTGGATAGAACCATAATCGTCAGGAACAACAAGGGTGTTCTGTTCTGCATAAACTTCTATTCGTGGAAAAGAGAAAAAAATAACAAAAAGAAGTAATGCAACCACTATTGTAGATTGAAATTTCTTCATTTTCAACTAAATATTATTAATTTTTGAGTTATCAAAAAGGGTTTTTGTCAAGAAACCTTGACTAAAAGGATGTTTTTGAACAGTAAAACAGTCAAGAAATTTTGACTAAACACGATAATAAAAAAAGAAAAAACCTAACCCTAGTTTTTAGATGTTAGGTGGGCTTTGGCGCTCGTCCGATCAACTCCAGTCGGAATTGGCTAACTTAGGAGGTGATCCGGCCGCAGGTTCCCCTACGGCCACCTTGTTACGACTTCTCCCTCCTTGCGGAACTCAGATTCGACGCAGCCAAAAAGACCACGCCTCACCCAAACCCCACTCGGATGGAGCGACGGGCGGTGTGTGCAAGGAGCGGGGACGTATTCACCGCGCGTTGATGACGCGCGATTACTAGGCATTCCATTTTCATGAAGGCGGGTTCCAGCCTTCAATCCAAACTGAGGCAGAGTTTCGAGATTACCGTCCCTTTTCAGGGTTGGAACCCATTGTCTCTGCCATTGCAGCTCGCGTGTAGCCCGGGGGATTCGGGGCATACTGACCTGCCGTAGCCCACTCCTTCCTCCGTCTTGTCGACGGCAGTCCCTTTAGAGTGCCCCTCGGAAAACTTCCTCGGTAGCAACTAAAGGCGTGGGTCTCGATCGTTGCCTGACTTAACAGGACACCTCACGGCACGAACTGGCGACGGCCATGCACCTCCTCTCAGCTTGTCTAGCAAGACCTTCAATCTGGCCTTCATACTGCTGTCGCCCCCGGTAAGGTTCCCGGCGTTGACTCCAATTGAACCGCAAGCTTCACGCCTTGTGGTGCTCCCCCGCCAATTCCTTTAAGTTTCAGCCTTGCGGCCGTACTCCCCAGGCGGCGAGCTTAATGGCTTCCCTGCGGCACTGAAATGGCACGTAGCCATCCCAACACCTAGCTCGCATCGTTTACAGCTGGGACTACCCGGGTATCTAATCCGGTTTGCTACCCCAGCTTTCGTCCCTCACCGTCGAGCGCGTTCTAGTCAACAGCCTTCGCCACTGGTGGTCCTCCCGGGATTATAGGATTTCACCCCTACCCCAGAAGTACCGTTGACCTCTCCCGCCTCCTAGCCTAGTAGTATTTCCCGCGATCCAACGATTGAGTCGCTGAGTTTAACAGGAAACTTGCTAAGCCGGCTACGGACGCTTTAAGCCCAATAATCATCCCTACCACTCGGAGAGCTGGTATTACCGCGGCGGCTGACACCAGTCTTGCCCTCTCCTTATTCCAATGGCTAGTTATACCAAAGAAAAGCCATCCTCAGCGGATGGCACTCGGGGTAGCCCCGTCACACTTTCGTGCATTGCGGAGTTTTCGCGACTGCTGCGCCCCGTAGGGCCTGGGTCCTTGTCTCAGTACCCATCTCCGGGCTACCGCTCTCACGGCCCGTACCGGTTATAGGCTTGGTGAGCCGTTACCTCACCAACAACCTGATCGGGCGCGGCCCCATCCCCAGGCGACATAGAAGCATGTATCTAGGTCCTTTAGGAGAGAAGTCATTCCAGACATCCTCACCTATCGAGTATTATCCCCAGTTTCCCGGGGTTATCTTCGTCCTGAGGGTAGGTTAGCCACGCGTTACTGAGCCGTCTGCCGCGTCTCAACATAGCTAGAGACGCCTGACTCGCATGTCTTAGTCCCACCCCGATAGCAGTAAGGTCCGGCAGGATCAACCGGATTTAAACTGTTATTGTATTGGAGTATCTTATATTGCCACAAAACCAACTGGAATTGCGGATAAAGCGCCAAAGCCCACTTCGGAAATGATCTAAATCAGATCCTCATCTTTGTTGCCGCAACCGGAGTCAACTCATCATTCACGGGCGTGAAACGCCTTTATCGTCTGAGTTGAAGCCGCCTTAGGTCACGGCTTTGCAGTTTCGTTACCAAGAGGGTATCTTGGTAAGAGCGTGCATTCTTACCATGTTTTAGGTCAACTTAATTAACCTTTCTGAAACGGTGAAACCGTTGAACAGCCATTTTTTTGGTTCAAATATGACGCACATATGAACAGTGAGTGTGTTGGTTCCAATAGATATACTTGGAATGTTTATGCTTGATACGGATTTAAGTGACATAAAGTATAATGCTTGAAGCTCCAAATAGTGTTAATTTAGGTGCAAACATTGGAAATGCTATCAGCCTGCAAAGAATTGATCGAGGACGCAAAAATGGGGTGTTCAGATCTTGTTTTCAAAGACATGTGCCTAGACATACTTGCCAAAGCAAGACTTATTTTAACTAATGAACAGTTTGAAGAGCTAAGATTCTTTGCTGAAGAAAAACTGAAAACAGAACAGTTACCAGTTAATCCAGGAAGAAAAATTCGAATTGACTAATTTTCAAGTTTATTTTTTATTTGTCTTGTTTTAAGTTGTTTTGTTCTAAGAAATGAACCAGTCTAAGGCTTGAAAAAATTAAAGTTCTAGTTTTACTGATACAAGCGTGAGATGAACACATGTCTGTAAACTTAGATTATGAGATTGAATTGTTGTCACGATTAGTGGAAATAAACACTGAATCAGTTCCAAAAAAAGGCTACGATGAATGTGCTCAGATAATTATTGATGAAGCAGAAAAAAACGGCTTGAAATGGGAAATAGTTGACGGCCAAAAAGGAGCAAAGGATGGGCTTTCCCGTCCAAATGTTATTATTAGTTTAGATTCTGGATCAGATACTACGTTGCTTGTTGAGTCTCATTTCGATGTTGTTCCAACTGGAACAGGATGGAAGTATCCTCCATTCAAACTTACTGTAGAAGAAGACAAAGCCTACGGGCGAGGAACAGCAGATAACAAAGCAGGCATCGCGGCGGCATTGGGTGCTATGCGTCAATTAAGCAACAAAGAGTTAGATTTTAACATTAAACTTATTGCCGGAGTGGACGAAGAAATCGGTGGCCGATACGGTGTCGACTACGTGATGAACCAATGGGGACTTAACGGCGATGCAGCTTTGATTGTTGATGCAGGCCCAGAAGGCTTGTTTTTGGGCGCCAGTGGAATTATCTGGGGAAAAATAACAATAACTGGAAAACAAGGCCATGCGGGGTATCCGTTCAAAGCAAAAAATGCGATTCATCAGACCATGAAATTGCTTACGGAGTTTAAAAACTATCAGAAAATGGTGGAAAAAAAGCAGTCTGTGTTGCGTGCACCAACGGGTTCTCCGTTTGATTTTGTTTGGGGCAGATATTCTGTAACTATGATAAATGCTGGAGAAAAAGAAAACGTAATACCCGGCACTTGTGAGGCTCGTTTTGACCGACGGTTGCTACCTGAAGAGCCATTAGAAGAAGCAGAGGAAGAACTGATGGGTTTTTTCCAAAAAGCAGTTGAAAAAACTGGTTGTGAAGCAACCTTAGAATTGGTTAATCGTCAGCAGGGTTATCATACGTCTAAGGATTTGGTTTTTGTTCAGACAGTTTTGGAGAATATTAAGAAAACTACAGGGCAAAACTTGCCTTTAGCTGCAGAATTAGGAGGAAATGATGGAAGCTTTTTTGCACAAAAAGGAATTCCAGTGATCTGTCACGGAACAATACGGGAAGACACAAGATACCACGGAATCGATGAATTCGTTTATCTGCAAGACATGAAAAACACACGGGACCTAATCATAAATCTGGGAAAAGAGCCAAAAACCAAAATCAAGTAATCACAGGGACTTAGAATTTCTTTTTTTTCTTTTTTAGTTATTTTTGTGGTTGTAAAATTTATTTTACAAGAATTTTGTAAAAGTTTCTTGACAAAAATGCTTTTGAAGTGCATGGTTTACTCTTAAATAGGGAGTGAAAATGGTTGAAGATAAAATTGAGGAAGAAACTTATTCACTGATTTTTACGTCGTTAAAACATCCCATACGAAGAAGAATTCTAAGAATGCTTGCAGACAAACCATTAACTTACTCTGAGATTCTAGAAATCCTCAACATCGATAGCGGTCATCTAAGTTACCACCTAGAAAATCTAGGAGACCTAACAGTTCATTCCAACAACGGGCAATACCAGCTTTCCAGTTTTGGAAAAGCAGCAGTTAAGCTTATGGGAGGTGTTGAAGACCAAACACCCCCAAAGCATAAACAAAAAGCTAAACCAATACAAATCTTAAACAAAATTTACCCAATTATCTTGGCTTTAGCATTAATTAGTGCAAGTCTTCATCTTGTTAATTATACAACGAGAATTGAAACATTATCGACGTCTACTGCAAGCTCAAATTACTGGGTTTATGATATTATTACGTTTAGGCTAATAAAAGATCAATCATTTACAATTTCTGCAAACATACAATATGAACAGGGACTGAAAGATAAGATACAATTTATGGGTGAAAATGATGCATGGCTGTTTTTTATACCTGAATTGCAAAACAGTCTTACGGGTTGGGATGAAACAACAATTTGGCTTGAAACAGAAACCAAAAAAGTTCCATCTTGGCTGTATTTTGAACCCCCAGAAGAAATTTCAGTAAAAATTGATGGGGACCAAACATCAAATAAAGAATATAACACGACATTATTCCTAAGGCTCCCCATCAATGAAACAATAATGTTTAACGGTTCAGGGTTTGAATTTGAAATTTCGTCACCGGATGGGACAATTAAACGTGAATACTATCAAAAAGACATTAATTCACTTGACATTAACAGTTTTCCTTCAGTAACAATCACTCAAGAAGGAACTTACACATTCAACATTACTAACCCAAACAATCTAGGTGACCAAAGTGGAGCTTTAACTTTAAACATTCAGATTGTGCATTTTGAGAAGCCTTACTTTTATTGGGGCGTAGCAGGCGCCATAATTGCAGCAGGATACATTGTTTTAGTCACATTTACGAAAGCTGAATCAAAAAACAAATCACACAAATGAAGAGTTTTTGCAAAATCGGTGTTTACTTTCACTTTTCTCTCCCCTTAGTGGGATGTCGTTTGGTGTTTGGGTTTTAAATGCTTTCAGAGACAACTTCAGTTTCGATTAGCAATGGTTGCAATAAGTAAAGCAGTTGAAAGATGCAGAAACCCTTGGAAAACAAACTGTACAAACACAGATATTGAAGTTTACATTTACTATAAAGATAGTAGTCGTCCAATATGTAGAAAATGTTGGGATAAAATTTCCGAGAAAGACATCGAGTGGTAAAAAGAAAAAACCCCCTTGAAAATTTTTCTGAGCAACCAGAAAAAATGTTGTTGACTTGATTTCTTATTTTATTTTCTGTTTCTGTTTGTCGTCTGATTGTTTCTCACAAAAACATTAGTGACACACCTAAAAAAGATTCAAGCAAACGAAAGATTACTAAGCATAACGGAAAAAAAATCAACTAACTTTTGGACAAAAACTAGAAAATAGGTCTACTCTGGTTTTCAATATTCCAAAGATGCAGTTAAACATGAAAGCTGCCTTAAATGAAAAACGTGTAACAAAAAATTAGTCGAGAATTTTTCAAACTAAAAAAATAGACTGAAACGAGTAATAGCTACAAATTGTTGCAAGGATAATTTTTCGTATTTTTGAAAAAATGTAATAAACTGATTCTGTACTAGTATTTATTGAGGGAACAAGTTTGGAAAGCTATTTGTTACTTGAGTGTACCTCAGGAACCATCTGGAAAGTCGCAGAAGCCATACTGAAAATCGAAGGAATAAAAATGGCCCACGTAGTAACAGGCAACTACGATGTTATTGCCTTCGCAGAATGCTCAAACATCGACGAACTAACAAACATAATCCAAAAAGTGCAAGCCCTAAACGGGGTAGAAAAAACTCAAACAGCAGTTGCCATGCCTAAACAAGACATCTAAACATCAGTCCCAAGCCAAAAATGTAACACAAAATAAACGAGCGAAAAACTAAAAATTTCCCTTTTTTATTTTCCCTAACTCTTTTTTTATATCATTGTTTTTTTAACCGAAAAAAGTGAACCATATATTGGAAATATATATCAGCATTACAGAAGTCTTAATAAATAATTTTTCAACATAAATTAGATTCAATGGAGCATAAAGCAATGGAAAAAATTGTCACAATAGTAGTATGTCCAAACTGTGAAAAAGAAATGACAATCATTGCAGAAACAGAATTTGGAAAATGTTTAGAATGCTCTTCCTGCAAACAAAGATTTTTTGAACCAAAAGAAAACCCACATGAAATGCCCATTACACTCAACAGATAAGAATAAAAACATGATTCTCTAAGATGAAATTGAACTATAACTCATATTTTATGTAATAAAAAATGAGAATTCGATTTTTTTTAAAGCATATGAACAAAATAATCTAAATTAATTAGTCATCCCATTGAAGATACTAGCATGATTACTATAGTAATGACAACAACTAAAAGTGTTAGTGTGGTTTTTCAGCACAGCACATTATTTAGAATTGAAAAGTAAACAGTATTTGTTGTTGTTCGGTCAATTTTTTTGTGTTGAACAACAACCCTGAATGTTTAATTTTCATGCAAATGTTATCAACAAATTTTCTGAACACATGAGTCTTTTCCCATAACAATCGCAGAGGAAAAAATGGCAATGATTCATTGGAAACTGTTTCTTCAAGGATTAAAATGAATTGTTGATAATGTTCGCGTGGGAGGGTTTTACGCAGCCCTAAACGTTTCTCCTTTGTTTGTCGCATTTGTTTTGCCCAAATTTTAATTTGGTAAACTTGATCTTTAATATGGGTGCATATGCGAGATGAATGTTTCTTCGAGAACGGGGTTTTTTGTTGCAGGAATATTGTGTGTCCTCTTGACAGTCAGTTTGGTTGCCGTGGTTGTGAATTATTGGGGGTTAGTTGATCAGATGGGCAATGAAATTTCGGCTCAAAATGTTTTGATTGCAGATTTGAATATGAAAATCGCTGATGACAACCAAACAATCAGCATGTTAGAAGGTGAGGTTAAGATGCAGAAGGAGGAAATACAGAATCTGGTTTCAAACTTTTCTGACCAAATTGCTGAGATGGAAAATATTGTTTCTGAGGGGCAGGTTCAATTTGCAGTTTTTGAGGATCAAATTCAGAATCTTAACGGTCAAATAGAGTCGTTAACGGGTCAAGCTAATGTGTTGGAAGATAAAATTTTTGAATATATTGAAATGTTTAGTTTGAATCGGTCACAGTTGCATACTCTTGTTTTTCATGTTTGTGAAAAAGATTGGATTCCAAACCCAGATATTAACGGCGCCTTCACTCAGCTTGTGGAGCTTTTCGGCAGTCAATATAATGTTCTTTTGCTTCCTGAGTTTCATGAGCAGCAGAATTGGACGCAGAAACTTTCATGGGTTCAAGAAAATTTCGGCGGGATTGACGGGATTCCTGTTATGCTAGAGGTGTTTGGGTCTGGAGAAAACACATTACCTGCTCCGATGCTTTCAGTTAACGAGATCGAGGAAGCCCTAGCTGTAGCTAATGTCAAGTATCTGAGGCTCTTTGAAGTAATTAGCTGGCACATAGAAAATAATCAACCATTTCCCGTAGAATATGTTGCAGAGATTCTCGAGTTTGCAGAAGAGAATGATTTGAAAGTTTTCTGGTCAGAGTGGAAAACTGATTCTCTACCCGATGTTGCAGTGTTCAATGCCATAGCCAACTATATCAATGGCTATGAAGATATTGTGACTGTTTCGTTTGGAACAAACTCAGGGGAGGCTAAACCTGGCGCTGGGTTCTTGCAACTTGATGAAATGTTCGTTCATTGGGGTGCTTCAGTCCAATCATGGTATTGGCATACTTACACTGGTGAGGACCCTGTTGATATGCCCCCCTCGCTGTTCGTGCAGCATACGTTGATAGCAAAATATGTTGGCGCCGAGCTGATTCAATTCGAGCCTTACTGGTATTTCTTTGATAACAACGGGCATCCAACAGAAAAATTAGAGTTGCTTCATGCAATGCTGGTTTGGTAACACCATCAGTTTATTGAATAAACTTTGTGGTTACAAAGTAATCATTTTTTAGCTATAAAAACAGGCAGTAATCTGAACTATAGATAGGGCACAAGTCGCAATGGTAGATATTGAAACATGCAACACAAAAAATGAGGATTACCCAAAGAGAAATGTTTAGTTTATGAACATGACAACTATTATGGATAGATGGTTTTGAAGATGCAATGCGTTTCATTAATCTTCCTGTGAAGCAAAACGAAGCATTAACTCCTCTTTACTCACACCATCATTGACAAGCCCTAAAATTTTTGTTATATTCTTTAAGCAAGATTTACAAACAACAAGTTCGTACCGAAGCAATAGTAATGTTTTAATTTGTTTACAGACAGGGCATAATCCCTTTGTGGTTCCAAGTAAAAGAGGCTCCTGCAAGCTATTTTTAACATTACCCTTTTCAACCAGAGCCCCTTTTGAATGTTCTAAATCACACAACGCCTCTACCTCTTAAGCATCGTTTTTTGGTTTCATGAAAAGTCAACATGATCATCCTTTTCT
Organism: Candidatus Bathyarchaeota archaeon; assembly: GCA_024650005.1. Lineage (GTDB taxonomy): Archaea > Thermoproteota > Bathyarchaeia > Bathyarchaeales > Bathyarchaeaceae > Bathyarchaeum > Bathyarchaeum tardum. The sequence continues at coordinate 517,876 of JANKMT010000001.1, read as the reverse complement.
GGCAGACAAATAGTTACTTTTTGTCTGACAAGTATATATCTCTTTCTACAATGTTAAACCATTTTAGTTGCCGAAAAATGACAACAAAAAAATATTCTAAATCAACAGTCCAAATTCATTCATTATTTAAACTCAATCCACGGAAATTAAACACAAAAACTCGAACGGAAATAACCCCCAAACTCCAATTTCGAGGTTATCGATCAAGTTGGCTCCAGTTTAATCCAACCAACTTCAATCCCCTCGTTTAAAGGTGAAATTGAAATTTGATTAACGAAAACAAAAAGAGGGAACGAATAACAATTAGGCTTACCGCAAGATACATGGAATTGTTAAATAAACTAACAGAACAAGGAGTTTATAACAGCCGAAACGAAGCTATACGAGCCGCTCTGAGATTACTCTACGAACACCACGAACTAAAAATATCCCCTACAAAAAATATGACTCAACACAAGTCACAACCAAATTACACATCTCGTAAACATCCCAATTAATCTTAAGGCAGTAAAAACTGTTAGATGCACAGGCACTAATAGAACAGGTTTTGAGAACATCTCCACATGCAAATGTAAAAACATATTTTAGTAGATCGAGAATCAAATTTGCTAGAACAATTTAAAAGAATGCAGAAAATGACTTCATAAAATCCTTACAAAAAGGGGATGTTTCAATCCTTGTTTTGTTGAATTTCCTATTTTGACACGCGTTTTTGGCAGCTATTTTGGGCTACAATTATAAACCAATTAGTCTCTAGACTGATAATCAAAAAGGACGATTTAACCCGTGAGTACCTCATCAATCCTAGCCCAAAGTTCAGCCAAAAGTGGTCTTAATGTACTTTGGGGGCTGATATTTTCTTCAATAATAAGTGCAATTGGTACAGTAATTGTTGGGAACACTCTTGGTGACGAATTTGGTTTGATAGCAATTGCTCTTAGTGGTCCAACAATGATAACATACATCCGAGATTTGGGCATGGATCAGGCAATAATTAGACATACAACGCAATACCGAACCGAAAACAACATCGAAAAATTAAAGAACATAGTAATTGTTGGAACAAGTTTTGAAATTATACTTGGAATAATTTTCACGGTGGTTTCCTTCTTTTTATCAGGGGTAATGGCAACATTACTGGAAAGACCAACAATAGTGCCCTTAATCCAAATTGCATCATTTACAATATTAACAGGTGGCATTCTAAAAGCAGCCCAATCTGTGTTCATAGGCTATGAAAAAATGGAGTACCATAGTTTAACATTGGTAATTCAGTCAATTCTAAAAACTGCACTCATGGTGACGTTAGTTAATCTGAGTTTTGGACCTTACGGAGCAATTGTTGGACAAATACTTGGTTATAGTAGTGCCGCTTTGGTTGCTTTTGGACTTCTATATTTTATTGTTATAACAAAAATTCGGAAATTAAAAGGAAAAATACAATTTATTTCAACAATTAAATCCATGTTGACTTTTGGTTTGCCCCTTTCAATAGCTACAATTCTTGGTGGAATCTTAACTCAGTTTTTCATTTTTCTAACTGCAATTTACGTTAACGACGCGATGATGAGCAACTATTCGATGGCTCTAAACTTTGCGTCATTAGTAACCGTTTTTTCGGCATCTGTGTCTACGGTAATGTTTCCAACGTTTTCAAAAATTAAAGGATTATCAGACATGAAAACATTACAACTTGTTTTTCAGTATTCCGTTAAATATACTTCACTTCTGATTATACCTTTGGCGTTTGCCGTAATCGCTTTGTCTATACCGGGAGTGGAAACCCTATTTCAAGATACTTATGAGTATACTCCACTGTTTTTGTCAATTTATTGCCTTTCTTTCATTTATGTTGCAGTTGGCAACCTTAGTGCAGGTTCTTTGATAAGCAGTCAAGGAAAAACCCAAGTGAACATGAAAATTGCAATATTGACGTTCATTTTTGGCCTTTGTTTAGGTTTGGTTTTGATTCCATATTTTGGCGTCATAGGCTTACTTGTATCTTACATATTTTCTGGTTTACCAGGGTTAATTTTAAGTTTAGTCTGGATAAAAAAACATTATGAGGCAACTATTGATTGGGTATCATCAATTAAAATTGTATGCGTTTCAGCATTTTCAGCAACCATAACATATTTTGTAATTAATCAATTGAATCTTACTAGTTGGTTAGGATTAACCGTTGGAACACCCATTTTTCTCGGAATATATGTTGTTGTATCCCCAATGATAGGTGCAATAACGTATGGTGATACCAAAAACCTAAAAGATGCACTGAAAAATCTCGGTCCATTAGCGATTTTTATTGGTTTTCTGCTTTATCCTATAGAAAAAATTTCTAAAGCCAAACAGAAAAACAAAAACAATTAGGAAAATCTAATTTAAGCAATACCCCCTTTGTTTTAAGTTAATATCCTTTGTGAAGTTTGAGGTGAACTTTATGGTTATTGTTTTGAATGACCCAAAAAAAGTCAAAGAAATTGATAAAAGTGATATGCTTGGTGATTTGGATAAAACTTCTGATTATTGTAAAGATGCCATTAAACAGGCACAAAAAGTAACTGTTGCCAAGAATGTTAAACCACAAAACATAGTTATTGTTGGAATGGGGGGTTCAGCAATAGGTGGAGAACTTCTCAAAGACTGGTTACGTGACACTCTTCCTATTTGTATCGACGTTTGTCGGGACTACACCCTTCCAGCTTACGTTAATGACAAAACCCTGATTATTGCAAATAGTTATTCAGGAAACACTGAAGAAACGTTAACTGCTTTTTTGTCTGCCATACAAAAAAAATGTACAGTTGTTGCCGTAACTTCTGGTGGCCAATTAGGTGAATTCTGCAAAAAACTTCATCTACCTCACGTTTTGATACCGTCGGGTTTGCAGCCTCGGGCGGCTATTCCATACTTGTTTTTTCCAGTTGCAATTCTTTTACAAAAAATGGACATTTTATCAAATGTTGAAGATGAACTGGAAGAAGCCATCAAAATTATTGAAGTAGTATCCAAAGAAAACAACGCAAATATCCCCATGAAAGATAACAAAGCAAAAACAATAGCTGAAAAGATACTGAACACTATTCCAGTTGTTTACGGGTTTAGGCAATACACTAGTGTAGCACATAGATTGAAGGCACAGTTTAATGAAAACAGTAAGGTTCCCAGTAAATCAGATAGTTTTCCCGAATTAAACCACAACGAAACCGTAGGTTATGATGCTCCAACAGAGTTGACCAAAAAATTGTCAGTTATTCTTATCAGAGACATTGATGAACCTTTAGAAATAAAAAACAGGATAGAAACTACTGCTGAGCTGGTTCTCAAAAATGCCAATTCAATTTCAGAAATATATGCTAACGGTCAAAGCAAACTTGCAAAAATGTTTTCTGTTTTGTGTCTGAGCGATTACATAAGTGTTTATCTTGCAATTTTACAGAGTAAAGACCCAAGCCCCGTGAAAATAATTGACAAAGTAAAAGCTGAGTTAACCAAGAAAAACAGGATGAAAGAACATTTTGAAGCAGAGTTAGCTAAGTTGAAATGAACAGTTTTATGTCTGTAATACTGTAGGACTGTATATTCCCAATTATTTGCGGAGCGTATACAAATGAAACCCCCAAAAGACAAATATGAAATTATAAGCGAGATGGGAAAACGCCGAGGATATTTCTGGCCATCCTACGAAATATACGGAGGTTCCGGCGGATTCATTACGTATGGTCCTCTTGGTGCATTACTTAAACGACGATTAGAAGAAAAATTTAGAAAATTCTATCTTCAACCTTCAGGCATTGTTGAAATTGACTCTCCAGTTATCACGCCTGCAAACGTTTTGGAGGCTTCTGGTCACGTAGAAAATTTCAAAGAACCCACAGTAGAATGTGGAAAATGCAAAAACAAGTTTCGGGCTGACCATCTGCTGCAAGAATTTGCGAACATGACTGACACCCAAACTGAAAAACTTACGCTTCAAAATGTGGTAACTGAACTTGAAAACTACAAAATCAAATGCCCAGATTGTGGCGGAATTTTTAGCAAAGCGGAACAGATTATGACAATGTTCCAAACCACTATTGGTCCTTATTCTGACTCTATTGGTTATGGTCGCCCAGAAGCCGCTCAAGGAATTTTTGTCGAGTTTAAACGAATTTTTGAAAGTTCCAGAAGCCGTTTGCCTTTAGGGGTTGCCCAGATAGGGAGGGCTCTTCGAAACGAAATTTCTCCAAGACAAGGTCCAGTGCGACTACGAGAATTTACAATAATTGACATTGAGTTCTTTTTAGACCCTGAAGACAAAAAATGTCCCTTACTAAGTGAGGTAGAAGACGAGACATTGCGTTTTTTGCTCGCAGAAAACAAAGTTAAGAACATTACAGAGCCCATAGAAATTACAATCAAAGATGCATTGGCTAAAGGAATCATCAAAGAAGAATGGTTAGCCTATTTTATGGCGCAGGCTAAACGTTTTCTTGTGGAAATGGGGGTTCCCGAGGACAAACAACGTTTCATTGAAAAACTCGATTATGAGCGTGCTCATTATTCTCAAGAAGGTTTCGACCAAGAAGTATATCTGGACAGGTGGGGCTGGACCGAAGTTTCAGGGCATAACTACCGAACAGATTTTGACCTAAGCAGACACATGCAAGCAAGTGGAGTAGACTTAACTGCTTTTAAAGAATCTGAAGACGGTGGACGACGCTTTATTCCTCATGTTATTGAGCCCAGTTTTGGTTTAGACCGTCTAGTTTATGTTGCTTTAGAATATGCATATGCAGACAAAAACAAACGAAAAGTTTTGGGTCTGCCTCGTGACCTTTCTCCAATTCAAATTAGTGTTTTTCCGTTAGTAAACAAAGATGGCTTGCCTGAAAAAGCAGAAAAAGTTTATCGCATGCTCCTTGACGAAGGCTTTACTGTAAACAAAGACGTTTCAGGTTCCATTGGTCGACGATATGCCCGAGCTGACGAAGCTGGAACACTACTGGGATTAACTGTGGATTATGACACTGTAGAAAAGAATACTGTTACTTTGCGTGACCGGGACAGCTGGAAACAAGTATTAAGCAATCTTACTGAGCTGCCTGAATTGCTGCATGGTTATTTCCGCAACAAACTAAACTTTGAAGATTTAGGAAAAATAATTGAACACTAAAAATGTTGTAGAACAGAAAAGCTAATTGTTTTTAAGAGACTCTCTCGTACTTAGATTTGTTTATAGCTTATTAGTTGTGGTGCGACAGAATGGTATTTCCTGTAGAGACTGAAGAACGGGTAAAACGCAAGGCACTTGACGTTTCCAGAGACCATCTTAGAGAAGTAGTTGACATTTCACGCAAAATTTCTCAGCTAGTGTCATCATTTGTAAACGGCGATAAAGATTCAGTGAAACAGCTGTTTGAAGACATAAAAACTCGGCAACACAATGTTGATATTGCCCAACGCAACGTCTCACGAGAACTTGCGGAAATAGGCGCCATTTTGATGAGCCGTGAAGACTTTTTGCGTTTCACTAACCTTTCAGGTAACATAGCCGATTATTGTGAAGGCATCGCTTTTCGTTTGCTTCAGATTATGGAGAAAGGCTGGAAAGTTCCAAACCAAATTAAAGATGACCTCGCAAAGCTTTCTGATGCAGTGTTTGATACCATCTTCAAACTACGAGAAACTGCAATGACGCTAAATTATGGCACAAACAAGGCAATGGAAAAAGCCAGAGAAGTTGATGCCGCAGAAAGAATAGTTGATGATCTTTATCGTCAACTGGAAATAACCTTGATTGATAGCAAAATGGATTTTCCGTTAATGCTCTTATTATGGACTGTTGTTCAGCATTTGGAGGAAGCTGCAGATAAAGCCAAAGCTGCGTCTGATGCTGCGAGCATACTGGCGCTCACAATTTAAAATGTGACGTTTATATGCCAGAAAAGATTGAAACTGAACTGTTAGACAATTTTCTAATAGTCTGGAACCCAGAAGAAGGTTCCAATCTTTACAAAATGGGTTACTACGGCAAACCGGTGGGTATTGCTAAACCCAAAATTCCTGAATTTGATGTTCCCTTGATTCTTGATCTAATGGAAGGGGTTTATCTTCTTGAAACAAAAAAAATCAGTGTTGTCCATGGCGGACCTGAACACGCTCCAGTAAGTTTTTCTAAACTAAGAAAAAAAGCCCGAAAATTGTATGAAGACTTTGAAGCAAAATATGCTGTTTACCGAGATTTACGGGGTCAAAAACTTATTGTCACGCCTGGAATGAAATTTGGTTGTGATTTTGCAGTTTATCAACACGGTCCCGGAATAGACCATGCGCCATACATGATTACTGTGAGAAAAGCCAACGACGAAATTACAGCAACCGACGTAGTAAAAGCTGGACGATTAGCTACAACTGTAAGAAAACGGTTCATCGTAGCAATTCCAGATCTAGAAGCAGAAGATGTGCGTTACCTTATTTTCAAGTGGTTCAAAGCTTAGCTTTGCTTTTTTGGGTTTTTTCTTTAATTTTAGGCAAAATGGTTTTTTCGATCCACTGTTCACCTTGGGTAGTTAGCTTGAAATCGGGTTTTGCTGGATCAGGCTTGAAGACGATTCCCCGTTTCGTCATCTCGTTAAGGCGCGCAGGAACTACAGATTTTATTCCACTCGAAGCCAAAAGCTGTTTGACTTGACTGGCGGTGCTCAAGTTATTGTCTGACGCAAACAAGACCAAACCAATCGCCTCGTAATGGGTGAGTTTTTCACGAGTTGTAATAATCGGACCTTCTGTTGTGATTTCGATTACTCCGTCAAGCAAAGTCTGCAGCGAGGGCGTCAAATTAGTAGAAATGAAACTACTTACTTCATTCATAAATTTCGGGGGCATATTTTTCAATGTTTTTAAAATTTCCTCTGCACTTTCATCCTCAATCACAACTTCACCAAAAGGCGCCTTAACCCTAACCCGAATTTTTCCCATATTCACAGCATCCTACAACTAAAAACACACTTAACTTTATCAATCTTTTACTTTCTTTTACAAACAAAAAAATACAATTTCACATATTTACACAACATAATAGAAGTCTAATAGTAGTTAAATATTAAAAAAAGATTTTTTCTGAATTTTCTTCATAACCCACTTCTAAATTTTAAGTTCACAATGAACACTAAAACAATAAAAATGGAAAAAAGTTGGTTATTGTACTGTATATCCGCCGTCTGCGACGATACATTGTCCAGTTATGAAGCTTGATTTGTCGCTTGATAGAAAGGCAACTAGGTTGGCGATGTCTTGGGGTTGTCCCCATCTGCCTAGGGGGATTGCTCGTTTGGTTTGTTCTTCGAGTTCTTTGTTTCCGGTTTTTGTTCCTGGGGTTTCTATTGGACCTGGAGCGATAGCGTTGACGTTAATTCCAAACTTTGCTAATTCTAGGGCAAGGGCTTTTGTGAATCCTACAATTGCGGCTTTGCTAGCAGAGTAATGGGTTAAAGCTGGAAAACCAACGGTCGTGCCAGCTATAGAGGCGATGTTTACTATTTTTCCGTATTTTTGTTTTATCATCAATGGAGCAATCGCCTTTGTACAATGAAAAACACCGTTCAGGTTAACGTTTAGCACTTTGCTCCAGTCGTCTTTAGTTATATCTGTAAACATTTGCTGAGGAAAAATTCCCGCATTGTTTACCAAAATATCTACCCGTCCAAACTTTTTGCTGATTTGATTTATTGCTTGCTTTATGGCATCAAAATCAGTGACATCTAACTTAACAACCATTCCTTGTGAACCCATCTGTTCAATCTCTTTAACAACATCAGAAACATTTTCTGCAATATCAACTGCAACAACTTTCGCGCCATTTTGCGCTAGAACCAAAGCAACCTGTTTACCGATACCCTGACTGGCTCCAGTTACAACAGCGATTTTACCTGATAATTCACTCAAACATTTCACCTCCAGTTCTCAAAATTTGCATTCAACAACAAAATCCTATCATAATTTTCAATGGATAATTTGTTAACATAATCTTACGTGTAAAGTGAATAAAATGTTTCCCATTCAACATAAATTAAACGTTCTTTACTTTCAAACCCCGAGCACAGCTAGCCATATGTTCAGGTAAACTATAGCGCCAACTGAAGAAATCAAAGTCAACGAAGCAACTGTTTCCCGATAAAAATCATAACGTTCACTTAAAACAGACAACGCAACTGCAACAGGCATAGCATGCATAAGAATCAACACAGATTCTTCAATTATTGGCAACTGGAACAATGTCAAAGTAGCCAAAGCCACCAAGGGCAAGAAAATTATCCGTAAAAGGCTTAAACCAAAACCTAACTTTAGATTGGCATATTTTTTTCCATACAAAAATGCCCCTAACATAAAAACTGCAACCGCAGATGTAGTGCCACCTACCATGTGCAAAAAAGTAGTCAAAGGAGAAGGAATTTCCAATCCAACTACAGAAATTAATATGCCAACAAAAATGGAAATAATCAAAGGATTCTTCACAAGGCGAATGCTAATATGTTTTAATCCCCCAAATTTTGAGGCTTTTTCAAGGCGATAAAATTCTAGTAACGCAATAGACAATGCTATTGATGCGATTCCAATTGTTGCAGCTGCTAAGGTGGCTGTTTGTTCTATTTGAGCTGAAGGAAAAGCAAAGGTTACGAAAGGGATACCGAAAAATGCGGTGTTACCAAATATTGTGCTTAATGTGACAAGATAAAACGTTTTTTTTGAAAATCTGATTATGATATAAAACAGAATAAAGATTGCCATAACCAAAAATATGGGAATAATTCCAGCAAAAATAAACATTAAAGTTTCTGTAACAAAGGTTGTCTCAGCCATGTCAACAATAAACAAGGCTGGCAACGCAAAATAGTAAACATATGAACTGAGGACCCGTTCGTCTCCAGTCTTTAGCACACCAAACTTTCTTGAAAGAAAACCAATGCCCATCAATAACAAAATGGGAACTGCTGTACCTATTAGTGCATCTGCCATTGCTGTTCCTCAGTTTAGTTTTGTTCAATAATAAGAATAAGGTTTGCAGATTACATAAACCACAAGGGTGAGAATCATTTTATTGATTAAGTTTGTCTTTAAGTATTTCATTCACTTCTTTGGGTTTTACTCGTCCTCGTGCCTTCTTCATGACAATGCCCATTAATGCCCCGGCGGCACCTGCTCCTTTATGTTCAATAAATTCAGAATTTTTTTCAATGACATCGTCAACCAATGCCTCCAACTCTTTTTGTGACATCATAGATAACCCCAAATTTTCAAGAGCTTCATTCACATCAGCTCCTTCATTTTTGGCAAGCCACGTTAAAACTTCAGGGATGCTTTCTTTTGCTGTTTTACCTTGACCAATGAGTTTACACAATTCTTTGAATTGTGTTTCAGAAACAGCATCAATGTTCACTCCATCCCGTTGAAGAGCCTTCAAGGTTTCAGTTAACGCAACCGCGATAACTGTTGTAGAAACTTTAGTTTCCTTTGATAAACACTCAAACAGCTCAAGGTAATCCGAATCCAAAACCTGCTTTGCAAGCTTTCGGTTAATCTTGTAGTCAGTCATTAACCGTTTCATCAAATCTTCAGGCAATTCAGGAAGCCGCCCCTTCAGGTCCTCAACGTATTCGTTAGTAATCTGGATTGGTGAAACATCAGTTTCTGGATACATTCTTGCTGCGCCAGGTCTTGGTCGCATATATTTTGTTGTTCCATCCGGATTTGCTGACCGGGTTTCTTCAGGAACAAATTGTAATGCTACTTTAGCACGTTCAACAACTGCTTTTAATGCATCAACTGAGTTTTGTTGAGTATCAGCAACAAAAACTAGAGCATCTTGATGTTGTTTGTTTAGAACGTGTCCAAGTTCATCAATTTCTTCTTGGGTTACACCATAGGCGGGCATTTCATCAGTGTGAAAAATGCCCCCAACTTTTCCCCAAAAACGAGCCATACCAGCTAATTCAGAGCCTAATCGCATTCCAGGTGCTAATTCTTTTTTGAGTAACCCACCAAAACAGGGCAATTTAACTGCTAAAACAGGGTTTTTGTTTTTTATTGCCCTTGATATAACTTTGCAGTTGGTATTCTTGAAAACGTGGGTTACATCAACAAAAGCATCATCTAAGTCTGATTCTGTTACGCCACGGTTGTTTAGTTCATCCCTTAACTCTAACAAGCTAAGCTGGCGTTGAACTTCATTTTCGATTACCTGAGAAACCAAGTCAAGCTCCTGAACACCTTTAATCTCAATTAAAGCACCATCCCGGATGGAAACATTTACGTCTTGGCGGATTGTTCCTAGCCCACGTTTTACTCTGCGGGTTGATCTTAGTATTCTTCCGATGGCTGCTGCTGTTTCTTGAGCCTCTAGTGGAGTATAGATTACTGGTGCAGTTGTAATTTCAATTAATGGAATTCCAAGACGGTCAATACGGTAACGAATCAATTGACCTTCTGTTCCCATTTTTCGTGCAGCATCTTCTTCAAGGCTCACCTGAGAAATTTCAACGCTTTTTCCTTTGACGTCAATTGCGCCATTCAAGGCAACAACACAAGTTCGTTGAAAACCGGTAGTATTAGAGCCATCAATTACTGTTTTGCGCATAACATGAACCTCGTCCACGGGTCTCATGTTCATCATAAGGGAAGTTAGCAGAGTAATTTCTACAGCTTCACTGTTGAGGTCGTGAGGAGGTTCTTCATCCATTTCTACTAGACATGCAGTGTGGTTGTTTGCTTCGTACAGAATCTGTTTTTCTTTCTGGAATTCAAAAAGTGCTGCATCATCAACTTTGCCTAATTCACTCTGGGCGGGACGTAGTTTGCGTAGAAACGTGAACTGAGGATCTTCTTTGAAAAGTTCTGGTTGACAAGAACAGAAAAGCTTCTCTTTAGTGTCCAATTGCTGATGAATTTCAAGTCCCGCTTTAAAACCAATTTTTGCATATTTGTTGCTCATGACTTTGTCTCCTCAGATTTCTGCCTCGTCGTAAAGTGTTCTAGATGAATACTCATCGGCTAAATTTATTTTAAGAAGTTTCTTTACTTCGTCAACATCCCTTGTTTGACCTAAAACCCATCTGAGTTTAACATAAGCGGTTTCAGGAAGCATGTCATCCAAAGAAACAACACCCAAAGCCAGAAGGTCTCGTCCTTGGTCGTAAACATTCAAGTTGAGTCTACCCCACAAACACTGCGACGTCATACAAACAACAACGCTTTTTTCAACGGCATTTTTGATAGCCGAAAACAAGTAATTTCCAACATGACCCAGACCGGTACCTTCAAAAACGATTCCACGATAACCGTTGCTGACGTACCAGTCAATAATTTCAGGATTGACATCGGGATATGCTTTAACAATAGCCACTTTATCGTCAAAGTTTGTGTTCAGCTTCAATTTACGGGAAACATCTCGCTTTCTGTAATTTTTCGTTAACATATTCAGTTTGCTATCAGTCAATCGTGCAATAGGCAAAGCATTTACAGACTTGAAGGTGTCCCTGCGACTTGTATGGCATTTTCTTGCTTTAGTTCCTCGATGAAATACGATTGAAGTATCAGAAACAGTCTCGTGCATTGCAATAACAACTTCTGCAAAAGGTGCAAAAACTGCTGCTTTCACTGCGCCAATCAAGTTAGTTGCTGCATCAGAACTAGGACGATCCGCTGACCTTTGCGAAGCAACCATAACTACTGGAACAGGTAAATCCTGTAAAGCAAAACTCAATGCTGCTGCACTGTAGCCTAAAGTATCTGTTCCGTGAGCGACAACAACGCCGTCTACTCCATTTTCAATATGCTTTGCAACTGCTTTTGCTGTTCCAATCCAATGTTCGGAAGTTATATTTTCACTAAAAATACTAAACAAAATTTCTGTTTCTACTACTGCTAGTTCGGAAAGTTCAGGAACCACACTGTAAAGTTCGCTAGCTGACATTGCAGCACGTACTCCACCTGTTCGGTAATCTACGCGACTGGCTATGGTGCCCCCTGTGCTTACTATCGCTACTCGGGGTAATTTGCTGTTTTGTTTTGGAAGGGGCGGAGGAGTAAATGTTGGTTTTGTACCTTCGCCAACTTTTTCTATTTTTGCTGATAGGTCAACGCGGACCCCAACATTGTAGCCGCTTTTCATTTTAATTACAATATGATGTTCATCGCCAATTTCTGAGCGGGGAATAAGAATCCCTTCCCAGCTGTCTTCCCCTTTAGTTACGCGAATAACAGCCCCAATTTCGGCGTTAATGCTCTTCAAAAGTTGTAAAGTCTGTCCCCTGTAACCTGTAAACTCCTCAGTCAAACCAGTTTTCTCCAGTTTCTTATGCTCTCAACTAAACAAGCTGAAAACATCTTTCAATTATAAATCCCGTTTATTAAAAGATTCAGTTGACCTGTTTAGAAACATACGGACCATCATAACTGTATCCTAACTGCATGTAATACGGTTTTGTCCCAAGGGCACTAATCACCACAACTTTTTTGCGGTCAAAATCTTCAACAGCTACTTTTTCTGCTTCAGATAATAACACGTTACCATAACCCTTGTGCTGCCAAGCCCCAATAAAATGCTTCCCAACTGGAACCAAAGGACCGTAAACCCTAAGCTCACGAACTATCGCAGCTTTTTTAGAAGCAATTTCGGGTCGAAACGCTTTTTCAGAAGGAATCCGTAGACGTACGTAGCCCAACAAAACGTCGTTAACTGGATCTTCAGCCGAAATAAACAACTCCGTTCCCTCCGAAGCAGACTCTTTTATTGTCTGAATTTCAATGTTTTCCAGGTCTGGTTTCACGTTATCCTTTAGCCAGCGGTGACCTACTTCTCTACACCGGATACAAGGGCACTTGTTTCCTTGATTTTCAAGTATCTCTAATGCGATCTGCCGTAGATTACTCAATTTTACTCCTGCTTCAATCAAATTTGCAGGAATATCCCGTTGAACACGCATTATCCGAACCCACGGAGGAACAAACTTTTTCACTTCAGCTATTAATTGGGCAGCTTCTTCTGTGCTGTATGGTTGGTATTCCCCTTTTTTCCACCAATCGTAAACTTTGGTTCCTTTTACCACTAAACACGGGTACAACTTAATCATGTCAGGCTTGAAAACAGGATTAACAAAAACTTCCCTGAATCCGTCAAGGTCCCGCTCAAAATTTGAACCAGGCAAACCAGGCATAAGATGGTAAACCAGCTTTAATCCGGCGTCTTTCATTATTTGAGTGGCTTTGATAACATCTATTACTTGGTGTCCCCTGTTAACTTGCTTGTAGATGTCATCGTAAATGTTTTGAACACCCAGTTCAACACGGGTTACACCCATAGTTAGCATTTGGTTAACTTGTTCTTGTTTTGCCCAATCAGGTCGAGTTTCAACAGTTATTCCAACGTTCCGAACCTTACTGTTCTCTGCTAACTTTTTTGCTTCATCTAAAGAGTTTGATTTGGTTCTTGTGATGGCGTCTAGGCACTGTTTAACAAAATCTTCTTGATATTCCCTAGGTGTACTAGGAAAAGTTCCTCCCATTACAATGAGCTCTACTTTGTCAACCTTGTGACCTATCATTTCAAGCTGCTCAATACGATTCGTGACTTGATTGTACGGATTATACTCGTTTTGTGAACCCCTCAAAGCAGCCGGCTCATGACCCGTATAACTTTGTGGAGACCCAGACGTGGGTCCCCCTGGACAGTACGCACAGGGCAAGTCTTGGGGACAAGGCAGGGGTTTGGTCATCACTGCTACTACTGTTACCCCAGAAATTGTGCGGACGACTTTTCGGCGCAGAACAGGAATCAGTTTTGCTGTTTCTTCAGGTTCAAGGTGTTGAATTATTTCCGCGTTAGATGGAACTTTGTTTAAACTGTATTTTTTTGCAACCTTCATTTTGAGGCAATCTAAATCTTTCTTTGAAGGACTGGAAAACTCAAGCAACTGACGAATTATTTCCCGATACGCCTCAACACTCATTAGGTTTCATCTACTGAACATGCACAAAACCTGTCAAATAAAGCCTACAGTTTTTTCAAAGATTCGAACAAACTGCAACATAGCCCTTTAGTGCTTCATCATTATTGAACATAACAAGTTTCAATTGTGAACGCTTCAACAAATCAACAAAATTTTGCTGTGTGAACTTTTTTTTCAACCCAGTTATTGCAAATAACGCTTCAGGTTTGCCTGTGCGTTTCATTTCCAAAATCGTTCTTGTGGGTTCAGGCATATTCTGCAACACGGTAACCGAAAAAATCTTGTCAAACAGGTCGTCCACAAAAGGGGTGTTATCAGCATCTGCACAAACTAAATCCACGTTAGACTTGTTTTGAATTCGCTTTTTTGCATACAATAACGCTTTTTTGGAGACATCAGCCCCAACAATAAAGCCTGCTTTTTCCGATATGTGTTCAAATAAGAACCCTGTTCCACAGCCTAGATCTAAAACAAGTTCGTTGAACTTTAAATCCAAACTTTTTAGCAGGCTTTCAATTTTATTGTCCTGTTCGCTGATGTATTGCTTGTCATAAATTCCCGCTTGCAGGTCGTAATGTTGTTTGTTGCTGCGTTTTTGTTTCCAATCTTGCATGGTTCTCAGAAGTTTTATCTATACTTGCTCTTCTTTAGATTGTCGGCGGTCAATATGTCAAAATCCAGCTCTGTGACTATCTTAGAAAACCCGACAATTGAACAAGCAACAGAATTTATAAAAAATGCTGTTTCAGAACACAAAGCAGTAATACTAGTAGGAAAATGTTGGGTAAACTACAACGGACGCGCAAGCTCAAAACTGGAACCAGGGGAACGCATAGTTATAATCAAAGAAGACGGCTCAGTTTTGGTTCATCGACCCAACGGATACGTCCCCGTTAACTGGCAGCCTGCAGGATGCACATTTCAGGTTCGTACTAAAGATGAAGCTGTACGGATTAGAGCTAATCGACGCAAACCTTTGGAATCTCTTAGTGTACATTTTGATGTAATTTTTTCGGTTTCAGCCATGAAACTGGTTGACCATGGAGAATTCTCTTTACATGCTAGTGAATCAGACATGCAAAAAGCAATACTAGTAGACCCTTCCCTTTTGGAAGAAGGTTTTGAACTAATATCATACGAAAAAAAAGTTGACCCAGGATTTGTTGACGTTTACGGTCTAGATAAAAACGGAACCTTAGTAGTTGTTGAACTTAAACGTAAAACAGCAGGGCGGGATGCTGCTCTTCAATTATCCAAGTATGTTGATTGCATCAAAAACATAACAAATCGAGAACTCCGGGGAATTCTTGTTGCACCTAGTTTAGCAAAAGGAGTTCAAACAATATTAACCAGGTTAGGTTTAGAGTACAAATCCTTAGACCCTAAAACATGTGCAGATATTTTACAAAAATCAGCAACCAAAAAACTTGAAGACTTCTTTGAATAACTTCAGTTATTTTTTTATCTAACATAGTAGGGGCTCTTGTCCTTTTCCAATTTTTTCATGGTTTCTGCTAACATATAATCCATGTCTTTACCCCATAGGAGCCATCGAAGTCCATGGTAAAAACGTAAAAATTCCAATCCCTTGTTGGTGGTTTTGTAAACATTTTCGTTATCTTTGTTTACTGTTATCAGTTTCATTAGCATCATTGCTGGCACATATTTTTCAAGACTGCTCTGATCTAGTTCACATCCAACAATGATTTCAGATTCTTTTGAACCTAAAGCAGCGATCCGTAAAATGTCTGCGACCACATCAAACTCTTTTCTTTTTTCTACCACCTGATTCTCATCCACCTTGATTTTAATGATTTAGTTTTACAACAAAATTATTCTTTGTTGAAACTCTTGGAATAATTACAAGCAATTCTAGTTGTTTTCAGCTAACATAGAATGGTGATTCTTCTTTATGTTTTATCTTGTCAAGAAGCTGCATCAGCATCAAATCGTTTTCTTTGCCATACAGTAACCATCTAAGCTTGTGGTAAGTGTCAAGAAATTGCAATCCTTTTTTTGTGGTTTGGCAACGTATTTCATTGTCGTCGTCTACTGTAAGAAAACTTAGTTCTGCCAATGCAGACAAATAATTTTCAGTAGACATTTCATCTAAATTGCACCGGTCCATAATTTCTGCTTCTTTAGTGCCGTTAGCTGCCACTCGCAATATTTTTGCTACCACTTTTACTTCATTATTATTTTTCGTAATAATCCACCGCCAATTACTTTTGTAGTGAAATGAATTTTGTGCTGTCCGCTTTTAAAGGGATATTTCAGTACTGCAAATACTTACTTAGTTGATAGTGAAAACTTCTATAAAAATATCAAGTCGAAACCTGAATAAAATTAGCCTAAACGATACATTATATTAAAATATTCTCTTTAGAAATCCGTTGATTTTTTTAAACGTTCAACTATTTTTCATATTAAGACACTGTTTGAAATTATGCTTTTGGTTACTTCGGTAACGGATTCTTTAACAATCTTTAAAATTGCAAAGCTGTTATTGTTAATCTGGGAATCAATTTGGCTGTTTACATTCTTTTATCAAAGCTTACGTCCGAGGGAAGAAAAACTATCCGAGAAAAACCTAAACGCATACAAGAAGTCAACCGAGAAATCAAATCGTGGGGTGCTAAAGTCATTAAACAATATTCTTTGCTTGGCCCCTACGATTTTTTGAACATTGTAGAAGCACCAAACAACGAAGTAATTACCCGAATCTCTATAGAATTGGGGGCTCGGGGAACCGTAGAAATTGTTAGTTTACCGGCAATGGAAATCGAAGAATTCATAAACCTAGTAAATAACCGAGAACGCCAGCGCCTCTAGAATTTCATGTAATCTGTTATTCTTTTTTGGAACAAAGCCCTTTGCAACAAATTACTTTTTTCGATCCAATCCTTTAGTGGAATCTCAAACTTACTACCGATATGTTCTAACGCTTCTTTCATTGTATTGTATTTTTGCGGTTTTTGTTGCATTGCGTTTCGTACGTTTTCTCTGACTTGCCAGACCCCCACAGGCATGATGTATCCAGGATGGGCTTCTCGTAAAACAAACACAGTTGCTTGTCTTCGCTCTTTTAGAAGCAATTCTCCAACCGCTAAGCGCGCCGCGTAATAGCAGCCACCAATACTAGCGTAAGTTGTTCGTCCGTCATAACCTTCCCAGTCTGAAAACAAAAGAACATTCTCACTAGTTTGGTTCCAAGCCGTGCCAGGATACCATGCTTCCATGGCTTCGTATCCCCATTCTCTAGGGATCATCAAAATTTCAAATACGTTATCTAAATATCGGGATTCATAAACACGGTAATCGTTGATTTCTGGATATGTTTTGATTTTTTTCATCATCTGTTTTGAGATTATGCTATCAACAGCAGTTATGCTCCAACGAGTCGGAACCAAACGGCGCTGTTTTTTCATTCCAAATGCACCTACGCTAAAGGCTCGCTGAATTTTTGTTACCATGGTTCCTTTCTGAAACAGTGTGGTTACTGCCTCAGAAGCGTGTAAGTCATCATCAAAGTAAGCTTTCTGGATTTGTTGGTCCCACTTAGAGTTTGATATTTCCATCTTTTTCAACGGCGCAGAGGGTCCAAAAGGCTGCACTTGGTCATCAATAACAAGGGTGCTAGCTGGCTTCCTTTTCAGATTCAGTTCAACGTCCACAGGTTTAACAGACAACGCTAAATCGATTGTTTGATCCATTATTTTTCCTGATTCTTCAAACTTTTTCACGTGAACTCGATGCTTTCCCCGGACCAGTAACGAACGAAAACCCACAATTTCATCAATGCTTTTTCCAAACCATGATTCAGGTTGGTCATAACTACTTGTGTCGTCGTGGACAGGGGGAACGAGGGGTCCTGCATAAACATAAGGATAACCAATTCTGCCAACAAAAACTCCTGGAGGACAAGCTCCGTCCAAATCTGTGCTTTGCAAAATGGGAGCAGACCTAAAGTAAGAACTGAACCTCACAACTAAGGGGCATCTGGTTTTTCCACATAAAAACTTGCCTCCTTTGCATACGGCACAAAGATTGTTTTTGCCTGTTTTGGTTATTAGCTGGTTTTCGTTATAGTTTATATCCGCAGCAATGTTGTTATCATCTAAAAGTTGGCGAATCCAATTGTTGTCACTGGGTGTAGGCTTGGGTTTTTTTATTGGCATAATGATTTTGCCGTTTCTTTTTCCTCCAGTTATTCGCCTCATTACTATTCGCCGCACAACAGAAAGTAGATGTGTCAGTTGAGTTAGAAAAGATTTTTCTGTTCTGGCTTTTAAGCTAAAAATTTAAGTTACTACCGATTAGCATTAATGGAGTTGATATTTATGAGTAAAGTCAAAGTGCCTATTATTATTGTGAACTATAAAACCTACTTAGAATCCACAGGAAAAAATGCTGTTTCTCTTTCTAAAATTGCGGACGAGATAAGCAAAAAAACTGGAGCAGCCATCGGAGTTGCTCCTCAATTTACTGACCTAAAAGCAGTTGCAGATGCTGTTTCAATTCCAGTTTTTGCCCAGCACATAGACCCAATAAAACCTGGGAGTTCCACAGGTCACATTTTAGTTGAAGCAGTAAAAGAGGCAGGTGCAATTGGAACTTTGGTTAACCATTCTGAACGACGCCTTAAACTGTTTGATATTGACGGAATAATAACCAAAGCAAAGGAAAACGGTTTATGTTCAGTTGTTTGTACCAACAACTCTGCCGTGAGTGCTGCTGCAGCTGCTCTTAACCCTGAAATGGTTGCAGTGGAGCCACCGGAACTGATTGGGTCTGGAATTCCTGTTTCTCAAGCCCAACCTGAAGTAGTTACTGGAACCGTAGAGCTGGTCAAACGCATAAACCCCAACGTAGTAACCTTATGTGGTGCAGGAATCAGTAAAGCAGCTGATGTTAGTTCTGCTCTGACTTTGGGCACACAAGGAGTCTTGGTAGCAAGCGGCATCGTAAAAGCCAAAGACCCTAGAAAAATATTGACAGAATTTGCAGAAGCTATCATAAATGCAAAATAGATTTCTTTCCATTTTTTTGGAAGATGTTTCTTTTTTTCTGTTTTATTTTTAAACACTGGCAAAAAAATTTTAATGCTGTTTCTCAATTTTATTATTGAAGTTTCATGTTTTCAAAAAAATCACAAAAAAGGTGAGGCTAATCATTTCTGCATTAATTCTCTTAGCTGGTTTAGGGTATCTGCTTTATTTGTATTTGATTTTTCCGGGATTAGTGCCTTTTCATGGCAGTGGAGAGCGGTTCACCCTTGTAGAATCTGAGAATTTTACCGCTGAAATGCCTTGGTATGCTAATACTAGATTGCATTTAAACATGCAAACTAATGATACAGTAAAGCTGTATGTTGATGGCGTGCATATATGTGATTATATAAGTTACGATTTGGTTATAGAACCAGATGAACAAATTTTAGTATCATTAACATCAGAACGCCCTGGTTCAGGCTACTTTATTGATTGGCAAGAAATTGCTTTTGAGAATCAATTGATTGCTTTAATTATTGTTGCCGTCGGTTTTTTGAGTATAGGAGTTACGGTAGCAAATAATCGGTAATTTGTTGACTGCTGTTGTGAAACCTTTATTTTGTTCTTGACGTTTTTCCATATTCATTCAGAGTTACGAGGCAATTTGCAGAATTTAGGAGATTTGAATATTGAACGTTCAACTTAGGTGCATTTCTTGTATTCTTAATCGTGGGTATTTGCAGATTCAAGAATCCACGGACGATAGGACTCTTCAGTTTAAGGTTTTGTCTGAAGTTTTACGTTTCTTAACTGAAGAATTTACTCCAACAGCTAATCCCGCAGATTTAGGCACAAAACGGGACCGCTTGATTCGAAAAATGACTAACAAGTTTGACGTTTATGAACAAAAAAAGAAAACCAGTAACCAAAAAGCCCTTGAAGTTTTGCCGGTGGCGGAATCTATTGTTTGTGAGGAAACTTCTCCTGAGTTACGGTTTAGGAAGGCTTGTCTTTCTGCTATTGTAGGCAACATCATGGAGTTTGATTTACCGGATAATCCATTCAAGTTTTCTGACCTTAAGTGTTTGATTCAACAAGCTGAAGACGACTTAGCAATCGATGATATTTCAAAGATTTTTGAGAAAGCAAAGAACTCAAAACAGATTTTGTATTTGACAGACAACGCTGGAGAAATCGCACTAGACACATTATTGGTTAAAGAACTGAAAAATCTTGGTGCAAATGTTATTGTGGCAGTTAAGGCGGGTCCTGTTCTTAACGATGCATTATTAGACGACGCTAAAGTTGTGGGAATGGATAAAATCGCAGACAAGGTTATGGTTACTGGTGCTGAATCAGTAGGATTGTTTGTTTCTGAATGTTCCCCAGAGTTTTTAGACCTTTATCGTTCTGTTGATTTTGTTGTTGCCAAGGGCATGGGTCATGCTGAAACACTAACGGGAGTTGAGTTGCTGGTTCCTCATGCTTTGTTGTTGCGCAGTAAATGTAGCACAGTTGCTAAACATTTTGGGGTTGAAACAGGAAAAAACATAGCCAAGTTGCTCCATTAAATTTGTTGGATGTCATTACTTTGGGGTTACCCAAACTAAGTCTGGGACGAAACATTCTTTCAAACCTTGAGGATGCTTTAACCCGAGAATGGATATTAACCAACGGGTTAGGGGGATATGCTTCTTCAACCGTTTTGGGAGTTAACACTCGTAAATACCATGGCTTACTTGTTGCATCCTTTAATCCTCCAATAAATCGCTGGGTTACATTGTCGAAACTTGATGAAACTGTCCAGATTGGCGATAAAACATATGATTTCGGGGCAAACGAGTTCCATGGCATCATGCACCCTAAGGGCTACCTGTTTCTTTCGGACTTTTCAGTCGCACCCTTTCCAACTTTCAGTTATTTTGTTCAAGGGGTCAGCCTCCAAAAAACAATATTTATGCCGTACCAAAAAAACGCAACCGCAGTAATCTACAAGGTTACCAACCCAACTGACCAAAAGGTATCTGTTTTTGTTTCTCCCCTTGTTAATTCGCGTCATATCTACCAGATTACTGACAAAAACAAAATAGATTGGAATTTTATTCAAAACAAAAATGAAAACACGGTAACCATTCAGCCATCAAACTCGGTTTCTTCTCTTATTTTATCTAGTAGTAAAGGTTCTTTTGTTGAGGAATATTGGTGGATTGAAAAACTGTTTTACAGGGTTGATTCTTCACGAAACGAAAGCAGTACAGAAGACAACTACAGACCAGGTTTTTTTCAATTTGTTGTTGAACCCAACCAAACAAAGCATTTTCATATTCTTGCGGTGGCAGCAGAAACAACTGAACAAGCCAAGAGCCTTTTTTCATCATTTGGCAAAAAAAATGGTGATATTAATTTGTTATATCGCCAAGAATTAAACAGACATAAAGGTTTGTTGAATACATTTCAGAAACACAATTCTAGTTTGGAACAAAAAGAATGGTTAAACTGGATTGTTCAGGCAGCTGACTCTTTTATTGTGGAACGGGCTTCAACCCAAACAAAATCGGTTATTGCAGGTTATCCATGGTTTGAAGATTGGGGTCGAGATGCTCTGATTTCTTTGCCTGGTTTGACATTGGTTACTGGAAAGTTTGATGATGCCCGAGAGATTTTGTTAACTTTTGGTCACTATTGTCGTGATGGAATTGTTCCTAACCGTTTCTCTGACAAGGCAGGAGACATTCCCCTGTATAATACGGTAGATGCAACTTTGTGGTTCTTTAATGCAGTTCTCCAGTACCTAAAATATACTGGAGATTATGAGTTTATTAAAAAAAATCTTTGGAGCACTCTAACAAACATCATTGAGAATCATGTTAACGGAACAATCTATGGCATCAATTTGGACACAGATGGCTTGCTTGCTCACGGTTCCCAACTTACTTGGATGGATGCCGCTACTGTTGACGGTTTTGTGACGCCCCGAAAAGGGAAAGCAGTAGAAATTCAAGCCTTATGGTATAATGCCCTAAAAACAATGCAGCTTTTAGCAAGCTGGTTTAATCAGGAAGATAAACGAAAAAACTATTCAAACATGGCTCAAAACACAAAAATTAGTTTTGAAGAAAAGTTTTGGAACAAAAAAGGTGAATACCTTTTTGATGTGATAACTGAGGATAATGCAGATTCATCGTTGCGCCCTAACCAGTTAATTGCATTGTCGTTGGATTTCCCGGTTCTTGAATCTTCAAAAAGATTGCGGGTTGTTGATGTCGTCTGGAAGCGTTTGTGGGGAACTTTTGGTTTGAAAACTCTTCCTGAAACAGATTCTAGATATCATGGCGTCTATCTGGGTGATTGGTCACATCGTGATAACGCTTATCATAATGGAACAGTTTGGCCATGGCTTTTAGGTCCATTTGTTACTGCTTTTACCAAAACTCGGGATCATCAAGCCCCTTGGCGGCGATTTGCTTTAAAGAACTTTTTAGAACCCCTGTTCCAAGATCACCTTTACCACGCGGGTCTGGGAACAATAAGTGAAATATTTGATGGTAACGAACCCCACAAACCCCGTGGCTGTATTTCTCAAGCTTGGAGTGTAGCCGAACCCTTACGAGCATATGTTGAAGACATAGAATTTATTCGTCCAAAACATGAAAAAGAAGTTTTGGGCATGTTAGTTATCGGTAAATAAAAATCATCTTAGTTTGTTGTTTTTAATTAAATTTGTATTTCGCCGTTTTGTTTCATAATTAATGTTGAAGCTTCCTCGATGCTGATTTCTTTTTTTATAACTTTTTTCCAAAGACCATATAGACTCTGGGTGGTCATGAAAACGGTGTTGTTTGTTTCAAAGAAAAGTTTAGCGACAGGACCAATTTGGGGTTGGTTTTTTCTGTTTTCGAGGGGCTGATCTTTGTATGTATTTGCTACAACTAGGTTTTTTGTTTTATATCTCTGGTTCTCAATTAACGTGATTGCTCGGTTAACTTTTGGGTCATTTATTTCAACTTGTCCTTTTGACGAAATTACCTGAACCTGAACGCCATTTGGGTTTGGTATGTCGTAAATGGTGGTGGCGGGTATTCCAATTTCTTCTAGAATTAGAAAAACGGTGCCAGTAATTTTTCTGTCATCTGAGGAAAACAAGTTACGGTGATCTTTAGTTGTTTCTTCTTCAATTTTTTGTTCAAATACTTGAGGTTCAATCTGATTTTGCTCAGGGCAATTATTTGTTTGGTTTTTTGTTGATAGGTTGATTAGTAATCCTATTGCATCCAGGTGGTTTGATTTTGTTGGTTTGGGCAGAAAATGGATTTTTCCTCGGTCTAACATTGTTATTGTTGCTGCTATTGGGTTGTTTTCTTTGTTTGTGGCGATGGCGTCAAAACAGATGTTATCGGTGTCTTGCCAATGGAGTTCGTTGTCCCATTGAAGCACATTTTTGAAATATTCAGCAAAGTTTTCGTCTATTATGTTAATTGTTTTTCCGAGCAACATAGGGTTAACAGTTAGTTTTTGTGGAAACGGCATCCATGCAAAGTTTAAAGGGATTTCTTTAAACAAAATATTGAAGGGTTTATCCATTATACAAAAAATTTTTTTGTAGTCTCTCATGAAAATTCGTGACGTTCTTTTGAGGATTCCAATGTTGGTAAACAACGTTCGTGGATAATCTTTAGGAAAATAAGTCAAATCAATAATTATACAATCATATTTTTCTAGGTTATCACCAAAGGGTTTTGTCCACTC
Source organism: Candidatus Bathyarchaeota archaeon (assembly GCA_024650005.1). Taxonomy (GTDB): domain Archaea; phylum Thermoproteota; class Bathyarchaeia; order Bathyarchaeales; family Bathyarchaeaceae; genus Bathyarchaeum; species Bathyarchaeum tardum. Next base: position 494,154 of record JANKMT010000001.1, on the reverse strand, counting down.
GATAATGTCTGCTTGCTCATGAGGTGTAGAACCGATAAGCAGTATTTTTTTCACGAGCAGTTTAACTCCTTTTCTTGTTTTAAGATCAATAACTAGTTTTGGTTTTTATAAATTTGGGAAAAACTCAAACATTAATGAGCTTATTTTTTGATTAATCCTAAAAATTAGGTTAACTTGGTGAAGTTACCCAAAAATTATATTCTTTAACTTCAAATATTTGATGAAAGGTGAAAATTTAATGAAAATTTCTCGCTTACTGGTCATTGTTTCTTGTTTGTGTCTTCTTGGTTACATATACAACGGAGTTGTCTTCGGGCTATCTTCAGATGACGCAAGTGTAACCGTTAATTTTTCAGATGAAACTCCATCCCAAGGCAGTGCTGTCATTGTTACTGTAACGTTAACAAATCTAGGCTCAAACAAGTTAGAAGTTTATTATTTTGGTCTTAATTTTGATTGGATGGAAAAAGAACAGTTTGCTGGTCACGACTTGTCAGATAACCCTGCAATTGTTTCTGCAGGTGGAACTTACACTTTTTCGCCAGTAACCTTACAAATTCCCTCAAATGCATCCGTTGGAGCCCACAGTTACTTTGTTGGAATAGACGGATACGAAGGTGAAACAGAAATTTTTTCATGGGATTCCCCAACTAAAGTAATAGTTATTCAGGACTCATGGAAAAAAATATACAATGACCTAGTCGACCAAACAGCCAACAACATAACAATAGCTGAAAATACACAATATAAAAGCCCAGTAGCTCAATCCTATTTGGAACAGGCACAAAAAGCATATTCTACCGCGTTAGACTATGCATCTCAAGAAAGCTATGAAAACGCCATTTCTTCCCTGCAAAGTGCTTCTATTTATCTAGAACAAGCCGAAACCGAGGAAGAAACTTATGTTGAACCCGAACCGCAACAAGATTTAAGCTTGATTATTATCGGTTTGTCCGTAGCTGCAGTATTAATCATTGTGGTGGTACTTATCTTACTACGAAGAAAACCAAAAACATAATCACTCATGACGTTTACCAAAAAAACTCATTTTTTGAGCGCCCATTTTTTCACATTTTTTAACATATTAATATTCTAAGCGTAGTGTCCCATTAAGAAAACCAGTTTTTTTAAAAAAATCAACCCAAAAACATGCAGAGTTAATAGACCACAAACATATTAGAATCTGCAGAAAGAGATAACTTATGTTGTTGAACAAGAACTTATTAAAAGGGATGTTGGTTTTGTTTTTGTGTCTTTGTTTGTGTTTTGTGGTTAACTATGACTGATGTTTGTTTAATGTTTGAAGTTCATCAGCCGTTCCGGTTGAACAGAAGCTTTCATTCTGATTTGCTTGCTAAAGGTAAAGCTACCAAACAAGACCTTTTTGATTTGTACTTTGATAACAGTTTAAACCGTTACGTTTTCGAACGTGCCGCAAGAAAATGCTACCTGCCCTCAAACAAAATTATTCTTGAACAAATTAACAAAACCAAAGACGCTGGTAAACCTTTCAAGGTAGCATTTGGCTTATCTGGAGTGTTTCTTGAACAATGCGAATTATACGAACCTGAAATTATTGAATCTTTCAGAAAGCTTGCACAAACAGATTGTGTAGAATTCATGGATGAAACTTATTTTCATTCCCTATCTAGCCTATTTGACAATGACCGTTCAGAATTTATTGAACAAATCAAAATGCACCGAAAACTCATGACTGAACTGATTGGTTACACGCCAACTTTTATTGAAAACACTGAATTATTGTACAATAATTCTATCGCAAAAACAATGGAAACAATGGGTTACCAAGGAACAGTAACCGAAGGCGTCCAGCAAACCCTGGGAGGAAGAAACCCAAATTATGTTTACAAAGCTAAAGACTCTGAGCTTCGAGTTTTACTGCGCAATTATAATCTTTCTGATGATATAGGTTTTCGGTTTTCTTCTCACTGGTGGAATGAATATCCCTTAACTGCCACAAAATATGCCCAATGGCTCGCTGGAACACAAGGACAGGTTATAGTAATTTTTGTGGACTACGAAACTTTCGGGGAACACCACTGGCCAGAAACTGGAATTCATGAGTTTTTGAAAGCTTTGCCCCATGAAGTAAATAAATGGCATCATCTGAATTGGAGAACCCCAACAGAAGTCATTGAACGGCATGAGCCAGTTGGAGAAGTGGACATCCATGAATACAACACAGTTTCGTGGGCAGACATAGAACGAGACACGAGTGCATGGATTGGAAATCCCATTCAAAACATTTGTTATGAATCTTTAAAAGAACTTGAACCTTTAATCAAAGGAATTGGAGATAAAGAATTAATCTGGTTATGGCGTTACCTCCAACAAAGTGACCATTTGTATTACATGTCCATGAAAGGTGGAGGACCCGGAGATGTACATAATTATTTCAGTTCCATGGGCAGCCCGGTAGAGGCTTTTGCAGTTTACTCTAGAATTCTGTCCGACCTGGAAGCAAGAGTCCGCCTAGAACTAGAAAAGCCTGAATTGGCCGCAAAAATGCTTCTACGACGACTGCCGTCAGGCATGGGATTTACCTTTTCTTACGAGTTCCCATTATCTTCGGGATTGACTGTGCAAAGTGTTCAAAAATTTTATTCTGAATTAAAAACAATAAACGTGCGTGCCATTGAATTTCATATGGAACAAGGAGACTTCGAACGCTGGATAAGTCAAGTGGTCGGAGATGACAAGTTAGCGTCTCAGATACAACGGATCAGTGAATCAAAGAAAAAATTGAAAGGTGAACCGTTGCGCAAAAAACTTTTGAATGTTCTTGAGAAGAGATTAAATGAACTGAACAATATTACAGTTCCAAAATCTGCAACCTTAAAGAAGCAGAAAAAATGAGTATAATACAACTTTACACTAATTGTAGGTGCACGTGAGAGAAAATGCTCAGAGACCCCGTTTGTGGAATGCCTTTAACAGAACCCAAAGAAGAATTCAAAGCTGAAGTACGGGGAAAAACATACTATTTTTGTGGAGAATACTGTAAACGATCCTTTTTGCGGGGAAAAAAGATTGCCTATTTTTCAATGGAAATAGGGTTAGAAAACAACATTCCCACATACAGTGGAGGTTTAGGTGTACTAGCTGGCGACGTTATCAAATCAAGTGCAGACCTTAAGATTCCCCTTGTTGGAGTAACTCTTGTTAGCCGAAAAGGATACCTGAAACAGGAACTCAATGATGGGAAACAAATTGAACATTATGACGTTTGGGATCCTTCGGGGGCAATGAACGAGTTACCTAACCAAGTCGAACTACAAATTCAAAACCGAACAGTCAAAGTAAAAGCTTGGATGTACGATTACCAAAGCCCTTCAGGAGGTTTAGTATCTGTTCTGTTTCTTGATACAAATGTTGAAGGCAATTCTGTTGAAGACCGAGAAATTACCTCGGTTCTGTATGGGGGTGACCGAGAATACCGCCTTAAACAAGAAATCGTTTTGGGTGTTGGCGGCGTTAAAATCTTAGATGCAGCAGGATTTAACATTGGAAAATATCACATGAATGAAGGGCATTCGAGTTTTTTGACGTTACAGTTGCTTGCAGAAAATGGCAAAGACATCGATAACGTCCGTGATCTTTGCATATTTACCACTCATACTCCTGTGGAAGCAGGACATGACAAGTTCTCTTATGAGCTAGTTCAAAACATGTTAGGCGACTTGGTTTCTTTGGAAACTTTAATGAAATTAGGTGGTGACGACCAACTTAACATGACTCGTTTAGCCCTTAATACTAGTAAATACGTGAACGGAGTCGCAAAACGGCACAAAGAATTTTCATTAACACTTTTTCCAGGCTATAATATTTCAGCGATTACTAATGGTGTTCATTCTTTTAGTTGGACCTGCAAATGCTTCAGAGTCCTTCTTGATAAATATTTACCAGGCTGGGCAAACGAACCCGAATTGTTGGTCAGGATTGACAGTATCCCTGATGAAGAGGTCTGGCGTGCCCACATGGAAGCAAAAGAAAATTTGATACGATATGTCCGTGAAAAGTCCGGTGTGCAGTTGGCTGCTGATGTTCTTACTTTAGGTTTTGCACGAAGATTTACGGGATACAAAAGGGCAACTTTGTTGTTTTCTAACCTGAAACGGTTGGAAGAAATCAACAAGAAAGGAAAGATTCAGGTAGTTTTTGCAGGTAAAGCACATCCAAAAGATTGGATGGGAAAACGGTTAATTGAAGAAATTAATGAATTACAAGAAAAACTAAGGGACACGATGAAAATCGTTTATCTTGAAAACTATGGTCTTGAAATGGCATCATTGTATACATCAGGCGTGGATGTTTGGTTGAACACTCCAATACCGCCTTTTGAAGCTTCAGGTACAAGTGGAATGAAGGCTGCCCACAATGGGGTAATCAACTTTAGTGTTTTGGATGGATGGTGGATAGAAGGCTGCATCGAAGGCGTTACAGGTTGGGCTATTGGACCATCACCAAAAGAAGAGATGGAAGACGCAGAACGAAGGCGTTTAGAGATTACTCAACTTTATGATAAACTTGATTACCTGATTATTCCAACTTTTTACAAAAATCGGGATGATTGGATAAAATTAATGAAGAATTCAATCGGGAAAGTCGCCTACTACTTTAATAGTCACCGTATGATGCGTAGATACGCATCAGAAGCATATTTATAAAAGAAAAATACTGCACCATTATAATTTTTTTGTTTAGTTTATATTAAATAACTCAGTTTTGACGTACATTCAATTGTTTAATGTCATCTCTTTGTGTTGACAGTATTTTTGTGGTGATTGTTTTTGAACCGAAGGTTTTATATGAAACATAATACATATGAAGAATTATTCATAAAATTGTGTGAGTAAAATGTCAAACCAAAAAATGTTTTGTTACCAATGCGAACAAACCGCCAACGAAAAAGGCTGCACACAGCATGGCGTTTGTGGAAAAAGTCCTGAGGTAGCAGCCCTCCAAGACCTTTTAATCTATGCTTTAAAGGGTCTCTCACAAGTTGCACTTGAGGCAAAAAAACAAAAATTACCAACCGACACTGCAGACTCATTCACTTGTAAAGCACTTTTTTCTACCCTAACAAACGTAAATTTTGATTCTACCCGTTTTCTAACCTTGATCAAAAAAACTACGAAAATACGTGATGACCTAAAACAAGAACTAAAAAACATAGGATTAACAATTTCTTATGAAGGACCCGCAAATTTTGTTCCAAAAAACACTGTAGCGGAACTAGTTGAACAAGGTAAATTAGTTGGAGTACAATCTGACCCAACAACCAATCCTGATATTCAATCTCTTAGACAAATTCTAACTTACGGAATCAAAGGAGTAGCAGCATACGCTGATCATGCCCTAATTCTTGGACAAAAAGACCCTGAAGTTTTCACTTTCATTTACGAGGCACTTGTTGCTACTTTAGATGACTCTCTAACGGTTGATGATCTTGTTGGGTTGGTTTTAAAATGTGGAAAAATTAACTTACGAGCAATGGAACTTTTAGATGCAGGGAATACAGGAACTTATGGTCATCCTGTTCCGACAAAAGTTCCCCTTGGAACAAAAAAGGGCAAAGCAATTCTCGTTTCGGGTCATGATCTGAAAGATTTAGAAGAAATTCTCAAACAAACTGAAGGTAAAGGAATCTACGTTTATACCCATGGCGAAATGCTTCCTGCACACGGTTATCCTGAACTAAAGAAGTATTCACATTTCCATGGTCATTATGGAACCGCATGGCAAAACCAGCAAAAAGAATTCAAAACATTCCCAGGTGCAATCTTGATGACAACAAACTGTCTTCAACGTCCCGCACAGAGTTATGCCGATAATATTTTCACAACGGGTCTAGTTGGATGGGAAAATGTAACCCATATTGCAGACAAAGACTTCAGTTCAGTAATCGAAAAAGCTCTGGAAATGGATGGGTTCCAAGAAGACACAAATGGAAAAAGTGTAACGGTTGGATTTGCACGCAATACCATCCTAAGTGTAGCAGACAAGGTTGTTGACGCAGTTAAAACCAAAAAACTTCGCCACATTCTACTCGTTGGAGGGTGTGACGGCGCAAAACCTGGACGGAACTACTTCACTGAACTGGTTGAAATGACTCCTCCTGACACAATTGTTCTAACCTTAGCGTGTGGAAAATTCAGGTTCTTTGACAAAGACTTAGGCACTCTAGGTGACTTGCCCCGACTGTTGGATGTGGGACAATGCAACGATGCTTATTCTGCAATAAAAGTTGCCGTAGCCCTTGCTGATGTTTTTGGCGTGGGCGTTAATGAACTCCCACTGTCATTGGTGTTATCATGGTATGAACAAAAAGCCGTTGCAATACTGTTGACTTTGCTGTATCTGGGAATTAAGAACATTCGTTTAGGTCCCAGTTTACCTGCTTTTGTTTCTCCTAATGTCTTGGATGTTCTGGTTAAAAACTTCAACATAATGCCAATAACAACTGCAGAGAAAGACCTTAAAGCAATATTAGGATAAGAAAAGAAGTCGGATTAACAATGAAAAAAGGGTTAAGTGAAACATGCTACAAGTTCTTTGTTAACTTGGCAAATCCTGCCCGGTTAGCAATATTAGAACAACTGATGAAAAACCCAATGAGTGTAAACGAGCTCGCTGACGCTATCGGGCAAGAACAAAGCATGGTTTCACACAACCTTAAACCCCTTCTTGAGTGCAACTTTGTTTACATCGAACCTGAGGGCAAAAAACGCATCTATTCAGTTAACAAAGAAACCGTTGGAACACTTTTTAGCGCAGTTGAAAACCACGCCAAAAAATTTTGCCCAACAGGAGGAAAATGTCACTTAAATCAAAAATAATTGAATTTTTTACGTTACAGGGTGTATTAGCATTCTTTTTTTTGCATCTTGTTTAATGTAATAGTTCATTTTTCCGGTTTTGTTGATTTTAGGAACTGTAATAACAAATTGTGCTCCTTGACCTTGTTTGCCTGTTTCTTGTATTACCCAACCATATGTTTCGCAAATCTTTCTTATCAAATACAATCCGTAGCCTGTTCCTTTGCCGTAACCCTCTGTGAATATTAGTTCCTTTTCTGATTCAGGTATTCCAATCCCATTGTCTTCATAAATTAGTTTTAGTTGGTTTTTTTCTTCTTTGTAGTATATTCTGAGTTGGTTTGCATATTCACTGTACTTAATTGTGTCATCAATCAGATTATAAAGCAACTGTCGCAGAAGGGAATCAGATAATAAAGTTAAATCTTCGCATTCATTTACAACTTTTAGACCATTTAATCCATGAAGCATTGTTACTTCTTGAACAAACTTTTTCACATCGATGTATTCGAGTTCTTCTATTCCTAACATTTCATATGTTTTTGCAAAATCAAAAATTTGTTCCACTTTGTCAATTGCTTCTTCAATATTGTTAAGGTGTTCTATAGTTTGGGAATCATCCGCTTTTGTTTTCAATTTAGTTAAGTAAACACTATTTGCGATTACTGCAAGTTTGTTTCTAACGTCATGACGGGTAAATTTGCCGACTACACTCAACTTCTCATTTGTTATTTTTAATTTGTTTTGAGACTCTTCTAGGTTCGTCAGCATTTTATTTATTTCATCAGCAAGGTTTGTTATTTCGTCATTTTTTCCTTTTACTGAAACCTTTTTTAAGTGTTTTCTTTGTGATTTGCTTATTTCTTTAACGCTACTGTTCAGTTGAGCTAATCGTGATAGTATTGTTTTTTCTAAAAACAGTATAATTACTATGCTGAATGTTATTCCTGTAAATAGTAAAAGTAAAACAAAGTATGTTATACTTGAATTCCCTTGATTGTAGATATCTCGAGGTAACAGTGCCTCAATTACGAAACATGATTCTCCGTAGATGTCTTCAAATAACGCGTAACCTGCTATGATGTTAGGTGTTAGAGTTTTTAGAATCGTGTTTTGTTCTTCTGAGAAATCTACAAAAGCTTCCTGAAAATTATTTGATGTATCTGAATTAGTGAAATGTTGTAAACTAAGCTTCAACTGTGTCGTCTCGGCTAAACTTTCAAGTTGGATAGAATCAAAGTAGCGCCCCATAATTAAGGATCCAAGAATCGGACCTTCCTCATTACTCTTAACAATTGGGTTCGATGCAATCATCATTGGTCCCTCAGGAAGTAGCAAAAACCCATTGATTGTACTGTTTGTGCCAAAATGTTGCAGTAACTGCTTGTCAGGTGAAAGGTGTTCTTGAACGCTCTCTGGAATTGATAATTCTTTTTCAGTCACCAAATCAAATGCTTTACCATAAACAACATCACCTAACCAGTTAACATATAATATGAGATTAAGTTTTGAACCAGTGAAGGTTTCATCAACTAAGTTTGATTCAATGTATTGTTCATTTGAATTTTGAATAAACTCATACGTGTCATCCCATGCTGCCCAATCATGAACAAAGACATCAAAGTTTCTCAAGTCTGCAGATAAAGAGTTGCGTAACCGTTCTAAATCTTGAATTGTATCTTGTTTTTCCAGTTTTGTAAAACTATCCAAAAAAACAATTTGTGATGTAGTGTACTGAACCAAAATCAAGGCTGTGAACGTCAAAACTAAAATGATTACAATCTTCTTGCGTAGTCTCAAGATAGAGTCAACACACCCACAATGGGTTCCCATTTTGTAGTGTGTATGTCTATATTGTTTGTGAATTTAGTGTCTTGATTCAAGTATTTATTGATTTCATAAATATTTTTGTAAAAATGTTATATTTAGAAAAAAAGAAAGCAGTTCCAAAAACATTAATTGCTTTTTGCAGATATAACGAGTCAAATGTTCTAACAATTAACCTTGAACGTTTTTGGTGCTCCGTCAAATGTAGATTTGTATTTGATTTATTGGACTACTTCAACTTTCTTGATTTCAGGCACTCGTTTTTTTATGCAGTTCTCGACGCCCCATTGCATTGTCATTGCTGACATTGGGCATCCGTTACATGCACCTTTGAGTTTTACTTTTACGGTTCCCTTTTCTACGTCTACGAGTTCTATGTCTCCGCCGTCTGCTTGCAGTTGTGGTCTTACTTCTTCAAGACATTGTGCAACTTGTTCTTTGATAGTTTTTGCCATAAAATATCCCCTAACAAAATAATTGTGTGGGGCGATAATAAGTTATCTGTTTATAGGCGCTTTAATGCCAATCTGTATGCTATTGTTCCTATTGCAAACAATATTATTCCGGAAACAGTTAGGTACAGCAATTCTGGAAAAATTACGTCGACACCAAGATTTCTTGTCATTATGGCTTTCATTGCATCAACCATTTTTGTAAAGGGTAGTGCTTGACCGAATGTTTGTGCGGCAGGGGGCATCATTTCTAAGGGGAAGAACGCTCCAATGAAGAACTGTAATGGAACACTAATTATTACTGCAATTGAGTTTGCTGCCTCTTCATTTTTAGCAACAGAGGAAATGATAAGACCAATACCTATGGCAGAAAGGGAACCCAAAAACATTGCCAAGATGATTACTGGAATGTTCCAGTAAAGATTAACCTGAAACAGTAGAACTCCACTGGCGAGCATAATAAATCCAGACATGTAAACTAAAGCCAAGTTTGAGATTAATTTTCCAATCAAAACAACTGATGGCGACACAGGAGCGATAATCATTCTTTGGAATGTTCCTTTGGTGCGTTCAGTTGCAATGGTCATTGAAGCATGATTTAGTCCACTCCATAAAAGGACAAGACCCAGTGTTCCTGGAACCATGAAGTCGATCCATTGTAGATTATTTTCAGTGACTTCTGCGTTACTTGTTGTAACAATGATGGGGTCTGTAAGAACTTCAACAACCCCTTGCATCTCAACTGGAATGTACTCAATTATAATTTCTTGATAATGTTTAACAAACCCAGATATAAACCCGAGAATACTTTGTTGACGTATCATAGATGCCGTTGTATCAGTAGGATCAACAAAAATTTCCAGATTAGCCTTTGTTGGAATTAGCATTCCAGTTTCATTAACGTAATGAAAAGCCAAGGTTTCAGTGAAATTAGCAGGAATCACCAAAATGACACCCAAATTTCCTCTGCTTATTTCATATGCAGCTGTCCCGTTAGAGTCTCTGTCCCCGTATTCATCAAAAGTACGAACAGAAAAGTTTGCTGTTTCAAGGGCTTCAATAAATGTGTCACCAATTGTGCCGTTAATGGAGGTTTTTCCGTTTATTTCAATTGATTCATTATCAAGGTTAACAACACCAACAACAATGCTGCTTGTGGAGCTTGTTCCAGTTTGTCCAAAGGTAAAACCAATAATTAATATAAAGAATAATGGGAAAAGTAACGTGAAAAATATTGCAGTTTTGTTTCTGAGAACTCCTAGAAAATCAGTTTTTGCAACTGCCGCCACTTGATTTATTGTTCTTTTAAGTTTCATTTTGTTTACTCCCTTAGAGTCCTTCCTGTGAGTGCAATGAACACGTCTTCAAGGGTTACGCGTGATAACTGAACTGACATGACTTTTGCCCCATCTTTTACAATAGTTGACACTATTTCGGGAAGTATGTCATCAGGGCAGTCGGTAATAACTTTCAATGTTTCCTTTTTTTCAGTTTCATCATATGCATTATAAGCGTTTTGTACTCCCGAAATTAGTTTAACATGCTCAATTAGTTTAGACTCAATCTTGTCTGGAACAATAGTTATTGTGTTCTCCATTTTAATTTCTTTAACTAACTGGTTTGGGCTACCCAAAGCAATAATTTTACCGTGGTCCATGATTGCAACGCGGGTGCATAATTCTTCGGCTTCTTCCATCATGTGAGTAGTTAACACAATGGTTTTCCCTTGGCTCTTCAAAGATTCAATAATTTCCCAAAGAGCAAGCTTGTTTTGTGGATCAAGTCCCGCTGTTGGTTCGTCTAACAATATTACTTCAGGCTCATGCAACAAGGCTGCAGCAATGTTTACTCGACGTTTCATTCCTCCGGAATACGTGGAAACATGACGTTTTACTGCTTTTTCTTCTAGCTGCGTAAACTTTAGCAGTTCCTGTATCCTTGTTTTGAGTTTTGTCCCCGATAATCCGTAAAGTCTTCCATAAAATGAAAGGTTCTCTTTTGCATTAAGGTAATCATACAACACAATCTCTTGAGGAACTACACCGAGATTTTCTTTGACTTTAATTGGATGTTTTTGAATATCGTAATCTCCGACTTTAATAGTTCCTGACGTGGGATTTATCATTCCTGAAATCATTTTTGTAAGCGTGGATTTACCTGCTCCGTTGGGACCAAGAAGACCAAATAATTCTCCTTTAGTAACATTGAGGGAAATGTTATCAACTGCTAGTGTATCTTCAAAACGTTTAGTTATTGCGTTTATTTCAATGCCGTTCAATTGTTATATCCCTCTACGTCTTTGAATTTTTGTGAATCCTGTTCAGTCATATCATATCCAATGCAACCAAACAGGGTATTTGTGAATTGTATTAATTTGCTATTAATGTTTTTGTTTATATTCAAAAATTGAAGTTTTTCAAGGTGCAATTATGAATAAACTATCCTCCATAAAAAACAGTTTGTGTCTAATAGTTAATAGGTTAGTTTGAATTTAATTTTGACATAGTCAAAATACATAATAAAAGAGCTGTTTTTAAAAACAATATTTTTTCCTTAATTGTAATCGCAACGTAACAAGTCTGTTTTAAGAAAACATATCTTTAATTAAAATTTTATTAAAAATAAAACCACAAATTTTATTTCCTGCATTGCCATGCGTAGCTTTTGCGCTCTATGAGCGAATAATTGTGTCGGGGATTGAATATGAAAACAGAGATGATGATGAAAAAATTAGATACTGTAACAGAAGAACAATACGTATTGGCCAACGCGTGGGGACTTTCTACTGCAATTGACTTACATTATTGTGATCCAGAATTACTAACCAATCCAGAGGCAATTAGGGATTATACTGCCAAAATCTGTAAACTCATTGATGCTAAACCTTGGGGACCGTGTCATCTCAACAACTTTGGGACAAACCCAGATGTCTTTGGTTATTCCATGGCCCAACTTGTTGAAACATCACTTGTGTCAGGTCATTTTGCAAACAAAACAAACCGAATTTTTCTTGACATTTTCAGTTGTAAATACTATGACCCATTAAAAGCAGTACAGTTTTCAAAAGAATACTTCAAAGCAAAAGATGTCAGCTACAAATGCTTATTAAGAAAATAAAAACAAGTTAATTTTTCGATATCCCAGGTTTTCAGGAAAAGCTGATTACCGAATAAATTAATAATCTGGATTACTGTTATTGTTCTTGGAAAGTGGAAATAATGAGTGAAGGCAAAATCCGGGGTAAAATTTTAGTTGATTTATGGGCTGCAGAAAATCCATTGACCTTGCAAATAATTTCAGAAAAAGCAGGATTAAGTCCCTCTTCCACAATGGGTTACTTGTTGGGTCTCATAAAAGCAGAATACGTTTGTGTTCCCGAAAAACACCAATATACAATAACAATCTTAGGTAAACAAGCCCTAGGATTACCAAAAACTGACAAAGCACTAGCTGAAAAAATTCTGTGTTCAGTGACCAAGGAAAACGCTTTTCATTTTTACAATGGCGTTGACAAGCCCTTAAATGTTAGCGCATTCAGCCTTAAAGACTTCCTTGATAAAATTCAAACAATAGATATCCAATCAATCGAATTCCACATGAACAGCAAAGACTTTGAATGTTGGATAAACAGCACCTTATGTGATGTTGAATTATCCAAAAAAGTTGCACTGTTACGCGGGACAAACGTGTCAGGAGAGGAGCTCCGAAACAAACTTTATCAAACCGTTAAATCCAGATATAATGAATTAGTTAATCTGGAAGCCTAAAAACCAAAACACAAATTTTAGACTAAATGATTTCCTTAACCGAGGAAAAAGTAATGGAAATCATTTTTTCTGAAAAGTGTTTTGAATACAATTGGCCAGGGCACATAGAACGACCAGAGCGCATGAGCGAAGGTCTAGGAATATTACAAGAAAACTATGATTTTTTGGAACCCACAACAGCTTCAGAAAAAGACCTCTTAACTATTCACGCTAATGAGCATGTGAACCGTGTTAAAAATGCTGTATCATGGTCCCCCCTAGATGCAGACACCCCTGCACCTGAAGGAATTTACAGTCATGCATTGTTGTCAGCAGGTGCCACATTGTTAGCTGCAGAAAAAAAGGCTTTTTCATATATGCGCCCTCCAGGGCACCATGCTGGAATAAATGGTCCTGCATTGGGTGCGGGAACTTTAGGTTTTTGTTACTTTAATAACATTGCATTAGCAGTAAAAAAGTTAGGTCTGCAGACTTTAATTTTGGATATTGATGGACACCACGGAAACGGGACGCAAGAAATTTTTCAAGACGATCCAAAAGTTACTTTTGTTTCTTTGCATCGGCACCCCGCATTTCCTTATACTGGTTTTGTTTCAAAAAACAACTGTTTGAATTTTCCTTTACCTTACTCTACAGGGGATGCTTTGTACATAAAAACCCTTAGAAAAGCTTTGAATGAAATTAAAATGGGCAATATCGACTTGATTGCCCTTTCCGCGGGTTTTGACACTCATGAAGGCGATATTGTTTCTTTGGGTTTAACTAGCAGCAGATACCGAGAAATTGGACGAATAATTGGTGGTTTAAACAAGCCAATTTTTGGTACCTTAGAAGGCGGTTACATAGGAAAATACGTAGGTGTCGACGTTCACGAATTAATTTCAGGCATTGAAGAAGTTCAGTAAACAATCTTTATACACAATGGGGTAAGATTGTTTTCAAAACAAAAATAAGTTGGTTATGGGTTTTTTGTTTAACCCAATAACCTATTGTTTAATTTTTTGGTCTAGCATACCATAGAACTTGTATTGGATAGATTTTGCTTGTTGCTGGCATGTAATTGTCTGTTCCGATAAATCGTGCGTAGACTTGTACTTTGTCATCCCAGAAATCTTTCTGTTTTGCTATCCAGTCGATTGAAAATGTTCCATCTGGATTTGTTTCCCCTGAAGCCAGAAAATCGTCTCGTAGGAAAGAACGGTCATGCTCAAAAATGTGTATTGTAACACAGCCTATGCCTTCACATGAACCCGCCATGTTTAGTTTTCCGGTTAATGTTACTTTTGTTCCTGATTCAACTTTTGTTGGTGGAGCATCTAAAGTGATAAAAGTATCATTTAATCCTGGCGCAGGTTCTTTGCAAACTTCTTTAGGTTCGTATGGCATATACGTAATTGATTCTGTAGTTACATTGGCGTTACAACTTTTCATTACTGCTTCAGCAAGTTGTCTGTCTTTTGTTTGTTGGTCAACTGTTAAATCCTCGATTTCGGCATCACAACTGTTTTGTACTGCTTCAATTCCTTGCATTGCCCCTTGTTTTGTTTCGTATCCTTGGCTTGCTGCAATAATTTCCCCATTTGACGCTTTCAAGTTGAACCTAAATTCGTGAGCAGTGTCAATAAAAACTTCATATTTTGGATTGTTTATTTTTTCCATACCTGTTGTCTGGTCTTCCACGTGCGAACCACAGTTAGCTTGAACCGATTTTACTCCGTTTATGCATGCTGCTTTGCTTTCGTAGGCTTCACTTACTGCAATGATTTTATTGTTAGGCGCTCGAAGCCTAAACCGAAATTTTCCTGCTACATCTTGATAGATTTGATATTTTGCTTTCAAAAAAATCACCATATAAAATAATATGTTGAATACGGTTAAAGATTGCTACTAAAAACGTGTAAAATATGTTACACGGTTTTAGAAATATTGCCAAAAATATTAATGTCCACATTTTCTGATGCTTAACTATAAATCGTTTTTTAGCACGTGTTTGATGAGCAAAACTAAATTTAAAAATAGCTTTAAAGCACCTCCGAAATAATTATTATAGGATTTTAATGATATTCAAAACTAAAATTACTGATATTATTCAAAGAACCCATGACGTGAAAAGTTACCGTTTTTCCAAACCAGATTCTTTTGAATATACTGCAGGTCAATATTTGATTATATCTTTGCCCAACGGAAAAGGCGGTTCGTTGAGAAAGCCTCTTACCCTTTCTAGCAGCCCCACAGAGGATTTTATTGAAGTAACAAAAAAATTAACTGATGGTCATGAATTTTCTGAAGCTTTCAAACATCTCGATGTAGGAGATGAAGTGCAATTAGATGCCCCCTATGGACAATTTGTCCTTGACGAGAAACAAAATAAAATTGCAATGCTTTCAGGAGGGATTGGAATTACGCCTTTTAGAAGCATATGTAGGTACGCCACTGATTTGAAATTAAAAACAGATATTTTTCTTTTTTATGGGAACAAAACGTCAAAGGATATAGTCTTTAAACAAGAATTTGACCAAATGAAAGACGAAAATCAACAATTCAAAATTGTGTATACCTTAACGCGACAAGACCCCAATTGGACTGGACAAACTGGACACATTGATGCTAATCTAATAAAAAACGAATTACCTGACTACTCCCAAAGAATGTTTTACCTTTGTGGACCCCCTGGAATGATGAAAGCAATGCAAGACTTCCTTCAAGAGTTGGGCGTAACAAAACAAAAAATAAGTGTAGAAAAATTTCCAACAAATTAACAGCAAAAACACATTTCATTTTACCTTGAAAATTGTTAGTATCTTTGTTAGTGAATGATAAAGAACTGAAAACAGCGCTAAAACAAATATTGCTCCCAAAATAAAATAAATGGTAATTTTCGCCAAAAAAGCTATAAATGCAAGTTTTAACAATCAATTCACAAGTCTTCTCTATTTATCGAGTGAGGATGAGTTAATAAACCAAAAAAAGCATGAAAAATTTGAAAGTTGAGCTGAAAATGTATGATAAATAAGGAAATTGTCGCAGCACTGAGGGAAAATCTTGGTGAAAAGCACATTCTTAAAATAACCGCTCCGAGATCTCGACGAATTTTTGTTTTTGCTAAAAGAAATTGTTTCAAAGAGGTGATTCTTTTTTTGAATAGCATTGGATTCACGCATCTTTCTACCATAACAGGTTGCCAAAACAGTGAAGGTTCAATTGAAATTCTATATCATTTCGAAAATCAAGGCACATTGGTCACTGTAAGAGTTTCTCTGCCTATTAATGTGGGGTCACTTTCAACAATTACTGATATTGTACCTGGATCAGTGCTCTATGAACGCGAAATTCATGACTTGTTTGGAATAAAGTTTGAAGGTCATCCCGATTTAAGCCGCCTAATCTTGCCTGATGAATGGCCAAACGAAAGTTATCCCTTGAATAAGAACACAAGCAGTTTAACTACCCAAAAATAACTGGCGTAAAAGAGGGCGAATGATGTTAGAAGAAAACAATTTTTTATTATTCATCGAAAATCAACTAGATGAAAAGTAGGAAACATCCATGGTCATAGTTGAGCCACATCAAATAGTCATGTTCGCAATATTTGCTCCAATCATAGTTAGCATCACGTCTCACATCATTTCTAAGATACCAAAAGCAGGTGCACAACTAGCTAAGGTAGTTTGCATTGTCACAGCATATATTGTTTTTTTTAGCATACTCTCCCTTGTTCCTTCTGTTTCTTCAAGTCCGATTCAATCAGAATTTTTTCATTTACCTTTAGTTGTCACCACAGCAAATTTAGAGATATACGTGGATTTCTTGTCTCTTTTACCTGCACTGCTTTGTTCTCTTTTCGGAGCACTTGCATTAACATTTACAGTACAATATCTTTCTCCAAAAAACAAAGCATATACAATCAGTGACGGATTTAACCGGTTGTACTCTGTTTCTCTTCTAATGGTCGGTGCGATAAACGGAGCACTTTTTTCCAGCAATTTAATCGGTCTTTTGCTTTTTTGGGAATTAGTAAGTGTTTGTTTGTATGCCATTATTTCTTTTTGGTACTCTAAAAAAAATTGTGTACAATCAGCATTCAAATGTTTAATCATGACGCATATAGGAAGTTTGGCATTGTTCATTGCTTCCATTGTTTTATTCTTCACGTCAGGAACCCTTAATATGATAGAGCTAGGAAACGGGGTTTTTACAAATACTGTTGCGATAATTGTATTTCCTTTACTGCTTGTTGCATTGTTACCAAAAGCGGTTCAGATACCATTTCATACATGGCTACCTGATGCAACTGTGGCTCCAACATCAACTATGATCTTGTTTTTAGTTGGAGATTTGGCAGGAATATATTTGCTTATTCGTTTTTTTTCGCAAGTATTTCAGCCGTTTTTAACTAATCTGCCAATCATACCTTTTGCAGTCTTATTTGGGAATATCAACATTTGGAGCTTCATAATTTCCGTTATTGGAGTTATTACTTTGCTGTCTGCTGCAATTAACGCCATCACTGAAAACGAACTAAAGCGGATATTGGCTTACAGCGTCATATCTGAGCTAGGTTACAGTGTTATGGTTATTGGTTTCGCTACATCATTGGGAACAGTTGCAGGTTTGTTTTATTTGACATCACATGTTTTCGTAGCGGGAGTACTTTTCCTTTGTGCTGGCGCTGTTATTTATGCAACAGGTAAAAGCAACATTGACGAGCTTGGAGGATTATATCGCTACATCCCTATTACGGCAAGCTGTTGTGCTCTTAGCGTTCTCGCTATTGGGGGTTTACCATTATTGAGTGAATTCACAGGAAAGTACTTGATTATCCATTCCACGCTTGAAATAGCTTCACCGTTCTTCTTGGCGGCAACGGTATTGGGTGGAGTTTTTCATCTTGCTATCGCGATTAGATTGTTATATTCTGTTTTCTTAACTCGAGGAAGTAATCTAGGAATTGACCCAAATACCAAGGAGCCTCCTATTACAATGCTTGCTCCCATGATTCTGATGTCTGCTGTTGTAATATTTTTGGGAATGTTACCAATGCCACTTTTAGATACTTTTATAATACCTGGAATTAGGCAACTGGGGTTCGCAGCTAACATAATTGAGCCGTTCGGAATCATACATCCAGCCCTAGGTTTTTGGACCCCATTAGTAATAGCAATATCAATGCTTGTACTTGGTTCAATGCTCATCCTTACTGTCACATATACGACAAAGAGAAAGCATAGAGAACAAAGTAGTGAAGACGCATTTAAACCGGTTCTCTGTGGAGAAGATGAAAACGAAATTTATGAGGTCCCGTCAAGCTTTTTTTATCACACCTTTACTCAGGTCTTGAAACTTGAAAATCTTCGCCACAGGCTAAGTGTTGATCGTTTTTACTATTTCTTGTTAAGCAAGCTATCTAAAGGATGTCAAAAGTTACTTGCTTTGGATATTCATCAGAATTTCACACCAGCGTTTATGTCTTTCATTATTGGGGCGATAATACTGATTCTTATTGTTGTTTTGGGGGTATAATCACATGGAGCCTACTGTTTTAGTAACTTTGATAATATCAGCGGCTTTTACTGTACTGGCTTGTTTTGCTGGCAGCACAAAACGAACAATTCATTTGCTTGTTCTGCAAGCTACTGCAATAGGATTTGTTGGGCTTATGAGTTGTATAGTTAATCTAATAATAGGATTGCATTTAGAAGCCCTAATTGATTTTTTTGCATCATTTTCTGAATGGTTTGCATGTGCTATTGTGTCTCCTTTGATAATTTATTGGGGAATGGTAAATACCAAAAATGAAGTTGATCAGCCGATAATAGGAATGCGAATGATGGTTATAGCAGTTATAGCCATTGCAGTCTCATGTTTAGTATTAGGATCAGGTTTCCTGTTTCAGGTCCCTCTCCACTTGGAAGTTTTACCATTTGTCAGTTTTATGTTGGCTCTTTCAATATTATTAATTACTACTAGGAAAGACCCTTTGAAAATATTAATCGGTTTCAACATGGCAGAAACAGCGCTTTATCCATTGATTTCGAAAAGCCCTTTGGTTCTAATTCCGTTCATTTTAGCAATTATGATTTTTGTAAATATTGTAGGAGTGTTTGTCATCTCAGAAGCCTATAAAGAATACGGCACAAGTTTAATTGATAAATGGAGATGGAATGATTAATGTACTCCCTGCTACCGCTTCTTTCTTTGATTATACCATTTTTCATCGGGACATTATGTTTAATTACATACCCATTTAGATATCTAGAATGTTTTTTCAAGAATGTCCAAAAAATTATACTTGTTTTTGGTACGGGACTAACTTTGCTTATAGTCGTAGGAATGGTTCCAGAAGTTATAGCAGGCCAAACTTTAGAAATTCCTTGGCTTGCTCTTCAAGTTGACTCAACTAACATAATTGGGCTTGTGGGCGTAACGATAATCTTCTTTTTAACGTCAATCTACAACATAAAAGCTGAACAGGGTGGTCGTTTAAAGCCAAGTCTTTACAACTTTTTTGTTTTATTATTTCTTTTTTGCATGGTAGGAATTTTACTTTCCTTTGATTTGTTTGGAATCTTCCTATTTGTGGAATTGCTTATTGGTGTTTCAATCATTCTTGTTACCCATTCTTCAGGAAAATTATCTCCAGAAGCTGCCTTCAAATATTTGGTAATTACTGCAGTCAGCGCGTTGTTTGTGCTCTTAGGAACGTTAATCGTTTTTGTTACAACGCAAGACTCGAATATGTTTTCCATAATGGAAAACCCGGGAGCGTTAGTCGAAAACGCACGCTTATTGATGATAATAGTAGCTCTTTTTGTGGCAGGAATTGGAGCAGACATTGGGGTTGTACCCTTTCATGGTTGGTTACCTGACGTTTTTCCTGCATCAACTCCAACGATCAATGGTTTCTTCTGTGCAGAACCCATTGCACTCATTTTTGTTTTGTACCGGGTCGTTAACATGTTCTATGTGATTTATCCATCTATCGTAATCATATTAGTAATGGTGGGGGTAGGTCTAGGATCGATTATTATCGGAACTTTATTAGCATATTCACAAAAAGATTTCATGCGAATGATAGCGTACGCGAGCATAGATACATTTGGGTACGCGATTCTTATCTTTGGTTTGTTTACTTCACTAAGTTCCATTGCAGGAAAATTCTACATAGTTAATGCTGCATTAATAAAAACAGGGGTCATTCTGTGTTTAGGTTCTGTCTATATTCGGGCTGGAACACGGAACATGGATGTCTTAGGCGGTTTAGCAGGAAAGATGAAAAAAACTGCAATAATTTACATCGTTTGCATTCTTTCTCTTGTGGGTGTTCCGCCGTTGAGTGGATTCTTCGGAAAATGGTTGATTTTCACTGCGTTATATGATTATTTATTACCGCAGACAGGTGTCTTAATATCTGTTCTAGTTATTGTGTTCTTTGCAGGGCTCTCAATAATTCCGTTTATGTTCTTAATACGGTCATTCAACAAAATATTTTTGGGTCATTCAACGCTGATTGACAAGGTTAACGAAGTCCAATTAAGTATGTGGTTGCCCGTGGCAGTTTTGGTGGGTCTAACAATTTTGGTTGGACTGTTTCCACAGATTTTCTTAGGTTTAATTTCTCCAGTTTAAGCGTGCCTAGATCTATGGAAAAACCATTTTTTTGATCCTATTTTTAGTCCGACATCTATACTGAGATGTTCAACAAATTTACCGATTACATAACCGCTTTCGCTGACTATTTTTATCAACTGGTATTTAGTAGTATAAACAGTATAACTTTCTTCAGGGTCAACTTCGACAGTATCTGCATTTTGAGTGATCTCTCCCAACATGTAAACTTTGATTTCTGCATCAAGGTAATTACCTAAGAAAATCCTTGTAACTGATAGTTTAATGGTTTCCTCCAAAATGTTTTGCGCAGGGATATCTTCAGATTCTCTTGGAGTTATCGCGATTGTTTTTTCTGTTTTTGAAAGTTCACTTTTTTTGTCTTCAATCTTTTTGAAGTCATGTTTTTTTATCAGCAAGGTTCCCAATCCAGAAAACTCTGTATGCCTAAAAACTACATCTTTCAGGATTAAGACAACGGTTTCACAATGACCAGACAAGCATTTCCCTCATTTATTTGATAATATTAATTGAATAAGCTAAAGCTTTATGTAATATTTAGTTGTTCACGATCGTGTACAGCCATCAAAAACTCAGAAGAGAAGTCTATTGCCTGTTTTGGGCAAATCTCTTTGCATTGACCACAAAATATGCACATATCTAGATTGAATGTCACCTTTTTTTCTTCAGTCACAATTATTGCACCTGTAGGACAGGTTCTGGTGCATAATAAACAACCAATGCATGCTAAATAATTAAAAAGTATTTTTCCTCTGAAGTTCTTAGAAACTGGAACTAATTCATTACTTTTTGTGAAAGATTTAACCGTTATAGGCTTATGGAATAAAGATCGTAAGGCATCTCGAATCATTTTACAAGTTCACTCAAGTTAGATTATAGACCCATGATTAAAGATACTGCTGAAAGGGTAAGCAGTATTATAGGAATTGCCCAATATAACTTAAATGCTTGCCCTATTTTTAGCCTTGCGAAGAGTGTCCTAGGCAAAGTTACAGTGAAAAACATGACAAGTAACGCAATAAGTAAACTTACAAACAAATTAAACCATGTATTATAGTCAGGAAAGCCGTTAAAGTATGCAGGAAAATATAGAAAGAGCATTGTTGAAAGAAACGTCAAAGAAAATGCTAATACAGATTTAGCTAGCTTCATCAAAGCTAGGTATGGTCCGCCATATTCAATCAGTGTTCCATGAACAATCTCAGTTTTTGCTTCTGATATATCAAATGGTACGACCCCTACTGCTGCAGGAATACAAAAAATAAAAGTCGCTGCTGCAAATGCAATACTAAGATTAGAAAATGCCAGAGGCATTCCAGCGGTTTCTTGAGCGACCAAAATGTCGTAAGAAGTAACAGAAAAACCTGTTTTGAAGGAAACAAATCCGATTGATATAATCATTGGAACTTCATAAGACATTAGCATAACGACTGCGCGAGAAAATCCAAGTGTTCCAAACGGATTTCCAGATGATGAACCACCAAACATGATCATCAGTGAAGGCATTGCTAACAAATATAATACAAGGATAAGGTCTCCCATGAAATTGACTCTTAGTAATATTGAAAGAAAGGGTATCATTGCACCTAAAACAGAACAAACTACAGCAATAATAGGTGCAATTGTAAATATTGAAGATATAGCGTTATTGGGAATTATTCTCTCTTTTCCAAACAGTTTTATTAGATCATAAAAAGGTTGCAACAATGGAGGTCCTATTCTGTTTTGCATTCGCGCATGAAGTTTTCTGTCGATTCCCGCAAATATAAGACTGATTGCAACTATGAGTGGAAAAGAAACAACAATTAGAATGACTGTTATTGCTAGGTCGACAGTGTTCATCATCTTTTTTCACCTATCAGCACAACTCATACACGGGTCAATAGAAGAAACAATTACAGGTATGTCAGCAACTTCTCTTCCTACAAGTAAATTTTTCAAGCAAAGTATGTTTGCTAATGTTGGTGTACGAATTTTTAATCTATTTAAACCGTTTTTTCCATTGCTCTTTACAAAATGCAAAAGTTCCCCACGTGGAGCTTCGATTCTTGAGATTGCTTCGCCCTCGGGAATTTTTCGTGCTACTTTCAGAAGCGAATTGTCTATACCCAATTGACCAGAGGGCAATTGATCTAATGCAGTTTGAATAAGGTTAACAGATTCAAACATTTCTAAGACGCGGACTTCTGCTCGCGAAAGGGCATCTCCTTTTGTTTTAACAATTTTAGAAAAATTTTTTTTTAGGTCTCCATATGCCGCGTAAGGATCATCTTTTCGTACGTCCGTTTCTACACCCGAGGCTCGAGCTGTAGGACCTACAACACAAAGCATTTTTGCGACGTCTTTACTCAATATGCCTGTGGCACTTAGCCTTTTTTCTACAGTTTTGCTGTGAATAATGTCAAGCAGGTAACTGCATATTTTCTCAGCTTCTTTCATAAAGTTTTGCAGGTCATTCATTGAGTCAGGGGTTAAATCATTACGGACTCCCCCAAATGTGTTAATGGAGTGGTGAACACGATTACCGGTTATTCTTTCAAACCAATCCATTATTTTTTCGCGAACACGCATGCTATACATAAAAGCAGTGTCAAACCCTATTCCATAGGCTGCAACTCCAATCCAAAGCAGATGGCTGTGTAGTCTTTCCATTTCTGATAATATTGTTCTAATATAAGATGCACGTTCAGACAGTTCTATTCCCCCAATTTCTTCAATAGCTTGAACAAAACATGTAGAATGACTGTGTGAACAGATTCCACATATTCTTTCAACAAGATATGTTGTTTGAACAAGATTTCGGTTTTGAGCTAGTTTTTCTATTCCTCTATGAACAAATCCAAGTCGCAGATCAACATCTACAATTTTTTCCCTATTGAGAGTTACTTTAAAGTGCACAGGCTCTTTTAGGGCAGGATACACTGGACCAACAGGTATAACAGATTTAGTGTAACATGGTTCGTCCTTTTTGTCTTCCAATATGTTCACCCAAATTTTTTCTGAATAGCCAAGGCTACTCCTTGTATTATTGCTTCAGGTCTAGGTGGACAACCACTTACATAAGCATCAACTGGAATAATTCCATCTACTGGACCCTCAATTGAATAGCTGCCCCTAAATGGTCCACCAGATAAAGCGCAAGCTCCGACTGCTACAACTGCCTTTGGTTCAGGCATTTGATTATATATCATTGTCATTCTAGAAAGCATTTGACGAGTTACGGGACCAGTAATCAACAGAACATCAGCATGGCGGGGGGAACCAACAAGAACACACCCTAACCGTTCAACATCATAGCGTGGAGTTATAGTAGCCAATATTTCAATGTCGCATCCGTTGCATGAACCACTGTTTAAATGGAAAAGCCATGGTGATTTTATTCGAGACCGTTTTGTGATTCGTCCCATGAAGATTAGATCCTAAATTTAATTTGTTAAGTACCACATTGGCAACATTAAAAATGTTTTCTTAATTTTTTGATGTACATGCTGGAATGGCCCCAAATTAGATAGCTTATTTTGAAAATCAGGTTCTCATACTTTATCTGTAGCGTCAAACAGGGCAGGTTATTCCCTGCGAGACAAGATGAGCAGAAGATCCTTGAATCACTCGTTACAATCGTTGACTTAAGCTTTGCTTACAAAATACTTAAACAATGTTTTCATACCTCAGGTCTTAAGAAATTACCCAAAAACCGATGGTTCTCGTTCCCACATTCATAGTAATGCCCATGAAAGCAGTTTGCAGTCCTGAGAGAGAAAACCAGAATTTTAAACATTAACAAAAAAAGAAAATTATGCATGATTAAAAAAGACCAAGGACTCCACATGAAGCGTACTAAGCAGATTTTCTAAGAGTTACAAATAAAACGTCAATAAGAAATCGACCACAAAACCATGTTTCCTTTATTGAGATTATGTGCACTTCATTAGTATAAGGTCAAGCTGAGAATTGGAGTTGCAATTAGCCAACATAACGATTCTAACCTTAGAAGGCTATTTTGAAGCATAAGTTTTCCGTTAAAAATTAAAAGAAAGAGAAAAAATTCTCTTGAATGTGTTTATACGCGTCTGCGTTTGACTCGGCTGCCAGCGCTTCGTGCTGCGATTAGACCGACTTTTTTGCCGGGTGGCGCATTTCGTGAAACTGTGGTTACTTTGCGTCCACCTTTCTTGCTGCTACCGTAAGGGTGACATGCAGCTATCATGGCGATACCTCGGGTTCGAGGATACAAGTGGCCTTTAGCTTTCATTAAATGATATTTTGTTCCTGCTTTCAGGAAGGGTTTTTCTGTTCGTCCTGCACCTGCAACTATTCCGACTGTTGCTCTGCATAGGCTGTTAACTTGTTTGTTTCGTTTTGATGGAAGTCTCACTATTGTTTTGTTTCCAACAGAATGTGAAATGATAGTTGCATATGCTCCAGATGCGCGAACCATTTTTCCTCCGTCTCCGGGGGATAATTCAATGTTGCAGACCATGGTTCCTTCTGGAATCTTGCCGATTGGAAGAACGTTTCCGATATCAACAGCAGCTTCATCGCCGACCTGTGTGGGTTGACCTTCGTATGCTCCTTCGGGGGCTACTGTGTAGTATGTGTCTCCACTTTCTAGTTTGATAGAAACCATAGGTGCGCCTCTTCCGGGCTCGTGCATTATGTTTGTTATTTGCCCGTTTACCACTGCTTTGTTTTCAGTGATCGCTACTGAAGGATATCTAACAGGGGCTACACGCTTGTGGGTTGATGCCCTAAAAGTTGAGGAGCCTCTTCCGCGTCTTTGCACTCGTATTCGTTTTCCCAATTGTCACATCTTCCTTTGAAACGTAGGTTCTACAGACGAAACAGTTTAAATACTTTTAGTTTTCTGCGCTCCTAGAATAGCGCCTAGTCACCAAAGTATGCACAATTAAAATAACGCCGATAACTGCAACAATACCTAAAAGCACATAATTGAACAGAGAAACCATGCTCTGAAGTTCAACTGGGATTTCACCTGTAGCACGGTAAGAATCAAGGAGTTCTTGAAACGTTAACCCAAAATAGGTTCCTATGTATGTGTAAAATAGTGTACGGGGAAATGTGCCAATTATTGTAGGAATCAAGAAACTTTTTAGTTTCATTGTAGTCAGACCCGCACCGTATGATATTGCATCAAAGGAGATGAAAGGCGCAAACCTTCCAAGAAGAATTGCCCAGCTTCCCCATCGGCTAACCCAGTTGTCTGCGAATTGAATGCCTTTTTCGCCTATTAGTTTGATTGCAAGGTTCCTGCCGCCTTTTTTTGAAATATAAAAACAAACAATGGATGCAACTATTGAACCTAATGATCCAACAATCCACCCAAAGGGAAAAGGGAAAGCCAAACCGGCTACAATCAAAACCAACATAGAAGGAATTGGCATTGCGATTGCTTGAATAACCATTATTCCAAACAACAGGGGAAGCCCTCCTGCTTGAAATGATTCGATTACTATGATTAGAATGTCATAAACAATTTCTGGAAAAATAAACAAAACAGCAGAAGCAGCGATAGCTAACAAAAAAACAAGAACTGAAAGAAATTTGGTGGAGCTGGGCATCTGATGACCAGACGCTCCTCGTTTTAGAGGATGCCCAGTTTGATCGCAAGATCAGATGCTTTATGTTCAGGAGTTAACCTGACAAACGCCTTTTTTTCTCCCTTGGGAGTTATGGTAGAGTTGACGCTTAACACGTCAACATCGTAGAGTTCTTCTACTGCCCGTTTGATGTCTGCTTTGGTTGCTTTTTTGCTGACAATAAAGACTAGTTTGTTTTCTGTTTCAAGAATGCGGCTGGTTACTTCAGTCATAACCGGATAACAGATAGCTTTGTATGCATCCATTTTAGTTTCCTCCAAATACAGTTTCAACTTTTTCAAAAGCTGAATTCGTCCAAACTGTTAATCGTCCCATGTGAGTTCCTGGCGCCAAAAGTTCAGCGTTCAAGTTCTCAACAGAAACAACATCCAAACCAGGAAGGTTTCGTGCAGCTTCAGCAACTCCATCGTTTTTTGCTATTACTAACAAAGGACCAATGGCTTGTTTCATTTTGCGTCCTCGCATTTTTCCTTTTCCTGCTCGGACTTTGCGGCTTTCTTTTACACGGAAAATATCTGCCCATACCCCAAGGTGAGACAATGTTTCTTCAACTTCTTGGGTTTTTTTTAGACTTTGAATTTCGTCTACAACTACCAACGGGAAGTCTGGGACTTCATCTACCATATGACCTCTAGCTGATACTGTTTCTTTGGAAGCTGTTGCAGCAACAGCAGAACGTAATGCCAGATTCATTTCTTTTTTCGGCAATTTCTTTTTAATTTTCTTTATAGATTCTGGAGGATGAGCTGATCGACCACCTACTACTCCAGGAGCAAAAGCTGCCCGTTGCCCTCGTTCTTTAAATCGGGGAACACGAGAAATGCCTAAACCAGCGTGGCGAGATTCTGCAGTGTTTTTCTTTCCAGCCATTGGGTCTCGGCCTTGAGGCTGATACTTGTGGGACTGGATTGTAACTACTGCACGTTTTACTACATCTGGTCTGCTGATTGTGTTGAATATTCGGGGCAGATTAAGTTGGCTGACTTCTTTGCCGTTTAGATCAAATACTTTAGCTGAAATTTTACCCATTGTTTATTCACCAATTATTTTTGTGTAGACTCCAAAGAAATGTAAGTAATGTTTGGGGATACTTCAGCAGTTTTAGTTGGAGGACGAGCTGGAAACCGTAATGTTACAACACGTTTTGCTGGACCTGGAAGGCTGCCATCAACTAGTAAGTAAGTTCCTTTAACTTCTCCATACCTTACAAAACCGCCTTTTGGAGTAATTTCTTTTCCGTCAATTCCAATTTTTAGGATACGTTTATTGTATTCTGTTCTTTGGTGGTAACCCATCTGTCCAGACCGGGGAACACTGTAAAGTACTCGGGCAGGTTTCCATGGAGCAATTGCTGCAACAGCTCGTTTTCCTTTTCTGGATTTACGGGGCAAAATGTTGACGCCCCAGCGTTTTACTGGTCCTTGGAATCCTTTGCCTTTTGTTATTGCTATTGCGTCCATGAATTGTCCTTCTTTAAAGATGTCTGTTACTGAAACAGTTTTTCCGAGTAAACCTTTTGCGTAATCAAACTGTTCTTGGATTGAACCGCCATCAACCTTGATTTCTGCGGAGTCAGGTTTTTTCTTTGGCACAGATGCAAGGCGGGGTTGTGTTGCTACTAGAACGCGGATTTCTGCAATTTTTTCGAGGTTTTCTTCAATTTGTAAGAGTTTTTCCACGGTTTTGAATTCTTCAGGCAACACAAACGCTCGTTCAAAATCTTTGGGCGGATTTTGCATCCATGCTTCCGTGAAAGTGTGTAGACCATATTGGTCTTTTGTGTAAGTGCGAATTGCATACACAATTACGGGGGGAACTTCCAATATTGTTGCTGGATGAGAAGTTTCTTTTCCCATATGTAGGGAGCCGGGTTTGTCCTCTATCATGTTGATGTGAGTCATTCCAGCTTTGTAACCCATGAAACCGAGCATTGTCGGTCCTTCTTCTACTTTAGGCCAGAAACGGATTCTTCCTACCGTTCGTTTGGCACGGCCTCTTGGTAAATACGCTAATGAACCATGCTTAGGCGCAGACTTTTTTCTATGACCCATGCTAATATCCTTCTTGTGTTTTAGTTACAGTTCGTCTTTTCCAATAATAACGTCAGGTTATAAACTTTATCTATTCGGTGGATATATCGCCACTGTTTTACCGATTTTTTGCACCCTTCCCCCTTTTTTATTTAATTAGGAGACTCTAAAATGGGACAGGAAAAAGAATTAACAATACTAATTGTTTGTTTATTCTTTGGACTTTTGGTAGTTGGTGCAGTTCTTAACAATATCAACACGCCATTAAACACCGAAGGCTTACTGTTCAGTATGGGGATAGAAACAGCAGGTTCTAGCATATATCATAGCTTTGTTTTTTTAGTGCTATTGTGGTATTACGTGGCATTGTATTTTTCATTTGTTATTTTTATCTAAACAGATATGCAGACTATTTACAGACAAATACACAGCGAAATTCTTACGGCTAACGGCTGACACACATTAATTAATTATAGAAAGCAAAAATCGCTTAAGTTTTGCTTCTTTTTGCCCTAAAAACAATTATGCTTCTTAATAGAGCAAACCACAAAAATTTTTGTAGAAAATGGCACATCTTTATAAGGGCTTCAATAAAAAGAGATGGCGAAAAACAAGACACGGAGTAAAAAACCAAAATAAGCTGAAAATAGATACTGTCGAAATAGAAAATCCATTAAAACAAGGATTGAACAAGATCGTCATAATTTCAAACCAATTTAGTTTGGCATATTAATCAGGTTGGTTTTTGGTTTTTGAATTTAAAAGGTCAAGAATTTGTTTTCTTGCTTGACCGATTGTAAGAGGAAGAGGGCCATCAATTGGAAGTTTGTCTTCGTTGCATAAAATTTCAAAAAGATGGGTAAGGCGAGGTGACCGCAAATTAACATCCCGTATAAGTTTAGTGTTAGAAAAGATTTCGTTAGGTGAGCCTTCGACTACAATCTTGCTTTTACTAAGAATGCAAACTTTGTTAGCAAACAAAGGAACCATATCCACGTCATGGGTGGCCATTATCAAAGTTATTCCTGATTCTTTGTTTAATTTTAATAGCAAATGCAAAATCTCACTAGATGCCCGTGGATCCAAATTAGAGGTAGGCTCATCCATTACAATAACTTCAGGATGCATTGCAAGTACTCCTGCCAAAGCAACCCGTTTTTTTTGTCCTAAACTCAGAAAATGGGGGGGTTTTTCAGCAAATTTGGTCATGCCCACAATTTCAAGGGCTTCCTTAACAGAAGTTTTAATTTCGTCCGGAGACATTCTGAGATTCAAAGGACCAAAGGCTACATCTTGTTTTACTGTTGGAGCAAACAGTTGGTCGTTTGGGTCCTGAAAAACGTATCCTACACGTTTTCGTAGTTTGCGTAACGAATCCGACTTGTAGTCTAATGGAGTGTCTTCAAAGTAAACGGTTCCAGATGTTGGTTCCAGTATTCCATTTAGATGAAGAAGCAATGTTGTTTTTCCTGAACCGTTGGTGCCTAGAAGGGCAGTTCGGTCACCTTTGGGAAAGCAGGTTGTTGCATCGTTGAGGGCAAGGGTTCCGTCGTCGTATTTGTGGGAAACATTTTCTAAACGAAAGGACATTAGGTTATCAAACTCCATCCCGATGCAGTTAAAACTGATGCCAGTATCAAGAAAACGTCAAAAAAAAGTATTCCGATAACCAACCAAAGCCTTGGATTAGGTAAGTCGTCTAGGATTTGGATTTCTCCGTCATAGCCTCGGGCGCTCATCGCTGTGAAGGTGCGTTCTCCTTGTTCCAAAGTTCTAATGAACAGGTTTCCCGCGAGCAGGGCTGTTGATTTGATTTTGCTGATCCAGTTTGTGTTCCCAAGGCGCATCTCTTGAGCGGTGTTCATTTGAGATGCAATTTCAAGCAAAAGAAAGATGTAACGGTAAATCAAAAGGGACATTTCAATCAAAATCTGAGGAACATGGATTCTTCTGAGCAAGATCAGAATGTCAGTTATGGGAGTAGTTAAAACAAGAAAATATAAGCAAGAAATCCCTCCTGCAACCCGCAGAAAGGTTGCTACAGCCATTGTAACGCCACTTTTGAAGATTGTCCAACTGAACCATGGAGTAGCAATTTCCATTAATGACTCACCGTAACCAAAGAAAAGGGCAATCAATACACAACTTAATAGAGCAGTTGCAAGGGGGTACAACAACATTTTCCAATAAAAATGAGCAGGGATTTTGGCATACAACAAAAGCAATGCTAAATTTATGAAAAAAACAAAAAACGGTATTATTGGAGATGGAGACGCTACAGAGATTACCAGAACAGAAAGGGCAAACAAGAGTTTAGTTGCAGGTGAAGTTTTAGCTAAATTATTAGTGTACGCGTATCTGTCAACGCGTGCGCCTATTTGACCGAACTGCATAGCCTATATTCTCAGAGGTATAGATATTTAATCTGTGTCTTCCCGTGGGGCGCGTTTCCCTTTTTCGTAGCCAATGAAATATCCAATTATTATTGCACCTATTGCTGCTTGGGTTACAAACAACAGGCTTTCAATTTCGCCACTTGGAGGTTCCCAAATGGATTCAAACCAAGGTTCGTAACCTGTTTCTAAAATTAGGTCTTCTGCTGCTCCGTCAGCTCCGCCGTATTCTGCGTTTGGGACTAAGATTAAAGGTACAAGAACTAATGCAACAACAGCTGCTAGCATGATGATGTGTTTGGTTTCCATTGTTTAGTTTCCTCGCGTTAGGGCTGAGGGCAAGTTAACTGCCCCTATTGTATTCAAAAGTTTTCCTTTGTACTTCACTAAGAAGTCAAATAAGAAGACTGCCAATATTCCTTCAGCAATTGCTAAAGGAATTTGTGTTACAGCAAATACGGTTCCAAACTTTGCAAAGGCATCCAAGAAACCAGCAGCTGTAGGAAAAGCCAAAGCAAGCTGTACTGAAGTCGCAACGTATGTTAACAGGTTACCTAATGCAACTGCAAGAAATACTCCAAAGGAACTAGGTACCTTTGCTTTTTTGCAGATTACCCAAGTTCCATAGGCTACAACTGGTCCAACAATTCCCATTGAAACTACGTTAGCACCTAATGTGGTCAAACCGCCATGGGCAAGAAGCAGGGCTTGGAACACTAATACTAGCATTGAAAGAACCGCTGCGATTGCGGGTCCAAAGATTACCGCAGCTAAACCTGAACCAGTTGGATGCGAACAGCTACCAGTTACTGAGGGAAGTTTCAAAGCAGACAAAACAAAGATAAAAGCGCCAACAAGTGCAAGAAGAGGTTTTGTTTTCGGGTTGTTTTTTGTAACAAGGGAGATTCTGTAAATTCCATATATTACTACGGGTATCATTACTATCGTCCAAAGTTCCCACCAAGGGCTTGGCAGAAAGCCTTCCATAATATGCATAAATTAATCACTGAACCCGGATAAGCCATCCAGTTGCATATATAATTTGTTTCAACCAAAGTTTAATAGAAGTTGAATAGAAGCAACAAATGAAAAAATGATTCTTTCCAAAGAAAATGTAACTTTAAACCTCTAAAGGGATTTTGCTAAATTCACAACCTTACTTTTTATGCGGTCAAACTCTTTTGAAGCTTGTTTGTAAGGCAGCTTATAGGGATCGTTGATGTGCCAAACTACAACTTTGTCTACACATTCAGGTGACTGATTCAACACTGCTTGTTCGTGTTCCTCTTCCATTGCAATTATCAAATTATAATCAAGTAGATTCTTAGAATCTATATCGTCTGGAACCTTTTTTAAAAAATCTGCCACACCCTCTTGCTCGGCGTATCTTCGGGTCAAATCAACAACTTTGTAATAAGGATAAGTTCCCGCAGAATCAACGTCAACGTCGGGTCGCAATTTTTTTAGCAAAGCATCAGCTAATGGGCTTCTACAAGCGTTCCCTGAGCAAACAAACAGTATTTTCACGTAATGCACCTTCACTTTCATGTTGTTACTTGCGTGGAATCTTATAAACCCACATTTTGATAAAAATTGGATAGTTTAAATTGCTATACAGCTAAAAATGTTGTAATGTAACCAAGCCGTGAAATGTTCCATGGAGCAAGTGTAGACTGAAGATTTTTGTCTGAATTGTTGACTTATTTGTTTTTGAATCTCTTGAATTTGATAAGGAGAAAGACCGTATCTTTCGGTCAATTCAGTAGAGTTAAGTTGGAGTTCAGCTGCTTGGCATATGCTGTACACATGGAATCCTACTTGAATTAATATAGATTTTAGGTCATTTGTTGTGGTGTACCATTTTTGGGTGCCCATTAAGTTGTACAGTAAATTCAAGCATTTGGCATCTCTTTGGTTTTGAAAGCAAGCAGACTGATGAATAAAGATTTCACCTGTTTTAAGTTGATTTCGAATGTGCTGCAATACAGGTTTGAGACCTTTTGCCCCAAAATAATGAAGAATCGACCGGGAAATTAACATCAGCCTATTTTCGTTTGGTTGAAGCTGTTCTCTTGTGATTTGCTCAATTGATGTTTGAATGTGTTTTATTCGATGGTCTCTAATTTCTGAAAGCTGCAAAGGTGATGTGTCTACATTAACTAATTTTATTGATTCGGGAACCTCTTGTTGGTTTAGGAGCTGTTTTAAGATAAAACTTGTCCCACCTCCAAGGTCTGCTACCATTTGGGGATGGTTTGTTCGTATTGCTTGTTTGATTACTTCTATAAAGGGAAAAGCTATACTTTGGTCAGAGAAGTATCCGTTGTGGATGGTTTTCCATTTGTTTCCATAGATCCCATTTTCTTTTGAATTTACGATATTTGTTCCCTCAATAATTGATTCACAATTTTTGGTTTAAGGCAATATTAAATTGAAGTTGTTTATTTGATCTATTTCTATAGTGGCATTTTCTATGATGAATTCTAACAAGTGTCCGCCAGCAGAATGATCATCAGTTATTAAATGGAAATGAAATCCTGCATAATCGATTCCGTCCATGCTGCTTGGGAACCAAAAACCCACTGCGGTTGCGGAAACATTGGTTAAATCAAAAACTGACTGGTTTTTTACAACATCTGCAATTATTGGATACGGTTTAGTTTGTGCTGGAACGCTTCTAGTTTGGGCATAAAGGCAGTTTCCACTTATTTTTATTGCATATATCGCATTTTTTTTGGGCATAAAACTTAGAATATTTGTTTGAATTTCAGAATAGTTTACTGGACCAATTAGAGTTTTGGTTTCATCTGCATCAAAGAAAGTAACAGTAGCATTTGGAGCAGTCATGTTAGGATCAACCTGTTTAGGGTTTCCATCAAAAGGAATTTGATAAAAGACTCTATCCAATGCAATCATTTCTCCATCCAGTTTATCGAATGTACCGATGCCAAAGTCACCATGTTCAGCCAATTCCCGGTAACTCAAATACCCGTCATATTTTCCTGAACAAAAAGTATTGAATGTTTTAAGTTGAAATAAAGTTTCAGTATCGGGCATTATCTCGTTGTTTGTTTGAATGGACCAAAGCACACAAAAAGCACTTGAAAAAACTACAGTTAAAAGAGCCACCCCATCACAAGCAACCATCTTTCTTTCAATAATGTCGCCACCAAAATCATGGTTTTATCTGAACAGACATATTCTTTTTATGCCCAAAAAACTGAATAATATATTAACTTATTTTACAACTATACAATTAAATCTGGTGAACAAAAATGAAAGTGGGCACACTAACATGGGAATATCCTCCAAGGGTAGTAGGAGGAATAGCCCGCCACTGTGAAGGCTTAGCAAAAGCCCTAGTTAAACAAAAACATGATGTTCACCTGTTTACCCTTGATTTTCCAGGAGCCCCCAACTACGAAGAAATGGACGGCATCAAAGTATACCGGGCATCAACAGAATTAGGTCACCCGAATTTTCTGACATGGGTATTAATGTTCAATCACTTTTTGTCAAAACGAATGGCTGACATAACAAAGACAGTTGATTTTGACGTAATGCACATTCATGACTGGCTGGCAGCATTTTCAGGAATCTCCTTTAAACATTACCTGAAAAAACCCATTGTGCTTACAATGCACAGCACCGAAGTCGGCAGAGCACAAGGACTCCACAGCCCAGACTCATTTTCTATTAACGGAATAGAATGGTGGGCAACCTACGAAGCAGATCGCGTAATAGTTTGCAGCCAGTCAATGAAAAACGAAATCTGTGACCACTTTAATCTCCCCCGAGAAAAAGTGGATATTATTCCAAACGCCATAGATGCCGCAAATTACGAAATTCCAGTAGACCGTGGAGAAGTAAGAGAACGTTACGGAGTAGGATGGGGTGAAAAACTGATTCTATGTGTAGGGCGTTTGGTTCCCCAAAAAGGAGTGGAATATTTCATTCGGGCGATACCCCTTATCGCCAAACGGTATCCAGAAGCAAAATTTATTATCGTAGGAGAAGGCTGGTCGCGCGACATTCTGGAAGCAGAAGCTCAAGAAAGTGGTCATGGAAACAAGATTGCATTTACGGGTTTTGCTTCAGACAAACAAGTAATCGAGTTAATGACAAGCGCCGATGTGTTGGTTGTACCTTCTGTTTATGAACCCTTTGGAATTGTAGCCTTAGAAGGAATGGCAACTGGAGTTCCAGTTGTAGCGAGTCAAGTAGGTGGTTTAGCTGAAGTTATCGACCATGACGAAACTGGAGTTTTTGTTTATCCAAGAAGCCCTGAATCCCTTGCGTGGGGAATTGATAAAGTGCTTTCTGACCCGGACCATGCTAAATATTTAACTAAGAATGCGAAAGAAAAGCTCCACAAGGCTTATAGTTGGGAAGCAGTAGCTATGAAAACTGTTGAGGTTTACAAAAAGGTGGTGGAATAATATGGGTGAGAACCATTCTTTTCGGTCACAAGCTGACGAGCAGCCCAATCAACTACGCCTTTTAATCATGCTTCATAACATTGGTGCCACCGAAGAACAAAAAGCGTTGACCATCAACCAAATTGCAGAATGGACACGAATGGACAGTTCAGAACTGCATGTCCATATTCAAAAACTAATTGAACTCGGGTATGCCCAGCAGTTCCGTTGGGAAGAAACCGACAAATACTATCTAACAACCAACGGCATCAGAAAAGTCCTGAGTTTATACAGCTAAATCTTTACATCAAGGATTTGTTTTCATATTCAAAAACAGTTTTCAGTTCTTTTGATGCTTCCTCGGGGGAAATTGGATTAATGAATACTCCTGTGCTTTTTTCTAATCCACCCCATTTTCCTAAGCGTGGGTAAACTTCTAGATGCCAATGATAACAATCTTTTGCATCTTCAGATAATAAAGTATGAAAACCAAAATTATATGAGGGGTTATTTAACAAAGAACCTAAACCGCCAAAACATATACGTAAGGTTTTGGCCAAGTCGTTAACTTCATAGCTGGACATATTTGCCATGTTTGAGTTGTGCCGTTTAGGGATAACCCAAAACTCAAAGGAATGGGTGCTTGCCCACGGAGAAAGAACTACAAAACTGTGGTTTTCCCAAATGAATCGTGGTCCGTTAATTTCATTTTTTAATAGATTACAAAAGTAGCATTCGTTGTTTTTGTTCCAGTAATTTTTGCTTGCTGTAAGTTCCTCTTGCATAATTGGAGGAATAAACGGTGTTGTTACAATCTGACTGTGGGGATGCAACAAAGACGCGCCAGATTCGGGTCCATAATTTCTGAATATTGCCACATGTTGCACGTAGGGTTTCTTTGAAAGAGCGTTTATTCGGTCAATATACGAATTTATTACATGAACAAGTTGTGAAAGTCGAGCAGTTGAAGGATTTTCGTTATGACAAGGGGATTCAACAATAACTTCATGATGTCCCACTGTAGCATTTGAAGACCCAGAGCATTCATATTGTTCAGCGTTTTTTGGATAATCAACAACAGGATACAAGTTGGGAATAACACGAAGGATCCAATCTTTGTGGATAAACTCATTAGTGTCTTGTAATTTGTTGATTTTACCCTCTGAAAAAACATAAACTAAAACAGCAGGTGGAGTTATATGTTCGTTACCAAGACAAAGAGGACAAACACCATTATTTGTTTCAGCATTATTATCGTGAACAAAATCTAGGGGTCGTTTTTTGCGGTCTTTGGCAATGACAACCAGTCGGTTCAGCAGGTAATCTTTTCTTATTTCGTTGGCGGTCATAGGATTGTTCCAACTAAAATGCTAGATATTTGAAGGCTCGTCGCGTTTTTTGGCGATCATTTCAAGATACCTGTCCGTGGTGGATTTTGCAGCTTCGTCCCAACTGAACATTTCCAAAACTCGTTTTCTGCCATTTTTGCCTAACTGAACACGTTTATTTGGGTCTTCGACTGCACTAACTATTCCCCATGCAATATCGAAAGGATCATTAGGGTTAATGTGAAAACCACAATGGTCATGCCCAGTTATGCTGACGATTTCGCGCATTCCGCTGGTTCCGGCAGCACCAACTACTACAGGTTTTTCCATGCTCATTGCTTCCAAGGTAACAATGCCAAAGGGCTCATACAAACTAGGGAAAACAGCAACATCACAAGCGGCATAATGAGCGATTCGTTCCTCTTCAGGTATAAACTCGAAACGGAATTTAACAATGTCTTCAAGGTGCAAGTTACGAACAAGACCTTCTAGATATTCCCGCATGTCTCCAAGACCAAGAACGACCAGTTTTGCGTTTGGAATCTTTTGGCGAACTTGGGGCATTGCACGAATGAGCTTATCAACGCCTTTAATCCATACAAGTCGCCCAACAAAAAGTACCATTGTATCGTCTTCAGTTAGTCCATACTTGTTTTTGATTTCTTTAATTCGTTCAGGGTTAATTTGGTTGGGGTCATATTTTTTGGGGTCCACACCGTTGTAACAAACTCGGATTTTTTCTGCTGGAAAACCCGCTTGTATTAGTTCATCTTGCATAGCGTATGATACAGTTATGACCATATCTGCCATTTGTCCTCCGCGTTTCTCCATACTGGTTACTACACCTGAACCATTACCAAGGGTGCGACCGTGTTCATTAGAGTGAACATGAAAAGCCAAAGGTATTCCAAGTTCTTTTTTTATGGTAATGCCTGCAACAATGGACAACCAATCGTGGGCAACAACTAAGTCAAACTTAAAATCTTCTTCTCGTACTAGTTCGTTAACCATCTTCGCTGCGCTTAAGTAGTTATACATCAAAATTTTTGAAAAGAAACGAACACCCCGACCCCATTTTTTAACGTCCTCAGCTAAAACATCAGGTAAAGAGTCAGACACATCAATATGGACAGGTCGATGGATTTCTATTCCACGAAAAAGTTCGCGGGTGGGCAAACTTCCGTGGTCGTCGTTCATTGTGAAAACTGTGACGTCGTGACCAAGTAAAACAAATTTTCTTGTGATTTCTGCAGCATATGTTCCTAAACCGCCAACAATTTTTGGAGGATACTCGTAAACCATTACAGCAATTTTCAAAGTTATCACCAGTTAAGCAGTTTTTGACAATTTACGTAACGATAGTGCAGTTCAGATGTGTGAAGAAGCGTTATTTAACGGTTACTTCATTGTCCTAAAGAGCCCAATTTCAGGTTTCATAAAAGAAAACACTAAAAAATGAGTTGCCTCTGGCGTGTTAATTTCGAATAATTATTTGCCCTTCATAAGAGCCTTACATAGTTTTGCCCAAAACATTAACATCGGAATCATAGGGGAAAAAACAATGTCAGGGGCAATTCGAAAGATAGGAAAGATAGTAGCTTTTCCAGTTTTTATTGGTCTTTGGATTATCGGATGGTCGTTGTATTCTAAAGGGGATAATGCACAAGTATCCAACAAAAACCGAAAAATTATCTGGATTAACAGTAAAACCTATAAAAAAGAGGCATAACAAAAAATGGGTGGATATCGCTTTTTAGCGTATCCTTTCTGTGTTTTTTAACAGTATTGTGGGTTCATTGGTTCTAGTTCTTCGATGTGGGTATTGGTTAAGTTCTTGATTTTGTTTAGGTCAGGAATTTCTCCGTAGCCCACTAGTGTTATTGCGGTTCCTTCTCCTCCGTTTCTGGCTGTTCTACCGATTCGGTGGAAATATACTGGTGCTTCGACTGGAACATCAAAGTTGATTATGTGTGTTATTCCTTGGATGTCTAATCCTCGCGCTGCAACATCTGTTGCAATAAGGAAATCGAATTTTCCATCCCGGAAACCTCGGGTTACTCGTTCACGTTGTGCCTGAGTGAAACCTGCATGCAAGGATTGTGCAGAATACCTGTCTTTGTGTAATTTATTTGCTAACCAATCGCATCCACGGCGTGTGTTACAGAATATGATTGCCTTCTTGAAGTTGTCTTTTTTGAGCATTTTTAGAAGATATTCAAGTTTGTTTCGTGAATTTACAACCATGTAATACTGGTTTAATTGTTCAAGTGCGATCTCGTCTTTGCTTACCAGTACTTTCTGAGGGTCGTTCATGTAACTCTGACAAATGTCCATTACAGATTTGTCCATTGTTGCAGAAAATAGGCTCAATTGCCTTTCTTCTGGAACACGGGATAAAATGAACTTGATGTCATCAATGAAACCCATGTCTAACATTCGGTCAGCTTCGTCTAGAACAACTATTTTTGTTGACGAAAGATTAAGGGTTCCACGTTTCAGATGATCAATCAATCGACCTGGAGTGCCAACAACAATGTGCACGCCTTTTTGTAGTGCACGAATTTGTTTGTTTATTGATTCTCCACCGTAAACTGGCAAAATTTTCAGCTTTGTGTATTTGCTGAATCGTTTTATGCGCGTTGCGACCTGTATTGCAAGTTCGCGAGTTGGCGCTAGTACTAATCCTTGTACTTTTTTGTTCGTTGGATCTACGCGTTCAACCATGGGTATTCCAAAAGCTGCGGTTTTTCCGGTTCCTGTTTGTGCTTGCCCTATGACATCTTTTCCTTCAAGTAATGGGACTATTGCTTGAGCTTGTATTGGAAAAAGTTCTGTGAATCCAAGCTCTTGTATCCCTTTCATGACTTCACTAGTTAAGGGTAAGTCTTCAAAGTATTTCATTTGCATATGTTTATTTCTCCTGTCACGTATTGTATACACGCGATAATCAAAATTCTTCAAAAGTCTTTATTGTCGTTATATGTATTCTCAAAAGTCTTCTAAAGCTTCTCGAGTAAGCATGAATCTATGTGACGATACACCTCTTCAAGTGTCGGGTATATAAAAACGTTTACTATTTAGCAATAAGCAATGGTTTTTGATTTAACCTGAACTTTTATGGAGAATAAAAAAGTGAAAAAGTTTGCTTACACAGAAATTAAAGCAGAAAAAGTTGAGAATCAATGTAAGAATCTAACGGTTCGCTGGTTAATAACTAAACAAACTGGGGCAGAAAACTTTGCTATGCGGCTTTTCGAAATGAATGCTGGAGGGCATACACCTTTTCATAGTCACCAGTGGGAACATGAAGTTTTCATACTGGAAGGCGAAGGTCTTGTGGTTGGTGGGAAAGAAGAAAAATCTTTCAAAGCTGGAGACGTCATTTTTGTTCCTGCAAATGAGATGCATCAATTCAAAAGTAATAATGAAAATCCAGTTAAATTTCTGTGTTTAATCCCATACAAACAAAAAGATTCGAGCAATTCTTAAATTCTGTATTGTCCAAGGTTCTTATCAAGGGGCGTAACAGTTTTGAAAGGCACATGGGAAAAACCTGTAATCGTATTTTACAAAGAACGAGAAAAACCTAGGGAAACAAAAGCGCTTGTAGCAGTTAAAGCGCGAAAAATTGTTGTTTTCAAACAAACTGACAACATCAAACTTAAAGGAACAATTGAAGAATTTTTCCCGTTGATAGGAGATTTTGATTACCTGTTCACGCCAGAAGGAAAAACCGACAAGTATGTCTTGTGCTGGTTTGATGACGAAGAAGACGACTTCAGTACAGCCTTCAGACGGGTAACTGGCGTTACTTTTCCCCATGGAATAAGATGTGAAATCAACGACAAAGGCAAAAAATTCTGTAATACAACGTTTTCTGCAAACCGAGGAAAACTAGAGTAAAAGTTGTACAGTTCAATCTGTTTCGTTTTGGGTTAACTCAATAGCATCAAGGAGTGGCTCCAAAAGGGCTGAACTGATAAACCGTTCATCCAAGTTTTTTCCTTCAGGATCGTTTAATCCCATGCAACAGGGAATGAATTTTAAAGCGATACGATTAGGGCTTAAAAGTTCAAAAGTGAACGGATAAAGCCTGCAAAGGGCGGGTCTATTGTTGTATATGATGCAGTTGTGATTGTTTCGGGCTTCATCTTGGCTTAAAAAGATACAAGAACCGTCGGATTTAGTTTTGAGACTTCCACAAACAATAGCTGATGGTTCAGTTTCGGAAGTTACTGGTTCAAGAAAATCATCTTCAGAATGTCCCTTAGATAGTATTTGGTTAAGGTCCTTTTTTGAAAGGATTGGTCCTCCAAGTTTACAACACAGGGTTGCTCCTCGTTTGCATTTGAATTTGAACTGTTTTTGGGTAATTTTTAGGTCGCGAATTGTGCGTTTTTTGTGGTTAACAGTAAGTATTGCTACGACATTGTTCATTGTTTGTTATGCACCAGATATTTGAAGAATCGTTGCAGTTGCTGAGGGTCAGTTATAAATGTTTAGGTAAAAAACAAAAACAATTAATTATGAGAAATCCTGTTATGTCAGAACACCTGGGGTAAAGGTCATGGCAAATCATCGCGGGGCAGATGCCCAAAAAATGCTTTCTTCCATTGCCACGCTCCTTCGAAACACAACTTGGAAGTGTGGAAAAATCGAGCGACGAGTTGTAAACTACCTGCAGCGTCGAGGACAAAGGTCAGGAAACGCCCAAACTGCAGTAAAAGACATGATGCAAGACTTCGAACTCAGCGGAAAACAAAAAAGCGAATTCATTGAAGCAATTCGAAGATTAGAAAGGCGCAACATAATCAAAATTTCCGGTTCTGGCACTCCATCACCCATGTAAGGGTTCACAGACAAACTAATCCCTAATTTTGGCTAGCGTTGGGTTTTTTGCAAAACTCAATCGTGGGGAGATAGCCAACATTTTTTTATTGTTAAACAGCTACTAAGTATCAGGGGTTATTTTGGTAAAAAAAGCTAATGTAGCAATAGCAATGTTTGTGATTGCAGTGGTAATTATTTCCACAGTTCTAGTTTACTGGAATTTAAATCAACCAAACAAAACTAAACACGAAACAGGCAGATGGGCACTTATCACAGATTCAAAAGGGGACATTATTGCTGTTGAAACCAACAGTTTACAGGTTTGGTCTGAACTAAAAAATCTTCAACAAAACCAAACTGAAATGTGGATAGGAGGCATCATCGAAGAATACAATAACTATTGGGGATTTCGCTTCGACCCTGATACCATAGTGATAGCAGAAATAACAATTGAAGGCGCACAAGCTAACATACAAGCCATAAGTGACGACCTAGACTACTGGATAAACACATGGCAAAATGAAGTTTACGTATTCGCCAAAGTAACAGAAATTCATGAATAAACAATCGGCTGAGTGAGCCCTGTTCCTAAGTTAACAAATACCTGTGTTCTCTTAATCAGCCGTCTGCTATCAACAAGGGTGGGCAAAGGCATGACACCGAGGCAACTCTGAAAAACCGTATATTAACAGTTTAACTACCCGATCGTGAGCAATGTAAGTATATATAGTTCAAAGAGAAAGTAAAGTAAACCTGACAAAGAGGTGAAATACATGACAACAGGTACAGTAGCGAGATGGCTCGACCAGAAAGGCTTCGGATTCATTAAAGGAGAAGATGGAAAAGACATTTTTGTTCATAACTCTGATATTGAGGGCAAAAATAGCCTCAGGGAAGGAGAAAAAGTAGAGTTTGAAGTGACAGCGGGAGATAAAGGACCAAGAGCTGTCAAAGTAAAATCTATTTCTGAATAAATCAAGAAAGATTTTCGAATGCACGAGCAGATTTAGTTTATCTTCTAATCCAGATACACTTAACTGAACTCATCTCTTTTTTTGTATAAAATTATGTTTATAATAATTCGAAACCACTTTGTCTGCAGAAAAATCCTGAGCGAAAGTCAAGGGGGTCGTCTAAGGCACAAAACTATTTTAACACTCACTTCCACTGTTTATTTATGACCACCGATATCGAAAAACTAAAAAAAATGACAGTGTTAATAAATAAAAAGATTGAAAATATTCAAACTTCTAGATATAATTCATCCCTTCTCAGTCATCCCTCGGAATTAGCAGAAGTAAGAAATGTACTTACCCTTGCAAGTAAAACCCTTGCTGGTCACAAGATTTATTTTGAAAACCATATTGAAAAAGCAGGGTTCGCTAGTTTTCATCTATCAGACACCCTTGATGTTCTTAGGAACATTTTAGATATTATTGAAAAAAGAAATCAAACTACAAAAAGACGCAAAAGCAAGAGAGCACTTGCTTCAGACAAACAATCTTAACGAGCTTCAAAGCTACAATTAATCTCAAGAAAATAAAAATAAAAAAATACAAGAAACCCTTGTGGCGTCTACGGAGATGTTCTTTTTCATTCGCCACAAAGTGTTAAATACTTTATTAGTCTGGGATGCTGTTCCATTACTGGGGGATGATGTGGCCGTCCCAGACCGACCTTAACTGGAATGAAGACTACAAGGCTGGCAGACCCCGTTATTTTGAAGGGTAGTTTTGGTTGTTATTTTGATATTTGTTTGGAGTTCATTGACAGGGATTTTTCTAGTTTTTTGTCTACAAAGAAAAACACTACCCAAACTACTATGCCGTAGATTAGGCCGTTTGTTATTGCTGCGATGTATGTCATGTATTCGGAAATTGCAGAGACGGGGGTTTGAATGTAGGCGGTTATGGCGCTTCCGGGGAAGAGGGGAATTGGAA
The DNA here is from genome assembly GCA_024650005.1 of Candidatus Bathyarchaeota archaeon. GTDB lineage: Archaea > Thermoproteota > Bathyarchaeia > Bathyarchaeales > Bathyarchaeaceae > Bathyarchaeum > Bathyarchaeum tardum. The sequence continues at coordinate 451,086 of JANKMT010000001.1, read as the reverse complement.
CAGCCAATGATGCTAAAGTAAACAATAAGAAAAAGGCTAAGAAAATGGGGGTGGCTCTCATTTACTTATCACTAAAGTATACATTAAATCTTAATATATAATAAACCTTATTGTGCTTATGTCCAACACAAATACACAACAAAAATCACAACACTATTTATCATCAAACCATTGTTCATAACTTATGGACTTACTCAACTTCATTGCCACCATCACAATACTAACAATCTCAGGTGCTCTAGCCCCAGGACCACTATTCTTTGTAACATTAGCCCACGGAGCAAAAACAGGAACCAAAACCGGAATAATATTCTCGATAGGGCACACAATAATCGAATTCACACTAGTCATGTTACTAGCCATGGGACTCTTAACAGTCGCAAACGAGCCAATCGTCAGATTTGCTGTCGGAGCTGCAGGAGGTACAGCCCTCATAGTTTTTGGTTTTATGCAAATACGCAGCAGCATAAATCAAACAGAACAAACAAACCTGACGAAAAGCACCAACAAAAACCTGTTACTCCTTGGTTTAGCTTTAACAGGACTAAATCCTTACTTCATACTCTGGTGGTTGACCATAGGAGCAAGTTTGATTCTAATGGCTTTAGAATTTGCAGGATTATGCGGAGTAATTTTAATGTATATTTTCCATGTTTGGGTGGATTACGCATGGCTCACCTTACTTGCGGGTTTTGCAAAAAAAGGAGCCAAAATATTACAGTTCAAATGGTACAGGCTCATGATTGCAGTTTTCGGGGCAGTATTAATCTACTTTGGAGCATCATTCTTAGTTGACGCCCTACTCTGATATTAGCTAAATAAGTATTCAATAATTTTGGATAGAATTTGACCTAAAATAATGAGCACTAATTCTGAACTGTTAAATCGGTAATAGCAAAAGAAGGTGTTAGTGAAGAGCGCACAGTTTCCACCCACTACAGAAGAAAGGGATGAACTCCAAGACAAGTTTCTGCCCTTTTCTTTTGTGTGCGCTCTTCCACATACCCTATCTAATTTTTGAAACGTTTAATCTGTTAGGTGTCATTTTTATCACGTACAACAACTCAAGCAAATACACCATCAATTTTTTTCTCACACTGGGGACATTTAGATTGTACAACCTTATTTTTCTCAATATGACAACCATATCGTTGAATTACCTTTTCTCCACAATTAGGACAATAGGTATTTTCTCCGTTTTCTCCTGGAACATTGCCCACGTAAACATATTTTAAACCTGCATCAAATCCAATTTGACGGGCTTTCTGCAGAGTCACAACAGGAGTACGAGGAACATCTAACAATTTATACATTGGATGAAAACCAGACAAATGCCAAGGTGTTTCTGCACCTACTTTTTCTTTAATGAAGCTTGCAATCTGATTCAACTCGTTTTCTGAATCATTCAATGTTGGAATAACCAAAGTAGTTAATTCGACCCAAATTCCAAGGCTCTTGTGCAGTTTAATTGAATCCAAAACAGGCTGTAAATGAGCGCCACAGTTGTTACGATAAAATTCATCGCTAAAACTTTTCAAATCAATGTTGGCAGCATCCAAATACGGGGCTATTTCACGCAGTGCTTCTTCAGTTATGTAACCGTTGGTAACGAAAACGTTCCTGAGTCCAGCTTTTTTTGCCAATTTGGCAACATCTAAGGCATACTCAAAAAAGATCGTTGGTTCAGTGTAGGTGTATGCTATGCTTTTGCACCCGTTTTCTTTCGCTGCAGAAATAACTGATTCTGGAGATGTTTCATTGCCGACTACAACTTTGCGTTCACTGGGCAACTGTGAAATATCAAAATTTTGGCAGTTAGCACAACGAAAGTTACACCCAACAGTAGATATTGAATATGACAAAGAGCCCGGAAGAAAATGGAAGAGCGGCTTTTTTTCGATGGGGTCAACTGATCTGGCTACAAGCCGTCCATAAACTAAGCTGAACAATTTGCCATCAATATTTTCTCGAACTCCACAAAGTCCTCTTTTTGATTCTGCAATTTTTCGGCAACGGTGACTGCACAAGTTACAGTTAACTCGCTTGTCAGCTAATTTTTCATAAAACATTGCTTCTTTCATCATAATGCCCCCATCAACACATAACAGGAAAATATGACACTTAAACTTTCAAATTTTCGAACAAAAATAGTAAACAATATAGCTTGAAAATCCCATCTTATAATGAAGGAGTTTTTATGGTTCAATATCGAGTGGAAATAGATCATACTGTTTGTCAAGGTTTTGGGGCATGTGTTGAATTGTGTGCAGATTTTGTTCTTTCAGATGAAACAGGAAAATCTCACATGGAAAATGCAAAAAAAGATGAAAAAGGGGAAACAAAAGAGTTAACCGATTTGGGTTGCTACGAAAAAGCCGCCAAAGCTTGTCCATTTAACGCTATTCACATTACTAACTTAGAGACCAACGAAAAAATCATCTGAACTTTTGGTGCCTAAATGATAGTTAACAAGGTTTCGTTGTTAGTTGGTGGAGAAGCCGGAGCAGGAATAAGCCGTTCTGGATTACTATTTGCTAAATCTTGCCTAAGAGGCGGATTATGCGTCTTTGGTGCTAACGATTATCAATCTCTGATTCGGGGTGGACACAACTTTTACACAGTAAGAGCATGTGAAGAAGAAATTTATTCCCAAGCAGACAAAACCGACCTTCTTATCGCTCTAAACAAAGAAACTGTTTTTTTTCATAAAGATGAACTAATTTCAGGGGCAGGAATAATTTATGACCAAGAAGAATTCAGCATAACTCAAGAAGAGTTAGAAAGAAACGACATAAACCTATATCATGTGCCCCTCAGAAAAATTGCCAAAGAACTTGAAGGACCCCAAATAATGGAGAACACTGTTGCTTTGGGCGCAGCAAATGCTCTTTTAGATTATGACACAACAATTCTGAATGAAGTATTACAAGACACGTTTAACCAAAAAGTTGCACAACAGAACATTGAAGCTGCAAAGCGGGGTTACGATTATGTTAAAGAAAATTACGGGAACAGTTTTGGATACAAACTTGAGAAAACAGAGTCAGCAGGCAAAAAAAGACTTTTTCTAACAGGAAACGAAGCAATTGGTCTAGGGGCGTTAAATGCTGGATGCAAGTTTTATGCCGCCTATCCGATGACTCCTGCTACTACTATTCTTCATTTTCTTGCGCCCTTGGACAGAGAATACAAAATTGTTGTAATGCAAACTGAAAGCGAAATTGCAGCAATGAACATGGTTGCAGGGGCATCTTACGCGGGAGTAAGGTCCATGACTGCCACATCAGGGGGAGGCTTCTCCTTAATGGTAGAAGCATTAGGAATGGTAGGGATGACAGAAACTTCTCCAGTTATAGTTCTGGCTCAAAGACCAGGACCGAGCACAGGACTACCCACATACACCGCACAAGGAGACCTAAGATTTGCGATTCATGCATCTCAAGGAGAATTCCCCCGGGCAATAATCGCACCAGGAGATGTAGAAGAATGCTTTTACAACACATTAGATGCATTCAATTTAGCAGAAAAGTTTCAGATACCTGCAATAATTATCTCTGACAAATATTTGTCCGAAAGCAACGGAACCACAGAAATTTTTAATCAAAACAAAATAGGAATTGACCGGGGACAGCTCATAACTGATGATACCTATACTCAAGAAGAAGAATACATGAGGCACAAATTAACTGAAAATGGAATTTCAATCAGAGCTATTCCTGGAATTAAAGGGGCAATAGTAAGAACCAACGCGGATGAACATAATGAGTTAGGGTACACTACTGAAGACCCAGTTTTGACAACAAAAATGAATGACAAGCGTTTCAAAAAATTGGAAGGGTTAACTAAAGAATTGGAAAACTATGAAACAGTCAAGTTTTATGGTCCAGAAAACTCAGATATAACAATTGTAAGTTGGGGTTCTACTAAAGGACCTATTCGCGAGGCAATGAAAATTTTAAGCAACGAAGGAAAAAACGTTAACTTTTTGCAAATTTTGTATTTAAGTCCGTTCCCAATAAACAAAATTAAAAATTATATTAAATCTGCGAAAAAGACAGTTATTGTAGAGAATAATAAAACTTCTCAATTGTCCAGCCTGATTCAGGAACATCTGTTAATGACTGTTGACCATAAGATTTTGAAATATGACGGTAGACCCTTCAATCCAGAAGAGTTGGCCCAACGCATTCGGGAGGTGCTCTAAATGGTTTCTCTTAATGATTTGAAAACACCAAAAACTAATACGTGGTGTCCTGGATGTGGCAATTTTGGAATTTTAATGGCTTTCAAGAAAGCTTTTATAGAAACAGGTATTGAACGAGAAGACGCAGTGATGGTTTCAGGAATTGGTTGCCATGGCAAGATTGTTAATTACGTGAACATCAATGGGTTCCATGGTATCCACGGGCGAGTGTTGCCTACTGCACAGGGCATAAAATTGGCAAACCCGAACTTAACGGTAATTGGTTTTGCTGGGGATTCCGACCAGTACAATGAAGGCTGGGGACATTTTGCTCATGCGTTACGAACAAACGTGAACATGACGTTAATTGTTCATAATAACATGGTTTTGGGTTTAACTACTGGTCAGGCCACGCCAACCAGCCAACAGGGATTCAAATCAAAGTCTACCCCTTTTGGTGTTATTCCGCCCATGTTAAATCCTATAGCTCATGCCTTGGTTAGTAACGGAACCTTTGTGGCACGGGGATTTTCAGGGGACATGTTCCATCTAAAGAGCCTAATTGTAGAGGCGATAAAACACCGAGGATTTGCATTTATTGACGTTTTCCAGCCTTGTGTAACCTTCAATTATTTGAACACCTATGATTGGTTCAATCAAAGGGTCTACAAACTTGAAGACGAAAACCATGATGTAACAGACCACAAAAAGGCGATAGAAAAAGCCCTAGAATGGGATGACCGAATACCCATTGGAATATTCTACAAAAAAGAAAGACCCATCTACAGTGACAGTCTTTCACATGTAAAAAATGAAAAATTGACAAAATTGCCCAAACAAAACATTGACATAACATCAGCGATGAAAGAAATGATGTAACAAAGAGCGATCTTAAGTTGAGACCAGATTATACTTGAGCGTCAGTCATTAGCTTCAACCGAATCAAGGGTATTTTACGCTCTGACAGTTTCTTCACTTGTGGCGACACATTCTGAAAAAGATCATACGGCTCCATCGTAATTTGGTCTTCAGGTGCCATGCGTTTATTAATTCGCATGCGACCAGTCATTTCTTCAATTATCATGTTTTCTGCGATTAGTTCAGGCATGCAGACTTCGCCGTTGTTGATTAATTTTTGAACAATCATCTTTTTCAGTTCTTCACCATGTTCCATTGCCTTGTAGTTTTTTGTAGCATTCTTTCGTAATTGTACATGCTCTAAAGAAAAGTGTGGCATTTTTTGACAGAAAGTGACCCGTTCTCGCCATTTATGGAGCCATTGTTGGGTCCAAACTTTCAGGAACGATTTTACTTCTTCGTGGCGAGTTTCATCGTTAAGAATTTCTGCGATATCAACTTTTTTGTCGTCGTCTTTTGCTGCTAGACATATTGTTAAGTCTTGATAAGCAAAGTCTAGTAGTTTGCGGTCCGAGCCAAAAATGTCCACGTCAGGAATCTCAGATTCCAGAATATCGGCTAACCAATACATAAGCAAATTTTTCGAGGCTCGAAGGGTTAACTTAGGGGACATTTTTTTGAACCTCCCACGAGGAACACATATTCCTCTGGTTTGTGGCTGTATATGAGGTTTTCCAATTTGTTTAGAAAATATACTGCAAAAATAAATAAGGGTTAGAACAATAAAAGCAGTTTAACTTAATGACGTTCAACGGTCCTGATTTCATTATAATCAAATATTATCGAGTCCAGCTCCGTATTTGTTCAAACATGATGCTATAATATTTTCAGAAAGAGGAGCTGCTAATGTGGGTAATCTTTAATAAACAGCTGTTCCCCATTCTGTTAACGTCACGAGAAATGCGTAGGAGAGAAAAAAGCGCTTGGCAAAATTCAAAGTAATAGTTTCAGACCCTGCAGATGGAACATCAAAAGCAGTAGAATTAGAAGAAGCACAAGCAGTTCCCTTAATCGGAAGAAAACTTGGAGAAGAAATTGACGGAACCGCACTCAAACTATCAGGCTTCAAATTGAAAATAACTGGTGGCTCCGATAAAGACGGCTTCCCCATGAGACCAAACATTCATGGTGGAATTCGTATTGGCGCTATTCTAAGTGAAGGCGTAGGTTTTCGTGCAACCCGAAAGGGCGAGCGCAAACGTAAAACCCTTCGAGGCAACGTCATAACTGACGCAATTGTTCAAGTCAACATGAAAGTTATTGACAAGCCAAAAGGCAAAAAACTCAAAGAAGATGCCCCAGCAGAAACTGAAGCTGCTGAAGTACCTGAACAATAAGTTTTAGTTTTTTTATGGGCGTTAAGGCCCAGCACATTTTTATCCAGCGTTTAGTGCATTCTTGATTTTTTCAGGTTTAACGGATAGCTTTTTTAATTGTATAGTTGTTGTCTTACTTCGATTAATGGAGTGTTTAGTCTTTGTTGACTGAAATTGTTAGTGACCAACAGTTAATTGATTTGTATAATGAAGGCGGCTATTTGATTTCTGTTGATTATCCAAAAAAAGAAGTCAAGTTTCATACAGTGGATTGTATGTTAGCTGACCCAATCAGTACAGTTGGAGTTAAGCCTTCAAAGGCAAAAGAATCGCAATGTGGTGAAGTCTGGTATTCTAAAGAGCGCAGTGAAGTTATCGCTAAAGCAGAAGAAATAGTCAAAAAGAAAGGCTATACCTTACAAATTTGTGCTATCTGCGACCGTTAAATTGTTGTTTGCTTCAAGTGTTATCTTGAAGTTTTTTGTTTTCTTTTTTTGTATTGCTTATACATGTTTTCTACTTGTATTCTGCTCACGTATCCTTTGTGGGGTCTAAACCCGCCTTTGAACCCGTGGGGAATGTGCATTAGTTCATGAAGTACGGTGCGTTCTTTGTCGTCTTGGCTTAGTTTGTCGTAGCGTTCGCTTAAAACTTCAATAACATACGAGGGGGGCAATCCAAGGGCTTGTTGCCAAATTTTTCCAAACCCGTGAATTCTGGCAATTATTCTTCGGGATTTTGAGCCTTCACTGCGAAAACAATGAATGGACTCAGGAACAACATGGATGAATTCTAGTTGTTCAATGATTTCGTCTGCTAGTTTTTTGACGTCTGGTGCTTCAAAGTATTTTAATGGCAAGTTTTGGTTCACCCAAATTAGTTGAGCATCTAAGGTTAATGTTTAATATAAATTGTTTATAACAAAATACAAAGAATTTGAACAGGGGGAAAATTAAAAAATGATACTAAGAGATGCAATTATTGAAGCTCTTAAAACTCGGGGAGGTTCGGGCTCAATATCCGAGGTTACAGAATATATTCATGCAAAATACGGACGAGAACGGTGGAAAGATATTGTTACAGAAATGGCTGATATGTGCCCAGAAAGCCAATCTTCATTGGTTCCGATGAGCGAGAGAGTTTTAAAGAGAATTGGTCGAGGAAATTACGCTTTGATTGGTTTCAATCCCTAGCTGATATTAACGTGAATCATCTTCTATAAGGAAGTTCCAGAACCGTTAAATTACTATAGAGTGTATGAGGTAAGGAAGGAAATGGTATAAAGCTATTGAAGGAATGAGGTACTCCCTTACCCCACACTAGATTTTAGCTCTGAAACCTTTTGTTATATTACACTTGTTAAGACAAAATCATTATAGGTGCTCAACAGTTTCTTTGTTTGAACACTAACAATCAACCAAAATGCAGAAGATTAAATATGAGGCAAGGAAGAAAATGAAAAACGGTTGACTGGATTGAAGGTGCTTCCTTACCCCACACGATAGTTTAACCTTTGTTTGAATTTGGTATATGATACTTGTTAATTCACAATCAATATTTGTAAAAAAGGAAGAGAGAACTCGAAAGTTTTAATATATAGTCTTTTTTCTATGTTGCTAAGGATTATTGATTACTATGGCATCAACTGTTACCACTAAACGCAAGAAAGCTTTGGCGTTACCTAAACAACCCGAGGTCAACATAGGCACTATTGGTCACGTAGACCATGGAAAAACCACTCTGGTTGAAGCAATAACTGGAGTTTGGGCAGCAAAACACAGTGAAGAACTCAGACGAGGCATCACCATAAAACTAGGTTACGCAGATGCCCCAATCTTCAAATGCCCAAATTGTGACGAACCTCAATGTTACACATCAAGTACTACTTGTCCTAGTTGCGGCTCAAAAGCAGAATTCGTAAGAGCCATCAGTTTTGTTGATGCCCCCGGACATGAAGCCCTCATGGCAACAATGCTTTCAGGAGCAACAGTCATGGACGGCGCCTTGTTGATTATTGCAGCTAACGAAAAATGTCCTCAACCCCAAACTCGGGAACACCTTGCAGCCATTGAATTAGCTGGAGTAACTAACATTATTATTATTCAAAACAAAATCGACATCGTTGACCAAAAACGAGCCCTAGCAAGTTACAAAGAAATTCAAGAATTCGTAAAAGGCACAATCGCAGAAGGAAAACCCATTATCCCAGTTTCTGCTCAACACATGGCAAACGTTGACGCTGTTTTGCAGGCAATAGAAAAATTCATACCGACCCCGGAACGTGACCCAAACAAACCCCCAAGAATGTTTGTTGTTCGCTCTTTTGACGTTAACAAACCCGGAGATACAATAGACGATCTCGATGGAGGAGTAATCGGTGGGAGCATTTTCCAAGGAAGCTTCAAAGTAGGAGACGAAGTTGAAATCCGCCCAGGAATCAGAGTAGACAAACAAGGAAAAACATTCTATGAACCCATTTTCACCGAAATAACCAGCCTCAGTGCAGGGGGAAAACAAGTAGACGAAGCAAAAAGTGGAGGCCTAGTAGGAATAGGAACATACCTAGACCCTTCAATGACTAAAGCTGATGGTCTCACAGGCAACATGGTTGGAAAACCTGATTTGCTTCCGCCTACAAGGTCTGAAATTGTTTTAGAAACCAAGCTTTTGAAGCGCGCCATTGGAACTAAAGAACTTGTAGAAGTTTCTAACATAATCAAAGGTGAAAAACTATTGTTGGATGTTGGAACAACGATTACTATTGGGGCAGTAACCTCTTCAAAGAAAGATAGCGCTAACCTTACACTGGTCAGACCAATCTGTGCAGAAGACGGAGCACGAGTAGCCATCAGCAGAAAAATTGGCGGTCGATGGCGCCTTATTGGTTACGGAATAATCCAAAGTAGTTAGGTCTTGGAAACGAATTTTTTGGTTTGTGACAATAAAAGTCACCTAACCAATTCTTAGTTTTTTGATTAATAATGATGCAACTCAAATTATTCTATTTCATACAAATCAGTCGTAATTTTGCAAAAAAAAGGAGTTTGTTGAGACCCCAACATAACAATATTGATCGCGCAAAATCGATTTTAGACTTTTTGAGGCAATACCAATAATTATCTCAAAAAATAGTTTCGACACAAATCTTTTGATATTTATCACTCGAAAATATCACACATCCAGTAAATTATTGGGCATACTTAAGACAATTAAGGAAATAATACCAGATGATGAAATAGAGAAAACTATTGAAATACTTGAATCGTTAAAAACCTTAGCGATACCAACAAACAAGAACTAATTAAAAAAATGAGGATTTATAATGCCTCTCAATAAAAACGGTTTATTTGATTTTCTAAATCTGCTCGGGCATATAATCACTTGACACATGACTTTTTGTTTTTGTATACACAATATAATTCTAAAAATGCAGATTACAATCAAAAAGCTTACTTACAGTAGTACAATATATGATAACGAGGATTGTAATGTCGGACTCAGGTGAGGAAACATATTCGACAATGTTCACTTCCTTGAAACATCCCGCTCGCAGAAAGATTCTTCGGATGCTCGCAGAAAAACCAAAAAATTTTTCTCGAATCTTAGAAGAACTGGGGATTTCAAGCTCACATCTTACTTATCATCTTGAAAACCTTGGAGAACTAATAACTAAACTGGACGACGGACGATACCGGCTTTCCACTTTTGGACAAGCAGCTGTATTGACCATGAAAGGCGTAGAAGAAGCCCCCGAAGTTCAGACGAAAAGTGTCTTTGCTTTGTCTGGACAATGGCGCATAGTTTTTGGAGCCCTAATGATTGTCATTATTGTTTTGGCAGGGTTATCGTATGTTCAGTTTACGTCGTTAAAGGATTTATCTGCCAAACAAGACCAACTGCAAAACGATTTTGAACAATTATCCATCGACCACGAACGATTATTGTCATGGGGAATATCCACTGATAGTGTAGTTAACTTTTTGCAGGATGTAATTCAACTAGATATGACCAAGTATACAGCAAACCTAGAAAGGCATACAGTTGGGTATCGCACAGATCTGGGAGGAACAATTGAAGAATTTTTAACCTACCGTCTTATATCAGATGAAACCGAATTGTCGATAGATTTCAGGTTTAGAAACCAAACCTTGTCCCGTTATTACCTTACAATAATTGAGGGGTCACCAATCTATTCTACGCCCCCGTCAGCAAATGTTATTGAATATACTAAAAACCTTGTTCAACGATACCAAACCTATGCAGATGCTCCATACATAGAGCCAATGCGAAATATACTAACTTCAATCAGCCATGTAGAAAATACAGAAAAAATCCAAGGCGATATCAAATTGATAATTACAACCACCGGAAAAGATGTTGAAATCCGATGGTCAAAAACAACGAATGGAATAGATTTCCAAGCTAAAGGGATGACTTTAACTTTTTACGATGGGGCGCTAACTTTCCTTACTGATGGCTGGTTGCTATTTAATGTAGGAAACACTGATGTCAATGTTTCAGAACAAGAAGCAATCCAAATTGCCATTGATAGTGCCAGGGAATATTCTTGGATGGTAGATGGTATAGAAATAGCTGATTTTGTTGTGCTTGAAGACCCTGTATCAGTTAATCTATGGCCTCATATCAGGGATGAACCCTTAGATTTGATTCCTTACTGGTATGTTGTAGTAAAACTGGACAAAGTTTACCCCGGAAACGTTAACAGCATTGGAGTAGGCATATGGGCAGACACAGGAAAAGTCAGTGGCTACCAAACCTCATACATAGGATAAAAAATGTAAAGCTTGGAGAATTATTCAATTGGCAGTTCCAAAACACGAAACATTAAAGATTATTTTAGATGCAAACTTCTTTTTTATTCCAGCTCAATTTCGTTTGGATATTTTTCAGGAACTGGAAAACTTGTTGAATAAACGGTTTGAGCCTATTCTTTTATCTTCAACAAAAAAGGAGCTTGAAGGTCTTGCTCAATCAACTCCAAAGATTCAAAAACAAGCGTTGTTAGCTTTCAAGTTTGCAGAAAAATGCCGTTTTATCCTTGTTGACAAAAAAAAGGATGAAACCTTTGATGATGTTATTGTTAGAGTAGCGTCTGAATGGAACTGCCCTGTGGCAACAAATGATAAAGAATTAAAAAAGCGGTTAAAAGAAAAGGGGATTACAACCATTTTTTTGAGGCAAAAACGCCGTTTGGCAGTGGATGGGACGGTATAGGCTTATAAATGGGTCTGTCTTTTATTTGGAAACGAAAGCCCATTTGTAAGACTTTCACGTAAATACATCATCAAATTTAAGATTAGGTGAAATTGAGTGTTCAAGCTAGTAGCAGTAGAGGATGCAATTCGTATACCACCAGAAAAGTTTGGAGAAGATATCAACACTGTAGGTTACGACCAACTTAAAATGAAATATGACGGCATGGTAGACGAAGAATTAGGTTACGTCATAGCAGTCACACAAATTAGCGTAAATCCATGTGGCAAAATAATTCCCGGAGATGGAGCTACATTCCACAAGGTTCAATTTTCTTTGCTTACTTTCTACCCCAAAATTCAAGAAGTAATCGAGGGAGAAGTAGTAGAAATTGCAGAGTTTGGAGCTTTCGTTCGTATCGGACCTGTGGATGCACTTTTGCACGTTTCTCAATTAATGGATGATTACATCTCGTATGATGAACGCCAAGGAGTTTTAATGGGTAAAGAAACAAAACGAAAACTTCAAACCGGAGACAAAGTGCGAGTCCGAATAACTGCAGTATCCTTGGGACGAAGTGGCGGTTCAGGAAAAATTGGAGTTACTGCTCGGCAGCCTTACCTTGGAAAACTCGAGTGGATTAAACAAGACATAGCAAAAGAGGAAGGTTTACTTGAAGAAGCTGCAAGTGGTGCAAAACCAGCAGGAGAATAAATGAAATGACCGATAAAGCTTGCAGAATTTGCCATTTTATTTCAGATGGTTCAATTTGTCCGAACTGTGACGAATCAGATTTGAGTGATGACTTCTCAGGAATAGTCGTTATCATTGATCCTGAAGGCTCGGCTGTTGCTCGCGCCATGAAGGTGAAAAAGAAAGGTCACTATGCACTTCGAGTAAGGTAGGTCACAATTATACGCGTCATAAATGATGAACTGCGTAAAGAACTCAAAGAACCTCAAGGGGTTTTAATTCAGGGTTCTGTTGAGGAAACCATGAACAAACTCAAAGACTATATTTTAGAAGAAAAACCATCAACAGTGATTTCAGTGGGGGATGTAGTGTCACAAAACATTGTTGAATCAGGAATCTCTGTAGACATTTTGATTGTAGACAATAAAACAATGCGAAAAACAATTCAGCCAATCACCGCCATTGCTCAAAAGACACTATATACAAAAAATCCTGCAGGAACCATAACTGACGAAGCCTGGAATACAATAAAACTAGCATTACAAGATAAGGTGAAAACCAAGATAGTTGTTGACGGAGAAGAGGATTTACTCACTTTGGTGACTGTTTTGTCGGCACCTGAAGATGCATTGGTTGTTTATGGGCAACCTAAAGTTGGGATTGTTTTGGTTAAAGTAACGGACAAAAGCAGAAAAAACATGCGCCGTTTCGTTGATTTAATGAGTAATTCTTCGAAAAGCTAAAGTACGGGGGATGTGTCAATTCATCTGCAACTACGGAAGTGTAGCAATGAAGGTTAGTATCACCTCTAAACAGCAAAATAATCTTATGAAAAGGAAAGAAGTGTCATTTAGTGTTGACCACTCTGAGACTGGAGGCACTCCAACACGTGCTGAAGTTAGTAATCAACTTGCATCATTGTTAAAGGTTAAACGTGAATTAGTTTACATCACTAACATGCAAACCAAAACAGGAACAATGACCACCGTTGGTGATGCAAATGTTTACGATTCAGTTGAACAAGCTAAAAATCTGGAACCAAAACACATAGTCAACCGAAATGCAGTTCCAGAAAAAACAGTTCAAGAAGAAGCCCCTGAAGAAAACACGGAGGAAGAGTAAACATGCCAAAAAAAGAATCAAAACAAAAATCCAAAAAAGCTGAAAAGAAAAGCCACGAATTCTATAACATTGAAGAACAAGAAGTCAAACGATTACGTCCAAATTGTGAACGTTGTGGACCCGGATACTTCATGGCAGACCACGGCAACCGATACACATGCGGTGCTTGCGGATTAACAAGATACAAACAACAATCATAAACCCACAATTTGGAAGATGGGTCAAAAAATGGTTAATGTCCGAGTTTTCTTGAAAAACATTTCGGCAGAAAATTACTGGGAAATAGGTAGACCCATCCCACCAGTAAAAATCGCCACCAACCTTAACGTGGTTGGAGTAAACAAAACAAGTGACCAGCTACTTGAAGTCCCTTTTGTTTTCAACATTAACTATAATCCTGCAGTAGCTCACATTAATTTTAAAGGAATCAGCCATGTTTCAGGTGAACCCGAAGAACTAGAAGAAATCACAAAAAACCACAAAGACAAGAAACCTCCGTCACCAATTGTTCTTCAATCGATATCTAACATTGTCTTTTTAGAGTCAGTAATATTGTGCAGAACCCTAAACATTCCACCCCCTATACCACTGCCAAAAATTGGTGCTCCAGGTCAACAAAAGAAACGGGCCGAACCAACATACAGAGCATAAACAGCTAGAGAACTTTTCAAAGGGTCTAGAGTGTTGATTTAGAACACAAGAGCCTTTTAGGGCAATTCTAACATTTGAAAGGAAAAAAGGTAAACATTATAGATGCGAAATTTTATCACAAAAAAATTAATTAATTAATTAATTAACTCTTCTTCCGAAATAATAATTATTTTTTATAGAAAAAGTACCTTTTTTGTGATAATTATATTTAATTCCAAACATAATTGAAAGCAGTAATGTAAGTAGACCTAATGAAATGAGAAAAATCGATGCCCATAACATATCTTTTTCATAACCATAAAGTGTCATAGATATTGATACAGACGTATTTACAGCAAATGGATTATAGATTAGAACAGCATAGGAACCACGATTATTGATTTGCAGGACGGACATTTCTTGAGTTACATTCAGAAATGACGACGTTGAGTCGATAATCTCATTTGTTGTCCATATGTTTCTTTGTTTTTCATCAAGAATATATACATCAACAGGTGAATTTGCATTTATTTCTATTCGGAGTTCTCGGGGAAACCAGAGGAATTCATTGGGGGTGGACCAGCCGTTAGCAGGTAAGTTATCTATTTCCATGCCAAAGGGTCCATATGGTTTACTGCCTCTAAGAACTGTGACTAAAAGAAATGAAACTCCAATCATTAGAAGTATTATTCCAACTCGGGTTACTTTCATCATTGATTTTTTTCCTCAATCTACTTCCATCTTACTAAAATAAAAAATGGACATAAATATTAATAAAGCTGAAATAATAGTTGGAATAGAAAATGCCAAAATTACTTCTTCTATTTCTGGAACATTCACCATTGCCGTGGGCAGAATGTCATGAGTTAGTTGTCCATAATAAGCAAAAACAATCTTAAATCTGCCTGTTGAATTTAAGTAACTTGTAGCAGTTGTAATATTATCAATTCCATACAAAAGAAGTATAGAGGTCAAAATAGCAACTATTTCATTTTTTAGCAATAAAGAAACAACAACTACAACTGTGGACATTAACAATATTTGAAGAAAAATACTCAAAAGCGATATGTAAAACATTGGTTCAAAGAAGTTTAAGGCGTGGAGATATATGTGCAAAGAAAAAATTGCACCGTATATAATACATAGAGTAAAAAACATAGCAAGGAATTTTGAAAGAAATACCTGCCATCTTTTCACAGGATAGGACAAAAGTACTTTGGTTTCTCCTTTTCCATAACTACCCGCAAAGATTCTGGAAAGAATGGCAGATGTAACAAAAATTAAAAAAAGAAAAACATTTTGAATTCCCCAATGCAAATTCGAATAACTCATAACAGGGGATATCTCAAGAATTGATTGATTTATTATTGAATAAATTGCGGTAAATAATAGCAACTCCAGAATGGGAAAAGCCAAATATTCTTCAAGCTCCCAAAGCAGCAACTTCTGCAAAGTTTTTTGTCTCACTTTTCATCAACCCCTGCCGTTGCTTTATAAATCTCTTCGAGGGTCCCAAGTAATTGTTGGAAACTTTGCAACTGTAATCCCAGCTCTGCGGCGACACATGGAACCTGTTTACAGAATACGGTTGGATCTTCAACTTTGCAATAAATTGTTTCATTTTCAACCCAAACGCGATCAACTATTTCAAGATCCCTAATTTTAGACGCAAGCAAATAACAGTTTGATGCTTCAATCTTGTAGATGTTTGCTGAATATTTTGCAGCAAGCTTTTTTACATCACCTTGATCCACAATCGACCCAGAATCGATTATACAAAGCCAATTACAAATTTTTTCTAAATCGCTTAAGATATGAGTTGATATTAAAAAACTAGTGCCCTTATCTTCATGTATTTGCTTTATCTTTTGCAGTAATGTGATACGACCTGATGGGTCTATATTCGCAGTAGGTTCATCAAGTATTGCAAGTTCAGGTTCACCTATCAAAGCTTGTGCTAGACCTAAACGTCTAAGCATACCTGCAGAGTAAGTTTTGATCTGCTTGTCTCGTGTGTCGCTCAATCCAACATCTTTCAAAGCTTTTTTAGCCTGCTTTTTTACTTGTGAAACGTCGTAGAGCCCAGCAACATGTTCCAAAAAGCGGCGACCTGTGAAGTTATTTGGGTATGCATTGTTTTCATGCATAACACCCAATCTTCGCCTTATTTCAAAGGAATCATGCCAACAATCCAAACCGAAAATTGAGGCATCACCCCGATCTTGTTTTAACAAACCTAAAAGAATCCCTATTGTAGTAGTTTTACCAGACCCATTCTTGCCAATAAAACCAGCTATGCCTTTAGGAACCTGAAGATTCAAATCGTTCAAAGCTTCAGTGCATCCAAAACTTTTGAAAACGTTAACGGTCTTTATTAGCAAATTCCCGATTCACAAGCCCCTCTTGGCAATTATGCACAAAAAGGTTATAAATTTTATGCAATAAACGTAATTAAAATTTTATTTTATTACAAAAATGAATATTACAAAATTGAAGAAAAGAGTTATTAATATTTTGATACATAAGAATGTCTACCTTTAAAATAGGGGTGATAAAATGAAAAGTCAAATTCTTTTTAAAACAACGATACTTACAACGTTAGTTGTTACATTACTACTGACTTCTTTAAGCCTAGTTTTTGCGGATCCTTTTTTGATGGACATCCAACATGACACAGATGAAGAAACACACGGAGTAACATCCTATGCGATTGGTTACTATAGTGGTGGAAATAATTATTTCCATCAAGAATTACACAGGTCAGTTAGAGTTACAGAAGACCCATGGACTTTTACAAGCTATATGTATTATGGATTTAGGGCTATCAAAACGGATTTCACCGTAGCATATTATGACGCTTATTTTGTAAGTGCAATAAATTATCCACAATACTTCTACATTACAAATGTTCGTCAGGTATTAACATATACTGAATGCGATTTCCTCAATTTGGACACATTAGAACCTGATAACCGTCAAATTTGGGCAGATGTAACATACTCTGGCACGCCGATATAACAAATGGGAAATCACAGAGCAAACCAAGGAGAATGCAACAAAAATATGAAAACTAAACAGATGATATTTTTTTTCCTACTTTTTTTTAACATAATATTTATTGCAATGTCTGAACCCATCAATGCTTCTTTTACCCCTACATGGCTAAAAGTTGGGGCATTTGCAGAATACAGCTTCGATTCAACTTTAATCATGTTTTCCAATTTTACAGTAATGTCATTTAGTAATAAAATACCAATGAAATTACGATGGGAGTGTTTCGAATTAAACGAAACCCTAGCAGGCTTGGAAGTCTCTCTCAACGCCAAGCAAGATAATGAGCAAATATTTATCTCAACAGAGATCTACGTAAACATCTTCAATCGAAGTGTGTATCTCCAAAATGGAACCTTAATTGGAACGAGTCTTTTCTGGATCCAAAGTAATCCTCCCCTAGGTCAAGAAATAACGCTTTGGGATGTACCTCCAGACAAGATTACAGCAACATTTTCAGCAATCACACAGGAACACCAATATGTTTATTCTCCAACACCACAAGGAAGACAAAAAGCGATATATCTTTCTGCAGATGGCTACATCAATGAGGAATTTAGGCACATAAGTTTAGTCTGTGATGCAGATACTGGTCTCGCTACAGACGGTTCGGTAGACAAGGACCCATCTTTGACAGCACTAAATATCAATACCTGTGGACGATCGGGCGGAATAGATTTGACGGACACTAATATTGATCTGGGTCCAAGCGAAGATTTATTTGATATACAAGAGTTTCTGCCATTAATAGCACTTGTTGTAGCAAGTGTCATCATTTTTGTAATGATTTATCGCAAGCTAAGAAAGCACTAACATAGCAACGAACCATGAAGTTGATAGCCACAATTGATTTTCATTTACAATGCAGCCTCTAAAATTGCCCCGAGCAATACATGATAAAATAACAACTCGATATTTCGAACAGTTATTAAATTACAATATATATCAGTTATATTTAATTATTTAAATATTCAATAAAAAGGGACAAAATTTATAACTAAAATAAGCATTACTTATTCTTTGAGTGGGGGATAAAATGATTTTCAATATATTTGAGGCAATTGGATCATTTAAAAAATCAAAGTTCAGGCTTCAAATCTGGTTTTTATTCATCGAAACTAGAGTGAGGAAAAGCTTTTGGATAAACTAGACCTAAGTTCGTTCAAAAAAAGAATTTTCACGTCTTTTTTAGACTTTTTAATTCTCGCAAACATATCAAAAAAAGAGCCGCTAAGTGGTTATGACATACTAATGCTTGTTCACAACACATATGAAATGAAACTGAGCCCTAGCATAGTATATTATACCTTGAAAAAAATGGAAAACAAGGGACTGATAACGTCTCTAGCATATCCAAGAAAGAAAACGTATCTGTTGACAGACAAAGGAATTAAAACAATGCATCATATTCCCAATTGGATTGATGACATCCAAGAATTCATAAAAAGTTTAGTTAAAGAGATTGTTTAGGTCATTCTAACTTAAGACATGGGACACAATTATATGTACACATAATGAAACATAGTTCTCAAACCACTGTACGAGAAAGCGATAAAATAAAAAAAACAAAAATTAATCTCCAAATGAACACTATTACATCATAAAAGTGTTGAGCAGAGGCATAAACCCCCGTCTCAATTACTGTTTTGGTGGTTGTACCCATGTTTAGTGTTTACTTGAGCGGCACATACATTGATGACCTAGATGCACCGATACCTGGTGAACCGTGTCGTACAGGTTTATTGGTTATCGCAAATTCTCCTAGGTAACAACCCATCATTTCGGGTTGTACATCAACGGGTATGAATTCTTTTCCATTGTGGATTAAAAGGGTAACTCCTACCATTTCAGGTAGCACTACCATGTCACGAGCATGAGTTTTAACGGACGCTTTGGTGCCTTCGTTTTGGTTTACTTTGGCAACTCGGACGTTTTCTAGAAGCGTTCGCTGTGTCTGGCTTAGTCCACGTTGGAGACTTCTGCGTTGCCGTGAAGGAAGCAACTTTATGAATTCGTCCATGGACATGCGTTGCAGTTCCTCAATCGAATGACCGCGATACATGAATATTTTCTTCGGCATCTTTTACGCACTCACCCCCCTTTTGGGTAACTGGATTTATTAAACATTTCTAACCAGCAACAAAAAATAGCAAGTTTGGTAGAACACCTGAGCACATTAGGAAACTAATAAAGGGGCATATGTTGAAAAAAATTTTTCCAAAAAAAGTAAATTAACTAAAAAACAGTTGCTTACTTTTCTTTTTCTGTGAATCAGGAACAACCCATGAACCATCACAAAATGCAGAATTCAAATTGAAATTTTCTCGGCAACACCCAAATTTTAAACCATGTTGCTCGACTAGTTGTTTTGCTTGTTTCATCAAGCTGAAACGAAAAGTTTTTGGCAAATAAGTTGAACCAGCAATGTGCTCGCTTTTACTGAAATATTGTGGCTTCAGTTTTTCTGCAACTTCTGGAAAGACTAAACTGAAGCGTTTCCAGTTATCGGGTTTGATTTTGTAAGTTGAACAGGTAACATGTAAAACCCCTAAATCCGTGACGGCTTTTACGAGTGGTTCCAAATCGTCGTTTAGAAAAGGAATTATTGGGTCAATTCTAACGGTGGTTGGAATTTTGGCGTTCACAAGTTTTTTTATTGCAATTAATCGTTTTGAAGATGCTGGAGCAGCAGGTTCGAGTTTTTTTGACAGGAAATCTGATAAGGTCAAGATCGTTATTGAAACTCCACTGGGAACAGTTTGTAGGATGTCTATATCTCTTGTTACTAAGTCAGATTTTGTGATTATTTGAATCCTGCAAGAGTTGTTCGCCAATATTTCCAAGCTTTTTCGGGTTAAACCGAGTTTTTTGTCCAACCGGGGATAAGGGTCTGAAGAGTTAGAAATAGAAACCAGTTCCCCATTTAGTTTTGATGCTTCCCGTTTTAGTCGGGTTATCAGGTCTTTTTTTGGTCTGCACTCGTGAAAATGGGGTATATACGAAGAAGCATAACAGTACAAGCAGCCGTGGTCGCATCCAGTATAAGGATTAAAAGTTAATTTAGGTGGACACGTGCACAGTGGAGATTTCCAAGGATCAAAGGGGGCAAGTAACATTGTTAGGATTCAGCATCAAAAAATGGGAAACTGGGGCTTATATTTTTGATTGGAAAAAGGGTTCAAAATAAGGAAAATGCGAAAAATTAAGCAACACCGATGGTGTTTCCAACACCAACAACCAACAGTGTGTCGCCTTCTTTTGTCCGTTCTTGGATGATTCGATTTATTCTTTTTATTACTTCATCAACTGAGTTACGAACAGCGTCCGTCATAGGTGCCAAAGCTTCTTTTATAGACTGGCGAACAATAACTGCAAACACTGAAACTTTGTTTTTAGTTGCAATTTCTTCGATTTTGTATTGTTCAATCCCTACCCCACCAATTGCTGCTCCTATACCTTCTATGACTACGCCGGATTCTTCACCTTCAAGTTTGAGTCCCGCGTCAACCATAACGATCAGTGACAAATCTTTGTGCTTTTTTACCAACTTTGTTACAGCATCTCCAGCTTTTCCACAAGTTCCACCTGGACCTTGGGCACGGGTAACAAGGACTTTTCTGCCCTCAATATTAACTTCTGCGACGATAGTTTCTTCAGCAATTTCATGAACTAATGCATCCCCAATCAGTGTAGAAGCCACCAAAGGACCGATGCCATCACCGATTGGTTTTTCTTGTTTGAATGCATCAATGAACGAGAAATAGGCTTCTGCTTCTTCCATAATCATGGGCAATTCCATTTGAATTTGAGTCATAGTGTAGATGCTTCCGCCCTTTTTTCCGGTTAGATAATGATGTCGGACCGTGCGATACAAAGAATTCAAGCCATGGGCAGTTTCTACAAGGTTTCCCAAATTCTGCAATTGTTTTTCGTCAGCCGAAGGAGCCAACAACTTAATTTCGTCTTTAAATCGGTTATCAGCAGAATTGACTAAATGTTCCAGCCTTTGGACTACTCCTTTGGGGTCCATGTCATTTGGCGAAATTGAAAAGAAATGAAGCAAGGATTCGACCCGAGGTTTTGGGTCTGTTTCAGGTTTTCCTAATTGTACTATGGCAGAAACGGCTTCTTCTTTGGCTTTGTCCCGCATGTTCTGCAGTTTATTTAAAGATTTAGAAATTTTACCTAAGGCTATATTGACTTGGATTTTTTGTGCGAAAAAGGAAAAACCGAAAATGAATACCAAGTACACAAGGTTAAAAACGTAAGTTAAAATGTTAGTATCGAAATTGAAAATCGTTAAGCCTCCAAGTCTGTTTCTTGTTCTTCAACTGAAACGCATTCCTGATGATTAAGGTTCTGTTTTTCTTTGTTCAATGCGACCAATCGTTTATCCACATTTTTCAGCTCTTCCTGCAACATGTTAACCATGTTCTGAATACGTTTCCGTTTCATTTCAAGAGCCTCCTTTCTGGTTTTTGACTCTTTCTCAAGAAACGGAGAAAAAAAATTTGGAAACTGCGGAATAGGCAAACCATTAGGCTCCACAGCTAATACGCTTCGAACATATTCTTCAAAAAGACTGTTCATGCTCTCTGCGATACGGCTATGCTTCAAAAGAGCCCGATCAAGAATGCGTTTACCAGCCTCAGTTATGTGATAAATTTTTCGTTTCCTTTTTTGTGGCCCCCATTTCCCTTCTATATAACCTGCTTCTTCCAAACTTTGCAGTATGGGATACACGCCTCCAGCAGTTGGTTTCCAAAAGCCTTCAGTGCGGTCTTCGACTTCTTTCATCATCTCGTAACCATAACAAGGTTTTCGATTCAAAAGCAACAAAAAAGCGATACGCATGTACCCTTTTTGAGACTCTTTAAGCCATTTAGAAGCAGTCTTTTCGTCGTGTCCCGGATGCATAATATTCAAGATTCTAATGTAAAAGTAATATTTATATTTTGGTGCAATATATTGCAGTTAAACATATTATGGGTGATTACTCAATGGAAAACAACGTCATGATTGAAGTAAACAACCTTACAAAAAAGTTTGGCGATTTCACTGCTGTCGACCACATTTCCTTTGAGGTCAAAAAAAGCGAAATCTTTGGTTTGCTTGGACCCAATGGTGCAGGAAAAACCACAACAATACGAATGCTTTCAACGCTAACTAGACCGTCAGAAGGCACAGCTACAATCGGTGGATACGATATAGTAAAAAAAGACAACAAAGTCAGGCAACTAATTGGTCTAGTTTCTGAAAAAATGATAATGTACGACCGTTTAACAGCTAAAGAGAACCTAAAATTTTTTGGAAAACTCTACGACTTACCAAAAAAGACCATGAATCAACGAATTGATGAGTTACTAGAGCTCGTTCAACTTACAAAATTTAAAGATGCAAAAGTGGGCAATTTTTCCACAGGCATGAGGCAAAGAATGAACGTAGTCAGAGCGCTACTTAACAGACCTCAAGTGTTGTTTCTTGATGAACCCACATTAGGATTAGATCCCCAATCTACTGTTGAAATCAGGGAATTCATCAGGAAAATCAACAAAGAAAACGAAACAACAATAATTTTAACCACCCACATGATGAACGAAGCAGACCTTCTGTGTGACCGCATCGGCATAGTTGATCATGGAAAAATTACAGCCTTGGATACGTCAAAGAACCTTAAAAAATTGGTTTCAGGAGACAATACAACTGTGCTGAAACTGGATGTTGCAAACTTGACACCAAAACTAGTTACAAAAATTAAGGCTGTACAATGCGTAAAGTCTGTGTCTCAAGATACAGAAACCCACCTCAAGGTCCATGCAACTGGGGATACCGCTTTTGATGACATACTTGGGGTTCTTCAATTAAATAATGCGAAAATTAACTCCATTGAGAACGTTCAGCCAACCCTTGAAGATGTTTTCCTTCAGATAACAGGTCGAGACATGCGGGATAAAGCAGACAACAAAATGCCTTCGCCCCGTCAGGGACCAAACAGAGTGCAAAACAGGATAAGGTGATTTGAAAATGGGAACTAAAAAGATGCTTTCAAACAGTTTGCGGATAGCTTGGAAAGATTTGATGGAACTATTCAGAAACAGAATGGGGCTTGTTTTGCTGATACTGATGCCCGTATTCATGATGACCATGGTAGGTTACATATATCCTTCAGAAAGTTCACTGAACAACGTATCAATTGGAATAGTGAATGAAGACATAGGATTTAATGGTCTTAGTTTAGGTACAACGTTTTTCGCGACGTTGAACGTGATAAACGACAACGCCAGCTTGATTACTATCAAAGATGCAACAAGTTTTGAAGACATACAGCAAATGATTCAAACAGGGAACATAGAAGGCGGAATAATAATTTCTGCTGATTTCAGTTCAAACATCATTAACGGACAACAAGGAACGGTCACCATTGTAACTGATCAGTCCAATCCACAGATGTCTACGATGATACAGGCGGTTTTAAGCCAAGTTTTTGAAGAAATGGGCACCGCAATGGCCCAACAAAATGTTGCAGAACAATTAGGAATCAATCCTGACATAGCATTAGCTGTTGTAAAACCATATGATGTTCAGGTTAAAGGTTCAATTGAAGGCGAATTCAGTTACTTTGATTTCATTGCACCTGGAATCATGGCAATGACAGTCATGATGAGTGTAATGACTGGACTTCCTGCAGCAATTTCCCATGAACGAGAACTAGGAACCCTAGACGGCATGATGGTAGCCCCAATAAACAGGCTTTCAGTAATTCTTGGAAAAACCCTTGCACAGATGGCACGTGGAATACTTCAAGGTGTACTCATACTTGGGTTGGCCACGATGTTGTTTGGGGTCACAGTTCACGGAAATATTCTGTTAGTGTTTGCTTTACTGCTATTAGGGGTATTCAGCTTTGTTGGTTTAGGCGTAGTACTGACTTCATTTGCCAAAGACCAAGAAACAGCAGTAATGATGATGACAACCATAATGTTCCCAATGATGTTCCTCAGCGGAGTGTTTTTCCCCATAGAGCAAATGCCATGGTTCATGCAAACAATTTCAAAGTTTTTGCCACTAACATACGTTGCAGATTCCCTACGAAAAGTAATGGTCCTTGGAGCAGACATACCTGCACTAACGTCAGAACTTTCAATCTTGATAGTATTCGGAATCGCCATGATAGCAATAGCAGTCCCAATATTCAAACGAGCAATGACCCGATAAAAATAGGTCAAACTCCAAACTTTATTTTTTTTCATTTCAATTTTGTACATAAACACAGAACTATAAAATAAGCTAAGTTAGGCTGTAATTAAGAAATAAAGGCATAAATCAAAAAACTGCCCTAAAAAATATTAAAAAAGAAAAAATGAGTTGAGCCCTTAACGTTTTTTGCTAAGTTGCTCGGTGTAGAGTTTATTCTCTGTCGATGAACTTGTTGGCGCTAGGTACGTCTTCAGGAAGACCGCGTCGTTTTCGAATGCCAGCGATGACTTCGGTGGATATGCTTGCGGGAACTTTTTCCCAGTGGTCGAACTGTGTTTGCCAGAAGGCGTGACCAGAAGTTGATCCTCGCATGTCTGCAGAGAGACCAAAAGTTTCAGAAACTGGCAAAAATCCAGTAACGTTGGTTATTGGTCCTTTTTGTTCAGAGGAGACGATTCTTCCTCGTTTCCGGGTAATCAAGCCGGTTACGTCACCGACGAACTGGTGTGGAACTGAAACTCCAATCTTGTAGATTGGTTCAGAAAGCACAGGGTCCGCAGTAAGGAATGATCCCCAGAGGGCTCGTTTCATTGCAGGCATAATTTGTGCAGGTCCGCGGTGTACTGGGTCTTCGTGCAATTTACAGTCCAACAGGCTTACTTTGCAGCCTCGGATTGGTTCATCACAAAGTGGACCGTTTCGAGCGGCCCATCGGAAACCTGAGTTGACTGTTTCTTTGACTTCTCGTAGATACTGAACACCTTTAGTCAAGTCTAACAAGATGTTGCGGTGTTCTTCTAAAGCCCAAACGTTTCGTGATTCTTGAGCAGTCCATCCTGCTTGTTCACGCAAGGTTTCCCCGATTCGTTTGTTTCCCATGGCTTCAAACAGGGCACCCTTTTCCATCAAGTCAACAACATTTTGGTCCAAAGGTTCAACCTTGAGCCAGAATTTGCTGTGTTTGTTGGGGCTCTTTGCCATAGCAACTACACCTTCTTTGGATGCTGTTTCCCTGTAGACGACCAAGGGTTGAGAAGTTATGAGTTCTATTCCTCCACCGGTTTGTCGGAGGGTCTTTACAGCGATTTCCAAGTGAAGTTCACCCATTCCGCTGAGAAGGTATTCTCCAGTTTCTTTGTTAATTTTAGTTACCAAGTTTGGATCATCAACAGTTAACCTGTCCATCAATTCGATAAGGCGGGGCAAGTCACGTGGATGTTTGGGTTCAATTGCAATGGTAATAACTGGTTCAGAAACGTATTGGATGTTTTCGAAAGGAACCATATCTTTTTCAGCGCCCATGCTAACAAGGGTTTCTCCAGCTCGGGCAAGATCCATTCCCAGAACGGCTGCAATGTTTCCTGCCCCCATTTTGCCGACAACTTCTCGGAAAGCACCCATATACATGGATACTTGTTGAACACGGTAGTCTTTCTTTGCGCCCACTAAGTACACCCGTTCTCCTTCGTTTAGGCAACCCGAAAAGATGCGACCAGTGGCAACTAGTCCTGCGTGGGGGTCCATGGCTGCTGATGTTAAACACATTACAACAGGGCCATTTTCGTCACATTCAGTCATGGCTTTTCCTATTTTTGAATCTATTTCGCCTTTCCAAACTTTGGGAACACGATATTTTTGTGCAGTCAATGGGTTTGGAAGTTTTTTAACAGCCATGTCCAGTATGGCGTTGTGCAAAGGAACAAGTTCTGCAAGTTTTTCGTAAGTTCCATTGTGATAAGCGTCAACAACGTCACTGAATTTTATTCCTGCTTTTTCAGCCATTTCAAGGGTGAAACCCCACTTGTGTAAGGCAGAGCCAAAAGCAACTGTTCCTTTGGTGGGGTCAACTTTCCATGCGTTTTTGACTTCTTTTTCTCCGTATATTGAAATCAAGTTGTTAAAATCACGAATAATTCGCAGAAGTTTGGTTTGCATTTGTTCTGCGTTGAGTTTGAGTTCTTTAATCAAGCGGTCAACTTTGTTGATGAACAGAACGGGTTGAACGCGCTCATTCAATGCTTGACGGGTAACGGTTTCGGTCTGAACCATTACTTCTTCGACGGCGTCAACAACTACTACTGCACCGTCGATTGCTCGCAGGGCACGGGTTACTTTTCCAGTAAAGTCTACGTGTCCTGGTGTGTCAATTAGGTTGATTACGTGGGATTTGTTGTCAACTTCGTGTAGAAGTGAAATGTTTGCAGATTTAATTGTGATTCCACGTTTTTGTTCTTCTTCAAGGTAGTCCAGGGCTCTTGCTGCTCCGGCAATTTTTGGGGATAGGAGCCCTGCTTCAGCTAACAAGGAATCGGACATTGTGGTTTTGCCGTGGTCGATGTGGGCAATTATTCCGATGTTCCTGATATCTTCTTTTTTGTTCATGAGCTTTACGAGGTCGCTCGTTTGCCTAAATTTTGGCACCTTATAGTTTCTCCTGATTGTTAATGGACAGAATGCTAGATTAAAAGCATACCTATAAGCATTATTGTAAGCTAAAGATTTGAAATTAAACCTATATTGCTGTATGCGCGTTTTTCAAGCAACGTTTGATATAATAAGTAACATCACAAAATGAACTTGTAAAAGAATTTTAAGTGAAATTTGGTTAGTCTTCCCAGCGGTAAATTTTCTTTCTCTGTTTGAGTTTTTCTAAACCACAGTTAAAACAGAGTCCATTATGACAACAAATTGTGCCTCCACATTCGGTGCATTCCCATTTTTTCTGTTGAGTTTCCAAAAATTTTTCCAAGCTTTGTTCCTTAATTAACTGAAGGTTTTCAATCAAACTCATATGATAATGACTTTTGTAGCGATCATCAATGTGTTGTAGGTTTTTGCAGGGAAAATCTTGGCACTCATAACAGAACTCAATTTCATGATTTAGAAGCTTTTCACATCTTTTCTTCAGAAATGCACATTGCTTGTCACGGGGTCTACATCCTTTGCAGTATGCCATTTTGATGCCTTTGGACCTAATTTTGTGTTCTAAAGCAAGGTAACCGCTGCAAACATTGCAATCCATACCACATGGCGCTACCAGTTCTGGTTTCAAGTTAGCAAGCACCCAACAATAATGGCAAAAAATATGATATCAATCTTTTCCTGAAAAGATTATTGACTAATAGGTTATGCAACATGGTTAGTAAAAAACATGAAAAATAAATGCAAACAGATTCTTCGGTTGTACTGTAACTGTTTGGAGTATGTAAACAAAATTCATAAAGGGTTTATTACTAGCGCCCAAGTTTAGAGATATGGACTCAAGTTATTTCGTATTTTTAGTTCTTCCCTTAGCGGTTATAGTGTTTTTTCTAGTAGGATTAACCCTCTATTATGCCCGAAAAGGAGAAGATGAATATGAAAAAGAAATAAAAAAGCTTAGAAAGTTGTTAATTTCAGGAAAAATTAACACTCAAACTTTCAACAAGCTTAAGAGCAAAACAGATTACGTTAAGGATTACAATAACGAGTCAAAACGGCTTTTGGAGTTGTTATCTAGCGAAAAAATTGATGATGATACTTACAACCGATTAAATCAGGTTCTTGAAAAATCTTTCCAAGAAAAAATCAGTAGACTTGAAGATGAAACAGAAGAACTTGATGGGAAGCCGTTTCATGCTGCTAAGTTCTAAAGTATAGAAAAACAAAATAGTCCAAGATACAGTCATTTTCGGGAAGGATGACTCCACAGTGAAGATAGAAAACAAAAGCATCAGCAAGCATAAAATGGTAGAATTAAAGGCACGAGTCAACGACCATGAGTTGTTACGAAAAAAATTGTCTGAGTTAGGAAGTGAATGTGTTGGAACTTTTTATCAAATAGATACATATTTTAAAGTTCCAGAAGGTCGATTAAAACTAAGGCAAGTAAAAGGAAGCAGCAACGCAGAATTGATTTATTATGAGCGGGAAAACATTGCTGGCCCTAAACAAGATGACGCGTTTTTGTTGCGGGTTCAGGACGCTGATGATTTCAAAATTGTTCTGAAAAGAATTCTCAAACAAAGCATAATAATTGAAAAAGAAAGAGAAATCTACATTCACCAAGGAACCCAGATTCATCTGGACACGGTGAAGGGGCTTGGCAAATTTGTTGAGTTTGAACGGCAAACCAGCAATGAGCCTGAAAATGTAAAAAAAGACCAACATGTTCTAGAAGAGCTAAGAAAACAACTAGAAATCAGCTCAAACAGATTAGAAACCCTTTCTTACAGCGACCTAGCGCAAAAATGAGAAAGTCTAAGGAACACAATTTGTGTTGCTTTAGTTTTTATGAAAAAAGATTGTTTTCAACATAGAACTACTATTAGGATACATATAGGATAAGGTTGCACTTCATTTTGTTCAAATCAAACAGCAAAGAACGCTATCTAAGCAAATTATTGGGAACGCTAACCCAGATAGACTCGTTATATTGTAACCAAATGCTTGGTGAATCGTAAATTATTCCACCATTATGGTAATCGAGAACGTTTTGGGTGCAATTAACAAGGATAGACTCAATATTTACTATTGTTGGAGAGTTTGGATCTGGGAGGCTTTCGTTTATTGAGGACACTTGTTTTCCACAATAACGAAGGTCAATAACAAGGCAAGACCCGTTTGTGTACAGCTCTTCTGCGGTAGGTAAATCAGACCAACGCTCCATAACATCACTGTCTGGTAATAAAACTCTACCATTAGAGTCTCGTGATTCTGATACTGAACCAGTAGCCTGTGCAAGAGAGAAAATGAGCAGAAAAGGAATAACAACCAAGCCCATTATGAGAGGAAAATTTATCATTTGTTTCTCCCTTGCACAGTTGATGTGTTAGCAAGTTATTTTCCGTGCTAAAGTATTTAGTTCTATACTTTAGAACAGTGATTTAGTCTGTTTTGTTTCGTCGTATTTCGATTCCTTTGTCTAGAGCTATTATGTTAACAAGATGTTGTATGCCAGAGGTTTGAACCTTTTTTTCTAAAACTTCTTCGATTTGGAAAACTCCTGCGGGGTTGTTCATGCTTACAAAGATTTGTACGGGTTTTCGGGGTCCTTTTTCGATTTCCACTTTGGTTATAGACAACGCAGAAAGGGAATGAATATCTACTTTTCCAGTCCGGTAGGGTATTCGGGTTCTTCCTTTGGCCATGTCGGTTCCGTCGGCTACTTTTGCTGCTCCGGCTTCGATGCTTAAGCATTCTATGTATTCTTCGTGGGCAAAGATGGAGTGTAAAATTTCAGATTTCATTCTTACAATCTTGGTCACATCATCAGGATAAACCGTTCTGAGAAGCCGGTCCAGAATCGGATTGGCCAAAATACAACTATGAAAAGGGTGATCGACTCGGTGAATGCTGTTGCCTAAATCGTGGAGATAAGAACCGCATAAAACGATAACTTTTGCATCTTCTAGGCAGCATGCACGGTTTTGCAGAGTTGTAGGTGTAACTTCCTGAGATATCAGATCAAAAATTTCAAGGGCGCTTCCTGCTGTGATTTTGGCGTGGACGGGTCCGTGGTCGTTGTATCTGAGGCGTTCTACTGCCATTGTGTTTGACATGTAAAGGGTGTTCTGGATTTCGGGGTCGTTTTCCATTAATTGGAACATTTGTTTGACTTTTGGTTCGTCCAGATGGGAATTTATCAGGTTCGAAGAAACAACAACCATTCGTGATTCCTCATATTAAATTAGAGATCAGCAAATATGAACTTTAAGCAACAAAAATTGGAATTACATTGAAGAGCAAAGGTCACGTTTCTCGATATAGGTTACTGGGTCAACTTCTTTTATGGTTGCGCCGTCCACGTCGATTATGTAGATTGTGTGGATCCGGGAGTTTTTTATTTCATCATAAGTTACTGGGGGATTTTTGTAGTATAGGTCACACAAAACTTTGAGGTGTTTAAGGTCAGTTTTTGTTCTGCTTCGGGGGGGCTTCACTAAAGCGACAGGAATTTGCAACAAATAATAGGGGGGAACACCTAAAGCAAATTTGTCTGAATGATTACCATATCGGATTATTTTGCTTGCGATTCGGGATTGGCGATATTTTGCAGGGTCAAGGGCATGACTTGGAGGAATAAAACCAGTTTCTATTTCTACAATGTGGGAACCAAAACCTTTCATGCCATAAAGGTCGCAGACTAAACCGTTTACAGGGCGTTCGATGTCTACTTCGTAGCCTTTCAAAATTAAATGTTTGGCGCACACCATTTCCATAACTGAATGGTTAATTTTAACCACGTTTTCTTCATGCATCTTAATCAGTTTTTGTTTCAAGGCATCAATTTTTTTTTGTGCATCTTCAGGAGTTTCCCTGTTTAGTTTTGCAGTTAGAATATCTAAATCCCTATTGAATTTGTCCATGTTCTCAACCTTTTAGAAACTGCAACAAAAGTTTCTGTTAATAGTTGGTGTAATGTCTACGACAAAAGCTTTTGCACAAAAATCCTAGAAGCCCAAACTAAAACGGGAAAGAAAAGGGACAAAGCCCTTGCAAAGCGTATTCAATTAAGTGGGGAAAAAAAATGCCCCAATTTTGTTTTGGCGGTTTAGTCTTTGATTGCTTCAAGCAGGCTCATAACGTTCCAGAGCTTAACTCGGGTATAAGGTGGCATGTTTGGGTCCTGCAATATTTCATCAAGTACAGATATCGCGTTTGCAGCTCGAACTGCAGGTGTATCATCTGGGACTTGAAGGGAGGTAATGGATTGTTTTGCGGCTCGGCGTATGTTTCGGGGAGTCGTAGTGTCTTCGGAAACCATACCAAGAACGTTTGATGCTTCGGCAATTCTTTCCTCGTATTCTTGTAGTTGTTTTTTGCGCACCATATATAAGCCTCCTATACTATCTGCCTAAACTAAAAGCACTATATTTAATCTTATCTTATACATGAAAAAATGTTCCTGTTTACGGCAACAGTAACATACAAAACATGATAGATAGTTAATTAACTGTTGTAGCATTATATTTTATCCAAAGCTTCACTAGCAGGGATTAATGTGACAGAAAATTCAGAAAGCATCAAAGTAATGGCAGATTTACTCAGGCAAGGGGCTACCCTTACTCAACATTCGTGTCCAGCCTGTTCGTCGCCACTGTTTAAACTTCAGAACAAAGACATATGGTGCGCTAAATGCCAAAAACGAGTAATTATCGTCAAAGAAGGCGACCCCGAACCCGAAGTTTCTAAAGCTCCAATGTTTTCTAGTTTGGAATCAACAATTATAAAAAAAATTCAAAACTTAGAAAAACAGCTTGAAGAAGAAAACGATCCTGAAAAAATTACAAAACTCGGAGAAACAGTGTCGTCACTTCTTGAAAGTCTTGAAAAAATTAAAAATATGAAAAAGTAGTTTGCTAACAAAGGTCGTTTGTGGTGCTTGGACGTTTTGATAGTTTTCCAAAAAATGTTCACAATGTAGCTGTATTTAACTGTCAAGATCCAGAAACAAAGGTTCAGCAAGCTATTGTTTGTAGTTTTCAGCGTTTAAACCAGCTAACTTTTGAGTTGAACCAGTTAATATCCTTCTTGAAACAGGACTACAAAGTCAGTTTCGAGGTGGGCATAGCAGATGGCTCTGATTTCATGTTTTTAACCAAGAATGAACTTGAACATGCTTTGAAAGCAGTTGAAAAAAACGAGTTAGAGGTTTTAGATTTCTTTGTTGTTGTTCGGTATCATCGAATAAACGAAAAAGGCAAGCAGATTCCGTTACGGTTCGATTACCATGTTTTGCGGTTTGCATTTCATGAAAAACTCTTAGAGTTGCTAATACGCCATGAACGGGGAACACAACGAGTTCCAATCGAGGATATTATAGAGTTTTTTACAAACCAAATAAACATAGAACTTAAAAAAAGGCAATTATCGCCCTTGAATAAGGATTAACTGGTGAAACCCTTATTTTTTAGATAATTTGTTTTCGTAATTTTTTAACGCTTGAATTTCTTTTTGCCGATAACAATTCAATCGCAGGGTTAACTGTTCAAAATCAACAATATCTCCTTCAAATTCGGGGCCATCAATGCAAGCGAATTTGGTTTGGTCTCCAACTGTTATTCTGCAAGCTCCACACATGCCGCAACCATCAACCATTATGCAGTTTAAGCTTACAACAGATTTTATTCCGTGACTTTTGGCTAATTCAACTACAACTTTCATCATTAAAGGTGGACCAATAGCGTAAACCAAATCAAAAATGTAATTGTTTTCAATCAAAGTTTTCAGCACATCACTAGCTACTCCTTTTTGTCCTTTTGTACCATCATCAGTAGAAACGTACAATTTGTCGCTGTATTGTTTTAGTTTATTTTCAAAAACAAGTTGTGCTTCGGTTCGGGCACCAATTATTGAAACAACAGTGTTGCCTGCATTTTTCAATGCCTTAATTATGTTGTAAGCGGTAGCCGCGCCTACGCCACCACAAACAACTGCCACTTTTCCGAAATTTTTGATTACAGTAGGAGTACCTAAAGGTCCAGAAATGTCAAGGATTTTGTCTCCGACTTCAAGAGCGCCCAGCAGAGTTGTTGTCAGGCCAACTTCAACAAAAACAAGAGTTATTGTCCCTTCTGTTGGATTCCAGTCTGCAAGAGTCAAAGGAATGCGTTCTCCCTTCTCATGTACCCTGACGATCACAAACTGTCCAGCTTTTGTTTTTTGGGCAATTAAAGGTGACCTGATTTGCAGCAGTTTGATGTCTGAAGCAAGAGTTACTTTCTTGATTATTTCATACATGGTTTATCGACTTGGTTCCGAAAATTGGTGCTTACTGAATTTACAGTAAAAGGCAACTAAAGCGTTTCTGCTTTTCATAAGCATTTGTTCACAATTGTAGCTGAAAACTCGATTATTATCAAAAACGATGGGTAACATCCAAAAACTGTAAGGTATATAAAACAAGAAGTTACTAGAAAGTAATAATATGATAGTTCCAAGTTTGTTTTCTTCAGATTTTCAGCCAATTTGGCTAAATGAAAAAGATAAAAACAGTCCACAAAAGAAACTGACCAACATTGAAGCCTTCTGTTCAATGATAGATTGTGCAGAGGGCTTCCAAGGAGTTTGGGAAATCGTAAAAGAAACAGTTAAAGTTTTTTTGGGCAAACAAAGACAAGGCATGTTACTATTTTTGGATGACATGCCCCTTCAGCTGGGTGCATATCACCAGTTGGGGACAAACAACATTGTGCTGAACAGAAGCTTGCTTAACATTGTAGAAACCGTAACTAAATCAAAAAAACTCGTTAACGCCTTTGTTTACAGCATCTTAACCCACGAATATCTGCACGCCCTGGGACATGTTTCTGAGGTTGAAGTCCGGTCTTTAGTTTACGACATTTCAAAGCATTGTTTTGGAGAAAAACATATAGTTACATCCCTTGCTGAAAAGACGCCATGGTCCTTGCTCAAAGGAATCCCATTAAATGAACTGAAACTATCCAAAAATCCCATGGAACTAATCAAAGATTTAGAAAAACCTAACCATTCATACATCGTGTAAAGTTCACGATTGGTTTTTTAGAAAATCTAAAACAACACTCAAAAGGCTCTTTTCTACTCTAGATTTGGTTCTATCAGCGTTAATGGGCACAAGTTTTCCATCTTTTACATATTTCAGGTAAACTTTTTGTACTTCTCTTTGAATTTCCAAGTGTTCCATAACTGATTTTTTCCTTCGAATGCGTTCAACTACAACTTCAGGGGCAACATCAAGATACACAGTTAAATCAGGCAAAAAAGCTGCACTGTTAATTTTTTCGATCCAATCCAACTCAAGCCCCGCAGATCCCTGATACGCCAAGGATGAGTAAACACAACGATCTGAAACAACAATTTTTCCCTGGTCTAGGGCGGGTTTTACATCTTTTTGTAGGTGTTCGATTCGGTCAGCAGCAAACAGAATGGCTTCGACAACTCGGGGAACACGTTTTTTTCCTTCCAGAATGGTCCCCCGTATAAAAGATCCTAATTCGCCCCGGCTGGGCTCGGTAGTGTACACAGCGTCAAATCCGTGTTTTCGCAAATTTCTTACTAACTTGTGAGTATGAGTTGTCTTTCCGCTTCCATCTAAACCTTCAATGCAGATGAATTTCCCTTTGGCAGTCATCTTTGATTCAGCCTATTTTGTAATAAGAAAAGAGCAATATAACTTTGTGATTACCATCTGCAAAAAAGTGTTCATTTATTTATAACAAATCAAGAAATGAGTTCTGCTAAGGCTCCAACACAGACAAGCTGAAGGAATGAAAAAATGAAAAGCCCGCCTACTGCTATCAGGATGGCAATTTTCATTTCTGTGTGAGACCCTTTTCAGCCTCATTTCTTTTATAGGGCAACGTAATTGTTTCATTTTTGCAACATTTACTGTTAAAAAAATTTATGGTATCCAATAGATTTGACAATTATTTTTTTTATTCATCTCCATACTATTTATGAAATAAAGATTTGTGAAAGAATATAAAACTATTTTTCAAAATTGAACCCAATTTGTTCCAAAATTGTTATAATTATAAGTGGTACTTATGCAAAAAATTTGTAACTTAACGATTACCTTAAATAATGATGCGTCAGATTGACAAAGTTGAGATGAAATCGTCATATGCAACGGCATTGGGGTGAAATTAAAGACCCCGTTCACGGGTATGTTTACATTACTGAAGCAGAAAAGCAGCTCATAGACTCGTATCCCGTTCAACGTCTTCGAAGACTGCGACAACTGGCAGGCTCAGAGTTCGTGTATCCAGGAGCAAACCATACCCGCTTTGAGCATTGTTTAGGGGTTATGCATCTGGCAGGCAAAGTCGCAGAAAACCAGAACCTCGCCCCCCTTTTGTCAGAAGAAGAAATTCAGACAATTAGAATGGCTTGCCTTCTTCATGATGTTGGACATGGTCCTTTTTCTCATGTGTTTGAACATCTTCTGGTCAAATTTTTAGACAAAACCCATGAGGACATGACTCGATGGATAATTGAAGAATCCGAACTGCGGGACATAATAAACGATGTGGGATACAATCCCGACGATGTGGCAAAACTTGCTGTAGGCAAATTGCGCAAACCCAAAAAAGCGTTCTTGGATCAGATTATTCAAAGCGCAGTTGACATCGATAAACTAGATTTCGTGGTAAGGGATACATACCACACGGGAGCAGAATATGGTTACGTGGACATTTTCAGGCTAATTCACATGCTGGATGTTCTGGGTGAAAACCTCGCAGTAGATGTTGGAGCCCTGTCCGCATTGGAATCTTTTGTTTTAGCAAGGCTAGAATCTTTCCGAAGCATCTATTTCCACAGGGTAGGACGAGCGGCTCAAATAATGCTGGCGTCAGCCATGGAAGCAGCAAAGGACGAGTTGAATTTGACAGTTTTTGATTCTCCTGAAGATTACCTTGTATTGAACGATTACACTGTTTGGACTAAACTACGGGAATGTGAAAAATCCCGAAAAATAATGGAGAATCTGGAGCGCAGAAAGCTTATGAAATGTGCCTACGATCGCACTTTCCATGTTAAAGAAAAGATGGTAACAAGTGTTTTTGGTGTTGACGAAGTTCGAGAGCAAGTCAGAAACAAGATTGCACAAGAAGCAGCAATTAACCCTGAAGAAATTTATATTGACGTGCCAACGGTGCCTTCTGTTCCGTATCATCATTCAGATTTGCTTGAGCCCATGGAAATTCCGGTTTTTCAGAAAACTAAAGCAGGAGAAAAAATTCCCTTGCGTTTAAGCGACATTTCTTCAGTATTCGATGTTTTAAAGGGGTTTATCAACATTCTTCGGGTTTACACAGATGAACAATACGTGGACAAAGTTACTTTAGCAGCGTCAAAGGTTATTGGGGGAACGCCTTCGTCTGCGAAGATTTCTTTTTGATGTCGAAAGATTAAAACGTAAGTATGTTATTGAAGGTTGATGTTTCGATTTAGGCTCCGATAGTATAGCCAGGTTAAGTATTTCGGCCTTTCGAGCCGAAGACCCGGGTTCGAATCCCGGTCGGAGCACCAATTATTTAGTATTTTGTTTCTAGAAAAAATTGTTTTCAATATACCCCTTTATTAAGATCCTAATTATTCGAGCAGAAGTGAACTTTTGAAATTAGAGTATATTGTTTCAGTTTTGTTTTTGGGGTTTTGTACAATTTTTTTCGGCAAATTAAAACAACCAGCATTATAGCCCCAATTAATGGCAGAACAGCCCATAATGAAAATTCTGGAATCGCATTAATCTCAACAGGAACCATTAAGGGGTTATTGTCGTGATAGTTATCTTGGTTGACTTCTCGAAAAACATGAGGTATATCTCCTATTCCGTCGCCTTCAGCGTAGTCACCTGAATATTTGTTCCAGTAATTTCCGTCAATCCCATTCCCCTTTTGTTAGATTTAGACAGTTTTTTCCCGTAGCCCACAGCAGCCACGATCGCAGCAACAACCAAGGGTAAAACAGCCCATGAAGTAAACTCGGGAATATTACCCATTTCATCAGTTTTTATTAGCAAGAAATCAGAGTTCCCCTCACCAAATAATGGGTAAAATTCTCCAGCTATAGCATAACCCCCGTCAGAGGTTTCAATTAATGAATGGGCAATTTCATTATCCGAACATCCATATGTTTGAGTCCATTCTTCAGTACCATTAGCATCTGTTTTAATTAACCAAATATCATGATGATATCCATGATCAAAAAATTGTTTACTACCAGATATAGCGAAGCCTCCATCAGATGTTAAT
The DNA here is from genome assembly GCA_024650005.1 of Candidatus Bathyarchaeota archaeon. Classification (GTDB taxonomy): domain Archaea; phylum Thermoproteota; class Bathyarchaeia; order Bathyarchaeales; family Bathyarchaeaceae; genus Bathyarchaeum; species Bathyarchaeum tardum. The sequence continues at coordinate 414,043 of JANKMT010000001.1, read as the reverse complement.
ACTACAGAATTTGCCTGTTCATACTTTGATTCTCCATATTTCTTGTTCCACTCCATATTTCCGCTGGCATCAGTCTTGACTAACCAAAAATGTGATATGGGTAAAGGTGGAGCAAAATTTGCAGTTCCAGCGATTACATAGCCCCCGTCAGCTGTTTCATCTACAAAATATGCACTTTCCCAACACCGCGTGCTATATTCGTATGTTTGGCTCCATTCTATATTTCCAAAACTGTTGGTTTTAATTAACCAAAAATCAGGATGTGTAGAATTAAGAGAGAAGAAGTTGCCAGCCAAAGCAAATCCCCCATCAGAAGTTGTTGTCAATGAAAAAAGATTTGCAAATGCATTTCCTCCGTATTTTCTTGTCCACTCCAGATTTCCAAGAGAATCAGTTTTTATTAGCTGATTGCTGCCACAAAAAGCATATCCACCATCTGATGTTTCAATCAAGAACTTAGCTTTTGCTGAGCCGTAAGTTTTATTCCATTGAATATTTCCAATCGAATCAGTCTTAATTAGCCAACAATCGTATAATCCACCCGCTATGGCGTATCCCCCATCAGAAGTTTCAATAACCGATCCAACTGAATCATATTTTTTCAGTTCATATGTTTGATTCCATTCCATTATTCCAGCTAAATCGGTTTTAACTAATAAAAAAGCCTTATTTTCTTCTCCTTCAGTAACCTCACGAGTGTAACCTCCAATAACATATCCGTTGTCAGACGTTTCTATCACCCAATGGGCAACTTCATGCTGTGAACTTTCATAAATTTGGTTCCACATCAACGAAGAACCAAAAACTGAACCAATTGGCAAAACCAAAGACAATGCAAATAAAATGACAAGTAAATGTTCTAGTTTCATCATTTTTTTCTCCCCAGTTTAAAATCAAGTCTAAAAAATATTGACAACATAACAACAACAGATACTCCTACAACTAAAAGAATCCCTGAGGGAAACTCTGGGATGTACCCTGAAGGAATATACTTTTCTACTGTGGCAGTAACACTTACTGGCTTAACAAGGAACCCTATTGCTCCACCCACTGCATATAAAATATCGTCAACAACAATCAGATGGATGTTATATCTACTGACCCCCATCGAAGCGCCTAAGTTCCAATCGTCTTCTTCTGGGTTGTACACATATGTGGTGTCTGTAGGATCTACAAATCCTGTAAATCCGCCCACAACGTAGATTCGTCTTGGCGCAAATTTACCTGTTGTTGCCACAATATTTGGTTGGTTAAGTTCGATTGGAAGATTTTTCCCAAAAATCCACACGTCATTTTTTACGTTGTATATTTGGTTATACCCGCCTTCACTGGGTACCAAAAAGTAGATACTGTTTTCGATCGCAACTGTGTAGTAACTATAAGCAGCAGGTATGGGCATTGTAAATTTTTGCGTCCAACTATCATCAGTAGTATCGTAGACCCAAATACTGTCCTTGAAAATGCAGTAAATATGGTCACCGAAAACATGAGCAGTAAATTCGCCATTAACAGGAATAGATGTTTTTCTTTCCCAACTATCGGTTACCGGATTGTATGCCTCGTTAACTTGGGAATAAATGGTTTCAGATTTCTCATAGTTATATCCAATTGCTCCGCCTAAAACGTAGATTTTTCCGTCAACCATCTTAGTTTGCATACCAGATCTATTTGTAGGTAGAGATGCCTTAGTTTCCCAAATATCCATAATTGGATCATACACTTCATTAACCCCAAGGTATGACTCCTCCTTTGAGTATCCACATATACAGTAGATTTTGTCTTGGAAAACAAAAGTTCCAAAACCACTTCTTGGCGTTGGCATAGGCTCTTTAGTAACCCAAGTATCAGATGCAAGATCGTATTCTTCATTAGTGCCGTAATATACCTGCTGACTTGAATTGGAACCACCAATAGCATAGATTTTTCTATCCATTGCCACAAGCTCAAAATTTTCTCTCAAAGTAGGCATCGGCTCCACAGTTGTCCAAGAATCCTCAGTTGCCCAAACTAAAGGGGTTAATAAAGCGGGCAGAACAACAGGAAGAAACAACAAAAGAGCAAACAGAGATGCAGATAGTTTCACTGTTCCTCTCTCATTTGGCTTAGTTTTTGTCTATATATGATTGCCACAACCAAGAAAGCAACTAAGAAAATCAGTAGGGGTGTCCAGAAGGGAAACTCTGCGATTAAAGTATCGTCAACTGGTTCCATTAGTAGATAATTGTCAGCGTCTCCATAATCTTCAGGAGAAGTGGTAATCACATAGGGTGTGTCACCTATTCCATCATTGTTTTCATCTGAGCCGTTGTAGTCACTCCAGTAGTTTCTATCCACATCAGGTTCTGGAGACAACCAAACTATGATGAAATTGCCGTCTATGAAGCTGTTTTCGGTGATCACCTGAACGCCTCCACTGTAAGCTATGGATATGGGATTAACGTTATTTACGAACGTGTTATTTTTGATGAGAAAATCATTTGGACTACCCATCACATTGATACCAATAAAACAGTCTGCTATGTAGTTAGCAATGATTGTGTTATTTGCGGTGTTGACATGTGCTACACCACAGCTAAAGTTTACGATTCGCATGTCCTTCACGGTTACATTGGATATTTTAGGACGAGACAGGTCTGACCCACGGTCATTCGAAAGGTCTATTCCTCTCTGATTTTCAACTCCATTTCCTTGAACAGTGTAGCCTGCCCCATCAAGCACAATGTTGCTCTTCTGAACCTGAATCCCCGCAGATATGTTACCCGTTAAGACATAGATTTCACCATTTCGTTGTATCTTGTCTGTTCCCTCAACGGCTCCATCAGAACGGATGTAAATTGTGCCTTCTGCCTTCACTAGCCCAATATTTGGAATAGAAAGTAATAAAACACAAAAAATAAGCAATACAAGAAGCGTCGCCTTTGTTTCCAGTATCATGGACACCTATAATTCATATCTTAGCAGATAGGAAAAGGGTTTTTGTCAAGAAAACTTGACTAAACTGGAGTTTGTTTGGTCAAATATTTTTGACCAGAATCATGGACTTGACAATATGCAGCCAGAAGAGGCAAATATTACATGCCTCGAGTTAAAAATTTTGCAGATGACTATGGCGATTCTTTCAATATGATTAAACTGCTTTCCAAAATTTAGGATATTTGATGGAACATAAGATACGATTAATGCTCATATAAGTGTTAAGAAGACACTGGGCAACCCGAAGATTAAAAACAATCGTTTATTTATGCCATGTTGAAAAAAGTTATTCTGCCAAGATTTCCAGACATATAAAATATAGCCACTAAAATTAGGGCTGTTTTAAAATCCAACAAGAACAAAGCGATTTGTAAAAAGATAGTAGAAGAACTAACGCCAGCCATTGAACCTATTATTTCAGAAAAAAATGCTGCTAGGAAAAATAATATTTCATTCACAATATCAATTTAGCTGTAGCCAGAGATAAATCTTAAAGTGATTAAATATATTCTTGGAAGCTACAACATGCATTAAACGGTTATGAAAGGGTAAATAGGCAATGTTTAAAACCAAAGATTCACCGAAAAGTGTGTTTGTGATACTTTGCCTTATGGGTTTATTTGCCATTCTGAGTTCAACCTTGTCTAAGAACCCTGTTTTGAAACCTTTTGCAACAAGCCTTGGTGCTCCAAATGATTTAGTGGGTTTAGTAGCCTCATCTTCAACTATTCCCGGAATTCTTGTCAGTTTACCTGCAGCGTCCCTTTCAGATGTTTTTGGTAGACGCAAAATCCTGATGTTTTCAGCATTTATTTTTGCTTCCGCACCGTTTCTTTATTTATTTGTTACCTCATGGTGGCAATTAATTCCTGTCCGTTTCTACCATGGTTTCGCAACTGCAATTTTTGTTCCCGTTACTGAAGCTACAATTGCTGAAAAATTTCCAACAAAACTAGGAGAACGGATTTCATTGTTTTCTTCAGTCACTGCAGCTGGAAGGGCAACAGCGCCTTTCTTAGGAGGATATATCTTGTTTTTAACTGATTACGGCTACAAGTCGTTGTATTTGGCGGTAGGAATAGCAGGTGTTACCGCCTTTATAACTGGACTATTGTTTTTAGTTGAACAAAAGAAAACTAAAACCCAAGATTCCAACTATAACCCAACGAAAGGCAAAATGGTTCAAGGATGGCTTAAAGTAGCTAAGAATCATGACCTTCAGGTAGTAGGCTTAATTCAGGCAAGCCAATACTATGTTTTTGGTTCGGTAGAATTCTTTTTGGTCGGCTACTTGGCAGAAGTTGCAAGATTGGATCCTTTTTCTATAGGCGTGATCATGGGCAGCCAAGTAATAGTTCTCATTTTAGCAAGACCGTTTATGGGAAAAGTATCAGATAAGATTGGGCGGGGGATTCCAATAGTATTAGGTTCAATAATAAGTTGTGTGATATTAGCAGTTTTTCCATTCAGTACGCATTTTCTAACTTTATTGTTTCTTTCAATGATGTATGGACTTGGATTTGCAACTGTAATTGCTTCTACATCACCATTGACCTGTGAAATAGTTCCTTCTAATCTGTTAGGAACCTCATTGGGTTTTCTTAGTACACTAATGGATGTTGGCCAAACACTTGGACCAATAATCAGCGGAATAATTCTGGCGACGAGCCTTCAATATTCATCAATATTTTTTTCTTTAAGCCTTATTTTAATTGCTTCCACCATAGTTTTTTTGTGCAAAGTGCCAAAAACATGAAGAAACGCCAAAAAATGTAGTGTAGCACATAAGAGTGTAACATTTAACTGCCTATGAGTGCTTCATTTAGCATAATGCTCTCTGCGGATCATCCTACAGACAATCCCTCCATGATAATGATGCTTTCTTCCATGATCAAGTTCCCGTTAGTTTTCATAAGCGGCATATTCAGCCCACTTGAAGAATTGCCTGTTTGGGGAAAAACTGTCTCATCCATATCACCTCTGACCTATTTTACCGACCTGGCAAAATATACGATACAAGGCAACAGCTATTACCCAATTGAAGTAGATATCATGGTCCTCATAGCATTCACAATCGCATTTCTAGTTGTAGCAATAAAAATCCATGAAAACACAATCCAAAAACGATTATGGAAATTCAGAAACATAGATGCCAAATGAATAACCGACTAATTTAATCTTCAATGCAGTCCTCTGCTACGAAACAAACTTAAACAACAGCTAAAGAAAAGAAAAAAATACTGAATAGTTTTATGGGGGCGGATACTTTAAAAGGAAACAAATTTATCGGGATAAAACTTTTTGATGTATTGGTGCTTAAATAGTTTTTTTAGTACATAACTTAGCTTAATGGAATGGCTCAAAATGGTTCTAGAACAACTAGGATTAATTGGAAATATTATTGTTCTAATTGTTTCATTAGGGGTTCTAATTAAATCGAGTAGCTTAACAATTAATAATTCAGTTAACCTGGCAAGTGTTACAGGCTTAGGAAAAACAAAAGTTGGATTTATACTAGTTGCGTTTTCCACCTCTTTACCAGAACTTTTTGTTGCAACTTTTGCAATTTTAGATCAAGGAACAGTTGGCATTTCACTGGGCAACATTTTAGGATCAAACATAATGAACATATGCTTAATTCTTGGAATCGGATTTCTATTAATGGCTATTAAATATCCTGAAAGTGCAGGGTTTTTCACAAAAATGACCAGGGATGAAGTAGGAAACCTTAATTTTGGAGTCTTTGTTGCATCGATAGTGCCGTTACTATTGCTTTACTTTGGATATGCTACCCAAATCATGGGTTTTATTTTGATAGGTCTTTTTATTTATAACATGTATGACCTTGTCAGAAAAAGAGAAACTGTTCAACAAATTTCTGATACTGCAGAAAAATCGGAACGAAAAAAATACCTCATTAAAGCTGTGTTTGGAATATTTGGAGTCGTCACTTCTTCATTTTTCATAATCGAATCAGCATCCTTTTTAGCTTTAATTGCAGGCATTCCACCAATCATCATTGGAGCTACAGTAGTAGCTTTTGGAACAAGTATCCCAGAACTGGTAACAAGCGTAGATTCAATAAGAAAAGGCTTCATAGACCTTGCCCTTGGAAATGTCATTGGAAGCTGTTTTATTAACATCACATTAGTTTTAGGATTTACTTTTATATTTGCACCCTTAAACGTAGACGTTTCAGCATTTTCAGATTTAATACTATTTTCATTAATCGCTAACATAGTACTAGGTTACATAATTCAGAATTCAAGCATTGGAAAACGCGAAGGAATAACCTTGTTACTAATTTACGCAATATTTTTAGTGGTAAGTTTTGGACAAGGCTAACATCTATTGAAAAATTATTTTAAACAACAATTTTTGCCTCTAATTTTTGAAAGTCTAATCTTTATTAACATTTTTTACAATTAAAACCGGGCAAGGTGCTTCATCCACTACTCTGTCACTAACACCGCCCAAAAAAAATTTTTTTAATTTCACCTAAGCCTCTGCTGCCAATCACGATAAAATCAAAAGATTCTAGGTTGGCAGTTTCAACTATTTTGTCTGCAGGTCTTCCTTCTAACAGTTTAGTTGTAAATTTTGTTTTAAGACTAAAATTTTTTGCTTTTCGGCTAATGTCTTCAAGAATTTTTTTATGATAATTAATTAATTTTTCTTTGTAATTTTTCGTGCTAAGCGGAGTAAATACTGATCCCTGCGCCAACAAGGAATTCGATGGAATATCAACAACTGTTAAGGCCATAACTTCTGCTGAATAATTTTTTGCCAAGCTTAAAGCATAATCTAACGAAAGAAAGGATAATTCTGAACCATCAACAGCCAAAAGGATTTTTTTTAATTAAACAAATCACAATACAATAAACATTCAGCGGTTAGTATATTTTTTGGATTTAATTGCTTTTTCATTTTTTCACCTTCGATTGCTTGTGTAAAAACCTCAGTAGACCCATTTCTTTAAAGTAAATTCATATTGGTTTTATATCGTTTTGTTTGTTCAGGTATTTAGTTAAAGCATAGTAAAATTATGCGGCAGGGATTTCAGCCTAAATTTACTAGTAAAATATTGTTCCTTTGCAAAACGCCGCTTTTTTTAAAGATTAAAATCTAACCCAAAAACTATTTAAGAATTTAAAATTAAAGATAGCAAGTATGAAAATAGTATATTTGAAAGTGTTGGGTTATGTTGGTGAAGTTCTCGGTACTTTAATGTTAATAGCAGGATTTTTTCTATTGTTCAATTATCCAAGCCAAGAATATAGATTGCTTGAAATTGTTCTGTTTTCGGTTGGAGCATTTCTTTTGGGACTAGGACTAATTAGCTATATATTATTCCGCAACAAAACTACAGGAATTGTATTCCAAAAAGCATGTTGAAACCTACATGTTTTGTATTAGTCTACCTGCTAAACCATTTGAAAATCATCCAAAAATATGAATTTAAGAAAAACTATCCTTTTTTATTCAGATTTTTTGTGTCTATTACAATCTAGATAAATTTTAATTTGTCTAAATTAACTATTTATAACATGCTACAAAAAATCCCAGACTCGTTAGCTCCATGCGGAGTCTATTGTGAGGCGTGTCCTTCATTTAAAAAAAGCTGTAATGGTTGTGGTTCTGAAAACAAAAATCAAAAAAGAAAAAGCAAGTGGAGCTGCAAAATAAGGGTATGCTGTTTTGAAAAAAATAATTTTAATTTCTGTTATGAATGTGAAAAATTTCCCTGCAAAGAATATTCTAAAAAATTAACTGAATCCCATAAAGGAGATAAAAAATATCAATATAGGCATGAACTGCCAAGCAACTTAAAAAGAATAAAAAAGATTGGAATACAAAAGTGGTTAAGAGAACAAAAAACAAGATGGCAATGTCCAAAATGTTCTGGAACAATAAAATTTTATCATTATAAATGTCCAGATTGTGGATTGAAAAAACAAATATAAAGGCGTAAAATGGTGCGGGGAGAGGGATTCGAACCCTCGAACTCCTACGAGACAGCCGCCTCAGGGCTGCGCCTTTGACCTGGCTTGGCAACCCCCGCAGTTGTGCAACAGGAAATAACATAACCGATATGCTTGAAATTAAATCTTGTCCAGACAATTCTAGACATGCTGATTATTGTTGCGTGTTAGAATGCACAAGTTTGGTTCATAAAGCTTTTACTTGCGTGACTCGCAGTTACTAGTTCAGAGTTGAACAAACTTGAAGGCGATAATTCTGGCAGGTGGCATTGGAACCCGACTGCGCCCTCTTAGTTGTACTCGTCCGAAACTATTGTTTCCATTGTTAAACAAACCTCTTTTGGATGGAACCTTTGAGCGTTTAAGCCAAGCAGGATTTGATGGCGTGGTTTTAGCAGTTAAATACATGGCAGAAAAGTTCATGCAACGTTATGGCGATTCAAGTAATGGTCTTTCAGTTTGTTATTCTATAGAAAAAAAGCCTATGCATACTGGTGGGGCAATAAAATATGCTGAACAGTTAATAGGGCATGATGAGCCCTTTTTGGTTTTGAATGGGGACATATTCACTACCTTGGATTACAACAAGTTAGTAAAAAAACATAAACAAAGCAATGCAGTTGCCACAATTGCCCTTTATCAGGTTGAAGACCCTAGCAGATACGGGACCGTGAAACTAACACAAAACAATCAGATAACCCAGTTTGTAGAAAAAGCACCGAAAGAAAAAGCCCCCAGCAATTTGATAAACGCTGGAGTTTATGTCTTGGACCCAAAAATTTTTGAGTATATCTCTGCAGGTAGACCCGTTTCTATTGAACGGGAAGTGTTCCCAGTGCTTGCTCAGCAAAACAAGCTTTTTGGTTATGAATTTAACGACATATGGATAGACATCGGGAAACCTGAAGATTATTTGAAGGCTAACAAGATTTTGCTAGATGCCGAGCAAGAGAAACAGGTTGTTGAAAACAACTTTAACGTAGCCAAAAGTGTAACATTGAATGAACCTGTAAGAATTGATTCCAGTGTCACTATCGGGCAGGACTCAAACATTGGTCCTTATGTGGTTCTGGGAAAAGATGTTGTTTTGGGCAGAAATGTTGCTGTAGATAATTCAGTAGTTTTTCCTGAGTCAATAATCATGGACAACGCCTCTGTAAAAGGAGCAATTATCGGGGAAGGGGTAACTGTTGGCAAGGGTGCAAAAGTCATGGCAGGATGTGTGATTGGGGATTACGTTTCAATCAAAGATAATGTTACAGTTTCTAGGAATGTTTTTGTTTGTCACTCCAAAGATGTAACAGAAAATGTTCCGGAAAACAAGCGAATAATTTGAACTTTTATAGTTTACAGGATTTTGTTAATTTAATCCTTATCAGTTTTTAGAACATTTAATCCGCTTGCAATGAAAATGTTCGTAGAGTATTAATAACACAGTATTGTAAAGAACTGGGAGACAAAAAATGTCCAGTATCATGAAACTGTCAAGCAGCGACCTAGAATCTCCGCAAACTCGGCAAAACTACACTGCGTGCATAGTAGGCTGCGGAAGAACAGGTCTAGTCACTGCTGGACTTTTTGTTGAAGCAGGATTCAACGTAATTGGAGTGGACTCTAGTCGCCATATTGTTCATCAGCTAAAGAAAGGCGTGTCTCCTTTTACTGAAACTGATATGCGAAAATTTATTGAACCTCAACTAAAAAACAGCAGATTCAGGGCAACAACCAATCTTCGAAAAGCAGTTACAGTAAGCAATATTATTGTAGTTGGTGTTTCAGCTTCATTGGACTCAAAAAAGAAGCCTGATTACTCACGTCTTGAACAAGCATGCAAAGACATCGGTATGAGCCTAACTTCTGGATCTTTGGTAATGTTTCAAAACATCATGGGTCCAGGAATGACTCAGACCGTAGCAAAAGAAATACTGGAAAACGCTTCCGGATTAAAAGCTGGAGAACAATTTGGTTTAGCCTATTTTTCATCATTGAACAATTCTTCAAACCCGTCAGATAACGTGCATAACGGAACAAAAATTGTTGGTGGAATAACTAAACGTAGCCTAAAAATCAGTTGCTTAGTTTTGGAAACAATAACAAAATCCCATGTAGTAAGAGTAAGAGACATCAAAATCGCAGAAGCTGTAAGGTTACTGGAAGAAGCCTATAAAGACGTTAATATTGCATTCGCAAATGAGTTTGCAAAGTTTTGTGAAAAAGCAGGAATAGACTTTGTAAAAATCCGGGATCTGATTAATCCTCTCAATTTTTCGGGAATGGCTGGGCTGCACACGCCACGGGACTCGTACCTTCTTGTTGGAGAAGCAGAAGCCTTAGACGTGAAACTTCGATTGTTGTCGTTATCAGCAAAAATAAACGACGAAACCCTAGACCACGCAATACGCCTAATACGAGATGCCTTGCGAGAAACCAAAAAAAATCTGAGGCGTTCCAAAATTGCTGTTTTTGGTGTTTCTGCGTTGCCTAATCGAAAAAAAGTGGCTCATTCTGCTACCAAGCAACTGGTAAAGCGCCTTAAACAGGTAGGCGTTTCAGTTCAGGTTTATGACCCTTTCTTTTCGCACAAGGAACTAACAAGCATGAACTATGATGCACAAAAAACTATGTCTCAAACTGTTGAAGGTGCAGATTGCATAGTTATTGCAGTAGCCCACGAAAAGTTCAGCAGACTAAATCTGAAGCGGCTTCACTTGTTGATGAAACAGCCCACAGCAATTGTTGACATGGGACAAGTAATCGACCCTATTAAGGCAGAAAATGCTGGTTTTGTGTACCGAGGATTTGGCAGAGGAATCTGGACAAAATAGAAAAAACGTTTTGGGGCAAGCCTTAAGTCTTTAGGGTTACAGATGCACTGTAAATTACAAAGACAAACTATCCAATGAATTAAGGTGAAAAGTGTGGCTTTGACTGTTTTTGGTTCAGTTTCAGTTGCTGGAGCGATCCTTAACGCAGAGGTCACAGGGTTCTTTGATCGCCTACTATTAGAAGCAAATGAACTGCTAATAGCTGGAATTATTTTGTTGGTTAGTTTTTTTGCTACAATTTTTCTTACAAAAAAATGGATTAAATCCGCCAATGCAGCAAACCTTCAAGGAAAAGACATGAATAAACTTGACAAGCCATTGGTTCCTAGGTCGGGAGGTTTGGTGGTTGCCATTGTTGTGTGTTTTTCCGTGTTGATTTATGTGTTCTTAAAAACTTTTTCAATGCTAGGAACCCCCCAAACAAACGTGGTTGAAGCATTTGCGATTTCATCGACAATATTACTTGCAGGCTTTGTCGGATTCATCGATGACATATTAGGTTGGAAAACCGGATTAAGTCAGCTGCAAAAAATATTTCTCACAGTTCCAATAGCGCTTCCGTTAACTGTTTTGAACGTTAACCAAACAGTAATGGTCATTCCTTTTCTTGGTCCTGTTGATTTTGGGCTCTTGTATCCTTTACTGATTGTCCCTTTAGGAATAATTGGTGCTGCAAACGGTTTTAATCTTCTTGCAGGCTACAATGGGTTAGAAACAAGTATGGGGCTGGTAATTTTTGCAACTTTTGGATTCACCAGCATTCTTGTTGGGCGATTATGGATTGCATTAGTATGCATGATAGTTTATGCTTCATTGCTTGGATTTTTGGCTTTTAATTGGTATCCGGCAAGAGTTTTCCCGGGTAACTCTTTCACTTATGCGGTTGGAGCGTTAATTGGAACCTTAGCAATTCTAGGAAACATGGAACGAATTGCAGTCTGGCTGTTCATGTTGTATATCTTAGAAATTTTGTTATACATGCGAGCGCGATTCGTTGACAAACAAGGAGATGTTCAAGCCTTTGCTAAACTCAATGATGATGGGTCATTGGAGTTGCCTTATGAGCATATTTATGATACTACTCATTTGGCTATTTGGGTTCTAAAGAAACTGAAAAACAAAGTCTACGAAAGGGATGTCGTGGTTTTCATAGTAGTTCTTCAGTCGCTGATTGCGATTTTGGGTGTATTGTTGCTTCTTTAGTTGAGGTTACGTTTTTCCTAAAAAAATAAAAGTATTGACCCCCAATAGGTTCCAGTGAACAAAATGAGTACCTCTCAACCAAAAGCAAAATTTTACAAACGAATAAGTGAAAACGAATATCTGAACTTAGCAATATGGCAAGGAAAATCTGATCCCTCTGCAGAGGTTATTTCTGTTCAGCTTAGTCGCAGAACTGATGACAAATGGGAAACTGCTGGACAGTTTGCAGTTTACCGAACATCAGATGGAAATTATTCCCAGCTGCCTGACCGAAAATAATTTTTTGGTTATTTTCCTAGATTGAAGGGTTTTCCCTCTTCTAGTATTTGTTTTGGAAATTTTTGTTTCCATTTTTTCATGAAAGGGATTTCGTCTTTTTCTTCTCGGAGTTCGTCGGGGAGCATTTCTGGGATTTCTTCGCGTATGGGGTACCATCGTGAGCATTTGGGGCAGATTATCACGCCTTCTGCGATTTCGTCGGTTTCTTCAAAAACGTGTAACTCCAAGGGATAATGTTTGTCGATGGGGCAGGCCAAGATATCCATTAATTTCTTTTTGATTGTTTGTCCCTCACTTGATAGTATTGTTCATTGGTGTAGTTATAAAACATTTGCCAACTATTTCGTAACTTCAATATCCAAGACTACTTGGTACCATCGTGGTCCAATTGGTCTAATAACTCGCCCAAAATTTATGGAAAAATCCTTGCATAACTTTGACAGTTTTTTGGAAACTTTAACTTTAACTTTGTGAACAGGATTTTCAGCTTTTTTTGTATAAACAAAATCATGGTAATGTACCCATCCCCCTTCTGGCTTAAGAGCTGAAACTGCAGAATCTAAATACTCAAAAGCCAGTTCAGGAAGAGGCATTAAAACCCTATCAGCAATGCCTTGAAGCTTATTTTTTATGGTTGTTTTTGCGTCTCCTAGAATTGGAACCACAGTTTTTTCAGTTTTGTTAAGTTGAATGTTTTGCTTAAGATATTTGAAAGCAACGGGATTAACATCAATCGAATAAACAGTTTTTGGGTCTGAATGTTTAGCAATGGCAATCGAATAACAGCCTACCCCTGCAAACATGTTTACAATAGTTTCATTTTTTTGAACCAATTTGGCGATTCTTAATCTTTCGTAGGAAAGCCTAGGAGAAAAATATGTTTTCTGCAGATCAGTTTTGTATATGCATCTATGCTCCTTGTAACAGGTTTCAGTGGTTTTTTTGCCTAAAACAAACTCTAGCTCACGTAGCCGATAATCTCCTGAGACTGAGCCTGACTGTTTCCATACTGACTTGACTTCTCCGTGTGTTTCCATCACTGTTTTGGCGATAAGATCAGCATAACTTGTTAATTCTTCAGGCACACGTATAACTGCAATTTCTCCAATCAAATCGTAGCTTTTGTACAGTTTTTGCAGCTCTTCAGGGTCAAGTTTGCCTGCTAAAACAGTTTTCAAGTTTCCTTTCAATTAAATCGATCTCCAACCCAACGTCGATGTTTATTTTGTATGGGCTGTTACGTTAACTTCAGTTGTATACAAAATTCTCTTTCATTTTCCTGCTTTTAAGCCTTAACTAAACAATAAACTGTAATCACACGACGCCTGTAGTTGTAGCTTGTAACGATTTTTCTATGCAACGGTTTAAAGTAGAAAAGATAATCTCAGGGTTGCCTGTTTTTCCTATGAATCCGTTGGCTCCTGAACTAAATGCTTCTATGGGTTTTTGTTTATCCTCGGTCGCTGTGAATACTATAAACGGGATATTGTTGTTGTTTTTTCTAAGGGTTTTCAGGAACTCAATACCATCTGTTATGGGCATGTTCATGTCGCTGATTATTATGTCAATTTCTTTTTTTGTAACTATTTCAAGGGCTTGTGCCACTGAGAATGCACAAGTAATTTCATAATTTCCATGGAGTTCTAAACATTGTTGTGCACTTTTAAGAAAATCAACATCATTGTCTACAAATAAAATTTTGATGTATTTTTTTTCCTTAAAAGTGTTTATCATGTTATTGCATATTCAATATTGAATAATATAACATTGACGTGCGCAACTTACTCACATTTGGTTAAAAATGGTTAAATAGTATTACACTGTAACTGATTTGGTTAATGAGGGATCTTGCATTTGTTTAACAAAAACCGCAAAACAGTGGGCAGATCATTCAGAATAGACGAACAATGGCTCAACGTATTAAATGAAGAAGCACAAAAACAAGGAGTAAGCGTTAACTCTCTTCTAAACAGGCTTTTACAACAGTACGCTTACCTAAGATACATGCTACGTTACGGGGCAATAACCATGACCCGCCAAGGATTCATGGGAATACTAGAATGTTGCCCTGATGAAAAAATAACTGAACAGGGAAAAAAAGCAGGAGCAAACATCGTCAAAGACCTTTTGCGCACCATGGGTGTTCCCCCTACTTACAGCTTCATTGTTTGTATTGTTGAAAAACTGTTATCTGAGTTTGCAGGATGGTTTGAATGCGACCACCACATCAAACCTGACAAAGAAATCCTCCATTTCCGCCATGACCTCGGACCAAAATGGAGCATTTATCTCGCAGGGATAACCACTGGAACCTTCAACTCGTTACTAAAAACAGAAGTAAAAATTGAAACAACCAACAACTCAGTAACAATAACATTAAACAAGCCCAAACAAAATGAAAAATAGAGCATCCAGGCGGGATTTAATCCCACCCTAATCTTAATGTTTTTTGTCCTAGTTTTGATTTATTGTCCAATTTATATTCAGTCTTTACTTGAGCCAGTTAAATTCTTGGTGAACAAAAATTATTTGTTCAAAAACTATTTTATAGCTGCTTCTAATGCAGATATGCATATACATTTTCATCTTGGTTAATTTTCAAGGAGGAAAAAAATTGAGCCGAAGAAGCAAAAAAGAAAAAACAGCAGGAATCGAACAACATAAACAGGCATTACGGGAAAAGAAAATGAAGAAAAAAGAAAAAAAGAAAGCAACAATATCTGCAAACTATAGAAAAAACAAGTAACTGGAGTCTATCTACTTTCTGGTTGGGAATTGAATTTAACCCCCACAAATGTTAGGTTTTAAAAGTTATTTTTTTACTGTTTTCTTTTTATTTCTATTTGATTTAAAAAAAAATGGGTTTGAAGAATCATCAATTTGATCAATAAATATTTGCACCCACTTTGATTAAGGGGGTTACTGCATTGTTTATCGTAATTAAACTATGGTGCGTGATATCGGTTTCCATTTAAATGTCTTTTGAGAGAAAAATGTAGTTGGGAATCCTACAAATAATACATGTGGTTTTGGGTCTTCTTAATTTTTCCAAGAAAATCGCCTGCGAAATAGTCTAGCCAATATGCTTCTTGCTCATCAAATTTTGCTTCCAAAAATGTAACGGCTTTTTCCATAGAAATAGCTCCTGCTTTCTCAAGTTTACGAACAAGCCTCAGTTCCATTACAAATTGCATCCCGTTAATAGACAATTTTTAAAACCTCTCCTACATTACCTTGTTTTTCAAAAAGAACACTCAAAATGAACATCAAATAACTAAAAGCCTTTTTACAGCGACATTAATTAAGAGAATTCTACACACTACATGATGCACTGTACCATATATACTATGTGGAAATCTAATTAATTTTAGAATAGAAAAACATAATGAATAAAACATAACTAAAAAATTTTTGCAAAATATGCCTCACAACCTTTTTCATGAATGTTGTGGAGCCTCGGGCGGGATTTGAACCCGCCTTTAGCCTTAGTAATTTTTTCTATTGACATAATCTCTCTTATTGTTGGCTCGTACATTTAGATTTTTTCGTTCTTTTTTCTATTTTTTATCTGCCAATGATAAATTCCAAAAATTAAGAAAATTATTCCAAGAAAAATCAGGATTAACCCAAGAAATTGATAGGCATACTCAAAGAGGTGTGGAGTATATTTCAAAATCCCACTCGAACCAGACTCAACATTTATTGACCACATTAGTTCCCAAAGAACAAGAACAATACCAATCAGCACGAAAATAATTCCAAAAACTGTAGCTAATATTCCAATTCCAATTTTTTGGTCTTTAATTATTTGTTCCCCCATTGGCGCGCAATCACCATTTGGTTGTTACTACCTATATTACCTGTTCTGCGAAAGTAAATGTTGTGCCATTCCTCTAACTTGTCAAACTTTTGAATTACCTGAAAAGGCTAGGCTTGCCTAGCTCTTTACCCCCTAGCGGTCACGACCTAGTGACTACCCTGACGGATTAGAAACTGATTATCATACAAAATTAGGTTTAGTCACTAATCAATTGTTTTAGTTGTTCTATCATGTGTTCAATTAAGATTTTGGCTTGCTCGTACATTTCAGGATAATGCTTCAAAACTCCAACAATTCTTTTCATTCGTTCAGCATCACTTTCAGAGGCGGTATCAGAAATAAGGATAGTCATAAGCCCCACAAAATCTATATCTCCTTTCTTTTCAACAACATTAAGACCTAACCGTAAAACCATGGGATTCAAATGTTCCAATAGTTCCAGAAAACAATGAAGAATTTTAACATCGGGAAACAGGCGTTTACTTTCTTCGAGAATAACAACCCTGTCAGCCCCTTCAAGAATTGAAATTATCATTCCCTTAGCCGTCAGCCAATAACGCTCATATTTTCTGCCTCTATACTCTTTGACATCTGTTTTCCAAATCAACTTCTTTTTTTCTAAGCTCTTAAAAGCAATCCAAGCAGGCTTGTAACTCTTTTCTATAGACGTAACTGTTTCGTTGATGGTTTGCGGTTCACTCTTTGCCAAATGGAGAACAATAGCTAATTGTAAAGAGGGTAAGTTATCACCTTTCGTTTTTGATTTTGACATATGTTCACTTGCTTTTCCTTTTAACATATGATTCCCCTAGTTTAATTATGTTATATCTTGACTCATATAAATCTTTGTTCATAGACCTTTTCAGGTCGTAACTAATGAACAAAAAAATTCAAAATTCAAATAATGTTTGCATCATCGAACCTCGAGGTCATGGTGTAGGCGAGTGTGGCGTCGAGGAGCCGAACGGCTCCGACGACGACGCTTTCACTGACGAACAACCAAAAAAAGAAGATATTTTGAACGAAAAGGGAGAATCAATTCCCCTTTTAGACACACAGAACAGTTACGGAGAATACGGCAATTTCAAACTTGTTGGCCATGGAAAACCCACAAATGGAAAATGCGGTCACTTTTTCAGGTTCAAAGGCTGTTTGCGTGTCGATTTACACAACATAGTAACTCTAGATGGAACCAACTATCAAAATAAGGCGTTTATTCGGCGTGTCCATCATTGGTGCCACAAACCCTCATGTCCAATATGCTACAAACACGGATGGGCAGTAAGAGAAGCAGGCAACATAAACGCAAGATGCAAAGAAGCATCCAAAAAACATGGACAAGTAGAACACATCATTTGCAGTGTTCCCACAAAAGATTACGGTTTATCTTATGCTTACCTTCGCCAAAAAGCAGTCAGAGTTCTAAAAAAACGTGGAATAATCGGTGGATGCCTCATTTTCCACGGCTTTCGCTACAACATAAAAAGACAATGGTATTGGAGCCCACACTTTCACGTTCTAGGCTACATTCTGGGCGGTTATGGTCAATGCCGACACTGTAAACGCAAAGGAAATTGTTTGAAAGGCTGTGGCGGATTTGATGACCGCAACTACTGGGAAGGCTACCTAAAAGACGGCTGGATAGTCAAAGTTCTAGGAGAAAGAAAAAGTGCCTTTGGAACCGCATGGTACCAACTAAACCATAGCAGTTATGACAAAACCAAGAAACGATTCCACATTGCCACTTGGTTTGGAGTTTGCAGTTATCGAAAACTGAAAGTCACTCCCGAGAAGCGTAAAGAAGTATGCCCAATCTGCCAACAAGAACTTGTATACATCAAATATGTTGGAAAAACTTGTGTAATTAAACGAAAAGATGACCCTGATTATAATAGAGATAGTTTTGAAGATTTTTTGGATAGTTCAGAAGTTGTGCGTTGGATAATGGCTCCAAAGTCCACACAGACATAATAATGGAACTATGGAAAAAATGAAAAATTTGTTATCATAACAACCTTTTTTCATATTTGTGACTGTTATGCATTAAGGTTTAAAGCATTTTGAGTGAGTTCATTGAATGATATTTCTAAGAGATTGATGGTTTTTAGTTTCACTTACCTCCCCGTTTAGTTTAAGGGACATCTAATTTAAAAGATAATTAAATGATAATAAAACGTATCACAAATTAACCAATTAAATAAAAATATTTGGAGAAACAAAAAAATGGTCAAAATAAGTGAGGATTTAAGAGACCTCATTTCCTCAACAATAAATAGTATCAAAGAAGGCTTGAAAGAGGAAAAATGCGGGGTATCTGGGACAATTAAATATGAAGTTTCAGCAGCAAAATCAAAAAAAGCCAAAACTGGATTCAAAGTACTTGTTGCAGACGCGTCTGGAGATTACACCAAAGACAACACATCTAAAATCTCTTTTGAAATTGAAGGTGTGCTTTCAGAATCAGAGAAAACAGCCCTGAATAACAAAATAAGTAAACTTCAAATTAACTTAAGTTCGAGTCATTCTGAAAATGGGCAACTGAAAAATGAAATACAGTCTTTAAATAGCACAGTGACAAAGCAACAAGGAAAAATAAAAGAAAAAGACGAAGAAATCAAAAAACTTGGAAACCTCAACAATCAACTTGTTAATAAAATAGCAAATATTGAAAGACAATTAGAAAGAGCACGTCAAGAAATAGGTGCCCAGAGCAACATTAACAAAAGGCTAAAAGATGAACTTGCAAAGAACCCACGAACGATTGTTAATTAGTCTGTTTAGCAATAATGAAAGAATTTGGAAAAATGTGTTATTTGCGTTTTCTAAATATCTTTAGTCCATCCATTTCTGTGACGTATTCAAACCCAGCCTCAATAAGTTTTAACGCTTCTTCTGTAGTTGTTGCTGTTCTTGCAATGTATTCTTCTTCTTGGAAGTTTACTAGGTGGGTGTAAATCAGGGTGTTTTCAAGTCGTTTATGTCCTAGTTGCTGTTTGACTAACAGAATATCTTTGGTTTTGTGATAAAGCATCGTAGCGAAATAGTGCCGAAAACTGTACATTGAGATTTTCAGTATCTCAGGTCTTTTTAGTTTATTTGCAGTTCTTCTTCTCAATGTTGTGAATACTCGTCGCATAGTCTTTACTTTTGGAAAAATATTGTCATTCAAAACAAAGTTGTTTTTCCCAAGGTATTCTTTTAGCATCGCCAGAGTGTGGTCTTTTAACTTTAGAGTTCTCCCATTTCCATGTTTGGCAGTTTCCACATTGATTGTTCCTCGATTCAAGTCAAACCATTTTAATTTAGTTCGCTCAATTTCTATTGGTCGCATTCCAGTATCTTTCATAATGTTTAGAATTAGGCTGTATTTTTTTCCAGCATCACATAACAATGCTGTGATTTCTTCTGTTGTTGGAACATATGGCGGTTGGCTTGAACGTTTGATTATTGGTTGTTGCCATTCTACGTTGTGATATTTTGCGTATCGATAATAGGCATTTGCCAAACTTTCGATGTAACTGTTTTTTGCTTGTTTATTTGCTAGATATTTTGTTACTTCTTCGGGGTTGTCAAGGTCTATTGATTTAGCCAGTAGTCTTAGTCTTCTGCCTGTTACTTCAATTGTTGATGGTGCATAATGGTCTTTTTTCATTTCCCATAGTGTTTTAAAAATTCTTTCAAAACTACACGGGTTCAATGTGTGGAGCCTCGGGCGGGATTTGAACCCGCGACCTCTGCCTTACCAAGGCAATGCCCAACCAGCTAGGCCACCGAGGCTTATGCCAACATTGTTGTTGGTTTCTGCAATTCGACATGCAGTTTGTTGTTTTTATGTTTTCTGCTTAAATCCAACCAAAACAGCAAAGAGAATAGATTGTTTCCAGAAGTGTTTTGTTTGTTTATTGAAAATTGTGTTTGCCATAGGGGGATTAAGGTATAATTGGAAAATTTTGGAGAATTAGCAGTTTGAGTTTTTGTAAGTTAATTAAATTATTCTTTTTTTTGGTTTATTATGTGGAAACGGATTCCTACTAACAGGAAAACGGCTAGGTATAACACTAAACCTGTGATGTTCAAAAATGGTCCAAAGATGTTTTCTCCTCCTAGTCCACCTTTTACTAATTCGATAGTGTGTGTAAGGGGGGAGAAGCCTGACAGGAACTGACCCCAACTTGGTAGTTCTGAAATGGGGATGAACACTCCGCTTATGAATAGTAACGGGATTCGAACAAAATTCATTGGCATCATGACTTGTCCAGGATTTTGTCCAGGTATAGAAGCGAACATGAGACCCATTGCTGCGAAGCAAAATGCTGATAGAATCATTCCTGCGATTAAAGCTATAATGTTTGTAATTGTTGATTGGAAAAACACTACCCCTGCTATTATGGGAATTGAAGAAACTGTTAGGCCGTAAAGGAATCCTGAAATTGTTTTTCCCAGTAGAACTGTTTTGAGAGATATTGGTGCAGATAAGTAACGGTCAAAGGTGCGCAGTCTTCGTTCAAGAGGTATTGTTATTGGTCCAATTGATGAAGAAGCGAAAAACAGTGTCTGAGCTACTAGAATGGGAATGGCTTGGGCAATTGATACGTTTCGGCCAACAATGTAAGACAAGAACATTGAAAGTGGAAACAGTATTCCAAATATCAAAGAACCCGGTCTGAGATAATAGATTCGTATGTCTTTTTCTCCAATTGCCCATGCAATTCTTAACACTTTTGTGACGTATTTGATCTTCATTCTTGTTTGCTTCCACAGGTGTTCTGGTCAACTTCATGGGATATTCCAGTAATTTCCACAAACACATCTTCAAGACTAGGACCCAACGTGTTTATGGTATTAATTGTCAAATTGTTACTTATTGCATAGTTCCACAATTCAGACAATAGCTTTGGCACGTTCTCCGTGCTTAACCGATATTTGTCACCATGTTTCATGACCTCTTTTGTGTGTGAAATTTTTTCTAGGTCTTCAATTATGCCGTTTTTGTTTTTACCAAATGAAAGTTCTACAACCTGTAATTTTTTTATTGTAGATTTTAGCAGTTCTGGAGTATCTACAGCTACTATTCGTCCTTTGTTAATTATTGCAATCCTGTCACACATTTGGTTTGCTTCTTCCATGTTATGAGTTGTAACAAAAACTGTTAATCCTTCAGCATTCAATTTTTTAACCAAATTTCTGATTATCAATGAACTCTGAACATCTAATCCCGTTGTGGGTTCATCAAGAAACAAAACTGATGATTTATTTATCAAGGCCATAGCTATACAAAGCCGCCTTTTCATCCCCTTCGAAAAGTTATCAACTGTTTCTTTTCGTCTATCGTATAACCCAAACAAACGTAACAATTCTGTGGCTCTTTGTTCCCGTTCGCCTTTTGGAACATCATACAATCGACCAGTGAAATTCAGATTATCCCAAGCAGACAAATCAGAATAAACGTTAGACACGTCTGGAACTATGCCCATAAGTTCTTTGGCTCGCACAGATTGTTTGAGTATGTCGTATCCTAAAATTTCGGCAGTTCCCTGTGTTGGTCGAGATATGCCAATTAACATACGAGTCGTAGTTGTTTTTCCTGCACCGTTAGGACCCAAAAAACCAAAAATTTCACCCTGTTTAACTTCAAAATTTATGTGATCAACAGCCACAAGTTTTTCATAACACTTCGTTAGGTCAAAAGTCTTGATTGCGATGTCCAAAATTCTTCACTCGTTAATTGTGTTTAGTGCTACAACATTAAGGTAACCGATAAGAAATAAACTGTTTTTCACTGCACTAATGTTTCAGGTTTATATTTTCGACAATTTGTTGTAACACAAACAATTGAAAACTTTGATAACAACATATAAGCAGAAATGATCAATATTTACTGTAGAGAAAACATGTGTGAACTCAAAGTTGTTGTAAACGGAAAAAAAGTATTTGAAAACGCAATTTACGCAAAAGCAAACGATAACAACGTGGTAGTCAAGGACATAATGGGAAAATCAATGGATTTCAAAAATCACACAATCACCGAAGTTAACATCGCCAAAGAACAGCTGACGTTATCCCCCCTGAAATAAAGCAAAACATAAAAAATGCATGCATTCAACCTTTTGCATCACGATAGGTCACTGCATAAATCTTGATTTGCAATAGTTTAAAATGGTGTTCGTTTTTTCGTAATTTTATTATATTTTTAGACAAATTTTATTTGTCTTAATCAGGGGACAAAGTTGATATTGATGTTGTAGTATATTGACGCAATAAACTTGGCAAATTAACCACTTAATAAATTTGCATCAAGTTATTATTTAATAAAAACGCGGGGGTCGCCGAGCCAGGTCAAAGGCGCAGGGCTTAGGACCCTGTCTCGTAGGAGTTCGAGGGTTCGAATCCCTCTCCCCGCACCATTTTATGTGCAAAATTGATATTTTTGAAAATTAAACAGAAAAGTAACAATGTTACTGAACCAAAAAATAAATTAGAGCATTTAACACTAAGAGTACTATAGTAAAATTTTGAAATTTTCAAGTTCGTGATTTCGATGTCATTTAATGAAAATAGCATTGATTTGCGTCTTCATATGACAGTTAAGTCCTTAGCTGTTTTTCAGGATGAAATAAACTGTAAAATTGATGAGTTACTTAAAACTGTGAAGGCGCTTCAAGAAAAAGAGCAAGACGGAGAAAAATCCGATTATTTGCTTGAAAACATTTCTGAACTTTTAGATGATTTGCAAGTTTTGTTTTCTCAGAAAAATAATCTGTTCAACCAGATTGAAAAATTAAAGAAGAATGAAATTGACTTGATGAAATGACCAAATTGTAGGTTTAGGTCAATTTTTAAATTATTTTATGGGTTTCGGTTAGACTTGTAAAAAAACACATTTAAATTGTTAGATTCTACTGGTAAATTAAGGATTAAATCCCTGTCCCCGCACCATTTGTTAAACAAAAAATATTCATTTATCTGCAGCTTTTCTTTGTTCAGATAACTCGTTGATTATTTGTTGTTTTGATATTTTTGCATATTTTTTGTCCATTTCAAACCCTATGAAGTCAACGCCTAACCTTAGACAGGCAATTGCTGTGTTGCCGATTCCTATGAAGGGATCTAAAACTAGTTTGGTTTTTTCCAGTCCATGAAGTTTGATGCACATCATGGGCAGTTTAGGCGGAAAACTAGATGGGTGAGGTCGTTGTTTTTTTCGGGACCAAATTGTTTCATAAGGTATAAACCAAGTGTCACCGCGGTCTCGGAGGTCTGTTGTTGCATTTTTCCATCGCCCGATATTTGTTTTATCTTGGTAGGGAACTCCAACTGATAGTTTATCTACTTCCACGTTTCCGTTTTTGGTAAATTGAAAAATGTATTCGTGGCACCTGTTCACGAAACGGGTACTATTAACTGGCTTGAAATGTCCTACTGCAATGTCACCAAGTATGTTTGGGTAGTTTCCTGTATCATCTTTAGGCAACGCAATGGATTTTATCCAATGAATAACGTTCTGCAATACAAAGTGTTTACGAAACCTGAAGGCTACTTCCCATGCCACCCAAGGATCCTTAGATTTATAACCAATATTCAAAAAAAAGGATCCTGAATCACTTAGAACCCGTTTGCACTCTTTTGCAAAGGATTCCATCCAAGTTAGATACTCTTCCCGAGAACAAGAATCATCATAAGAATTGTATCTAATGCCCAAATTGTACGGTGGAGAAGTTACAATAACATCTACTTCACCATCTTCAACAAACCGTTGCATTCCTTCCAGACAATCCAAAAGGTACACCTGATTCTTTTCGCAACGCACCAAAGCCACGCCAACCATCTAAACAACTAGAAAAACACGACAGACACTAATAACAATTAATCATTGAAGGAATGTTTTTCTAAAGAGCAAAAGTTCACATGTTCATTCAGATTATAAGTGGTGCTCCGGCCGGGATTCGAACCCGGGTCGGCGGCTCGAGAGGCCGTCATACTTAACCGGACTATACTACCGGAGCCCTGAACTATACTATTTTTTTACTTGCGTTTTCTACAGATAGTAACTTCATGTTTGTTGCTGTAACGCACATATTCAAAGACAGCTTCTATAAGTTTGTTTTCCTCAGCTTCAGATAATATTGTCTAAATGAATAAAAAGGGCACAATTATTCTTTCTATGATTGGAGTTCAGTTCCATTCCAAAAAATCAGTTTCTCGTAAGGAAGGGTATTATTTGATTCCAGTGCATCTTCATAAATTATGTCCAAGGTTGTATTGTATTCTTCAAGTAAACCTCCGAGGGTTGCAGATAGTTGATAAGAAAAATCATCAGCTTCCCAAAGTCCCCAAATTTTGTCTTTGGGTCCTCTGAATCCGTATGCATAATCTTTGGGAAGAACAAAGGCAACTCGTTTATTTTGTGTTTCTAGGGTTCGAGGGTTTTCTTGGGTATATTGCTAAAATTGTTTAATTGCTTGGATATGTTCGTCTTGTAAAATTCCTGCAGTGTAGGGTTCGTTTGAATCAAATATTGTGATGTATTTTGCTCCATTGTTGTAGGCTAAAATTAAGTCGTTATAAAGTTCTTCTCCGGATTCAATATGAGGGGTGTTAAGATAAGTCCAAGTAACTATGACACCCCAACTTTTGTCTTGAACAGTAGCGGCTCCTCTGCAAAGGGCGATATTTAATTGTCTGCTTAGATTCCAGCCAAATTGAGCAAGCAAAACATCATACCCTGCTTCATAGTCGAACCAATAAAGAGCATAATCTGAGGTAAACAAAGAAGGACGAAAAGATTCAGTGAACCCACTGGTAAACCGATCTAATCTGTTAGTTATTCCTTGAACAAATTTGTCACTTGCATCAGTGATGTTTTCCGCCTCAGAAACCACAAATCGTACTTGGTCTAATTGGCGTCCTCCTGCTTCATCATAAGCATAATAACCTAAGAACAGATCACCCCACCGGTTTTTTGCAGTTTCAATCCATCTTGTTTGAGGGGAATGTTCAGAATAAATAATAAAATACATTCCATGATCGTAAATATATTGACACGTTTCATCAAGTTTATTTTGATCATATGTTATGCCCGTGCAGCCAATAATAAACATGTTCGTGTGTGATTTTAGTTCAGTAATGAGTTCTTTGATTGCTGGAAGGTCATCGTAAGCTGCATCTATGCCTACGTAAACATCTGGTGTTTCGGCTGTAAATGGACGTGTTACTAAGAAAGTTTGTTGCAAAGAGACGCCAACAAGCAATAAACAAGCAATTAAGGGAAAAAGGTGTTGATATTTCATGTACGTTTAAAGCAATACGTATAGTGCAACATAAATTTTTTTCAAAATTAAAGAAATATTAACTGTAAATTTTTGTTGGATAAACTAAAGTTAGTATTGTGTTGTTTTTTTGCTTTTACGGTTTCGAAACACTTAAAATAAATATTGAGTTTATTCAAGCATCAAGTTCAATTAATATTTGGGTTGTGTTGTTCGGTATCTTTGGTCTGCACAGAACGTTAACGAATTATTGAACTTGAGTTTGTTGTAAAGGAAAAAGAAGATGAGAGAGAATATGAGTTCAGGTTGCGCTGAAAAATGTAACGAGTGTGGCGCGTCATTGCTTGTTCGTGATCCAGAAACAGGTGAAGTTGTTTGTGCAACATGCGGAGTGGTAGTATCCACACAAGTAACAGACTTAGGACCAGAATGGCGAGCTTACACGCCCCAAGAAACCAAAGATAAAAGACGAGTCGGAGCGCCCCAAACTTTATCACTTCATGATAAAGGACTTAGCACAAACATTGACTGGCGTGACATAAGCGGTTTTGCCCCAGAAAAAAGAGCCCAACTGCAACGTATTCGACAATGGCAACAAAGAAGCCGTGTTTCCAGCTCTTCAGAAAGAAACCTTACCATTGCATTGTCAGAAATCAACAGAATATCAGACAAACTGGGTCTGCCAAAGAACATCGTGGAAACTTCTTCAGTTGTTTACAGAAAAGCAGTCAACGAAAAACTAATTCGGGGACGATCAATCCGGGGAATGGCCATAGCATCAACATATTTGGCGTGCAGACAAAACAAACTTATCCGAACCATTTCAACAATGTCGGAAGTCACAGGAATACCCACAAAAGAAATTGCAGCTAACTACAGATATTTAGTAAGGCAACTGAAAATTTTTGTGCCCATAGTAATGCCAAACCAGCACATCACCAAGTTATCTAACAATCTGGAACTAGACGGAATAACAGAAGGCATAGCTCATCAAATTCATTTAGGAGCAAAAAAACAAAAACTAACTGCAGGAAGAGGCGCAAAAAGTATCGCAGCAGCAGCCTGCTACATAGCTGCCAGAATAGTTGGAAATTACAGGACCCAAAGGGAAGTTGCAGACGCCGCTGAATTAACAGAGGTCACTATCAGAAACAGGTACAAAGAAATGATGAACCAACTAACAATAGTCGTTAACCTCTAATCGTTTACCTAATTTTGAAAATTTGGTCCTTTTAGTTGAACCATTTTTGTGCACAAACAAAAAATAAATACAAAATGTTGTTCAACACAAAAATGAAAAACAAGCAAAGCTAAAGGCTAAAGGGTTTATTAATGGGGAAGAGAATTCTAGAATAGGTTTACACAGCAGTTCCGTTAACATTTGATTTTGTTTTTGTGACTGTGTATAGATTGTAAGAATTATCTTACTGGTCTGTTTCGTGTTCTCCAGACAGCAAAATAATGGTTTACTAGAAAATTGGAGGTGAAAATATGCCATCACACGGTTCGTTATCTAAAGCAGGGAAAGTAAGATCGATAACCCCAAAAATCGAAGGGCGAGAAGTACATTCAAAGGGTCCAAGGGTCACTAATAGTAATATTTTTCATAAACGAGTGGAACTTGACCGCGGCGTAGGTCAATACAAACCAGGTCAACGAAAACGCAGACGACGCAGATAACTCAAATCACAACTAGTATTTTTGAAGCCTCATTTAATTTTTTGAATTTTTTGAGGTTCTAGGAATCCCTAGGTTCATAACTAAGGAAAATATCCAATGCAAACTTCAAATTTGTTTTTGTTTTTGGGTGCTCCAATGTTCAGCTAAAGCTTTCAAAGTTTCATTAAACAGATATTTTTTAGGCATCACGTCAACTCTTAAACCTAATTTTGTCAGCGAATCAGCAGTAAATGGACCGATGGCTACAATTGTTAAGTTATTGTTTAACAAGTTTTGCAACTGTTCTTGAGAAATAGTGTCGCTTAACATTTTAAACAAGTTTTTTGCACTAAGGGAACTGCCAAAAATTATTGCATTAACAGATCCAGCTTGCAAATCTTTAACAAATTTCTGCATTAAATCATGATTAATTGGAAGTAAAGACTCATACACATACAACTCATGAACAAGAGCCCCCAAGTTCCTGAGATTTTTAGCCAAATCGGGTGTGGCATCTTTAGTCCGTGGAATGTAGACAGTTTTGTTTTTTATTTCATAATGCTTTAGGCATTCAACTATTCCTTCTGAACTGTATTTTGTAGGAATTAAATTCACAGACACGTCGTAATAACTGAGTTCTTGGGCGGTTTTTGGACCTACAGCCAACACTACAACTTTTTTTATGCTCTCCAAAAGTTGTGTTTTCAGACCCAAACGGTCGACACAACTATTCAAGTAACGGATTCCATTCACGCTCATGAACAAAACGTAATCAATTTTGTTGGATTCTAATTCAGCAATAAAATGTTTCACAGATTCAACATCACAGGTTTCTTTTATCTCAATAGAAGGAATAAAGTATGGAACTCCTCCGTAGCGGGTTATAAGTTTCCCTGTTTCTTCTGCTTGGTCCACGGGTCTAGTAATGGCAACGGTTCGCCCTTTCAGACTAAAGTTGTCTTGAACCATGAGAGCTTACTTCCTAACCGTACAACTTCTCCAATAATAACAACAGCAGGAGGTTTCACACCCTTCTCCTGAGCTAGTTCTACAATAGTACCTAAAGTTCCAATCAAACATCGTTGGTTTTTTGTAGTACCCCATTCAACTATAGCCACAGGCAAATTTGGATTTAAACCGCCTGCTATCAAAGAATTTGTAGTTGATTGTAACGAGGCAACACCCATCAAAACAACAATAGTATCTACAGAACCTGCAAGTTTTCGCCAATTAATGGTTTTTTGGGGGTCGACAGCCTGATGACCAGTAACAACAGCAAAAGAGGAAGCATAATCTCGATGAGTAATTGGAATTCCTGCATAAGCTGCAACAGCAACTGCTGAAGTAACACCTGGAATAACTTCAAACTCTAAGTTGCGGTCAGCAAGGGCTTCTGCTTCTTCTCCTCCTCGACCAAAAACGAAGGGGTCACCACCTTTAAGGCGAACAACAATTTTGCCTTTCTGGGCTAAATCAACTAATAACTGATTGATTTCTTGTTGAGAAAGCTCATGTTTCTCTGGACTTTTTCCCACATAGATTTTTTGAACACTTTTTGGAGCAAAATCAAGAATCAATTCAGAAACTAAGCGGTCATAGACCACAATTTCAGCGTCGCGTAATGCCTCAACAGCCTTCAAAGTTACAAGTTTGGGGTCACCAGGACCGGCGCCAACCAAAAACACCTTACCACGTGCCATATTTTTCCCTCCATTCTGCTTCAAACTTCTTAGCGCCCTTGGCTATGAGATCTTGGGCAACTTTTTTGCCTAAATCCTGAGCGTCTGCAAGGCTGCCTTTTGCTGAAGAAAAAATCTTTTTTTGACCATCCAAAGAAAATACACAAGCAGAAAATAATAACTGGTCACCATTTGCACGTCCAATTGTTCCAATTGGGACTCTGCAACCGCCTTCAAGGGCAAGCACTAAGTTTCGTTCAGCAGTTATTTCGGCATGAGATGGAACATGATCTACTGATTCAAGAACTCTAATCACAGATTCGTTATCCTGTTTTACAGCCAATGCTAAGGCGCCTTGTCCAGCAGAAGGAGAAAACTGATCCAACGAGAAACGCTCAGTAATTTTGTTTTCTAAACCTAGCCTGTTAAGCCCAGCTTCAGCAACAACAATCGCATCAAAGTCACCATTATTCACTTTTTTTATTCTCGTGTCAACGTTGCCACGTATCGGTTTAATCTGCAAATCAGGTCGAAGATACTTAACCTGAGCCATTCGTCGTAAACTGCTGGTTCCAATTACTGCACCTTCGGGCAATTCGGCAAACGAAAGTTTATTCTTTGAAATTAGCACGTCATGAGGTGAATTGCGTTCAGGTATCGCAACAATCATTGTTTGAGAGTGTTCTAGAATGGGAACATCTTTAAGGCTGTGAACAGCGAAGTCGACTTCTCCTTTTTCGATTGCTTGGTCGATTTCTTTTTCAAATATGCCTTTTCGGTCAAGGGAAAAAAGTGACTGGGACTGGTCTTTGTCCCCTAAGGTTTTGATTATTTTTACGTCAAATTGGACGTGAGGATTAAGGGAATGAAGACGTTTCAAAACAGTGTTTGTTTGCATCAACGAGAGTTTACTTCCACGGGTACCAACAGTCAAAATCAATGAACAGTGCCTCCAGTAGTTGAGACTTTACGCAGAGCATCATCAATAGCATCTACAGTCTGTTCCAAGTCTTCTTGGCTGTGAGCAGTAGACAAGAAACAGGTTTCAAACTGGGACGGAGGAATAAACACTCCTTGATTCAAGAGTTCATGGAAATATACTGAAAACTTTTGGATATCAGATGCTTTGGCGCTGTTGTAATCTGTAACTGGGGTAGTAGAAAAGAAAATCTGAAACATAGATGCAATGTTTTTTACTTGAGCAGGTATGTGATAGTGTGAAGCTAGTTCAGTAATGGCATTTGATAATTGTTGGCAGTTGCGTTCAAGTTTAGGATATATTTCATCCTTGTTTTTCTGTAAAGTTTGAAGAACAGCGTAACCTGCAGCCACAGAAACAGGGTTGCCGCTGAAGGTGCCTGCTTGATACACCTTGCCCACAGGAGAAAGGTTTTGCATTATGTCTTTTCTTCCACCAAAGGCGGCTATTGGAAATCCACCCCCAAGTATCTTGCCTAAAGTAGTAATATCAGGGTGTATTTCGAAACGTTCTTGGGCGCCTCCTAGGGCAAGCCGAAAACCTGTGATGACCTCATCAAATATCAAAAGAACCCCATAAGCTTGAGTTAAACGCCGAATCTTGTTTAGATAATCATTGCTTGGCAGTATGAGACCAGCATTTCCAATCACGGGTTCAACGATAACTGCTGCAATTTCATAGCTTTGCCGTTTAATGGTTTCTTCCAAAACAGGATAGTTGTTGTAGGGCATAACGATAGTGTTTTGAGCAGTTTCTTTAGGAATTCCAAGAGAATCTGGAGTTCCAAAAGAAGTTGCACCTGAACCTGCTTTTACCAAAACGTAATCATGTGCTCCATGATAGCAACCCTCAAATTTTATGATTTTTTGTTTTCCAGTAAAGCCTCTAGCAAGGCGTATTGCATGCATCGTAGCTTCAGTGCCGGAGTTTACAAGGCGTATCATTTCCATGCTTGGATACAGTTCGTTAATAAGTTGGACAAAGTTGAGTTCAATTTCTGTTGGAACCCCATACAGAGTACCTCTTGGCAGTTGCTGTTGTACTGCGTTTAGTATTCCTTCAAAGGCGTGACCAAGAATTAAAGGTCCATAACCCAAACAGTAGTCCAGATATGCTTTGTCATCCACACTGTACAACTTTGAGGCTTTAGCCTGTTTAACAAAGAAGGGATACGGTTTGAACGCTCTAACAGGACTGTTTACGCCCCCAGGTAAAATGGTTCGAGATTTGTCAAAGAGACGTTCTGAATTGGTTTTACTTACTGCTGGTTGAGCCATGATTCAACATCCTTAGCAAAATATGTGATAATAATGTCTGCACCTGCCCTTTTGATTCCAGTTAACATCTCTAGACCAGCAGCTTTTTCATCAATCCATCCGTTCTGGGAGGCAGTTTTAATCATAGCATATTCTCCGCTTACGCTGTATGCAGCTATGGGTAAACTAAAGTTGGATTTTGCCATACTAATGATATCCAAGTAAGCCATTGCAGGTTTGACCATCAAAATGTCTGCACCTTCGTTTGCGTCTAATTCCATTTCACGCAAAGCCTCATCAGAACCCTTGGCGTAGCTCATTTGGTAACATTTTCGGTTTCCAAAACTTGGGGCAGAATCCACAGCTTCCCTAAAGGGACCATAAAAACTAGACGCATACTTTGCGGAATACGCCATTATCCCAACATTACCAAAGCCAGAGTCATCTAACGCTTGGCGAATAAACATCACTTGACCGTCCATCATGCTAGATGGAGCAACAATGTCTGCTCCTGCTTCTGCGTGGCTAACAGCCATTTTCTGCAATAATTCTAAAGTAGAATCATTTAGTATCTGGTTGTTTTTTACAATTCCACAGTGCCCATGATTTGTATATTCACAAAGACAAACATCAGTCATAACAACCAGTTCATCACCAAATTCAGTTTTCAGGTTATGGACTGCTTTTTGAACAATCCCAGATTTATTAAAAGCTTCAGAGCCTTTTTCGTCTCTTGTTTTGGGCACCCCAAAAAGAAGAACAGAATTAACACCATTCTCTAGAATTTGTCTGGCTTCATCAATTACATGATCAAGAGGCAATCTACAACATCCAGACATACAAGAAAGAGGAACAGATGACTTGGCGTTTTCGTCAATAAACAAAGGCTGAACCAGATTACTAGGATGAATCCTAA
This sequence comes from Candidatus Bathyarchaeota archaeon, assembly GCA_024650005.1. Lineage (GTDB taxonomy): Archaea > Thermoproteota > Bathyarchaeia > Bathyarchaeales > Bathyarchaeaceae > Bathyarchaeum > Bathyarchaeum tardum. The sequence continues at coordinate 382,206 of JANKMT010000001.1, read as the reverse complement.
CAGTAGTAGTTAAAGCCCGCAAAGCAGGAGTCCGACGCAGTCGCCTCATTCGAATTGATGGAAAAGCCACACTTAACCCTCCGTATGATTAGTAGTTGGTTCTTGAAAGCTTTTTGTAATATCTAATGCAAATTGTTTTGCTTGGTCCATATCACCTTTTTTCAACATTTTTTGTATGTGAGTGTCTTGAAGAATTTCGGTCATGACAATTTTTCTGATTTTTTGGTCAGGGATCATCTGTTTTAGCTCACCCCTTACATATTCTTGTAACTTGATTTGAAGCAAATCTTGTTTAGTTATCATTTTTTCAATTCGTTGCCGTAGAACTCGAGCCATTGAAGGACTTTTGCCACTTGTAGATACAGCAATTCTTACGTCATCTATTTTTGCTAATGCAGGAAGCATAAAATCACTAATTTTGGTATTATCCACGGCATAAACCATGGACCCTGCAGTTTTAGCACGTTTAACGAGCTGTGCATTGAGTTCATGGTCATTTGTTACAGCAACCAAAACATCAGGCACCTGTTTGAAACTGCCAATAAATGAGTTGGCATCTTTGATGTTTTTTTGGCATAATTCGATTTTTTTTAGTTCATGTAAGTTATGAATTTCATCCAGAAAATTCTGGCTTACAACCAAGATTTTTGATCCTGCATCTAAAAAACTCATGATTTTTCGGTGGGCTTCAGGTCCGCCACCAACGATAACAACTTGTTTGTTTTTTAGGTCAAGATCTAAAATCAAGTTCAGTTTGCATCTCCAGTTGTTTCATCGAGGGCAAAGCCAGTATCAAGTAATTGTTTAAACTTCTTCAAAACTGTTTCATAACTAACCGAAGACCGTACAGGAGGAGCAGCAAGGCGTATCAGGGCATCTAAATCTAAAGATTCCTCGATATTTTTGATTGCTTGCTCGCCAAATTCTTTGTAATCTATTTCAATTTCAGGAATTGCTCCCCGTCCTTCCAGTTGTATTTTTGGAATTATTCCAATTAATACAACACCAACATTGTTGAAAGCAGATTCTACAGAGTCTCGGATTTTGGGAGTAAAATAGCTCGTGTGAACCTTGTTTAAGATAATGCCCACTACTTTGATTCCAAGTGTTTTCAACAGATTAACATAACTTAATCCAATTACTGTTGCACCTTCAACCCCTGCCTTGTCACAGGCAACAACTACAACAGTTGGAACACCCAAAGCAACAGCAATTTCCGCTGTTGTCGCAGGGCGCTTCACAGTTTCATTCAAGAACCCAGTGAAAGGTCCCATGGCACCTTCAATTACAAGAAAATCATAGTCTTTGCTTGCGTTGTTTACAGCTTCAAAAATTGGGGTCCACCCACTGTTTGCTAAACGCAACGAAGAATAGGGTTTCATAGATTCTTTAATTAAATACAACGCCGGAACAATGTCTCGTATGTCTCCTCCTATTTTCAGCAAACCTAAGTTTATTCCACGTTTCTTTAAAGCCCCAGCAACGCCAGTAACAATGAAAGTTTTACCGGATCCACTGCCAGTCGCAGTGGTAAACAAAATAACAGGAACTAGGGAAGGCTTTGGATACTTTTTTTCAGGCTGCAGGTTGATTGAAACTCCGATTTCGTTCTTCACCTTTTGCACCAACAATGAATTGGCAGTTTTTATTTTTTGCAAGTCTTTAGGTGATATATCTAACGATTTTATGATACTTTGAACAATAACAGGGTTTTCATCCAACAAACCATGAGTTAAAATTCCAACCACGTTGCCTTCTTTGTTACTGAAGCCTGAAACAAAATCCTGCGGATTACTACGGTAATTAAAACGCTGAATACGAGAAACAATTATCGGTCGTGCTTGTTTACCAGGAACGATTTTACCGTATGTGTGACAATGAAAACCAGTAACTGTTTCCCCGGGGGGGTTAGTTATGAAACTTTTTCCAATAATTGTAGCCTTGACGCGGTCAGTGCATATCAAGGGTTGAAATTGTACATCTAACAATCCAAGCCCTTTTCGCATAATTGGCGTAGGAGATAGTCTCCCAATGTCGGTTGCGTTCGAAAGTATCTGAAAACCTGAACAAATTCCCAGAACAAACTTGCCAGCATCAGCCATTTTAATTATTTCTTTTTGTATGTTAGTGTTTATGCTTTGGGATTCAACCAAACTGCCGCCGGGAACGATCATCATATCCAGAACGTCGGATGCAGGTTTACCATCAACTAAGGCATCTTCCTGAACTAGATCTGTTGGCAGGTTTCCGAAGCTTTCAAAGCAAGGTAATGCCCCAGAAACATATACTAATCCAATTCGGTGCCCCAAATTTATCACCTGTTGTGTACAGGCGAAAAGTATGCGAACTCTTATATTTAAGTTGGAAGGAGTATCCATCCATGGAAGCATCTGCTGGTAACAGCCACATAATGAACATAAGAATCACACATCAAAAATCAGGCATCAACTTAATTGAAACTGCCGCAGTCAAAGACCTACAAAACGCTCTAAAACAATTTCATGCCAATGATGAGATTGATGAATGTGTAATACTTCAAACTTGCAACCGCACAGAAGCATACGTGGTCAGTAAAGAGCCAGAAAAGGCATCAGAGAAACTTAAAGAACATTTACTAAACAGATGCAAAACAAAATCAGCAGAAACAAAAAGCGCAATTGAAATTTGTTCAAACCAGGACGCTCTCAAACATCTTCTCCGAGTTAGTTCAGGACTAGAATCAATGGTCATAGGGGAAGACCAAATCTTAGGTCAAGTATGGGATGCTTACAGAGTAGCAAAGTCTGCAAAAACTGTTGGTCCTGTACTAAAAACTGTGTTTACTCGAGCAGTTAGTGTTGGAAGGCGAGTAAGAAATGAAACAAAAATCAACCGAGGGGCAGTGTCAGTAGGTTCTGTTGCTGTTGAGTTAGCAGAAACGCTGTTAGGAAACCTGTGCGGGAAAACAGTTCTAATCATGGGAGCAGGAGAAACAGGAACTCTCGTAGCCAAAGCATTAGCAACACGCTGTCCTAATGCAATTTTCATTGCTAACCGAACATATGAACGGGCAGTAAAACTTGCAGATGAGCTTCAGGGTAAAGCTGTGAAATTTGACAAACTAGAAGATGTTCTTAAAGACGCCGATGTTATAATTTGTTCTACTTCTGCACCTCATTATCTTTTGAAAAAAGAGCCAGTTTCCAAAATCATGGAACAGAGAGTTAACAGAAAAGGGTTAATGATTATCGATATTTCCAACCCCAGAAATGTCGAAAGGTCAGTTCAAGAAATTGATGGGGTAAACCTGTACAATATTGATGATCTTCGAGAAATAGCAGACAGAAATAAAGATAAACGAGCAGAAAAAGCAGAAAAGGCTTCAAAAATCGTTGATGAATCGTTGTTTTTGCTTGAACAAGATCTGAAAGCCCAGTCTGTAAGTGATATAGTTGCTTTCCTGTTTGCGCATGCTGAAGAAATTCGCCAAAAAGAGTTGACAAAAGCACAATCCATGTTGGGCAATCTGGATCCGAAAAAGAAGGGGGTTATTGACAGCTTAACTTTTGAAATAGTTGAACAAACGTTGGTTCCCATCGTAGCTAAACTACGCAATGCAGCAGTCAACGGGGACAAACAGATGATAGATGCTGCAACTGAATTATTCAAATTAAAAAACAAAAACAAGAGTGGAAAAAAATTGGAAAAAACAGCCTTGATTCTTATTGGACATGGCAGCAAGCTTCCACACAACAGGGAAACATTAGATAAACTGGCAGAACAGATTAGGAACCATTCAAAGGTTGACACAGTGGAAATTGCGTTCATGGTGAGAAACAAGCCAACAATTCCAGAAACACTAGAGAGTGCCGTAAAAAATGGTGCTAAAAAAATTGTAATGATTCCAGCATTCATTGCTCACGGGGTTCATACAAAGGATGAAATTCCTGAGATAATTAAAACAAAACAGGAAGAGTTGGGGTTAAAGGCAAAAGGGGTTGAAGTAATATACGGAGAACCTTTGGGAGCAGACGAAAGAATAGTTGAAATAATTGAGGACAAAGCCCTGACTCTACTGGGTCAAGAAAGCAATGATGTTAAAAAAGTCCAAGAAGCCCGTAATTTGAAGGCTTCAACTAAAATGTATAACACCAGCATAAAGATACTCAGACCTTTCATTAAAGACATTATAGAAAAAGCTCCAGAAACAGATATACCAATAATTGAGCGTGTGGTTCATACTACTGCAGATCCAGAATTTGCCAAGCTTTTGGTTATCAACAAAAACGCGGTAAAAAATGGGGTTGCAGCCATCAAAGCGGGGGCAAAAATTGTTACAGACGTAAAAATGGTTCAGGCGGGAATTAACAAGACTCGAATCAAACGGTTTGGGGGACAGATTCTTACGTATGTAGATGATAGACGTGCCATAGAACTGGCAAAACAAGAATCAATTACAAGGTCTGCCGCTGCAATGCAGTTAGCAGTGAAAGATGGTTTAGATAACTCGATTGTTGTTATTGGGAATGCGCCAACTGCAGCTTTTGAAATTGCAAAAGCAGTTAAACAGGGTTTAACTAAACCTGCACTGATTATCGCAACTCCAGTAGGCTATGTAGAGGCAGCAGAATCAAAGGAAGAAATTGCAACTTTATCGGTACCCTTTATCATAATTAAAGGACCTAAAGGCGGAAGCGCTTTGGCAGTAGCAATTTTTAACGCAATTCTTGGAATGGCAGAAACAGATGGAAACGTCGCTTAGAACTAAAAAAGGGTTTGTTATGCGAAGAGTTCTAAAATACGGCAACACAACTGGAGCATATGCTACAGCTGTTGCAAAAGCTGCCGTAATTACTTTGCTGGATAAACCCGTAGACCATGTAGGAATACCTAGCCCGTTAGGTATTCGTTTTGAAATTTTGGTTAAAGACTGCAAAAAAATCAATGATGACACCTCCATAGCATGTGCAATAAAGGATGCTGGAGAAGACATAGATGCAACAGATAAAATCGAAATTTTCGCTAAAGTGAAATTAACAGATAACGGCAAGATTACCATTTCAGGTGGCAAAGGGATTGGTGTTGTAACCAAAGAGGGGTTACCAATTCCGATCGGAGAAGCTGCAATCAATCCTACTCCACGGAAAATGATAAAACAAGCTATCTGGGAAGTTTTGCCAAAAAATAAAGGAGCAGAAGTAACCATATATGTTCCCGAAGGGGAAACAGTTGCTAAGAAAACTCAAAACGCAAAACTAGGAATCATAGGTGGAATATCGATTCTTGGCACAACAGGAGTGGTTAGACCCTTATCCAGTATGGCATACAAAAGTTCTCTTGTTCCTTCCCTTGAGGTTGCCCTTGCCCAAAAATATGAACAGATTTTTTTGGTTCCAGGAAACATTGGAGAAAAGCTTGCAAAGAAAGTGTTTGCAGTTCCTGAAGACGGCATAGTTCAAACTGGAGACTTTATGGGATACATGTTGGAAAAAGCCGTTGAAAAAGGGGCAAAAAAGATAGTTATTTTTGGACACCCCGGAAAATTAGTTAAACTGGCTGCAGGGATATTTAATACTCATCACAAAATGGGGGACGCCCGAATGGAAGTCATAGCAGCTTATGCAGGAGCTTCGGGTGCAGAAACAAATCTTATCCAAAAAATTGTTCAGGCTAACACAACTGAAGAAGCCGTAAAGTTTCTAGAACCAGCCAAACTGGTTCAACAAACTTTTGATCAAATTGCTGAACAAGTTTACATACGGGCAGTAGAAAAGACAGAAAACAAAGCAGAAATCAAAGTAATTATGGTATCCATGAATGGAACTATTCTGGGAACAAGCAAAAACGCTAGGAGCATGATAAAATGAGCAAACTCAAACTAGTAGGAATGGGACCAGGCTCACCAGAGTATATCACTCCAATAGCAAAAAAACTCGTAAAAAACGCCGAACTAGTGATAGGCACAAAACGGGCATTAGACTTATTTCAAGAGTATATCAAAGGCGAGACTCTTCTATTGACAGCAACAAACTTAAAAGAGGGACTTAAACAAGGAGTTGAATCTGCCCAAGAAGGAAAAAACGTTGTAATCCTCTCAACCGGTGACCCAGGTTTTTCGGGTTTGTTACGTTCTCTGGTTAAAGTGGCTGGAAAAGATGTTGACGTGGATGTTATTCCGGGTGTTAGTTCAATTCAGGTTTGTGCAGCGAGACTTCGAATGCGTTGGGATAGTGCTGATTTGATTAGTTTTCATGCTGAAGTAACTAATGAGAAGAAAAACATGATGGTTGAAGCACTGAAAAAAGGTAAACCTGTTATGCTTCTTCCCGACCCAAAGACCTTTAATCCATGTAATATTGCACAGTTTCTTATTAGACAGGGAATCTCAAAGGTAACTCCAGTGGGTATTTGTGAAAATTTAACCCTAGAAAATGAAAGGATTGTTGTTTCTACGTTGGGGGAAATTTTGGAACAACAGTTTGACATTATGTGTGTATTGGTTGTAGGAGCAAATTGAACAAAAAGGAAGATACAGAAATCATGGTTAATGCAGTAAGTTACACAACGGGCATTCCAGATTCAGAGTTTATTCAAAACGACAAGGTTCCAGGTCCCACCAAAGAAGAAATTCGTGTAATTTCCCTTTCTAAGGCAAAGTTGTTTGAAGGCGCTTACGTTATTGATGTTGGCTGTGGCACAGGGGGATTAACTGTTGAAGCAGCTCTGCAAGTTAAAGAGAAGGGCAGAGTTTTTGCATTAGACCAAAACAAGGAAGCTGTTGATTTAACAGAACAGAATGCGGCAAAGTTTGGGGTGCAAAACACAGTTGAGATAATTTGTGGGCAAGCGTTGGAAGCATTACCGAACTTGCCTCAGGTGGATGCAGTTTTCATTGGTGGCAGCAAGTCGTTAAGGGAAACGATACAGCTTGTTTACAAAAAACTAAAGGTGAAAGGCAAAGTTGTCGTAAATTCCATCCTGTTAGAAACGGCAGTTAATGCTGTTGATGAAATCAGGAAGGTTGGCTTCAAAGATGTTGACGTAGCCCAGATTTTTGTTGTTAAAGGAAAACAGGTTCCGTCAGGTACAATGATGTTAGCACGAAATCCAATCACAATAATTTCTGCAACTAAAAAATAGGTGAAAAAAATGGTTCAAGGAAAATTTGTCGGTGTTGGTGTTGGTCCAGGTGATCCCGAACTGATTACTGTAAAGGCTGTAAAAGTTTTGAAAACTGCAGACATAATAAGCATTCCAAAGGCTCACGAGAATAAGCCAAGCATTGCATTATCTATAGTTAAGGACATATTAGAGGAAAGAAAAACTGCTCCTGAAGTTCTTGAGCTAGTTTTTCCAATGATAAGTGATAAAAAAGAACTCAAAGACGCATGGAGCGAAAACGCCAAAATCGTTGCCCAGAAAGCAAAAACGGGCAAAACAATTGCCTTCATCACTTTGGGTGATCCTATGTTTTTTAGTACATTCATTTATCTTTGTCAAAGAATGAAAGAGGAATATCCCGAAGTCGAACTGGAAATTATTCCAGGTGTTACTTCATTGACTGCTTGTGCTGCTGTTTCTAAGATACCCCTTGCAGAAAAAAGTGAAGTGGTGGCAATTATTCCATCCAGTGTAGATTCAAACAGGATTGGAGAAATTGCCAAGCATGCAGACAGCCTAGTTTTGATGAAGGGAGCAAAACGGCTAAAGGAGCTTATTCCAGTTTTGGAGAAATCTGGTTTCAGCAAGAACTCTATTATTACAGTAATCAGGAGATGCACCATGCCTGACGAGAAGGTTATTGTTGGCACAGTAGATGATATTAAAAACTGGGATATTCACGAAGATTATTTTTCGATTTCAATGATAAAGGGGAACAAAAAATGAAACAAGTAATTTTTATTGGAGCAGGTCCCGGAGACCCTGAACTAATTACTCTTAAGGGTAAAAAGAATCTAGAAAAAGCCGATGTTGTAATCTATGCGGGGTCTTTGTTAAATCTGGAAATTCTTGGTTACGCAAAAAATGATGCAAAACTTTACGACAGTGCCAAAATGACCTTGAAGGAAGTTCTTCAGGTTATGGTGGATTCAGTTAAAGAAGGAAAAGTTGTTGCCAGATTACACGATGGCGATCCAAGTTTTTTTGGGGCAATAACTGAGCAGATGGATTATCTTGATGAACAAAAAATTGAATATGACGTGATTCCCGGAGTAAGCTGTCTGCAAGGTGGATCAGCAGCCCTTAGAAGAGAATTAACGCTGCCTAACGTTTCTCAGAGTATAATAATTACTAGACCAGAGGGTAGAACCCCGGTTCCTGAACGGGAAAGTATTCGAGAACTAGCTAAACACGGAACAACCATGGTCATTTTTTTGGGCATACAGCACGTGGAAAAGGTCATTGAAGAATTGAAAATTGGCGGTCGTCCACTAGATACTCCAGTTTCAGTTGTGTATCGGGCGACATGGAAACAGCAAAAAATTGTTCGAGGCACCATAGATGACATAGTAAAAAAAGTCAAAGAAGCAGGGATAACCAGGACTGCTCTGATTTTTGTTGGTGAAGTGTTTAACCCAAAGGCTTACGATTTTTCGAAGCTGTATGACCCCAAGTTTACTACAGGTTACCGTAAAGGCGAAGATGATGTTTCCTAGGGGCGTAGCAATTTTCGCCATTACTAGGCAAGGGGTTGAAACTGCAGCAAAAATAAGGGATGCCTTAAAAGAAAATGGGATAAAAAGCCAAATTTATGCTCCTGAAAGGTATGCTCAAAATGGGGCTGTCCCAATAAAAAGGACAAAAGATGCGATTAAACAAGTTTTCAGCGATGTTGACGGAATAGTTGCAGTTATGGCTACAGGTATTGTTGTAAGGACAATTGCTCCGTTGTTGAAAAGTAAACTTAGTGACCCCGCAGTTGTATGTGTAGATACTTCAGGAAAGTTTGCAATTAGTTTACTGTCTGGACATTACGGTGGAGCTAACAAGTTAACAAAATTAGTTGCTAAGGGTTTGGGGGCAACTGCGGTTATTACTACTGCTTCAGATGTTTTGGGTAAACAAAGCATTGATGAACTAGCCAAAAAGTTGCATTGCATCATATTGAATTCACAAAGTTTAGTTGGGGTTAATTCTGCGTTAGTTAATTCAGAAAATTTGGTTTTGGTTTTGTCAGGAAAGGTTAAGATTCCGTCGAGTCGAATTAGGGACTATAAAGTAAGAACAACAAAAAACATAGACCAAGCAATTGATATCGTGAAAAGTTTTGATGGCGGTGCCATAATTTCAACGGAAATTGTTCCACAAAATAGTTTGAAAAATGTTACTTTCCTGAAGCCAAAAACAGTAGCTGTTGGTATTGGTTCCCGAAAAGTTGTCAATGAAAAAGACATTGTTGAGTTAGTGACTTGTGCATTAACTCAACTGGAAATTCCGTTGGAACGTGTTGACAAGTTAGCTACGGTTGACATTAAGAAGGATTCTGAAAGCATGCTAAAAGCAGCCAAGAAGTTGGGGTTGAATCTAGAATTCGTTAGTATTGATGAGCTTTGCAGGTTTAGTCATGAGGACCTTTCTGTTGATTCACAGTTAGTTAAGGAAAAAATTGGAGTTGGAGGAGTATGCGAACGAGCAGCGTTGATAGTTGCAGGAAAAAATGCGAAACTATTGCTAAAGAAAACCAAAGCGAAAGGCGTGACCGTGGCAGTAGCCGAGGCCGAATAGCTGTAATTGGCATTGGTCCAGGTGCCCTTGAGCATATGACCCTTAAAGCCAAACAAGAAATCGAAAACGCCGACGTTATTGTAGGCTACAAAACGTACGTAAAACTAATTGAGCAAATCATAAAACCCGACACAGAAGTGTTCAGCGGCAACATGGGACAAGAAGTAGACAGAGCCCGAAAAGCCATCCAAAAAGCCCAAGAAAACAAAAAAGTAGCAGTTATCAGCAGTGGTGATGCTGGAGTTTATGGAATGGCAGGCGTAGTTTTGGAAACTGCAGCCCATGAAAAAGCAAAAGTTTCCATAGAGGTTGTTCCGGGGGTAACTGCTGCTACTGCTGCAGCTGCAACATTGGGTGCACCATTGGTAGGAGATTTTGCTGCCATTAGTTTGAGTGATATTTTGACTCCATGGGACCTGATTGAGAGGCGATTGCGGGCTGCTGCAGAAGCAGATTTTGGGATTGTTTTGTATAATCCTCAAAGCATGGGACGAAAAATGCCGTTGGAAGAAGCGCATAAGATATTGTTGGAGTACCGCGACCCAAAGACCCATGTGGGCATAGTAAAGAACGCTAAAAGGGCTGGAGAAAAAGTTACAATTACTTGTTTGAAAGAAATGATGAACTTTGAAATTGACATGGCGACAATTTTGGTTATTGGAAACTCTAAAACTTACGTAATTGACCATAAACTGGTTACCCCTAGGGGTTATAGTTTCTAAACAAAAAAGGGAAGAAAAAATTCTTCATACACTGGAGCGTTTTAGTGCAACCATAGACATTGCAAAGAAGAATCCTGCATAACATAGAAGGGCAACTATAGAAAGCCAAGGGAAAGCTTGTTGTAAAGTTATTGCTCTTAAAGATTCGCTGGCGTGGGTCAAGGGCAAGAAGTATAGAACGATTTTGAGGGCTTCAGGAATTTGGGTTAACGAGAAGAAGGTTCCGCTAAGGAAGGTCATAGGTAATAATACTAGGCTGCTGACGGTGCTCATGTCTTGGTGGGATTTTGCCAAGAAGGAGACAAGGACTCCAAAGAATGAGAAAACAAAGCATGCGAGAACTAAAACTGTCATGAAAGCTAGGTCAATGTGAAGGGTTGGTGAAAGTAGAAAACCTACCAGTAGAAACGCAGTTGAAGTGAACAAGCCCCGTACTACGCCGATTAGGGCTTTTCCAATTATTATTGAGTATACGCTCACGGGTGACATTAGGCATTCGTCAAAGGATCTGAAGAACAAGCGGTCAACGTTTAGTTTTTGTCCTGCACCACCAAAGCTGACCGACATTGAAGTTAATGCAATTATACCCGGAATAACAAATTCTAGGTAACTGTAGCCGTCAAAGTTGATTCCTTGACCTAATCCAAAGCCAAATGCTACAAGATACAAAAGGGGATTGATTAGGCTAGTAGAAAGGGTTCGAACCCAACGTCGCCTAAGGACACGCAGGTCCACCCATAAAACAGAATAAATATCGGTTAACATTCTCATTTTTTTTAGCCCTCAATTACTTTTTGTCCAGTTAATTCAACAAACACATCTTCCAGGTTTGATTCCCGAATGATGATAGTTTTCAAGTTCTGAGGCAACATTTGAACATAGTTTTTTGCTGCCGTTTCATCAGGAAAATAGTTGTATTGCGCACCTAGGTCTGCATCTAAGGTTTCCACTGCAAACAACCCAAGTTTTTTCCGCAGTTCCAAAGGCTTACCAACGGTTACCAGTTTTCCTTGATGAAGGACTCCAACGCGGTTGCATAATGCTTCGGCTTCTTCGATGTAATGGGTTGTAAGAAAGATTGAGGTTCCATCACGGTTTAGTTTGCGTATTAGTTCCCAGATTTTGCGGCGGGTTTGGGCGTCTAACCCTACTGTTGGTTCATCCAAAAACAGTATTTTTGGGCGATGAATCAAAGCCCGAACAATCATGGCACGTTTTTTTAACCCCCCAGAAAGGGTCATGACCATGCGGTCTGCATATTCAGTTAAGCCAACAAATTCAAGCAATTCTTCGATACGTTGTTTGCGTTCAGCTCCTCTAATATGGTGCAAACGAGCATGCAGTTCCATGTTTTCCATTACGTTCAAGTCGCGATCCAGACTCATGTGCTGTTGAGCAATTCCGAATTCTTGTTTTACCTTATTGGATTGTGCTACTACATCAAAACCATTTACAATCGCCCGACCAGAAGTTGGCTTAGTCAAAGTGGTTAACATACGAATGGTAGTAGTTTTACCAGCACCGTTAGGACCTAAGAACCCAAAGACTTCTCCTGAATGGATGCTCAGATTCAAGTCTCGAACTGCTTTTACTTTGCCATAGTTTTTTGTTAAATTCTCTGTTACGATTATATCGTTCACTAATCAACTACTCCAGTTTGATTCAATCCTAAGCTTTTTTCATTCTTGCAACCCAAGCATCATGCTTTTTTATTGTCTCTGCAACGGCAACTTTGGTTGAAGCACCAATTAATTCCCCCAACTTTGTGTGCCCACCGGTATGCCGAACTTTTTTGTCAGGATCTGTTCCAGAAACAACAATCATGTTGTCCGTTCCTGTTCCTGTTGCCTGGTTTTGCGGAGAAACAGAGCTTCTGGCGTCCATGTCCTGAAGGGCAGCAGTTTTTGCTTCGGTACCAGTTATGATGCTTCGGGCAAGGGCACCATCAGTTAATGTAACGTTAGTTAACAAAATGATGTTGATAGTTCCAAGGGTGGTTAAATATTTTCCATCTTGTTCTATCCAGTTTGCCCCATCCACGCCAGACCGTAAAGCGTTACCTACTCCGCCAGTAGCTAAACAGCAAACAGTGCGGTCTTTGAAGGATTTTTCACATAATGCTAAATTGTTCATGTTTGCGCCAGTGCTCAAAAAGGTCAAGTCGTCATGGGTTAGTCCCAATAGACCAGGGAATCTTTCAGCAAAGGCATCATAATCTTTCATGGTGCTTTTTGACAGTTCAAAAGGTTGATAATGATTAGCCACATGGCGTACTTCTCGGTAACCTTCCAAAGTTGAAATAACGCGACGTTTTTGGTTAAAAGAAACAAGTAAAGTGTTAACGTCAACGTTTTGATAATTATGGTAAAGAACTTCTGCCTTCACATTTTCTAGGTTTAGCTTGATTTCTTTTCTGTTCATTTTTTCTGCCCCAAATGTTACCAAAGTTTGTTTTTGATTGTTTTAATATTAACTGAGAAGATTATTGTCTTTTTAGTTTGGGCATGTTAAGCTTTTGTCATAATTTTTGGTGGCAGAATGTTTTCAAGATTTACAGTTTCTGATTGTAAAGGTGTAACTTGGGGTTGACCAACAATAGATTTTGTTACTTTGGATTTTATTCCGTAAACTGCTTGGATGTTTTCTTCGGTCATCACAGTTTCTGGAGTTCCAACAGCAAAAACTGAGCCGTCTTTGAGCAACAGCAACCTGTCAGAGTACCTACATGCAAGGTTTAGGTCGTGTATTGAAATGATTACAGAGCAGTGTTTCCGTTCAGCTAAGGTCCTTAGAATGCATAAGATTTCTAGTTGATGTCGAATATCTAACGAACTTGTTGGTTCATCCAAAAGCAAGATTTCGGGTTGTTGAGCTAAGGCGCGGGCGATGATGACTTTTTGTTGTTCGCCACCACTGAGTTCATTAAAGTAGCGCATCCCCAAGTGACCAATACCAAGATAGTCTAAGATTTTAGCAACGATTTCTTTGTCGTTTCTGCCTAGACTCCATTGAATATATGGTCTTCTGCCCATTAAAACAACATCAAAAACAGTGAAAGGAAAAACATTCTTAGAACTCTGGGGAACATAACCCATCACCTTGGCTAATTCTTTGAGTCCAATTTTTGAAACATCTTGGCCATCAATTAGTATCGTGTTTTGTTCAGTTTTTAGGACTCGGTTCATGCATTTTAGTAGAGTACTTTTTCCAGAACCATTTGGACCTACAATACCCAATACTTCACCAAATCTTACATTTAGGTTTAATTCGTTTAAGACAGAATTTCCATTGTAGCTAAACGATAGATTGTTTATTTCTAGTTTCAACCCCAACTTTGCCTCCTTCTACTTAACAATATGTAAATGAAGAACGGGACACCCAACAGTGAAGTGATAATTCCAACAGGAAACTCCACAGGGGGCATAACTGTTCGTGCTAATGTATCCGCTGCTAAAAGCAAACAAGCACCAATGCCAGTACAGCAAGGTAAAAGGAATCTGTGGTCGCTGCCGATTATCATTCTAGCGAGGTGAGGAGAAATCAAGCAGATAAAACCAATGACTCCTGTAAATGATACTATAGTTGATGTTGCAAGAGTTCCTAAAATCATGGAAAGCAGTAATACTCGTTTAGAGTTAACTCCAAGACTAGTTGCTACATCTTCTCCTAGACTCATGACGTTAAGGTCCCATGACTGCTTCATCATCAAAAGGATAGAAAACAGCACAATAGGAACAGTAATTATAACACTAGTCCATGACGCTTTTTGGAAAGAACCTAAAAGCCAAAAAACCACAGCTCGAACTGCTTCGTGTTCGGGAGCCAAGAATTGAATTAATGAAAGTAAAGCAGAAAACAAGAATCCAACTGCTACACCTGCTAAAATTACGGTTTCAGAGGAGATTCCCCGTATACGAGCAATACCTAATACTAAAAGCATTGCAAGAAAGCTAAAGAAAAATGCGTTAATAACAGTCACGTAATTGGCATATTGTGACAACACGCCCACACCAAATACGATTGATAACGCTGCACCGAATCCTGCTGCTGAAGAAATCCCCAAAATATAAGAAGAAACCAAAGGATTTCGTAAGACTCCTTGCATTACAGCACCAGAAGCTGCAAGACCAGCTCCAGCAATTATTGCCAATACAATTCTGGGAAGTCTAAGGTCCATAATAATTATCTGGGTAATTGTTGACTCGAGGCTAAAATCGAAAGATGGAAAAATTTTATGCATAATAACATTGAAAGCTTCATCAAATCCTGGTGATCCCGCACCAAGGCTAACTGCAACAACAGCAGTTACAGCTAAAACTACTAAAATACAAATAATTGCAAGAACCTTGCGGCTCCTGCCTTTGGAATAAAGGGTTTCTAATTCGGCAGCTGTACTCATGGATAAGCATAGACTCCAGGTATGTCAGTTCCAAAGAATTGTTGATTAAGTTCATCAATTACAGTTGCAGGATCAATGTCTTCAAACAGAGTTGGCTGGCACCATTTTGCCCAGTAAAGATAACCAATGACACATCGTATTCCGCCCCGAGCAACAAAATCGTAAATGTAGACTTGTTCATTTTCGATCGCAGTTACTCCGCTTAATTCAGGACGGCTGAAGATTTCAGCCCTCATTGCAATAAAATCTGCTTCATCATGTTCAGTGCTACTGATTGCACGGATGATTATGTCAGGATTTTGTTCTACCACAAATTCTGCACTTAAGGTTGGGGCGTACTCAGTTTGGTTTTCGGCAATGTTTATTCCTCCTGCTTGATCTAAACCAGGAGTAACAAAAGTCTGGTAAGGTTGATACCACTCAAGCAAAACTTTAGGCATTTCAGCTTCAGTTAAGTTTTCTAGGCTTTCTTGAACCAAAACATTGTAGTATTGTACGTAATCGATGTATTCGTTTGCTGTTTCTTCTTCTCCAACTATTTTGGCGATTGTGCTAACCAATTTACAGGTAAAATCTATTACAGTTTCATTGGACTCAGCAGAAGGTTCAGGATCGGAAGGGTCAGCAATGAAAACAGTTAGACCCGCAGCTAAGAGTTGGTCGTAAAGTTCTGTATTATAAGGCAGCATTGCATCAGCAAATAGTACGTCGGGTTCTAGTTCAAGTATCAACTCCACATTAGGCATATAAGAGTTGTCAGCAACAACAGGTATGTCCAAAACAGAAGGAGGCAGAGTAGAGCTTTTGTCACGACCTACGATGATGTTTTCGCATCCGAGGGCAGACAGAATTTCAGTTAACCCAGAATTGATGCTTACTACACGTTCCACAGGCAGATTAAGGGTCATTTCTGTATCGTTGCCATCTACAACTGTAACAATTTCGGGGTAAGCATAAACATCGTCAATATCTTCTCCAAAGAATTGTTGAATCATTTCTTCATGTATTGCACCGGGGTCAATGTCTGCAAACAGGCTAGGATTAAACCATTTCGCCCAATATAGCAATCCAATGGGGTATCGTAGTCCTTGAAAAACTACAGAACCATAAATGTAAACGCGATCTTCTGAAACTGCAGTTGTTCCGCTTAATCCTGAACGGGAAAGTAGTTCTGCGCGTAGACTTTGAATTCCAGTGAAGTTACTTCCGGAGCTTGCCATTCGAATTATTACATCAGGGTCTTGTTCGGTTACAAATTCGGGACTTAATGTGGGAGAAGAATCATCTGAATTCCCAGAAGCAATGTTTATTCCCCCCGCCTTAAGGATAATTTCATGACTGGAACTGCCTTCAGCAAAACTTAGCCATTCGTTGTTCCATTCAATGTAAACTTTAGGTTTCTCGCTTTCTTCTAGAGTTTCTGTACGGTCAATAACTAGGTTTTCGTATTGTTCCATGAAATCAATTATGCTTTCTGCGTTTTCGGAGTTTTGTAAGATGTTACCAAAGTATGTAACCATTTCAGGCAATCGGGTAAAATTGCTAGAGGATTCCATGATAACAGGTATACCTGCGTTTCGAATTGTTTCTAGTTCTTCGGTTTTATAGGATAACATGGTATCAGCAATCAACAAATCAGGGTTTAATTCTAGAATCATTTCGAGATTTGGAGTGTATGAAGTTCCACCAACTACAGTTGCATCCAAAATAGATTCAGGGAAAAGAGAGTTTTCATCTCTTCCAACTATGCGGTCGTCGCCACCTAGGGCACACAAAAGTTCAGTTAATCCAGGGTTCATACAAACTATTGTTTCCACAGGAAGAGTGAGTTCAACTTGATTTCCTTTTGCGTCCACAATCAAAAGGGTTTCAGGTACACTAGGTTCAGTTGGTTCAGTAGGTTCTACGATTTCTTCCGGGTAAACAAACACCCCAGAAACGCTTGCGCCAAAGAATGTTTGAACATATTCTTGATGTATTACAGCAGGATTGATGTCTTCGAAAAGGGTGGGATGAAACCATTTTGCCAGATACAATAAACCAATTGGTCGTCTTCCAACTAAAGCGGTGTTTTTGATGATATATACGTCTTCATTTTGTACTGCAATTGTGTCTTCTAATCCGACACGATTCATAAGACCCTCATGTAAAGCTTGAAAATCATCTAGTGTTTCTCCGTCGTAGAAAGTTAACATTCGAACAATCATGTCAGGGTTGGATTCTGCAACAAACTCGGCACTTACATCCATGGATGAAACTGGCTGGTCACCGGCGATGTTAATTGCTCCAGCGGTGATAATCATCTCTGTGTATGAGCCGTTGGCTCCACTGCTGTACCAATCTTTGTACCATTCAAAGTACACTGTAGGTTTTTCTGCATCGGTCAAATTTGCGACCCGGTCTTTGATAAGGTCTTCATAGTAGGCCTCAAATTCAAGAAAGTTGTTAGCTTCGTCTTGTGCATCTAAAATCAAGCCAAGATTCTGAAGGTAAGTTTCTCGTCGGGGATAAGTAGAACTTTCTTCAAGAACTGCAACTCCTGCGGCTTCAAGAGCTGCTCTGTTTTCGTCAGATAGTCTTTGGCTGGCAATTACCAGATCGGGTTCAAGTTCCAGAATTAACTCCAAATTTGCAGTGGAATCAGTATCTCCAACAATAGGTAAATCCACAACAGATTGGGGAAGAATTGCTTCTTCATCAGTAGTTAGTTTTACACGTCCCACAATTTTGTCTTGACAACCTAAAGCACTAATGAACTCAGCACCAATCATCGCAACTATACGATTGACAGGCTTTGTTATTGTTACTTCAGTGTCACTTACATCAACAACGGTAACTGTCACGGGTTCAGGTTCATTATACTCAGGCGTTGGTTCAGTTCCTGAAAAAAAGTGACTGTAAGCGCCATAAGAGCTGCCAATAATCACTACTATAAGTATTGCACCTAAGATAATTTGTCTATTTTTTGTGTTTACAAATCTACTCATGCATTTTCACAACCAAAATTTGTGTTTATTATTCCATAATTTTGAGGCAAATTGCTACGAACTGCAGAAGCAATTGGTGCGGCACTCAATTCTTCTAAGCGCAGATATTTTCCACCCATTTCAGAACATATCTGGTTCACCAAACCAAAGGAAATAAAATCCCGTTCGGTATCAATGGCAATTGATTTAATTCCAGCAGATTTGATTGCACGAGCCATTGTTTTTGCTTCTTCTACGGGGTCGCCATCATACATGTTGACGTTTGCTCGACCATCAGAAACTAAAGCCAAAAGAGGAATTGCTTCTTTGTCTCTTCGCATACAGTCACGGATAGTGTCTAACCCAGACTTCAAGCCATGAGCAAGGGGCGTACGACCACCAGTAGGAAGTCGTGCTAAACACTTTTGGGCTAATTCCACACTGCTGGTTGGAGGAAGAATAACTTCAGCGCAGTTTTTCCGGAAAGCAATCATTCCCACTCGGTCACGACGTTGATAAGCATCAATCAAAAGAGACAAAATAGCACCTTTAGTTGCAACCATACGTTCTTGGGCAGCCATTGAACCGCTAGCGTCAACAACAAACACGATTAAATTGCCCATTTTCTTTTCTCGAACTTTCTGGCGAAGATCAGATTTTTCAATAAGCAACACATTTTCGCTGTTAGATTCTTCTCTTCTCCTGTTTTGACAAAGAGCAGCAGCCCGCAAAGTAGCATCAAAAGCAAGGTCAGTAACTTTTCCTTTAGGAATTGCACTAGAAACATAACGACCAGATTTTGAATTGGTTCTAGTTTTTGACCTTCGACCTGAGCCACTGCGTTGCATCTCATCCAAAACTGGAGTTTCCAAAGGCTTCACTTTTCCGGGAGAATCAGCTTCGAAAACTTGTTCCTGTTGTGGCTGTTCATTTTCTAAAGGGGAATCAGACGAGGAATCTTCCTGAGGGGAATTACTTTCAGAAGGGGATTGTTGCTCTTGGTTTTGTTTCCATTTATTGATGTTGTCTTGAATTTGCTGTTGTTCTTGTTTTGGTTCCTCAAAGGGTTGACGACGAAGACGATGAGGAAGTGCCAGTTCTGCAGCTTCACGGACATCTTCTTCGGTTACTTCGGTTCTTCCTCTGAAGGCGGCTATTGTGCATGCAGTTTTGTAGATTGTAATGTCTGCCCGGTGACCATCAACAGCAAAGTCTACACAGATTTGAGTAATCAAGTCAAGCAAATCATCATTTAATTTAACTTTGGGCAAAAGATTGGTTGCATCAACTATCTTTTTGCGCATCTTTTCTTGTTCTTCATGACAACTATCAACAAACCCTTGAGGATCAAATTCAAAGGCTACCCGCCTTCGGACGATTTCTGCGCGGGCTTCACGGTATGGAATGCCTTTTACTTCAACTGTTAATCCAAAACGGTCTAGAAGTTGGGGGCGAAGGTCTCCTTCTTCAGGGTTCATTGTTCCTACTAAAACAAAATGGGAAGGATGACTGAAAGAAACTCCTTCTCGTTCGACAAAGTTAATGCCCATTGCGGCAGCGTCCAAAAGAACGTCAACAAGGTGGTCATCTAGCAGGTTTACTTCGTCTATGTAGAGTATGCTTCGGTTAGCCTCGGCTAGAAGTCCTGGTTCGAAATGTTTTTCTCCAGTTTTTATTGCTTTTTCGATGTCAATTGTACCTACGAGGCGGTCTTCTGTTGCGCCTATAGGTAAATCAACAACAGATACTGACCGTTTTCTAACGGGGAGTTTTTTTCCTTTGGCAAGTTTGGTGCTACAGCTATCACACATTTCTTTTTGGTTAATGGGATCACAATGGAAAGGGCAATCAGCAACTACATCGACTTCAGGCAATAGATGGGCTAATGCTCTTACTGCCATTGATTTTCCAGTTCCTTTTTCCCCTCTTAGTAAGACTCCGCCAATTTTTGGGTTTATGACGTTAAGTATTAATGCCATTTTCATGGTTTCTTGTCCGACAATTGCGGAGAAGGGGTATACTGTTTTGGTTCGCCAGCGCATTAGTAATCTTCCTTTTTGTTTTCTGGAGTTTGCATTGAAAGGTAATCATCAACAAAATATCGTGCATAATTTGTGTTAGCACAGATTAAACAAAAATGAAGTGGGGTAGGCACCATTTTGTAGAGGGATAGTTGATGTTTTGTTTGTTTTTCTTTCAATGCAACCCATCCAGTTGGATGGTTTATCCAATACACAGTTAATAAAACTTTGTTTAACCTAGGTTGAATTTGAGTTGAATAAATCATAATTGAAAGACCAATAGAATTAGTAAAAACAAAAGCAATATAATAATCAATATTCAAAACATTTTAGAAAAACAGAGAACACCAACAATATTAAGAATCATTAACTTGCACAAAAATACATATCGCACAAAAAA
Organism: Candidatus Bathyarchaeota archaeon; assembly: GCA_024650005.1. Classification (GTDB taxonomy): domain Archaea; phylum Thermoproteota; class Bathyarchaeia; order Bathyarchaeales; family Bathyarchaeaceae; genus Bathyarchaeum; species Bathyarchaeum tardum. The sequence goes on along the minus strand of JANKMT010000001.1, from coordinate 361,993 downwards.
GAAATGTAAAAAACTTAAGGATAACATCAAAAAATAAACATGACATCAGCCAAACATTTTTGGATGGCTAATCCAACCAAAAACTTATATTTTGATAAACTACACCTAAAAGAAGGTTGAAAGCATAAACAGGTATCCATAATGAATCTACTAAGGGATAAGGGCGAGTTAACAAAATTTCAGATTCTTTTTGAAATAAAACGAAAACAACCCCATGTCAAACAAGACGATATCAGCAAGACCCTAGGAATAACAGTGCAAGCAGTTTCAAAGCATTTTAAAAAACTCATCAATGAAGGGTTAATCGAACCCGGAGCTGACAAAGCAAACTATATGTTAACTCCCAAGGCCATCGAAAAATTACAGGAAGGAGCCAAAAGCCTAGAAAGATATGCCCTTAGAATAGAAAGCGGATTAAAAATTGAACGAGTCTGGCCTGCCCTTGCAGCCCAGCCCATAAAAGCTGGAGACCAAGTCGGAATCATAATGAAGGAAGGCATAGTTTATGCAGTGCCTGCTGACCATTCTGATGCCAAAGTTTTTGGAGTTGCAACAACGGACGCAAAAACAGGGGAAGATTTGGGTTTTGAGTACCTAAAAGGAAAAGTCAAAGTTGAACGTGGAAGAATCCTAATAGTCAAACTGCCCAGCATAAAAGAAGGGGGTTCCAGATCTGTTGATTTTGCTAAAGTGAAGAAACTCTATAAAGAATTTCAGCCCGACAGAATTGGGGTCATGGGTTCTGTGGGAAGAGCCGTTTTAAATAAACTGGAACTCAAAGCAGACATCGAATTTGGCATTAACCGAGCAGCAGCTATTGCAGCTTTGCGGGGTTTAGATGTTTTTGTTCTTGTTGTTGGCAGAATGGCGAACCGAATGATAGAAGAAATTGACGAAATGAACATCAAGCGCACAATTAACATACCGTATGAGATGAAAGACGGGAGAAAAACATGAGCGAGAGCCAAAGCTCCTTTCAAACCCAAAGAAAAAATTTAGAATCAACTAGTTTTGATGATGAAACAAACCAAGAATCATGTTCCGAACTTTTAGATGCCTTAGAAAAAATTAAAAGCAAAATTGCCCGTGGACCTGCACCCGCCTTTACTGAAGCCCACGTGATTAAAACGGTGGAAATTATTGCCAATTACAAAATAGTAGGACGAACAATCCTGTCAAATAAACTTGAACTGGGAATTGGAACCACTAGAACTATTTTGAAGCATCTCAAAAACTATGGATATATCGCCAGTTCAAAGTTTGGTTTTGAGTTGTCACCAAAAGGAAAAAAACTATTTTCACAAATTCAATCAAAAATCAGCCAACGAATCCAAGTACCAAAAAATCAGTTAGCTGTCGGTCCCGTAGTTGTTGCAGTTTTAGTAAAAAATGCAGGTCACAAAGTAAACAAAGGAATCGAACAAAGAAACACCGCAATAAGGGCAGGAGCAGCAGGGGCAACCACATTAGTTTATTGTGACAACAAAATAGTCATGCCTTTAAAGAAAAAACACAGCACCAAAGGCCTAAAACAAATACAACAAACAGCGACCAGCAAACTAAACCCTCAAAACAACGATGTAGTAATTCTAGGTAGCGGAACAACTCCAACAAACGCAGAAATCGGAGCTATAATGGCAGCAATAAAACTACTAAAAAACAACAACATAAACAAATAACATCTTCAACTAGGTTACGAATTGTTATCTTGAAAGATTATAGAGCGTTGGTCAAAACAAAAATAGAACCATACCTCGGATTCTTACATTCAGTTCAACACGGAAAACCTAGTTTAGTTTGTGACAATCAAGATGTTTACAGATACCTGATTGATGACTATCTCATTGAACATGAACAAAAACTATGTAAGAAAGATTTTGTTGTTGTCACTGATTTTCTGATGCGCCTAAAAATGGGAAAACGAGTTCACTTATGCGGATACGAAGCTGATGCCCTAGCAGCAGATGGATTAAACAAGTTATTTGAAAAAAGGGTTGAAATTCCAAGAATCAAACATGGCAAACGACAAACATTGGACACTTTGATTACCGAAGAATTAATTCTATTAGCTAAATATTTGCGAAACGAAAGAAAACAATGGCAATCAAGAATTGCACAAATAGGTTTAGCTTTATAATCCAATGAAATTTAATATACTTTTGACAATTCTTATCTAGCAATGTCCGTATTATTTGAAAAATATTTGTCTAATTATGGTGGTGTAAATGATTGGTATCTTCAATCATTTAACCGGTTAAAGGAAAATTTTTTTCTGAATAATATTCTGTATGCTGGAAGTTGGATTCACATAACACCGTCTCTAGTGTTCCCCAGGGTAGTTTATGTAGATATTTTTTCAAAGATGAAACAGTTTTTCACTAACCCAGAAGTAATAAATTACATAACAAAAAACGCAACAACAAAAAACAAACCCGAAATAGTTTTTCATCAATCAGATTATACCAAAGATTTTGGTGAGGCAAAAAATAGCTTTGATTTACTCATATCATTGAACAGCGGTTTTGTCTCTCAAGCTTGTTCATCGTACTTGAAAAAAGATGGTTTACTTTTCGCAAACAATGAACATTTTGACGCCATTACAGCTTATGTTGACCCCAAATTCAAAGCCATAGGTATATTTACGAAATCAAACAAATTAATTCAAACAAAAAGAGAAGTTGAAACTTATTTTATTACAAAAGAAGGCTCACCAATAACCCGTGAAATGGTTGAAGAAAACAAAAAAGGTCACCTTCAAAAGCTAAATTCAAATTGGAAAAAAAAGCCCAACTATATCTTTTCCAAAAACTTGGATAATTGTAACCTCAATTTCTTTATCACATGTGTGTGAGTTTTTTGATATTGTATTTCGTTTTGTGTATTGTGAAAAGATGAGTAGATATTGGTAGGGGAGTAGAGTTAAACAGAAAGAGAAAGGGTAAAAAGGTTAAATTTTAACTCTAGAACTCAAGGTCTTCTTGTGAGTTATGTAGTTTTATATGAAAAGTATGAAATTACTTAAAATGGAGTTCTGAGGATTATTTTAACTCACTAGTGTTAAGGGTAAAAATTGAGTTTGCTGATTAATGGTTAGTTGTTTGCTTTGCGGAAAAGAGTATAATACACAACGAGGCTTGTTTTCACATTTAACTAGGGTCCATGATGTCCGGGACCAAAAACAAAGATTGTCCCTTTATGTTATTGCTGATTTTTTCCCCTTAATTGACAAAAGAAGTTGGACTAAAGCTGAAACATTACTGCAAGAACTAAAAAAGGAAATAAAAAACAACGAATGGACAATGGGGTACATTCTCGCCTTGGAAGGCATGATTTCTGCATTAAAAGAAGACAGCTCTCAGGAACCCTACATTTATAGTTTAAAAGACTGCAGCTACAAACAACTCCAAGAAGTAAAAACAAACTTTAGTGAATTCAACAAAAAACTCGCACCCAAAATCGATTTTGATGCAGCTTATTTTCAAGCATGGAACGACTTCACATACTACAAAATGAACTCAAAAATCTGAAACAAGAATGAAGAAGTATCATACCGAAAAACAACTTTCACAGCTTTTTCGAGACTTTTACGGACGTTTACAGCCTTTTACAGCAGAATCTAAACTTAAAATAAACCCAATTAGAGCTCTATTTCCAAAAATAAGCCCAAAAATCAAATCAATAACAAAAATTTTTTTCTGAAATCGTCACAACAACTACTTCATTCATGAAAAATCGGAACATAATAATAAATAGATTAGAAAAGATTAAATCATTCAAAAATGTATATAACTACAAATACTAGTATAGATTTGAGGGAATAAAATGAAAAAAACCGTATTAATTCTCACTTTAGTGCTGGCATTAAGCCTTAGTCTTAACGGTGCACTTTATTTTTTTATAACTGAAAAAGACTCAAACATTAGTTCCCTTGAACGAAAAATAGAATCCATAACAGACAAGTTTGAAGCTCTGACAAACGATTTTCAAGTCCTTAATTCAACTTTCCAAGAATACAAAACCAATCACAGCCACTCCAACATTGAATACGACGAACTAACGAGCAGCTACGAACAACTTACAGAAACATACGAAAATTATGTATCAAACCATACTTTTTCGAATTCACAATACACTACACTTCAAAACCAAGCTACAAGCCTTCAAAACCAATTAGATGAATTGAACCAAAATTATCAGGACATAATTGAAGACTATGACAAATTGTTAGCTGATTATAGGTTGATTAATGGTCCTATTTCAGAATTTGATACAATAGATGATTTTGAAATTGAATTATACGTCAACAAGACAATCTATTCGTATACAGACCCAATTTTTGGTAATTTGAGCGTCTATTACACCAACGGAACCGCTTTTCAGGGAAGTTTTTTCCTTGCCATATTTTATGAAGGTGGAGGAGCCTCGTCATCTGGAATGTTTGAAGTTAATGGAGATGGAGAATTCATTGTTGAACCCCCGTATTCATTTAACTTTGGACCCGGAGACTACACGATACATATTGGTCAACTTTTAAATGTTGATGGTTATTCTGTTGCAGTTTGGGATGAACTACAACATATAGCGGTTAGAGTTGAAGCAAAATAAGTTTCATAATATTCTGCTAAACTACCCAGTTCTCTCAAAAGTTAGTGTATTATTCGTTTGCTCCTTCTAGTACACCTTCGATTTCTAAGTAGAGTCGTTGGAGTTCTTTTTTCATTTCTTCAGTTGCGTTCCATAGGTTTCGGTTGATGGTTTCTAAAAGGCGTTCAAGCATGTTTTGTAAAGCATAGGGATTGACTTCTTTGAGCCATTCTTGCATTTTTTTGTCTAAAACATACTTGTTGGCCAAGTCTTCGTACATCCAGTCTTCAACAACTTCAACGGTGGCATCCCAGCCCATAACATCATCAAGAGTCTTGGATAAAGTACCAGCACCAGCATAACCATGACGGACCATACTATCAATCCATTTAGGATTCAAAAGACGGGTACGAAAAACATGGCACGTTTCTTCAGCAGTGGTCCTAATTTTTACCCTGTCGGGGTCGGAACTGTCCCCACAAAAAGAGCGGGGCGCCGTTCCAGTTAACGTTTTAACAGAAACAATCATGCCCCCATGAGCATCATACCAGTCATCACAATCCAAAATGTCATATTCTCGGGAATCTTGATTTTTTACAGTTGCTTGAATTTCACTAAGACGGGATTTGAAACGCTCAGGCACTGATTCACCGTAAACTTTTCTGCTGTAAGCATAACTGCCCCAACTGATGTATATATCACTGAGATCTTCTTGGTTTTCCCAATTCTTGGAACTAACCAACTCACTTACGCCACAACCATATGCTCCCGGGCGGTCCCCAAAAACACGGTAATGAGCTTCTTCCCGAGCTTGATTCTCATCAACTCCTTCCGTGACACGTTCACGAACTTCATTTTCCACGTGTTTTCTTACAAAATTTTGGTCCAAAGACTCATCAAGACCTGCAACCAAAGCCACTGCATCATCAATAAGATGAACAATATTAGGAAAAGTGTCCCGGAACAAACCACTAATCCGAACAGTAGCATCAATTCTAGGACGTTTAAGCTCTTCAAGAGAAATAAGCTCTAAACCTTTTACCCGACCACTGGATTCTTCCCACACTGGTTTTACACCCATTAAATACAAAATTTCTGCAATGTCGTCCCCTTTTGTTTTCATGGTATCTGTTGCCCACAAAATAGTGCCAACACTTTCAGGATAACTACTCTCCTCCTTCAAATAACGTTCCAGCAAACCCTCAGCCAATGCAACACCCACACGCCAGGAAGCAGGAGAAGGAACAGCACGGGGATCAACAGAATAAAAATTTCTGCCCGTCGGCAAAACATCCGCCATGCCTCTTGTAATAGAACCAGAAGGACCTGGAGGAACAAAACCAGCTTCAAAAGCAGAAATAACATTGAACAATTCATCAGTAGTTTTTTTCAACGCAGGAACTAGAAAATTGGCTACATATTCCAAACACTGTTTCACTTTCGGGTCACTGCAACCAAGCACATCTAACAGAATGGCATCAATTTTAGATTCAGCAAAACCCTTTGCATTGAACTGTTTCATTAACTCCAAAGCAATACCGTTCATTTCTCTGATCACGTCACCATTTGTCCGCCCATCAGAACGAAACTTTCCCTTGTTCGCAAGCAAATCCTCATAATCGTAGCCTTTCAACTCAGCAAGAGACTGCCGCAAAGACGGAGTAGAACCATTGCTTAACCGAGTTAAAGTAACCAAAAACTCTTCTAAACGCTCACCAACAGGGGGCTGACCAAGAGTATGTAAACCATCCCGAAGCTGAGCATCAGCCAAATCATGCAAATAAGAATGCAAGGTTTCTAAGAAGGCATCAAAATCAGCAAAAACAACATCTGAAGTTACGTCCAGATCATGATCCAGCTTGCCTGCAACAACGGTTTCCCAAATCACTTTTTGCAAAACAGGCAACTTTTCTTCATCTACAAGCTTCGCATGATAATATTCCTGTAGATGAACTTCAAGTTCTGCTGTTTCTTCATATGAGTCAGCGTTATGCATTACAGGAATCAAGTAATCAACAATACAACAGTAACTTCGCCGCTTTGCCTGTGTGCCCTCCCCAGGATTCGTAATAACATAAGGATACACGTTAGGCAAATCAGAAATTGCTACATCGGGAAAACAAGAACCAGACAAACCTACAGATTTACCAGGCAACCACTCCAAGCTTCCATGGGTTCCAACATGAATCACTACGTCTGCTTTAAACACATCCCGAATCCAACGGTAATATCCGTAATAATGATGAGACAACGAAAGATCTGGACTGTGATAGCTTGCTGAGTCATCCCCCAAAGTACCTCGTGGAGGCTGAAGGCCAAGGAAAATGTTACCGTTGATTATTCCAGGCACAATCAAATTATTTTGATAACTAAAAAGCTTGCCTAGGGGCTCGCCCCATTTTTCCGTCATTTTTTCTTTAGCATCAAAAGGCAATTCGTTAAACCATTCAAGATATTGTTTACTTGATGTTTTTCCAACTGCACGTTTTGCAAGCTCTTCGATGCTCAACCACCGTAAGTCGTTAGTCAAACCATTGATTATCCCATCAATCAATTCTTGTCCACTGTCAGGGATATTATCCAAAGTATAGCCTGCATTTTTCATATCAATTAACAAGTTCAAAACCGAAACAGGAGTATCTATTGCAAAGGCTTTGCCGATAGTGTCATTTCGCGGAGGATAATTATGAAAAATTATTGCAATTTTTCGTTCCCTATTGGGAACATGTTTTAGTTTAGCCCAATTAATGCTTAATCGCGCAACTTTGTCCACACGTTCAGGAATCGGTTCAAATTGAAGGATTCTAGTTCCAGTAAAAGAGCTGATTTTAGTTGAATCCATTGCCGCCGTAGGCACAGTGACAAGAAAACCATCAAACTCGGGCATAACTACACTAGGGGGAATGTCGATGAAACTTAATCCCTGCATAGTGTCACGCCAGTTTTCAAAACTATTGACTGTTGTTATCGCCTTAATTAGGGGAACATTAAGCTTAGCTAAAGCCTCAGAAGCTTTACTACTTGAAGAAGTCAACGAAAAACTCAAAACACTGACTATCGCGTCAATGACTGGTTTTCCGTTTTTCATGAAAAAATTCTCAATAGTATTAACCAGATTGCCCCCATGGGATACTGCAATAGCGTTTGCACCATGATGCTCAATAGATGCAATTAAACTGTCAACAAAACTGGTGTTTTCTCCACGCAGCTGAGTAATATGAAATAAAATACCGACAGTGGGCTTCCCAGATGTAAGTTTTGTTTCAAAATATTCGTCCAAAGAAACAATCTTGTCAAAATCAGGATGATAAACACCTTCCCATTGAATTTTTTCTGGAGGGCAAACATCATAATTAGCACCAGTAAAACGATTGACCAAATACAATAGTAGATTCTCAAAATTCTTTTTTCCATTATACTGAAGATACTTCAAAATTCGCTGCTTATCTTTTTGCTCAACATTACATACGCTGGGTTGATCCTTGTTTGGAGAAATAATTAATGTTGGAACATTTGAGCTGTTTAATGTTGCTACAAATCGTTCATAATCGGGAAATTCACCCATCAAATGGGCGATAGCTATATGAGATTTTTTGGAAAAATCAAGAAAATCGTCCATCTTGCGGAAGTTTTCACCAGATATTCCTGTTTGGATACGAACATCCACTATGTCGCCAAATTGTTGGTTTACAGATTTTACTGCTGAAACAAGAGGTACTGTATCAGTTATTACTGTTGCAACGTAAACCAAACGGAGTTTAGTCACCAATTTACCTCCAAGCAATGAAACAATTAAAAGTAATTATGTGTAAAATATCGCTAAAGCATCCACATACATTATTCATGTTTTTTGTAAGTATCCATTTCTTCAACAGATATCAACCCAGTTATTGCGGTTGGAATAACCCTCCAAGAATATAACATTTTTTTCAAACAAAGTTAACCAAGGGTTGAATAGCTTGTGCTAAATTCATTTAAATTTGAATGCTGGTATCCGAAAAATTTGTCTTGGATAATCCATCCAAATATTTATACGGCACCACATAACGATAAACAATTCATGAGCAACAAAAACGATGACAGATCGGTTGATATTTCAAACCCATTGAAAAGGAAGTAGCCTTTGATGTTCAAACGTGTAATGAGAATAAGAACATTAGTTAGTTGTAGACGTAGTTGGTTGTAACATGTTTGAAGGAAATATTTCGTTTCTTTTTGATTCTTTGTTAGTATTTATTTTGGCATTTTTGATTGACATACTTTTTGGCGAAGCTCCAGACCGGTTTCATCCAACCCTATGGATGGGAACCATTGCAGGGCGCCTTAAACCTAAATTAAGAAACGATAACCCTAAAATTGAAAAAATTAATGGAATTTTTCTTTGTTTAGGTCTTCTTGCCTTATTTGTAACTCCCACATATTTCGGGGTGTTATGGATTCGTGAATCATTCGGTTGGTTAGTTTACATTGTTGCCTCTGCTTTGATATTACAGACCACTTTTGCAATTAAGTGCATGAAACAATACACTTTGCCTGTTGCTGAGGCAGTTGAAAAACAAGATTATGAAACAGCGAAACAGTATCTACCCTTTATTGTAAGGCGCAACCCAAACGGACTGACTAGTCGTCACATTATTTCTGCAGCAGTGGAAACAATAGCAGAAGGAACCACCGACGGGATTACGTCACCCTTTTTTTATTTTGCATTGTTTGGAGTTTCAGGTGCAGTTGCTTTTAGGGTTATTAACACATTGGATTCAATGGTAGGATACAAAGATAAAGAACACATTAACATTGGTTGGTTTTCTGCTTCAATGGACACCATAGTTAATTATATTCCAACCAGACTAACTGCAATTTTGATGGTTTTATCAGCATTCGTGTTAAGAAATGATTGGAAAAAATCATGGAGAATTTTGAGAAGAGATAATAAGAACACAATCAGCCCAAATGCAGGGTGGACAATATCAGCAATGGCTGGTGCGTTAAACATACAACTAGAAAAACCGGGTCACTACATTATTGGAGATGAAAACAGTCTATTACCCATGCACATAACTAAAGCCCTTCAGATAATGCTAATGACTTCAATATTGTTTGTAATTTTTGTAGTGTTTCCTTTGTTGTTTTTGAGAGTAACAGCAATCTAAAAAACAGAGTAGATTAGGAAAATCAAAACAACAAGGTTTTAAATAACATTTTCAAATATAAACAATCTAAAAATTAATCGTTTATGAGAAAAATCTGCCGTAAGAAAAAATTTTTCCATTTTTGTTTATTTTATTCATTATCACTATGAAATTGCCAATTTTTTCGATTAAAATAACCCCTCAGCCCCCAATCCAGCCCCCAAATTCGCATACTTAATAAAGCAGTAATTATGCTTTTATCACCGATGTCTAACCCAGACCTTTGGAAAAAATACTGTAGTTTCTACGATAAATCTTTTCAAGAACAAGTTGAATACAACAACGAACGTCTTGAAACCTATTTTTCTAAATGGAAAAAGACTGATATTGCTAAAAAGTTAGACGAATCTTGCCTCAAAAACTTCAAGGATATCCCCATTACAGATTACAGCAATTATCCCATGTTGCACCATTTTGCAGCAGAGCTCGAATCTGCAACAAAAATTAACTCCAGAGCAGAGACAGAGCCATTATCAGAATACTATCATCGAATCAGCAGCAAATTGGGTGAATCCCTTAACAGGTACATGACTGAACCATATCACTTCTGTGCAACCACCACTGGCAGCACAGGTAAAAGTAAAATCATAGCAAATGGGGAAACATTCTGGAAAAACTTTTTCCAAGCTTCTTTAGCAACAGTTTTGGTTTCTTGCAGTGACAGTTGGGGAGAAACAAAACTCAAACAAGGGGATACCGCACTTAACATTAATGCTCCAGTACCTTACATTTCAGGCTGGGGCGCGGATGCGTTCAAACACCATTTTAATATGATTCCCCCAATCGATGTCGCAGATAACCTCCAAAACATGAAAGAAAAATTTACGTATGTTTTAAAAGCCATTGAAAAAGGGAAAAAAATTGATGTAGCTGGCGGCATTGGTTCCATGTTTTACATGATATGCAAATACCTTGTTGACCCAGAGGAATTATTTTCAGAATATTATCGTGGAATGAGCTTTGGCTTGAAGAAAACGTTACTTGCAGTTAAGTTGCTTCAACTCAAGATATCGGGAAAAACAAAAAAACAGATTTCCGATTTTCTGCCCCTTAAAGGAATTATTGTTGGCGGAATGGATTCACAACTGTATATTGATTTCTTCAAGAATGAATTTAATTTTGAGCCTCTTCACGCATATGGTGCTACAGAAGCAGGAAATCTAATGAGAGGCGACCCTGACAGAAAAACAGACCTTGTCCCCAATATGATACCGTGCTTTTTAGAGTTCCAAACTGACAAGGGTGAAATGAAAAATATTGAAGAAATAAAAAAAGGAGAAACTTACAATCTAGTGATAACTCCTTTTGGGTCAATAGTTTTCAGGTATAACATGGGAGATCTTTTCCGTGTTGTAGACTTTCGGGATGATGGAATGCCCGTGTTTTCGTTTGAGGGCAGAAAAACTTCAGTAATTGATGTTCTTGGATATTATCGCCTGACTTCCAGAGCCATCGTTGATGCGTTATTTGCTGCGGGACTTCGAACTTCAGACAAATGGGCAGTAGCTAAACTTGTGGAACCAAAAGAAAAACTCTGTTTCCTTATGGAAAAGACATGGAGTTACACTGAAAAAGAAGCTGAAAAAAGAATTTTTGAAGCACTTCAAAAAACACAAAATGATTTTAAAAAATACGTAACAGACTTTAACATTAAAGAACCTTCAGAAGCGGTCAAAGTAGAATACATCAGACACGGTGCCTTTCTAAGGTATTCTGCCTTGAAAGGCAAAATGGGTGCACCACTAGGACAATACAAACCACCACAGTTGATTCCACCAGATAGAATGGAAATCTATGAAACCCTTAGAAGCTCTTGAGGATCATAAAAATTGAGTCAAATTGCATGGTTTCTACAATATATCCTTGGTGGTTTTTTTGCACTTTTCGTTTCTGCATACATTTTTATGAAAGGTTCTTCAGAGAAAAAAACCTGGGCATTAAAAGGATTTTTTGTATTTGGTTTATTGATAGCCGTTTGGGAGTTCGCAACTTATTTTCAAAGAACCGCTCCCAGTCCCGAACTTTCAGCTATATTCTTCTATATTATCTTGATATCCAGTAGTCTAAGCCAGCCGACATATTTGATTACTGCACTGAACATTCAACGGCAAAAACCATATTTTCTTCTAATTTTTATTCCAGCAATTATCCGGCTTGTTACTTTTCTTTTTGTTAACATAACATTTCAAATGACTGATTATGGGTGGACTTATGAGCTTTTAGTCTCTGGAATTCCCCTTGAAATAGGAACAGCAATATACTTTGGATACTACATTGCAACAATCGTCATTCTTTTTGGTCTTGCAAGAAAAGCAAGGTCGTCGACACTTAAGAAAAAATATTGGATACTTTTAGCAGGTTACACACTTTTCCAAGTTATAGGCTTCACGGTAACAAACTATTTTCTTACCATTGATCACAATTTTGCACCCGTAGGGGGAATATTGCAATTTTTAACATTCATTACTATTGGATTTGCGTTTTCATTAAAGGAAACTAAATTGCCCTCACAAAAATCTGCTATTATCGGTTTCCCTGAAGTTTATTCATCATTCTTGACGAATTTCTATAATATGTCAACTGACACAAACCTTGGTGAAGCATCATTTAAGTTCCTTGAGTTCCTTAAGAAATCCCTGATTGCAGATAAGGTTTCGATTGGACCAGATGGGATTTCATTTGAAGCTCCAGATGATTCAAAAATGTTGGAAGTAATTAATCACAACTTGAACTTTTTAGAGGAAGAAAAAAACAGTGAACTCACTGACAGCTATCTACGGGTTCTAAATTCTGCTCATTTGATGTTGGGTGACAGCTTCGACAAGGTAGTCATGAAAAATATTGAGTTTTTGAAAAAATCTGATTTAGTATATGGAATTTCCAACGGGGATTACTTGAGGCGAATAGATGAAGATAGAACATTGAATAAGTTAAGTGATGTTGAAGCATGTCTAAAAATCTACAAACGTTTACTTTTGGCGGTTTCAGATAAAATTTCGTTGCATGATTTTCAGAACAAACTTGCAATTTATCAAAGCACCAAATCGGTTAAAGTGACAAAATATGGTGAAATTTCAATTGAAGCTACAAAAGAAGAAATTATTCGACTGCCCAAAGAGCAAAGATTGTCTGCAATCATCGAAAGTTTCACTCCTTTAACAAGTTGGATTTATTCACGATTAATTTCAAATTCCTATGTAGGGGATGCTGTTCTCGAAAGTTTGAAACATGTTTTAAGATTAAATCGTGAACCTGCAATCGAACTTAGGGTTTACCCGACGCTGTTGGAACGATTAGCTGCCAAAGTCCCTCAAGGAGAAATTGAACAGTTGTATAATGAATATTTAGAGGAACTGATTGAATTAAAGTCTGATGAACTGCAAGAAGTAAGAGACCGTCTTATAGAAGCTGAACGGTTGTCCGCAATAGGTAGAACCACAGCAATGGTTGGGCACGATCTTCGCAATCCGCTTCAGGCGATAGTTAACACAATTCATTTGGCACGGATGAAACTGGAACTAATTCCACCTCAAATTGAAAAACAAGATCTTGAACAAATTTATGATAAAATTGAGGGGCAAGTATTGTATATGGATAAAATAGTTACAGACCTGCAGGACTTTTCCAGAAAGATAAACCTAAAAAAAGTACCAATAAACGTACAGAAATTAATCGATGAAGTTCTTTCTTCAATATCAATCCCTGGAACCATCAATGTTTCGGTGGATACTAAAAATGAGTCTCCTCTGGCTTTAGCAGATTATTCATCAATGAAAAGAGTGTTCGATAATCTTGTTCGTAATGCCATTCAAGCTATGCCTGACGGAGGCAACCTCAAAATTGGAACAAAATCTTCTGATAAAGAAATTACTGTAATAGTTGAAGATACAGGAGTAGGGATTCCTGAAGATTACATATCAAAAATTTTTGAACCTTTCTTTACTACTAAAGCTCAAGGGCAGGGATTAGGGTTATCAATATGTAAAAAGTTTGTTGAGGCAAATGGGGGTAGCATAGAAGTTGAAAGTACAGAGGGAAAAGGCACCATATTTACAGTTAAATTAAGCCGTGTATGAGGGTTTTGCATAGTTTTTCATTCAATTTTTTGCTCAAAAAAGCCTTGAAGTGCATTTAAGCATGTTTTATCTTTTTTTTGTCTCAACATAACATACTAAGATGTACCCAACAATTAATTTCGGTATGAAGAAAATGCCAATTTTGTAAATGTTGAACTTAAATTGATTGGGAATTCACTTGAATATGTGTTCAAACTATTAGTTTCGGTAGGCATTAGATACTATTGTGCTCTCGTCGAAAAGACCTGCTCTGCACGCGTAAATCCCAAAATTGACGGCATCTCACAGCGAGATATCCAAAATTAGACTTTTCATGGGAAGCGTGGTACAGGCACGATGAGGGCACACCGTTTCACCATGCAAAATCAGCAAGTCAGGTTCTTAATTTTTATTTTTCTTCAGTTCCTCTTACTTTTGTCGATGGAATTATTTTTCTAGCGCATGCAACAAACTTTTGCATTACATCTTCGGGTAATGTTTTTGTGTTGAAAGATGGATCTAAAACGACTTGTCCAATATTAACGTCAAATTTTTGTAGAACATATTTTTTGGAACCTTTTAAAGCGTCGCATATCTGGACAATATCATCAGTTTCATGGATTGTAGGAACAACAGTTGTTCTAAACTCGTAATCAATATCTGAAGTCTTCAGCAGGTTTATGCTTTTTTTCACGTTTTCAAATAAAGTTTTGGCGTTAACACCAATTGCTTTTGAATAGTTTTCAACGGTTAATGGAGCTTTTACGTCCATGGCTATGTAATCTACCAGTTTTTTATCAATAAGCTTTTTGAGCATTTTTGGATTGGTTCCGTTGGTGTCCAGTTTAACTAAGAAATTCATCTTCTTTATTTTTGAGCATAAATCGGGCAAGTCACTATGAAGGGTTGGTTCTCCACCTGTGATGCAAACGCCATCAATCCAGTTTTTTTGTATAGTAAGTTGTTCTTCTAAGTTTTCAAAAGGGATCGTCTCAATGGTTTCAGGTTTTAGAACAAGATTTCTGTTATGACAGAATGGGCACCTGAAATTACATTTAGGCAAAAAAATTACTGAAGATACTTTTCCGTCCCAATCCACGAAGCTAATGTCAATGAAACCTTTTATGTCCACTTTTAATCCCGTTCTAAATCAAATAAAATGTTGGCTGTTTAAGTTATTTTAGGTAAACACTCTAAAAGTTAATGACAGTTCCCGTGTGAACAGAAACAAATCGGTCACCAAATTCTTCAGAAAATTTTTTTATCACATTTTTGCCAGTGCAATGGCATGGTGCAACAACAGTTGGGTGCAGGTTTTTTATTTCAGTAATTGTTTTTTGAATTTTTTCGTCATTTGCACCAATGAGATGAAAACCGCCGACAACAGCATAGATTTTGTTGTTTCCAGTTATTTTTTGTGCATATTTTAGAGTGTTAATTATTCCTGAATGGGCACAACCTGTTATTACAATTAAACCTTTGTTTTCAAGATCAATTACTAACGATTGGTCGTCAAGCATTACATCATTAATGAACTTGTTTTGGTGGATTGTCCAAAATCCGTTAACTTTTTCAAAATCGGTGATTCTGGGAACTTCACCTGTTGTTGTAATTCCCTCTGCAATTTTTACGGGATTTGATGCTAAAAGAGGTACACCACCAACCGTTTCAACATCAGAACATTTGAAGGGTGCACCAATTAACCGCAAATGGGGCATCATGCTTAATTTTGGCTCAAAAACGGTTGGATATCCAATAACTGGAACACTTTTTCTCAGATTTTCGAGTAATTGGATTAAACCTCCAGTGTGATCGTAATGACCATGACTAAGGACAACTGCGTCAACAGATTCTAAATTGACGTTTAATTCAGTAATGTTGCTAAGAAGTTTTTCTGGTGAAGCTCCAGTGTCCATTAACACCGTTACTTTATTGGTATCAACTGTTACAGTTACATAAACTGAAAGACCATGTTTAGCCTCCAATTTTGGGTTATTGCTATTCGTTGTGTTTTCAATTAAAACAGTTAGCTGAACATTTTTTACTGCCATTTTTTGATGTTACCTTTCTTTAGATAATCAACAGTTGTGTTGACAGAAAGTTCTATGTAGCATTAACTAAAGAGACTTGTGTTTAGAAAATAAACAAGAAAAAATGAGCAGAATTTTGTCCATTTATGAGCTGACTATTGTTGAACGGACCTGTTTTACACCTTTTCGGGTTGCTAGTTCTTGAGCTAGTTTTCGTATTTCTTTTGCATCCCCTTTAACTGCAACTGCTTCAAGGCATTCTTTGTCACTTAAATGGACATGAAGCACTGAATTTATGACGCTCCGATGATGGTGCTGAGATTCAACTAGATCGTCTTCTAATCCTTTTACATCATGGTCGTAAACCATCACGAGCACACCAGCTTTTTTGCCTTCCTGTTTATGAAGTAATTTTTGTTCAGTAACAAACAGTGTCACTGCGTCTTGAATAGCCTTTGAACGGCTTTCATAACCAATGTTATCAATAATTTCATCTAGTTCAGCTAATAATTCTGGTGGAAAAGTAACTCCAACGCGGACAATCTTAGTCATAATCTGTTCCCAACTAACATCATATCGTATTACTCATAAAACGTTTATCACTATGTGGTTAAAAAATCTTGAAATAATTTTTTTGATATTTGATTTTTGGATTTGATTGTAAAAAAGCGTGAACACAGTTCAGGTTACGTCTAAGTTCGGCAGTAAAATGCAGCAACATCAATAAATGGTTCAACAATACTGAAAGGAACAGTGCAAGTTGTGTTAGTTGAAGCTAATGAGGATAATTCCAGCAATAATCAGGAGTGCACTTGTAACAATGGAAAACGAGAATTTTTCTATTTTTCTTAGGAATATGTAGCTGAAAAGTAATATGAAAAGCAGTTCAGTTTGTAGCAGGGGTACAATTATTGAGACCATTTCTTGGCTTAGTGCAAGAAAGGATAGTAACCATCCGGTTGCTATGCCTACTCCAGATTTCCAGAATAGTTTGAAGTCTTTTTTGGAAAACTTTGAAACATTATCAGTTTTAGAAAAGAATAGCACAATCAGATAAAAAATTAGGGATGTTGTGTACCCAATTGCAACACCCAGAAGGGGTTGGTTGTAGATGTTCAGGCCTTCTTTGCGTATTATTTGAGAAAATGCCATAGTGAACGAGCCGAGTACTGGAATAATTAATCCTTTTATTGTTGCATGTTTTGTTAGTGAACTTTTGTCTAATGTTTTGCTGATGAATATTACACCTGCTATTATGCATACTAATCCTATCCAGTTTTGTGTTGTTAGTACTTCTCCAAGAACAGTAACAGCTATGATTGATGTGTAAAGGGGATAAGTTGAAAAAATGGATGAGTTTACCGATATGCCTACGGTTTTCATTCCTTTGAAGTACACAAGTCGAGCCAGCCCAGGGGCAAGAAATCCAGCAAGCAAGAATAATAAGATTCCTTCAAGGTTTAACAGAGAAAAGTCAGTGTAAAGTATGGCTATTGGCCAAAGAACAATGTTACCCATTATTGTTACGGTTAAAGATATGTTGAGATGATTTGATTCTTCAATGTTTTTTCTGATTATTATTTGGGATGCTGCAAAGGCCACAGAAGAAAGCAACGCCAAAATAATCGGTAACATATTAGCTTGAAACATTTTTGATGTTATTAAACAAAACCATTTGCATGTTCAAAAATGAAGAAACAGTAAACAAAGAAAGAGGCGCAACAGTGCCTTCAAACAGAGAAAATTACAAAAAATTGGTTTCAGGCAACGTTGATTACATTTTTTTGGGTATGAATTTTCATTTTAAATTGTGATTTTAGTTTCATAAAGACTAAATTAGTCCATACTCAAACTTTCTAAAAATGCTAATCATATTAGTTTTTGTCATGTCTTTCATTATCCTTTATAGTGTTACTTTGACGATAATTCCCAGCATGCCACCCGGAAAGTTACTCTTCGAAGTTTTTGGCAGCTCGGGAACAGATTTTACGATATTTGGAGTCTCAGCAGAGCTTCTTGTTTCAGGATTGATTAATGGCCTTATTTGGTCAGCAGTTATTGTGCTGGTTTATTCCTATTGGAGAGGCCCAGCAAAGTCAAATGTCAATTTGCCAATATGGGTTCCAGGATACACTACGTCACATAGTTCCACAGAAAAACCGCAGATAAAGAAACGCAAAGATCTTTCGTC
This sequence comes from Candidatus Bathyarchaeota archaeon, assembly GCA_024650005.1. Lineage (GTDB taxonomy): Archaea > Thermoproteota > Bathyarchaeia > Bathyarchaeales > Bathyarchaeaceae > Bathyarchaeum > Bathyarchaeum tardum. The sequence continues at coordinate 343,944 of JANKMT010000001.1, read as the reverse complement.
GCCTCAAATAATTCAACAGCCCCAAAACATTGAGTCTATTCACGGTATTGGTTACGTTTACGGGCGTAAACTTAGAACAATTGGAATCAGCACAGTAGATGAGTTATTGGAAAAAGGTTCGACAATATCTGGAAGAATTTATTTGGCAAACAGATTAGAAGTAACAGAAGCAACAGTGCTTAATTGGTTACGCCAAGCAGAAATTCACAAATGAAAACTTTTTTTCTAAAAGGATTTCAGCACAAGAATTGTTTAGCATATAAAGATCAGTTTTAAGATTGTTTTTTGATTATTCATAAAATACAATAACATGTCAGAAAAACATATTTTTACAAAATATATAAAATAATAACATAGACAAATAAATATTATCAATTCAGAGGACTTAAATTAGGATTTTTAGGTTTTAGTTTTAAATCAAAGGTGGGAAACTGGAACTGCAAATCATAGACGCCATACTAAACTCCGGAGTGCTTATTCCCGCCATATGGTTAAGCTTGGGACTGGTTATTGCGTGGTTTTTGTTGTCTGCAAAACGGATTGTTCCATTAACTGAAAAAGAGGCTGAAACCTTATGGAAAGTTCATAAACAAAAAACACAGTGCACAGCTAAAGATTGGAAACACTTAACCCGTGGAACAGAAATAATTGGTTTTGAATGTGAATGTGGAGAAAAACACATACAAAAAAAACACATTATAACCATAAATGCATAATTGGATCATTTCATATTCAGGTTTTTCCCAAACAAAGAATTCTTTAAAGAAACATCCTGTGAAGAGGCTCTAGCATCAGCTGCTTCAGTACGGTCAATTGAAATATACGCAATCTCATGGGCATGATGTTGTATTTGTTCAAGACCATCAAAAATCAAACGAAGGTTTGCTAAAGCCAAACTAGGAAGTTCTGATTCGCCATAAATTTTCAGACATTGACTCCACAAATCATCAAAATCAAAACATCTATCCAAGACATTATTTGCCAAAGGAATATCTTTAGACAGCAAAGCCTGAACTGAGTCGTCATACATCTTTTGGATTGATTTACCGGTTTCAGCTAGGAGTTTAGTAAACTCTTCTGGCAGCTCTTTCCCAGTTAATGAGTCGATGTTCTTTGCAATTTTGTTTAAATTACCCGTTATTTCAGAAGTAACATGAAGAATTTGAAGATAATCCACACAATCGATCAGGGAAATGGAATCGTTTTGAGATGGTTTGGGGAATAGAATAGAACTTCTTAACAAACGATTAGTAACCAAAAGAAGCCGTTTAATGTCCCGAGTTCTTCGGGTTAAACCTTTAATCAGGTCAACATTCTGATTTTCAACAGCTGAAATCGTTTCACTAAACATAGAAATTATTACATTATGAATCCGTGTTACAGCTTTATTGACAGGCATAGTCTGCTTAAGCAAACAAACAATAGTCATTGTGTTTCCAGTAACTTCAATCAGTTCTAAACCAAACAAGCTGTCAATTGTTTCACGAATAGAATCATGTTGGTCTTCTGTAAAAGCGGTTTCAGTTTTAACCTTGATGGTGTCAAAACCATCTAAATATGCACCGATAATTCCCCTTTTAAGAGATTGGCTGGAGCTTTTACGAGTAACATTTAAAGTTATTTCTCGACGTTGATTGCTAACTTGAGGATAAATCGAAATGGAACCATCTTGTTGCGTAAGTAAAGTAACTTTTTCTCCATGGTTTAGATGCAACTGGTCAGTCCAAGATTTTGGAATTGAAACATAAAGAGTGTTGCCAATTTTTTGGATTTTTCTTGTTTCGGACATTGAAATTCCCGTAAATTAAATTCTTTTAGCTTTGTTTAATCTGATTGGTTATACTTATATCTTTAGATAAAAAAATTAAATGTTACAGCTTAAGATTATAAAGGAAATTAACACAGAATTAAATCAAAATAGAACATAAAAAAATAAAAGTTAAAAAAATCGTTTGGGTTATTTGACTATTAGAACTGAACTTCTTGCATATATGCTTATGTCGTCACTTACGCTACCGAGCAAATATCGACCTACGGTACTTAAACCTCTGCTTCCTACTGCTATAATGTCAACGTTTGCTTTTTTTCCTACTTTGATAATAACTTCAGCAGGACTACCGAGTTCCATCATTTTATCGATTGGTAATCCTTCAGTTTTTTGTGAAGCATCTCTAAGGATACATTCACCAACAGTACCAAGACAATCAACGACCTGTGGTCCTCCAATACGAACTAGTTTGTCTTCTTCAACATGCAACAGTGCTAAGCTTGCATTATATTTCTTTGCCAATTCAACAGAATAACTAAGGGCTTTTTCTGCATGTTTAGATCCATCAACAGCAACAAGTATTCGCTTAAGCTGTGGTTTTTTCTTAACTATGAGAACTGGACATACAGAATGCCTTGCAATTTTTTCAGTAACGCTTCCCAGAGAATATCGAGGAGACTGGCTGTCAGCCCGGTTTCCGATAACAACTAAATCGTATTTTTCTTTTTTAATAAACTCCAGCAAGAATTCTGCAGGGTCTTCATGGGTGACTAGTTTAGCATCAACAACGATTTTTTTCTCTTCAAATAATTCTTTGGCGTTTTTTATGATCTTTTTACCAGCAGCCATGTAGGATTCGTCAAGTTTGTGTAAAATAGAATGAGGCAACTGATACTGGGCTTTGAGTTCAGGATGCATAAACTCATGGGAAATAACATGCACGACAGTTACTTTGGAATTGAATTTTTTAGCGATAGAAGAAGCAAAAAGTTTAGCATGAAGACACGAATGTGAACCATCAACGGGCACAAGAATTTTCTGAAAAATTTGTTGACTAGTCATTATTGTCACACTTACATCTAAATTCTAATGTGTATTTTAACTTTCTTGGCACAAAAATGGGCAAACTAGGAACGGCCACTCAGTATGTGCCTAAGATCAGTTGTTGTTAATACTCCAAGGATTTTTTTGGGATTAGATTCTTCAACAACTGCAATTCGTCCAATTTCGTAGGTTCTCATCTTTTTGAAAGCATCTAAAGCATGCTCTTTAGGGTAACAGACAACAGGGTCATCGTGAGCAATGTCCCTGACCAAAATTTCGTTCCGTTTAGCTTTCTCAACTTTTGCAGCATCTTGCAAAGTTACAACCCCTACAAAGTCCCCATTTTCATCTACAACTGGATAGCCAGTGTAATGATACTTTGCCATGAAATCCAAAAGTTGACTAACTGTCAAATTCGGAGATACAGTTTGTAGTTTTTTAGTCATAACATCTTCAACGTTATACTTGGATAGAATAGCTATTTCGTTCAAAGGCTTGGTAGGAACAGGAACATATGCTTGTTTCATGTCGTTTAGTTCTTTGATGGCAGTTCGTCTTTTTTGTTGGGCTGCTTCGATAACTTGAGCAAAAGCATCGGGTTCAAGCTCGATTACTCCAGTATTAATCACGCCTGCTTCAACTGCAGAATAGAAAAAGTTCTCTCCTGCTTTTGTTCTAATTATAACTGTAGACCATTCCTTTAGAGGATACGCAGTTCCAACTGAAATGTCTGCAAGCTCTGAAGTAAAATCTGTACAAGTTTCACAGCTGGTCAAAATGTTTGGTTTAACTTCAGAAAGGGGAACAATTATTGTTTCTTTGTCTGTTTTCACATAAAGCTTATCAACGATGTCTAAACGTTTGATGTCATCTTGGTCAAGATTGTATTTTTCTTTAAGATATTTCAGCATACTACCAAAAGAAAGGGTCCAAAAACAGAAAAGACCAATGATTACTTTCAGGTTTCCTGAAATTCTGTGTTCCCAAGCTTCAAGTTTACGTAAAGCCAAAACGTGACAAGGTACCCCAACAAAGGCAATGTTACCTTTTCCGTATTCGTAAACTGCACTTCCGTATGCTCGGGCAACTGATGATGGAAAGAATTTACTTCCAACAGCTGCAAAAATGTCGTCTGGAACAACACCAACTAGTGCTTTGGGTTTAATGGGAACGTCAGTTTCCGCTTGAGAGACAATTGCACTATCAATAATCCCAGTATCTATGGCATTTGTTAGAAGAGTGGTAACAACTCCACCGCCATGACCAAGTTTTCTTAGTTCGGGGTCTGCGGCTTGGGCAAGCAAAATTTTTCGGTAGTAGCCTAAGCCTTCTCGTTTTGTGGGTGAGTCAGAAACAAACTTGAGTGTAGCACGCATAAGGGTGTCAGAATGGGGACAAATCTCAAAACAGATTGGACAAGATCCTATATGTTCTGAGCAATCAAAATGTTCCACTTTTCCGTCTCCAACGGTTATTGCGTGAACAGGGCATGCGGCTTCACAGGCTCCGCAGAAGGTGCAAAAACCAGAATTAATGATTTTACTTTCTAAATCATTGTATGCTATTGCATTTTCCTTTTTTGTTGCCAATCAATTCCCCACCATTATTTTGTATGTGATTTTTAGTTAAGATTTTTGGGTTACACCGGCAACGATGTAGCAACCGATGAAACCAAACTCAATGCCAAATCTGGGAACAACCCCAGAACAACTATTATGACGACTAAACAGTATATTGGAATGAGCAACTTTTTGGGTTCTTCAATAGGTAAATCACTTTTTGCTGGTTTACCGTAGAAATAATGGATTACGCGTAAGAAATATGCAGATTGAAGAACAGACGTCAACACACCAACTATAGCTAACCATGAAACGCTTGATTGCAAAACAGATGTAAATACCATGTATTTTGCGATAAATCCTGCGAAAAGGGGCACACCCGAGAAAGACAAGGCTGCACATATAAATGCTAGACTTGTGAGGGGCATTCGTCGTCCCATACCAGACATGTCTTCTAATGTTTCAAAGCCGTTGTTTCTGAAAACTCCAATTACCATGAAGGCCAAAGCAGTTTCTAGTGCTGCAACAAAGAAAAAGAACAAGTTGCCCATAAGACCAATAGAAGTTATACTTGTAATGGCTATTAGGTTGTAGCCAATATCTGCGATGCAAACATAGGAAATCATTCTTTTTACGTTTTGTTGGGCTAGGGCGAACATGTTTCCTGCAATCATTGTAATTGCAGAGAAAACGGCCACAGTAAATCTCCAATCAATAACTGCTGTGGGGGTCAAGATAAACAACAAAACCCGCAGGATTACGTAGTAGCTGCCTTGGTCCACAATGGCAGACAAGAAAGCTGAACCAGAGTCAGGAGCAGCAGTGTAAGCGTCAGGCATCCACATGTGAAAAGGAACAATTGCGGTTTCGATTGCATAGCCTGCAACAATGAAAGAAAATGCTATCAACAAAAGTGTTGGATTAGAAGTAGTTAACAGAACTTCTTTAACGGTCCAAAAGTTCAGAGAACCTGTCATACCATAAATTAATGATAACCCGTAAAGTGTGAAACCAGAAGCTATGATAACCATAACCAGATACTTCAATGCAGACTCTAAGGATTCACGAGATTTTCTGTAAGCCACAATGAAACATGCACCTGCAGCGGCAGCTTCCCAAAATATGAAAAGGGTTAGCAGATCACCTGAAAAGGTAGCTGCAACTACAGCTCCAGTTACCATAAGCAATAGGGCATAGTATCTTTCAGATAAATTCTCTTTTGAATTAACGTGCAACACGCCATAAATGCAAGAAATGGATCCCACTACCATGTAGGCAATTACCATGTAAACTGAGACCGCATCAATGAGAAAACTGCTAGATATGGAAGCAAATATAGTGTCACCCGAAGAAACTTGTATGAAAGCTTCAGGTTGACTGTAAAATTCAGTTGCTATTTGATAAACTCCCATTGATGCAGCAGCGAATGTGAGCAGTATCCAAACTACCATGAAGTGTTGTGAGTTAATTCTAGTTTTTCTCACTATACGCAGAAGAGGTACAGTGAGTAAAGCACAAATCGTAAAGACTATTGTTGGCAATAGAACGTCGACAATATTCATTGTTTTTGCCTCTTTACAATATTGAAGTAACAGCGTGGATTAGGTCGATAAAGATTCCCGGATAAATACCAAGCAACACAACAAATGCTGCCAATGCAACCATCGAAATTGTAATCCAGATTTTTGGGTCTTGGGTTTTATTCTTGTTTTCATCTTCGTCCAGTTCAGCGTCAGAGTGTGCAAAGTGAATTGGTTTTTCAGGGGCTGCTAAGAATACTTTCCAGAAATACCGCAAGACATAACCAAGACTGAAAACAGTTGCAATGAGCATCAGAATAGTTGGCAAGTAATAGGATGCGTCTGCTCCAGCTGCACCAACAGCTCCAACAAAAATGTGGAACTCGCTTATGAAACAGGCAAACGGAGGAATGCCCCCGATGCTAAAAGCAGCAATTGCAGAACATATGGCAGTTATGGGCATCTTTGATGCTAAACCGCCCATTTCTTTGATGTTACGTACACCTGTTTGATGCATTACTGCACCTGCAGTTAAGAACAAAAGGCCTTTGCTTGCAGAGTGGTTAACTAAATGGAGTACACCTCCAGTGATTCCTTCAGTATTAGGAAACAAAGATAAAGCAAACAAGGTGTAGCCCATGTGGCTAATGCTTGAGTATGCGATTATTCGTTTGATGTCTGTTTCTGCAATAGCAAGGAAAGACCCATAAAACGCGGATATAACTCCAAAGAAACTCAGCACAAGCAAGATTTGGTTTCCTGCGTTAGGTATGGCTGTGTAAACTGTTCCAAGAGCTATTCTTAGAATTGCGTATCCTCCAGCACCTATTATTACTCCACTGAGAAGGGCAGACATGGGTGCGGGAGCTTCACCGTGGGCGTCAGGAAGCCACATATGAAGGGGAACAATGGCCATTTTTACTGCGAATCCTGCAATAAAGGAAATTAGAATCCAAGTTAGAATTGCAGGGTCTTTTGAAGCAAGTAAGACTTGTGCTTCAAATATGTCAAGGGTGCCAGTTAGCATGTAGATGGCGCCGATGCCCAGAAGTACGAAGATTGCTCCAGCATGTGTAAATATGAAGAATTTGAAGGCTGTTTTGAAAGAGTCCCTGTAGCCCCATCCTCCGATGATGAAGTACGTAGGAACAAGCATGAGTTCCCAACAGAAATAGAAGAGCAACAGGTTAGAGGTAATGAAAACTCCAATCAGTCCGATAGTAAGCAAACTTAGTAACGCGTAATATTGTGGAAGCGAGCTTTTTTCTTCCATGTAATTAATTGAGTAAATTACACAGGCTGCAACAAGTATCAATGTTGCAATGGTTAAAGACAAACTGATACCGTCAACAAAAAGCGTGAAATCTGAACCTAATGTGGGAATCCAAGTGTAAGATTCAACGTATGCACCTTCGTCAAGAACAGTCGGTACTAAAGTTAAAAGCATCGACAAGCTAGCTATTGAAATTAAAGCTAAGAAAAGTGCACCAATTTTTGCAGATTTTTTACCAATGCCAAATACTACTGGAATAGCCAGAGCAGGCAAGATCAAAGCGATTAATAGTGTTTGCATTTTGTTTTACCTCAAAGATGTAAATAATAACAATATTACGATTATGATGAACCCAATTGCAGCTGCCAAAACAAAGTCTGGTAGGTGTCCTCGATGAATTTTCTTTAGTTTCTCGCCTTGTTTGACGGTGGTTCCAGCAAACAGATAGACCATTTTATTTAGGAAAGTGTCAATTGTTTCGTGGGTTACTCGGGCTGTTTTTACTGTTCCACCTGCTAGAATGTAACAGAAACGGTCAAGGAAAGCATCAAGATTTTCAAGAGTTTTATTAGCAATAACCACAGCAACCCCTGCAATAATGTACACGAACCTATCAAGGAAAGATTCAACATAGTTCAAGGTGCCAAGGACGAGTTTTGAAGCTACACCTGCAACAGCATATGGAAATTTTTGTATTGCAGCTGTTTCAACAAATTTGAACATGAAATGTGACAACCCCATTATTCCATTCAATATTTTATTGTAAACGGCATCAAAATAGTAACCATTAGATGTAACCAGATAAAATGGATGGTTTAAAAGACTTCTTGAGAAAATCAACGAAGTTGAGCGCCGTTTGTAGTAAAGATAGTAAGCTGTAGGAATTGCAATCGCAAGAATAACTGCTGAAGTTTCGCTAGCCAAAAGCACTCCGGTTGTTGAAATTTCTGCATGTATTTGCAGATAGTGTTCAAGGGGTGCTTTGAAAAAGCCCATAATACATGAAGCAGCAGCCAATATGATGAGGGGCACATAGATTATTGGTTTTGGATCATGAAAGTGGTGGTCAGCTAGAAATTCAGAGCGTTTTCCAAGGAAAACTTTGCAGATCCAGCGTATGCTGTAGATTGCTGTTAGTAAAGATGTTCCAAAGATTAGTATGAACAAAGGAATGTTGTTGGCTTGAATTATGGCTTCAAAGATTGTGTCTTTACTCCAGAAGCCACTGAAAGGTGGAATTCCTGCAAGTGAGAAGGCTCCAATAACGCTTACGATGAAGGTTATAGGCATTGCTTTTCGTAGTCCACCTAAATGGTTCAGTTCAAGGGTGTGAGTGGCGTGCATTACAACACCGGCACAAAGGAACAAAAGTGATTTGAAAAGGGCGTGACTAATTACGTGGAATTGGCTCGCGAACCATCCAAGTTCGGTCCCAATTCCCAGAGCGGACATTATCATACCCAGTTGGCTTATGGTTGAAAATGCCAAAACTCGTTTCATGTCTGAGCTGGTTAAAGCCATTGTTGCTGCAAGAAATGCTGTGATTCCTCCAACATATGTGATGGTTGTTAACCATGGCGTAACAAATGAGAACAGAATGTAGATTCTTGCCACAAGATAGATTCCGGCTTTTACCATTGTTGCACCATGAATTAGGGCACTTGTTGGAGTGGGTCCTTCCATGGCGTTTGGCAACCACACATGCAATGGAACTTGGGCAGATTTGCCGACCGCTCCAATCAACATTAAAATGGATATTGCTAATGCAGGAACTGATACTTGTCCGGCAAGTATTAGTTCTTTTATTTCAAGGAAGTTGAAAGTGCCCGTGTTTACGTATAGTATCAGTATTCCGAGTAACAGAAAGATATCTCCGACACGAGTTACAATGAATGCTTTCATGCCAGCTTTTGCGGCTTCTGTTCTGTTGTACCAGAATCCAATAAGGGAGTATGAACAGAGTCCAACGGTTTCCCAGAAGAAATACATCTGCAAGAGGTTGTTAGCCATTACTAAACCAAGCATTCCTCCGATGAAAAGGAGCATGAAGAAAAAGAATCGGGGTGTTGCTTTTTCTTTTTCCATGTAGTTTACTGAGTAAATCATGATCAGCAAACCAATACAGGCTGCGATGTTTGCCATCATAGTGCTTAAAGGATCGATAAGAACGCTAGCGTCAATGCCCATGGCAGGCATCCAAGGTATAGAAAACACCTCGGCTTCACCATGACCATTCAGAACGCCAGAGAGTAATGACAGGGTATTTATTACTGAAATCGCAGTTACAAAAACTGCGTACCATCCAACCCATTTTCGGCGAAGTTTAGCAACTAAAGGTACAAACAGTGCAGCAAGAAAAGGAATTCCCCAACATAACCATGCAGCGTACTCTACAGGAACAAACACGTTAAGCATCCTCCTTTACTTGTTGTTTGTTTTGTTCCGTTTCTTCATCATTTGCTTCTGATAGGTCTCGAACGTTACTGATGTTTAGTTTTTTGTAAATTGTAATAGCAAGGGCAAGGGCAACTGCAGTTACGCAAGCGTCAACAGACAATGCAAGTATCAAAAAAGCTTGACCTAAAGAGTTGTCCATTAAAGAGCCGAATACAACAAAATTCATTGTTGCCGCTGCGGTAATCATTTCTATTGCAATTAGCATTTTGATTAGATCATGTTTTGTGACCAACCCGATTATTCCAATTGCCAGAAGAGTAACAGAAAGAATGATGTAATCCATCTATTTTTTCCTCCGTTCTTCGCGCAGCAGGAGAATTACACCAATTGCAGCAGTTAGTACAACTAAACCTTGAGCAAGAACGTCAATACCCCTCAAGTCCCAGATTGTTTGGGATAAAGAAATCTCCATTGATTGGATGGAAAAGTCTGTTTCCACGGTTCCAATAAGCATTGGAACACAAAGAACCAAAGAGGCAATTATCGCCAAAAACTTAGTTTTCAGGGATGTTTTTGCATCACGTTCAGTCGTTAAAGTATCACCAGCCAACAAGAAAATTGCGGCAGTTCCTGTGCCCAGTGCCAATTGGAAAATTGCAGCAAGGGGTGCATTTAAGTTGAAGTATAACAGGGCAAGTAAAAGCATCAGTGTGCTTAAGGACAAAACTGAAGCAATTGTTTCTTTAAGGTAAATCGCGAAAACTGCGGAAGTTATAATGCCAATAGCGAGAAATGTTTCAAACAACATTATTTTGTTCCCCCTTGTGATGCAGGTTTTCGTGCAGGCAAAAATTCTTCTGGATTTACTAACATGTCTTTTGTTTCTGTGGTTGACATCTCATAATTTGTAGATAGTTCTATTGCAGTTCTTGGGCAAGTTTCTGCACATTGGTAACAGAATATGCAACGATCAAGGAAAAATTTTGGCATCCGTTTTCCAGAAACTTCTACAAGCTCGATAGCTTTTGCAGGGCAGTCGCGTTCACATAGACCACAACTGATGCATTTTATTGGGTCAAAGGTGTGTCGACCACGGTATCCTTCAGGTGCTTGTACGGAGACAAATGGATACTCACGAGTAAAGGGCTTCTTGAAGAGACACGAGCCCATGTCTTTTATCAACGCTGGAAATCTTCGTTTTTTTGGCACAGCTTTTCCTCCGTTAACCAATCACCGACCGCAATAAGGGTTCAACGATTACAGTAAGAGCAAGGGAAAGAATCGACAATGGAATCAACATTTGCCAATTCCCATGAACAACCTGATCGATACGCAACCGAGCGGAAACATTACCGACATACTCAAGAACAAAAACCACACCTAAGGTTTTTACCATAAACCAGAAAGCATACCAAATTTCAGGAGGACCAAAAAAGATGGGTCCATGTGCGCCACCTAAGAACAACATAGTTACAAGAGAAGCGCCAATCAGAAACTGGAAATCTTCTGCAAGTTTTATGAAAGCAAGTTTTCTTCCACTGTATTCAGTTTCATAACCACCGACTATTTCAGTTTCTGCATGCGGTATATCAAAGGGGTCTTTTTCTAGTTCAGCTTGTAAAACAATAATGAATAATACACAACACCACGGTGCTAAAATAAGATAAGGAATGGGCTGATTTGCAGCGATCGTAGTGAGTGACAAACTTTTGGCCAGATAAGCAGGACCAGTTGCAAGAAGAATAAGAGGAATGTCATAACCAAGGAATTGGGTTAAAACTCGGGTTGCACCTATTCCGCTGTAAGGGTTTAATGAAGACCAGCCAGAAAGAAAAAGTGCAAAGTTAGCAAGAGTCAATAAAAGCAAAACTAAAAGTAAATCCCCTTCAAAATTTGAACCCAAAATGACGTTTGAACCATCAATTGGAATAAAGAAAATGGCAAACACATACAATGAAAAGGCAAGAAGGGGGGCTATGATGAATAATGTTTTGTTGGTTTGCTTTGGAGTGATGTCTTCTTTTGAAAACAATTTGATATAGTCAGCAATAGGTTGAAGAATTCCAAAGGGACCTGCATAGGTTGGACCCATACGGTTCTGGAATCTTGCAGTTATTTTTCTTTCGAACCAGTCAAAGAAGAGCACAAGAATCAACAGAAAAAGGAAACCTGGAAATACCAGAATCCTTAGGAGAAAAACTAGATCAAGTGCCAACTAGATAAGCACCTTCCTGTTTTTTTGGTTGTTGACCTCGTCTAGGCTCCAGTGCCACTTTTGGTCAGAGTTAAGCTGAATAAATGCCATACGGTCAGTACAAGAAAAGCAGGGGTCCAAACTGCCCATAACCGAAGGAATGTCAGCAACGAATCCCCCTTTTATTGCATCTGGAAATGCCATCAGGTTTGCCAATGTAGGTGCTCTGACTTTAACTCGGTATGGGTATGCGCTTCCGTCACTTTTAACGTAATGAATAAGTTCACCGCGAGGGGCTTCAACACGGCTAACTGCTTCCCCTTCAGGTATTTTTCGTTGAACTCTTACCCTTATTTTTCCTTCAGGAAGGTTATCAAGGGCATATTCTACTATGTTTATACTTTCCAGCACTTCGTCCGCTCTGACCATGAGTCGAGCCCACGTGTCACATTCATTATAGCTTATTACATTGAAAGGAATTTCGCCATATGCAGCATAGGGGTCATCTTTTCGGACATCAGACGCAACACCCGAAGCCCTCAAAACAGGACCAACCACACAAAGTTTCAAAGCGTCTTTTCTACTTAAGACACCAACTCCTTCGGTTCTCATTCGCAGGGTTGCATCTTCTTCGAATACTTTCTTGTAGAAATCTGCTCTTTTTCTTACGTCTTTAAGGGTTTTTAGGGTCTTTTCGATTGTGCTTGGGGCAATGTCTCGTCTTACGCCACCAATGGTGTTGAATCCACTCATCAAACGGTTTCCAGTTATTCGTTCAACAATATCCATTACTGGTTCACGGTCCCTCCAAACATGCTGGAATAATGATTCAAAACCCAGCAAGTGACCAGCAACCCCAAGTAACAACAAGTGGCTGTGAATACGGTTTAGTTCATGTATAATTGTACGGTAATACTGTGCACGGGGTGGAGTTTCAACGTTTGCTATGTCTTCAACTGCTTGACAGAACACAGTAGTATGAGCAGCATTGCAAATACCACAAATCCTTTCCACCAAGTACACATCTTGGAAATACATCATAGTTTCCGCAGCTTTTTCGATGCCGCGATGAACATATCCAAGACGGGCATCAACATCAACGACTCGTTCACCATCAAGGGTGAAAGAAAAACGTTCAGGTTCATGTAAAACAGGATGCTGAGGACCCACAATAACATTAACTAATGATTCAGAAGCCCCACTTACTGATTTTGGTTTTGGCGCTTCTTCAGAAACAAAAATGTCCTCTTGGTTTTCCGGTGCTTTCCAATCTCTTCGAAGCGGATAATTGCCTTTAGGCCAACTTTCTGGAAGCAATAAGCGCTCCATGTTAGGATGCCCCTCAAAAGTTACGCCTAACAAGTCGTAGACTTCACGCTCATACAAGTTAGCTCCAGGAATAAGGTCACAAATCGATTTCGTAACAGGTTTTATTTTTGGAACACGAATTTTCAGAGTAACGGTTCCGCCACAAATCATGTGATAATTTAATTCAATTTCGTTGCCTAAATCAGTTCCAGTTATTGTGGAAATTATTGTATCTTCAACCTGTTTTAGAAGCAAAGAAATTGCATCTCGGTGTTTTTCAGGTTTAAGAAAAACGTAAGCTTTCCTTGACCTAGGGACCTTTAACTCGACAATCGAATTGGCCAAATTATTTTTTAAAAGTTCTACAGCTTTGTCAAATTGTCCCATGATTTTATCCCTTCAGTTTTTCAAGCAGTTTGGCAATGCCTTGTAAGATGGCTTCTGGTTTTGGTGGACAACCCGGGACATAAACGTCGACAGGAATTATTTGATCTAAGTGCCCACTTATGTTGTAACAGCCTTGGAATATTCCACCAGAACAGGAACATGCACCGACGGCTACAACAAATTTGGGTGAAGGCATTTGTTCATAAATCATTTTGAGTCGAGGCGCGCATTGTCTTGTTACAGGTCCAGTTACTATCAAAACGTCCGCATGACGTGGGGAGGGTTCAAGTTTTGCACCAAAGCGTTCCACATCATATCTTGGGGTAAGTAATGAAACAACTTCAATGTCACATCCGTTACAGGCGCCAGTGTTGAAATGAAGCAACCAAGGTGAGTTTCGTCTAGCCCATTTCAGCAACCCTAGGTCGGGCGTCTTTAATTGCCTCCTAAAAGCAACAAGTCGGCTGCTAAGATTATTCCTAAGTAAATCAACAAGGTGAAAGGATTGATCATTTCAAGGGCTAATGCAGCAAAGGCCAGAATCAATGCAGGTGAATCGATTATTACAAAGAATATTAAATATTTATAGAGAGTAACATTAACAAGCAATCGGGTAGAAGCAACTTTTTCTCCACATGCATACATTTCATTTTTTTCTGGGCTTTCAGGAGATTTAGGTGCCAGTAATTTGCTTGCTAAATAAATCAATGACGCGAGGGCCAGAATGATCAGAAATGCAATAAGAGATTCGATCAGCATTGTGTATATTCAACCATTCAAAGATTTTGTAAGGTATTTTCAGTATCTAATGTTAACAAAACGTTTCCAATTGTAATATTAGTCTTCAAAGGTACTGTATTAAAACATTGTTTTGTCCCCAGTTTAGATGTAAACCAAAGTGTCAAGACAGTTATGGCGGTCACCATTGAGATTGTGAAAGACATTAAGTTTGCTTGCGTTCCTGATTACCTCCGCTTTTGGAACGGGAAGTAAAAACTTAGGATTTAAGGGTTCCGTATAATAAAATTAAACTTGAATAATAAAATATAATAAATTAAATTAGATTAAATAAATCTGCAATTAAAGCGTGGTAAAAACATCAACAACATTCAAAAAGAAAAACATACAAAAGACAAAGATATTCCAAATATCAAAAAGAAAAAGCATTAAAACACAATCTAGTCCGAAAGAGAATCCAGTAGGCCTTTCATTGCTTTTGTGTTGTGGGGAAACTCTACTTTGATTGGTGTAACCGAAACATAATTGCCATTTTTTATGGCGTGCAAATCTGTTCCAGGGGCACCGTCAGGATAGTGGTGCAATGCCCAGCTCTTGATTTCATAACCGTCTGTGATTTCGTCATGTATATCACCATAGCCGTCATAACAAAGACTCGTTAATAGCACGTTTTTTGGGTCAGCGTTTTCTGGAACGTTTATTGAAATAATGTCCACATCCGCAGGCATTCCAGATTCCAGCACATGCTTAGAGGCCTTGTATCCAAGATGGGCAGCTAATTCTAAGTCTTTCACGGAAAAATTGGTGTTTCCAAAGGTTTTGTCAGAGAGTTCAGACAAACAATAGGAAACAGCTATAGCAGGAATATTATGTATTGCAGCTTCAAAAGCAGCTCCAACAGTGCCAGAAGTAAGTAAGTCATCGATTCCAAGGTTTGGACCGATATTGATTCCCGAAACAAGCAGATCAGGCATTTTTTTCAAAATTTTGTTAATAGCAATCAAAAATGAGTCAGCAGGAGTGCCCGTTGTTGCATATGCTGTAATACCATCACCAAGGTCAGCGTCACATATTTTGACTTGACCAATACTGATCGATTTTCCAACACCGCTTCTTTGGCATCCAGGAGTTACAACTACTACATCTCCAAGTTTTGTTAGCTGCTTTGCAAGAACTGACAAACCGATTGAGTCGACACCATCGTCATTTGTTACAAGTATTGTAGGCAATCTGTTTCCTCCGGTTGTTTTAGATACAATATCGAGTTATTTTAGGGTATTCTTAAACTGAACGTTCTTTAGTTGAAGCCCAGAAAAACAAGAAAACAGGTTATCAACATTAAAACATTAGAAAAATGATTAATTCGGATTAAATTTTCAATAAGTTTATATTGGAGCAAAGCTTTTTTCGCTCAACATGGGATGGTGGAGGGACGCAGAGAAAATACCCCTATTCTCCAGTCGCCAAGAGACCTACCCTCTCCTTGCGCGATCGAAGGCGCATACGCGCGCATGCGCCAACGCCCCCACCTCCTCTTTCCTAATTTATCGAACAAAATTTGTGAATTAACCAAATCTTCTGGCACATACCTAGGTTTAAAGAGAAATCCCAACTAACGGGAATTGAAGTGGATTGAATCTAAACAAAAACGTCTAAAAAACGAAATGTATGTTGGAGTAACCCTACATATCAATGATAGAGAGGGTTCACAAGAAAATATTGAGGCTTTGGAGCTTACAGCCAAAAAGGAGTTTAGACAGAGGATTTGTCACCATGGTACAACGTAATCAGCAACAGTTATGTCCCAATCCGTCAGTACTTCACCAGCATAAAAGACGTTTTCGTGCACCAAAGAATTAGAACCTGCAGGGATATAACCAACCTCTATGAAAGTTTGGTTAGCGACCACGTCTCCTTGATAGAGAGTAACATTCAGTCTAACATTAGCAACATCTTTAATTCCTATGTTTCGAACCTCACCAGTTATCCATAATCTCGGTGTACCATCAGTTCTAATATCTGTAGCACCAACAAGAAGGATGACCCCAGGATATCTTAAGTCATGTATTTCCTCTTCTAATTTAAGTATCCATTCATCTCGTTCACCAATAACTGCAACCTGTGATTTAATGTATTCATCCCGTTCAGCTATAACAGCATCCTGAGCCTGGATGTATTCCTCACGTTCACCAATAACTGCAACCTGTGATTTAATGTATTCATCCCGTTCAGCTATAACAGCATCCTGAGCCTGGATGTATTCCTCACGTTCACCAATAACTGCAACCTGTGATTTAATGTATTCATCCCGTTCAGCTATCAACATGTCCCTTTCATTTACTGCATTTTGTAGAGAAGTTATCTCTGAAGTATAGATGAACGCCATCCCAGATGCTGCAACCGAAAGTAGAACAATAATTGCCACCAAAATAATTGAGATTTTTCTGCTGGATTTTTTGTGCTCATTCATTCAGTTTTTTCACCTCCATTTTTTTGACTACAG
This sequence comes from Candidatus Bathyarchaeota archaeon, assembly GCA_024650005.1. Classification (GTDB taxonomy): domain Archaea; phylum Thermoproteota; class Bathyarchaeia; order Bathyarchaeales; family Bathyarchaeaceae; genus Bathyarchaeum; species Bathyarchaeum tardum. The sequence goes on along the minus strand of JANKMT010000001.1, from coordinate 327,253 downwards.
TCTTTAGAATGGAGAGCAACTCCTCAAGTTCGACGCGATGCTGAGCCATCTCCAGATGCAGACCGTTAAGCTGACTTTTCAGGTCAAGGTTTTCCTCTCAGTTTATCGATATCTTTTTAGCGTATTCATGGCTTTAGGCGAAACTGACGGATTAAAGTTTAGGTAATTTAGTATACTTCAGGGCACCTTTCTCTAATCTCCAGTTCCAATGTTTGAAGGTAAACATGATTACTCATTGTAATGACTTTTCCCAACACATACTTTCTGAAACTCATTAAATCATGAACGAATAGACCAGACATACCCATTTTCTGATGTTTTAGAATTGGGGTTTTCATGTAAGTTTGATGTTCGCTTTCTTCACTAAGCTCCTCATGGTGTAGTGGATACCACTTAAGGTTGAGTCGAAAATATCTGACACTACGTTTAGCCATTAAAAGTAGAGTTAATTGTTCAGAATTCCCTTTCTCTTGCATATATATCCTCAGAGAGTTTAAGCCATTTGTCACACCATTCAGTAGCTAGAGGATTTAAGATTCCAAGTTAGGCTGCCCTGTCTTTTTGGCGAATGCCCTTTAAGTAAACATGCTTTTCTCCCTTTTTCTTTTGATTGTTCTTTCAGTTTACGAAGAGTCTCCTGTTTGAAGTTAACAAACGCGGATATTTCCCAAACTAATTAACATGCTAAAGTCAATATTGCTTTGTCTCTTGTGTCTGTACCTCAAACATTTTGCGTAAGTTTCCGTTGTGAAATTTGCTACAGCAGCTAATCTTCGCAGAAAAGTGTTGTTAGAAAGGCTCATGTCCTCATTCTGATAACGTAGAGTTAAGGTTCTTGCATCTCTAGGTGCATTTTAACAATTTACAAAGAAAAAATATTCAGTTACAGGACAAGGTCTTTTTTAATTTTAAATTCTGAGAAGTCTCCAACATATTTTCCCCAACGGACGTCAGTTCGTAAAATATGAGCTCCTGAAGGTCCAACGCGACAAAAATCAATCATTTTTTCTACGTTTTCTTTTTTTCCTTCAAATATTGCTTCTACTCGACCGTCAGACACGTTTCTGACCCAGCCAATAACATTTTGTTTAATTGCCTCTGAACGTGTGGAGGCTCTAAAAAATACGCCTTGGACTTTGCCTGTAACAAAAATGTGAGCCCTAATGTTCATGTTTTTCATCAACTGTGTTGTGAAGAAAATAGACTAACCCAAAGAATAGAAAATAGTGAATCATTCACGTTTAGTTATGTTACTTTTTTGAAGTGCATAGTTTGCCCAAACAGTTCTAGTTCGTAGAGTTGGTTTACGTCAAACTGGATGCCTAGTTGTTCATATTCGGTTTCTGTTAGGAATAAAATCATTTTAGGAACAGAGAACTGGCTTGTTTGGTTAGCAATCATTGGAAGTTGTTGTTGCAGGCTTTTCATTACTTCTTGAACCATACGGGCTTCTTCGGTTGCAGGTCTGACAGCAAAACGGGGGATAACTCGTTCTTCAATTAGTTCTATGCGTTTACCTAGGTTGCCTTCAGGGTCTTTTGTTGATTCGATTTTTTGAACCCGGACACGTGTCATAGTATATCACTTCAGCTAATCAAGGAACCGCGACGCCTTTATACATTTCTTTTCAGTTTTTGACCATGGAAATTAAAGGTAGATTCCACCTTCTGACAGTAATTGGTTAGTCATATTTTTTGTTATATACATACCCATTTGAGGCATTCGTTGTTTTCCAATAATTTGTAGCAGAACTTTAATTGGAACAGGGTTTGGCAATGTTTTCAAGTTTGTGAATCTAACAAAGGTAGCTGTTTTTCGACCCTGTAAAAAGTCAGTGTATTCATCATATGATTTTAACAGGGATTCGCGTCCAAGAGATTCCCATAGGTCTTTAGAGTATCCATGCACATTTTCAACAAAATCAGCATAGCCTTGTATTTGTTTTGTTGGATGAGTCACATAAAAAAACAATTGTTCAGTGCTTTTTGGCCCCACAACGCCACGGCGAACAAAGGCGTGGTTCTTTTTTCCAGCTTCATTTTGTTTGCAGAGCCGGTCCCAAAATTTTTCTAGATTCAATACGATGAAAGCGTATTTTTGCAACCTTCTTCACGTCCATTCTGCATTCATTGTTTATTATTTACTTTGTTTTAACTTATAAATTAAACTTATAAAACGGAATAGATAATTAATTTAAGTGTAACATGATGATGGTACTGCTAGCAAATACTGAAACAGATATATTATATGTAAGCACAAAGAAGAAAGGTAAAGAACAAACAAAACTGAAGATCAAAGGATTGCATTGGTATGAAATGTCCAAGATGCGAAACTGAAATGACCACACGAAAACTAAAGGGAAAAAAACAAGTTTTTTTTTCGTGCCCAAAATGCCATTATAATCGCACATCAAGAACATAAAATGTCTTGTTACTCTGTTTGTTGTTCATCAGTTGGGTTTTGTCCAGTTAAAAATTCTCTGCGCATCAATGCAGGAACAGGCGGCAGTATAGAATTTTTCTTGAATTCTTTTTGGATCATCTCAGCAATAGTTGACTTAATGAATTCTTCATTTGAAGGGTCATTTATCCAAAACAGGACTTCAATTTCATTAGTCCATTCTTTGTTACGGAAAATAAATCGAATTTCTCGTTTCCGTTTCAGGTCAAAGACAACTGATTTATTGCTTTTGAGAATTTTTTCAATTATTGATTTTGCTTTTTCAGCATCTACAGTGTAATCAGTTGCAAAAAACAAAGATGCTACAGATTCAGATGCACCGCTTGTAAGGTTAATGATTTTTTCTTTCATCAACACCGAGTTTGGAATAATTATTTCGTTTCGGTCATAAGTTTTTAGTTTGGTTGTCCGAAGGGCAATATCTGTAACAGTTCCAGTTAAGTTTCCAATTCGTATTACGTCCCCTATGGAATAGGTTTTTCCAGAGATTATTAAAATGCCAGAAACCCAGTTTTGAATTATGTCTTGCAAACCAAAACCTATTATCAGTGCACCTACTCCGAGACCTGCTATTGCTGCAGTGATGTCTTGGTTTAACAATGAAAGAATAACCATCAAAGCAACAAGATAGATGACTATTTGGAAGAACCGTTTCATATGAACAAGGGTTCCTTTTTGCAGGTCGCCTCTGTTTTCTAGACGGTTAATTAGTTTATTGAAAATAGTAATAATCAGAAATGCGCCAATTATGGTTGCAATTACCTGCAATACCAGAACAGGGTGGTCAAATAAATTTTGTATAACGTCAACCATGAGCCATTCCTTAACATATTTTATGAAGGTGGTGTTTCTTTTTTAGGTTTTCTAACATTCAATTGCTTGGTTGTTTTAAATCAACCGGTTTGGTTTAGAAAATTACCACTGAGACACCTATTTGTTGCAAAATGAACACCACATAGATTAAACAAAGGAAGATTGCAGATTTTTTTGTTATGCGTTCATTTGAGCTTATCATGTACCAGACGCTTAAGGATGAAATTAGGACATAAAACATTATGCTCTGTACTGCAACTACGTTAACTTCAGAGACAGACAGCAATGAAGTAACACCAAGAATAAGGGTAATATTAGTGATGCAGCTTCCAAGCAAATTTCCAAGAGCCATATTATAAAGTCCTTGCTTGAGAGCTTGGATTGTAGTTGCAAGTTCAGGCAATGAAGTTCCAAGACCAATTATTGTTGCGCCAATAATAGAGGTAGGTAAACCTATGAAACCTGCAATGTCAATAGAGCTTTCTACAGCAAAGTCGGATAAAAATATTACAAGTCCAATTCCGATCAAAAATTTTACGACCACAAAAGCTAGGTTTTCATTTTTTTGTTGTAAAGGTTCTTCTTTAGGGGTAGTTTGTGTTTTGCGGGAAACTGTGACACCAAAATATATGAACATTATCAGAAGTATGATGCCTAAAACGGGTCCAAGGGTGCCTTGTTGAACAATAAACAGTGGAATGATTGAAGTTAAGAAAAGAAATTGTACAAGTTCTTTTTGGGATTGTCCACCGATTTTGATGTTTTTTCTGCTGAACAGAATTGCCAATCCAAGGATTATTGTAAGGTTTGCGATGTTTGAACCCAGAACGTTACCAACTGAAAGGTCACCTTCTCCAGCGAGAGATGCAACCGTAGACATTGAAAGTTCGGGCAAGGACGTTATGATAGAAAGAAGAACAAATCCTGCTGCCATTTCAGATAGCCCAACGGCTCGGGATAAAACTAGAACGTATCTGATGAGTCTGTCGCTGATTAGCATGATTAGAATCAAAGAAGCAGCTAAGATCGGCAAACTGTAAAGTATCATTTAAGGCACCTCAAGGGCATTATTGGTAATATAAAAGCAAAATGTAAAAGTGAAGCTTTTAAACATTCTAGTTCAATAAACAGTATCGGTAAATTACTTTAACATAATTGATAAAATTTTTTTAATGCACAAGAAAAGCAGATCAAAGAAAACAGTATATAATTATCGTTTTTATTTTTCCGCTAAGAGATAATTCAATAGTTGTTTAGCGTCTGTTGGGGGATAGCCTGAATAGTACTTGCTAAAGTAGCCAAAAATTACTGTTTTATTGGAGAGTTGCTGGATTTTTTTCCCCCATTTTTGTGTATCCTCTGTTCTTTCTTTTTCCACTTTACCTAAGGTTCCTTTGATTTGCATTCGGTTTCCTTCCCATCTGAAATAGGTAAAGTCAGTTGTAACCATATTTAGCTTATTTATCCATGGACTATCACCTAATACTAATGCAATTTTGTTTTGTTCTAATAAGCTGTAAAATTTTTCATTGTACCAACTTTTGTTTCGTATTTCAAATGCATATCTGAATCTTTTTGAGAGAACAGATGTAAAATCTGTTAACGCACCAAAATTTGCTGACGTGAAACTGGGAGGAAATTGGAACAAAACGGGTCCGAGTTTTGTTCCGAAATTGGATATGGTGCTTAAAAAAAAGTCCAAGTAATCAGGGTTATCTTTTGCTAATTTTTGGTGAGATATTTTTTTGGGGGCTTTGATAGAAAATATGAAATCAGGTTTTGTTTGTTTCATCCATTTTTTTATTGTTTCAATTGTAGGTATACGATAAAATGTGCTGTTCACTTCAACTGTGTTGAAATGTTGACAATATTCTTGAAGGAAGTTTTCAGGTTTCGCAGAAGAAGAGTAAAGCTGGTTTTTCCAAAAATCGTAGCTCCAGCCCATTGTTCCAATGTGAATTTTTTTATTCATTGTTGTCCCTAACTTTCATAAGCAGCCAGTTGTTTTCTCCACCTTTCTTGAAGCGCACAAGAACATAAGTTCCAGTAAGTTTTTTTCCGTAGGGATTGAATTCGATCTTGTTTTCTTCCCAAAGTTTTATTCTATAGCTTCCTTTATCCCAGATTTTGACTTCTCCTGCTCCGTATTGACCTTCAGGTATTGTACCTTGGAATTCTGCATATTCCAAAGGGTGATCTTCAGTTTTTATTGCTAGCCTTTTTATTCCGCTTTTTTGGGGAATTCCTTTAGGTACCGCCCAACTTTTTAGCACACCATCTTTTTCGAGCCTAAGGTCATAATGTAAATGGCTAGCATTATGTTCCTGAACTACAAAGATTTGAGTGCCCCCACTATTAGTGGAACCTTTTGGTTCGGGGGTTAGGGTAAAGTTTCTTTTTTTGATATATTCCCCTAGTTTAACTGGTTTTATTTGCTCCAATTTACAATCTAAAGGTTTTTTATCCGACCGTAATTTGATGAATCTAGGCATTCGCAACTTCCCATCTGAAGTAACTGTTTGGTAACCAATTTTGCAAACAAGAATCGGTTCAACCCATCGAATCTTATCTGACAGGTTGACAGAAGGTAACGTTTTTTGGTCAACTCGTAGGGTTTGAAGTTCTTGGCTTAATGTGTTCAGTGTTTTTTGGTTGAATCCAGTTCCGACTTTACCGATATAAACAGGGTTGTTTCCGTCGTATAATCCTAAAATTAGGGCTCCAAAACTATTTTTTCTGTTTCCCATTCCCGGGGTAAAACCAAAAATTACACAATCACACTCTTTGACAGGTTTAATTTTAAGCCAGTTACTGCTTCTTTTTCCCGGTTCATATATGCTGTTTTTTTGCTTTGCCATTACACCTTCTAAACCTTTTCTAAGTGTTGCCTGATAGTAATCAGCTCCTTTTTCTTCTACAAAAACTGAAAGAATGACGTTTTTTCCCTCGTTCACATTGTTTTCAAGTATTTTTTTGCGTTCAATTAGAGGTTTGTTTAGTAATGGGTTGCCATCTTTTTCAAGTATATCAAAAAGGATGTAAAGAACAGGGTGCTTTTTTTGCAGATACTCTATCTCATTTACGGAAGTTGCTTGGATTCTTTTGAGTAGAGTCTCAAAGTCAACTTTTCCATCGTTCATGAGGACTATTTCTCCGTCTAAAACAACATTATTAGCTAAATTGTTTAGTTCTTTTAGTTCTGGAAAATTGTTTTTCAGTTCTTTTTGGTTTCGGCTTCTTATACTCAGTGTTCCATCAATGTATGAGATTGCCCTGATGCCATCCCATTTTAATTCGAATATCCAATCGTTTGAAGAAAAGGGTTCCTCGGCAGTTTTTGCTAACATTGGTTTATATTTTTTCATTTCTGCTCAATTTTGGTTAAAGTCTCTCTAAGGGCGACCATCAATTCTTTCGCTTCTTCCCTTTGAGGTTTCTCAGGAACTATGGTCTCTCCTTTCTTCTTCTTTTCAATTAACTTTTCAACTTTTACTCTAAAACCATCTTCATGTTTGGTTATATCAAATTCTCCGGAAAGATTCTCAATTATCTTTGTGGCAAGTTGAAGTTCTTCTCTAGTCGGCGAGGGAAGATCGTTCAATTCTTCAACGTCAAGGGGGTTAACTATTTCATTTGCATATCTGAGAATGGTCAAAATTAATGATCCCCTGTAGTCATGGATTATAACAGGATGTTCTTTGTTTTTCATTGTAAATTTGCCTACTCCTGCCATTCCCATTTTTTGGAATGCTGTTAACATAAGGTTGTAAGCATCTTTGCTTTTGTTTGGGGCGAGAATGTAAGATTTATCAAAGTAAATGGGATCAATTGAAACAAGATTAACAAATTTGTCGATGCGAATTCTTTCGTCGGATTCCGGCCGTATGGCGTCAAGTTCTTCTTTGGTGAATATAACAAATTCATTTTTGTTAATTTCGTAGCCTTTTACCACTTCTTCCCATGGAATAACTTTTTGGTCAAGGGCGCACACTTTTTGGTATTTCAATGGAGACCCGTCATTTTTGTGAAGATACCTAAACGAGATTGTGTTGTCCCGTATCATGGTGTAAAGTTTAACAGGCACGTTAACTAGCCCAATGCTAATTCTTCCACTCCAAATGGAGCGTTTGGGGGGTTCAGCTTTTGTTTTTTCCATAATGTTAAACATCCAATTTTTGTTTATGTTCCCAAAATCCGTTCCAAGGATTTGTTTTAGTCTCAAGCACTGAAAAAATATTGAATTTTTGGGGCTTTAATCTTTTTGTTACTTGTTCCCAACTTAACGGTGTAGATACTGGAGCTTTTTTTTCAGCCCTTAAGCTGTATGGACAAATCATTGTTTTTCCTACAGAGTTTTGACTGTAATCTATGTACACTTTACCGGGGTCTTGTGATTGCGAGAACTCTGACACGATAATTTCATTTTCTTTAGTCAAATATTTTCCGATTTGGTGAACAAACTCTCGGGTCTGTTTGTAACTATATTTTGGAAGTATTGGCACAATTATATGAAGCCCTTTCTTTCCAGAAGTTTTAGGATACGATTTGAGTGATAAGTTATCTAAAATTTCCTTTAACAGGTTAGCAACTTTTACTGCATCATTTATGTTAGCTGGCGGTTCAGGGTCAATGTCAAATAAGACCAGATCAGGTTTCTCGTAAGAGTCCGTTTTGGACAAAGGCATGTGAAGTTCTAAGGCAGCTAAATTAGCCAACCAAAGTAGTGTGTCCAAGTTGTTGCAAACTATGTAGTTAAGGTCTCGTTTTGCAGTTTTTGAATGTTTTTTGTAAGTCTCTACCCATGAAGGGGTGCCTTTAGGTGCGTTTTTTCCGTAGAAGCCATTTTGGTTTATGCCATTAGGGAACCTAGTTATCACTAATGGTCTGTCTTTTAAATAATCTAACATCAAAGGGGCAGCTTTGATGTAGTATTCAATAATTTGGCTTTTTTTGATTGCTAAATCAGGGTATAGAATTTTGTTAAGATTACTGAAATTGACTTTTGTAAGTGAAGCCATTGTTCTCTCCTGACAAATTCTTTTGCATTCAAAGGCATGAAAACAATCAATGGTCCATCACAATAGATGGGAAATCAATTATGTTTTATATGCACTAAAGGGTTTAAGAGTATTTTCGCTATGTCCACCTCTTTTTAAGCCTTAAAGGCCTTAATTTTTTAGGCTTTTCCAGCATACTAGATTACCCTAGTGAAGGAACAAAAATGAAAACCAAAATGACACGTCAATACAGAATTCACCGAGGTAAACCCTATTAAGGATATAGCTGAATATTTAGCAGGTAACATGACGATGCAATGTAAGGTGAAACGTGAATGAAACTGGTAACTGTTCTTCTTCCAGAAGCCTATTTGACGGGACTTGACGAACTAGTAAGATCAGGGATGTATCCAAGCCGAAGTGCAGCAATCAGAGCTGCAGTAAGAGACATGCTCAAAAAGGAACTCTGGGGCAAACGGGAATAATCTAACAACATTTTCAGAATAATTTTTTTGTTAGATATTATTTTTTGATAGAAATTGCCTTCATTAGCTTTCTTTGTTTTACGTTGCAACCAAACAAATACTGTTTCAACTGTAATTATTACAATGCATGAGGAAGTAGCAAGAGTTTCTTTTACCTAAACAGTTCTTCCTGAACGCATGCATCATCATCTTCCAAGTAAAAATAAATTTCCTCGTGGATATTGGAGCCTCTGCCTGCTACCCAGCAAAAAATGAATCCAAAACTATACTATCCCCCACAGGGTAAACTTCAAGCAAAATTTTTTCCCTAAAAAATCTATTTAAATGAGTTACACACTGAAAATATCTGGTGACCTTTCTTGGGGCTTAAACTTCCAAAAACATTGACTGAAGAACTAAGTGACAAGGAATTAAAACTGTACCTTGCTCTTATGCTTTACAAAGAAAAGAAAACATCAATAAGCCAAGCAGCCAACCTCGCAGGGTTAACCCTTTCTGATTTCATATACGAACTAGGCAAACACAAAATCAGCTTTACAAACATAACTGAACAAGACCTTAAAGAAGAGTTAAGGCGAATAAAGTGATTGTATCGGATGCAAGCCCCCTTATAGTCCTGCCCAAAACCAACAACCTTTCAATTTTAAAGAAACTATATGGTAAAATCGTCATTCCAAAAGCGGTAAAAAAAGAAATAACTGCAAAAGAAAACGAAAAGGCAATCTTCAACAAAATTGAATGGATTGAAGTCAGAACCATAAAAAATACTGGAGTGTTCGCCTTACTGGAGAAATTAGTAGATAAAGGAGAAGCCGAAGCAATTGTCCTTGCTCAAGAACTGAAAACTACTCTACTTGTAGATGATGCTAAAGCAAGAAAACACGCAAAACTGTTGAATATAAACATAATTGGCACCTTGGGATTACTAAAGATGGCAAAAAACCGCGGCTTAATTTCTTCAGCAAAAGAAGTCATAACGGACATGCTATCAAAAGGTTACTTCATCGAAGATGAACTCATAAACCTCCTCCTAAAAGATCTTGGAGAGAGATAATTTTAATCCAAAAGTAACCGAATCAAATTAATTACATTTTTTACAGGATTGTTTTCCAAAGAAAACATCTAGTTTAACTCCAAAATATGCATGGATCAATTTATCTCTCATTACTGACATCTCTTTCCAAGGCAAGTTGGAGTAATCTTTTCTTACCTTATTTGGAACGTTTTTACTGCTTCACCAATAATTTCAAAATTTTTAACTACGGTATCAACGGTTTTTTATCATTAACAAACCCCTTATGTGTAATCTTTTATGCGATTAATGGCTTCAATCATATTTTCAAGGTAGACACGAAAATCTCTCACACGTATACAGCTTCACTTAAAATTCTCTCCTCTAAACGAGGCTTTAGAGCACCCTTCATAACCAGGTCAACTTTAACCTCTAAAAGATCATTAAATAATTCTCTATGTCTCTTGCATCTTCAACGTAAGACAGTTTGCTACTATCAGATATGAACAGGGTGAACGCATCTGAAAAATTTCACTTATTAGATTATTATGTGCATCAAGAAAGTGTAAATTGTTTAGTGTTTTGTTTTGTTTTCGGTTTTTGACCTTTTGTTTTAAATTTGTGTTTGTTGTTATGTTTTGGGCGGAGCTGTCAAATTTGAAGCTGATTTACATTGTTATTGACGGAATGGGTGACCTTCCTATAGCTGAACTTGGGGGTAAAACTACTTTGGAAGCTGCACAAACTCCTTTCATGGATTCCCTTGCGAAAAATGGGCAAACTGGTTTGATGTACACAGTGGGAAAAGGCTTAGCGCCCGAAAGTGATGTTGCTGTTGTTTCTATTTTGGGTTATGATCCTTTCAAGTATCCTATGAGCCGAGGGGTTCTTGAAGCAGTTGGGTCTCAGATGAACATGGAAAATGGTGATTTGGCTCTTCGTTGTAATTTTGGTACGATAGCAGATGATAATAGTTCCATTGTTGACCGCAGGGCTGGTCGAGATTTAACTCAACAAGAAGCTGATGAGTTAGCTGAAGCATTAAATAACGAAGTAAAGCTAGAGTCACATCCTGCGAGTTTTGAAATTAAAAGCACTGCGGTTCATCGGGCAACTTTGATTTTTAAACGCAAAGACGGAAAGCTTTCAGGGAACATCGATAATACTGACCCTGCCTACAAACGGGTTAACGGAGCCGGGGTAGCTGATTTAGATGCCAAAATGGTTTTGAAGTCATGTGTTCCTTTTGATGACACTGAGGAAGCAAAAGTTGCTGCAGATTTGGTTAATGAGTTTACTCGCAAAGCAATTGTTGTTTTGAATAACCATGAAGTAAACAAAAAAAGGGTAAAGCAAGGAAAACTCAAAGCTAACGTTATCCTAGGCAGAAACGCTGGAAGCATTATTCCAGAATTTCCTGCCCTTTGTGATCGTTACGATTTGGGTTTTGTTTGCTTAGCAGACATGAACGTGGAGCGTGGAATCGCTGCCCTAGCAGGAATGGGTGTAGTTGATATTCCGTTGCCTTCTGATGATTTAGCAAGGGATTGCGAGTTCAGGTTGAAAAAACTTTTTGAAGTCTTGCCAGATTACGACGTTTTTTACATTCACATCAAAGGTCCCGACGTGCCCGGTCATGACGGGGATTGTAAACAAAAAGCTGAATCGATTTCTATTATTGACGAGCATTTTATTGGGGGGTTGCTCAAAAAAATTGATTTAGACGAGTATGTCCTTTGCGTTACAGCTGATCATTCAACTCCCTGTGAATTAATGTCCCACAGTGACGATCCTGTGCCTGTTCTTGTTTCGGGAAACAACGTGAAAGCTGACAAGGTTCAACGGTTTTCTGAAACAGAATGCAAAAATGGAGAGCTAGGTGTCCTAACAAAAGGAACCCAGTTGTTGCCTAAACTAATTGAATTCCTGAAAAACTAGGAACAAAAGTCAAAATTGGATATAGTCCATGGAGATACTAACCTAATTTTAGGCTGTAATCCAAGCACGGGTAGGGCATCTAAAAGAATAGATTCTTAAAGGTGAGGTGCAGTTTCACCCGAATTTCTTGAGCACTTGCCTTCCAAGGTCGGTTATTTCAACAGCGTAGAAATCATAAGGTCCAAATTTTTTTTCCGGATAAGGATTATCAATGAGCTTAGATTGTGACAGGTGCCGCACTGCGTCATTTAGACCTCTAGGCATCAAACTCGTCTTTTTATGTAACATGTCCACGGTCACAATTACACCTTTCTCAAATTCAGATAAAGCCGCAAGAACTTTTCTAGAATTTGAGTCAGTAATGTCCCAATCGTCTTGTACAAAATCTTCAACCATAAAAACCCCTACCTTAACTACTACAGTCTATGCATAAAAACCATTTGTGTATTAACATGGTTCCGATATTATATGTTGAAATGTCCCGCAGGCATGTTATCATTTCACGATAAAAAATATCGTAAGTTTGAGTATTAGAATAAAGTATTTGCATTCAATTCCTCACGTGTTAATTGATACAAATTGTGTTTGTTCCAGTTGGATTTGCATAACAATTTCCTTTGCTTTTTTCTTCACCCCTTTGTCAATGATTTTACTTCTTTGCTGTAATCTATCACATGTGGAATAACCTTGTCATCTCTTAGAACCCTAGCTTTTTGTTTGATGAGCTTGGCATATTTGGCGTCTAACTCCACAAGCCTATTTTCGGTTTCTCGTCAATTCGCGTAATCAGCAAGCAAACTCTTGTATGTCTTAATTTCAGAAATCATTGATTGGAGACTTTGAACCTCAGCGATTTCTAGTCCAGGTTCATCAAGAGCCAGTATTATTTTGGCAAGGCTTTCAAAAATCTTCACACTGGACAGCCCAGGGGCATGTCATTTGTTGTTGTTGGGGGGTAGGGGGGGTCAACAACAACATTTGAGCAGCCTTCTCTGAAAGGTACGTTGGTCCAGATGATTGTGGGTTTTTGCATGTCTCCATTCCAGTAGGATAATCAGTATCAACACCAACTAGAATAGAGTGTTCCTTATTACAGGGAGTTCGATTTGATTGCATAATATTCAGTCAAAATTGCGTTAACATTCTCAAAATCTAAGAAAGGAAGCATTACATCCTTGACGTATGCCGCTTGTGCACTACGAACAGTTGGACCAAGAAAAATAGGATAAAGAAAAGCATTCCAAACATTAGCATCACTTTTCGCTAGCTCGTCCAAGTGCCATTTTTGAAGTACCAACGATGTGAAATCTGCAAAACCATCTGGTAACAAACAAATCCCCAGATTGTTATAACTTTCTTAAAATTAAACTTTTATTGATTGAAATAATTTCACAAGCCATAAATGTTTAAAGATAATGTAATAATCGAAAATATTTTTAATTTCAGATTTACAATCAAAAAAGTGGATTCGTGGGAGATTTCTCCAAATTTAGGAGCAATCCATGCCAGACCCCGACCCCTCCGAGATGGACGATGACCCTAGATATGATAAAGTTCTTTTTTTGAAGATTTTACTGCCATCGTCGTATTCGCCTGTGACAAATTTGAAGTCAAGTTCTATTAATTCAACTGCTTCTTTGGAGGTGTTAGCAATGTTTCGGATGAATCCTTCTTTTTGAGGATGTTCTAAAAATTGAATGTATTCTTTAAGTAGTCATTGGGTTTCTTTGTCCAAGCATATTTTGAACATAAATTGTGTCTTTGACGGAATTGGGGTTGTTTAGGGTTGCACCTTTTTTACGAAGAGTTTGAGCAGGTAAGTGTAAGTTTTTTTGTTGATTCAGCAGATCCGTTTCTTTTTAAATTCCAGAAATATTCTCATGTTTTCTGTAAAGTTCATTGTCGTCAATTGTGCTCTCCCCTGAGCTTTTCTAGTGACGTATAGCAAAAAATATGAAAGATTGAACATCTGAACTTGTTATATCATTCTTTTTTTTCCATTAGGGCTATTATTATGGCTACGATTCCGATGATGATTTTTAAAATTGCGTGCCAATCTGGCTCGGTTGCCATGTCTGAAACTCCGGGTAATCCTGCAATTCCCATTATCGCCAGCAAAGCTCCTACAATAATTAAAGTAATTTTACAATATTGCATTACTTCACCTCCTTAAAATTGTATATTATTTTTATTTCGGGTTATATGCTTTTAACATTTTTTATATATTTCATCATATTATCGTAAACTTTTTTTAGGCAAGTGACACTATTTAATTAGGGGATTTTTAGGGGGAGGTGGAATATTTTGAAATGTGGACTTTGTAAAAAGGAAGTCAAAAAACAGCCAATGATAACGGCTGACGGAAAATGCTCTGAATGTGGAGCTAAACTAAAAGCAGCATAACAAAATAAAGCTACTAACTTTTTAGCCCCCATTGGGGGCAAATCATATTTTTTTAATTAATTAATTTTTCATGCTTTTCTTAAGTTGTGTTTTTAAAAAAGTTAAAAATAGAAAAAGTGGATTTGTGGGAGATATCACAATATGGGTGACAATGCAAAGAAGACGGGCATATTATCGTGCTCTAAATTTGACGCCGATTTTTTGTGCCAGTTCTTTGACCTTTGTCACTTCCAATTCAGGAACAGTTACAGCTGTTGCTTCAGTTTCCATGACGTGTTTAGCTTTTTTGATAAACTCCAGAACACTTTCATATGCGCCTTCTAACGCGGGTTTGCAGATTCGATTGTAAGTTTGTTCATCGGGAGCATTCAAACTAACATTAATTTTGTCTACCCCTGCAGCCTTTAATTCACCTACTACGTCTCTTCCTTTGTTTAACAAGTAGCCTTGACCATTGGTGTTAACTCTAACTGTCATCGGTTGGTTCTTTTTTATCCACTTCGTTACTTCCAAAACAAGATCCAATCGTTCTAAAGGTTCACCAAACCCACAAAAGACTATTTCTTCCCAGTTTTTTGTAGGTAAAACTTTTTGCAATTCTTCAATAATTTCTTTTGCCGTTGGCTCTTTTTGTAATTTTAGTTTAAAGCCGTCAAGTCCGTCCTTAAATTTTCTTACACAGAAAATGCAGTTATTAGAGCATCTGTTAGTTACGTTCAAATATACCTTATTGCCAAGCCAATAAACGATGCTTGGTCTACCATCAGAACCAGTCATTTACTTAGTATATATTTTGGGGCTTCTTGAATTTTTTCATTTGTTAACTCTAGTCAGTTTTTAGACGGAAGCTATTTCAAAATAAACTTTAACGAAAACTCTTTGTTATGACTCGGGTCCAACAAAACTATATCCAAACAATCCTAAGAAAACTAAAACTATGATTGTTAACGATAATTAATAATACTCAATTATGAAAACAATAAAGAATTTGTTTGGGATTAGAACATAATTTTAACCAGATAATGAAACAAATATTATATTCATAAAATAATCAATCTAATCTGGGTTATTCGAAACAGGTTCTGGAGTCAAATAATCAAATGGTTCAACTCGATCTGCCTTTATGGGGACAACCTCAAAGACGAAATCAATGTGTTCCAACATGTCTGAAGATGATTTTAGAATATCTTAGAAAAAAATACGGCGATTCAATTCCTAGGCTTTCGATAAAAAAAATTTGTAAAATTGTGGATACACAAATAGATGGCACAATTCCAAAAAATGTGGAAAGAATCAATTCGTATCTCTGTAATGGAAACCCAAATGTAGAATTTAAGTCATATATTTTGGGTGATTTTAAGATAATAAAAAAGGAAATACTGGAAAATAACCTTCCAGTAATAGTTTGGATAAACTCCGCTGATCCCCCAGACAAAGTATGGCATACTGTTGTGGTGACTGGGTTCGACCCAGAAACAAATATCGTAACATATAACGACCCTTTAGATAGAAGTGAAAAACATGAAGAAGTAGGAGTTTTTAGCAGCAAATGGGGTTTTGAAAGCAGAATGGTTAAAGTAAAAGTTTTTAAAACAAAGCAAAGACAGATACCAGAGTGGACATCAAACAATAACGAAGGAGAGATTGATTAATGAGCATTACCCTTGAAAAAATTGCTCAAAGTCATGCCTTTTCTAATTATGGCGATTTAGTTTTAGTTGATGCTCCAGAATATGATAAAAAAGAAAATCTATATGTTTCTAGATTGCGTTCTGACTATCCATTATTCATTCAAGATGACTTATTACCTGACAAAAAAACTATGCGTGTTCTTAAAATTGGAAAAATAGGAACCATTTCAATAAATTCCGAAAAACAAATTGTTAAAGAAAAAACGTCGTCAAGAGATGAAATAATATCAAACTTGCATCAATTCTTCAAGCTATGGAGAGAAAGAGCAGAAAGAATAGTAATCGAGGCATCAGCTCAAAATCTTGTTAAGATTTCTGAATCATCCCACTTCTTTGATCCAATAATCTCGATTATTTTTTATCTATGGGATGAACACAAAATATCAGATGAAGAAATTCTATTACAAAGGTCTCCCAATCGAAGAAAAAAAATTAAGCTATATTTGAAATTGCTTGAAGGATTAAAAATTGTTCGCAGAATTGAAAATGGATATTGTGAAGGAAATACATTTCTCTCATTACGAAAAGAAGTGAATAATGATGAAGAGTGTTTTAAAAATGTTGTTCTATCTCATATAATACAAGAGAGATATACAACTCTTAGGGATGTTTTCCAATTAACAATTTTAGAGCCAACTATCCATATCGATAATTCAATATATTTGCCAGAATTAGAAACTGAACAAACAGTTTATCGCAATATGAATTCAATTAGGCGAGACTATGAATATTATTATGGGCGTTCGATAAATCCGTTAGATTTGAAAATGATTTTAAAGAGACTAGTTAATGCAAACGCAATAAACCAAAAAGGAAAATATTATTCAGGAAATCAAAAACTTCTAAATGCAATGGTAAACATTAAGAAAAGTAATCCAGATTTGAGCCCAGAATTCTTAGTTCAGATATAATTTAAATGAAATAAAACGCATTAGTTTAACGTAATTGCGCACACGCTCTTAAAGGCAATGTTTGTTTATTTTTATAATGTATAATTGATCGTTTGTGTTTGCGTAAAGGGGGGTGAATATTTTTTGCCAAAATATGGAAAGCCGGTATGGCAGCATGTTTTTGAAGCAGCAAAAGAAATCAATGGAACTTTTACAGCTACGGATATTATCAGAAAAGTTCAGCAAAAAAATTCTAAAATTCCAGAGGTGACTATACGTTCAATGGTCACAGCGATGGCTCCCAATCATCCTTTCAGTGGTCATTGGCCGTCTACAAGAAGACTTCACGGGGTTTTCAAGCACTTAGGTGAAGATCGATTTTCCATGTTAGAAAAGGAAAACGAAGATAAATCAGAAGTAGAAAATGTTGATACAAAAGAAGTTACTGAACAAGATATGCAGGTGACAGTTTTGGGAGAATTAAAAGAGTTTACGGATAAAGAGCTTGAAGAATTCAATGGAAAAAACGGCAAGCCCACATACTTGGGTTATCAAGGAAAAGTCTATGACGTTTCCCAAAGTGGTCTCTGGGACGGCGGTGACCACATGGGCAGCCATCAAGCAGGAAAAGACATAACAGAAGAAGTAGACCTTGCTCCTCACGGGGAAGAAGTTCTCGAAAGAAAAAATGTAAAGCTCGTAGGAAAATTAGTATAGTCTTTAGTAAAATAATTCGCAGTATATCATATACTTGGATTTACTCATCTTGTTAATCATTGGGCATAATTTTCTGGAGTCAAATTTCAATTCATTAAAGAAAAATAAATTCAGATGACCAAATTAAGTCCAGTTTATAGCTTAAACAGAATTAAAAAGAGGAATGATTAGTTTCGTCATAACTCTGTTTTTTATCATCCTATTTGAAAAAAAACATATATCCACATATATGTATAGGTAGATATCCTTATATAAGTTCAAAACCTATTAAAGGTTAGATAAAAATGGGAAAATATAATATTTCAGTTAAAGATAGACTGGATCGAAGATTTAGAGAAGAGGTTTTTAAAAGAAAAGGAATGAAAAAGGGAAATCTTTCTGAAGCCATCGAAGAAGCCATGGTCATGTGGATCGGGGGAAAAAAAGAAAATGAAGAGCGAAGGGATCAATAATTATTATTGATGCATAAAACATTTATAGGAAATGTTGTAATGTACAAAATTCCATCTAAAAATGGAGGAGTCAATTTTGGGAAGAGAATTTGAGTATATAATGTCTATTAGTGAAAAGTTAACTGCAGGAAAATGGATAGCTGTAATCGACAAAGACATTATAGAAGGTGATTCAGCCAAAGACGTTGTTAACGAAGCTAAGGCTAAATATCCTAAAAAAGAACCCTTCATAATGAAAGTCCCAAACAACGCTGTAATGTTGCTTTAAAATGAGTGAAATCATCACA
The DNA here is from genome assembly GCA_024650005.1 of Candidatus Bathyarchaeota archaeon. Taxonomy (GTDB): domain Archaea; phylum Thermoproteota; class Bathyarchaeia; order Bathyarchaeales; family Bathyarchaeaceae; genus Bathyarchaeum; species Bathyarchaeum tardum. The sequence continues at coordinate 309,108 of JANKMT010000001.1, read as the reverse complement.
GGTCGCTGCAAAGGAGCTTTTAACTGCAAGTATCTAGCTTTCACTGATCCTAAACTTCAAAGAAAATTTCGCCTTCCTTTAGTTCACATTCGATTAAAAAACGGGAATATGAGTATTAGAACTGACGCCTTAGTGGATTCTGGTGCAACTGCAACTTTTATTCCAGTTGAACTTGCCGAGGTTTTAGATATTGATTTTCCAAAAGAAACTAGCGAAGCTGTAGGTGCAGGTGGTTCTTTTCCTACATTCAATTGCATAATTGATCGCATCGATATTTTGAAGGGAACACGAATATTTTGTTATCTAAAAAATTTTCCTGTAACAATTCCGACAAAAGAAGATATGATACCCCATACTATACTAGGCAGGGATTCAGTTTTTTGGGATAACGACATCACGTTTAGAGAACGAAAACAAAGAACAGTATTTCGAACGCCAAAAAAGAAAAGTAATAATTATAAAAAACTCTTTCTAAATTAGAGTGATTTCGGAAACTGGATGTTCTTTAATTCAAGTAATTATGTTTAATGTTTATTAAAAAATACAAGAGTATTTTTTTAAATAATAAGAAAAAAATAATCTTCCATTTAACCATATCGATTATATCAGTTTACTGGAAAAATCAGACCAAAAATACTAAAGATTTAGTCAGATAGGTAAATTTTCAGTATAGTTCTGTTTAGTATCTTCGGTATCCTATGAACAGGCCAGCAACAAAGCTTGCTGCGAATGGGACACTAGTTATTGCTGCGATGATTCCCAGGGGGGCTAGTACGCCCATGAATTCTGTGAAACCTACGCTTATGGCGTCCAGGTTCAAGTCAAGGTTTCCTGTGCTCCAAAATACGATGATTACTATGGCGACAATTACAAGGGTTATAGTCATGCCCGAGATTCTTCGGAACATTTGGCCTGCAAAATATCCAGCTATTCCGCCTATGGCCAGCATTAATAGTATGGGGCTAATTAGGTCTTGCATTTTTTGTTTCCACCTTTTTTGCAGATAAGTTGTTTTTCAACCGTTCAGGGTTGTAAACCGTGTTTTATCTGCTTCTGATTGGTTGTATTGATTTTTTGTATATATAGTAATTATGAATTCAGGGTACATATGCGGATTTCATAATTGCTTTTTATTAAAACAAAGGAAGGGAAGTTTGGAGTTCAAAATGAACGCGAAACTTCGTGAAATTCAGAAAAAACTTGCGAATCTTGAAAAAGAAGCAAAGGACATAAAGCGGCTTCGGTCAGACGTTCACTATGTCAAACAATTCAGCCGAATGATTGTTAAACATCAAGTAGACTAAATTAGGTCTGCTTTAATCTTTGGATGTTTTTTGTTTTCTGCAAAGGCAGGTTCATCCAATTTCTTAATTTGTTTTATGTTTTGTTTTTGTAGTTTGTTTTGTGGGCAACCTTTTATTCAAGAACAGGATTTACGTTTATTTGGTGGGCGATGACGATTTTTGACCCACTGAATCGTGATTGAGATCTTGAGAAAAGCAGACACCAAAGTTTTGGTTGGTCCCTTTCAAGATTGCGTGAGCCCACCACCATTAAGGTTCCATTTTTGGTTGTGTTTGTAGCTCTTTGTGTTGTGCATGATTACATTTTGTTAATGTGTAGTACACATATGCAGTATTATGTCAAAAATCGTAATATATAGTTAAATGTGAAATAAGTACCAGATAATCAACAACAGAAAACGGTTGTGTACCAGTTGTCAGAAGCTAAAATTAAAAAAATTCTCACAAACGAAAAACTCTCTGCGATAAAAGCAGCTCTGGAAAAAGATCACGCGATTGATTGCATCTTTCTTTTAAAACTAGAAAACGGCAGATGGAAAAACGCAAAGTCCTTCATGAAAGATCTAAACCTCACCCTCAGCGACGGCACCTTCCGTTCAAGAATGATGGAACTAGAAAGCCTAGGCATCGCAAAAAGCGTAGCCATCGACCCCTTAAAGAAATATTATGTGATCACAGAACTAGGCAACAAAGTAGCCGACCTGCTCTTGAGCATGTTTGACGAGTTAGAGTAACTTTTTATTCTTTTATTGTTTTTTGGGCTTGTTTTTTGGTTATTTTTTTGGTTTAGTAATATGTTGTATTAAGTCGTAAGATTTAAATCTGGATTCTGTATAGTTGACATGTGACAAATACAGGAGGGAAAGAAAACAAAATGAAAAGACTCCTAAAAAATAAAAAAGCCTTAAGCCCAGTCGTAGCAGCAATCATATTGATCGCAGTAACAGTAGCAGTATCCATCGCAGTAGCAGCCTGGATGGGCTCACTAACCATCGGCTTCATGGAAACCAAAGAGGCAAAAATCACTGCAATGTCATTCGACAACATAATCATTACTGGTACAGAAACCAGTGGCGTACTCAACGTTACAATATCTAACACAGGAACAGCCAAAGTTAACATCGCTACAATCAGAATTAATGGCGCAAATGTAGATGCATTGGATGTTTATACTGCAACAATAACAGCACAAACTCTTCCAATTCAACTTGAACCCGCATCGGGTCCAGTTACTTACGTAATTGACCTTGGATCATGGACTGCTGGTAACAAATACGCTGTTAGCTTGTATGAAACTGATGGAACATTAGTCGGCTCTTTCACAGGCACTGCTTAGGCTTGAATCAGGAATTTTCAACTTGAAATTGGGGTTGGCTTCGGCTGCCCTATTTTCCTTATCTTTGGAGGTGTAAAATAACAAATGGTAGTAGAATTAAAAGAATATGAATCCGCAGTCGACATAGCTAAAGCTATGGACGATGATATTTCAAAAACCAAAAGTGTACTAGGTGAATACTTACGCAGACTGGATTCCATACGGAATTTAGCTGAGAGATCAAAGAAGATACGAGAAGTAGTCTTCAAACTCGCGGGCAAAAAATCAGCCCAAGAAAGTCTCGGCGAAATGACCGTTGGGGACTTGAGCGTAATCCTAGATGCTAACCCGTTCCATGAACTAACTGCAATTGAGCAAGTAGTTCGCAGCCAACAAGACAGGCTACTGGTGCTACAAAAAGCCCGGGAAGCACTGAACTGGGTTGACCAAATCGGGGACACGGAAGGACTCAAGTACATAGTGCTAGAAAGCGACGGGGTTCCAGAACAAATACTGCTCAAAATCTCATAGATTGGGCAGGAGTTGAACAAAAATGAACAGGGACCCTTACGTTACTGCACTAAACAACGCATTAACTGAAATCCAAAAGGCGTACCCTGACATCACTCACTCTTTCATTTTTACTGACAACGGCGCAACTTACGCAGGTGAAACAGAAACCGATGCTACACTGTTAAACAAAGTTTTAGAATCTTTCGAAGAATTAAAACAAAAAACCAAAGCAATTGGCAACATCACCAAATATTCAGTTAACTGCGAAAACGGCAAACTATACATGTCAAACATTAACGGCATGTACTTTATGTTGGCAACTAATGAAAACGCCGATGATGCCCAAATTTATTCCCTTACCCATGTGGTTATCCCACCACTTTTGAAAACTTTGCAAACCTTTGCTGGACAAAAAAGTGCCCAAATGGACAGTATACAAAATAGTTCAGCAAAAAATGTAACTAAACTTCAAAACAATCCAACGGGCGCTCAGTCTCACCTCCAAGAGGAAACTACCGTCAATTTGGTAGTAAATCCTTTGAGTGGTTTCTTTGATGGCGACTCAGTGCAAATTGATGAAACCACATTAAACGACTGGAGCGAAAACGAAGCAGATGGAGAAGACATCAAATACGTTAAAATCGAAACCATTAATGGAAAATCTACAAGATGCAAAGTAAAAAAGATCACTGTGGGCAACATGAAAGGCAAAAACTTCATTCGAATGCCAGCAAAATACTGCGACGTACTTAAAGTAAAAGGCGGCGACAGGGTAAACGTCTCGCCAGACCTATAGAGGGTGATTGTTTGTTAGCAAAAAACGTCGAAAAACAAAAAAATGATGAACTGCAAGCAAAACTGCAGGACATCAAAAAACAAGAAGGAATCATCGGGTTCATCATACGCGGACCAGAAACAGCAGCAATCGACATTAAAGATCCTAAAAAAATCATCGAATACGCATCTTTGTCTTCAGCAGCATTCGAAACAAGCAATGACATTTGCAAAAACGTTGAAATCGGCAAAGTAAACAACTTGGTTGTTGAAAGTGAAGACACAAAAATCTTGTGCACCACCGTAAACGACCAAAACATCAGCATATTCATGGAAAAAACAGTCAACCACGACAAACTATGCAAAGACCTGAACAGTTCCTAACCTTAATTTTTTTAATTCCTAAAACTAGCCAAGTTACAACTCGCTTGCTTAGTTTGTTTTTATCATTATTTCTTGGGTTCTTTCAGTGTTCACCAAATTTTTTTCAAAAAACTGTTTTCAGAGATAAACCTAAAAGCCAAAATAGAGTAATGCTCAGCAATGCAACATCATTGTTCATGTTAAACTGCAACAAAACAAACCGAGAGAAAAACCATGGGAAAACTAACAGGCTTTATCCAAATAATACGACCCCTGAACTGCTTAATGATGGGGTTTGCAGTTATTGTCGGTGCCTCGTTGGTTTCGGATCTTAGTTTTAACTCGAATTTGCTGTTTGCTTTTTTGACTGCATTCACGTTAACTGGTGCATCCATGGTAGTAAACGACTATTATGACCGCAAAATCGATGCCATAAACGAACCTAACCGCCCAATACCAAGGGGAGATGTATCACCCCAACAGGCACTAGTTTACGCTTTGACCTTAAGCGTTCTTGGATTGCAAGCAGCGTACATGACTAACTTGTCAAGCCTTGCAGTAGCCATAGCAGCATGGATAATATCGATAACGTACATCACCAAAGGAAAAAGCACAGGATTGCCAGGAAACTTTTTGGTCAGCGCAACAGTGGTCATTCCGTTTATTTACGGAGGATTAGCAGTAGGACAACTTCAAACCTCAACCTTGCTGTTTGTAGCAATCGTGTTTTTCTCAAACACAGGACGAGAAATAACAAAAGGCATAGTAGACGTTGAAGGAGACAAATCTCACAAAATTAAAACAATTGCAGTAACTTTTGGAGAAAAAAACGCAGCAATCGCAGCAACAATATTCTCCCTTATCGCAGTAACCTTAAGCCCCTTGCCCTGGCTTTGGGGACTAGTTTCAGACTGGTTTTTGCCAGCAGTAATCATAACAGACATTGGCCTAGTTGCATCTGCAATTATGTTGCTAAAAGATTACTCACGAAGCAACGCCAAAAAAATAAAAAACATGCATCTAGCATGGTTCATAACTGGACTTGTAGCATTCATAATGGGAACAATATAAAACTGTTTAACAGATTTTGCTTCCGGCAGCAACATCTTTTTCTGGAGAAACCAAAGCAACGTTTCCTTGTTCGTCTTCTGCAGCGAGAATCATGCATTGAGATTCAATTCCCATTAGTTTTCTTCGCTCCAAATTTGTAAGAAACAAAAATTTTTTGCCCACTAACTCGTCGGGCTGATAATATTTCAACAAACCTGCTACACATTGCCTTTTTTCCGAACCAAAATCAACAACAAGTTTCAACAAATTTCGAGAATCGGGAACAGATTCTGCTTCTTCAACTTCACCGATACGGATATCCAGTTTTGTGAAATCTTCATAACTAATTTCCATGGTTAAATCACTTGACCTAATTTTTAGGTCTCATTGCATGCTTTAAATTTATGTGCGATTCAAAAACTTGAATTTTACTAACAGCCAAGGTTACTCCAGTCCATGATTAAGTTTATTTTCATTTTCTGTAGGTATGTCTATAACGAATTTGGCGCCCTTGTCAGGAATGCCGGTTTCTTTTATGGTCCAGTTGTAAACTTCACACATTTTTCGAATCAAGTATAAACCATAGCCGGTTCCTTTGCCATAGCCTTCATTGAAGATTAATTCTTTTTCTTGTTCAGGTATGCCTATACCATCATCTTCATATAGCAAATTCAAATGATCCTTTGATTCTTCAAAGTAAACCTTAACTTGGGTGACCTTTTTTCCATGAGTTAACGAGTTATGCATCAGATTATAGAACACCTGAGTCAATAACGAATCAGCAAAAACTGAAAGCCCGTCACAGCTGTTGACTAAAGCTATTTCTCCCAAATCTAAACTAATTGCAGCTGCATTAACACAAGAACCCACATCAATTTGGGACATTTCTTCGATGCCTAACTGTTCATAAAGGCGAGCAAAATCAAAAATGCTGCTTATCTGTGAAATGGCTTTTTCAGCATTTTCAAGATTCTTTAACGCTGGAGTGTCTTTTGCAAGAGTGCGTTTAGCCAAATACAAATTGTTTGCAATAACAGAAAGCTTATTTCGAGCATCATGACGAGATAAACGCCCAACAACATTTAATTTTTCGTTCATCTGGGTAGCTCGATTTTTTCCAGACTCTAATTCCTCAAGTATTTTGCTGTTTCTTAAAGCAATAACAGCAATTTTTCCAAAAGCTACAATTATTTGGGCATCTTGTTCCGTGAATCCCCCTGGTTTATTAGCTAAACCAATTAATCCAACAGGTTCTTCATCCAGAATCATTGGCCCAAACAACACATTTTCCAGTTTAACATGTCCTTTGGGAAGAAAACCTTCAAATTCAGAATCACCAAAACTGTTTTCATAAACAGGTTTTCCCGTTTTGTAGACTAATTCTCGAAGACCACGAATTGGCATGGGAAGAGTCGGATCAACAGTACAATTCAAATCACCTGAACTCAAAAACACAACTTCATTTTCTAGACCATCATCACTTAGTAAAGCAACATACCCTGCAGTTGCTTCAATTAATTCTTTAGATTCATTGAAGATAATTGACGCTGCATCCTTGAATTTTCGATGCTCTAAAACTGCCCGAGAAGAAGTTAACAAACCTTCAATCATCATTTGCCATTTTGCCAATTCAGCCAAGGCGTCTTGGACTTTCTCTTCAGCAACTCGACGTTCAGTTATGTTTCTGCCATAAATGTTACAGTATCCTTTATCAGAAAAAGGAGTGATTGAAAACGAAAACCTGATCATCACAAACTACTTCAATTTCTTCAAGGGAATTCAATTCAAGGCACCTGAATACTGCTTCTTGAAGCTCTTGGGGCAAAAATTGTTCTCCATCTTTTATTGTTGCCCAGCAGTGTTTTTGAACTGCATGATTAGCATAAATTATAACTCCTGCTTTTGTTACCCTTAGAACTGGATCGGGGTTTTCATCAGGAAACCTTGCTAAGTACCTAATTTCTTTTTCATTTTTTTTGCGTTCAGTTACATCTTCAAAAACAGTAACAAAACTTCCTTTTTTTATCGAAAACACTGATATCTTGAAATCTTTTCCCATCGGAGCAAAATGGGATTCAAAACGTTCCGGTTCACCTGTTTCGGCAACTTTAGCGTAAATTTCAAAAAACGGAGGTTCATTAGCAGCATACAAAACAGTAGCGGTTTTTCCTACAGCGTCTTCACGTTTGATAGATACGATTTCTTCAAATCTTTTGTTTACATCCAAGATTATGTAATTGTTTGGATTCCCTTCGATATCATAGGTTAATTCATGAATTGCGACACCCTCTTGCATGTTCATGAATAAACTTCTGAACATAGACTCACTCTCAGCAATTTTTTGTTCAGCATTCTTTTGTTCGGTAATGTTAATTGAAATAATTTGGCATCCAATTATTTGGTTTTGGAAATTAATTATTGGCTTATAAACTGAACTGAACCATTTTTCTCCAGAGGGCAATTTTATATTATCTTCAAATTTTTGTATAGTTCCTGATTCAGTAATTTCTTTGATCCTATCAAGAATTATATGCCCCATCTTTTGCCCAAAAACATCTTTGGCATTTTTTCCAACAAAATCGTCAAGACCACCTTGCATATATTCGCAAGCTTTAGGATTTAACAAAGTTATGGTGCCTTTTAGATCATAGTGACCGATTCCAAATTGTGAAGTATTTAATAGATTTTTTAACACAGTTAAGTTGTCTTTTAATTTAAACTCATTTTCTTTCATTTGAGTTATATCAAAAAAATAGTGAACATAAAGTTCATCATTATAAGGAGCCCAGATTCCACGGTACCATCTACCACGATATTTTACTTCTAAGGTTTTCACATCATCTGTTTCCCATACTTCGGGGGCTCTACAAAAAGCACATGGGTCACCTCTTTTTGCACATGTTTGATAACAAGTTTTTCCTGGAAATGCACCAAATTCCTTAGCAAGTTTATTTGAAGCAACAATTTCACGAGTGTTTTTCCTTAAAATCAGGGCAGCACCAGGAATATTATCAAGAAGAACATTTTTCAAACTAATTTCTTCACTTAATTTTTTATCAATCAGTTTAGATTCAGTTAAATCAATCGCAATTTCTGTGGCGCTAACAATTTCTCCAATTTCATTTCGTATCGCAGTAGCAGTAATCTCTAGATGTTTAACTGTTCCATCGGGTTGACGAACAGTTTGGTAATGAATAACCTGATCTTTACAGGTTTCAAAAATCTCTTTAACGCCACAATTCGCACAAACTGATTTTTGGTTGTTTAATACGCTGTAACACTTTTTTCCAAGCACATCACCATAAGTGCCAGTGATGACTTTGTTTGCATATAAAACCTCATAATCTTTTGAAATTATTGTAAGGTCAGCATTAATGTGACGGGTAACAGTGTCTAACATTTCATAATTTCTAAGTAGCTGTTGTTCAATTTTTTTCTCATCAGTTACGTCATTGTAAATTGAAACAATTTCACCAGAAGGAAGCTTATATGTGTAAGAATTTCGAATACTCTCTGGTTTCCCAGATTCAGAATAAACCGAGTTACTATATTCTGGTTTTCCAGTTTTCCAAACCCTTCTAAAAACATCTAAAAATCCATCTTTTGCTCCCGGAAAGACCTCGAGCACATCTTTTCCAATCAAGTCTGCTTTTTTTACACCTTCAATTTTTTCTGCACTTTTGTTAAAATCACTAAAAACGAAAAAGTTGCCATTATCTTCGACTGTATATACTGCAACACCACTACGCATGTTATCAAATAATTCTCTGAAACGAGTTTCACTTAATAACAACCTTTTTTCGGCACGCTTATTTTTAGCCAATTCCAAAAGCACATGAGATAATTCACCAAAAACAGTTTCAGGCTTTCCTACTTTGTTGATGTAATAATTTGCACCTAAATTCAACGCTTTTACAGCAACTTCTTCCCGACCTTTTCCAGTAAACAAAATAAACGGAGTATTATCACCTTGTTCCCGGACTTCTTTGAGAAAGTCTAAACCATTCTTCAGGGGCATCTGGTAATCTGAAATAATTTCATCAAATTCTTGTCCATTCAACAGCTTAAGGGCTTCATCAACTGAAGAGCACGTGACCACTTCAAAAGGACCAACATCTTCCAAAATTTGTTTTGCAGTAATTTGTAGACCTGAATCATCATCTACGTACAGAACCTTAACTGTCAAATCACAATGATCAGCAAGGGGTGGGATGAATTTATCCAATGTTATTGAAGACATGATCGGAACAACTAGCCTTAATATTGCAATTAATTACTAATTCAAAAAAATATGAATTAAAGAATTTAATAATTACGAACGCTAAGTATGAATACAAAATATTGTTATTCAAATTGTAAACATTTTCAATCATCAAAAAAAAGGATTAATGATCCGACAACTATGAAATATCTTGATTTTTATATTACTATGAACACATAAACAGAAATGTTTTAGAGATCATCAACAAATTACGAAGTACTAAAAAAGAGAAAAAACTCAAACAGCTATTTCGAGTTTTTCAATCTCTTATTTCTTTTACGTACACTGTTGCTAACATACAATCTCCAAGTCGCTGACAAAGGATGCACTCTTGAGGAACAGGTTCATCCTTGGGTCTACTTGATAAATAACCAAAATGGTGAAGACAACCCGAAAAGAATCGGTCTTCGCTAGCTGCTACAGAATTCTTGCTAACAGATTTTCTTGTACAGTTTCCTTGTTTAACTTCATTATGCTTTTGGCTTTTTTGTGAAGACATCATTAACAGCGGTTCCACTTCTGAATTTACAAGCATACGATTTCGAATAAACATAACAGCTCCAGCACCAAAGAACGCCAAAGCAACATAGACATAATTTATCAGCGTCATGCCTATTCCTAGGCTTATTGCTTCACCAGTTCGGGAACCAAAAAATATTGTTCCCATGTCTTTGTTCCAGACAGTAACATCGTTTATTGTCAGAGATCCAACCCAAACCAAAACCAAGGCTCCAACTGCAAACAAACTGAAAATAATTAAGTTTGGCATCGAACGTAGAAAATCAAATTTTGACAATAACGAATCTGTTGACATTTCTTCTCCTCGCTGCATTTTTAGCCTGATTTACTCTTATTTTTCCAAGGAGTATTTAGTATTGATGAACCTTGGATATATTTACAAAATCTATTACAGTAATTCATGTATTTCTCAAAACAGCACAAAAAATTTTGGTACTTAATCAGTTCTAACTGGACATAAACAAAACAAGCTACCCAGCAAAAGGAACCTAATCAAAGGTTGTTCCATTGGAAGCATTCGGGTTTAGGGATATTTCAACATGATATATACATTGTAAATAAATGATGCAAATGAAATTGCCGCAACAAAAATGCTGCCATTATTTCTTGCTCGGCTTCTACAGTTACAATGACTCCCGTTGGACCTTGCATCCGATCGCACAACCTTCTTTGCAAGGAAAAACAAGAACCAAAATGATAATTCTGTAAACCAATCCAGTAATGATTCCAATAACCAATCATCGTAACTGATTCTTATGAATCAACAATAAAGTGCTCAACGATTGTGAAACTAGACGACAGGAGTAAAACAGAAAAAATCAGAGGCAACAACAAAAAATATTGATCCAATCATTGCTTAGAATTCCCCTTCCAAATAAATTGGTTAGAAATATTCTTAAAACTTTGAAGGTCTCAGATTATTATAATGAGCAAGGCAAAACTTGTTTAACGTAGAATATATTGAATAAAAGCAAACTCAAACAGTAAAGGTTATAAAAAAATGAAGCGGCAAACTTTTTTTGAAATCGCAGAACAAGCTTTTCAAAAATGGTTAAGAAACCATTCCTCGTTACGGGCTGCTGCTCTTGCATATTTCATTATGTTGCCCCTTCCTTCGCTGTTTCTTATTGCGATGATTATTTTGTCCCAGGTCTATGGGTTTTCAAACTCGTTCCAAACATTGATGCAACAACTAACAACCATCGTAGGTCCAACTGTTGCTAATCTAGTTGAACAAATTTTAGGTACCGTGTCATCCCCTTTCACGTCTGTTATCACGTCAATTGTAAGCGTTGCGTTCACATTTGTTGGAGCAATAGGAGCATTTGGAGTTTTACAAGACACAATGAACACAATCTGGGAAGTTAAACAACCCAAACTAAATTTTAAACAAAAAATCAAGCGCAAAGTGGCTCCATTCTTTTTAATTTCTTTTCTGGGACTAGTTATAATGGCATGGACAGGGATAACCACCTTTTTGTTAGAATCCATAACGTATTTACTGGTTCCAGTTGTTTCAAACGCAATTTATGCTCTTATTCAAGTAACCCAACTCATTTTGTCTTTTGGATTAGCAACTCTGGTGTTTGCAGTAATGTACAAATATATTCCAGAAACCCAAATCAGCTGGAAAGACGTTCGCGGAGCAGCAATTCTTACAGGCTTAATTTTCACGGTAACCAACTATTTGATTGGAATAATTCTAGAAACCTTCACTGTTACTTCAGTTACAGGAGCAGCAGGGGCAATAATGATTTTATTAATATGGATTTACCTAATTACGCAACTACTGATTTATGGAGTAGCATTCTCCAAAGCGTATTCAGAAAAAATGGGCTCAAATGCGCCAGAAGATAATGAAACAGCAAAAACTGAGCCACCAATTATTCCAGCAAAGTCTATAAACTCAGGACATGAAAATTAGATCACTAAGTGTTGGATGTACTAATCCCTTAAAAGAAAGATTTAGTCTTTTAGGTTACTACCAAAAAAATATACCAAGTAACATCAGAGGGAAAAACTCTGATCCAAAAAATTGAGTGAACTAAAAGTGACGGTTTGTACCCTGTGCAAAAGAAATGATGCAGTTTTTGGCCGTAGTTATTCAGGAGAGAAACTGTGCAAACGATGTTTTTGTAGAACCGTCGAAGACAGGGTAAGAAAAACCATTGCAAGATATGACATGTTAAAGCCAATAGACGAGTTCATGCTGGCAGTTTCAGGAGGCAAAGACAGCATAACTTTACTGCACATTCTTGCCAAGCTTGAGAAAGGCTTTCCTGGAGTAAAATTTTGCGCTGGAACAGTTGATGAAGGTATACGAGATTACCGGGATGAAGCACTAAAAATTGCCAAAGACAACTGCAAAAAACTGGGAATAGACCATGTAGTTGTGTCTTTCAAAGAACTTTTTGGTTATGAACTGGACGAAATTGTAGAATTAATAAAAAAGAAACAAAAGAAGGGATTAACAGCATGCAGTTACTGCGGAGTGCTACGGCGCAGAGCCCTTAACACCTTAGCTAGGGAGAAGGGTTTCAAAAAACTCGTTACTGCTCACAATCTTGATGATGAAACCCAGACCATGCTTCTTAATGTGATTCACGGTGACCCTTTTCGAATTGGCAGGGCTAAACCTGTTTTGAATGTTATTCATCCCAAACTTGTGCAACGGGTGAAACCGTTATGCATGGTTCCAGAAAAAGAAGTCGTGTTTTATTCTTACCTTAAAGGAATCGAGTTTCAATGCATAGACTGCCCGTACGCTCAAGATGCCCTAAGAAACGACATTCGAGACATGCTCGGACGAATAGAACATAAGCACTCTGGAACATTATTCACTGTTTTCAAGTCCATGGAAAAACTTCAACCCGCATTGGAAGATTACATAAAACAAACAAAATTAACAGAATGCAAAATATGTGGAGAACCAACAGTTGAAGACATTTGTAGACCCTGCGAAATGCTCCAAGAAATAAAGGTACTTTAGAATTTATCGAAAGGTTCTTTTTAGTCAAAAATATCTTGAAAGGCAGTGAACTTTATTGACCGTGCTTTCTGACGTAGAAATCTTAGATGCCCTGAAAACAGGAGAACTCAAACTGGAACCTTCCGACCTTTCTAGCTGCTTAAACCCTGCAGGATACGACCTTAGATGCGCCCAAGATGTTGTATTGAAACCTAAACAATACGTTCTTGTGGCAACCCTAGAAAAAGTCGAACTAGGACTAAATCTTGTTGCTTTTATGCACATACGTTCTTCCCTTGCCAGGGAAGGAATTATAGGAAGTTTTGCGGTTATCGACCCAGGATTTCGGGGTCAACTAACATTGCACCTAAGTAACGTCAGCGATAAAGAAATCAAATTCCACAGAGGTGAAAGAATCGTCCAGATAGTTTTTCACCACTTAAGTAGCACAGCAAAAAATGGATATAATGGCTCATATCAAGACAGCCAAGGAATAGTAACAAGCAAACGAAAAAAATAACAAAAAAGCTGTATTCAACATTGCAGCATTATAAGAATACTAAAAATATGATTAGTGTCCAGCTCTTGGACAATCATGGGATAACCCAACATAATGTCTTATGGCGCAATACATAAGATATTCATTAACCATAAATATTGCAAACAAGAAGGAGTAAACACATGCAACCAAGGAGCAAACGTCAGAAGCTGTTCGTAGCTTTTTTCGCGGTCTTATTATTGTTGCTTTTGCCCATCCCATGCTTTGCTGAACCATACGAACGCAATTACCAACTTTTAGACAGCCCAGACGGCTCAACTAGTTATCGCTTAACAGTTTCAATAACAGAATCCCTTTACGAATACTATAAGAGTAAAACCCATTTAATGCCAAATTACGACTTTTCGATGTTTGTTACACCAGATGCACTGCAACCGATAGCAGACGACCTGTGGACAATATATGACAACCAAGAAGATTTCGCCAATGGAGTGCTCATGTTAGTGCACCAGATTCCATACGTTGAAAGCGACCCCCAAAAATATCCGGTAGAAGTCATGGTAGAAAACGAGGGAGACTGCGACTTGTTTTCCATAATCGCAGCGTCTATAATGAAAGCAGGAGGACTGGACGTAGTTTTGCTCTTGCTTGAACAACATGACCACATGTGGGTAGGAGTAAACCTCCCAGAAAGCCCAAAGGATGCCCGTTCGCAAGTGTATTTTTACAGGCATGACGGAAAAAAATACTACGTAGCCGAAACTACAGGAGGAAACTGGGAAAAAGGATGGCGAGTTGGAGAGTGCCCAGAAATTCTGCAAAGGGCAGCAGCCCAAGTAATTCCCTTAACAAATTATGAAATATCAGCCCCGAGCCAAGTTTCGTCGGGCTATTCAGTTCCTGATCCTTCAGAAATTTTGATGTCCCTTTCTACTAGTTTGGCAGTATCCCAAAACAGCATAGAAATATCGGGATCCCTTACTCCCGCGTTAGCAGGAAAAAAAGTAACATTATACGTCAGTTCATTAGGTTCAGCGTTATCCAGCCTAGCAACTGTGTTTACAGACGCCAACGGCAACTATTTCTATTCATGGGAATCCCCAAACGGAGGAATATACTCCCTGAGAGCCAACTGGTCAGGAGATGAAAACTACAGCGGCGCAGATAGTACCACCTTCAGTTTAGTTGTAGTTCCACCAAGCATACTTATTCTGGGGGGTAGCCTAATTTTTGGTTTAGTTGTTCTTATCATAGTAATGCGAGCAAAAAGAACCCCAGTATCTGAAGGATACGAAACATACGAAGAGTTAGAGTTCGAAGAATACCCTGACGATGCATGAAAAAAACTTATGTAACAAACAAGAACATAACAATGCAAAACATCAGAGCAGAAAACAATGAGGATACGAATTGACTCGGAAATAAAAACCCGTTTTCCAGACCTGACAGCACTAGTGGTTCACATTGATGGGGTTAGTATCCAAAAACAAAAAAGTGAACTGGAAAATTTCAAACTCGAAGTAATTAAACAGATAAATCAAGACTTCGACCTAGAAACAGTCAAAGACCATCCAACTTTCAGGGCATATCGCGACTTTTTTTGGACCATAAAAATTGACCCAACAAAAAACCGTCCAGCATCAGAAGCTCTAACTCGAAGAATACTGGCAAAAAAACCGATTCCTTGCATAAACACTCTAGTTGATTCTTATAATTTGGCGTCCATCACAAGTCAAATCCCCCTTGCAACGTTTGATTCCGACAAACTGGAAGGTGAAATTTTCATGCGTTTCGCCAAAAAAGGAGAACAAATCTTGGGAATAGGAATGAAAAAACCAATGGAACTACAAGGAGAAGAAATAGTTGTTAGTGACAAAAAAAAGCTCATAGCAGTTTATCCATACCGAGATTCAGACAACACCAAAGTAACAGAGCAAACAAAAAACGTTACAATAGTAGTTTGTGGAGTCCCAAAAATATCTATAGAGTCACTAGAAAAGGCTACCCGAGTTGCAATTGAATATGTTACTCGTTTTTGCGGAGGAAAAAAACAAAAACAACTAAGCTAAAACAAAAAATTGCTTTTCGGAAAAGTCAAGATAAACATTTATAGTATTGATGTGTGTTAGTATCCTCATCAGTTTCAGGGTATTAGAAAGTTATGAACGAAGAAACGAAGATACAAAATGAAGAAACCCAACAACTTAATGAACCCCAAACTGAACAAGCAAATAAACTGTCTATAGACAAACCTTCTGATTTTAAATTCCATGCAGCTTATCTTGCTTATTCAAAAACTTGGGACAAAGTTGAATCATCAAACACTAAAGAAGAGATAAACTCCATTCTGGTAGCTTTGTCAAAAGACGAAATGGAATATGAAGACTTCTACAAAATGTTAGACGAATTCAGAAGGCAAGGCTCTAAACATTACGAGTTCTCCAGGCAAAAAATCGAAACCCAAAGAAAACGAGACTGGAGACAAAAACAAAACCGCAGCCAAAGAAACCAAAGGCACAAAGGACGACACTAAACGTCTCCTTTTCTGCTACAAAATTTGTTTTAATGCTTTTTGTTTTTACATTCGGATTTTGATACGCTCTAATTATTAAAATTGAAACTCTAGTTTTTTGCTTGGATTAACTTAAAAAATAAAAATTGAGAAAAAGAAAGGAAAAAATTAACTTTTTTCCTAGGAATTATTTTGTTTTTTGTGACCTACGATAACGAAGGCTGATGCAATCGTTGCAAGGGCAACTAACAGAACTGCTGCGCCCATTGTCGGAGTTTCAGTTGATATTGTTTTTGGTGCAATTAGAGGTTGAGAGTTTTCTTCGTTGCCTACCTGGGTAATTCCAAGATCTGAGCCGTCTTCAGGTTTTACAAAATCACTTGTTTCATCTCCATTTCGAGGCAATTCCTCAGTATCAGGCAATAGTTGCTGTCCATTATCGTCGATTGAAGTAATTCCGAGATCAGAACCATCTTCAGGGCGTACAAAATCAACAAGTTGATCTTCAGTTTCAACCAAGTCTTCACGACCCTGCAATAGTTCTCCAGGTTCAGCAATTGCGGTAATTCCAAGGTCTGAACCATCTTCGGGTTTTACAAAATCAACTTCTTGGTTAGTTGTTCGAACAAAGTCCTCAGTAGGCAGAGGAAATGTTGCTAATTTATCAATGGTTTCGGATGTGGCTTGCACCATAGAGATTGCACCAACTTGTAGAATTGTGGCAATCATTAGTGTGCAAATTAATATTCGTGTCAGTTTTGTCTTTGAAAGATTTGCTTTCATTTTTTTCACAAGCTAACTCTTTACGCAAAAATCACCTTTTATCCCATGCATTAGAACAACATAGACTAACCTTTAGGCCAAAGTGTTCTACTTTTTGGACGCTAACACTACTCATTTTTAAAACTGAGTTGCTTGTTCTGGGGGGTTCTAATATGCGAATAAGTAAGAAAAAACAATGAAAAACAAAAATTATGGGGGAAAGCCCTAAAGAAACGCTAGCCACCCGATTACTACAAAAAAAACCTGAATTAAACCAAGAATTAAAAGAAAAAGCAGTAATTGCAAAGTAATATTGATTGATTCTTTTGTGTTCAATTTTTCTTTTTTTATATAATAAACTAAGATTGTTAAACCAAATAACCCAACTAAAATTATAATATAGTTAAAGCCTATTGTGTCAACGAGAAATGCGTAATTAAACATCACTAACGAAAAATTGTTCAAACCCAAAAGGATGCTGATCAATCCTATGGTGTAACTGAAAGTTTTTCGAAGAATACAAGATAGAAAAGGTACAAAGATCGCATTAGAAAATAAGTAAATAGGGATAAACCAAACGGAGATTGAAATTAGCTCGCCCAAGATAGGGTTTGTTTCTGTACCAATGTTTAAACCCACAAAAAGCAAAGTTGATAACGTATCTACAAAAACTGCAAAAAACAGTAACAAAACTGGAAAATCAATTATGTAAGTTAATTGATATAAATTGAACCTGTGACTTTTCACAACAGAGAATGGATTTTAGGTAAAATAAATTTTTTTTAAAAAAAATGGTTGACCGATAGCTTCCTTTTACATGCGTACTCGTGCGTGTTTTTTTGTTGAGAGAAGATAGTAGGAGAGAATGGGATTAGAGAGAGAGTTAACGAGCGAGAGAATCCTATTGGCTTTGGAGTTAAAATTTTAAAAAAATAAAACTGTTTTTGATTTGACATACTGCTTTTTGAATTCCCTGATTCTTTTGTGACGTGACCTTCAAGGGCATTCAGCCTGAAAAAATAATTTTGATGTAGAATCAAGTGGGTTTCAGTTTGAAATCAGTTTGGTTTCAGAATGATCTCAGAAAAGGCAGTTGAATAATAACACAATATTACATTACTATATTATTAGAGCGGTTTTAGTAACCGCCTATTTTTCTGAGAATAAAAATAGAATGTGTGTTGTTGAAAAAGGATATTGATAAAAAAAATCTAATGTCATCTAAAGCGATAATAAATTAATTTATAATCTAGTATAAACTCGAACTGTCTTCAGATAAAATTTCATCACCAAGTATTAGTCTAGCTTTGAATGAAGAGGTCCCTCCAAGATAGGCAAAACCGTAATAAAGAGTTGTATTAATTTTCATTTCGCTCCTAATTCGAGAACTTCAACTGAAATTTCTTTCTATAAACTGCAACTGTAACTGTAGCAATCAAGAACAGCGGTAAAATAATCCATGAAGGAAACTCTGCAATAGAATCGATGTTTTCTTCAACGATTATTGTGTAACTATTTATTAGACCCGAACTAATTTCCAGATAAAATGTTCCACTTTGGTTAAGCAATTCAACACCATTTCTGTTTCCACCGGGAGGCTCAGTTATTTTATTGAAATACGTGGTGGATTCTCCTTCTTTGTATGTGGTTACATGTAACGTATGCATCTCAGCAAAATGCCAATGTCCAGGATCAAATTCCCACCTGATTCGCCATTCAGCGTGGTCACACGCAAAAACTTCTGTTATAAATCCTTTAGATCCAATAAATCTTGTCACTTCAACCCAATTATCCGAGGGAGTATCGGGAACATAACCCATGCTTTTTTCAACTCTTACAGTGAAATTTTGTGTATTACAGCTTAATTTTAGACAAAAAACACCTTGCTCATGAAAATACCTAGTTTGCTCATCACCATTATGTATTCCCGTACGAGATATTTGGATTAGTTTATCATCCCCTGAAACTCCAGTATTAACATTAATTGTTAAACCTGTTTTATCTTCGGCAACATCGGTTCTAGGCTCGTATTCCCACACAATTCGCCAAACACAAACAGAAGAGCTAATGTTGAAAGGCTCTATTTCATACGAGTTAAGGACGTCTCCCGTAACTCTATCCACTTCAACCCAATTCCAATTCTCTGAAGAAGCACAAACAACGTTAGGCGCACAGGTTAAAAGGAATAAAACAGTCACCAATGAACTGAGAATCATTAAATTCTTCATTATTTTTCTAATATTGCTGTATTTAGAAAACACAAAAGGCTTTTTGTCAAGAAACCTTGACCACAATCAGCTTCTAATAAGTCAAGAAAGTTTGACCACACTTCTTTTCTTATTTTTTATTTTCAGTATGCTCTCTGCTTTCAGTAAGTTCTTTCCAACATAGTTTTTAAGAAATCAATTTGATGTTAGTTACTTTGGAAGACTTGGATTCGGTTTAGTTCCTTCAATGGCAATATGCAAAACGAATGAAACAATTAACAATTGTTATAAGATTTCAAACAAGAAAAAATTCACAATTAAATTCTAGTAACAAGAACTGGGCAAGTGGCTTTTTCAAGTACTCCACTACTAACGCTGCCTAACAGTAGTTTTCTTATTGGTCCCTGACCCCTAGCGCCCATTGTTATTAAATCAAATTTACCCAATTCTGCTTTTTCTAATATTTCGTCAACAATATTGCCTTTTTTAAAAACGGTCTCTACAGAAAGACCCTCAATTAATACTAATGCTTTGCTCATTTCTAAAAGATTGTAGGAGTCCTCGGGGATGTCTTCATCAGAAATTGTGTGAGCCTGTTTTCTTCGAATTTTTCCAGTAATCCCCGACCTTTTGTATTTTTCACTTGCTTCAATGATGTGAATTAATGTCAATTTACTGTTAAATTTTTTTCCAATTTCAATTGCAACTTGAAGTGATTTCTTAGAAAAATTTGAATAGTCTAAAGGAACAAGTATTTTACTAAACATAAATTATCACATCAAATCGGCATAACAATTAGCATTAAATAACATAATAGCTCCGAACATAAAAAATTTTTCAAAATTTGAAGTTTAAATAGGGTGATTATTCCCTTATAGTTCCTCAATTATTGCATCTGTAACTTGCCCAGTTGACGAAGAGCCACCAAGGTCTGGAGTCAACACTTTTCCGTTTTCTAAAACAGACAACAAAGCAGTTTCTACCCGTTTTGCCCAACTAGTTTCCCCAAAATAGTCCAACATCATCTTTGCAGCCATAATAGCAGCCATAGGATTAGCTATGCCTTTTCCAGCAATGTCAGGAGCGGAACCATGAACAGGCTCAAACAAAGCGTAATCTGCTCCAATGTTAGCACTAGGAGCTAGACCTAAGCCGCCAACAAGTCCTGCTGCTTCATCAGATAAAATGTCACCAAAAAGGTTTGAGGTTACAATTACGTCGTAAGCTTGGGGTTTCATAACAAGGTTCATTGCTGCAACATCAACAAGTAGTTCATTCATTTCTACTTCAGGATAATCCTTTGCAATACCACGAGCAACTTCAAGGAACAACCCATCAGATTTACGCATAATGTTGGCTTTAGTAACAACGGTCAACTGTTTTCGGCGTTTTAATGACAACTCAAAAGCATACTTTACAATCCTCTCAGTTGCTTTTCGAGTAATAACACGCACTGAACAAGCAGCATCAGGTAACTCAAACTCCATTCCGCTGTACAATCCTTCGGTATTTTCCCGTACAATAACTAAATCCACGCCTTCAAAACCGGTTTTCAGAGGTAAACTCTTCGCAGGTCGAATATTTGCATAAAGATCAAAAGCTTTACGCAGGGTTAGTATTGCGCTTTTATATCCTGGAACACCTAGAGGTGTCGTTGTTGCTCCAAACAAGCAAGCTTGGGTGTTGTTTCTCATTTGATTGATTACTTCGTCAGGAACGGAATTTCCAGTTTTTTTGAATACATCGTAGCCAATTTCAAAAGTTTGGCAATCAAAAGTTAGATCGGTGCTTTCCAGTAACCGAATCGCTTCGGGAACTACTTCATGTCCGATTCCTGAACCAGGAATTACTGCCAGCTTATACGTTGTCATAGCCGTCGCTTCGGAGAAATTCCACGAGCCCTCCTTTTGCAACAATCTTTTGCATAAACTCGGGCAAGGGCTTTACTGTAATAGTGATGTTTTTGGTTTTGTTTAAAATTTCCCCTGTTTTGGTCTTGACTTCTACTTCGTCGCCATCATCGATTTGGTCAGTATCTTCGGACACATACAAGGGCAATCCAATGTTTATGGAGTTACGGAAAAAAATTCGAGCAAAAGACTTAGCAATTACTGCACTGATTCCAGCTGCTTTTATTGCTACCGGAGAATGCTCACGAGAAGAGCCACAACCAAAATTGTTTCCCGCAACGATTATGTCGCCTTCAGCTACGTTTTTTCCAAACTCTGGACGATATTCTATAAAGGCGATTTCACCTAACCGTTTTTTGTCTGTTGTTACGGTATATCGTCCGGGCGTTATTACGTCAGTGTTTATGTCATCTCCAAATTTCCATGCTCTCATATGTAATCCCTCGGATCAACAATCTTTCCTGCCAACGCAGAAGCGGCTGCAGTAGCAGGAGAACCTAAAATAATATCAGCTTTAGGAGAACCCATGCGGCCACTAAAGTTACGGTTCTGAGTTGAAAGACACACTTCCCCTTCACCTAATACTCCACCGTGGCGACCCACACATGGACCGCACGTAGGATTACAAACTGTAGCACCTGCATCAACAAGAGCTTGCAAGTAACCCAGTTCAAGGGATGCAAAGTATATGTCTTGAGAAGCAGGAGTAACTAACAACCGCACGTTTCGTGCAACTTTTTTGCCTTTCAAAATCTTGACGGCAATTTCTATGTCTTCTAAGCGTCCGTTAGTGCAGGTTCCAAGAAAGACTTGGTCTATTGGTTTTCCTTCAACTTCGGAAACTGCAACAACATTATCAACTACAGGAGGCAAAGCAACTTGAGGCTCGATGTCTTCAACTTCAATTTCAAATTCGTCATCGTAAGTAACGTTTTTGTCGCTCTTGAAAATTTTTCCTGTTCTTCTCCCCAGAAAATCTAGGGTTTTTTGGTCAGCTTCGATTATGCCGCTTTTACCACCCATTTCTATTGCCATGTTACACAAAGTTAAACGTGAAGCAACAGATGCTTTTTTGACGTAATCACCTGTAAATTCGCAAGCTTTGTAAAGGGCACCATCAGCACCAACATCCCCTACAATACTTAAGATAACGTCTTTTGCGTAAACACCTTTTTGGGTTGACCCAGTTAAATTGAATTTTAAGCTTTCGGGAACTTTGAACCAACATTTTCCAGTGGCCATTACTCCACCAATATCAGTTGAACCCAAGCCAGTGGTGAAAGCACCTAAGGCACCTTCAGTACAAGTATGAGAGTCTGCTCCGACTACTACGTCCCCGGGGGAAACATATTTTTCAACCAAAAGCTGGTGACAAACACCATTAGTGTGAAATCCTGAAATGTTTTGTTCCATTACAAAGTCCCGTGACTTTTTGTGCAATGCAGCACCAGCTACAGTTGGAGCTGGAAAGAAGTGGTCAAACACAATTATTACACGGTCTTTGTCGAAGACTTTATCGGTTATTTTGCTAAAAGCTTCAATCGCCAAAGGCGTAGTTGAATCGTGAGCCATCACGTAGCTCACGTCTGCTACTACAAAATCCCCAGCGGTTACCTCTTTTTGATGGGAAGCGTTAGCCAAAATTTTTTCAGTAATTGTAGAAGGCATAGTTTTTCACTTTTGAATTTCGTCAATCATTTGCTTGATCTCTTGGGGTGTGTATGAACTTCGTCTTCCTTCGCGAGAGAATGCATTCTTTATTTTTTCAAGAACTAAACGTGCAGTTTCATCAGAGATTTCAATACCAAGCTCTTTTGCCACGTAGATGATTCCATGCCTTCCACCTAGTTCGTCGATGTAAATTTTTCGTTCCTGTCCCATCATACGAGGAGGATAAAACTCGTAAGTTTCAGGGTTCATCAAAACACCATGCTGATGAATACCTGAACTATGAGCAGTAACATTGTTCCCAGTTAACGGCTTATGAGGAGGCATTTTGATTCCCGAAATCCTTTCAACTAATTGAGAAAGGGAAGTAAGCTGCTTCATTTCAAAAGAGCTAGTTCCATACAACATATGAAGCACTGGAATGATTTCTTCAGTTTTTGTTATTCCAGCTCTTTCACCAATGCCATTTACTGACGTGGATACTGTTGAAGCGCCTGCCTCGATAGCTGCTAATGAATTAGCTAACGCCAAACCTAAATCGTTATGACAGTGCACTTCAATTGGAATGTCTACTGCACTTCCGATTTCTTTCACCATAAAAGCCATACCATTTGGTCCTACACAACCTAGGGTGTCAACTACTCTTGCCCGGTCTGCCCCTGCATCTTCGGCTGTTTTGTATGCTTTCTTCAAGAATTCAAGGTCGTTTTCTCGGGTGGTGTCTTCTGCACTGTATATCACGTATAGTCCATAACTTTCGGCATAACTGATCATTTCTTCCAATTTTTCCAGGTAGACTTCTTTGGTCATTCCTTTGAACTTGTATTGACGATGATATGGAGAAATTGAAAGGGAAACTACAATGCCGTCTGCTCCTACATCGGCTACAACGTCGATGTCTTCTTTTTTTGCTCGAGCAAAAGATGAAAGTTGAGCGTCTAAGTTAAGGTCAACTAGGGCTTCTACACATTTTCGTTGTTTTTCTGAGGCGGCTGGAAATCCTGCTTCTATTTGGGGTATGCCAACCTCATCTAATTTTTTTGCTATTTCCAGTTTTTCAGCGATACTGAAAACTACTCCTGGAGTTTGTTCACCTTCTCTTAAAGTGCTGTCGTGAACAATATATTCGTCCAAGGATGGCACTTTGAAATTGGTGAAATTGTATGGGCTAGGTAATATGCCTTCTTTTTTGAGTTTTGCAAGAAGTCTTTGACCTTGCTCATTGACGTATTCATTTTCCACTGTCTAAACCGTCCTTTTTCACACTATGGAACTAAATAGAGTTTTGGAAGAATACAATTCGGACAAATATATATACTTTATGTAAAAATATATGGCATAGAATACGAAAAGGTTACCACCATTTCTGAATCCGTAATAGAAGATTTCAACAAAACTTACCAGGTACGCAAAACAATCATAGTGTTCGTGTTAGCAATACCCTTCAAGCGACGTATTTTTTCGAGACATTCATTGACTTCAGTAATATTCAAGCCAGATATGGTAACTGCAATATCATATTCCCCAGTAATTTCATACACAGTTTCAACATTAGAAAACTGCCTCAAAGCCTGAGAAACACCAGACGTCGGCAAAGACGGATCAACAGCAAGAAGAGCTATAGCCTCTGCCCCTTCGGTGAGGCCAACTCTAACAGTAAAACCCCGTATAGCCCCCGAATCAACAAGAGCTTTTATCCGTTTACGAACTGCACCTTCAGATAAATCAACCTTTTTGCCAATGTTACTGTAAGTGGCTCGACCATCGCGTTTGAGAATTTCGATTATCTCTTTATCTACAGTGTCCATTATTGTTACTCCACAACTAGTAGAGTTACGGAAAAATTTAACGATTTCTGATTGTTTGACTGCTCAAACATAACGTTTTCCGTATAACTATTACCATTTTCCAACTGTCATAACTTCGCACCTTTTCTGACAGTTTTTCCCCAACAAACCTGTTGCTTCTACGGATTTCGTAGTATAAGTTGGGAAAAGTGCAAAACCACCGAGAATTAATCCGAAATTCTTATAAATAGCAACATTTTCTATAATGGCTCACTTTAAAGCAGAGAGGTGTAAGTTGTGAAAAAAGCCAACTGTCCCGATTGCGACGCAGAAATTGAAGTTCAAGATGATGTCATGAAAGGAGAGATTCTAAGCTGCCCAAGCTGCGGTCTTGAATTAGAAGTTATTAAGAATGAAGAAGACTGTGTCGAACTAAAAGAACTAGGAATTGAAGGGGAAGATTGGGGCGAGTAAGCTCCCCTCAACATTTTCTTTATATTTATACGAAACAATCAAGTACCCCCAAGAAAAATCAATAAATTATAATAAAACGTTTGAAACGAGATGACTGACAGAAATGAGTATTGGTATTTTATTTGAAAGTTCTGAAACTGACGAAAAAGGCATACAATTAACCGCTGAAGAAATGGGAATCGACTTAACATACATTCCTTTCCGCAAAGTTGCTGTTCGTTTTAATGGAAACGGCTACACATTAAAAA
Source organism: Candidatus Bathyarchaeota archaeon (assembly GCA_024650005.1). Classification (GTDB taxonomy): domain Archaea; phylum Thermoproteota; class Bathyarchaeia; order Bathyarchaeales; family Bathyarchaeaceae; genus Bathyarchaeum; species Bathyarchaeum tardum. The sequence goes on along the minus strand of JANKMT010000001.1, from coordinate 283,974 downwards.
CCAAAGGAAAAGATTTCACAAACACACTCAAAGACATCAAAGTAGTATTAAACCGAGCACAAAGCAAAAATCGAAGACTGTTCGCAGCCAATGTTCTAGAAGCTTTCGACAAGCATGTGATAAATCCACAATGCGTAGAATATGCTTGTTTTAGCAAAGTAAGAACCTTGCTCCATTTCTGGAAAGCAGGAATTAAAATCCCCGACACAGTATATGTGCCGGTTGACTCTACAGAAAAAACGTTAGATGGACGAATAATCCATAACGAAAGAGACATTGCAGATTTGCTTCAGCAAGAACTAAACACGGATATTGTAGTCAAACCCGACGCTGGAACTCATGGAAAAAGTGTAAAACTTGCTAAAGAACGTGGACAACTAGAGAACATTATCAGAGAGGTTGAACCTTCGATAATTAATCCGATAGGTATTTTAGCTCAGAATCTTGTTGAAAAATGGTTCTACGATCTAAGAATAATCGTAACCAAAGAAGCAGGAAAAGAACCATACTGCTACCCCACTGCTTTAGCCCGAGCAGGATTCAAAGACTTTAGAACAAACACTTTCTTGGGCAATACAGTTATTGGAGTAAACTTGCCACAGCACATCCAAGAAGAATCAGCTAAATGTGGCACAGCCATGGGTGGCGATAGCAAATCATACTTGTTAGCGGTTGACGCCATGGTTGAAGTCGGCGAAAACAAAAACGTTGACGATGATTATTTAAAAGAAGAGTTTGAAAAACTGGAAGCTCCTTTTAATGCTGTTAAAAAAGTGAAATTAGATAGCAAAAAACGCACAGACTTTCTAGCATGGAATAAAAGGCTGGAAAGTGCTTTTGACAACTTCAAAAATCAAGATGCTTATTTTAACATTAAAAAAGTCATTGAAAATAGCATGGAAAAAAACAAAGAAAAAATCATGTTCCATGAAACTAACGCATGCCCCGAATTTTGGGAACAAACCCGATTAGTTGGCGGCATAAATTTGGCAGAGGCACTGTTAAAAGGTGCCAAAAGTATAATCGATTCAGAGTAAGGAGAAAAACAAATGAAAGTAGGAGTAATAGGCGGTTCAGGATACGTAGGTGGAGAACTTATACGATTATTACTTCCCCACCCTGAAGTTGAATTAACTACAGTAACATCCCGTGCAAACGCCGGAGAATTCATTTTTACGGTTCACCCAAACCTTAGAGCGGCCACACAACTAAAATTCACTCCTCCGAACATGTCACAGATCGCAGACAACTGTGACTTAGTTTTCGCTGCAATGCCCCACGGCAAATCTTTGGAACTTGTTCCACAACTGCTGGAAACAGGAGTAAAAGTAATCGACATGAGCGCTGATTACCGCCTTAACAACCCAGCAGATTATGATAAATGGTACAAATGGAAACACACTCACCCAGAACTGTTAGAAGAAGCAGTTTATGGAATCCCTGAACTTCACCGCGAAGAAATCAAAAGTGCCAAACTTATTGGCTGTCCTGGATGCATGTCCACAGCAACAATTCTGGGATTGGCACCTTTAGTAAAAGCAGGCGTAATAGAAAAAAACCGAATAGTTGCTGACGTGAAAATTGGCTCTTCAGGTGCAGGACAAAAACCCACTGTTGCTTCACATCACCCTGAAAGAGCAGGGGGCGTTAGACCATACAAAGTATCCGACCACAGGCACGTAGCCGAGGTTGAACAGGAACTAAACCTGTTAACTGACGAAAAAGTAACAGTCTGTTTCACACCACATGCAGTAAACATGATACGGGGCATTCTGTCGACAATTCATACCTTTGTTAAAGAACCAATAACAGATAAAGACGCTTGGAAACTTTACCGTGGCATGTATCAAAACGAGCGTTTCATTCGGTTCATAAAATTCAAGAAAGGCCCATATCAACTTCCAAACCCAAAAATCACAATGGGATCAAACTATGTTGACATAGGCTTTGAAGTAGACCCCCGAACAAGAAGGATGATTGTATTCTCTGCAATCGATAACTTGATGAGGGGCGCATCTGGTCAAGGCGTTCAGTGCATGAATATCATGATTGGTTGTGAAGAAACAACCGGTCTGGAATGTCAAGGTTATCATCCGATGTGATAAAAAAAATGTTGGTTGTAGTAAAAGTTGGCGGAAGCATCCTCGAAAAGGTGCCTCCGGAAATTGTATCAGACATCAAAAACGTTCTTTCTGAACACCAACTAGTTCTAGTTCATGGTGGAGGAAAAGGCGTTACAGAAATTGCTTCAAAATTAGGCAAAGAACAAAAGTTTGTGTATTCTCCTAAAGGTTTTCGCAGCAGATACACAGACAAAGAAACCATGGAAATATTCACAATGGTTATGGCAGGCAAACTAAACAAAAAACTAGTTTCAGCTCTACAAAAACAAGAGATACCAGTTGTGGGTCTATCCGGATTAGACGGTTATCTTCTACGTGCAGAACGAAAAAAACGGTTAATCATACTTAACGAAAAAGGACGAAAACAAGTCATTGACGGCGGATACACAGGAAAAGTAAACCAAGTTAACAGTTCCTTACTGAAGCTGTTACTAGATAACGGTTATGTTCCATTAGTTTCACCCGTTGCCGTAAGCGAAGAATTTGAACCCCTAAACGTAGACGCGGACCGAACCGCAGCCAACATCGCAGGAGCAATAAATGCAGATAAACTAGTTCTGTTAACCGATGTTGAAGGCTTAATGCTAAACGACAAACTAGTTTCAAAACTACACGCAGATGACGTTCAAAGCAAACTCAAACAGATTGGAGGCGGCATGATAACAAAAGTTTTTGCAGCTCAAGAAGCCCTCAAAAACGGCGTAAAAGAAGTTGTTATTTGCTCAGGCGTTAAAAATGCTCCAATTTCTTCTGGCCTTAAACACGAAAGCGGCACGGTGATAAGCAATGAATGAAAAAGAAATAATGGACATCGAAACAAAGGTTATGGCACAAACTTTTGCTAAACGAGACCTCACAATCACAAGGGGCAAAGGAGCCCTAGTTTGGGACATTAATGGCAACGAATACGTCGACTGCACCGGAAGTTACGGTGTTGCAGTTGTTGGTCATTGTCACCCCAAAGTTGTCGCAGCAGTGCAAAAACAAGTGGAAACTTTGATTGCTTGTCATGCTTCATTTTATAATGATGCACGATCTGAACTTTTACAAAAACTCATCAGTATAGCACCAAAAGGCCTAGACAGAGTCTTTCTTTCAAACAGCGGTGCAGAATCAGTTGAATGTGCACTTAAACTTGCCCGAAAAAAGTCAGGTAAAACAGAAATAATTTCAATGATGGGCGCATTCCACGGTAAAACTATGGGTGCACTTTCTGCAACATGGAAAAAGAAGTACCGTGCACCATTTATGCCCCTTGTTCCAGGATTCAAACACGTTCCAGCCAACAATTTAGAAAAAATAAAAGAAGCCATCACAGACAAAACAGCTGCTATTATAGTTGAACCCGTCAGAGGAGAAGGGGGAATTTTGATGAACTCGGATGATTTTTTGCCTGGACTGCGAGAAATTTGTGACGACAAAAATGTCTTGTTAATCTTTGATGAAGTTCAAACAGGTTTTGGGCGCACGGGAAAAGTTTTCGCCTGTGAACATTGGAACGTAGTTCCAGACATCATGTGCCTAGCTAAATCTGTTGCAGGTGGTTTGCCGATGGCGGCAACTTTTGCAAAAGAAGAAGTAATGGCAGCATTCAACAAGGGAGAACACTCTAGCACATTTAGTGGCAATCCGTTGGTCTGTTCCGCGGCATCTGCAGCGATAGATGTACTAAAAGAGGAAAAACTTCCTGAACGAGCAGCTACACTTGGAAGTTACTTCAAAGGCAAACTCGAAGAATTAGCAGAAAAACACAATATAGTCAGGGAAGTTCGTGGATTAGGCTTGATGATCGGAATGGAAATGCGTTTTGACGTCTACAACATAATTATGGACTGTATGAACAATGGTGTTCTGGTTTTAGATGCGGGAAGAAACGTAGTAAGGTTCTTGCCACCGCTGGTTATAGAAAAAGACCAAATCAACACAGTAGTTAATGCATTGGATTGCGCAATGGAGAAAGAAAACAAATGAGCAACGACTACCCAGTTGACCTTCTAACTCGAATGATAAAGATTTACAGTCCTTCAGAACATGAAGAAAAGATTTCTTTGTTTTTGGCGGATGAACTTAAAAAATTAGGTTTCAAAGTTCACAGAGATAAAGTAGGCAACGTAATTGGAGAAATCGGTGAAGGCTCCCCAATAGTTTTGTTGTGTGGACACATGGATACTGTTGAAGGAGAGATTCCTGTACGCATCGAGGATGGAAACCTGTACGGCAGAGGTTCAGTTGATGCCAAAGGACCGTTGGCAGCGATGATTGTTGCTGCATCTAATTTTGTTAACGGCGGTTTTGATGGAAAAATTATGGTTGTAGGCGTAGTCGATGAAGAAAAAGGGGGAACAGGCATACAACACTTCGTCAAAGAGGGAATCCAACCAGACTATGCGATTTTTGGTGAACCAAGCGGCTTAGAAAAAGTAGTCTTCGGATACAAAGGAATTTTAACAGTAAAAATTGTGGTAGAAACTCCTTCGGGTCATTCTGCAGCTCCTTGGCTGTTTGATAACGCTATTGAAAAAGCTATGGAGTTTTGGAAACAAATTAACAGGCTTCATTTACGAGAAGAGAAACTGAAAAGCAGATTCTACTCAATTACTTCATGTTTAACAGGAATCAAAGGCGGAAACAGTTCTGGCTCGTTCATTCCGTCACAATGTGAAATTCTGATTCAAATGAGGATTCCACCTCAGCTTACTCCTGATCAGGTGTTTGAAGAAGTAAAACGAAAAATTGACCGTTACAAATCAACTAACCCAAAAGTTACAGTTAGTGTAGAACCGGTTGATGTTGCAAAAGCCTTTGAAGCAGATCGAAGGTCAATAATTGTTCGGGCTTTAGCATGGGGGATACGAAAAACAACATTAAATTATGCCTCTTTTTCCCGAAAAACAGGAACAGGGGACATGAACGTTTTGGGTAATGAACTTAAAATTCCTGTCGTCACATATGGACCCGGAGATTCAAGACTCGACCATACACCTAATGAACACATCAACATTCAAGAATATCTTGACAGCATTGAAGTGCTCAAAAAAACATTAGCAAAATTGCCCGAATTGGAAAAGAAACGCAAAACAATAAAACAGAAAACAGGATACGAAACTAAAAGTACAGCTTAGCATCTGCAGGTTGGGAGTTTTACGAGGTGCACAGTTACTGCTGTTGCAACAATAAACAAAATTATTTGAACTACCAATATCGGAACAAAAACAACTGCAGATAAAGTGATAGTTATCCAAAGAACAGTTATTGCAAACAATTTGGTTTTCAAGGGAATCCCTTTTCCGTCTTTGTAGTTTCGGATATATTTCCCAAAGTACTTGTTGTTTAGCATCCATTGGCTCATCCGTTCTGAACTTCGAAGATAACAAGCCAAAGAAAGCAACAAGAAAGGCGTAGTCGGCAAAATTGGAAGAACTATTCCAATAGCACCTATTACAAGAGTGATTGTGCCAGCTACAAAAAACAAAGAACGAACAATCCTGTTTTTGTTTTTTTCCTTGGAGCATTCGAACGTTTGGTTCATAGAAATAAAAGGCAAGGATTCTATATTAAAGCTTTACTAATAACAAGAAATAATCCAAAAAAAATCACTAATTTCGCAAAAATATGCGTTTACAAATAAAATGCAGGATCAATTTTTATCAAACGTGTAGACGCAGAAAGGGACAACTCTTTAACTCCGGGTATACGCTCCATTTTTTGCCGAACCTCATTTAGGTGTTCTAAACTACGTGCTTTAACAACAGTTACTACATCATAGTCACCAGTGCTCTGTAACACATGACGAGTTTCGGACATGTTACTTATTTTTTCAGCAGCTTCTTCAAACTGGTCAGGAGCAATTTTAACCATCAAAATACCCGTTGTAGGAAAACCAATTTTCCTCGGATCAAGCAAAACAGTAAACTTGCTGATAACCCCGGCATCAACCAACTTTTTAACCCGATACCTAATTGTAGCTTCACTGATTCCTAAGTCGTTGGCTATCTCAGTGAAAGAAAGCCGAGAATTTTCTTGAAGCAAATTTAAGATTTGTTTATCTTTTTCATCCAACTTGAACGCCAACGGTACCACATATAAAAATAACAGCAAAAAAGAATTTATTACTACCGCTTAAAAACTCCAAACAAGGTAAACCATTTTATTCGGGCAGCATAGACAAATACTTGTTAAGAGGCAAACACCATTGAAAATTGCTTTTCAGGGAGAGTTGGGCGCATACAGCGAAATGGCAGTATACAGCTATTTTGGTCAAGAAGTAGAAGTTAAACCCTGCAAAAGCTTTGATGAAGTTTTTGAAAGAGTTAAAACAGGAAATGCGGATTATGGAGTTGTTCCAATCGAAAACTCTATTGAAGGAAGCGTCAACCGAACATATGACCTGTTTTTGGAGTATGACCTCAAAGTAAGGGGAGAAATAATCATCAGGATAAGCCATTGCCTTATTGCACATAAAGGAACCGACATAAACCAAATCAAAGCAGTTTACAGTCATCCTCAAGCGTTAGCTCAATGCAGAAAATTCTTAGAAGAAAACAATTTAAAAGCAATCTCAAATTTTGACACCGCTGGGAGCGTAAAAATGATAAAAGAAGAAAACATGATAGATTCTGCAGCAATCGCCAGTGAACGTGCAGCCCAGATTTATGATATGGCCATACTTGCAAGAGAAATAGAAGATGTGAAAAACAACTCGACTAGGTTTTTCGTTTTAGACAAACAAGACGCCCCATTCACTGCAGAAGATAAAACCTCGATAATTTTTGCAGCCAAATCAATTCCAGGAGCATTACATAAAGTCTTGAAAGAATTTGCTGATAGAAACATAAACCTCACAAAAATCGAGTCCAGACCAACAAAACAAACTCCATGGGAATACCATTTTTATCTAGATTTTGAAGGCCACAGAACTGAACAAAAATGTCAACAAGCCTTAGAAAGCATTAAAGACAAAACAATATTCATAAAAATTCTTGGCTCTTACAAAGCAGCTAAAAAAAGCAATTGTAAACTCTAGGAATCATCCAAAATCCGATACATAGCCCGATAAGCTCGGTCATAATCAGGGTCTAATTCCTTCAATCTTTTATTTACTTGCTCCATCTTGTTGCTAAAACCAGAACAATTTTTGTTTTTAACCAGTTTAAGCCACTCTTCAACTTTATTCAAGAACAAAGTTTCAAGTTGTTCCATTTCAGGCAAACTCATGTGAAGGTTTGAATAAAAATAAGGTTCTTCAGAAGACACAGATTCCGCTAAAGTTAACAACAACTTGTAGGTGGCGCCACCTACAGTTTTTGCACCAACAAAATTAGGATTCTCCACCAGTGCATCAGCTGCTACTAGCCCCACAAAATGGGGGAAACCCAAAACTAAAGACATCAATTCATCGTGCGCTCTAGGTGCCAATACAGAAACTTCTGCTCCACGTTTCTGCAGCCAGTCTTTGAATTCCTCTGAGAACCGTTTTTCTTTTTCAGTCACAGGGGTAAGAACAAAGTTTTGTCCTTGAAGACTTTTTGCACCTGGACCAAAAACGGGATGTGTACCTAGGGTAACACCACGTTTTACATATTTTTGCAAGAGATTCACTGGAATCTCTTTGATGGAACTAATATCCATGACAACTTGACCAGCTTTGACGTGAGAGCCAATCTCTTGTAGAACAGCATCTAAACTGGTCAAGGAAACACAAACAAGAATCCAGTCAGCACCATCAACTGCTTCAGCATTAGTAGGCACCACTTGTACTCCAAACTCGTCTTTTAATGCGTCTGCTTTGCTTTGGGTTCTGCTAGAAACAACTACAGAAAACCCTTCATTTTTGAATAAATTTACGAACCATCGACCCATCTTTCCGGCGCCAATTACTGCAACCTTCACGGTAGAGCCTCGCAGAGTTTTTCTAAGCCCTCTTTTATCTTATCTTCCTCTGCAGTTAAAGCTATTCTGAAGAATTCTCGGTAGTCACCAAAAGCGGTTCCAGGAGCTACAGCAACGCCATGGTCTAAAAGGTCTAAAGCAAATCGTTCAGAATCTAAGCCATCAACCTTAGGAAAGAGATAAAACGGTGCATCAGGCTTAGAAAATTTCATCGGGGAATTAGAAAGAACCCTATACGCGGCATCTGCCCTCAACTTGAATTGGGTACGAATGTCATCAGCAATTTTTTGTCGTGATTCTAACCCTTTTAGAGCGCCGTACTGAATGAAAGCTGGAACACATGTTGTGGTGATTTGGTTTAGTTTAATCATTTGTTTAACTAGATCTTTTTCAGCTACCACATAGCCGATTCTCCAACCAGTCATCAAAAACGTTTTTGAAAAACCACTAACGAGAATGTTTTCGCCTCCAAAATCAAGGATAGATTTTGCCTTAACAAAACTGATATCAGAATAGACTTCGTCGGACAGAACTTTTACTCCTTTACTTTTCGCAATTTCAACAATTTCACTGAAAGTTTTGTCATCAATAACTTTACTTGTTGGGTTATTTGGGCTGTTTAGAATTATCATCCGCGTTTTGTCATCAATTAATTCATCCAGTTTTTCAGGGTCTATTTTCCAGTCAGATTCAAGGTCTCTATTCAAGAGGCGAATCTCGGCTCCAAGCTTTTGTGCACCTAAAGCGTAACTAGTCCAGTGCGGAGAAGGAACAACAACATTGTCTCCTGGCTTTAACGACAAAAATAACAAAGAAAATATCCCCCATTTTGAACCAGTAGTAATTACTACATTGTCTACTGAAACGTCATGGATTTTAGCCAGTTCTTCTCGAAGTACTTTTTCTCCAGCAGCAGATGAATATTTTGTTTTTCCTTGTTTCATGGCTGCATATGCTGCTTCAATGATTTCAGGGGGCGTAGGTAAATCAGGGTCGCCTAGGTTGAATTTGATAATTTTTTTTCCTTGATTTTCGAGTTGTATCGCCTTTTCGCTTATTTCATACAGCATTTTTGGTTAACTCCAACTGACATAGAATAGACTGATTTTATCATGAACAAATTAAACGAACTGTTTTAAATCTTCTTATTCTGCACCTTGAACAAACACAGACAAAGCAACAATATCTTTGAAGATTGCCTCAACTTTTTGGGGGTCAAGACCAGCTTCTAACGCTTTTGACATAACATGCAGGTAAACTTCGTCTTCTCTGAGATGGTCTTTAACTGCTAGACCATTTTGTGCCTTGATTACTCCGATGCTTTTACACAGGTCCATTCTTTCTTTTAAAAGAAGGATCAATTTTTCGTCAATTAAATCAATTTTCTTCCGTAGGGTCACAATATTCTCCAACAGCTTCAACTCCCAAGACTTTAGGTATCAAACCAGCTCTGAGCATTTGATCAATCAAAACCAAGGCAACTGCAGATTCAACAACAGGAACAGCCTTAGGCACAATACATGTATCATGTCTGCCCTTAACTTGAATTTTTGTATTATTCATTTGCAGCAAATCTACAGTTCTTTGTTCTTTATCAATGGACGGTGTCGGCTTAATGGCTACTCGAAGCACAATGGGCATCCCAGAAGACATGCCTCCAAGAATTCCACCAGAATTATTGGTAGTTGTTTTAACTTCTCCATCCTGCATCATATATGGGTCATTATTTTCTGAACCTTTCAATCGTGAAGATTCAAATCCAACACCAAATTCCACACCTTTAACAGCAGGAATCCCAAAAAGGATCTTTGCAAGATCAGCATCCAAAGAATCAAACAACGGCTCCCCAACACCCGGCAATACATTTAATGCAAAGCAGTCCACAATTCCTCCGACACTGTCACCTTCACTTTTTGCTTTCAAAATTGCATTTTCCATCTGTTTAGAAGCAACTAAATCAGGGCATCTAACTGAACTGTCATAAGTTTTTTCCCGAACATCCTCCACAGAAAGAGCTTTTTTTATGGTTACACCCCCAATCGCAGAAGTGTAAGCCATAATCTCAACACTTGCAAGTGCAAGCAGTTTCTTAGCGATGGCTCCTGCCATAATATAAGCAACAGTAAGGCGACCAGAGAATCGTCCTCCACCTCGGTTGTCATTGAAGCCGAGATATTTGATTCTCGCAGGATAATCGGCATGTCCAGGTCGGGGAGTATGACGTATCATATCGTATGAATCTGAAACAACTTCCTTGTTCCAAACAAGAATACAAATTGGAGCACCAGTCGTAAAACCTTCATAAGTTCCCGAAAACAACTCGACTACGTCTTCTTCTCTTCGAGCAGAAACAATTTCTGCTTTTTGGGGTAAACGTTTGTCCAATTCATTTTGAATGTCTTCTACACTTAAAGGAAGACCAGCAGGACACCCATCTATTACTGCGCCGACACATCGTCCATGGCTTTCTCCAAAACAAGTTACTACAAATTCTTTTCCTATTGAATTAGAGCCCAACAACATTGCCTCCTAACGCTCGCAAATCATTAAAGAACTGCGGATACGACTTATTTATACATTCAACGTTTTGAATCTTTGTTTCTCCCTTCGCACCCAAAGCGGCAACTCCACAGGACATAGCGATTCGGTGGTCGTTATGAGGATTAATTGTAGCCCCAAACAAGGGGTACCCTCCATTTATGGTCAAACCATCTTCGGTCACTTCGATGTCTGCACCCATTTTTTTCAGTTCCGTGCTTATTGAATTTAGTCTATCAGACTCTTTGTACTTTAACCGTTTTGCATTAAATATCGTAGAGCGCCCTTTAGCATAACACGCAAGAACAGCACAAACTGGAACTAAATCTGGAATATCCTTCGCATCAATGTCAATACAGGTAAGGGGTTTGCCCTCGATTTTTACTGATTCTTCAGTTACTTCAACTGATGCACCCATGTCTTTCAGTATCCCCAGAATTGCCCGGTCACCTTGTGCGGTTTGATAAACAAGACTATTCACAGTTATCATTGATGAAGTCACTGCAGCAGCAGCAAAAAGAAACGCAGCAGAAGAAAAATCTCCAGGAACAACATTGTCACAAGGAATAAAACTTTGATTTGAAGGAACCCAAAAACCTGACATGTCCTGTTTTACTGCTCCTTGAAAACCGTATTTTACAAGAACTTCAAGGGTCATCTCGACATAACCTTTAGATTCCAAAGGAGTAGAAACAGTAATATCAGTATCTTCTGAGGCTTTTGGACAAGCAAATAACAATCCAGAAATAAACTGTGAACTCACATCACCCCGTATGGAAGTTTTTCCACCTTTGATTCCCCCACCACAAACAACGACTGACGACCCATCGCTCTGAACAGTAGATTTTATTCCCAACTCTTTTAGGCTGCCAAGAAGAGGAGCAATAGGTCTTCGAGCAAATGATGCTCCAAAAAGAAACTTTGAAGAACCAGAAGCAAGGGCTGCAACAGGTACCATAAAACGAAGTGTAGATCCAGATTCTCTGCAATCTATGGGATTTTTTGGAGTTTTAACGCATCCAGTTCCATGAATTATCCAGCAGTTTTCTCGGATTTCAGTCTCTGCTCCTAGAGCATTTACTGCATCCATGGTTGCTTGGGTATCATCAGAAAATAAGGGATTAAATATTTTTGAAGTACCTTCAGAAAGTGACGCCGCGATAACCAAGCGGTGCGTGTAAGCCTTGGAGGGGGGAGCAGAAACCACACCTTTCAGAGCAGCTGTGTGTTCAACTGTCAAATCCAATTTTTAAAGGACCACCCTTGCTTTCTCCAGATTAACCTGAGCCTCTAAAATGTCGCCTACATAATTCTGCCAAGCTTCTTTAACAGACTTTAAGTTGTCTTTAGAAACTATTGCAGTAACAGCAGGACCAGTTCCGGATAACCCTGCAGCCAAAGCACCCGCCGTGAGAGCATCAACTGCAGGAGAAGGATCATAACCAAGAACAGAAGAATAAACTAACCCGTTCAAGGTTAAAGCAGCCCAATAGTTCCCATTCAAGGCTTCATTGTAAGCTATTTTAACAGCAGAAGACAAAGCTCGCATACGGTTCACATTGGAACTAACAGTATAGGTTTTTTGTGCAGGAACATAAAACAAAACAGCAAGAGGAGCTTCGGGTAACTCAAAACGCTTAATGATTTCGCGTTCCAAATTATCGGTTATTACAACCCCGCCAAAATAAGAAGCACAAGCATCATCAAAAGCCCCAGTTATGGTAACCTTTGCATCCAAAGCAGCTTCAACGCCCAACCGCACCAACGCAACATCATCCAAACTGCGTTCTAATGCCGCAGCAGTTGCCAGAGCAATTGCATTTGCTGCTGCACTGCTACTTTTCATACCACGGGCAACAGGAATAGAAGAACTAGTTTCAACTTTTGCACCAAATTCATTCTCTAAACCAAAATGCTTGAAGACACGCTCAACAGTTTTTTGTGCCAAAACAGGATTCTCTGAAGAATCAGAACGAATAACAACATCCACTTGTCCAGTTTCACCAGTCAGTTTTACTATGGCTTTTGTCCAAAGGTCCACACCTACTGCTGCGCCTTTTCCAGTAGCGATTGCATTAATTATTGTAGCTGCACCATGAGATATTGCTTGGGCATGTCCATGCATTAATCTGAACCTCCATTTTTTAGGGCATTCAATGCAGCTTTTCTCATAACCTCAACAGGAGCAGGACAATTAGTCCAAATGTGAAAAGCAACAGAACCTTGATAAATGAGCATTTCAAGTCCTGAAATAACTTTTGCACCTACAGTTTTTGCATCTTTCAAAAGTTTAGTTTCCAAAGGATTGTAAATAATGTCCATCACATTAAGATCAGGACGCAATAGCTTCGACGGAACAGGGCTAATTTCATTGTCCGGATGCATACCCACACAAGTTGCGTTAATTAGAATGTCCGCTGTTTCAAGTTCTTGTTTAAGGACTTTAAAAGAAAGGGGTCCACTTTTTACTGATGCACCAAAATTTTTGGGCAATAACTTAACCAAGTTTTTTGCTTTGTCAGAGTTTCTGTTCAAGACCACAAGCTCATTAACGTTCTGGGCGGCTTGATATGCTATTGCTTTTGCTGCACCTCCAGCGCCAAGAAGCACAAGTTTCATTTTTTCAGGACAAACACCATTTTCTTGCAGAGCAATAATTGCTCCTTCGCCGTCTGTGTTGTATCCCCTCAGTTTTCCCTGATTGTTAAGAATAGTATTTACCGCGCCAACAGATTTTGCGGTGACGTCAAGTTCATCAAGGTACTTGATAACCTCGTTTTTGTGGGGCATAGTCACGTTTAATCCGTTTAGACCTAAACTTTTTACACCCAAAAGGGCGTCCTTCAAATCTTTGGCAGTTACGGTAAAAGCAACATAAACAAGATTCAATCCAAGTTCTTTGAAGGCCGCATTATGCATTACAGGACTAAGGGAGTGCTCTACAGGGTCACCGATAATAGCGCACACTTTAGTTTTTCCTGAGACATTCATACTATTTTAGCCCCAAAGTCTCGTATGCAAGATTCATTTCATGTATAGTTAATTGTCCTTTTGCAGTTTTTCTTTTTTCGTCAAGACAAGCAAAGGTAAAAAAGGCACCAAAAACAGGGGACAACAAACGAGAAGGTTTGCCATAATCTCCCATAGCAAAACAAACGATTTTAGATTGCTTAGACGATTTAGAAACAAAATCTAAAACTACTAAGTTGTCTTCAACTGTTTCAGCAGTAGTTATAATCTTACAAACATCAGCACCTAATGCAGATATTTCATCTTGAACTTTTCTTAACTCAGATACCGAAGGTGTTTGTTTAAAATCATGAAAAGAAACAATAACTTTGGCTGCAGCAGCATGCAAACTCTGGATTAACTGAACTTGATTAGGTGTACCTAAATCCACATCAACATATTCAAAACCATTTTTTGCTGCGTCAACCAATATTTTTTGGCGTTCAGTTTCGGTGCCCATAAAATTACCGTGTTGTTTTGTTGATTTGTTTGTAGCAATCAACGGAGTTTTAGTACAAGATGCAATTTCTTTTAGGCACCCGTGATTTTTGAGACTGTCTAACCTAATTTCAATAAGGTCTGCGTGTAAACTATCAGCAGTTTGAAGTAATTCAATTGCTTCATCAACTGTTTTAGGTGGAATTGCAACGCAGACTCTAATTGTCAACACTCGATCACTGCTTCTTCTTTCACCAATGTTCCAAAATGCCTTCCGCCTTCTTCCACTTGGGCAAGAATTTTGTCTCCCTTTGTTAGGTCAGTTACAGCTTTGGAGCCTTCGGGAGTAACAACTCTTATAGTCTCAGCGTTTTGGGCAATAAGTTTCAAACTTTTGCCATTATATTCTGCTTCAATTAATAGCATTGGACGCCACTCAATTTTTGAGCGTGCAACATTGGTTACCCTGACGTTTCCTGCTCGGTCTACAATAAGTACTTCTTCCCCAGATTTTAGTTCAGACAAATATCTCGTCCGGTTTGGAGAAGTAAGAGCATACAAAGATAAAGGTCCAGCATTAACCCTAAAAGGACGAGTTTCCACGTATGGACTTTCGTGAACTTCTGCTTGAACTAAAAACAAGCCAGAAGATTGACAACCCAAAAGCATGCCCTCTCCAGGTTTCATAAGTTCACAGGTGTCAATACAAGAACGAGCTCCGGTTCCAATCTCTTTTACTTCAGTAACCTCAACAGGAACCAAACCAAGACCGACAGACTCTTTTTTGGCAAACTCTGCCGTTTGCTTGAGTTCTTCAAGACTATCGGTCTTCAGAACTACACCGTCTGAACCAAGTTCCAAAGTTTCTAAGGCAACTTTTGCTTCTTTTGTGTTAGAAACTTCCGCTAAAAGTTTAGTTTTTCCCCGGGTCTTTGCGATGAGATTCTCCAAAGGAATGATTTTCCAGTCAGGAGTACCAACAATAACATAATCAGACAAAAGTTCCGCAGCAGCTATTGCTGTTTCTTCATCCTTTTTGCTTTCAATAATCATTTTCACTGCAACACATTTGCCGTCAGCCTTCAACTTTTTTACGGATTCAAGTTCAGACGAAGAAACAGTAACAATGTCAGCGTCCCCAGAATCCGAAGCAACAGAAAGCCCAGCTTTTTTTGCATCGTCAATATCTTTTGCATCAACTAAGGCAACGTCACAAAACTGCGCTGCAGATTTTAGTAACTTAACTTTTTGAGGGTTAGGAAGGGCCACATCGATTTCAACCCAAAGGTACTTCATTTTATTCACCAAGGATTTTCATTGCATCATCAACTGACGCATTATTATGAATAATCGCTGAAAGTGCCTTAACCATGTTTGTAGGGTTTTCATGTTGGAACACGTTTCTTCCTATA
This sequence comes from Candidatus Bathyarchaeota archaeon, assembly GCA_024650005.1. GTDB lineage: Archaea > Thermoproteota > Bathyarchaeia > Bathyarchaeales > Bathyarchaeaceae > Bathyarchaeum > Bathyarchaeum tardum. The sequence continues at coordinate 268,565 of JANKMT010000001.1, read as the reverse complement.
GAGAGACCCGATCCGCCACCTGTTACCGAATCTTTTACCATCAGTAAAACATCTTTAGTGGTTTCGGCTTTTGGTCCACCAGCAATGATAACTGGAACTGGACAAGAATCAGTAACTTGTTTGAAAGATTCAACAGTACCTGTGTAGTTTGTTTTAATGATATCAGCTCCAAGTTCTGCTCCCAAACGGGCTGCATGGGCAACTACATTTGCAGAATGGGCGTTTTTGATGTTTGGTCCTCTTGGATACATCATAGCCAATAACGGCATACCAAAATCGTCACATTCACAGGCGACTTTGCCTAAGGTTGCAAGCATACTATCTTCGTTTTTTGAGCCAACGTTAATGTGCACTGAAACTGCGTCTGCACCTAAACGGACAGCATCGTCTACAGTTCCCACTTGCATTTTGTTGTTGGGTTCAGGACAAAGGGCTGAAATTCCAGACAAATGAATGATTAATCCGGCGGTTCCGTTGTCTACTTTTTTTGCGATTCCCCGGTTTATGAGAACTGCGTCAACGTCTCCAAGCAACAACTTGTCAATGATTTCTTGCATGTTTGTTAGTCCTGTAACTGGACCAACAGTTACTCCATGGTCCATTGGGACAATCACGGTTTTGTTGTCACTTCTGAAGATTCTTTTTAATCGTCTTTTTTTACCTGTTTCCAAAGGTTCTTGTCTCCTTTAGAGGAACTTCTTTACTTTCAAGTATTCTGCGTTAAGGACACCGCATCCAGCGGCTCCCCGTATCGTATTGTGACCCAAAGCAATAAACTTCACCCCATCCATCACAGGGTCTTTTCTGAGCCTACCAACTACGGTGCTCATTCCGTTGCCTTCCATACGGTCTAATCGGGTTTGTGGACGATTATTTTCCCAAGTAACTATAACTGGTTTTTCTGGAGCCGAAGGCAATTTTAAGGTCTGCGGTTCACCAATGAAGTTTTCCATAGCATCAGCTACAGTTTCAGGTTCTGCTTTCTTTTTTGTTGCCACGAAAACTGCTTCCATATGGCCATCAATTGTTGGAACTCTGTGACAGCTAGATGAAACCTTGAAGTCAGCAGGTTTAGAGGCAGTACCCAGAATCTTTTGGGTTTCAGATTCCATTTTGGGTTCTTCTCCACCGATGTAAGGAATGACGTTATCCACGATATCCAACGAGGCAACTCCAGGGTATCCGGCACCAGATATTGCCTGCATCGTGGATACTATGAGGCTTTTGATGCCAAATACATCATAGATTGGCTTTAAAGGCAAAGTTAGAACAGTGGTGCTACAGTTTGGGTTAGTGACAAGGATGCCGTCCCATTTTCGTTTTTTTTGTTGTTCTTCAATTAGGCTAACGTGTTCACAGTTAATTTCTGGGTTTAGCATAGGAACATCCGGATCCATTCGGTGGGACGATGCGTTACTAACTACCACATTTCCTGCAGAAGCAAAATCTTCCTCAACTTTTCCTGCTACATCCGAAGGCAATGCTGAGAAAACTATGTCAACATCTTTTACTTCACTTGGAGTAATGTCCACTACTTCCATTTGTGCGACAGCTTCAGGGACTGGAGTTGATTGCCTCCATCTGGAAGCTTCTCCGTATGTTCTTCCGGCACTTCTTTCTGAGGCTGCAACAGTTGTTACTTCAAACCAAGGGTGATTTTCTAGCAGTTGAACAAATATTTGTCCAACATTTCCTGTTGCACCTAATACAGCAGCTTTTAACATGACTCATTATCCCCTAATGCAGTTGTTACTAATTCCAAAGCTTTTTCTTTTTCGTTCCAATCCACAAAAAGAAGAATACTGGAAGTGATTGTCATGAGCCCAAAAATATTTATGCAGTTTACTCGCAGAGCCTCAGATATTCGTCCAGTAAGACCCGGAGTTTTTTCTAAGCCAACCCCCTTGATTTTAAGGAACGCCAACTGTTTTCGCACAGACATAGCCAAGGTTTCTTCATGCTTCAGTATTGCTTCATGCATTTTCTCTAACAGAACTTTAGAATCAGAGTTTTCAGTAACATACAATATCATCGAATCACGGTTCAAAGATAACCCGAGCAATTCAGCGTGTTCTTCGGCGGTTTCAGCTAATTCTTTTATAACTTGAGGATTCTGTGACACATCATTTCCTACAACAGTAATAGACAAAACAGGAGAAGGACTAGCAAACTCGGCACCTAAATCACCAGAAAGTGTTCCTTTTATTATTGTGCCTTCAACATTTAGGTCGCCGTGAATGTTTCGGATTACTCTCACTCTTACTGATGCCTCCTTGTAACGTAATGCTTTTCTGTGAATGAATTTTGTGCCCGAATCGGCCAAACCAACCAATGTTTTTACGTCAATTTCTGGAATCCGCTGAGGATTACTTATCACTTTTGGGTCAGCGGTCATTATTCCTTCAGCGTCAGTAACTAAGATTAGCTCATCTGCTTCTAAAGCCTTCGCTAAAATGAAAGCAGTTGTATCACTTCCACCACGACCCAACGTAGTTACCCGACCATTCTGAGTTCTACCCACGAAACCGGCAATAACAGGAATAACTCCAGATTCGACAAGGGGCAACACATGCTGCTTTACACGGTTGTAACACACATCCAATAATGGATTGGCATCTGAAAATGAATCATCAGTAACAATAGGCCACTCGGGGTCATGTGGATCGACATACCAAGCCTTTATTCCCTGGGCTTTTAATGCCACAGCCATGATTCTAATGCTGGTTCGTTCACCCATTGCCAGAATTTCATCTAAATCAGGCTTATGCAGCCTACCATTAGAGCTGTTTTTGGCAGCATTGAACAGGGTATCAGTAGTTTTTCCCATAGCGGAAACAATTACTGTGATTTGGGTTCCTTTCTTTGCTTCGTTAGCAACTGCCGTAACGGCTCGCAATATTTTCTCGTGGTCGGCCAGACTAGAGCCTCCAAATTTTACCACGATTCTTTTTTGTTTTTTTTCATTATTTTTGTTCATAATAACTAAACACTCCAAAAAGCCCAGAAAACTAAAGACAATAAATTTCAGTTACCTGGACCTAATTATAAAAGAAATAGCTAAAACTATAGAACATCGAAGAATTTGTTAATGTAGTCGTCGAATGGCTGTTCATAGACCCAGTTTCCTTGAATGAAACAAAAAAACTCCATTCTTATATAAAAAAATATCGTATAGAAAAAACAGAGTGCAAAGACGGCTTTACGCACGTGCATGTTAGTTATTAAAATACTTAAACATGTTTTTTCAGGTATTCTTTTGCTTCACTGACACTTTGGAAGCCATATTTGATTTCGTTAAAATTCTGTCGTAACTTGATAACGTCTTTTCTTACGTCTTCATGAGTTCTTTTGCCTTTCACTACATCCAATATCAAAGAACACAACTGTTCAACATCTTCTGGTTTGAAACCTCGACGACTTACATCTTGAAAACCGATTCTCAGACCGGAAGGGTCACCTCGATCGTGCTGGTTATCATAGGGCAAAAGGTTCTTATTCAAAATGATGTGAGCATCTTCAAGAGCAAAAGCAAGTTTTTGTCCTCCACCGTACTCACGAACATCAACAACAATCTGATGAGAACGAGTGAATCCGTTTTTTTGCCCTAAGACTTTAACACCATTTTCAAACATGCACTTACCTGCAGTTTGAGCGTTTCTAATCGTTTGTTTTGCTAAGTCTTTACCGTATAGTTTCATTTCCAAAGCTGCTAAACCTAAAGCAGGCAACCGCCCAAGATGAGTACTAGAAGCGCTCAACGGAAAAACGGCATACTGGACTTTTTTAATGGCTTTTTTCATACGGTCATCTTCACAATTAGCAAGAATAACTCCACCTTGGGGTCCTGGAAAAGTTTTATGAGTAGATGCAGTTATGAAATCCACACCTTCTTTGAAGGGGTTTTGGAATTCTCCTCCTGCAATTAATCCCAAAACATGAGCAGCGTCGTATGCAACGTAAGCTCCATTGTCTTTGGCAACTTTAGCTAATTCCTTTACGGGATGAGGAAAGGGAAAAACACTACCACCAAAGGTTACGATTCCAGGTCGGGCGGAATCAATTATTGTTGAAGATTTTTCTACATCAATATTTAGTTCGTCTATATCGTAAGCATGATTAATGGTTTCGAGACCCAAAACACTACCAGCCAGACCAGAATAGTCATGAGTAATATGTGCCCCAGCACTAAGAGGTAAAACAACCATACGGTCGTTTTTTGTTGCCATAGATAAGCCTTTGAAAGTTGCAAGATTTGCGTGGGTGCCTGAAACAAGTCGTACATCTGCCCAATTGCAGCCAAACAGGTTTTTCATCAAATCTGTTGCATAGTCTTCGATTTTTGTCATGAATTTTTGACCTTGATAGTGCCGTGCCTTAACATGACCTTTAAGATCATTTTCACCTTCAGCGTATCGGGAATCCAAATCTTTGGACATATGCATAATTTCATTAACTGCAGGAGATTTGATTCCTTCACTGGCAATTAGGTTCATGCACTCTTTTCCACGATAACGTTCATGGTTTTCGTTAGATTCAACTAAACCAAGAGCCAACTTTAAGAATTCAGCTTCCATCGCCCACTTTCCTCCCAAACAATTCATTAGGGCATTTTGTTGCTTTCTGAGCATTACCTCACTTATTTACATTTCTTCCATCGAGGAACTTTAACACTTGTCGATAATTTCCACAAGATTTATTGATGTTCCAAAAAGAAATCGATTTTAGTGCAAATCAATATTTTGATTTCATAAAACTTTTCTTTATTTTCAATACCGATTAACACCGTGGAACCTATGAGCAAACGCAAACTTCATTACGGAGTACGCCTAACCGCAGACCAACTGAGATACCTGAAAACCGTAGGTAAACCATCCGAATGGATACGACAAGCAGTAGACGAAAAAAGAAAACGAGAAGAATTCACCCGTAACAGAAGTAAGATTCAAAAATAGACATATTTTCTAACGTTACGGGACAGTAGATAAATCAAAACCATTCACCATTTTCAATATAAATGTTGGAAATAGTTTGAGAAAATGCATCATAAAATACAACCAAAATCTAGGCGAATATATGAAAAAACAACATAAAAATACTTAAAAGATGCTTTCTGAAAAAAACCAATCATAAAAAAGTGTCGGATTCATTGAGGTGTTGTTTATTAATTCCGACATATTTTTATAGTTGATTAATGAAACCATCTCACTGAGAGTGATATTGTGTCGGGTTATGACGGTAAAAAACCAGAAACACAAGAAGAATTTATCAAATTACTTGCAGAAGCTAAAAAAGAAGAAAGAAAAAACAGAAGAAAAAGTGGAAGTAGATCCACAAAACCGACAATTAAAGGTACAGCAGATATAATGGGCATTCACCGTGATACTCTGTATCAATGGATGCGAGAATTTGATGTTGATTTTTCAGACGTAAATGAACGAGAGCTTCTTTTTGACAAAATAACGACAAACACTGAACCAGCATACCTAATTGGTGAAGCGCTAATGGGCGAAGGGACAGAAATTGCCCATGTTGATTTGCTGATTGGGGATAAAACTGGACCAGTTGGAACCGCTTTTGCAAACGGTTTGTCGAATTTGTCTGCAGGTCACACGCCTCTGTTAGCAGTTATTCGACCTAATCTTCCACCTAAACCCCACACTCTTCTTGTTCCCAAAGTTACCGTAAAAAACATGACTGACGCAGGAAAAATTTTTGGCCCAGCACAAGCAGCAGTGGCAAAAGCTGTTGCAGATTCAGTGGAAGAAGGGGTAATTCCTGAAGATAAAGTAGATGAATGGGTTATAGTTTGTAGTGTGTTTATTCACCCTCAAGCTAAAGATTTTCGCAGCATTTATCATTACAATTATAGTGCCACAAAACTGGCCATACAAAGAGCAATGGACAACTATCCGTCACTGGAAAAAGTAATGTATGACAAAGACAGAGCAAAACACCCAATAATGGGATTCAATGTGCCAAGATTATGGAGACCACCCTACCTGCAAATAGCACTTGATGTTGCCAGCACCGAAAGAGCAAAACAAATCATAAGCCAATTACCTGAAAGCGACAGAATCATCCTAGAAGTAGGAACACCTCTGCTCAAAAAAGAAGGAATTGGAGTCGTACGTAAATTGAGAGAAGTAGCCAAAGACATGTTCATAGTAGCAGACCTAAAAACCCTAGACGTTGGGCAGGTTGAAGTTGACATGTCATTTGAAGAAACCGCAGACGCAGTTGTGGTCGCGGGATTAGCAACAACAGAAACAATCGACAAGTTCATCGCAGAAGCAAAACGGTTAGGCATCTATGCAATAATGGACCTAATGAACGTAACAAACCCAATCGAAAAACTTCAATCCCTCAAACGATTACCTGATGTTGCAATTCTACACCGAGCAATAGATGCAGAAAAAACAGGCAAAACAAGGTGGGACATTATCAAAGAAATGCGTGAAACATTCAAAGGCAAAAAATTCTTGGTAGCAGTTGCCGGCGGAATAACTCCAGAAACAGCGCCAGAAGCACTAGCAAACGGTGCAGACATCATAATAGTTGGAAGATACATTACCCAATCCAAAGATGTAGAAAGAGCAACAAGAGAATTCTTGAAGAGCACAAAAGAAATGACCCACGACATAGACCTCTTCAGAGTTCATGTAGAATAAAAACAAAAAAGGGAATGAAAATCCCTTTTTCTATCTTTTAGTTTAAGATTTTTTTGCTATTGCATCAATTTCTACTAATACCTCAGGCATAAGACCGACTTGAACAGTAGTTCGTGCTGGTGGATTTTGTTCAAAATATCTACTGTAAACTGCATTAAATGACCTAAAATCAGCAAAATCACTCAAGAATACAGAAGTTTTGATGACATCACCCATAGAAAGGTGTACACTTTCGAGGATCAATTTTATGTTCTCAAGAACTTGAATGGTCTGAGTTTCAATTGCACCCTTAACAATCTTAGTAGTTTTTGGGTCAATTGGAATTTGTCCAGACACAAAAATTAGATTATCACTGAATATAGCCTGAGAGTATGGACCTACAGGTTTAGGAGCAGTTTCTGCTAAAATAACTGTTTTTTAGACAAAATACGTCAATCCTCATTAGTATGTTAGGGATAAATAGATTTAACTTTTCGATGTAAAAGATATCAAGTGATAGCAATGACGAAAGTAGAAGTTAGAGCAAATTGGGTACAAAATGTTCAATCTATTGCGAATAACACTAGAGGTCACAGTGTAGTTGTGGATTTACCAAAAGAAAAAGGAGGCAACAATACAGGACCAACAGCTTTAGAGCTAGCGTTGATTTCGTTAGCCGAATGTGCTGTTACAATATTTGCTGATGTTTGCAAAAAGAGTAATGTTACAATTGACCAAATGGAAGTAGTTGCTGAGGCAAATAGAGAATCAAATTCATCAAAGATTTCAGATGTAAAAATCAAGACAACTGTTAAAGCAAAAGAAAGAAAACAAAAACTTGATGCAATTTGGAGAAGGACAGAAGCCACCTGCCCGGTTATTTCAATATTCCAAGATAATACGCCAATAAAAGTTGAGTTTCAAATAATCAATGAATAAACGAGGAATCACTTTTTTAACAGTTATTTGACAGCATACAATTGTGTAAACTGACGTTTTACCCAAAATAAAGTGTCAGTTTTAAATCCGAGGGCTAGAAAGGTTTTTAGCTCCAACAAAACCTGTCAAAGACTAAAGGGTTTATCATGAAATTTGTTGATGCGCATATTCATCTTGCAGACAATGCATATTCGCAAAATGTTAACCAAATTATTGATGAAGCAAAACGTGTAGATGTTGTTGCATTGGTTGCTAATTCCACAGATTTGGAAACAAGCATTCGGAGCATTAAACTGGCTGAAGAATACCCTAATCAAGTTTATGCTACTGCAGGTATTCATCCCTGGAATACAAAGCAGCTGAAGCCAAACGAATTAAAAGAAACTGTTGAATTAATTGTAGAAAACAAACAAAAACTGCTTGCAGTTGGGGAAATAGGATTAGACGCCACGTATTCTGGAAAAGGGGAACCCACAAAAATTCAGATGCAAGTCTTTCAAGAAATGCTGTCGATTGCTGAAAAAATTGAGCTGCCCGTGATAATTCATTCTAGAGGTGCAACCAGTCAAATAGTAAATATGTTGCCATCATTCAAAATTGATAAAGTTATTCTTCACTGGTTCAGCCAACCTCACGTTTTGATTTCTACAATTGTTGACCGTGGTTACTACATCACGGAAGGCCCAGCAACAATATTTTCAGGGGGCATCAAAACGGTCATCCGAGAAACACCGTTAACCAATCTCATAACGGAAACTGATGGACCAGTTCGTTTCAGAGCAAAGCCATTCAATGGTGAATTAACTACTCCGTCATGTATCCCAACAATAGTTGAAGCAATTGCTGAATTAAAAAAAATGAATAAAACTGAAGTTGCAAATCAAATTTACGAAAATTTTGTCAATTTTTTTGGCGTTAAAGGCGTAAGGGATAAAAGGCATGATGCGGGGACAATTGATAACATTAAAGAAAGTAAACAAACAAAGTAAATAGCGGGGTGAAAAAATGGGAAAAGTTCGAACCGAACAGGTCAAAAGAATAGCACGAGAATTGTTAGACAAATATCCTAACAAGTTTTCAACAGATTTCGAAAAGAACAAAAAATTCGTTGATGAATATACAAACATTTCTTCAACTAAAGTCAGAAACAAAGTTGCTGGCTATACAGCCCGATTAGCAAGCACACTTTATGGTAATGACGACACAGAAGAAGACACCAACGAAGAATAAAAACTTGAATAGTTGGTGTAACTTTTTTAGTATCCATCTATGTTTTGGAATAATTTTATTATCAACTACTTTTCATAATTAAGAATAAAAACAACTAAAACGGGGCAATAATTTGTCAACAATGGACGGGTATCGAAAAGGTTGGGCAACACGCTACCTAAGAGAGGCAAAAGCAGAACTAATAGCAGCAGAAAATACGCCATACATGGCTGCAGGTTTTATTATTGAAGCCCTTTCTAAAGCTCAAGCCTCGATATACTACAGTTTAGGAGACCCAACATTTATTGTCCCAATAATTCAGGAAACAATCACCAGCAGACAAAAAATTAATGAACCAATACTGAATTTTCTTATTGAAATCGAAAAAGTAATTCAACAGATAGCACAAAATTCATCACCGGACAATGAAAAAATGATGGAACAAGCAAAAGACATTATTGAATTCACGTCCGAAATAGTTGAGCTCTTTGGTGGAGAAAGCTCATAACAAAAGAGAGATCAAAATGCCAATTGATGTAGAAGTAAAATTTTTGGGAATATATCAACGGCTTGCGGGGAAAAAAAGTGTACAACTAAAGTTGGATACTCCGACAACCATTAGAAAAGCAATGAAACAGCTCGCGGAAATTTTTTCTGAAGACTTTAAACGAGCACTAATTGATGATCAATTGGATGACCCTAAACCAAATGCTTTGATTATAGTTAATGGAAAAGAGATTAATGTATTACAAGGACTTGAAACAGAGATTAATCACGCTGAAGAAATTATCCTAATTCCCATGGTTCATGGTGGATAAAAGACCCGCCATTACCTGTTGCCAGAACCATCATTCTACAAAGACATGTTTTGCTTACGAAAAGAGTTTTTCAAAAAAAATCAGTGCCAAAGCTTCTATTGCTCATCAGAGGCAAGGAGCTTTGCCATAACGTAGGCATCTTCTCCATCTGCGTAGTAGTTTCTTATTGTTCGTGATACTTGAAATCCTAATTTTTTGTAAAGGTTTATTGCAGCTAGGTTACTTTCTCGTACTTCTAAGTAGAATTCTTTTGCGTTGTAATTACTCATTGCATGACTTGCGTCCCGCATAAGAGAGAAACCAATTCCTTTTCTATGATGACCAGGCAACACAGCAATAGATATGACATGTCCTTTCCGTGTGATTCCTAGAACTTTAAAACTTGGAATTCCAGTTTCAACACGACACATAATGTAACCAACAAGGTCCCCATTGATTTCGGCAACAATGAAAGTTGCAGGGAACCGTTTGTACAAATTAATGAAAAACAAGTTAGAGTAGTTTTCGGGAAGGCATTCACGATTTATTCGCATTACAGCATTCAAATCTGAAGGCTTAAACGGTCTAAGTTTATAGTTGATTTCTAAAACCACACTAACACACCTTGCTGCTTTTATGTTACATGCATCCAGAGCAAAAGGTGTAAGCGAACAAAAGTAAATATAGTTTTTCATGAAGTAAGACACACTAATTAGGTGAAAAATATCAAAGAACTAAATAAGAAAAGACGCATATATTACCTGGATTGTTTCCTCCATAATTTCTGTTGGTGATTTCATGGTTGAACCGTTTGTTGCTAACATTAATTTTGGGTTACAAATAATAATTTTAATTATAATAATCAGTAGTCTTGTCCTCAAAAAAAGGAGCTCATATTTTTCCCACGGAATCACAATGCTGATTGCCATTATTTTAAACGCCATTTCTTTTCTATTTGTGATGGGACCTTCATTATTTGGCTTGAAACAATTTATTTTCGCTCAACCATCCCATATAATTTCAATATTTTTATTAATCCATGCAAGTGTCGGAACATTGGCTGAAATTGTTGGAGGCTGGCTGATTGTTTCTTGGCGGTTGAGGTCAGGGGTAAAATATTGTGCAAAAAACAGGAAAATTATGAAATATGTTTTGATTCTATGGTTAATTTCATTATTTTCAGGTTTTGTGGTATATTCTCTACTTTATGTAGTATGATCTAATTGGGTTTGAAACCATAAGATATTTAATTGAACTTAACTAAAGACAATAAGGGGGTTTGTTTTAGCCTGTCAAAAAACAGAGTGTATTTTATGTTAATAATTATTTCAGTCTCGTTTTGCAGTTTTTTTGTTCCATCGGCAGGAGCGATTGTTCCGGAAGTTCAGAACGTGATTTTTTGGAATGATGGAACTGAAACGATTTTGAACGTGACAATTTACCATACACCTTTAACTTCGCTTCATTATGTAAATCAAGTTGAAGTAGATATTGAAGGAGCCATAACAAGTTATCCAGTTACACAGACTGACATAACCTTTACAACGTCAATTAATCTAGGAGAAATCGCGGGAACACCCCTAGCAAGAGTGAGGGCATTTTGCATTCTTGATGGTTGGAGTTCATGGACAAACCAACAAAGCATACCAGAGTTTTCTTCATGGATAATTGTTGTTCTATCATTAGCCACTATTTTAGCACTTATTATAGTCAAAAAGAGATGGAGAAATCTGCAACCATAAAGTTAGTAAACATATTGTAATCTTTAGCCCAAGGCGAGATTACTTTCACTGACCTCTCCCCTCTTTGCTACTGTTTGTTAGGACATTCACCTTAAAACTGTTCGAATACAACCTCTACCTCGAATAAAATACATCTAACAACTTTAAGGGTGAATAACATGTCAGAAGATAACGATTTAAAAAATCTCCCAGGTGTCGGGCCTGCTACAGCTACTAAATTAAAATCTGCAGGGTACACAACTTCAGAAGCCCTTTCTGTGACCCCACCCAAAGAAATCACAGAAAAAACAGGAATAGGATTTAACACCATTCTAAAAATCGTGCAAGCCGCAAGAGAGCAAATAGGAATAGATTTCATCACTGCAGAAGAGTTATGGAAAAAAAGACAAGACATGAAAAGATGCACAACAGGATCCGAAAATCTCAACAATCTCATGGGTGGCGGAATCGAAACACAAGCAATGACCGAACTAATCGGAGAATACGGAGTAGGAAAAACCCAAATCTGTTTATCCCTGTGCGTTAGAGTTCAACTTCCAGAAGAACAAAACGGATTAAACGGAAAAGTTGTGTACATAGACACAGAAGGAACATTCATCCCCGAACGAGTCTTCCAAATAGCCGAATCATTAGGTCTAGACCCCCACGAAACATTAGACAACATATTTCTTGCACGAGCATACAATAGCAGCCACCAAGAATTACTAACAGAACACCTCTTCAAATTCTGCCCAGAAAACAATGTCAAACTAGTTGTTGTCGACTCCATGATTGGACACTTCAGAGGAGAATATGTTGGTCGAGAAAACCTTTCAGAACGCCAACAAAAACTTAACAGTCAATTACACAAGCTACTTAGATTGACAGAAGCTTTCAACATTTCAGTAGTAATTACAAATCAAGTTCAAGCAAACCCTACAGCCTTCTTCGGAGATCCCAACAAGCCAGCAGGAGGAAACGTCATGGCTCACGCATCAACACACAGAGTTTACCTACGAAAAGGTGGAAAAGGAACACGAATTGCAACAGTAATAGATTCACCATATCTACCAGAAGAAAAAGTGCGATTTAAAATCACAGAGAAAGGCGTAGAAGACGCTGTAGAAGATTAAAAACAGGAGTGATATAACATTAGGAAACACCGATAGATGAATCTATTCATTAAAGTCAGGTCATTTTATCGTAGTTTCTTTTTTAATTATTTTAGTTAAAGGCGATTTTGCTTTTTTTGACGGTGAGGACGTCACAGGTTTTTTTGTGGAATCTTTTTGTGTTGGAGCCGAAAGTTTGTGGATACGAGATTTTGTGTTTCCGGTGATTGCGTCTATTGTCAAAGTGGCTTCTTTATTCGTCTTTAGGTTTTTGACAACAACATCGTACATAGGTTTGTAGATTAAAGTGCGCTCATTAACATCGAATAATTCATCATGGATGCAGGTTATATTTTCAGGGCGGTTAACAATTTTGGATTTTAATAGGTCGATTTCTTTTTGGTTATTTAGTTGACTATTTTCAAATTTTTGGTCAACAGCCCTTAGAACGTTTTCGGGTTGTTCTTCAAAGGGTACAAGAGGTAACTCTTCAAGACCAACTTTACTCCAATGGCTATCAAAGACAAGGCGAATTTTTTCATTAATTTTGTAGCGACCTTCTCCAGTTAACTTTACTATTTTTGTTGCAGAATTAAGATGATCCTTCAAAGAGACGGGTTCAACTTTTCCCCCATATAAAGTTAGGTTCAACATAGTTTCATTAACCTGAATGTTGTGTGTCCAGTTTTTTGAGTAATCAATATGGTATTCAGCTTCTGCAACCAAATAAGGTTCATAATATTTTTCAATTGAAATAATCTGTACTTCGTGAGGTTTAGGGTTCATGAAAAACATCTTACTAAATAGTCCAGTTTTCATTTTTTCAGCGGTTGCCCTAATTGATTTTGAATCAATACGTGATTTGTAAACGATGACCTTGCGTTCAACAATATTCTCGGGAATAGGACCAATATGTACCAATAGAAACGCCAATATTTCGTAATGTTGTAGATTAAATATTATTTATGAACATAAATTATGTATTCACAATCCACTAAATTCTAAAAAAGTAGGTCAAGAACGAAAACTGAAAAACAACAGTGAAGGAGCAATGGTTTTTTAAAACTCACAAAATTGTTCAATTGCATCATATCCCCTAATTCCCACATAATAGCAAGTAGATCACAATTTCAAGTCCTAAAGATAAAATGAGCCAGAAACGATTCAAAAAGAAAGTCAGGTATAGAGCCTGAAAGTGTGATTACATTTTGTGCATCTAAAAAATTGTGTTGCTCCTTCATCACCGGAACGAGTCTGTACTTGCCATGTGTATGCCAAATTGTTTTCACATTTTGGACATTTCATTTCTGCGGTAGGGTTAGTTTTTAAACCTTGGTCTTCGTTTCCTATGACCACTATTGTTTCAAGCGGTTTTTTGGGAGTAACGGTTTTGATTTCAGTTTCTTGGGTTTTTTTGCATTTACAAACTGGACAAATAAAAACTGCCCCTTCTTTGGTTCGTTTCATAACCATGCGTTTTCCACATGAAGAACAAAATTCCATTATACTTCTCTTCCTTAGACAAGGGTAATGAATTGGGCACCATTAAATATTAACGTATTTGCAGGGTGTCAAGTACACTAATGCTCTCTTTCATGTGCTGATAAATTTCCAATTTCAGGCAAAATTAGTTTTTTAAAAGCAAGATTAATTGAATCTGGAGAGTTAGGAATACAAAAAAGTATTTTTTGTTGATCAGTTATCCCAGCTAAGGCTCGGCTAATAATTGCTGTTGAACCAAACTTGTCATAATAGAGCTTTCGAAGTATTTCTGCAAATCCAGGCATTGTTTTAATCATCAGTGGCCTTAAAGCTTCTAAGGTAATTTCGGACACGCTTAATCCAGTTCCACCACATACAATTATTACATCTATTATGTTGGAACTAATTGCATTGCCAACTTGTTTTGTGAGCATAACGCGGTCATCGGGCATAAATTGTGTTGAAACTACTTGATGACCAGCATCAGTTACAAGGTCTACAATTAAGTCAAGAGAATCAGTAACGAAGTTTTCATTTTCTTTAAACTGTTGATAAAGAGAAGAACTACAAATAATTACAGAAAAATTGATTGTTCTGGAGGATTTGGATTTATTTGTGTCTTCATTCATGTGCAGCATCTCCAACTATTTTCAAAGGTTAATTTAACTACAAGTAAACATTTTAGAGCATGTTTTCGATTTATTTTGTCTCTTCCCAGTATTCCATTAATTGTCTGATCATTAGTGCTCTAGGGTTTTCTTCATTGTAACGAAATATACGGATTCGTCCAAAGGTTTTGTGGCGTACAAGTTTGTTGTTTTCTAAAGTCTCCAAGTGCTGATTAGTTGTAGCATAGTTTAATCCTGCACGCCTTGCAATTTCTGAGATGTTTAATTCTCCAATTTCAGATAAAATTCTTAGAATTTTAACACGCCCTTTAGAAGAAAAAACTTCTTCGATTGCCATCTTAGGTACACCATCCTTTTTGGGACAGGATTTTAGTAATTTCTTGGTCTAGATCAGATGCTGGAACTCGCGACAGGCTAATCATTGTTGTTTTTCCCCGTTGCCCAACTCCAGAAACCATGGTTTCGAGTATTCCAGTAGCAGAAAGAGAATTTACATACTTCCAAAGCTGAGTATGCCCCCGAGGTTTTTCGTTATACTCTTCACAGGCAAGAGCGTATGATTCTTCCGCGTCCCCCATGGAAACGTGAGCAGAATCGCTCTGTTTGAAGTGTCTTGCCACACCTAAAAGAAACAGTTTTTCATGTAAACTAAGTTCAACAATCATGTCTCTGCGCACAACAGGATAAACACTGGCAACAGCATTTCTGACACACTCCGGGGTAACTTCTTGCAGTTCCGAGGCATCAGCGTATTTACCCGCCCGCCATAATAGTTCAATAGAGTATCGGGCGTTTCCTTGCTCGGCGTTTCCCAGTTCGGCAATAAGGGTTAGAGTTTGAGGAGGCACAGTGCCGTCTATGAATGCAAGATCTACTCTGTTGGCGAGAATGTCTTCGAGTTGTGATTCTGAGTAATCGGTTAACCGTATTATGTTGCGTTGTAGAGTGCTTCTTGTGCTGGGGTCTAAAGATTCCAGTTGTTCATCCTGTCGAAGAATGCAAATAAGGGATAATCGTTTAGGGGCATCAATTCGGTCTTCTTGGATTCTTGAAAGATTGTACAAGGGATCTGAGCCTTCATTTTGGACAAGGGATTCTAATTCGTCTAAAGTTAAGATCAAGTACGCGTCTTTGTCGTCAAGAATTTGCATTAACGCTTGAAGTAATTCTTCAGCGGAGTATCCCCGTCGTGGGAAGTTAGGATAAAATTTTGCTATAGTCCGTTGAAGAATCATGAACAGACTGCCTTTGCATTCACGGCAGTTGATGTGAATGTAATTTAGATTGATTTTGCGTTCTTTTGCTTCTTTTACAATGTTTAAACCAAAATGTTGCGAAAGAACAGTTTTGCCAGTTCCGATGTTCCCCATTATTAAGGTCCGTTGAGTCATTTTTCCGGGGTTTTCTACAGTAAAACGGAAGAATTGGTTTAACAAGTTGAGTTGGAGTTTTCTGTGAAGCAATTGGGATGGGACATAGTTTATGTCAAGTTTGCTTTCATCTTTGAAAACACTAGAGTACCGCGACATTTCTTAGCCCTTTTTTCCTCTTATGAATTTCATAGTGTTTTTTGTCTCTTTAAAAGGTTATTGAGGTCCCACAAAGGCGAAAATTGGTTTGACCATGCGAAATATTATAAGAAAAAAGCAACAAATATAATTGGGGATAAATTTTGTCAAACATTGGAGATATGTTAACTAACATGATTTCAGACATCATTGCTGCCTTGCCAGCGATTATTGCGGCTATAATCATTGTTCTCATTGGTTATTTTGCTGGAAAATTTGTTGGCCGTGCAGTAAACAAAGTCATTGAAAAAATGGGAATAGAAAAAAGTTTTGACCAAACAGACACTGGAAAAGCCTTCAGGTCCGCAGGAATGGATATGTCCTCTTTCGTGGGAGGAGTAACTACAGCATTTATTCTAGTCATATCGATAGTACTTGCAATACAGGTCCTAAATATTGAAGGAGCAATCGGTGGGTTCCTAGTTGATCTTGCAAGTTATCTGCCCAGACTTCTCGGCGGAATAGTGATAATAGTTGTCGGAAGCGTTCTAGTTGGCTTTTTGGCCACCCTTGTTGGAAACACACTCAAACCAATATTTCCTAAAGCTAAAGTCGAAATAGCAGACATGCTACAAAGCCTGCTTCAGATAGGATTGATAGCAGTTATCATAATCATTGCATTAGACGTAATGTTGCTTTCAGGCGAACTTGTTTATTCACTGATTTTGGGCTTTGTCATAATTGGAGCCGGAATAGCATTAACAGATGGATTAATTAAATCCATTACCGACGATCACAAGGAATTTGTAGACGTTGCAGGATACGCAAAATTTGTGCTGTATAGCATCTTCTTGATTATTGGTGCAGGAGCAATCTTTTCCACATTCGAAGGCGTAACAAACATAGTCGCAAACGTATCATGGGCATTCGCAATAGCAATGGGCATAGTGCTGGTTCCAGTGATTTACAGTCTAGCTAAAAAAATGAGCAAAGAAGCAAGCTGATAACCAATCACCCCTTTTTCTTTTTTTCTACCATCAAAATTATTGAAAATGTTGAAACATTTCTGCAATTGTATAATATGGAAAAACAGATGATATAGTAATCAATACCAAGGACCGGAGAAAACAAAACTGAAACATAAAACATTTCTGCTCTGTTTGATTCTTATTGCAATTGTTGTTTCACCTGTTTTTTTGATAATGGTTAATAACAGTCAGGGTTCAGAACCAGAATTCTTTGTCGGCGTAGAATATGCTATCGACAACTATAGTGTTGAAGGCTGCAAAGCATTAGTTGATAAAGTGAAAAATTACACAAACGTGTTTATTATTGACACCGTCGGGATAACGTACGACATAAACAACCTGAATGAAGTGTCCGATTACGTTTACGATTCAGGACTGCATTTTTACGTTTTCTTCATTGGTTTACGCCAGCAACAAGACGATGGCGACTTCGTTTTGAGATACAATTACTACCCCCACATGTGGATTGCAGATGCAAAAGAAAAATATGGTGACAAATTTTTAGGCGCTTACGCCATGGATGAACCAGGAGGTCACCAGTTAGATGATGGCAGTTTCCAGATGGTTAAATCTGCGAATAACCAATCAGAAGCTGCAGAAAATTTTGTTTACTTGCTTAACGGGCACATCAGTTATTATTCATATGCTCGAGATTGTGAAAACATCAAGTTACTAACTGCAGAGTATGGCTTGTACTGGTTTGTTTACAAAGCAGGATACGACATCGTTTTAGTTGAATATGCATGGAACCATAGTAGACCATTACACACTGCCCTTTGTAGAGGAGCAGCAAACCTACAAAACAAAGAATGGGGCGTTATGGTCACATGGACGTATAATGATGTTCCTTACATTATTTCAGGGGAAGAACTCTACGATGATTTGGTTTCAGCATATCATGCGGGGGCAAAATATGTCACAATTTTTGACCATCCGGACACAGACTATTCGGAGTATGGCATTTTAACAGATGAGCATTTTGAGGCCCTTGAAAAGTTTTGGAATTATGTGAAAGCAAACCCTTCAAAACATGGAAACTTCAAGGCTTCTGCGGTTTATGTTCTTCCTGAAAATTTTGGTTTTGGTTTTCGCAGTGAGAACGACAACATCTGGGGGTTATGGAGTGGAAACACCGATGATCGAACAGAAAAAATTTGGAATGATGTTAACCAGTTAGTGGAAAAATATGATTTTAGTTTGGACATTGTCTTCAGTGATCCACTATACAACGACAACCTTCAATGGCTATATGAAGAAGTTTTTTTCTGGAATGAACCAATAGATTAACGGTCTACATCAGATGAGGGGTTATTAAGTTTCAATGAACATTGATTCAACTTTAGTTTCGAATCTTTCAACCCGGGGAGTCTACACATTATTGCTTTTTATTTCAAAAGAGATTACAGTAACTGCAGGAAAACTGGGTAAACAAACGTTTCCAAAGGGATATTACACGTATACTGGATCAGCGTTAGGCAAAGGATCTTCCTTGAAACACAGAATTTCTAGGCATCTAAAGAAACACAAAAAGATGTTTTGGCACATTGATTACTTGATGGTAGATTCTAACGTTTCAGTTAAGGCAATTGTTATTACTGAAACAGGTGAAAAAATTGAATGTAAAGTAAACAGTTACTTGATGTGGACAGTTGGAACAAAAAATTTGGTTAAGGGCTTTGGGGCTTCAGATTGTAATAATGGGTGTAAAAGTCATTTGTTGTTTTTTGCAGAATTGGTTGACCCAAACAAAATTGTTCAGGAACTTTTAGCTCAGTTACAGTTATTGCCAGATGTATCGTCTGTTATTGTCATTAAATAATAGTGTGTTCAAACAGTTATTCATTTGTGCTTCGTTTTTTTGGGATTATAGTCAAGGTTAAAAAGAATCCAGCAAGGAAACCTCCCACGTGGGCTGTGTGGGCTACGTTTTCGATTATTCCTGAGGATACATAGGCGGTTTCTGTTAAGATTGTTATGAAAACAAATAAAATAACTGGAAGGGGCAGAGGGATGAACCCAAATAGTTTAAGGATCCATCGAAAAGGAAACAAAATAGCAAAAGCTGCAAGGATTCCAAATATTGCTCCTGAGGCTCCAATTGTAGGTATGGTTGATGAGCTATTTAGGTATGCATGGAATAGCCCAGCCATGATTCCACATATTAGGTATAGTGCCAAAAATTTTAGGTTGCCTAGTTCTCGTTCTACTGCGTCGCCACTGAGCAATAAGAATAACATGTTAAGTCCAAGGTGAAACAGGTCGGCATGCAAGAACATGGAAGTAACCAAAGAAGGAATGTGATTGCCGTTCATTATTTGAGCGGGTACAAGTCCATAAGTTGTAACCAATTCAGTATAAGATTCAGGGTTTGTGATCGCTCGAATGAAAACTAGAATGTTGATGGCAATGAGTAAGTATGAAAATATTGCAATTTTTGACGACAAAGTCAATCTACCCTGAAAGGTTAACTGCATAATTCTTGTCAGGAGCAATAAAATCTTTTTGTCAGTAAACATTCAGTTTTTGATGAATAATTGTTAATAGGGGAACATTTACAGAATGTTTTAACAGGACAAAAAACACAGCAGTCCTCTAAAGGGAAGTGAAACAAACGCCAAAAACAGTTCTAGTTTATTCGCCAAAGTATCTATGGCACAAAACAGGACCCCGCCATCCTGAGGTTCCATCTCGTCTTCGGGTGATCAATAGGGAACTAAAGAAAAGCGGTATTCTAGGAAACAAGAACTGTTTTGTTGTTGAACCAGAACCAGCAAGCATTAACGATTTGAAATTAATTCATGATATTGGTTACATTAATGTAATTAAACAGGTTTGCAGTTGTGGAGGGGGACTGATAGATGAACAAGATACCGTGGTTTCATCTAAATCTTACGAAGTAGCTCGTTTGGCTGCAGGGGGAGCTTTGAAAGCAGTTGATTATGTGATGGATAAAAAGTACAATAATGGTTTTGCTTTTGTTAGACCACCAGGGCATCATGCAGGTTTTAATTATCCCATGGGTTTTTGTGTTTTCAATAATGTTGCTTTAGCTGCAGCTCATTTGTTGAAGAATTTCAGTCTTGAACGTGTGCTAATTTTGGACATTGACGCCCATCATGGGAATGGAACCCAAGAAATTTTTTATAACAACCAGAAGGTGCTCTACATTAGCATGCATGAAGACCCCATCGAGTTTCCGTTAACAGGTTTTGCCGACGAAGTTGGGGAAGGAAAAGGCAAAGGATATTCTGTTAATGTTCCCTTTCCTTATGGGATCGATGATAAAATTTTTCTAACAGGTTTCAATGAGGTTGTGGCGCCAATAATTCACCAATATAAGCCTCAGTTCATTTTGGTTTCTACCGGATTTGACAGCCACTACTCGGATCCAGTAGGGAACTTGTATGTATCATCACGTAGTTACATGAAAATTTTTGATTTTGTTTTGGAGATCGCAGCAAAGTTTTGTCAAGGAAAAATTGTATCGGTTCTAGAGGGCGGTTATAGTATGCAGTTTCTTGGAAAACTTGCATGCGCAGTTACTGCAAAAATGGCTGATATTCCATACTTTATCGATGATAAACCGTATTGTGCAGAGCCAATAGTGCAAAAGAAGGCCAAGTTTATGTTAAGACAGATTAAAAAGAGTCAATCTCATTTTTGGGACTTGAAATGAAAAGAGCTTTACTAAAAAGATAAATGAACTTAGGTAATAACAAGGTCAATTGGTGAATAAGATGAAAGAGTGGCAGGTTACCCTTGGGGGTTCCATTGTTATGTTTGCTGCAGGAATTGTTATGTTTTTGTGGGCAAACAGTCTAGAGATTCCAACCACATATTTTGGATATAATGATTATTTTCTGGTATCCAATCAGTATTTTACCGTGTTTTTGACGGGTGTACTTTTTGTTGGATTCAGTGGAGCATTTTTGATCTGCACGTTACTGGTTTATCAGTTGGAACAAAAAATTGCTAAACTGGAAAAAAACTAACCAATAAACGGTTTTGTTGGCAGAACAAGTTCGTGGAGGAAGCAGGTTGGAGTCTTGGGTTGCTGCAAGAAATGCGTTGCAGAATGTTCTTGAAGCCTGTGAGGGTGAAAGAATTCTAGTAATATGTGATGAAGAAAAAGCAGATATTGGGCAAGCCTTTGCTAAAGGTGCACTTTCTCTTGGGTTGTGGACTAGGTTTTTGGTTCTTGAAAAACAGAGTGAAATAAGAACTGAGATTCCAGAATATTTGCAGTTGACCTTATCTCAAAAACCTGAAATTTTTGTCAACATATTAACTGGGAACCGTGAAGAAACTCCCTTTAGGATCAAGATAATAAAAACAGAAATTGCTGATCACCAGTCCCGTTTGGGGCATTGTCCAGGGGTTACTTTGGATATGCTCACAGATGGAGCTTTAGCTTTGTCTGCAGTGGAGCATAAACAGTTGCAAAATCATGCAGATAAACTCATGAAGGCATTAGAAGGTGCAGTGAGTGTTAAAGTTTGTAGCAAATCCGGAACAGATTTGACATTGGGGGTTGAGGGTCGTAGTTTTTTCACAGATACCAAGCTGGATTGGGAGTTGATGAAATGGATGAACTTGCCAACAGGGGAGGTTATTGTTGCTCCTGTAGAAAACAGGATGAATGGAAAGCTTTTTTGTGACTTGGCTATTGGCGGTATCGGTAAATTAAAGCACCCAGTAGAGATCAACGTAAAAGACGGCAAAGTTGAATCCGTGTTTTGTGAGGATCCAGAACATTTGCGTAGAATCAAACAGACTTTTTCCACAGACCAGTGGGCGAATGTTGTTGGGGAGTTTGCTTTTGGGATTAATCCGAAAGCTAAGTTCGTAAACGAGTTTTTGGAGGCAGAAAAAATGTTGGGAACAATCCATGTAGCATTTGGTGCGAACACGGATATGCCAGGGGGCAAGAATTTGTCACAAAATCATATGGATTTGATGGTTTCGGAGCCTACAGTGACAATTACCAAAAAAAATGGAAAAACGGTTGCTGTGCTTCAAAAAGGCGTGTTTTTAGTCACTTGAAACTGTAGTTTCTTCTTGTTCAGTGAGGGATTCGTCAAGAATTTTTCCGATGGTTTCGTAGGAGCTCTCTTTTATGATTCCTTGCTGCACTAGGACTTGGAGCATTTCAGCAAAGTTTTCTTTGGTTAAGACTCCGGTTTGCATTAATTCGTTGATAGTATCCAGTTCTTTGTGTTTAATTGTTTTGTCTTTTCTTGCAAGGTGCACAATTATGATTAAAAGAAGGGCGACCAACCCGGCTAGAGGAAGAATTAGAAAATAGAACTCTGCGGGATCCATGATGGGATATTGTTTTGGGAGTAATATACTGTTTATGAATTCGGGGTAAATTTTAACCTGCAAAAGCGATACAGTAAAACATTACAATTGGTAACTAAAATTACTAAAAAAGCAGGTAAAACATATGAAGTACATACTTATTCTTGGAGACGGAATGGCAGATTACCCAATAGCCGAACTTGGCGACAAAACACCCCTTCAAGTGGCAAACAAGCCCAACATGGATTTAATTGCAGCCAAAGGCCAGAACGGATTATTGAAAACAGTTCCAGATAGCATGAATCCAGGTTCGGGACCTGCAATTTTGTCTGTTCTAGGCTACGATCCACAGGTATATTATTCAGGACGAGGACCATTAGAAGCAGCCGGCAGAAACATCCATTTGAACAAACAAGATGTAGCCTTTAGATGCAATTTGATTACAGAAAAAGACGGTAAATTGATTGATTATGCTGCAGACCACATTTCAAGTAAAGAAGCTTCTCAGCTGATAGAAGAAATCAAGGAAAAAACGCCCAGACCAGATAATATTGAATTTTTTGTTGGTTTGGATTATCGACATTTTTTGGTAATCCGAGATTACTTACCTAAAGAAATAGTGGATTGCACCTTGCCACATAATGCGATTGGAGAAAAGGTTTCAGACATTTTGCCAAAGGCAGAATCTGAAAAAGCAAAAAATGTAGAAAAAGAACTAAAGGAGATGATTTTGAGTTCTAAGGCAATTTTGGAAAATCATCCTGTGAATCTTGCCCGAGCAAAAGTTGGTAAAAATCCAGGCAACATGATTTGGCCGTGGGGTGGGGGTCGCGTTCCTGTTTTGCCTACGTTTAAAGAGCGGTTTGGTGTAAGTTCAGCAGTGATTTCTGCGGTAGATTTAGTGAAAGGCATTGGGAGGTATGCAGGAATGAAGGTTGTCGAGGTCCCCGGTGTTACAGGTTTATTTGATACTAACTATGAGGGAAAAGCCGATTATGCGTTAGAGGCATTGAATGATTATGATTTGGTGTTTGTTCATGTGGAAGCTCCAGATGAAGCAGGGCACGCTAAAGACTACGAACTAAAAATTAAGACGATTGAGGATTTGGACAAACGGCTGATTGGGCGCATAATGGATAACATCGATCAGGATGTTGCCCTTGCTGTTTTGCCTGACCATCCCACTCCGATAAAAATTGGCACCCACACCCGTGACCCCGTGCCCTTTGCAATATACAATCCAACAAACCCCCCTGATAATATCAAACAATTCGACGAACAAAACGCCAAAAACGGCAAATATGGCACAATAGAAGGACCAACCTTCATGACAAAATTTCTAAACAAATAATCAGTTTAACAGCAAGGTTCAAAACACGGCCATAAATTAAGTCAAAAAACAATAGCAGCATAAAAATTTGCTCCTTCTTTAGAATTACTGAAATCCATGTATCTAGTTTCAGGATTCATCATTATTTCACTGTCCCATTGAAGCTCTTAATCTATCTGCAAAATATCGTGAAATATCCATGTTCAACCTGCTGGGCATGCAATTATCTGACCACAATGAATAATTGTCATAACCAATTTGCTCAAATCTTAAAAAAATTGATGCTTTAGTTCCAAAGAATCCAAAATTAGGTGTATACAAAGGTTGATTGGTTGTGGTGATTATTTATTAGTCGTAATTGTAATTATGGGTGTTAATGTAATTAGTGGTTAACGTATGGAGCAGGTTGAGCGATAGAATGAGGATTATTTTGGTGGGTTGGGGCGTTGTTGGTCAGAGTTTGGCTCAAATTTTTTTGGACCGAAAAAAGGATTTGGCGAAAAAGTATGGTTTTCGCCCCCGAATTGTTGCAGTAGTTGATAAAAAAGGCGCAGCCATAAACCCGAAAGGGTTAGACCTTAAAGAAATGCTCAAATTAAAAAAACAGCACGGAACGGTCTCGGCAAGCATTCAATACGGCAAATCCGACATGACCGCCCTAGAAGTCATCGAATCTGTTGAGGCAGAAGCCATGATAGAAGTAAGCCCTACCAACATCGAAACCGCCGAACCGGGACTATCATATATCAAATCTGCATTCAAAACAAGCAAACACGTGGTTACCACAAACAAAGGACCATTAGCTTTAGCCTTGCCTGCTTTGACTGAGCTTGCAGAATTCAACAACGTTCAACTAAGATTTAGCGGAACCGTAGGTGCAGGAACCCCAGTTTTGGAGTTTGCCAAAAACTGTTTGCAGGGCGACAAAATCCTTTCAGTTAGCGGAATTTTGAACGGAACAACCAACTATATCTTAACGGAAATGGACGAAAAACACCTCACTTTTGATGTAGCTCTGAAAGCAGCCCAAGAACTAGGTTTTGCTGAAGCGGATCCTACCATGGATGTTGATGGTTACGATGCAGCGGCAAAACTTGTGATTATGGCGAACTGGATTATGGATAAAAAAGTCACAATTAACGACGTGGAAATTAAGGGGATACGGGATGTTTCAGCTAAAGACATTGCTGAGGCTAACAAGAAAGGCTGCACCATTAAACTGATTGGCTCCATTACAGAAAAACTAAAAGTTGAGCCTCAACAAATATCCAAACATCATCCCTTGGCTGTGGACGGGGCATTGAACGCAGTGACCTTTGTTTCCGAGTCAGCGGGAGAACAAACAATAATTGGTCTAGGAGCAGGCGGAGTCGAAACCGCAAGCGCAGTACTGCGAGACCTTCTAGACATAAAACAAACTATCGCCCACAAAATGGCAACATAACAAGGAGAAAAAAAGCTTGAAAAAAATAGTCATGAAATTTGGAGGTAGCTCTGTCGCCAATGGCGAAAAAATCCGCAACGTAGCAAACCTGATTAAAGACAACAAAAACGATAACCAAATAGTGGTAGTTGTTTCAGCTCTGCAAGGAATAACTAACCAACTAATTCAAGCAGCTGTACAGGCAAAGACAGGCAACACCAAATTCATCAAAGAATTCAAGCAAGAAATCCTTGAACGCCACCAAACCACAATAAAAGAGGCAATCCAAGACACAGTAATCCAAGAAATCGTTTGGAAACTAGTAGAATCCAGAATATGTGAACTAGAACAAGTACTAACTGGAATCAGCTACGTGGGAGAACTCACCCCAAAATCCCGAGACCTTGTAATCTCTTTTGGAGAAAAACTGTCTGCCCCAATCGTAAGCGCAACTTTAAATGATATAAGGGTAACTTCGGAACATTTCACAGGGGGAGAAGCAGGGATAGTAACTGACTCAAACTTTGGAGAAGCTAGTTTGCTGATGAACGTTACTAAATTTGAACTCAAAAAGAACATAGAACCCCTCTTAGAGAAGGGAACGGTCCCAGTAATCACAGGGTTTATCGCCCAAACCCAAAACGGAGAAACCACCACTGTAGGTAGAGGAGGATCAGATTACACAGCCACTATCGTAGGGGCAGCCCTTGAAGCCGAAGAAATCTGGATATGGACCGACGTAGACGGCTTGATGACCTCAGACCCTAAACTGGTTCCTGAAGCAAAAATAATCCCAAAAATTAGCTTCCAAGAAGCAACCGAACTAACAATCTTTGGCGCAAAAGCAATGCACCCCCGAGCCCTTGAACCCGCAAGAAAAGAAGGTATACCCGTAAGAATCAGAAACGTGTTCAACCCAAGCAACCATGGAACCCTGATAATGGAAAACGGCAAACTGGAAACAAAAAATGGAGTTAAAGCAGTAACTATCGTCAAAAACGTTGCCCTTATAACCGTCAGCGGCTCAGGCATGGTTGGTGCCCCTGGAACGGCAGCCAAAGTTTTTGAAGTTCTGGGAAAAGAAAACATCAACATATTGATGATTTCCCAAAGTGTTTCTGAAGCTAACATTTCCATAGTAATTCATCGAAGCCTTCTGGAACGGGCAGTTAACACCCTTGAACTTGCATTGCTAGGAAAAGAATTCATCCATGAAATCATCTCCGAAGACGACGTATGCGTAGTCGCAGTCCTAGGCGCAGGCATGAAAGGCATGGTAGGTGTAGCTTCCAGAATCTTTTCAGCAGTAGCTAGCAAAAAAATCAACGTTAACATGATAGCCCAAGGCTCATCTGAACTCAACGTGTCCTTTGTGGTCAAAGAAAAAGACGGACCAGAAACAGTCAAAGCAATTCACAAAGAATTCAAACTGGACGAAAAATAAGCTCTACACCTTTTCATTTTTTTGTTCTTTACTAGTTAGTTTCAAAAAGGGTAAAGTTTTAAACATGCACACCTTACCGAGTAGTTGTGATGAGGGACACCATTCTGAACCTTCGTAATGATGAGATGGAGCGACTCTGAAACGGCTTACGGACCATAACAAACAATGTTAAAGTCCATGTAGACGCAAAACTGTAAATAATGCAGAAAGCGGATGACAACAAAGCTAAAAACTCACGTAACCTTTAAGAAGCACAGAAAGGGAAAAAGTATCCGAAAAGGAAAGCGATCAATATGGCACGACATCACGGCATGACAAAAAAGACCGCCAAAAAGAAACAAAAACGAGTAAAGAAGAAAAGACAAAAAAGACGGAAGAGGTAAAACTAAGATTGCCCGTTTTTCTCATTTCTTTTGCACCAAAAATGTGCCACTAAAAGGCACTTACTAAAATTTTGATTTACGAAACCCACATCATATAAAGTGGATATTATAATTAGCGAAAATGTTGTTGTTCTTAGGTTTTATAATCAAACCATCGCGGGAAAAAGAACTGCACTTAACGAAGGAATTGAAACATTAAGCCAAATGTAAACTGCAACTATTAACATCAAAACAGAGATCACAACCAGTACATAATCAGACCGCTTCAACTTGAGGGCATACAAATTTGTACGATTTTTGCTAGCACCCCAGGCACGGGATTCCATCGCTTCAGCAAGTTCAAGGCTTCTTCGAATTGCATTCACTATCAATGGAATAAGAATTGGAATATAATTTCTGACCCGTTTAAGCAAGTTTCCACGCTCTAGTTCTAGCCCGCGGGCTTTTTGGGCATCCATTATGGTTTGGGCTTCGTCAGCTAAAACGGGAACGAAACGAACCGCAGTAGTGAAAGCAAAACAAAACTCGTAAGGAACATGACTTTGCTGCAGGGCTAACCCGAGATGATCGGGGGAAGTTGTTAAAAAGAAAACAGAAAAAGATGCAATTAAAACAACAAAACGCAGGGTCATTGATATGGAGCGCTCCAACAGCACCAAATATTCGAAAGCAGTATCCACTGGAGGAGTTATTTGAGGAAACGATGCAGGATACAAGAACCCAAAAATGAAGTTAGTTGCAAAAATAAACACTGCCAACAGTAAGGCACCTCGCAGGGAACGCAACCATTGACGGTTAACTTTGGCGACAAATACGAAAGGCAAAGGAACCATAAACAAAACAAGCAACGCGAACAGGTTCGTGAACAGGATAGCCATAACAAACAAGACTAAAACAAAGAAAAACTTGACCCGTGGGTCTAAATCATGAACCAAAGAAGAAACTTTTCTGAACTTGAATCCTTCAAAAACGCTCATGATTTTTTCCTCAACCGGTTTAGTAAAATTTTTGTGGCTTCATGAACGTCAATAACATCAGTAGGCAACCCCAAATCTTCTAGTTCCAAAAAAATCTTGGTAATCTGAGGAGGAACAATAGAAGCCTGCGCCAACAACTTTGTGTCATTTAAAATTTTTTCAGCTACACCGTCAAGCAAAATCTGGCCTTGACGCATCAAAATAACTCGAGGATTACATTCTGCTACAAATTCCACATCGTGAGTAACAACAACTACAGTTTTTTTCTGGGCATTCAACTGCAAAATAAAATGTTGCAACTTTTCTTTCTGGCGATGGTCCTGACCAATAGTGGGTTCATCCAAAATAACTACCTGAGGATCCCATGCAAGAATTGAAGCTAAAGCTACCCGTTTTCGTTCTCCGCCACTGAGCATAAAAGGTGAAGTTTTTCTGTACTGCACCACATCCAGTAGATTCAGCGCCCAATCAACTTGTTTTTTGATTACTGCTTCTTCGAAGCCAAAGTTCTTTAGAGCAAAAGCAATTTCGTCTTCTACTGTTTCACTAAATAATTGATGGTCAGGATTTTGGAACACAAAACCAACATTACGAGCCAACTTAGCAACACTTACGTCCCGGGTGCTCACGCCGTCAACAAGGACTTCACCGTGGGTGGGTTTCAACAGTCCGTTAAAGTGTTTAACTAAAGTAGTTTTTCCAGCCCCATTTTGACCCATGATCGCCAAGAATTCCCCGTCATTTACTGTGAGGTTGATTCCTTTCAGGGCTTCAAAACCAGTAGAGTAAGAGTAATAGAGGTCTTTTACTTCAAGCATTCTTTAAAGCCTCCCGCAAAAGTTGTGCCACTTCTTCTGGAGTAACGGGAATGGTTTTCAGGTCAATTCCATTCTTCTTTAGATATAGATATAGTTCAGTGGCTTTTGGAATTCCAATGCCAATTAGCCGAGCTTGTTCTGAGGTAAAAATTTCTTGGGGAGTTCCAGCCATGGCAATTTCACCGTTGTTCATTACAATAACACGGTTAGCATACTTTGCTGCAAGATCAAGGCGATGTTCGACCAGAATGATAGTGATTCCTAGTTCTTTGTTGAGTTGGCTTATTACTTCAAAAATTTTTTCTGCACCCAAAGGGTCAAGAAAAGAAGTGGGTTCATCAAGTATTATAATGTCGGGCTGCATTGCTAGAACTGAAGCTATAGCAACCCGTTGTTGTTGTCCACCTGAAAGTTCGTGAGGGGGTCTTTCGGTTAGTTCACTTATTCCTGCTTGTTCCAGCGCCCAGTCTACTCGTTTTCTCATTTCATCGCGGGGCATGGCAAAATTTTCTAATCCAAAGGCAACATCTTTTTCAACGGATAATGCAAATAATTGATTTTCCGGGTTTTGGAACACTAACCCAACATGGCGAGCAAGTTCATGAATTTGATGTTCAGCTACATTTAATCCAGCAACGGATATTTTTCCTACCAAAATGCCATTGTAAAAATGGGGAACCAAACCATTAAAGCACCGACAAAGAGTTGTTTTTCCGCATCCGCTGGGACCAGTTAAAATTACAAAATCGCCCTTGTTTATTGTGATTGAAACATTCTTAATTGACGGCGTTTTAGCGTTAGGATAAGAATATGTAAGATTATTAGTTTCAATCACTGCCAATATTATCCGCCAGCCTAAAGCAATTTTTTATATCCATTTAAGAGTAGCTACCCAAAAAGGGTTAACTTAATTTCTGTTTTATGAGCTTTTCACAAAAATTCAGACACCCATTTACGTCTCCATTGCCGTTTGCACCAGCAGAAACAGAATGCCCACCACCCATACCCCCCAAAAATTCACCAAGGGGTGTTGCCAAATCGCGACCCATGTGGATTCCAGTTTCGGTAAAGAATTCGTGGGAGGCTCTAAAACTTACTTGAATTCCACCATCTTTTTCTCCTGCAACAATAGCAACATGAGCCCCAAAGGCAACCAGTCCGCGAGCAGCTGAAGCTTGAAAAGTGCTAAGACGAGAAAGGGCAATCAACCAGTTATTGACTTTCACAATTTTCATCCTACCAGCGGTTTTTAGTCGTGCAACACGTTCCGAATAATCCATAGGCAATGAAAGAATAGGAAGTGTCTCTCGAGGGTTTACAATTTGTGCAAGTTCTGCAACAATTTTTAAAGTTTCCGAACCAGCCAAAATGAAGTGTCTGCTGTCAAAAGCAATTCCAAGAAACAGCGCTTTTGCAGAAGCAACAGATGGCTTGATTTTTGCTTCTTTAAACAGCCTGTAAACGATTTCACAAGTCGAAGAAGCAGTTTCATCAGTTACTGAAAGAGCTGAAATATGTTCAGTTTCAGGATGCGGGGCGTGATGGTCAATCAAAAGTATCGGCTGCGCAGGTTGGAGCAGGGCAGCCCAGTCATCCAACTGTTGGGTAGTATTTGTGTCAAGTAAAACAACCAAATCAGCATTTTCTATCTGAGGCTGATCAGTAAGCTCCACATTTACAGCTTTAATTACAGCTTTGGAAAGTTTACTAGGTCCAGCAGCAGCCCCAATTTCAGTTTTTAAGTTTGGCCTTAACTGTTTTAACAAGTTGTCAAAAGCAAAAGCCGCGCCAATTGCATCGGGGTCTGCGTTATGATGACATAAAAGAACGACTAGTTTAGCATCAAGCTTGTCGATTAAAGAGGTTATTTTTCTGATTTGCACTTGAGTTCCCTCAAGTATTCTTCAATAACAATGAAGGCTTGTTTTGTTGCTTCTCTGGTTAAGTATTCAACATCAAAGTCTTTCATTATTGGGGATAATACAACGTTTACGTCAACGTCTATCGTTATGGGTTTGATGCCTTGGGCATCCACAAATACATCAAGGTCAATTATTCTGCTTGTAGACACCTGAGAAAGAACATATTTTCGGGCAGCTAATTCTGCCTTTTCACATAGTTCTTGCACTTGCTCAAGGGTAAGTTCAGGGATGCCAATTTCTGCCAAAAGGCACTCATCCCTAAGCAGAACCAGATACGGGACTCAAGTCTTGCTGCAGTTGCTCTTGAAGCTCTTTGACCTGAGTTTTAATGCGCTCATCTTGTTTGGCTATCACGTCAACTCTCATTTTCAAGAGTTCTTTGCGTTCAGAAAGTTCTGTTTCAACAGTATTTTTTTCCGATTTTACAAGAAGTGCACCAATGGATTTGTAAACAACAGCAGTTTCATCTAGTTTTTCTAATTCAACTTTGGCTTGTTCAACTTCGTTGAGTTGCATTTCTAGCTGCTGTTTTTGTGCCATTATACCTTGAAGGGTTTGTTGTAACTGTTGAAGCCTCATTAATCGTTGCTGTACTTGGGGTGGAAGTTTAGAAATCTCTTCGCTCATTTTATATTCCTCAAACATTTGACTGTGAGTTATTCAGCTTAAATAACTTGGCACATATTAAGCGTTTCACTAAAAATCTGATTCAGTAAACTTTTGAAGATTCATTGCTACTCCAATTAATCGCAGATATGAATTCATTGCTGCCCGCAATGCAGAGGTGTCTGCTGCTCTGAAATCTAAAATCAGGGTTTGCCCTTCAGTAGTCATACAGACTTTTGAGCGACTAGTAGATGCAGAATCAATTTCAGGTTTAAGGGCGTGTATTACTACGTGCAATTGTTTATCAGAAAAAAAGTTCAGACGCACAACAGCTTTGGCATTCATGATGAAACGTCCCAAATTAACCTTGAAAAAGTTACCTGAGGTCCTATTTCAACCATTCGTTGAAGCATAACAAAGGTCATTTTGACTCGCCGAGAAGAATCAAAGGACAAATGCATAGAAACCTGATGATTTTCAGATGTTTCATCCAAGGGCAAAACAGGCAAACCAAAAAACTTGGACAAACATCCAGCTAAACGTTGTAACCCAGAAGAAGAGTTAGGTTCTAAAGTAATCACAGAAGATTTGATACGGCTAATTTGTTTTAGTTCTCGTCGCAAACGTATGCTTTGAATAACCATTAAAGGAGAAACAGCAGTTAACCCAAAGGATATATTAAACAAACCAATTTTTCCAGGAGCTCCATGCCATCGACCAACAACTATTACGCGGTCACAATTTAGTTCAAGTGCCTTTTCTGCAACTGCATCTAAACTCATTTTTCCACGATTCACGCGGTTAACATCAGGAAGAGATGAAAATAAATCTCGACAAAAACTGCGGATTCTTTGGGTGGGTCTTCGAGAAGTAGTTAATAAAATCAATTTTAGTCCACCTCAACAAAAAAGGTGGCAGAAAGGCATAAGCCTTCTGGAAGATTTAGGATTCGGAAGAGGTTGCACTCTTTACTTGGCGCTTTGCTACAACTCCAAGTTTTGTAACTGGAGTATAGGCTCCACCAGCAAAAGTTACATCACATTTTCGACAGTTCCAAATACCGACACTTTCACGCTTGACCGCCTCTGCACCACATTGTGGACATTTGTGGATCCGTCTGACTTCTGTTAATACTTTGACGTAACGTTTCCTGATTGTTGCACCATAACGAGTACCAAGACCTCGAGTCATCGCAACTTTTTTTGTATTTCTTCCCATCAGCTTTTAACCACGATTTTTCTTAATTCTGAAGACTTTTCAGATGCAATTTTTACTGCTTCAAATATTTCTTCTTTGGTAAAGAAGCCTCCGCCGCCACCTTTCTGCATTGCGCAGATGTTTCCGTCTTTGTTCATTGTTATCGTCAATCTTGCATCCATGACGTGTTCTTCATCAAGTCCAGTGTCCAATATGAGCTTATCGCCTATTTTAGCAAAAGTAACTGCTACAGGATGGTCAATCACAGGAAGAGGAGTATACCCTGGCTTCTTCACGATCTGACAATCTTCTACAGTATACTTGAACATTTTTGCATTAATCAAAGCTGCCAAAGCTGCAATAGCTGAAGCGTCAATTAAGTTTCCGTCATGATTAAGAACATAAATGTCCACGAAAACAACGAACACCAGTTTACCAGGTTCCACACAGAGTTTTTCCACATCGATTGCTCCAGATTCACGTATTCCACGGTCTACAACTCGAGCTAACTCTACGGCGTCTTCACCGGGTGGTCCAGTTTCAAAATCTGGAGAGGCAAGAGGCACAAGTTCAGCGTTGCAAGTAAGAACACCTTTATCAGGGGTATCAGGGAACGGAGTTCCAGTTCCGATTTTAATGCCAACCATAACATCAGTTTGACCTAGATGTACACGAGCAGAACCTTCAGCCTTTTCGATTACTCCAAGTTCGATTTTGATATCACGGTAGTCGGTAAGTCCGCGTCCATCGGTTCTTTGACCGTCTTTTAGAAGCTCACTTATTCGTTTCTTTTTCACATTTACAACAACAGATGAGGTCATTCTTCTTTTTCCTCCTCAATAACATATTTTGCCTTTAACGCTTCCTTCTGAACTTCATACAGTTTCTTACAGCCTTCAACAGCCATATTAACTGCAGTTTCGAATTCTTCAGTGGATAGATTTCCGTCCATTTGCAATAAAGTAATTGCATCCAAGTTAGGCATGTAAGCTACAGGCACGTCGGCTTCACCAACTTTGTCTTCTGTGTCCATTAGGTCAAGGGCGATTTTTCCGCTAGCTTTACCTGCTGCACATGCTACAACTAAGTCGCGCATAGGAATTCCAGCGTCAGCCAGTGCAAGAGCGGCAGCAGTTATTCCTGCACATCTTGTTCCGCCGTCAGCTTGTAAAATTTCTATGTATACTTGAATTGAGGTACGGGGATAATATTCAAGAAAAACTGCTGGCTCTAAGGCTTCTCGAATAACTTTGGAGAGCTCAACATCTCTTCTTGAAGGAGCAGGAGACTTTCGTTCATCAACAGAGAAAGGTGCCATATGATAACGACATTGAATAACAGCGCGATCTTGTTGGGCTATATGGCGTGGATGTGCCTCTTTAGGTCCGTAGACACCAACAAGAATTTTGTTTCGTCCTTGTTCTAGATATGATGAACCATCTGCGTTTGGAAGAACACCAACTTCCATTTTTACTGGACGCAATTCATCCACTTTTCGTCCATCTAAACGAATGCCTTTTTTGTCAACCAATGTTTCAGATTTTTTGGTTGACTTTTTCTCTTGCTCTTTTTTAGTTTTCTTTTTACTTGCTGTCAATTGCTTCTCGTTCCTTTTTAATCATCTCAGTAACTTTGTCGGTTAACCCACTGGTGTGAGATTCTTGCTCAATTTTGCGAATGGCTTTAATTGCAATCCGCTCATTCTCAACTGTTCTTCCGCTAACAAGAATCAAACCATTCTGACCAATAGTCAACTGGCAACCGGTCTCTTTTTTGATCATACCGACCATAGAGCCTTGTCTGCCAATAACTCTTGGAATCTTGGTGGGAGTAACTTCAACCAGTTGTCCCCGCATAATTTTGCCCAGACCAGGTTCACGAACAGTCAACTGGGGGTCACGGGTTCGGTCGTACGCAATCACTTTGGTGATAATTAAGTCACCCACATCAAAGATGGAAGGCAAGTCCGTTGTTTCGGGTTTAAAACCGCGCTCAACAACATCAGAGGCGCGTAATCGAGCTAGATGGGGAGCTTTGATGTCTATAACCCAACCACCAGGAGTTGCTTCAATGACTTTTCCGATAACAACGTCGCCAGGGACAGGAATATAAAATGCTTTTAATGCAACAACATGAACCCTTTTACCGTCGTAATCAACAAGTCCAAGTCTGCAAGCATAAATTTTTTCATTTTCCTTGTAAGTGCTATCTCCTGAAAGGTAATCACCTTCTGCAAGAAGGTCTCCAGGAGCTACAAGTTGTTTTTTCTCATAAAAGAGTGGCATATCAAAAAATACCTCACATATTTTCATTTATTTTACAATTTTCGCTTCAATATTTCCTTTAGTTAATTTCCCTAACTTGTCCAATAATGGACCATATGAACCAGCCGACATTTCCACAAGGGCAGACCAAGAACCATCGGCCAACCATTGGTCACGCTTTAAAGTGCCAAAGCCTTTGACAGTTCCGTAAACTCTACTTGCGTGCTCAGGGGGGGCATGAACTTCAACTGAAATCTTTTCCATCTTGAGCGGAATAATAGGTCGCAACAGTTTTATTATGTCTTTTGCTTGCTCCTCCACACTTTTGGAAGCATCAATAGAGAAATGAATCTGCTCCATTGCATGCTCAATTCTAATCGGAGGATGAGGAAGATTGGTTTTTGGATCAATGCATTCACGGGATATGAAAGCAATAATTTGTCGACGTTTTTCTTCTACCATCTGTTTTCGTTGGTCAGTAGTTAACTGTAAATCTCCCTTTTTGAGAATTATTTCAGCAATTTTTAACGAATCGACAGTTCCAAAAACTTCTTTGAGTTTTTCTTCTGAAGCTTTAGTGCCTTTTCCAGCATCCGTAAAGATTATGTCAGATGCAATAACTTCAGAAACTGAATTGTTACTTTTGCCTAATTTAAAAGATAAAGCCAATTCTGGCTTTGCTAGAATCTCGAAGTGTTCACCATTTTGAGTAATACGGGCTATTGTGTACCTGTCGCTCATTTGGTTTCACTGCCTGCAAGCCCGCTTTGGAGTTTTTCGATTTCTTCATCGCTTATTACTTTGAGTTTTTGGGTCTCTGCAGGAATTACAGTTAATTTGATTCTTTTGGGTTCGCCTCTTGCTTCAAGGGCTTTTGTTAGACATTTTGCAGCAAGTTTTGTGGCTGCGTCTAAAGTTAGGTCTTCATTGTATTCTTCTTTTAGAATACCTTCAACAGTTTCTCGACCAATACCTACTGCTACTGCCTTGTAGCCCCTGTAGGAGCCACTGGGGTCAGTTGAGAAGACTCTACT
The DNA here is from genome assembly GCA_024650005.1 of Candidatus Bathyarchaeota archaeon. Classification (GTDB taxonomy): domain Archaea; phylum Thermoproteota; class Bathyarchaeia; order Bathyarchaeales; family Bathyarchaeaceae; genus Bathyarchaeum; species Bathyarchaeum tardum. The sequence continues at coordinate 232,794 of JANKMT010000001.1, read as the reverse complement.
GCCAGTTTTGTCGACGCCACCAAAGATGATTGAAACACCAAAGGGTCGAACACCAGCATGTTGAGTGTAAAGTTGTTTTACGTCTCCAACACGTTTGGTCATTATTTCAACATCAATGGGTTCATCATAGGTTAACCGGTTACTTTGGGCATATACCCGAGCTTGGTCAATTAGGACACGTGCGTCAGAACCCAATCCAACAACTGCTGCTCCAAGATGGTCATCTATGGCGTACAGTTTCCACGTGAAATTTGTATCCTGTAGGGGAGTTTCAATTTTTTCTTCTGCCCCTAAAACTACTCCATTTTTACAGGCCATTCCAATAATTGTTGCCCCTCGATTTACGGTTTCTAGGGCATATTCTACCTGAAATAGGCGACCATCAGGAGAAAATACTGTAATAGTGCGATCGTAAGCACCTGGTGCGGCAAATACAGACAAACCATTTCACCTCATACATGAACTACGTTTTGTCTCTGATGTAATAAGGCGGAACTAAAAACCTTTTCGCATCCCACCAAAGAACAATAAAGTTTTGGTTGTCAACGGACTGCAAACAATCAAATTGTTCTACATCAACATATTTGAATTGATCAAGATTTGACAGATAACACAATCTCATTTAGCAATAAAACGAAATATTTAGGAAAAAAAGATATCCCTGAGAAATGTGTAAAAAAAATAAAAAAATTCTTTGATTTAATTAAAATTTTTTTGTATTTTAAAGCAGTAGAAAAATTTTTTGGGGCGGGATTAATTGTTTTCAATTAAAACGCATAGTTTTAGTTTAAAGTTTTTGTGAACACAGTGGACATAAATAAAACTTTAAAAAAGTAAGCACATTTAAGTATAAGATTTATTTTACAAAAAGGTAAAGTATTACATAACTCAGAAAGGTGTTAATTAGTGAAAGCATGGCAAATCGACGACATTAACAACAATATTTTGCAGGCATTAATGAAAGATGCACGCACAAGTTTTACTCAAATGGCAAAAGAAAACAACACATCCGTTGCAGCCATACGAAATAGGTATATAAACTTAGAAAAAGCAGGCGTAATTAACGGGTCAATGACCTACATTAACCCACATTTTATCGGGTTTGATTGTTATGGGTTTTTGGGAGTTAAAGTTCATCCAAAAAATAAACAAGAAATTTGGGACTACCTAATCAAGCAACCGTACATTCTTTCAATATGGCATAAAACCCAAGAAATCAATATTGGGACATTTTTTGCTGCATCTAACTTGGATTATTTTACTGCAGTAACTGATGAATTAAGAAGCCATCCCCACGTAAAAAGCATTCAACCGCTAATTTTTGTGGGATTACCCCATAATCATTACCCAGAAAACCTTACCCTCCAATTAAACCAAGAAATCAAAAATCTGCATAGTTTTGAAGAAGACTTTGAAGTAGCGGAATACAACGAAGATGAGGAGCCATTCAAAAAACACCTCTTTAGACCAGTTCAATTAACTAAGATGAAAAAAACAGATCGAGAAATTGCCAAGATTTTGACGAACGATGCCCGAACACCTTTTAGTTATATTGCTAATTATCTTAACAAATCCACTGCTTTTGTAATTAACAGATATGCAAAACTAAAAGAAAAAGGATTATTCATACGGTCCTCAATTACCCTTGACCTCAAAAAATTGGGGTATCAAGCTAACGCCATGGTTTATATTACAGCAAAGATTGGCACAAAAATTTCGGACGTTCATCGAGCAGCATCAGAGATTCCAAACGTAATCAGCTTAACCAAAATCATAGGCAGCTGTGACATGTTGGCAATAATTCCTTTAGCATCTTTCAAAGATTTGTTCACCATTGAAAAACAGTTACGAACCATAAACGGAATAGAAAAAATCCAGATAAATATAAACCCACCATTCACGAAATGGCCAGCTAACATGTTTGGTTCAGTATTCTAGACGGCACATCAAAACACTTGGATAAAACCAAGTTAATTTTTTTACAAATTTTTATTCAAAAAAGATAATGAAAAAATAGCTTACATTTCATTCATCATGTTTATAGGTCCCCAATAGAACAATCATATAACTAAGTTAATAACAATTGACCTTAGTGTGTACGTAAATCTGCATTATGTCGTCAGAACACACGAAAACGTCAATTGTATTTGCCAACAGTTTGGCAGTTAACGGGATTTGAACATAAATGAATGACGCAAGTGAAGAATTCAGAACTAAATTTCCAAAATTATGTGCAACTATAGCAATTGCTCTAATATTCACAGGTATTAGTCAGATTGCTGGATGGACACTAAAGGGCTTGAGTTATGAAATTGTGTTTTTGTTACAAACTGGATTACTTCTTGCAGCAGGAATTTTTTTGGTGCGAACTCTATTTAACACTTTAACAATTTGCAGAACTACTGAAAAAAAGACCAACGGATTTGCAAACCGTATTTCAAGTTCAAACAAAGGGGATGAAAAAAATTCAAAATAATATTTGTACAGTTGAACAGTTAAAGAAATACATTGAATTAACACCCAATAAAGAGAAAAAATTGGAAAAAATTGTTCAAAAACATCCAATGTGTGTTACACCATATTACATGTCATTAATAGATTGGGAGGACCCTAACGACCCAATTAGAAAGATGGCAATACCTTCAATCGAAGAACTAAATTTGGAAGGCTCTTACGACACAAGTGGTGAAGCAGAGAACACCAAAATGCCGGGGCTTCAGCATAAATATTCAGAGACATCTCTGATATTAGCAACAAACAAGTGCGCAATGTATTGTAGGCACTGTTTTAGGAAACGGCTTGTTGGGTTGAAAACAAAAGAGATAATTGAACGTTTTGAGGATTCTGCAACTTACATAAGACAACATGAAGAAATCAACAATGTTTTAGTGACAGGTGGCGACCCGCTAGTACTAGAAAATGAAGTTATTGAAAAACTTCTGTTGATTTTGTCGGATATTCCCCAGATAAAATTTATCAGGTTTGGCAGCAGAGCACCAGTGACTTTTCCTTCAAGGTTTGAAGACAAAAAACTGTTAAAGATTTTATCAAAATATTGTCATCTAAATCGAAGAATATACGTTGTTACCCAGTTTAACCATCCGCAAGAAATAACCAAACAGGCAATCAAAGCAGTAGATAATCTATTGAAAGCAGGAGTTATTGTAAACAATCAAACTGTATTGCTTAAAGGGGTAAACGATAACCCAGTTACGTTAACCAAGTTACTAAATAAACTAGTCAGCATAGGCGTTGTTCCATATTATTTGTTCCAATGCAGACCAGTCAAAGGGGTTAAAGGAAATTTTCAAGTGGCACTTACTAAGGCAATAAAAATTGTTGAAGAAACAAAGAAGCACTGTAACGGTCTTAGTAAACGATTCAGATACATTATGTCTCATAGGACAGGAAAAATTGAGATAATTGGAATTTTTGATAACGAAATTTTCTTTAAATATCATCAAGCCAAAAACAGAAACAAAATCGGAAAAATCTTCAAAAGACCAATCAAAGAAGAAGCATGCTGGTTAGATGAACTAAAAATGCCAATAGAAGAAAACGATTTTGCGCCCTATCTGTTGTAGTATTTGTCTACGGTAACTTTGTAGATTTCTAAGGCTTTCACTGGACCTTCTATTACTCGCGCAGTATGTCGCGTGTTGGCGAGAACAAACATTGAGTCCTTTGGTTTCATTACTGTTTTTTTGTCTTGAAAAATGAATTCCATTACTCCTTCTAAAACTACGACAAGGTGTTCAACGGGGTGTTCGTGAAATGGGAGGTCTACTGTTTGGTTTTTGAGTTCAAAATAGTTCAGGGTTAAATCGTTTCCGTGAATTAGTCTTACTAGAACATTTTTGTATAATTCTTTTTCCTTTAATGAATCCAGTTGAAAAGAAATCACGCAAGTTACCTCTAATCCAGATATTCTAAACAGTTACAAAGTTTATGTAGTTTACGTCCACACATGAAAACTTAAATGCAAAGCTTCGTTTTTAATCCGAAAGCCTTAGAACAGTGGATTTCACTATTTTGAATAACCCAAAGCAGGTAAACAAATTGATAAACGAAGAGTCAAGCAAGTGGAATCACCTATTTACTGCAGTTTTAATCATTCTTATCGTAAACACTGGAGTATTCATAGTAGGGTTTTGGAACAATCAAAATCAACTAGAAACAATGGAAACCACAATTACTGAACAAAATAACAAAATCCAAGACTTGGAAAATCAACTAGAAATTTTTGACGTAATCAATGAAACAGGTTTAATGCCGTGGCCTACCATTTACAATCAACTAAAAGATTCGGTTGTTCTGATCAAAACTGACCTAGGATTAGGTTCAGGATTTATTTATGACACCAAAGGACATATTGTAACTAATTATCACGTAATCGAAAGCGCAGAAAATATAGAAGTTACATTCTTAGACGGAAACATTTCATCAGCTGAAATAATTGGCCTGGACATTTACAGCGATTTAGCAATAATCAAAGTGAACCCGGAAACTACAATATTAAAGCCAGTAGTTCTTGGCAGTTCATCTGAATTAATTGTAGGAGAACCAGTTGCAGCAATGGGGAACCCGTATGGTCTAAGTGACACAATAACTGTGGGTATTGTTTCATCTCTTCAAAGAAGCTTAGAAGCGACAGGAGGATACTTAATTATAGACATAATCCAAATTGACGCCGCAATCAATCCGGGTAACTCAGGGGGTCCATTAGTTAACTTGCATGGTCAAGTAGTAGGACTGAACACAGCCATACAATCAGAAACAGGTTCATTTACAGGAATAGGGTTTGCAATTCCCTCAGATACTATTAAACGTGAAATTAATGATTTAATTGAAACTGGCAGTTACAAACATCCGTGGTTAGGCATATCAGGATTAAAAGTGAACTTAGCATTAGCGGATGCCATTGGCTTGGATAAACCTCAAGGAATACTAGTAATTGATGTCACGTCTGGCAGCCCGGCAGATTTAGCAGGTATAAGAGGCTCAACCGAAACAGGATTTGTTGATGGCATTGAAACTCCACTAGGTGGCGACGTGATTATTGAAGTCGATGGCATCAAAGTTATCAGCATGAACGATTTGGCAATTTATATGGAACAAAATACCAGTCCAAAAGATTCAGTTGTTTTCACAATAATCAGAGACGGCCAAAAAATCGACATAACGGCAACCTTGGGACAAAGACCCCAACCATAAATAGTACCAAACTTATTCCATTTTAGTCAAAATGGCTTTAGATTGTCTCTTTCCCCCAGCCAAATATTCTATCATGTCATCGTCAAATTCAAACCAACTGGATAAGCCTGCAGCCATTTCAATGTTATTTTGGAAAATAACCTTCAAGTAAGGAAAAACTTGTTTGACACTTCGGATAGCGCCAACGTGACATTTCTTGCGGATTTTCATGCCCATACGGAACTGTAGAGCACGTTCCCCCTTGGTACTCGAAAGCATACGAATTTTACTTGGAAAACGGAAAGGAATCCAACCTGAAGATTTGCTGTTTTGTCGAGCAGCTGTTACACCTGAAGTTGTAAAATCCATAACATACTTCAGAAAACCCCAGTTTTGAGTATCACGGATTCTTTGACGATAAATATCGGCCAAAGCCAGAGAATTCATTGCTTTAACTAGGTCATGAGGATCGTTAAGATGATAAGGAGCATTTTCGTAAACCCAATGAAACAACATATCAGGGTCCACATCAACACTGCCTGCAGCTTTTTTTGCTTCCCAACCATCTCGAGAATAAAGTATGGTTTGCATGACTTTGAAAATTTCTTCTTTCCGGTCACGCCCAGATAACCATGCAACATCTTCTTTTGTTAAATGTGTTTTTCCCTGTGCCAAGGCTTGAAGGTCATTAACTGCAGACCTGACATCACGTCCGGCACGCTCAACAATTAAGTGCAGAGCTTCTTCGTCAGCGTTGATTCCTTCTTTTTCACAGATTTGCTTAAGGTGACTGATGCCTTCACGAATTGTGGGATTCTTAAATCCAATAACTTCAGAATATTTACGGATTGTAGTAAAACGACTACTAAAAGCGTCATTTGCAGTGAGAATAATGGGGCTTTTACTTTCTTTCAAAATTTTTGTGAGTTCTTTAATTCCACCACGGTCAACTTGCCCGGCGATTCCGTCAACTTCATCCAACAGGATTAATCGTTTTCCACCAAACAAAGTAGCATACTGAGAAGCCAGACCAGCAAAACGTTTGATTGCATCTGCTGTCCGGTAGTCGCTGGCGTTTTTTTCGATTAATTCCATGTTTAGTTCTTTAGCTAAAGTTTCAACTGTTACTGTTTTACCTACCCCTGGAGACCCATGCAAAAGAACTGCCCGTTTTTCGGGAATTCCACAATCCCAAGATTTTAGCCAATCACGAACCATCTCTTTGGATTTTTTGTTGCCTACTATTTCGTCTAGGCTTTGAGGCTTATGCTTTTGGGTCCAAGTGGTGGACAATCAGTTATGCTCCTTGTGTGAGTTCTTGACCAGCTTCTGTAATTCGAGCAAGCAGGGCACTTAACTGAACTTCCACGTCGGCCCCTTGAACCATGCGAAAATCAGCTTCGCCTATAGCTTCACTGAGGGTAACTTTCCAAGAATCAGGCAACATCGACCGAAAAACTGCACCATGAATCTGCTTGATAATGTCACTTCCAGCTACGCCGTACTTCATTATCATTTCTCGAAGCTGTTTTCGGGCAGCTAAAAAGTCGCCTTTCATAGCAGTTTTTAGCATCTCGTTAACATCTTCAGGGTTTGCATGACCAATAACAGAATAAACAGTTTCAGCATCAATCACTTTACCCATAGAAGCTGCAGCTTGAATAGCATTAGTTGCACGTCGAAGATCACCTTGGCTGACTTCAAAGATTGCGTCATAGCCTTCATCTAAGATTTTGATGTTTTCTTTTTTTATAATGTTACGCAAGTAACAGTTTTGGTCCTGCTGTGAAAGATAACTAAACCGGAAAGGGGCACACCGTGACTGTAACGGATCAATAATTTTGCCACTGTAGTTTGCAATCATAACGAAACGGCAAGTTTCTGTGAAGCGTTCCATGGTTCGCCTTAAAGCTTGCTGAGCATCTGAAGTCATGTTGTCAGCTTCATCAAGAATCAATATCTTGAAAGGAATTTCACCAATCGAACGGGTTCGAGCAAAAGTTTTCACAGTTTCCCGAACCATCTTTATTCCACGTTCGTCACTGGCGTTCAGTTCCATAAGGTGTTCTCGGTAACTGTCGCCGTACAGGTCTCGAGCCATACACAAAGCTGCAGTTGTTTTTCCAGTTCCTGGGGGACCAGCAAAAATGCAATGAGGAACATTTTTTGCTTTTGCGAAACTTTTCAGGCGGTCAACAATTTCTTTCTGGTTAATAATTTCGCTTAATGATTTGGGGCGATACTTTTCAGCCCACATCTCGTAACTCAAACCTTAGCCTCCGTGACGATTAATAGAAAAAAGTCAGTTATAAATTAGTTCTCGTACCAAAATTTTGGAAATATAATAACTTATGACCGTTTTGAGAACCCATAAGTTCCTACTTTTTTGTTTAAGTTCCAGTATTCACCAACATTGAAAACAAAAGGATCCGCTTTCTTGAAATCAATTTTGCCTTTTTCATCCAAGACGTTTTCATCGATATGGACTTGAACAACTTCTCCCAGAAATAAGTCATGGGCACCCAAAGGAATTATGTCCTTCAGAACACATTCAAGGTTCACAGGACATTCCTGAATCATTGGAACTTGAACATTGTAAGCTTTTTCTGGAGTAAACTTAGTTTCAGAAAACTTTTCAACGTCTCTGCCTGAAGCTACTCCGCAGTAATCTGTTTCTTGAATGAACTTGAGTGAAGGAATGTTCACGACAAACTCTTGGATATCTTTAATCAACTGGTAAGAATAACGGGTTGGTCGGATACTTACTCCTACCATTGGAGGTTCAGAACATACGGTTCCTGCCCACGCCAAAGTAATAATGTTAGGTTTTCCATCTGAATCTACACAACTAACAAGAACCACTGGACAAGGAAACAACGCAGTAAAAGCATTCTTTTGAATTTTCATAAAATAATCTCTGGAAAGAACAAGTATTAACATTTTCTGAGACATATTTGGGTACCAAATAATAAAGCGCCTATAAGTTTGGATATTTTCAAGGAGTTATGTTTTGGACGGTTTTATTGATGTATCGAAACTTTAGGAAAAACAATAGTTTAATCAAATATCTATTTAAGCAGTTTTAAATGATGAATAATGGTTTATATCATAAGATCGTAAAAAATGTGATATTGTGATATTAAATTTTGGGTTATCATGATACTTAAAAAAATCAAATAAACAAATATCATGTTTTTATGTCAAAATTTAGCTTAAGTATAAATACGCAACCGATAATTTCAGTTTGCTTAAGATCAAATAAAAGAAAGATTGGATATTAAATGACAAAAAATGCAGAAAAAACCATCTGCACTGTTTGTGGCTTCGAATTTGAGGCAAAAGATGGAATAAACGTTTCGTGCGAGGGACAAAAATATGTTGCATGCCCAAAATGTGGAAGTACCAAACGATCAAGAATCTTCTGAAGATGTAGGAAAAAGATACCATGATTGATTTCGTTGAGCCCGCTAAACCATTTAAACCATTTACCCTTAGTTTCTGGGAAAGACAATATGGATCAGAGATTCCGTCTTTCGAATTTAATAGAATTAAAGAATTTTATAATGCTAAACAAGCCAAACGAGCAAACGTAAGTGGTTACGTAAAAAAAGTTGGTTCTCAACGGTTTCTTCTTTTACCCACTGTGCATAATCCAACTTATCTACTGTGTATTTGTGCAGAGGGGGTAAAGGTTCCTCCAGAAAACAGCTACGTTAATGTTGAGGGACAAACCCGCTGGTCTCAATTAAAAATAAGTTCAGATGGAACATATAGAAATGATTCAGACAAAGAAATATCAGTTGAACAATGGCTGCCTGACACCCCTGATTGGCAAAACAAAATTAAATCTAACATGGATTTTAAAGAGTTCAAAGAAGAAGTTTTTGCAAGTTTTTCCAATATCGAGCCGTTAGTCCAAAATTTCATAGCATCCCAAATCGTGGGATGCCCAAAATATGATGGCTTTTTTGGCGGGCTTAATCTTTGCCTTTACGATTCAACACAAAATGCGCTGGCAACAACTCTAGCTAAAGAAATTCGGCGAATTGTCCCAAGAGACATTGGAAAACCCCACACAATAAAGACCCCATATGGAAATGTGCCTTTGAGGTGCAACTATAACCTAGTTACCATTGATGCAGACACAAAACTTTCACCCAAAGTCAAACTAGCCATGGAAAAAAGAATTGCAAACATTGGATATGACGAATTATCATTATATTTTGGGAGCAAAAAAAACCTGCCAAAAACTCTTGAAGAACCCCCTTTTCAACTATCAGATTTTCCGACTACACTTAATGAAGAAGTTGAATACCTCAAAAAACGAGCTGACCCCAGCTTGGACGCTTTCAAGTACATGCAAATTCAACATTACATTGCACCAATAATTACCAATACATCAGACATGATTGACAAAGTCCAAGAAACTTTGGTAAAGTTACCAGAAAGATACGATGTTTCTCCCCAATTGCTTGCACGTTTCAAGTTTCTTGATGCAAGTTATTATGGTAAACCTCAATCAGTAATGCGTTTGGCTTTAACAAAGACCCGTACAGAAAATCTTGAAAAAATAAATGACAACAACGTTAAGGACGCAATTCAAATGTTTGAAGAAAATTTTGATTACAACTTTGAACTGTGGCGCGACATGTTCCCAAAAGAAAGTTTAGGAGCAGGTACAGATATTCTATTAAAACAATCACCTGATGAAAGAAAAATTCTTAGAATAATTGACAAACTTCAAGGAACTAAAGAAAAATGTGTAAGCATTAATGAAATAAGTGAGGGTATTCCTCGTTTGAAAAAAGAAATGCTTGAAGAGTTGTTAGAAGAATTATCTAAGAGAGGGTTAATAATAGAGAAACGGTATCACTGTTACAGTTTGATATCTTTTTAGATGAAAGGAGAAAAGGGTTTGCCAGCTGACGCAAAAAAAGCGATTCAAGACGCGGATTTCATGTTCGAAAATGCGATCGTTAAGATAGTGGCAAACAGGAACAACCCCGCAATAGAGCTTCCAGAAATGACAGTTGGTCCGTTCACTGAAGGAAAAGAATACGAAGTTAGATTTTGGGTAGCCAAAGAACTAAAAAAAGCGGGAATCGCCCGAATCCGAATCGATGAACCACTTGATTTAATGACTCTTAACAAGATTCATTGGAAAGAGCGCATGCAAGCTTCACAAAAAGTTATGTCGTTGCCTGAAAATTTTTATCCAAAGCTTCGACGGTTCCTTGAAGAACTAAGCAAAGATGCAATCAAGAACCTAGAAAAAAGAAACGATTACGAAAAAGCAAACAATCTTTCCGAAGACATAACAAGAATGAGACTCAAAAAGATAGTTTCGTTGGCTTCATCAGGAAGAGGCGACCAAACTGGTCCAATATTGCAGAATTTAACAAAAGAAGAAAAGTTTGTGTATAACTGCTTGCACAAGGTCCTAAGCGAATGGAAAGAAGAAATCCTAAAACTACAAGGAAGCGACAAACATGACTGAAGAAACAATAACAATTGACCCAGAAGCAATATTTCTGGATTTCTTCAAGATGGACAAATACCGTGAACGGATTTCCAGCATGGCAGTTTCGGGAAACACATCATTTGTTGTAGATTTTGATGAACTTTTAGCATCTGAACCTAAACTTGCTCAACTCCTTATGGACAAGCCTGACGAATATCTGGAATACGCAAACAGGGCAGCTAAAGCCCAGTTGCAAATCGAAGAACAAGAATACGCTGAAGAAACTAAAACAATCACAGTAAGATTCAAGGGGCTTCCGGAAGCCACACCTTTACGTATCCTAGGTTCAAAACACATTGGAAAATTTGTAATGCTAGAGGGAATAGTTGTTCGAGCCAGCCCAGCTCGACCAATGGTAATGGAGGCAGCCTTCAAATGCAAATGGTGCGGAGCCATGGCGTTTGTTACACAGTCAGGACCGTTTTTAACGGCACCTAATGCATGTAGTGCTCCAGAATGTAGAAGAAAAAGTGCCTTTGATTTTGTTCAAGAAGAATCTACATTTATTGACTCCCAAGACGTTCGCATTCAAGAACGCCCTGAAGATTTGCCTCCAGGTCAGCTTCCAAGATGGCTTGACATTAAACTTCTAGAACGTGACCTTGTTGACGCAGCCCGTCCAGGAGACCATATTGCTGTTGTAGGAATTACCAGAGCTCATGCTACCCGATTGCCAAAAGTTGGTCAACTTAGATCCTTCACGTTACAGTTGGACACTAATTACATTGACGTAGAAAGCAAAGAACCAGAAAAGATTCTTATCACGCCTGAAGAGGAAGAACAAATTCTGGAGCTATCCAAAGATCCCGAAGTTCATAACAAGATTTTGCAATCTTTGGCACCTTCAATATACGGTAACGAACACCTCAAAGAAGCCGTCATGTATCTGTTGTTTGGAGGAACAGCTAAACACTTCCCAGATATCACCATCCGTGGTGACATGAACGTTCTGATTGTAGGTGACCCAGGTACTGCAAAGTCTCAACTTTTGCAGTATGTATCTAAGATTGCTCCCCGTGGTTTGTATACGTCGGGTCGTGGAACTACTGCGGCAGGTTTGACTGCTGCGGTTCTTCGTGACAAGACAGGCGGCATGACCTTAGAAGCCGGAGCCCTAGTTTTGGCAGATAAAGGTGTTGCTGCTATCGACGAAATGGACAAAATGCGTACAGAAGACCGTGTCGCCATTCACGAAGTCATGGAACAGCACACTGTTTCGATTGCAAAAGGTGGTATTGTTGCAACCTTGAACGCTCGCACATCGGTTTTGGCGGCGGCGAACCCCACGTTGGGACGTTACGACCCATACAGGACAGTAAGTGAAAACATTTCGTTGCCAGTTACTATCCTTTCACGTTTTGACCTGATTTTTGTTCTACGAGACGTCCCAGAAGAAGAAAAAGATGCCCGAACAACAGAACACATCCTTGATTTGCACAGACGAGGAACAATCCCTACTGAGGCTCCGATTAATTCTGAGTTGTTCCGAAAGTATGTTAGTTACTCCAAAAACATGCATCCAACTCTTTCTCAAGAGGCTCTGGATTGCTTGAAAGATTTCTACTTGCGTATGCGTGCAGCCAGCGAAACTGAGGGAACACCTGTAGCCATTACTGCAAGGCAGTTAGAGTCCTTGGTTCGTGTTGCAGAAGCCAGAGCACGTATAGCATTAAAAGATAAAGTTGAACTTGAAGATGCAGAACATGCCATTGAGATCATGAAGATTTCCCTTGAACAAGTTGGAATCGACATTTCTTCACAAAAATTTGACATCGACATTATCATGACCGGCAAACCAAAGAGTCTACGGGATAAGCTGTCAATAATTTTGGGCTTGATCACTACCATGGAAAAGGAAACCGGAATGGTCGACAAAGAACGCCTAATGGAGCGGTTACAAACTGAGTACGATGTATTAAGTGGAGAAGCTGAACGTATGATTAATCAGATGCTAAAAGAAGGAACATTATTTGAGCCCAAGAATGGTTTCCTCAAGAAGACTTGAACTAAAGGTCAGCAACGTTGAAAGTAGAAGAACTGCCCCTTCATGATTCAGCTAAACAGGTTTTAATCCAGTTAGGTCTTACTGAACTGTATCCACCCCAAGAAGAAGCAGTGCATGCAGGTGCGTTAAACGGAAAAAATCTAGTTTTGGCAAGCCCCACCGCTTCGGGCAAAACCTTGGTTGCAGAATTGTGTGCTCTAAAACACATTTTGGAAAATGATGGAAAGGTTTTGTATTTGTCTCCCCTGCGGGCGTTGGCTAGTGAAAAATATGAAGAATTCCAAAAATACACCAGTATACGAAAACCAAATGGACGAAAAATCAGCATTGGAATAAGCACTGGAGACTTTGACGGCAGCGACCCATGGATGGGGAAACATGATGTTGTTATAACTACTAACGAGAAAGCAGATTCTCTTCTTCGGCACCGAACCAAATGGGTAAACGATATCACTCTTGTCGTTGCTGATGAGGTTCATCTTTTGAATGATGCAAGCCGTGGACCAACCCTTGAGGTGGTTTTGGCTCGTCTGATGCAGGTTAATCCTGATGTTCAGTTGTTGGTTTTGAGTGCAACCATAAAAAATGTTGGAGAAGTTGCAGATTGGCTGAAAGCAATTTCAGTTACTACAGAATGGCGACCTGTAACTCTCCGAGAAGGAGTAATCATCGGGGATGAAATTCATTTCAAAGATGGTGGAGCACAAAAAATCGATAACAGCGCCAAAAATCCTACATTAAACTTGGCAGTTTATACAGTAAAATCAGGAAATCAAGCTTTAGCTTTTGCTGGCACTAGAAGAAATTCTATAAGTTTGGCAAAAAAAATTGCGACCAAAATTAAGCCTCATTTATCTAAGCCTATGAAACGTTCTTTGAATCAGTTGGCTGAGCAAATTCTTGCAACCGGTGAGCGAACAAGACTCGGAGAACAGCTAGCAGAAGTTGTCAGAGGTGGTGCAGCGTTTCATCATGCAGGATTAAGCGGTGGTCACCGAAAAATTATTGAAAACTCGTTCAAAGAAGGAAAAATTAAGGTCTTAACAGCTACTCCAACGTTAGCCATTGGAATGAACCTTCCAGCGCGGGTGGTAATAATTAATGAATATCGCAGGTACGAGCCGGGATATGGGTATTATCCGATTCCAGTTCTTGAGTATAAGCAGATGGCGGGACGAGCCGGAAGACCCAGATACGACAAGTTTGGAGATTCCATTCTGGTAGCAAAAACAGAAGATGAACGTGACTACCTTATGGAAAATTATATTCTTGCAGAAACAGAACAAATCTGGTCCAAACTTGCTGTAGAAAAGATTTTGCGATCCCATGTTTTGGCTACTATTGCGTCAGATTTTGCTCACAGCGAACAAGGAATCTACGAGTTTTTTGGCAAGACATTTTATGCTCACCAGTATGACCCTCGGGCAATAAAGGGAGTTATTCAGAAAAGTTTGGGGTTTTTGTTCACAGAAAAAATGATTGAACTGGACAAAAACAACATTTTAGCTACTCCCTTTGGACGAAGAGTCTCTGAGCTGTATATCGACCCTTTAACTGGAGTTACCATAAGGGATGCTTTAACGAACCGTGCGGATAACGTAACTGATGTTAGTTTTCTGCACATGATCTCCCGCACTCCAGATATGTACCCCAAATTACGTCCATATAATACTGAAATGGATAACCTGCAATTCTTTATTGAAGACCACCAAAACGAGTTCATGTTTGATCTTCCGGACCCGTGGATGGACCGAATCGGGTTTGAAGAATTTCTGGGTGAAGCTAAAATGGCGTTGGTTCTTGATTCGTGGATGAACGAAACCACAGAAGATCAAATGATAGAACAATTCAAAGTTCAGCCCGGAGATCTTTACAGGTTAATTTCAAACGCTAAATGGCTGGTTCATGCTTCCCACGAGCTAGCGTCCTTGTTCAAACACAAAGACTTGCTACAGAAATTGTCTAGGTTAACAGTAAGAATTGAGAAGGGAGTAAAACCCGAACTGCTTTCCTTAGTTTCACTGCAAGGTGTTGGAAGAGCCCGCGCCAGAGTGCTATTCGATTCGGGAGTCAAAACAATTGACGATATCAAAACAGTTCCATTATCAAAGTTAGTTGGCTTGCCTTTAATTGGAGCAAAAGTTGCTCAAAAAATAAAGAAACAAGTAGGTGGTATTGTGGAAATGCACGAAACTCAGAGCCTAGATCCTAAAAAACAAGCAAAGAAACAACGGTCATTAACAGACTTTTAGTCGGTTAAACCGCGAGCTTTTCGTTCTTGTTTTGTTTTTTGTATAACACGTTCAATCTGTTGAGGAACAGTTCCCAAGTAGTTTCGGGGGTCCATTACTTTTTCAAGTTCTTCGGGTGTCAGTAACTCTTTGATGGTGCTGTTTTCTGACAAAGCGTCTTTAAATTCTCGTTGTTCGTTGTGGCTTTCTATTGCCAGCTGTCGGGTGAGTTCGTGAGCTTTTTGGCGTCCTAGTCCTTTCTTGGCTAGGGTTAGCATTACTGATTCGGACATCATTCTTCCTTGGGTTATGTTCATATTTTGGCTCATTCTTGTTTCGTCGATTTGCAGCCCTTTTAGGACGCGTACCATCAAAATCAGCATGTAATCGATTAAGATGCATTCTTCAGGAATTACAAAACGTTCACAAGAAGATTGAGTTAAATCCCGTTCATGCCAGGTTCGAACATTTTCCAAAGCAGGAGAAACTAGGCTTCTTAGTATTTTAGCTAAACCACAGATGCGCTCAGAAATCATTGGGTTACGTTTATGCGGCATAGTTGAGCTGCCAACTTGCTTTTTTTGTTCAAAGGCTTCAAAAGCTTCCGCAATTTCTGGTCGTTGCAGTTGTCGAATCTCGTTGGCTATGTTATCCATACTACAGGCAAGAATAGCCAAGGTGCAAGTTAATTCAGCATAACGGTCTCGTTGAACAATCTGGGTAGAAATGTCTGCGGCGTCAATGCCAAGGCGTTGCATAACTAGTTCCTGAATTTCTAAGGCTTTTGGTCCTAACCCTGCTTGGGTTCCTACGGCGCCACTCATTTTTCCATCCAGTAACCGTTTTTTGCAGTTATGAAGACGTTGAATGTTTCGGGCAATTTCTCGGGTCCAAACGGAGGCTTTGAACCCAAAAGTTGTGGGCAAAGCATGTTGACCATGGCTTCTGCCCATCATTATGCTTGTTTTGTGTTTTTCAGCTCGCTCTAACAGGACAGATTCTAATTCATTAAGGCGGTTTTCGATCACATTTACAGCTTCTTTTAGTTGCAAAGCTGTTGCAGTATCAAGCATGTCAGAGCTGGTTGCCCCCAAATGAACAAACTCTCCGCTGGAGCCGCACTGTTCAGCTAGGGCTCTTACGAGGGCCATTACGTCATGTCGGATTTCGTTTTCAATTGCTTTTACCCGCTCAAGTTTAACATAATTTATGGATGCTTTTTCAACAATTATTTTAGCATCTTTTTTGGGTATGTTTCCTACTTGGCTGTGAGCCCATGCTAGTGCTCCTTCTACTTCCAGCATTTTTTGGAGCCGGTTTTCTTCGTCAAAGATTTTTCTCATTTCAGGGGATCCATAACGACCAGTGTCAATTGGAATAATGGGCAAACTTGATTTCCTCCACAAACGTAACATTAATGATTATACTAACCTTTACTATTTTCGCCTAAAAATAATGTGTTGTAGAGGGAGAAAAATTGGGTGCATTAGTTGGAGCAGTAAACAAGAAACAAGAAAACGCCGCAGGCACTGTAATTGAAATGATGCATGAGTTAACTCACCGAGGAAAAGGGGGTTACGGAATCGCAACATATGATTCAACTAAAACATCTATCACCTTTGAAGAAATAAAAAACATCAACAACTGCAACTCAGATATTATAATAGGACACAACCTTTCTTGTATAATGTCCCGAGATAAGCCCCAACCAGTCCAAGGAGAAAAATTTACTATTGTTTTTGAGGGACGATTGTATCCTGCACCAACTATTCCCGGAGAGAATGAAGCAGAAAAAATTGCCAAAAAACTTGGTTCCAAGCCTTTACGAAACGCTGAAAAAATACTGGAAAAATGGGGGGCATATGTTTTTGCTATAGCCCAAAAAGACAAAATCATTGTAGGCAGAGACGTTTTTGGCACAGTTCCCTTGTATTATGGAGAAAACGAAGAAGTATGTGCTGTTGCTTCTGAACGTAAAGCTTTGTGGAGAATTGGAATACAAAAAGTACAATCCTTTCCTCCGGGGCAGTTAGCAGTTATTAACAAAGAAGGGTTTGTGTTCCATAAAGTTGACCAGTTGCATGTTCCCCCTAAAGAAAAAATTGACATGGAAACTGCATGCCGTGCTTTGTATCTTTTGTTGTTGGAAACTAACAGAAAACAGCTTTCAGATTTGAACTCTGTTGCAGTAGCCTTTTCAGGAGGCGTAGACAGCAGCGTGGTGGCAGCACTAGCAAGAGATGTTGGTTTAGATGTTCAGTTGATTTCGGTAGGACTTGAAAATCAACCAGAAGTAATGTTTACTAAACAAGCTGCAGAATCTTTAGATTTGCCGATTCATGTTCAAACATACACAGAAAAAGAACTTGAACAAACCCTGCCCAAAGCATTATGGTTAACTGAAGAACCAAACCCAGTTAGTGCATCTATTGCAGTTCCCTTTTATTGGTTAGCAGAAACAGCATCCAAACTTGAACATCCCGTTTTGTTGGCGGGTCAAGGAGCAGATGAACTCTTTGGTGGATACCAACGTTACGTTACAGAATACGAAAAATCAGGTGAAGTTGCGGTAGAGCAAAAACTGTTTTTTGATGTTGAAAATGCGTACAGCACAAATTTTCAGCGGGATAATCATGTGTGTGCATACCATGGAATAGAACTTAGACTGCCTTTCATCAACAAGGATGTTATCGAGTTTGCATTACGATTGCCTTTCAAGTTCAAAATTAATTCGACTGAAGATAAACTTCGCAAACACATTCTACGAAGAGTAGCCCACGACAATTTTGAAATTCCCAAACTGCTGTCAGACAAACCCAAAAAAGCGGTTCAGTACACTACTGGTGTAACAAAAGGGCTTCAACACATAGCAAAAGAAAACAAGATGACATTACGTGAATATGTTGAAGATGCATTCAAAAAAGTTCATTGTTGAAAAAAATAAAAAATAAAATTGTTAAGGGAAAACTAACAGTTTCCCCTAAACGGGGTTTTTGATTTCGAGTTATTGGTTTACTCGATGACTTGAATTGCGCCTTCTGGGCATTGCATTTCACATGCGCGACATACTAAGCAGTCTTCTAGGGCTACGACGACGGCTTTTCCGTCTTTCATTTCGTAAACTCCTACTGGACAAGTGTCAACACATGTTTCGCATCCAGTGCATTTGTCAACATCGATTTTGATTTCAACCATTAGTCATTCAACTCCACTTTAGATTTTAATCAAAATAAGCAACTAAATAAAAACGTTTCCAAAAAAAGAAAATTAATCGCGGAGTCGCAAAAGAACTCCGTCAATTTTGGATTCTGCTTCATCGATTTTAGCTTGATATTCTTGGACAAGCTTTTCATATGCACTTTTGGAAATTTCGCCCCGATTGACCCGTGAAGTAGCCCGTTGCATGTCTTTTTCTACGTTATCAAGGGTTGCTTCAGCGACTTCAAGCTGGTTCATTAACCGTCCATAATTGGAACCAGCTTCGCAGATTGAAGATTTCAGAGCAGAAATTCGTCTATTTGCTGCAGAAAGTCTTCCTTCAAGCATTTTCTTTCTAACTTTGTATTTTCGTCGAGGGATTTTGCCTTTTTGCAGTCTTTGTTCAAGGGAACTAAGTTCAGATTTGATGTTCAATTTTTCGTCGTAAGTATCAACAAAGGTTTTGAGGTCTTTTGAGGAAACTATGATAGTTGGAGCAGAAACTGTTGTTTGTGTATCATGAACAAAGAATACAACTGCAACTATTACGGCTATTATTGCCACCCATATTGTGGGGTAAAACGAAGCCCAGAATACACTGTATTCATATTTGACTTGGAAGGCAAGGTCGTCTGATGGGTTTACATCTGAAAAACTGAAGGTTATTGTTTCAGGTCTGTTTTCGTCAACACTATCAGGTGTTTGGGTTGCTGTTTGGAATTTGGCGCCATCAGGTAGAACTACAGAAACTGTTAAGGTTCCAATGGTTGAGTTGAATTCTTCATAAAATGTGGAGGACAAGGTGTAATCATTTTCGCTATCTAGTGTTACAAGGTCGCTCCATGGAAGATTGAACCTAAGATACAAATTTTCAGTTTCGTCGGTGTCTAGGTCGCCTCTGAGGGTGACTGTCAATACATTGTCTTTAACAGATGTTTCAAGGGTTCCCATTTCGTCCCGTATTACAAAGTTGTATGCATTTTCGGGGACACCGATTAGGATTGTTTTGGTCAAATATTCTAAGTTAATTACTTTGTAAGCGTTAGTCACAAGAATATTTCCTGATTGACCCAAAATTATTTCCCGGTTAACTTCTTCAAACACGCTCATGATAATGGGGGCTTGAAAGTCATCAAATCCATAAACGGTGGGTAAAGTAAGATCATTTTTTGTATCAATTATGTGATCAGAATCATCATACAAATAAACAGATGCCAGTTTACTGGGACTGACACCTCCGGCGTAGATTGCTTGTCCTTCTAAATCAATGTAAATAACTCGAATTCCTGCTTCTAGGTATTGGGTAGTGTTGTCCTGAACAAAAGCAACCTTATTAGCTGAATCATACAGTCCGCCACCATCTACAGTGTAAGTTCCCGCTGTGGTGACGTTTATTTCTACGCCTACCCTCAGGACATCGTAGTATCCGTCGCCGTCTAGGTCGATTCCTTCGTTATAAAGGGTTCCAGTGAGGCTTGCACCTGCAGGGTCTTGGGCATTAACTGGTGATAGTTGCACCATAAAAAGGGACAAAGTTAAAGCAAGAATGAAAAAAGTTACCGTTTTGTGCATAATTTTTTTGTGAACATACGTATTTTTCACATGATACACCATCAGGAAAGTTTGTGTTTTTTAGTAGGGTAAGTATCTTTGATTACCTTTATGAACTTTTAGATACTTCGCTGTTGTTAGGCACATTGAAAGATTATACACATAATATGTAGAAAAAGTTAAATTCAAAATCATATATTACTTGAACGTGAAAAAATAGTAATATAATTAGTGGGTGGATGAAAACATGAATAAAAAAATGATTTATGTTGTTTTTATTGTTGTAATTGTAATACTTGGAGTTTGCAGTGCTTGGCTTCTTATAAGAAGCGAAAACTTGCAAAATCAAGTGAACTCCATTGAGGATGAAAAAAGTCAACTTCAGACCTTAATTGCAGATTTACAAAATCAAGTGACAACTAAAGATTTTGAAATCACTGACCTCAACGACCAAATAAACGAGCTACGAGAAGCAAAACTAATGAATGTTGGAACAGGGGCATCAGACCACAACGATGGACAACCGCCATATCTTTATGTTTACGGTTATATCTGTAACATCGGCCGTGAAACAGCTTACAATGCAAAAATTCACGTTACTGCAAATCATATAAACGGTGAAACAGCCATTGACACTTACATTGATATTGATCAAACACCAAGCATAACTGAAGGTTTAGTATACACCCTTCAACAATTCATTACTTATGACGGAATTAGTATCGACACCAACAGTATAACTATAACTCCAGAATGGACAAACGAACCATAAAAACAAAAAGTCCACACGCAGGCAATTCCCAGTGTCTGCGGTGGACAGCAATTGCATGCATTTTGTCAAGAAACCTTGACCAAAACCAACATTCAATCAATCAAGAAAGTTTTACACAACAGTTTGATGTTATAATTTTGAGAAAAGGGTGGAATACAGATTTTTCTTTTCTTACCGACCCCAGAATTTTCAGAATAACAAAATTAGGCAAAGGAACAGTTCTTGGTTCTTATATTCTTTGGATTCGAATGAAACTAACAAATATAAAGACTTCTTTGATAATCACACTTTCTAATTCTTGCCTTTTTCTAGGATAGCGAAATGAAGCATCGTTCAACTGGCTTTTTGTATGCCCATAACAGCAACAATGCCAAAGCAAAAATTAGTGGTGCTCCCACCCATTGCAAAGTAATATTCTTCTGTGAAGCTTTCCAAACCCCAGAACGCGGTGGCAAATTTTGGGAACACCATCATCAGAGTCGCCAGTAAATCAGTTACTGCACCAACGGGGTAAGCAAGTTTCAACAATTTCGTGCCATGCTTCACTTTATTCTACCTATTTGTTTTGGGCAAAAGCGCTACTTTTTAGAATGGAAAAAAGGTCAGACACTGGGTTAGGGAATTCTTTGGCGATTTCGTTTGCGATGTCTAATGGAACGCCTTGGTCTACCATTGTTTTTGTAAAGGTTGCTTTGGCTTTTCGTCGCTTCATTGAAGTTTGGGTCACCAAGCCCAAGGATTGAAACGCCAATTTTGAGCCGTACATGACGTTGGAAAGAAGGGATTTAGCACCCATGCTTTATCCCTCGTGGTTTCCAAATCGCATTCCTTTCAAGCCTTCGCTCCATTTTGTCAATGTGCCCAGGTAGTCTTTGGTCATGGAAAGGGCAGTTTCTTCGGGGATGCCTCCTTCTTTGAGAGTTTTGTAGAAGGTTGCAACGGATTTACCCATGTCTGCTGCTGCTTCAGGACTAAAGAAGGAATCAACAATTCCTTTAACTAATCCAGGCAATTCTTTAGATACTGCTGCCAACAGGCCAGAGATTTCTTCTGGTTTTGGCATGTCGCTTTTGTGGTCGGTCATACTTGTTCACCTCAAATACCATATACTCTGGATAGAATCTTTAGAGTTATTGGATAATTTTGTCCAGTTACATGGTCAAACGGTCAAGGCAGCCGGTAACAGTTTCCGTCTTTTATCAGGGCTTTTGTTTCAATTAGATATTTTATTCTGTTTCGAACTGTGGTACGTGAAGCTTTTCCGCGTTGCCGCTTTATTTCTCGGGTGAGTTCGCTAACGTTTTTTGGTCCTTTCAAGGCGAGGTAGTTAAGGATTATTTTATTGATTTCGTCTTTTAGTGAAACAGAATCGATGAGTTTTTTTGCAGAAACGATTCTGTTAAGGGTTTTAAGGGGTTCCCCGTACATTGCAGTTCCGATTTTGAGGTTTTGCAAAAAATCTACAACTTCGGGATATTGTTGGCTTTCTGTGAGAACGTTTTCCAGATAATTTAGACGACTTATTATCCAGTCTAGTTTCTGGTTAAGGTTCTTGAGTGAGTTGTCAATGTCTGACAAAGCCAATCAGACAAATAATAGCTGGAACAGATAATATGGCTTTTTCCCATAAAGATTCAATATTTTGTTTATTTGAAAATGCAAATTAATTGAGTGAAAAGGCATGCCTCATCCTGTGAAAGGGAGTAAACATGTTTACAGCTGGAGTAAGTGAAAAAAGAAAAGTTACGATTCCAAACGAGGAATCAAGTGAATAAGAGGGTTTGAAGCTTTCGGCAAAGTAATTCTAATTACATCCATAAGGGTTCAGGGGATTTGCTTTGAACGCATTTTTCTTTTGGCAAAGTCACAGCTTTCAATTATTTTAGATCACAAGTCCGGACGCACGCAATTTCAGCTTATCCAAAGAAGAAAATGTCAGGAGAGGAAAGAAAAATTATTGTTGAGCGAATTTGAACAACAAAATAGAAATCGTTGTTCGTTTGTAAACCTTGAAAAACATGATTTTACTGTCGGAGACCAGTTACTTTCGGTTAGGGGTAATTGTTTAACGTTGATTTATGTTGTAAATGGACCAATAATTGCTAGGGAAAAAACATGCCAAATTTTGCATATTCAAATAAAATATCCGATTTTACAGATTACAGACCATTTCGGTTACGCTTTTAAAACCCAACAGAAAACTAAAGGGGTAAGGAACTTTGTGAACCTCAACTTCTTTAAAGCCAAAGCGCTCGTAGAGCTGTCTAGCCCGTGGATTTGTATCTACTACTTCAAGTTTGATTTGAGAAAATCCTTTTGACCGAGCATAGTTTAAAACAAAATGTAGCAGTTTACTTCCTACCCATTTACCGCGTTCGGTTTTGGATACCGCTAAACTCTCTAGATGAAGTTCTTTTGGTTTTGTTTTATTGGCAAGAACAAAGAACTTCGCAACAAAAACTGCTATAAAAGTTGCTAAATCAAATACATTAGATGTTTGTTTGAAGCAAGGGTCAATGAAACTTTTCTTGTCGTGTTCCAGTCCCGCAAAACCTACCAATTTTCCGTGTTTTAGGGCAACAACTGTTCGATCGTTCCGGAGACTTTTGGAAAGGAAATTTATCACTTTGGGTTTGTTGTCATAAAACTTGTTGAACTTAGCCCCAAAGGCATCATAAAATATGATAGCAACTTTAGCGTGTTGATTTTCTGTTACGCCAAATCTTAGTTCAACACTCATTTTTGTATTCATCGGTGTTTACTATTTTGTTATTATTTCTTATTCCTTTGGGTGTTTGCATAAAATCTATCAAGGCTAAATGCACATTTGTTAAGATTGGGGTTTGTTGTTTGACAGAATATTGTTGTCCAGAGTGTAACGGAACTGCTGTCACGTGGGACATGCGAATTAAAAAAGCGGTTTGCCCAAAAGATAACACGCCAGTTAACGAATTTATTCCTAGGCGTTAATGTCTTGTAGCTCTGAGTCTACATAAAAAATACCGAAAAAGGGTGCAATTAACATCTACCTAGCTTGAGTTAGGTTAAACAGGTTATTGTTACTAGTTTGTAAGCTGTTCAAGGGCTTGTTTTTCTTCCTTGAGGGCAGCAATCTCTTCTTCCAGTTTGCTAATTTTTTTTATTGCCCCTTGTTTTAGTTCTTCTACTTGTGTTAGCAACTGTTCTTTCTGTTTTTCTAGCGTCCCAATTCGTTCCAATGTAACTGAGTTAGAGAAATTCTCTTTTAGACAAGTCCCATCATTTGCTTGAGGTTCAGGTGTAATCTCTTGTTCATTTTTTGAAAGTGATCCAATAACAGGATTAACAACTGTTGGGCAACTGCATGTTCTGCTGTTACTCTCGATTCGGGTCAAGCAGTATGGACAAGCAAGATATGTTTCTTTTGTTGGTGTGAAAATGAAATTAGTTACTAAAACTGGTTTTTCGAACTCTTTTTTGCAAGATTGGCGGGGGCACTTGATTTTTGTCATGCTTACCTGTTTGCTGTTGTGTATTTTTGGATATTATCACTTGTTACGGCTTGGTGAATATTCTAATTTATGACATGTTACGATTTTTGACTGTTTTTAGAAGATTTTAGTTTGCTTAATGTATCTGATTCAGTAATAAAGAATATATTAAATCTGCAGACAGGATTTATTGTTGGTGAAAATGCTGTCTGTTAAAGAACTGAAAAATAAAATCAAAAAACTTCAAAGCGAAAAAAAGCAACTTAACAATGAACTTATCCGCTTAAGGTTAGAAATAGACGAAAAAGCATTGCACCTAGAACAAGAAGTTGCTCCAGCAAAATGAAATAAACCCCGGTTAAAGGGCGTTTTAAGCTGCCAAATAAGAATAAAAATCAGTTAAACTTGCTTGGGTTTTTTTCAGAAGTTATTTTTGCTGTTTTTTAATTGTTCTAAATCCATTTGAAGTTTCAGGTTTTCCTGCTTTAACCGTGCGATCTGGTTTTGCATATGGCTGAAGGTTTGGACAACCGTGTTCATACACGACTCACATAGGTGAACTTGGTTTTCTTTTTGTTCTTTTGTTACTTCAACGCCTGACAATTTTAGGTCACACACATACAATCTGTGGTGTAAAGTAAAATTGTTTTCCCTACAAGAATACAAATTAAGTTATAATCAAAGTACCAGAAGGCTGCTAAGAGAAAATATCTTGCCTCGACATCTCAGTTATAATCGATCATAAATTATATGCGGGTTAAGGTAATCGGTTTTTTGCACGCTTTACAAACTAGCCGTTTGCCTTTCACGTCACTAAGGCGATAAAGGGTTACCCGTCCGCAGCTTTTGCATTTTGCAGACCGAATCTTTTTTTCTTCTCGTTTTCGGATAGAATGATTCAAACTTACGAAATCTCGATGTGAGTTGTCTTTTGGCAAATCCGGTTCCCTTGTTTAAGACTTTTAGAACAGATTCAATATAATGTTTCAGAACCAAGGATACCGATGATAAATACACAGGATCCTTAAACTCAGCATAATTCAATTTGTTGAATCTTTAAGGGGCAACAGTTGTTCCCAAATTTTTGAATTTCTTCAATTTTTTGGAGCCTTTTGCATCTGAAAGCTGTAAAATGAACTGATCGCCTTGTTTGCTTTTCGCTATGAAATCCAGAAACTTTTTGAACTGCAGAAATTGCTCTGAAGTCATTTTATCAATCTGGGTTTTGATTTTTTGTTTTTCCAAAAGAAGAGTTATAGCATTTTTTCCTTTGTCAGTAAGGGCGTATTTTTCTATGCCTTGTTTTCGTTTAGGCTTTAGCACAACATGGTTTATGTCGATTAGATCATTCAAGTAATCATTTACAGTTTCTTTTGGAGCATCACAGACTTCAACTATCTGCATGAAATTAGCTGACTTGTTCAAAAGGAAAGCTTGGATTTGAAAACAAATTTTTTCTTTAGTTGTTGCTTGTTCAGACAAAACGACCACAATCAAGGTTTAACTAACTTTAGATTCCAGACCAATATTATGCTTGTGCAACAAAAAAGCCAAGTTCAAAGCAAAGCAAGTTTCATTATTGTGAATTCATAAAATTATAAAAACCACCAAATAACTTAGTACCCAGAACGCTTGATGTTAATACAAAAAAGCAGTGGTCAAAATTCACAAAAAGAGTTTACTCAGGATTTGGCTAATTTCATTTCGATATTTGTTGCCCCGCCTACTGTAGCCATAATTGCGACAATTTGTTTCTCTTTATGGTCACCCATTGGTTTAGGTTCCCTATCTGTGCCCTTCACAATTTTTCTGTGCGTTTTGTGTTTTGCCTTCTTCCCGTTTTTGGCGATTCTTTATTTTAAACACAAAAAAACAGTTGACATATACGTTTCCCAAAGAACTGCCCGAACTCCTTTCTTCTTAATTGCTATAGCAAGCTACTCAGCAGCTGCAATAATTTTCTCAATTACTGACACAAAAATAATGTTTCTTTTGGCTTTGGGTTCCTTGTTTGTTTCAATAATTGCCATGGGAATCAACCTGTTCTGGAAAGTTAGTATCCACACTGCTGGAGTAACCGGACCAATTTTTGCCCTAGTTTTCGTGTTTGGCGCAACTGCCCTACCCCTAGCATCAATTGTCGGACTAGTAGGATGGTCCAGAATAAAACTAAAAAATCACACGTTTGGTCAAACTCTGGCAGGAACCTTACTTTCGTTGACAGTTGGGTTTGTTTTGTTCGCTACCCTATATTACTAAATGAGCGGACAGTAGTATTTTTAACAATTAGATGCTCTAAGAAAGTCTTCTCTTCATTGGATGGAATACCAAAAACTTATAGTATAACTAGCCTTTTTGGTTCACATAACGGTTATTTTTCGGAGCTTTTAAAATGAAAAAAACCCAAACTCCTCACCTCAGGATTGTTGCTACTTTGGCGGCTATCCTGTTAGTTTCCAGTTTTGTTCTGATTCCAAGTTTCCAAGTTAACGCTCAATCAACAGAAAACAGTGTCCAAAACCTGTTGCAGTATGAATGGACTCAAGTAAGCGGAAATTCAGATACTGCTCGTTTTTCAGAAAGCCCGGCTCCTTCAACTTCAGACATTTTGTGGAAAGCCAACATAACCAATATTCATAGTTACATTTCCGCCTTTAATGGTATGGTTTTTGTTTCTTCTGATACCACAGTTTTTGCCCTTGATCCTGAAACAGGAGAAACAGTGTGGGAGACCCAAATCGAAATGAAAGGAACCTGGCCAATAGTTTACAAAATTGACAGCACCCACATGATAGTACAAGGAACCTGCCTAAACCCCCAAACGGGAGAAATCTTGTGGACCAGCAGTTCTTTTAATGCTGACACGGGACTGTACAACAATCAAGTTTACAGTCCTGAAGAAAAAATGTTCTACATCAAAAACCTGTCATACATTGAAGCATGGAACTTTTCTGACCCTTCTAAACCTCCGACTTTTGAATGGGAAACCTATATCCCCGGAAGCGGCATAGTTGGAATAGGATTAACTTACGGAGACGGAAAGATTTTCCCAGGTTCCTTCCAGTCTATGCAATTCGCCTTGGATGCTAAAACAGGTGAAATCCTTTGGAGCACCCGAACCAAAGCCCCTATGATTTTTTCTGGTTCCTATTCTAACGGCATGTTTGTTCGAGGAGGAACAGATGATAACACTATGTATTGTTTCAATGCTACAACTGGAGAAATCTTGTGGACATACACTCCAGCAACGAATGGGTACTTTACATCAGGAACTGCAGTCGGGTATGGCATGGTTTATGAACCCAACAAGGACGGAAACGTTTACGCTATTAACATGGAAACTGGAGAGTTAGTTTGGAGTTATCAAGGTCCCGGAACGATGCTGTTTCCAGGAATGGCAACAGTAGCAGACGGCAAAGTTTACGTAACCAGCGGGCAAGACGCGTCCTTTGGTCAAGAAATTGGAAAGTCCGAATTTGTTTGTTTAGATGCATTCACAGGTGAGGTTATTTGGTCTCTTCCCATGGAGGCTTTTGCGCCTCGAGAGTCTGTAATTGTAGCATATGGCAAATTGTTTGTTATTCCAGGCGACATTACCACTGCCATTGATTCCTTGTCTGGAAACGAGTATGACAATATCGATCAAATATGGGCTTTTGGAACTAGCTCGTCTGATTCCGGGGGTTCATGGCCAATGTTCAGAAACGATGCTAAACGTTCTTCAATTGGTAATGAAGGTCCCTCAAGTTTACGCATTGTTTGGAGTTACGAAACAGAAGGGGCAGTTATTTCTTCCCCCAGTGTAGTAAACGGGATTGTGTATGCTGGTTCGCAGGACATGAACATTTATGCAGTTGACGCAACTAATGGTGATTTGGTCTGGAAGTATCAAACAAATGGCACCATCGAGTCCAGTCCCGCAGTAGTGGATGGCAAACTGTTTATTGTTAGTGACGACGGTTTTCTTTACTGTTTAGATGCGTATCAGGGTTACTTGATATGGAAAACTTACGTCAACGCTGATTTGCCCGTTATTTCCGGTGCAGCAGTCATGTTGCGTTCTTCTCCAGCAGTAGTAGGTAAATTCGTGTATGTTGGTTCAGTTGATGGAACCCTGTATGCCGTAAACACCGACAACGGCAACCCAGCATGGACCTATGAAACAGAAGGAATAATCAAGTCGTCCCCAACAGTTGCTGACGGGGCGTTGTATTTTACTTCAGAAGAACCCAACGAAGGTGCCCTTTACAAACTTGACGCAAAAGATGGAACCTTAGTTTGGAGAAAAACCTTAGAGTATAACCGCCCTTACATTGGCGGAAGCGACATGCAAGGCACCCCAACGGTTGCAGACGGCATGGTGTTTGTTTCTAGCAACGTACGGGACTATTACGCATTAGATGTTAATTCAGGAGAAACCATATGGTCTTATTCAAACCCCAGCGCCGTAGAATTCATTGTTTCTTCACCCATCTATGTTGACGGGAAAGTCTATATCATTGACAAGTTTGACGTAGCTTGCTTAAACGCAACAACCGGAGAAAAACTGTGGCGATCATATTCCGGAGACGAACTTTATGTTTCACCCTCCTATGCCAGCGGCAACATTTACTTAGTAACCAGTCAACGCCACATTTTTATCATAGACGCCGAAACATGCAACAAAACTTTGGCGTATACAACATCTGCGGTGAGTTGGTCTTCCCCTGCTGTAGTAGACGGAAAATTGTATATCGGAAACAACGATTGGAACATTTACTGTTTTGCTGAAGATACAACAAACAATATCGAGGATACTGAGGTTTCCTTTGATGCCATTGTGTATACATTGATTGTTGTTGCAACGGTTGTCATGGTGGTTTATGCTTATTTCAAGTTATACAAAAAGCAGTGACTTGAAGGCGTAATGTTCTAGAAGTTAAGATGGTGGGCCGGACCGGATTTGAACCGGCGACCTTCTGCACGTCAAGCAGATGTCCTAACCGAGCTAGACGACCGGCCCTATAACTCCATTTAGGATGTTTTTCTGGTATTTAAGTTTCAGTTTTTTGAATGAACCTGAAACGCAAGGATTAATAACCAAAACACTGATTTTTTTTCTCCCATAACGCTTAATAGCGTTCTTGTCAGGTGTAAAATAACAATGGGCGAGTAGATCAGCCTGGAAGATCGCAACGTTGGCATCGTTGAGGCCGCGGGTTCAAACCCCGCCTCGTCCACCAATAATGAACTTGCCAATTTTTTAAAAAAAAAGACCTTCAAATTAATATAGAATCTAAATCTAAGGATATTCTGAGAGAACATTTGAAGGGCATTCTTGACGGTTAAAGATGTTAGCCAAGAATACAAACTTGGATATTCTCAAAGCGTGAAAAACTTCATTAAAAAACAAGAAGGAGGGTCTAATGCATAAGAAGTACGAACAATGGATCAAAATGGAGTTGAAATTTTGACCAATCGGGTTAAAGCCAATTTGCATACCTCATTTAGGTATCAATCAGTTTTTTAGGTTAGGATCGAATTATTTTAACGGTGATTTGGCATGGACACTGATGTTGTTGGTTTACTTAAGTCCAATATTATTGGTGATTTGAATGATTTTTTGGTTAATGGTATGGGCATTTCTGACGTTTTAGGGAATGTTGGTAGGGTTGCTGTTAAGTTGCATATGGGGGAGTTTGGTAATTTGCATTATGTTAGGCCGCCTTTGGTTGGGAGGCTGGTTGAGGTGTTACAGGGGTTGGGTAATGAGGTGTTTTTGTTTGATACTCCAACATTGTATGATGGAAGCAGAGGCACTGTGGAAGGCCACTATGATACTGCTAGACGAAACGGCTTCACGGAACAGGTAATCGGATGTCCCATTGTAATTTCTGATGAATCAGTTCAAGTTCCAAGCGATGGTGTATTGGGTCACATTAACGTGGCAAAACATCTCCTAGACGCAGACGCTATGCTAGTACTGAGCCATGGCAAAGGTCACCCCGACATCGGATTTGGGGGAGCCATCAAAAACCTTGCCATGGGTGCAACCAACAAACAAACTAAACGTGACCTGCACAAAAAACCTAAACCCACTCTTGGAGGTGAATGCACAGGATGCAGAACCTGTGAAGAATTGTGCCCGTTAGGTGCCGCAAGTGTTGTTGATTCCTGTGTACAGTTCAAATATGACAACTGTTTTGGATGTGGAGTCTGCGTTAGCCAATGCCCCACTAAAGCCCTAACACAACAAGTAACAATTGAAGAACTCTTCGCAGAAACCTATGTCGCAATAAAAAATCAGTTCCAAAACAAACCCACCTTTTTCATGACCGTCCTTATGGACATTACCCCTAGATGTGACTGTTTGCCCGTAGGCGGAACAGATGAGGGCTTTCCCATATGTCCAGACGTTGGAGTCTTGGCTGCATATGATGCCCAAAAAATTGACGAAGCTTCAATACAGCTTCTTCAGCGTAATTGTGGAAACAAATTACACGAAATGCATCATAAAGATCCAATGACCACTCTTGAATTGATAAAATCCAAAACAACCAAAACAGAGCATTACAGAATCTACGACTATCAAGTAAAACGGTTTCTCAACCCAACGTGATATTTGCTTTAAGAGCAAAATTAACCAAAAAATGTCATATTAGTACAGTTTACTACCTAGTCTTTTTTCTGAGAAAACAAAGGTAATTTGTTGAAAAAAGATATTATTATTCCAAAAATTTAATTTGAGAATTTTTAAACCAGTAAACATGTCCAAGCGTTTTCTGATATTAATGATTTTTAATAATTTATTGTTGGATGTTGTTTACATTGTTTCTAGTGTCCATTTTTGGGATGAAATGAATAAAAATTCCTTATCAACTTTAAAATATCAAAACATATCAAGAGTAATTATAGTAAAACAAGGACGCTTCTTAATTTAATTTGATTCATATCTAATATTTCTCATTATTCAATAGCAAAAAAATTCTAATTTGGAATCGATGTAAATTCAGTGCCTACTTTTATCTCTAGTAATTGAATTCACAAATAACTAGAAATTTTTCATAGTGAATTTATTCCTAATTTAAGAAATTCATTGCTCGATGTTGGAGGATTACTTGTCCAAATTGCATTAAACAGTAAATTCATAGATTTTATTATGCTGTAATAGTTGGTCAACAAATAAGTTGGATTTTGTTCTTTGTCTTGGTTTTGCTGAATCTTTGACTTTTCCATTGACATTAACACTTCTTTTTGGTCCTTTATTATGAATGAAGGCAAGTCTTGAGTCTCAGAAAATACGAATTTCACATTTTTGAGGTTCATTTTTTCAACTATCGCTCTACTCTTAGATGAACTGTTTGTTATTAAAGAAATTTTTAGTTTATTACCTGAATGTCTTTCAATATTTTCTATAAACTGAGAGCGGTATAATCTATAAAGCTCAACATCCGGCATTAAAATGAATATTTGTCCATGGGCATTTTCGGA
This sequence comes from Candidatus Bathyarchaeota archaeon, assembly GCA_024650005.1. Classification (GTDB taxonomy): domain Archaea; phylum Thermoproteota; class Bathyarchaeia; order Bathyarchaeales; family Bathyarchaeaceae; genus Bathyarchaeum; species Bathyarchaeum tardum. Next base: position 201,383 of record JANKMT010000001.1, on the reverse strand, counting down.
AATCTGATTAATTTTCAGAATTATCCGTTCATCCCCTTCAATAACTTGAAAAACTTCATCTGTTTCCCTTGATTCTGTTACTATTTTAGGGATTTCTTTCCATTTTTCAATTAATTCCTTTTTTTTATTCTTAAGTGATAATAAATTGAGTTTTTGAGTTTTGATTAGAATATCGTATGACTCTGAAAAAGGAACAGCTTTAAACTTAAGTGGTTTTTCAAGTTTAACTGATAAAAGACCGCGATTCTCGAGGGTCTTTAATAATCTATATGTCTCTGTGCGGTGTATAGAAAGCTTTTCTGAAATATCACAAGCTTTTAAAACTCCAGTGGTCGCTAGACAAAGATAAACTTTAATTTCATTTTTGGTAAATCCGAAAGGATAGAAGGCCTTTTCTATTTCAGACATATCTTGTTTTACTTTATTCTCTTTATTGCTGACTTCAAAATTGTAATTTAAGCATTTAATTTTCTTTTCAGTTTCTTTTAATTGTCTTGGATGGTGCATGATCAAATACTTCCAAATTCGATTCTAATCTGAATCAGAATTTAGCATTGTTCATATTTAATTAATATGAATAAAAAATATGAATTCAGAATCACTAACTAGACATCTCATTGTTCGAAAAAAGTTATCTTTAGACTTTTTAATTCCAATTTGCGTTCTATTAATATTCAGAATTCAGAAGAGTTATATTATTTTAAGTCGGATTCAGAATATGAGTGCATGTAAACCACTAGGCAAAAATCCCAAATCCCATTCGAATACTGCTTTTTACATGCACTCAATTTACCCACTTTTCCAGCATCTATTAAAAATAGCTGATAACAAAGTTAAAATAATTTGAAATTGAAAATAACCTATCCGCGTGCAAATTGCCAATGAAATGAATACTTTTAATTGTGATGAAATGCATTAAAATAAGTACACTTATAAAATAATATTTTTTGCAGGTCAATGAACCGTTAACTATCAAAATAGAAAGAAACAAAATGGTTAAAGAATTTAACCGTGTTCTTTGGACGAACAAACAAATTCTCAGAGTTGCGGCATCAGCGAGTCAATAAACTCATAGGAAAACAAACTAAAAAGGAGCGTATTCGGATTTAACATCAAACTCTAACAAAATTGTAAAAAAAATGTATGCCCAATCAGTAAAAGCCATTCTGGATTGGATAATACTATCTGAACTCAAAAATAGAGCAATGAGCGGTTACGACATAATAAGTTATATTCACAATAAATTTGGGATTTTATTAAGTTCAGGAACGGTTTATTCACATCTTTATTCACTTGAACGCAAAAATTTGATTATGGGTGACTACGATGAAAGAAAACGTATTTATAAAATCTCTTCATTTGGAAAAAAATCATTTGATGAAATATCAAAATCCAATTTGGATTTGTTAAAAATTATAGAAAAAGTGTAAATTCAACAATTATTATACTAGTATTGTTTAAAATAAACTTTAATTAGGGTTATCAACATTTTTCAGAAAATCCAATACAACAACAAGGTGTTGCCTTAACTATCATCTGGTTTTTGTTTTCATTAAAAGCAACCGTTGCAGTCCAATTATGGTAGGAGGATGAACTATTTTCCCCGTGTTTAATAGCTTGGGTATATCTTGAAGGGGTACGTGTTTTGTTTTGATTTGTTCGGTTTCTTCTAGTTGCTGGGAGCCTTTTGTTAACTTGGTTGCCAAAAAAAGGTGAGCTGTTTGCATGCTTCGGGACAAAGGATGAAAACTGCCCAAAGGGATCAGTTGACCTGAAGTGTATCCAGTTTCTTCTAAAAGTTCCCTAGCAGCACTTTCTTGAGGTGTTTCACCAGCTTCTATGTGTCCGCTGGGGATTTCAAGGCTCACAGTGTTTCGGGGATACCGTAAAATTTCGATCATGACGATGTTGTTTTCGATAATTGGAACAACTGACACAAAATCTTTTAGCTTGATTGTGTGGTAATCGATTTGTTTTCCGTTAGGCAAAATTACTGTATCTTGGGTAACGGACAGAAAATCTGAACTGCATAATATTTTTGTGTCTATTGTTTTCCATTTTTTCAAAGCGACTACATCCGCTAACTTTGTAGACAAAACAAGACATATTAAAATGTGATTCCATCCCATAGAATGTTGGGAATCGTTTCGATGGCAACAAGCATTAGTTCAAGTTACAAAAAATTGTTAGAAAAAACCAAAGAACTTACCACCCTTGGAACTGCAATGGGAATTCTAAACTGGGACATGGAAACAAAAATGCCCCCAAAAGGAATTCAAATGCGTAGTCAACAATTGGCTATGCTCAGCAAAATTGCACACCAAACGGGCACCAACCCCGAAATCGGGAAATTGCTGAACCAAATTTTTAACCACCCAGATTACAGCAACTTGGACTTGGTACAAAAAAGAAACATGTACCTTATCAAGAAAGATTATGATGAACAAACCAAGCTGCCAGAAAAACTGGTAGTGGAAACATCCAAACAAACAGCCTTAACAGTTGACATTTGGAAAAAAGCTAAAGCAAAAAAAGATTTTTCCAAATTCAAACCTGAACTGCAAAAACTTTTGGACCTAAAAAAACAGGCAGCCCAGATTCTAATGGAAGTCAAACAAACAAAGACACCTTATGATGCTTTGATAGATATTTTTGAGCCTCACATGACTTCTGAAATGATTACTAAAGTATTTAATCAATTGCAAGAAGGTCTAGTAGCAGTTTTGCAAAAATGCGATTCATCGCCTAAACAGCCAGATACGTCAATTCTGGAACGAAAAGTTCCTGTTGAACTACAAAAACAAATTGCCAAGATGCTGGCAGGTTTTATTGGATACGACATAGAATCATCAAAATCGGGAGGTAGAATTGATGAAACAGAACATCCGTTCACCACAGGTTACTATGATGACGTGCGAATAACAACCCATTATTACCCAAACAAGTTTGCAACATCAATTTTTTCTGTCCTACATGAAGGCGGACACGCATTGTACGAACAGAGCCTAAAACCTGAATGGATGTTCCAGCCCGTAGGGACTGCGTGTTCTATGGGTTTTCATGAATCCCAGTCCCGGTTTGTAGAAAACATAGTAGGACGGTCCATGGAATTTTGGAGATACTTTTTGCCATCATTGAAAAAAGTTACAGGAACTGCCCTTTCTGAGGTGAAGTTGGAAAATTTTGTTCATGCAATTAATCATGTTCATTCTTCAAAGATTCGAGTTGAAGCAGACGAAGTTACATATGGTCTTCATGTAATTATTCGATTTAACCTTGAACGAGACTTGTTTGCTGACAAGATTTCTGTAGATGAGCTTCCCCAAATCTGGAACGAAAACTACAACAAATATCTGGGAGTAACCATCAAAAACGATTCTGAAGGCGTTATGCAAGACACCCACTGGGCAAGCGGGTTATACGGATATTTCCCCAGTTACGCGTTAGGAAACATTTACAGCGGACAACTGATGGACTGCATGGAAAAGCAAATTCAGGATTGGAGAACACAGATTTCTGAAGGAAACTTCCAAAACGTGAAAAACTGGTTAATCAAACACGTTCACAGTTACGGAAACTTATACAATCCCCCAGAATTAATCCAAAAAATAACTGAAACAGACCTTAATGTTGAGCCGTTCCTAAATTATTTGAACCATAAATATTCCCAGCTTTACCAGTTTTAGCCGAAACCATTCGGATGCATTCTTTTTGGTTTATTGCCAAATTTTTTTGATTAAAAACAACGCACCACAGCAGTTTTTTCGGTTCTCACAATAAGGTTTAAATGAGGATATTTGGATAAGTGCTGTGAACTTATTGGAGGAACAGGAAATGGTTGAATTTCCCGAAGATGTTGTAAAGCAAGCGTTCGGCGCTGCAGACTATAGATGTGAATGCCTAAAGCTTGAACATGGACACAAATACAATTCATTATGTATGAAACAAGTTGACTGGAACAAACGAGGTCAACCAGACGAAAAAGGCTGGGAAGCAGACTTCATCGTTAGCCCAGAAAAAGGCGGCACACCAGTAATCGAGAACTGCGAAATTCTCTGCTGGGACTGCTACACCAAAAAACACAAAAAGTAGTTGTTTTTAAAAACTACTTTTCATCCATTTTTATTCATTCATCTCAGGATTTTATCTTTTAGATACGATTTTTCCCCGACCTAACGGAATAAAGCGTTGAAATTCATCTAACGGAATCGCAGTTACTGTTCTTTTTAGTTCATCAGGAACCTTAGTAGACAAGGTATGGCGCATCTTTTTTGCAATCTCGCTGCTTTTTTGGGTGCCTGGAATAAGTTCAATATATGCATCTGCTTGACTGCTAATCGCATCCACTGGTCCCCCTACAAGGGTAACGTCGTCATCTTCAATTTTTAATCCAATTGCAACACGCAATTTTGCACCCCGAACAAAATTTTTGGTTCCCCGAATCATAAACGACCCTTTTGGCAACGACTGCCCAGAAGGCGGAGTTTTACTCACCTGATCAGGATGTATCCAGTAAACGTTAATGGCAGTGAGAAGTTCTTTCCAAGCTCGAGAATAGGACGCTGCAAGTTGAGCAGCCTCGTTGATAGTTTGTTCAGGAACAGTTTTCCCTTCGGTTTTAATCAAAACAAAAGGTGCTCCAACTATTTCAGCGTGAAAAACAATATCGTTAGGATCCATGCGTTTCTTGACAATCAACTCGTTTGTGGTAGCGTCTCGACCGCCAATAACCAGAAAGCCGTCAGAAGAATAGAACCATCTGAATTTTTCGTACCACTCTTTTTTCCGTCGTTTAGCAAGAGGTTGCTGTTCTTTTTTCGCTATCGCGACCTGTTTTTTTGCTTCCTCGATTTTTGCCCGGGTTTCTTCAAGGATTTTTTCTGCGCCCTTCAGTTTTTTTTCAGCTTTCTTAGATTTTAAATAGTAACGGTTCGCGTTATCTTGAATGGTATCACGAAGGTTCAAAGAAAAAGTATTGTCACCAACAGAAAGGCAAAGAATTTGGTTTTTCGAGTCTAACGACTGGAAAAAAGTAGCAGGATAAATGTTCGCTTTCTTTCCAGCTTGCAATGCTGAAGCGATTTCATCCCAAGATTTTCCATAATTTTTTTGTTCCAAAATTTTTTGCAAAAGGGCTTGGAAATCTCCAAAATGCTGGTAAATCAAATCTCCAATGTTCTTGTTTTTTATGATTGGCTCTTTTAGATCTTCTAAAGCCTGCAGTTGCTTTTCAAGAATCCGTTTATGGCGAGCAACTTCACTTTCCACATCTCCAGTGGCTTCTTTGGTGTTTTCAACATCAGTAATTTTTGCGTAGTATTCATCAAGACCAGTGTTGAAGGTTTCAAATTTTTGTTTGTTGAACTGCTCATATTTTTTAAGAGCCACGGGGGTAACGTCAACCCATTTTTGGTTTTCATCACTTACTATGCCGGGTTCTAAAGTTCCGGATTCAATTACTGACAAAAGGTTTTGTAGTTCACTAAAGATTGTGCCAATTTCGTCAATTTTAAGTTCGTTGCAGTGAACCCTTTTGTTTGTACCGGAACGTAAGAGAATTTCTTCAGCGTAGGTTCCACTGATGCTAACAATTTTGGTTAAAGCGCGTACAATTTCTGTTTCCCCGAAGTCTTTGATTTCTTTAAACTCTTCAAGACTTAGAGTAAGAGGATTTTTTCCTCGGGCAGGGGGATACTGAAAAGGTTCAGCTCGCAGAATGTTTCGGTCTTTCATTCGTTTATATGTCATGGCTTGTAAGATTTTGTTTTCCGGGTCAACTAGGATGATGTTTCCGCCTCCGAAAAATTCTGAAACCAACTGGAAAACTCCTTGACGAGTGGCAATTTCAATTGTTGCTATCCGTTCAAATTCGTGCTGTTTAACTGTCTGGATTACCCCGTTGTCCAGATATTTTCTAAGGGACATACAAAAAGCAGAAGGCCGTTGAGGCGTTTCATGGGCATATGAGGTAAAATGAAGTCGTTTACCTGCTTCAATGAGCAATTGTATTCGAGGATTTCCGGGTTTGCGAAGCTTTAGGAGAATTGTTTTGGTTCCAATCTGATAAATTTTTGATATGAAAGCCCCTTCTACGGTCTCATTGATTTCTCGAGTAACTGCTGCTAGATCAAAGCTTGTCATTACATCTTTCAACGTTATTGCCTCAGAAACGAGAACCTTGTTTATAGTCCTTAAAAGAAGTATTCCCTATTCCTTTTCTGTCTTATGTTACGGAAACAAAAAATGCGTTAACCACAAAATTATTTTTTACCTTCTTTTTTATCAGATTTCTTAGGTTTTTTAGGTTTGCCCGATAAGGGAAAAATTATCAACCAAAAATAGATTACAAAAATTATTTCAAGAAGAATTCCTGATGGCGTGAACAGAATCATTATCGGGGAATTACCGACAATAACCAACATTACCACAAGAAACAGAAAAACTAGAAGAAAAATTGCAATAAGTTGCAAAACAAACGTGTATATTGCACTAGTCTTGCCCCCCATTTGTAATGTCCCCTGTTTTGAAACTTTTTGGTTTAAACAGTTTATAATGTTAGCCTTATTCTTTTTTTCGTTCAATTACAAAAAAAGAAACCCTATAATCTGTTTTATGCACTTGAACAAAAAACGACTTTTGCAAAAGATTTTATAAGCATTCAACAATTCAGTTTGAAGTCTCATGAAGCGCTGGTTGCTAAGTATTGCAGTTATTTTACTGATTTCCGCTATTAGTTTTTCATTAATTTTTATTGGTCACCATGAAACTGAACCTGCTGATGAATTCTTTTTTGGGGTTTCTTTTGGAGGTAACTCAACCAGCCAAGCAAAGCTTCTAATAGACAAAGTGAAAAATTACACAAACTTTTTTCTCATAAGCAATTGGGACGTGTCAATGAACCAAACTGCACTAAACGAAATTAGCCAATATGCTGTCGATGCCAACATGAACATAATGGTTTATTTTGATTTTATTCCTTATCAAACATATCCTTGGATTCAAGATTATTTACTTACTGCAAAACAAAGATGGGGAGAACAATTTCTGGGAGTATATTTACATGACGAACCTGGAGGAAAACAAATAGATTCCGGGCATTGGCGTGCTCCAGATAACGGAAGCAATGTTTTTGAAAACGTTTCAGACTACACCGATGCTGCTAACAGGTTTGTTGAAGGAATCTCTTCAGGATACAGTTGGCAGTTCGTAAAAAACAACAGTCTTCCAGTTTTCACGTCAGATTACGCATTGTATTGGTTTGATTACCTCGCTGGATACGATACAATTTTTGTTGAATTAGGTTGGGGGCACAACCCAATCCAGCACATAGGCATGTGCAGGGGCGCAGCAAAGGTCCAAAACAAAGATTGGGGCGCCATTATCGTATGGAACACCCAAGACCCAGACGATACCCATAAAGGAACCTACAAAACTGGACCTGAAATGTTTGACGACATGGTTACAGCGTACACTGCGGGAGCAAAATATATTGTAGTGTTTAATTATCCGTATGAGCAAACTTTTGGCATCTTAGAGGAACAACATTTCACAGCCATGGAAACATTTTGGAACTTAACTTGTTCCCCTAATCAGGAAAATTTGGAAAAAATCAAGGGGGACGTGGCGTTTGTTTTGCCAAAAGATTACGGATGGGGCATGCGACATCCCGAAGACAAAATTTGGATGCCAATATGGGGACCAAATGAACAGTCTGAGTTGATTTGGAGCAACATGAACAAGTTAATTGCAAAGTATGAGTTGAGGCTGGACATAATCTTCGATGATGCACGTTTTGATTTTTTGGATATTTATTCTGAAATCTATTATTGGGACAGCGAAATCTCTTGAAACATTTTAAAATCAATTAGGGTGCAGCTCGGGAATGACCAGGTTTAGGTTAAACCCTTTTTTGATGTAAGTGTGAAAAACTATATAGGAAACGAAAATAACTAATGCAACAACACTACAATAAAACCAAAAGCAGGTATCAACTTGAAGACGCTAAACGTTATTTACATTTGCCGAGTTGGCATAGCTGTCCTAGCTGCACTAGTAGCCTCATTTACGGTTGACCTCAAAGTAGGTGACCCCCTGCTTAACGGAATCAGCATCAGTTTAGCGATTTACATTCTTTCATACTATGTCCTAAAATATTTCTTCATGAACAAAGTGGATAAGCCAACAAAAATTTTCACCATGGGAATAGGAGGATACTTTCTCACGTTTTTGCTATGCTGGGTACTCTTTATCACCCCAACCCTTGCAATTCCTCAAGCTCAATTCACGGTAGACGATTACAACCCCGAAGTAGGACAAACAATAACATTTGATGCCAGAATGAGCACAGACTCTGACGGAGAAATCGTCAGGTATTCATGGAATTTTGGAGACGAAAAGACCAGCGAGGGAATGACAACAACCCACAGTTACAGTGCCCCCGATGAATATATTGTTATTTTAACTGTTGTTGACGACAATGGGTTAACTCACAGCAACTCAACAACAATAACAGTTAGACCTTAAGGAAAAATAACATTTTTAGAAAAAAAAAATAATGTCAAAAAATAGTTGGCAGTAGCCACGGTTGCAAAAATAAATGAACAATTCTTGTGCTCCTTTGGGTCTTCAGAAAAAAGGCATTTTTCAACGTGGAACGGTCATAAAAGTAGTAGTCATAGACAAAAATTAAAGATGCACAACTACCGCGTTTTTTCTCTGGAAATCCATCAAATAAAGAAGAAGGGCATAATAATAAATACTCTTGACCTTCTTCTGAAATATTATATTTGAAGTTTTGTGGCTATGGGCAGATTATAATTAAAATCGTTTCAAAATTGAACGCCTATTAGGATGTCAATATCCTGCTTTTTGTAGAATCTTTTTTACTGATACGTATGCGGGTGATGTGTTGGGTAAATCTATTAGAGATGCCCCTTTGAGGACTGCTTCTTCCACTTCTTTGTCGTAGCTGATTTTTCCTAGATATGTTAGGTTTATTCGTTTTTGGACTTCTTCTTCAAGTGATTCGGGTACTCTGTTGCCTGCGACTACATAGAAATTGTTGAATTTGATGTCTACGTCTTTTGCGATTTTGTAAGCTCGTTCCACGTGGTGAAAAGATTTTTGTGAGGGGTCAATAATGTCAAACATGTCGTCAACCTCTGAGGCGATGCGTCGGTTTAGGTGTTCTAAACCTCCGGGAGAGTCAATAATTACGTACTTGTAGGTTTTTGTTAACCCTGCCAGAGCAGTTTTTAGGGCGTTGTTTGGTAGACAATAGCATCCTTCAATGAATTTGGTTCCAATGGCCATGAAATCAAATTGGTCACCTTCGTAAAGTCCAGTTTCCCAGATTTTGCTTTCAATTCGTTTAGATGGAGGAACCCCAACTGTTGTGCCGCCACCTTCCATGAAAGTGTCCACAAGCAGTTCAGAGATTGTTTTTCGTCCCTCGTCGCTGAGATCAATTCCCAGCATTTCTGACAGGTTCTGGTCAGGGTCAGCATCAATAAGAAGAATAGGAGTTTCACCTTTTTCAATGAAGTATTTTGTCATAAGGGAAACAAAAGTAGTTTTTCCGCTGCCACCTCTACCTAAAGTAACAATTTTCTTCATACATGCCACATCCAATTGTTACAAAAACAACTTTCACGACAGAATTTATAGTTATTTCTTTATTTATTTTTATTATAGTTTTTCTTTTTTCTTATTCTACTCTTTTTATTGTTTTTCGTTTCGGTTAGAAAACCCAAAAAAATAATGTCAATTCTTTTGTTTTTCCATTATTTTTCTTCATTTTCCCATTATTTTTATGCATAAGTTTACAATTACAACATAAAATTTATTAACAGTTTGATACTAGGATGATATTAGTTAGGTGAAAAGAAACGCTTCCAAAACCAATACGTCCATTAATTAAAACACAATGGAATGCTATTGAAGCAGATATGAAATGAACACCATCTACTAAAGATATCGAACGAATCAAAAGAGTTAAAGAAACTTTTAAAAATTATGTCACTCAATCTAATTGTTACGATGTCTTGAAAGTGTTTTGATGTCCAATTGCCAAGAACTTACTTGTTTCTTCTGAAGTCATGGAAGATAGGATCCCTTCAAAATAGGGATTATTGTTTCTTGTTGTGTTATTAAATTTGATAAGGGTAATTAATGTGTTTTCTATCATGCTCGGATTTATTCGATAAAGTGTCTTCCGTCGGTTTCGAGGGTCTTTCTGTTTAATTACAATCTTTCCCAGACTTTTAATGATGTCTAATATCCATCTTTCCGACAAATCTTTGTTATATCTTTGTTTTAATTCATCTCTAATTTGCTGGATCGATGTTGCGGCAATAATTTGGTCTCTTTTTTCTGAAGTTCTATATATTATTGCAATTATAGCCAATTTTGTTTTTACTGAAATTAATGTCCCCCCAAATACTGCATACAATCGTTACGCAAACTATCTAATAAGACATATATTAAGATATGTGATATACTAAATATAAATTTTTTAGTTAGTTTTTAAAATCCATTTTCTCCAATTCAACGATTAATGTTTATCGCTGAAGAAAAACATCGTCATTATTCAGCAATTGATTAATTATGTTTTTTTTAATTATTACTTACATAATCGCATTATGTAAAAATTGAATTGTCATAAAGGAGGTGAGATTTTGAATAAAAAAACCGCATGTTGCATATCATCATTAGTGATCGTTTTAATGGTTTTCTCTTTTACTTTAAGTGCCTTTGCCTACTCCACTTCCTATTCCAAAAAACCAACTTCTGTGAAAATACCAGATTTCACAAAATCTGAAGATATTCGAGAAGAAATTGCTGAAAAATACGGAGATAGACGTGATATTGACAACCCTCCCCCGAAAGGTGACACGTATCGTTCAGTGCATAAAGCATGGGGAGCTGACATAAACCAAATTACGTACCCTCCATTGTGGCAACCCACGATAAAAGGTGCTTTAGCTAGACACTATATTGACGAGTCATTAACTCTAGGAACAGACGAAGATCGAACGTTATATGCTCCAACACTTAAACCCCCAGAACCTTGTCCTCTTGAAGTTGCTACGACATACCGATACACATCAGGCTACGGTTTAGAACGATATGTGGGAATTTGGGACCATAACGATGAACCAGGATTCGCAATAAAAATTTATTTCAATGAACTTGACAATGATGGCTGGTTATCTCAAGATGGTATTGGAACATATTATGAGGTTGGAATCGCTTGGAACAGTGGCTTAGGAGAATGGGTTGTATATCTTCACAACTTTGGCAATAGCAGCTGGCCTATAATTTACAGTCAAGAAGATGATAACTATGACCATGGAGGATGGGACTTCTATGAAGGTTACTATGAAACGAGTTGGCCTGAAACTCCGTATCTCAGAGCTTATGACATCGAAGTTTTTTACGTTACAACACAATCATGGTCGACGAATACATGGCCAGTTGGTTATGTAATTAATGATTGGTCAGGATTCTCTCTGGAGCACGACTTCATCAGTGACTATTATGACTGGTATGTAGGTGAGTGATTATGAAATCGTCTCAATTTTCCTCTCTTTTTTTATTTACTTTCAAAAATAACACATTGAAATAAATGTGGCATAATTTTTCATTTTTGTTATAATTTTTATAGTTAGAATGACAAATACTATTGTATATCTTAGTATAACATTACTGGGGATTATATGGAAAAAAAATATCTTTTTGCGATTTTTTTGGTATCCTGTATTATCATTATTTCGATGTTGTTTACTCATCAATCAATTACGAAGGACACTTCGTGGATTGATGATGTTGAGAATTTTATCAATAAAAAAAATTGGGATTCTGAAATTAAATACGAACCCATGAGTGACTGGTCATTTTTTCTTGTCGAAAATGGAACAGAACAATTCTTTGCTTTGGAAGGACAAAATGAGTTCATATCATTTGTCAATAATTTGCTAAATAAAGTTAATGACCAGATTGAAGATTCCTTAGATCCGTCTGTTCTAGGAGAACTTAAAACTAATGAGAGAATGTTAAAAGTTGTTCACCGTTTCTCTACAAAAAGTGATTTTTGGAAAACTCCTAACAATTTTGGTGCTCAAGTTGACTATGATTTATTGTACTTTGTTTTAAAAGATGACTCTGGAAAGGGTTTGGAGGGAACAATAATCGTTCGAGAACCAAACGCAGAGCAAACAGATTACGTTTACAGTGTTTGGCAAATAACCTGAAAGTCAATATTTTTTTAAACAGTTTTTCCTTTCTTACTGTGAGTGATAAGCTCATTTTCTCCAAGCCGTGCACAAATTGAGCAAAAACCTAATTTTTCAATGTCTTCATTGTGTTGAACAAATTGGTTGTGAACTGTTTTTGTACATCTTTGCTTAGCAACAATTTTTTCGGCATCAACAATAAAGTTTCCACCTCTGGAAATTTTTCGCATACTTTTTTTTCTAAAACCGCCAATTCAACACGATTCTTAAGTTATTTGTCTAATTATTCAATTTTTATTACTTTTTCGATGTTATAATCGGTTACAACTTTTATTGTTCCAGCAAACTCTGCGTCTAGTTTGGGATCCCCTGTGTCTACTTTGAGACGCCTTATGTGTTTCATTTTGTTTTCCGTTGCAACTACTATGATGTTTTCTTTTCCCACTTTGCGTATTACTTTTGGGCTTATCTGCTGGTTTCCTCTGCCGAAAACAAAACCTTGACCCCCGATGGGAGTAACAATGATTTTGGCTTTTTTTCCTTCGATTGCTTCTAGGATTTGTTGCTCGTTCACGTCTTTTGCCACAATTTTTTTGTCAACAAAAAGGTCCACACCAAGAAGGCTCTTTTTTTGGTCTAAAAGATCCCCGATAGTTCGCGTGGTTGTTCCCGCTGACACAATATAAACCACGTCCTCTTTCATTTCTTCAATAACATAAACAGCCATAGCAGCTTGGTTACGCAACTCACTTTCCGTCATGGGCGACGCCATCTTAGCCCCTTGAATCAAATGGGGTTCATATGGGCTAATCAAATAACCATGCAATCTTGCAGAAACCCTGCCGTGACGGAATTCTTCTTCATCTATATCCATGACTTCGGCTTCCCATAAGGGCAAAAAGCCATAAAGATACTGAGAAGCAATTCGTGCTGCTGATTTTGGGTCTATTCCAAAAACTGCACTGTGCATTTTTACTCCAGTTGGTACTCCCAAAACAGGAGTTTTTATATCAACAGCTGTTAGGACGTCTCTTGCTGTTCCGTCGCCTCCACAAAAAACTAGAAGGTCAACATTTTGGGCTGCAATAGTTTTTGCAACAGCTACGGTGTCTTCGGGTTTGGTGTTTGTTTTTTGTTCTCCAAAAACTTTGTAATCGTAACCTTGATTTTTTGCTTCAGTTTCGCCCATCAATCCGGGACCAACTAATAGCAGTATGTCCTCTTTTACTGGTTCTAATTCTTTAAGAAAAAGTTCTGCACGTGCAGGAGCAACGGCTTTTGCACCAAGGGCAACCGCTTTTTTTAGAATTTCGGTGCCGTCGGTACCTTTTAGTCCAACTGCTCCGCCCATGCCTGCGATCGGGTTAACAATAAAACCTACTGTTTTTTTGAACCTGTTTTGAGGGTCTGCTTGCGTCAACGATTCTTTCCTTCTGTGTTGAGCATTTACTGACTTAACGTATATTACATGTGCTGTTTAAGGGCGTCTTCTAGGGGTCCGCGACCTACTGCGCCTACGATTTTTTGGACAACTTGTCCGTTCTTGAATATCAAAAAGTGTGGGATGCTCATGATTCCGTAACGTCCAGAAATTTGGTTGTTTTCGTCCACGTTTACTTTTCCAAATTTTGCTTTTCCAGCGTATGCTTTTGCGAGTTCTTCCATTACAGGAGCCATCATTCTGCAGGGCATGCACCAGTCTGCCCAGAAATCAACTAATACAGGTACATCCGAATTTATGAAACTGTCAAAAGATGAAGAAGTCAACGCTACCACGTCTTTATGTTCCATTACCACATTCACCTCCACAAAAGTAAGTTTGCATTTAGATTCTCAGTTGATGGGCATCATTAAAACATTATGGTTTACAGTTTCTAGGCTCTTAACAATACAGTTGACATGAAGGTTAAAGTTTTATCTAGAAAGAATATGATTAAATACGTTCGAAAACATTCATTACAGTAAAGCATGTGCCAAGCAACTCATGCACCTGATTATCGTTAATTCAAAAAATAACAACAAAACTAGCCAACTCACGAATGCTTGGACAAAAAAGGGTAGGAAAATAAAATGGCTGATCAACAAAAGAAACGGATTGTTCTGAACATTGGAGAAATGCATTGTGCAACTTGTGTTCAGACCATAGAAAAACGGTTGTCTAAAATGAAGGGGGTAATTAATGCGACAATTAACCTGGCTTCAGAAAAAGCAAGCATAGACTACGACCCAACAGTTGTAGACCAACAAACCATTGAAGACACCATCACCGAAATTGGATACAAGGTCATTCATCAAGAAGTTACCTTCAAACTCAGTGGAATGCATTGCACCATGTGTGCTCAAGCTATAGAAAAAGCATTGAACAAAAAAGAAGGCGTTTACAAGGCGGCGGTTAATTTTGCCACTGAATCGGCATTTGTTGAGTTTAATCCGGCTCAGGTTAGTTTAGAAGCCATAAAAAAGGTTATTCGAGAAGTTGGATACGACGTTTTGGAACCCGAAGGAGGAATCCAAGATGCTGAACAAAAAGAACGAGAAAACGAAATACGTTCCCTGAAAAATAAGCTAATTTTTTCGGTTGCATTAACCATTCCGGTAGTATTGTACAGCAATGCACGGTTTCTTCCGTTTTCGTTACCTGCTTTGCCTATCGACAATTTTGTTCCTTTGCTCTTGTTTGTTTTATCAACTCCAGTTCATTTCCTAGTTGGGCACCAGTTCTTCACGGGCGCGTATAAGGCAATAAAAAACAAAAACCCAAACATGGACGTGCTAGTTACACTGGGCACTTCCGCGGCTTACTTCTACAGTGTCTATGTCACATTCTTTGGAGGAGGAAAACTATACTATACCACCGCCGTGTCCCTGATGATGTTTCTTGTTCTAGGAAAACTCCTAGAAGCCATTGCTAAAGGCAGAACTTCAGCAGCTATACGCAAGCTCATGGGATTACGAGCCAAAACAGCCCGAATAATCAGAAACGGAAAAGAAACCGAGGTCCCAGTTGAAGACGTTCAAGTTGGAGACATTGTAATTGTTCGCCCGGGAGAAAAAATCCCTGTTGACGGAGTAGTCACTGACGGATATTCAGGAGTAGATGAGAAAGTAATCACTGGAGAAAGCATTCCTGTAGAAAAAAAGGTTGGAGATTCAGTTGTTGGAGCAACAATAAACAAAACAGGTATGCTCAAATTCAAAGCAACAAAAGTTGGCTCTGACACGGTACTGGCTCAGATTATCAAACTTGTAGAAAACGCCTTGGGTTCTAAAGCCCCAATCCAACGCATGGTAGACGCAGTCAGTAGCTACTTTGTGCCAATGGTCTTAATTGCTGCAACCATATCATTTTTCGTTTGGTATCTTGTGGCAGCAGAGTTTACTTTTGCTTTAACCATATTCATTGCTGTTCTAATCATCGCCTGCCCATGCGCCATGGGATTAGCTACACCAACCGCAATCATGGTCGGAGTGGGAAAAGGAGCCGAATTCGGAGTTCTAATCAAAAGCAGCGAAGCTTTAGAAACAGTCCACAAACTTCAAGCAATCGTTTTTGACAAAACGGGAACCTTGACTAAAGGAGAACCTGAAGTCACAGACATTATTCCTGTTTCAGCGTCCAAAGAAACCAAACATGACGAAGAAGAACTACTAAAACTAGCAGCTATAGCTGAAAAAAACTCAGAGCATCCACTTGGAGAGGCAATTGTAAAAAAAGCGCAAGAAATGGACATTAAAGTTTCTGATCCTGAAAAGTTTAATGCCATTCCAGGATACGGCGTTGAAGTTGAACACAACAAAAAGAAGGTTTTGCTGGGCACCCGAAAGTTGATGGAACAAAACAACGTGGACATCAAGGAACTGGAAAAAAAGATGCAATCCTTGGAAGAGGACGGCAAGACTGCGATGCTTGTTGCAGTGGATGGAAAAGCTGCAGGTGTGATTGCTGTTGCTGATACTTTGAAGGAATATTCAGTTGATGCAGTTAAGACCCTTCAAAACATGGGGATTGAAGTAATCATGCTCACGGGGGACAACAAACGAACGGCGCAAGCCATCGCTAAACAGATTGGAGTAAACCGTGTGTTTGCAGAAGTTTTGCCCAAAGACAAAGCTTCAGAAATCAAAAGACTTCAAGATGAAGGAAAAATAGTAGCAATGGTTGGAGACGGAATAAATGATGCCCCAGCGTTAGCTCAAGCAAACATTGGAATCGCAGTTGGAAGCGGAACCGACGTAGCCATAGAAACTGGAGACATCGTGTTGGTCAAAAATGACCTACGAGACGTAGTAACCAGCATCCAGCTCAGCAATGCTACAATCAACAAAATCAAACAAGGCTTGTTCTGGGCATTCGCCTACAACGTTATATTGATTCCAGTAGCAGCAGGCATTTTGAATCCCTATTTCTTAGAACCCACCTATGCTGCAGCTGCAATGTCACTAAGCTCGGTTTCGGTAGTAATTAATGCGTCCCTGTTGAAACGATTCAAACCCAAACTTGAAAAACAAAACTAAAGGAGGTGAAAAACAATTGGCAATAGACCCAATCTGTAAAATGACCGTAGATGAAAAAACAGCTAAACACAAAAGCAACTACAAAGGCAAAACCTATTACTTTTGCGCACCGGGATGCAAAATCGCCTTTGACGAAGACCCAGAAAAATATTTAAAGTAACAGTGTAGCCTTTGAGCAACTTCAGCAACGATAAGGTTATTAGTTTTTTTTAACATTGCAATTTAGCCTCTGGTGGGGTGGCTGAATGGTTTAGGCGGCAGCCTGCAGAGTTGCTCTATAAGGGTTCAATTCCCTTCCCCACCTCCATAACTAAATTTGTGAGCGCGAACGATAGTACTTCTTTTTTGTTATCTCAAACTTAGGCGGAAAAGTCAACCAATATTAAGTAAGTTATTCTATGATTTTGAAAAATTATTAAAATGTAAAAGTGGAATTGAATCAAATGGTTAAGACTGAGACTAAAAAGTTTAGTCAACAGTTGTCCAATTGATTATACGTAGTAGTGTCGGTTTTGTGTTTTTTTTATTTTGCCTAGAAAAGACCCTGCAAAATAGCTTAACCAGTATTCTTCTTGGTCATCTAGATTAGCTTCTTGAAAGGTTACTGCAGTTTCTACAGAAGTAGCCCCAGCTTTCTCTAATTTCCGAATAAGTCTGTGTTGCATTTCAAACTCAAGCCCAAAGGATGACAATCTTTACTTTTCCCTCCATTACATTGATAAATGATAGAAAACTCAACGGAGGACAAAAGCACAATCTTGCCAGAACCCATTAAGAAAATGCTACCAATAAAAAATACAAATTGGTCACTTAAGAACTCATCAGTTTTTTCTAAAGAAAGTCTCAAAAAAAGAATTATCCATAATTAAATCAAGGGCTTATTTCGAACTATAACCAAGTTCATAGATTGCACATCATAAAAAACTCAACAACTCAATAGTTGAATAGAATTAACAAGTTAAAAGCATTTCAAGAAAGTTTAGTTGCTTGTTCATAATAGATTGCTTCAGAAATTGGTTTTTCCGGGGAAATTGATGTTTCTATAACAATTGTTTTTGCGATTCTATCAACGTATTTTTGATGACGTTTGGAAGAAAATCCGATAATTGTGTCGACAAGGAGCAAAATGGCGTTGAATTTGCTTAGGTTTCGGATTAAACTTGTCTTCAATGTTGGTTTATGTTTTTTTGAGGTTATTACTTTAAGAGAGAATACTTTTTTTCCTAAAGTATAACCAAAACGTGTTTCCATTACTGAAAAATATACCAAAGATAAGATGCCAGAAGCTAAAACAAATTCAAGAAAACGAAAACTAGGCCATATTATTCCAGTTGCTATCAAGACAACAAAATAATCGATTACAACTGCACTTGAACGTTTTAGCCAATATTCCTGTAAACTAAGATGATCAGTTAAGAAATCTTCAACATTGTGAAGTTTCAAGCCTATAGCTGTAATTATTGACCGCATTTGTTTATCCATTTTTTAGCACAGGCTTTTTATTTGGTTCAATGCGTCCTTTGTTTGTTGTTTTAGAATTTGGACGTGAACAATTAGCAGTTGTAATGAGATTATAAAAAGAGAAATTCTAGCTTCAAAAATATGTCAAAACCTGATACATAAAAAACAGTAAAAGTAATCTGTAAAATGTCAGTTTACTTTGTTAGGAGAGTAAGCAAATCTGGAAAAAAGAAAAACTGTTTTTGTTGCGTGTCTTGTTACAGTTCTGCTTGTAAGTTTTGCTAGCATATGGCTTCTGTTGTTTAATCAGGGTCCTACAGGTGAAGAATACAAGGTTTGGGCGGAGCAGCTACTAGATAATGCACGGGTTGAATATCAAAAAATCAGGGGGGAATCTGTTCGGGAAGTGGTTTTAGAAGTAGTAAATCAAAGTTGGGTTATTGAAAACTGGGGAGTTGGATACATCGACACAAAACAGACGATAATAGAAGAAAACACGTACAAGGCTTTGTTTATGATCCCGCAGGATGCTGATTTATACGAGATTAAGCTGTCTTGGACGGGAATGTATCATGCTGCTAAATGGAAAGGCAATATCTATGTTGTTGAGGACAATTTTGACATAACTCAAAACTCCAGTGTTACTGCAACTTTTGTTCACGAGCTAACCCATATTATGCAAGATAACTATTCTTTGCCTCAAAGTACCACAATTGACGCAAACAAAGCATTAAGTGCCCTCAAAGAAGGGGACGCCACCCTAATGGCAGATACTTACAAAAATAACGGGGTAGTGCCACCTTCTGCAGAAGTTACAATGCCAAGATCATCGAGCATTCCTAAAACAATTGATAGGCTAAACAGGTTTGTTTACCGTTACGGTGTAGAATTTGTCAAAGCAATATACCAACAGGGAGGTTGGGAAGCAGTAAACCAAGCATATAGTATTTTGCCAAATACTACAGAACAAATAATGCATCCAGAAAAATATTTTTCCCAAGAAAATGCTCAGACAGTTCGAGCCCCCACAGTAACCGGAAACTGGAGTTTAACAAAAACTGACAGTTTCGGCGAATACTTTGTTTACGTTATGCTAGACCATTGGATTTCTACAGAAGACGCAAAAACAGCAGCAGAAGGATGGGGAGGCGACCTGTTTAGTTACTACGAAAATGGGGATGAATTTATTTTCACTTGGAACATTGTTTGGGACTCTGAAAACGACGCTAATGAGTTTTATGAAAAATTCCAAGATATGATGGCAGAAACATTAGTTACTAATATAGATAAAGACTGCTGGTTTGAGTATGGAAGGTATCTTCGCATTCATTTGAATGAAAACTCGACATTAATAACAAGTTCTGTAGATGCATCAATTGTTCAATAGATTCTAAATCAATTAAATAATTGATATGTGAATAAGTAATTCACAGCAAAGCAGGTATTAGGAGTGAACAACAAATGACCAAAATTGGCAGATTTGACGAGTTAGCCCAAAATTTTTTGGATAAAACAATTACTAAAAAACAATTGCTCAAAATGGTTAAAGAAGATTCAAGCTTAATTCCATTGCTGCTAGAAGGTGTGGGACATAAAAAAGCTTCAGTTCGATATGGCTGTTCAAGTGTTTTAATGAATTTAAGTGAAAATAATCCAGAACTGTTGTATCCTGAGTTTGATTTTTTTGTCAAGTTACTAGACATCAAATACCGAATCTTAACTTGGAACGCCTTTACAATAATTGCAAACCTAACACAGGTTGACGATGGAAAAAAGTTTGACGCAATTTTTGAAAAATATTACAGCTTTTTGGATAATGAATACATGGTTACCGTTGCTAATGTTGTTGGCAATTCAGGTAAGATTGCCAATTCAAAACCCTACTTTGTTCCAAAGATTACTGAAAAACTATTAAGGGTTCAAAACCTTTCCACAACGCCTCATTTAACGGAAGAATGTAAAAAAGTGATAGCTCAACAAGCCATTGCTTCTTTTGATTTATTTTTTGACAATATTGGTCAACAACAAGAACAGGTAATCAATTTTGTAAAATCACATGTAGGCAGTTCACGGAAAAAATTGAACAAAAAAGCAGAAAAATTTCTTGAAAAATGGACCCGCAAAGCCACCTCAACAACAAATAGCAATTCTATTTAATGTAAAATAAACAAGGATATTCTAAGGGCACATGAATTTCCTTGGAACTCCTTACTGTATTTGTGTTGTTCTTATCTACAAAAACAGATTTAGACTTCAGAACCTTTTAATTATCTGCATACATAAAACGAGAAAGATGAACTCCATAATGCCTGTCGATGAATCCTTTGAAAAAATGTTAAAAAATCGCGGTTGTTCTGAACGGGCAATAGAAGAACTTTGGAAATGGTTCGACCATTCTGAAAAAAAAGGAGTTGCCAGTTTCTAATTAATCAATAAAAGAAAACTGTTTTTCAAGTCTGTAGGCAATCAATAAAAGCGGTAAAGTAATTCTTTTAGAATCGGAGTTCAATCGCATATGGCTACTCTGAAATGCAGTAATTGTTCGTCAGTTTTTTCAGCATATCCACCCAAACACACATGTGAAAAATGTGGGAACTTACTTGATTACACATACGATTTTGAGCAACTAAAAGAAGTTGAACTTCCCAAACAGTTCACGTTTTGGAAATTCAAACAATATTTGCCCGAAATAAAAAATCCTGTCACCTTAGGAGAAGGGGGAACCCCACTACACAAAGCATTACGTTTAGCCAAAAAGTTAGGATTAAACAGTTTGTATTTAAAAGATGAAACACGAAATCCAACAAATTCTTTCAGAGACCGTTGTGCAGCTCTAATGGTTTCAAACGCTTTAGATCATGGCCATAAGTCCGTGATTTGTGCTTCTAACGGAAACATGGGAGCATCCATGGCGGCTTACTGTGCAAAATCAGGGTTAACGTGCAATGTTGTTGTTCCAAAAATGGTTGATGTTGGAAAACTGGCGCAGATGATGATATACGATGCAGTGATTGAAGAACATGGAGAAACCGTTGATGAATCAATTATTCGAGCAGAAGCGCTGGCAAAAGAAACTGGATGGTATCAAGCAACAGCAGAATTTAATCCTTTAACTATAGAGGCAGAAAAAACCATCAGCTACGAAGTAGTTGAGCAGTTTGGAGTTCCAGACTGGTTTGTAGTCTCCATGGGAAACGGAGGAACCATCTATTCGTTATGGAAAGGCTTCAAAGACCTTTACACCTTACAGAGAATAAATAAAATTCCAAAAATGATTGGAGTTCAAGCCAGTGGCTGTGCACCCATAGTTGAAGCGTACAGAAAAAACAGTTCAGTCGGTCCTAATGCCTGTGAATCGTACACCCATGCTTTAGGAATATTTGTTAAAAAACCCCTCAACGGAACAAAAGCCCTTCAGGCAATAATAGAATCAGGAGGCGTAGCAATTATGGTTAAAGATTCTGAAATTTTCACTGCAGAAAAAGAAATTGCAAGTCGTGAAGGTTTATTTGCTGAACCTTCCAGCTCTGCTACAATTGCAGCTCTAAAAAATTTAGTGGTTAATGGAGTTGTAAGAAATGATGAATCAGTAATCTGTTTGATTACAGGAAGCGGTTTGAAGGCAACTGATGTCCTTCAACAGTTAGTAAAGAAACGAAAAACTGCGAAAGTTGGTTCAGAATTAAGCACCAAAGAAAAAATTTTACGCATTTTAGCTAACCAAGATACATATGGTTACGATTTATGGAAAAAAATTGGAAAAACAATGACCCGTGCAGCCATTTATCAACATCTGAATGATTTGTCGAGCCGAGGAGCCCTTGTGTCGTATCAAAGGGAGGGTCGAAAATATTTTCGTATCACAGAACGGGGGCAAAGGGCTTTGGTTGCTCTTGATGACTTGAAACTGTTACTTTGAAAGAAACTTTTAATAGTATAGTTATAACTACACTATTTTTGTGAATCCATTGGCTAAACAAAAAAAAACTATTACCCAAATTTCTTTGATGGCAGTAATGTCAGCCCTTGTTGCAGTTGGAACTTTAATAATCCGAATACCGAACCCAATGGGCGGATACTTTAATGTTGGAGACGTGATGATTTTTGTTGCAGCATTAACATTTAATCCAATAGTTGGAGGCGTAGCAGGAGGATTAGGCTCAGCAATAGCAGATATTATAGGATTTCCATTGTTTGCAATTCCAACATTAATAATCAAAGGAATAGAAGGACTGCTTGCAGGGTTAATATCAAACAAGAAAAATGTTTACAGGGACATTTTTGCAGTGATAGTCGCTGGAACAGAGATGGTTATCGGATATTTCTTGGTTGAAGTTTATCTTTGGGGTGTGGGTGCAGCCTTAGCAGAAGTTCCAGCAAATATTGCCCAAATTGCTGTTGGCGGACTGGTTGGAATTCCAATTGCTTTAGTTTTGCGCAGGCGATTACCCGAACTCCTTTAACTGAAACATGCGTAAACGTTTTTTACTTAGCACATACAGTTCTTACTCTCAAAGCGTAAAATCCTAAGCGGACTGATAAAAAATGGTTGGCGACGGAGTGAGGGATCCAAAAAAGCTGAAAAGGGTTAAAGTTGTTTTTCGGCTGGACCCTTCATCTGTTAAAGAAGTTTTAACTGCCGAAGGCTTTGAAGTTGTGGATAAAAACCCCGATTTTGTTGTTTGTTACGGAGGGGATGGCACGGTATTGTTTGGAGAAAGAGAGTATCCGGGCGTTCCAAAACTGATTCTGAAAACTTCAAGGGTATGCAGACCTTACGATTATGATCCCAATAAATTGAGGGAATATTTGAAAAAAATCAAATCGGGCGATTATCAAATTTATACTGAAATGAAACTAGAGACAACAACTAAAGGCAAAAAACTTGTTGGCCTTAATGAAATTCAGATTCATCTCAAGTTGCCGATTTATGCAGTTCGCTTTTCATTTTCTGTTAATGGAAAAAAATATGATGAACTAATCGGCGATGGCGTGATCGTTTCAACCCCTTTTGGTTCAACTGGATACTACAAAGCAACTGGAGGAAAAATCTTTGAAAAAGGAATTGGAATTTCCTTTAATAATTTGCACAACAAAAAAGAGGCAAGTTTGGTTGTTCCAGAAGGTTCAGGAGTGAAATTAAAAGTCACTCGAGGACCTGCATGGCTACTTGCAGATAATAATGAAGAGTTTATCGAATTGGACGCTGGTGATTCTGTGGAAATCAAAAAATCAGAAAGTGTCGCAAATTTCATTTACTTTTTTTGACAATATTTTCTATTATCTGATGCTTTAAGTGCTAAAAATCGGTCACAGGGGATCTCGAATTTACGAGCTAGAAAACACTTTTAATATTTGTAGCACTGCACATCGGGTAAAATTCAGTTGGATGTTGTTGCTTGTTGTGTGCGCTTCTGCTTAAAGCTTTATATTTGTCGTTAGTCATTCAAGGTTTTAATCTGGTGTAGTGGATGAGCGGTGACCGCGAAATTCAATGCTAATTCTAAACTATCTTTGACCCCAAAATATGATCCACTTGAACTTGAAGCAAAGGTTCGTGCTTTTTGGGAAAAAAATCAAATCCCTAAAAAAATTGCTGAAACCCGAAAACAAAACAGCATAAAACAACTAGGCTACGTTGAAGGTCCCCCCACAATGAACGGGATACCCCATGTGGGACATGCCCGAGGACGGGTGATTAAAGATTTTCATTACCGCCTTAAAACCATGCAAAACTATTACGTCAGTTTCTGGGCAGGATGGGACACCCAAGGTCTCCCCGTAGAACTAGAAGTCGAAAAAACTCTGGGCGCGAAAAACAAAAAAGAACTTATCGCTCGAGTCGGAGAAGAAAAATTTGTGGAAGAATGCAAAAAAAGCATCATGAAATACCACAAAGAATGGGTTACCGCAGACAATATGCTGGGGTTGTTTATTGACCACGACAAAGCGTACTACACCCATGAGGACCGTTACATAGAACGGGAATGGCAATACCTCAAACGAGCATGGGAACAAAACCTCCTAGGAGAAGGTCAATATGTTGTTGCATATTGCCCCCATTGCCAGACTTCCCTTAGTAACGCAGAGGTAGGTTTAGGTTACAAAGAAGTAGAAGACCCTTCCATGCACTTCAAGTTCCGAGTAAAAGGAACACAAAACGAATATTTCATTGTCTGGACCACTATGCCTTTCACCATCGTAACTGATCTGATAATTGGCGTAAACCCCAATGAAGACTACGTCAAAGTCAAGGTTGATAACGAAACATGGATACTGGCAAAACAACGCGTTGAGCCAATCATGGAAATCCTAGAAATCGAAAATTATGAAATCATTGAAACCTTCAAAGGCAAAACTCTTGAAGGAATAAAATATGAATATCCTCTCGCAGACCTGATTCCTAGACAGGCAGAGTTAGACCAACATCCGTTAATTCACACCGTCGTAACTGAAGACTTTGTTGATGTAACCACTGCAACCGGAATTGTTCACCTTGCTCCCGCAAACGGTGAAGACGACAATGCTGCAGCCCAAAAACGAGACCTGCCAACGTTTGTCCCTTTTGACGAACAAGCATTGTTCACCGAAGAAGCAGGCAAATTTGCTGGAAACTTTGTCCGTAAAACAGACATCATGGTAGTAGAAGAATTAGAAAAACAAGGCTTGCTTCTTAAAATCGGAAAAGTAATACATGAATATCCTACCTGCTGGCGCAGCCATCACAAACTGATTTGGATGGCACGACGGGAATACTTCATTTGGTCAAACAAAATTAACGACAAAGTAATGCAGGCTGCAAAGAAAGTAAAATATTTCTATGAAAGCCCAAAAAACAGGTTCTTTGCTTTTCTTAAAGAAGGAAAACCTTGGTGCATCTCCCGAGACCGGGTCTGGGGCTCACCTTTGCCTATATGGGTATGTGAAGAATGTGGCGAAAAAACTTTGGTGGCAACTAAACAAGAAATACGAGAAAAAGCCATTGACCTACCCTGCCAAGATTTTGAACTCCACAAACCCTGGATAGACCGAATCACCCTGAAATGTGAAAAATGTAACGGCAAAATGTTCAGGGAACCCTTCGTTTTGGATGTATGGCATAACAGCGGAGCTTCACCTTACGCACGATTCACTGACGAAGAATTCAACACGTTAGTTCCAACTAACTTTTTAACCGAAGCAGTAGACCAAACCCGAGGCTGGGCAAACTCTCTCCTGTTGGAAAATGTTATTCTAACTGGAAAACCTCAAGCCCCGTACGAAGAATTCTTGTTCCAAGGTTTCGTATTAGACGCCAAAGGCAGAAAAATGAGCAAAAGCCTAGGAAACGTTCTGGAAACCAAAAAACTGCTTCAAGAAAAATCTTCAGATATTACAAGATTTTATTTCCTTTGGAAATGTTCCCCTATCGATTCCATGAATTTTGACCTAAACGAACTAAGAAAAAGACCCTATCAAGTTCTTAGTACCCTGTATCACTTGCACAACTTTTTCATGCAAAACGCAGAATACGACCATTTCGACCCAACTATTAATACCCTACCTTGGGCGACAAACCAAAAACTTCTTACTGAACCCGACATGTGGCTTTTATCCAAAGTCCAAAAACTTGTCAGAAACTACACCAAAAAATCAGAAGAATGCGAATTCAATTTCGCCTTATCTGAACTCGAAGAATTTGTCGTCAACATCCTGAGCCGAGAATACGTTCCAATGGTCCGAAAAGACCTATGGAGCGACGAGCCTGAAACCCTCAATCGCAGACTCGCAGTTTACTCTACTCTTTGGCATACCCTAAAGACGCTGGTATTGCTGTTTAACCCAATCTGTCCGTTCCTCAGCGAAACATTGCATCAAGCAGTCTACAAAAAATTAGATTCTTCCCTTGCAGAAACCGTCAACCTAGAATATTGGCCAACCCCTGACACAAACCTTGAAAATGATGAACTAGAACAAGAATTTACCATTTTACAAGAAACTCTTCCTATCGTATATTCTGCCCGTCAAAACGCCCAACTTAAACGCCGATGGCCCTTAGCAAAACTAACAATAGTTGCACCAAAAGATGTTCAAAAGGCAATATCTAAATTGGAAAGCCTGTTTTTGGAACTTGCAAACGTAAAAACCGTTGAATATGCTGATGAACTTCCTGAACTTGACCCTGAATTATGGGCAACTGATTCTGAAGACCAAACACAGGTTCTGGTTTATAAAGTCCGAGACGACAAACTCGAAGGAGAAGGACTAATGCGAGATCTCGCCCGGCGCGTCCAAGCCCTCCGAAAAGACCTTGGATTCTCACCCACAGACATAGTTGATGCGGTGTACTTAGCAGAACTTGAACCCCGAAACGCTGAACTCTTGCAGCCTTTCATCGTTGAAATGGAAGAACTTGTTCGCACCAAAAAAATCACCCTTCACGACAATCATGAAAACTTAAACGCCGACTGGCACGAAGACAAACTAGACAAAAAGAAACTTTACCTTGCAGTTTTGTAATTTTTTTTGGACTTTGTTCATCCTATTTTCTGGAAGGTAAAAAATACATTACACGGCTGACTAGACTAACCATTGTAGAAACGATAACTCCAACTAAAACTATGCTGTGAACTATTTCCTGAGAAAAAAACAGCGTTAATCCAATTCCACCATACATGAGGCTGCCATAATATTTTCCGATGGGGTCATAACTTGTTTTTTTAAAGTAAATGCTGCTCAAAATGAATTGACCAAAAACTAAGCAAATCAATAAAACAATCCAGAATGGATAAATTCCTTTAATTACAAAAATAAGAAACATTACTGTCACAAAAAGAAAATCTGCAGTTACATCAAAGTAGGAACCCAACTGGGAAGCTGTTTCATACTTTTTTGCCCAGTATCCATCCAAAAAATCTGAAAACACTGCAAACAAAAACAACACATATGTTATTGAAGTTATTTCTTGGTTAAACGTGTAAACAAGAAAAGGTAACGCAATAATACGAAAAGACGTTATTGCCCACGGCAAATTACCTTTATTCAATTAGAATATCTCTTCCAGCTTGTTTTGCAAGCTCTAGGGGGTCACCTTCATTGGGTGCGCTAGTAAATAGCGACACAACATCCAAGACTGTTCCATGATGTTCGTCAACTATTTGTTGCATTGTCGCTTCAGCACCTCCATCACTGCCACCAGAAGTAACCAACAACACTGTGTCGATCCCATTTAATTCACCAATTCTTTCAACATGACGCTGAATAGTTGCACTTGGACCGTCAGCATAAACTGGGGAACCCAAAACCAACAAAGAATAACTTGACAAATCTGTTGGCGCCTGAGAACTCGCAGTGGTTATTTCCACTCGCCAACCATTTTCTACTAATCCATCTGCAAAAGCTTGAACCGTATCTTCCATGAACGACGACAACCCCGGATGAAAAATTATCAAAACCGATTCAGTCCCGTTAGCGTTCATGACCTCTAGGTCGCTGGTGTAATCACTGTTAATTTTAAAGAGAATAAATCCTAAAACCCCTGCTACAATTACGACAAAAGCTAAAATTGCAATAAGCAAAATTTGTTTCCATTTCTTTTGAGGCAAAAACTTCATTTTCGTTCCCCTAATTGAAAACTAGACGCTTAACTATATTAGTTTTTAGAACACAATAAAGTTACAGGCTGGAGAATTTGCAGTTGCCACAAAACATCAAGTTCGGCGTGTTTCTTCCGTTTTATGCTTTCAAAAATAAAATACAGCCTACAAACTTGTTTAACCAACTGAAAAGTGTTGTTTTAAATTGTGAGCAACTAGGCTACGATTCAATTTGGATAGACGACCACCTGATGTTAGGAACAGCTCCAATTCTTGAATGTTGGACTACCCTTTCAGCCCTTGCTGTTGTCACTAAAAAAATCAAATTAGGCACCATGGTGACCTGTAATTCTTTCAGAAACCCTGCTTTACTTGCTAAAATGGCTGCAACATTTGATGTCTTGTCTAACGGCAGACTAGAATTAGGCATCGGAGCAGGAGTCCAAAAAAACGAACATAACGCATACGGGTTCACGTTTTCGTCAAGCAAAGAAAGAATACAACGTTTGAATGAATCAGTGGAAATAATAAAGAAACTTTGGACCAAAGAACAGGCAAGCTATCAGGGAAAACATTACAAAATTAACAACGCCGTTTGTGAACCAAAACCCCAGCAGAAACCACATCCTCCTATAATCATTGGTGGAGGAGGCGAAAAACTAACCCTGAAAATAACGGCTCGTCTTGCTGACAGATATGATTGGGGGTATGTTCATTCTTTTGAAGAGTATGTGCATAAAATGCAGGTTCTTAAAAACCATTGTGCAGTTGTCGGCAGGAACATTGAAGAAATTGAAAAGTCATGTTGGCCTGTGGGGCAGATTTTTCTTGGTGCAACCAAAAGAGCTGCAAATAAACTAGTTTCCCAAATCTTGCCCATAGGAGTTCGTTTAGAAGAATTTACGCAAACAAGTTTTGTTGGCACCCCCGAAGATTTCATGGACTTGATAAAGCCGTATGTAAAGTTGGGTGTGACACAATTTATGCTATTTTTTGGTGACCTACCAGAAACTACTGGTTTGGAATTATTCGCTCAAAAAGTTATTCGAACATATTCAAGTCAGTTCAGTAGGTAAATTGGTTACATTGGAACAATTGAAAGTATGAACACACCAACTAATACGATGGCGCCAATTTTTCTGTTTGTTGTAATTTCTGACACATCATCCAAAGGTCCGGGATGTTTAGTTGAAGACAAAAACAAGGCTAAAACAGCCATTGTCCACCACCCTATTAATGCTAACAGAACGATGCCCATGTATGAGATGATTTTGTGGGTTTTATCGTTCATCACGCTTCGGGCAACATGACCCCCATCAAACATTCCTGATGGAACAAGATTAAGCATGGTTACGACCATGCCTACCCATCCTGCAAAAGCAACTGGATGTAACATTATTGCTTCTCCTGCACCATTAGGTTGAAAACCCATTAAGATAATTTGGAATAGCAAAGGAACAGGAAGGAGTGGTGTTTCAGGGTTCAATGGCCCATATGTGGACAGTTGTATTCCTATGATTGTTACTATTGTTGCAATGATGAAACCTGTTATTGGTCCTGTGAAACCAATGTCAAAAAGGGCATCCCTGTTTGGTGGAAGGGCTTTTTGTCTAATAACTGCTCCAAAAGTTCCAATGCCATATGGAAAAGGAATTCCAGGAATAAAATAAGGATAAGTGGCGTCTACTTCATGTTTGTCTGCAAGCAGTTTATGTCCCATTTCATGAGTGCCCAATATCACCATAATAGCAATAGTGAATAATATGGCTCCTGCAATGTCGCCACCTGCTAGAAAATATCCTGAAATAAGCAATGTGATTATGGTTGCGAAAAACAATCCAACATTTATTATGTTTCTGCTGGGGTTCACGTGAGGTTTTGCAACAACTCGCAAAATGACTCTTCCGTTGTTTTTTCTTAAAATGGGTATAAGTTTTAAAGAATCCAATCGGTTTACTAATCTCAGGAAAGCCCGTTTTGTTTCTTGGTTGTATTTAATGTAAAATGTGGGAATTCCATGTTCAACGTAACTGTCTTCTATGTCAAATTCTGGAATAACAATGTTTTGGATTTCTTCAAATGTGGGGAACTTAATAGAATCAGAAAAATCATTGTCAGAAAATGCACAGCACATTATAACCTTGTATTGAAAGATTCTAATACTATTAGAACCTTATGTAGAATAAAGTAGCATTTTGATTTTTTAAGCGCACATCAAAAAATTGGCAGGATTTCATCTTCAAAAGTGATGAATAATGTTATTAACTCTTGAACATAATTTTTTCACTAGTCCGTAGGGTTTAAGGACTAGTTTGATTATCATGGCATGACTATTCGATGGATGGTGACTAGGATTAGCCCGGAAATTTCTGGAGTAGGATATGTCGAACAAATCAATAACAATCTTCTCGCCTTAACAGCAGAGGATCTGCGCCCACTATATGAAACCTTGAGAACCGCCGACTGCATCGTTTGTGGAGGCTCGGGAAGGTCTCTTTATTCTTTGAACATCGCTATGAGCCAAATAGCTATGATGAACGACCACAAAGTTGTAATCAGCAGAGAAGATGTAGGATTTCCGGGGCGTGGAATGTATGATGCAGCATCTGAACTTGAAAGACGCCACAACAAAATCGTTTTGCTAATCAACTCCGGAAGTGGCAAATCCGACGACCCCATGCATCTTGCTGAAGAACTGGAAAAATACTTGAAAGAAACAGGCAGTAAAAGCTTCAGCATGGGTTTGATAACTTCTAACCGCAATTCTGTGCTTGCAGATATTGTAAACAAATACGGCAACACTATTGAAGTAAAAGGTCGAATCAAACAACAAGTACCCTCAACTGATGACTACAGCCAAATCGGAATAATGGGGGACATGTTTGAATTAGGCAGCCTATTTTTGTTGCAGATGATGGCTGAAGCAATATCAGAAAACAGTCCAGTTGAACGTGTTTTAGAACTAATAAAAGAAGAAGCACCCATTTTAACAGAAATCACTGAAAATTCAGCAAATTGTGAAGCCACTAAAGTAGCTGTAGACTTTCTTGAACGAGGTAGCGACGTGTTTCTAGGTGGACGCGGAACTGCTGAAGAAGTAGCAAAGATGACTGCTGTGCGGCTGTTTCACCTAAAAAAGTTTCTGGGAGACAACGTTTACGTCGCCCGAGGTGTCAATACGCCTCATCCAAGAGCTGGAGACCTAGAAATTTTAATTTCTTACTCAGGACGGACTAAACCTGTTGTTGGCTGGTGTAAACGCTTCAAAGAGCTAGGAGGAACTGTTCTTTCTATCATTGGAACTGAAGATACCACATTAGAACAAAATTCTGACCTCACAATATTTCTAGGCGAAGCAGTTGAAAAGGGAAAGCCCCGACGTTTCTACATGCGAGCTGCATATGTTCTCAGCTGTTTGCCAATTCTATTGACTGCTCGGTTAAGCTCAAAAGGACTGATTATGCCGGAATACATCCTAAAATGGTATCATAGTGCAATAGAATAAAACAAAAAAGTGGTTACAGCAGGAAAAAATATCTGCTGTTTATATGCCTTTTTTCAGTATGCTTCCCTTGTGGGCAGACTGAACCATCTGAGAATAACGCGCCAAATAACCCGTTTTAACGTTGGGTTCTTTTGTGGTCCATGTTTTCGCTCTTTTTTCTAATTCTTCTTGGCTTAGTTTTACGCGTAGGGCTCTGTTAGGAACATCAATTTCAATTATATCCCCATCTTTAACTAAACCTATTGCTCCACCAACAGCAGCTTCAGGTGCCACATGCCCAATGCATGGTCCTCGAGTAGCGCCAGAAAACCGTCCATCAGTAATCAAAGCAACAGATTCACTCAAACCCATGCCTGCAATGCTCGCAGTGGGCGTAAGCATCTCTCGCATGCCCGGACCACCTTTTGGTCCCTCGTAACGGATAACAACAACATCGCCCTGTTTGATTTTTTTGCTCAGTATTGCTTTCATTGCTGCTTCTTCAGAATCAAAGGTTTTAGCTGGACCACTGTGAATCATCATGTTCGCAGATATTCCAGCTGCTTTAACTACTGCCCCGTCAGCTGCCAAGTTTCCTGTTAGAACAGCTATTCCCCCTTCTTTGTGCACTGGATTATCTACTCGACGAATAACTTCTGTGTCATTTACAACGACGTTTTTGATGTTTTCTTTTACAGGTTTTCCAGTTACCGTTTTCTGGTCGAGGTAAAGGGAAGCTTTGAGATTTTTCATTACTGCAGGGATTCCTCCTGCTTGGTCTAGTTGTTGCATGTCGTAGGGTCCGCTGGGTATCATGCTGCAGATATGAGGAACTTGTTTGCTTAGTTTATCAAACATAGATAAAGGCAAGTCAACTCCTGCCTCGTTTGCGATAGCAGTCACATGCAATACTGTGTTTGTTGAGCCCCCTAATGCCATGTCAACCATGATTGCATTCTTGAAAGCATTAGCTGTTAGGATGTCCTTTGGTTTGAGATCTTCTGTTATCATGCTGACAATGCGTTCTCCTGTTTCTTTGGCGATTCGCATTCTTTGTGCACTAACTGCTACTGGAGTAGCACTACCAGTTAACGACATGCCTAATGCTTCAGTTACGCAAGCCATAGTGTTTGCAGTAAACATTCCATTGCATGAGCCACAGGTAGGGCATGCAACATCTTCTAAACACTTCAATTCTGTTTCATCCATTTTGCCTGCAGCAACTTTACCTATTGCTTCAAACATGGAATCGGTTCCCACTTTTTTGCCCTTGTAGGTGCCCGACAGCATTGGACCTCCGGTTACCATTATTGCTGGAATGTTGAGTCTAGCTGCAGCCATTAACATGCCGGGGGTGATTTTGTCACAGGTGCTAATCATAACTATGCCGTCAAACCTGTGGGCTTGAACCATAATTTCCACAGAATCTGCAATCAGTTCCCTTGAAGGCAAGGAATATCTCATTCCATTGTGACCCATGGCGATGCCGTCACAAACGCCTATGGTGTTGAATTCAAAAGGTACTCCACCTGCAGATATTATGCCTGCTTTTACTGCGTCAGCAACCTGTTTTAGGTGAATGTGACCGGGAACAATATCTGTGAAGCTGTTTACAACTCCAATGAATGGTTTAACAATATCTTTGTCTCCTAGCCCAAGAGCCTTCAATAAGGCGCGGTGAGGGGCTCGCTCAAAACCAACTTTTACTGCGTCGCTTCTCAACTATTAACCCTCGTAATTGATTAACCTAAGACTGACTTGTTCTGTTAAATGTTTTGACTTGCCTGAAGTTACTGTTTTTTATGTATAGAATATTTTCAGCTGCAGTTAAGTTTGATGTTTGAACTTTTTTAAACAAACACACCCTATCTTTTAATGTGTGAAAATTTGTTTTCAGAAAAAATTAAGGAAATCAAATCTGACAGGTCCAGTGGAGCCAGTCAAATTTCCCGAAACGCCTTGGTTATTCTTAAGTTATTTGCTCAAACGAGTAAAACCAGTAACAACAAAATTTTTGTCAAACAGTTCACTGAAATTGGGCAGCAACTTTTGGAGGCCAGAACAAATATGTCGCCGGTCCAAAATTTGGTTGCCCAAATTGTTTATGCCGTTAATTCTTTGAAAGATTATGAGATAGGTTTTGTACGAAACTTTGCAATATCCAAAATCGATGAATTATGCAGACAATCTGAATCTGCAGTTAAAGAATCAGCTATATATGCTGCTGATTTACTTGCTGACTTTGATTGTGTTTCAACTTGTAGTTATAGTTCGACAATCTGTGAAACGATTAAATTAGCAAAAAATCAGGGAAAAATTTTCAAAGTTTTTGTTGCAGAGTCAAGAAGCCCTGACGACCAATTTCGCTATGGCAAGGATTTAGCAACTTTTCTTGAATCAATAAATGTTCCTGTGCAAGTTTTTCCTGATAACAAACTATCAGATTATGTTCCAAACTCAAATTGTGTCATGGTTGGTGCTGATAGCATTCTTAGCGATGGCTCGATTATTAATGGGACACCAACTTGTGAAATGGCAGTTAACGCAAAGGAATCTGGAGTGCCGTTTTATTCTATTTGTGAAACCGCAAAGGTAAACACATTAAGTTATCTTGGCAACAAAGTTGAAGTTAAACAAGGATTTGAAATTGTTCCTTTTAGCTTGTTGACTGGTTTAATTACTGAAAACGGAATCTTGAGCACTAAAAACATAATTGAGTTAATGAAAGAAAAAGCACGATATTTTGAAGTGTTTTCCTTTCAGGATCGATTGTGAACAAAAGAAGGTTTTATTTCCTTCCAGTGTTGAGTTACTTTTTTTGCAGAATATAAAAAACATAACCATAGTAATCTGAATATTTTCGGAACATCTCAATTTCTGTCTCTTCGCAATTTATGTGTTCCATGACTTCTTTGTTGTCTTTGTATTTTGTTTTCAAAGCAGGAAGCTTTGCTTCTATCCAATTATAATAATTATCCCACCAACTCTTTTGGGGCAAAACAAACGAGTTAACTATGTCGTATCCAATTCGTTTGGCAACCTCTAGGTTGTCTTCTACCGTTTTAATTGCAGGATACAACATATCCATAAATTCTACAATTTCTTCGGGCAAATCAGGTTGGAACCAGGACATCTCTGAAACAACAACATATCCCTTTGGAGACAACAAATGCTTCCATTCTCGTAATCCTTTTTCAAATCCAATTATGTAAATTGCGCCTTCTGACCAAACTAGGTCAAAACTTTCGTTTTCAAAGTTAAGATTTAACATGTCCCCGTTTATTGTATCAATCTTATCGTCTAGTCCCTCTTTTTTTGCGTTTGCTTTGAGTTGTTCCAAAAACGGTTGATAGAAATCTAATGCAACAATTTTTCCCTCACTCAATTTGGCTAATTGAATTGTTTGCATTCCCGGACCACATGCAATGTCGATTATATGTGGGTTTTTTGGCAAGTCTTGGAGCATTTGGAATGCTTTTTTTGTTGATTCGTTGTCTCCGGGTCCTTCTCGAGGGAGATTGCTGTGGATTTCCCAGAAAACTTGTGGCAATTCTCCTGTCATTTTGATAACCTCGATGGTTAAGATAATGTTGAAGCTGAAGCAATTTAGTTTTTTTGTTCTTTTTTAGCATTAATGAAACGGGTGTGGATGTAAAAAAATTTTCAGACATAGAAAAACTTTTATATTTTCGGCTAAGTTCTTGAAAAGTAACGAGGAATGCATCGTGAGGGATCATTGGGTTCTCGAGGGACAAAAAATGGGGGATCGCTTTATCCACTAAATTCCCCAAGTCGATAAGAGTTTTTGATACAACCCTCAGAGACGGCGAACAAACCCCTGGAGTTTCCTTAACTCCTGAAAAAAAACTTCGAATTGCTGAAAGCTTAGATAAACTAGGTGTAGATGCAATGGAAGCAGGTTTCGCCGCAGTATCTGAAGGAGAAACAGAATCAATAAAACTCATTGCCGACGCTGGACTTCACGCAGACGTCTATAGCATGGCTAGGGGCGTAACAAAGGACATCGACGCCGTCCTAAAAACTGGCGCAGTTGGAGTGCATTTGGTCATTCCTTCCTCTGATTTACATATTCAATGCAAGTTGAAAAAGAGCCGAGAAGATGTCCTGAAACTCACTGAAGAAACTACACAGTATGCTAAAGACCATGGTTTGGCTGTTGAACTTTCGGCAGAAGATGCAACAAGAACTGATTTTCCGTTTCTAATTAAAATGTTTAAGGCAGGAGTAAATGCAGGTGCAGACCGTTTATGTCCCTGTGACACAGTTGGGGTTCTGATACCTGAAATAACCACTAAAATGTTTTCTGAACTGAAGAAAAAGTTTCCAACAGTTCCTTTAAGTGTCCATTGCCATAACGATTTTGGGTTAGCCGTAGCAAATTCGATACTTGCTCTACAGTGTGGGGCAGAACAAGCCCACGTAACAATGAATGGTATGGGTGAGCGGGCAGGTAATGCTTCTTTGGAAGAGCTGGTGGTGGTTCTAAAAACCTGTTATGAACGAGATTTAGCAATTAAACCTGAACTGATCTATGAGACTTCTCTTCTGGTTTCACGAATAACCGATTTTCCTTTGCAACCTAACAAAGCAATCGTGGGTGAGAATGCCTTTGTTCACGAGTCAGGAATGCACACTCATGGAATATTAGCCAATCCGTTAACTTACGAGCCTTTCAACCCTGCGTTGATTGGGCGCACAAGAAGAATCGCGTTAGGTAAACATTCGGGTTCCGCTGGAATCCGAGCGTCCCTGACTGAAATGGGTCTTAAACCTACAGATGAAGAACTTAAAGAAATCTTTGAACGGGTAAAAAATCTGGGTGACAAAGGGAAACGTATTGCTGATGCTGATTTGCAGGCAATCGCTGAAATTGTTATGGGCTTGCCTAAGGTTCGTCCAATAAAACTTGAAGAAATTACAGTTCTCACAGGTAACCGGGTTACTTCAACTGCTTCTGTTAGGTTAAACCTGAATGGCAATATGCTTACTGAAGCTGCCATTGGTGTAGGTCCAGTAGATGCTGCCATTACTGCAATAAAGAAGGCAGTTGGTATTGTTGAACCGATACAGTTGGATAACTATTCTGTAAAAGCTATCACTGGCGGAACCAACGCCATGACTGAAGTATCGGTTAGCCTCAGTAAGGGCGACCGAAAATCCACTGCAGTAGGAGTTAACGAGGATATAGTAATAGCCAGTGTTGAGGCAATGCTAAGTGGCATGAATGTTTTGATGACTGATTATAGCAAAAATGGTAAGGAGTCTTGAAAATGGCAAAAATGACTGGAGCACAAGCTCTCTTAGAATCGTTGAAACGAGAAAAAGTAGAAGTAATGTTTGGCATATCTGGAGGAGCTCTTCTGCCAATTCATGATGTCTTATGTGACTCAGAAATTCGTCACATCCTTGCTCGTCATGAACAAGGGGCAGCACACATGGCAGACGGTTACGCTCGAGCAAGCGGCACAGCAGGAGTCTGCATGGCTACTTCAGGTCCTGGAGCAACAAATATTGTCACTGGACTTGCTAATGCCTACTTGGATTCTTCACCTGTTATTGCACTTACAGGACAGGTGCCCACTTACTCTGCCAACACTTCATATATGATTGGACGGGATGCCTTCCAAGAAGCAGACATTATTGGAATAACTACTCCAATTACCAAGTATAACGTTCAAGTGAAACATGCTTCCGAGATTCCTAACGCGGTGAAAAGTGCATTCTACATTGCTACAACAGGAAGACCTGGACCCGCATTGGTTGACCTGCCTAAAGACACTCAAACAGTAAAAGCTGAAATGGATTTTTCAGACAACGTACAGATTCGAGGCTACAAACCCAACACTGATCCTCATCCACTTCAAATTAAAAAAGCAGTTAACCTGCTTCTCAATGCAGAACGTCCAATGGTACTTGCAGGTGGAGGAGTAAACCTTTCTGGGGCATCACCAGAACTATTGCAGATTGCAGAATTATTGATGATGCCTGTTGCGACAACCTTCATGGGAAAGAGTTGTTTCCCTGAGAATCATCCTTTGTCTATGGGAAACATAGGCATGCATGGAACCATGCTGGCAAACAAAATGATTTTAGAAGCTGATGTTTTGTTGGCTGTTGGAACAAGATTCCAAGACCGAAGCACCGGAACACTGAATGGTTTTTGTCCAGACGCAAAGATAATTCACATTGATGTTGATGCTGCTGAAATTGGAAAAAACGTTGACGTTGAAGTACCCATTGTTGGTGATGCAAAACCAACACTTACCATGATTAATCAACGGTTAGTCAAAAAAGTCAAAAAACAAAAAAACGGTCCATGGGTGAAACAGGTCCAAGCAGCAAAAGAAAAATATCTAAGTGAGCTAGACCTTGGCAGCGGTGATTTAACCTCACCTAAACTACTAAAAGAGCTTCGTAGACTTCTTCCCGAACAAGCTATCATCGCTACTGAAGTAGGTCAAAATCAGATGTGGGCTGCTCTTCATTTCCAGACAATTAAACCTAGAACATTCATTAGTTCTGGTGGATTGGGAACCATGGGTTTTGGTTTTCCTGCTGCTATTGGCGCCAAAGTAGCATGTCCCGAGTGTCCAGTTGTAGACATTGCTGGCGATGGAAGCTTCCGAATGACTGAACAAGAACTTGGAACTTCAGTTACAGAAGACATACCGGTAATAGTAATAGTGCTTAACAACTCAATGCTGGGCATGGTAGCTCAATGGCAACGTTTGTTCTATCAGAAGCGTTATGCTGCAGTAAAATTGGGCAATGTCCCAGATTTTGCAAAACTTGCTCAAGCTTATGGCGCTGAAGGTGTTCATATTGAGTCATTAACGGAGTTTTCTGCTGTGATAAAAAACGCTTTAAAGACTGAAGTGACCACTGTCATTGATGTTCCTATTTCCCCGGATGATGATGTGTTTCCGATGGTTCCGCCAGGTAAAGGATTGAAAGATACGGTTGGGGGGTTGTAAAATGGATCAAAAATATGTTCATATAATTTCTACTATCGTTGAGCATAAGCCAGGGGTTCTTTATACGGTTTCAAACCTGTTTAGGCGCCGAGGATTTAACATTGATAGCATTTCAGTTGGACCTACCGAAGAATCTGGAATAGCTAGAATGACCATAATGGTAACTGGTGATAACCGAACTATAGAGCAAGTAATCAAGCAGCTAAACAAGCTCATAGATGTGCTTAAAGTTACACGGTTAGACCCTGAAAACATTGTAACTCGAGAATTAGCGTTAATCAAAGTAACTGCGACAAGCACCAAAGCTCGGTCAGACATAATCAATTATGCAGACATTTTCAGGGCACGCGTAGTTGACGTATGTACTGAATCATTGATGATGGAAATCACCGGAACATCAGATAAGATAGATGCCTTCATCACTCTGATGAAGCCCTTTGGCGTAAAAGAAGTGGCTAGAACTGGGATAACATCCCTTTCAAGAGGTCCAAAATCAGTCAAAATTGATGAATAATCAGTTTAGATTTTTTTTCTTTTCTATTTTTGTTTGCAATATTCTTGTTTTGGCAATATTTTCAGGTCCAGAGGACGCTATTTATAGAAAAATTGGGAACAGGTTCTAGTGTGGAATGTGACTAGAATGAGAAGTTCCTTTGATATAATAGCTGAAATTTTGAATGTAGCTAAAAATGGCGCAAAAAAGACCCGAATAATGTATTCCTGTGGTCTTAGTTACCTGTTTGT
Source organism: Candidatus Bathyarchaeota archaeon (assembly GCA_024650005.1). GTDB lineage: Archaea > Thermoproteota > Bathyarchaeia > Bathyarchaeales > Bathyarchaeaceae > Bathyarchaeum > Bathyarchaeum tardum. The sequence continues at coordinate 162,376 of JANKMT010000001.1, read as the reverse complement.
TCAAAAATATTTGGATTTGCTATTGCAAACAGGGCTCTTAAGTTTAGGGACTTCTTATCAAACAACTGAAAAAGGCATGGGATTTCTTCACAAATACCAAAAAATGGATTTGCTGTTAAACACTAGATGTTAAGGTTGAAACTGGAAAAGGTTTTATGTGTTCCTTACAATGGTTTCAACTATGGTATCTCGAATATTTACTGAAGAAGAGCGACAACTCTTAGAAGCTCATCTTATCAACTCCAAAGTAGATAAAGAAAAAATTGATAATGTTCTTGAACAAATCAAGAACGAAAAAGGGTTATTTGATGATGTCTTTCTTTATCTTCAAGTAAAGAAAACATTATCATCCTAAAAATTGGCTTTAAGAGCTAATTAACAAAAATTTCGTTCCTGCAACAGGACTCATTTTTGTTATCCTTTGCTTTTCAAGAAAAAAGTCTGTTTTTAGCGTCTGGGGTATCTGCTTCGCATCCAGAAGTATTGCATTCCTAGGCCTACTCCCAGAAGGATTGATGCTGTTCTAATTTGTCCGGTGGCAATTAAATACACCATGCCTGCTAAGCAAATTATCAGTGGAGAGTACTTCTTGAATAATCCTTGCAGTTGGTCGCTGTCCAATGTGTTTTCCTCTTTGTTTAGACGGGGTTGGTGTTATTGGTATTTTACTGTTCCTCTTGTTTTTGAAAACTGAAACCTATTTAAGCTATGACATACGTCATATTTAGTGGGGGAATTAAATTCGCCAGACAAAAAACTTGTTGTTACTTACGTTTCTATTTTTTTAATTATTGCAGTTGTGCTTATTGGAATAATGGTCTCGGTGATTTCTAATCCTTTACAGCCAAACGTAGATTATGTGGAAGTCCGAGAATATGAAGGGCAAGATCTTTCATCAATCAATTCTTTTCGAGAAAACTCCATTAAAGGCCCTCAGCATGTGAACAACCAAACTTACCTGTTAGCCCTAAGGGGGTTAGTTGATAATCCAAAAAATTTCACGTATGATGAAGTTGTTAATGGTTATCCAATTCATAAGAAAGTTGTTACCCTGCATTGTGTGGAAGGCTGGAAAGTAACAATTCTTTGGGAAGGAATCCAGCTTAAAGATTTGTTTGCAGATGCCCAAGTTGATTCATCAGCCAACACTGTGATATTTTATGCATATGACGGGTATTCAACAGCTTTGCCCCTGGATTACATTATCGATAACGACATAATGATTGCTTACAAAATGAATAATGTTACTCTTCCATCCGAACGGGGTTATCCTTTTCAGTTAGTGGCAGAAAGCAAACTAGGTTACAAATGGATAAAATGGATAACCGCCATTGAACTATCTGCTGACAAAGATTACCTGGGCTTCTGGGAAAGTTACGGATATCCTAACGAAGCAAACCTGCGATAAACTATTTTTCAAGTTGCTCAAATTATAGAATTATCAATTTATGACGTATTGGACATTTTTTACCGAATAAATAACTGTTAAATTAAATGGTGTCGAAGCAACAAAAAAGGTCAACCTACAATTTTCTGATTAGACCATAAATTGGTTTAACACGTCCTTTGAAGACCCTTCAACCCAGGATATTTAAAAAAATAATATTTTTGAAAATAAGTCCGTATATAATCAAGATAATTAATATTCATAGCAAGTTGACAACCCAAATCTAAACTAAACAATTTTTAAAATTAAACTCAAGTTTGAAGAGTTGAACCATTGGAGTTTTCTTTGCAAGTTTAAGGTCATCAAAAACTGTCTATTGACTGATTAGGATTTTCTAAAACAATTCATTTATTGTTGCCAGTATTCGGGTTTGTTTAGTTCGTCGCAAAATGTTATTTTACCTGAGTTGGAGTTGATTTTTCCGTTTTGTAGTTCTTTGACCATCCATGCGGATTGGTCTTTTTCCTGGAGTGGATAGGGGGTTTGAAATCCTTGTTTTCCTGCAGGGGTAAATCCGTGTTTAGTGTAATAGTTAGGGTGCCCTAGTACAAAGACTAAATCGTTGCCAGTTTTTGATATTTGTTGCAGTCCTTTTTTTATTAGTTCGGTGCCGATTCTTTGTCTTTGGTAATCCGTCAATACTGCCAGAGCTGACAAAAACGAAATCTGCAAATTGTTGGGGTTTGGAGTAAGGTGGGCCTTAGTAAATAGTAAATGTCCTACTGGTTTGTCGTCAACAAACGCTAATAGGGATAGCAAGGGCTTTGCCGTGGGGTCTACTAAAAGGGCGTTTACGTATGCTTCTTCTTTGACCAAAACATCTGAGTTAGTTGCCTTGAAGGCTTCACGAACGATATATAATACGTCAGGCAGGTCTGCGTTGTTAGCATCTCGGATAATCAATTTTGGCACCTTTGTTGTTCTTTGTCCAGTGTAAGCTTTTTGTTGGGTTTATCGTTTTGGGTTGTAGCTACACCATGGGTCTTCTGCAAATAGGCTTTGTTTTAGGGTATTAAACTTGTTTGATTGCTGCTTTACTGTTAAGGTATTGTCGTATAAGCCTGCTGCTCGGGCTCTGCATCCCCCGCATATAATGCGGTATTCACATTTTCCGCATTTGCCATTAAGATGATGTTCATAATTTCTGAGGGCTTTTAATATTTCAGAGCCATACCAAATGTAATTGAAGGCAGCATCTTTGACGTTGCCAACACTAACGGGCAGATATGGACAGGGAGTTACTGACCCGTCAGGAGTGATTCTGCAATAGCTGATTCCAGCAATGCATCCGCGGCTGTAACGTAGATTTTTGATGTTCATCTGTTTGGCGATTCGCATAAACTGAGGAGCACAAGTAGGCTTAACATTCAACTGATGCACAGAATTCCATTGAAAAACATAATTTAGTACCCCCTCGTAAATTTCAGGGGTCACATCTTTGATGTTTTTGCCACGACCCGTGGAAACTAAAAAGAAAAGATGAGCGTTTTTTACACCGTAACTTTCAGCCATAGAAAAAATGTTTTCCAAGTTTTCAAAATTTTGCTGAGCAACAGTTATGTTAAACTGCACATTCAAACCGTTACGCAAACACGCTTTGATTCCTTCCATTGTTTTTTGCCAGGCGCCTTTGACGCCTCGGAATTGGTCATGAAACTTGGGAGAATCCGAGTCAACACTTACAGCAACAGTTCTAACGCCAGAATGAACTAGCTGTTTAGCAACATCATCAGTGATTAAAGTGCCATTAGTACCCATGGTTACTATTAGACCCTTTTTTGTCCCATAATTTGCCAACTCAAAAATGTCATCCCGAAGCAAAGGTTCTCCTCCACTCAGAACAAGAATTGGTTTACTCAATTCACTAATTTGATCAATGAGCACTTTTCCTTGTTCTGTATTCAATTCGTTGAAACTGTTTTCTTTGTTAGCATCTACATAGCAGTGACTACACTTGAGATTGCATCGAAAAGTTGTATTCCAAGAAATAATACGAGGTACACAACTAAACATCATGTTTTTCTCCTAGTTTGATGACCTCTTTGTTGGAGTACGGTATAAACAAGTGAAATCTTCTTCAAAGATGTCCCCAGTGCTCATTTTAGCTTTAGCTCGGCAACCGCCACATAACAGTTTGTAGTCACAAGAACCACAGATTCCCTTCAACTGGGTTTTCTTGGCAATGGACTGTATTTCTGGACCAAGGGCAATTTTGCGTATGTCGTCTTTGAGTATATTCCCAACCGAAAAATTTTGCATAAAAATACAAGGCAAAATATCCCCTCGGGCAGAAATTCCTAACGAACCTTCACCAATTGGACATGCACTCAAGGAACTTAACCTATCAAATGCATGAGTAACATCCCAACCTTTTTTCTTAAAGTGCTCAATAGCAAGAGGGGCAATGGAAGGACAAGCCCCCATATCGACTTCTGCGCCTTGTTCAAGCTCAACTTTGTTAAACAAGAAATCAGTCAGTTCTAACCATTGGTCACGAGAAATTCTCCAGTCACGGCCATCATGGGCTCGGCCAGTTTCCACAAGGTCGCAAAGATAAAAGGATTTTACTCCAAGTTCTGAGCCTTTTTGAAAAATGTATGGAATATGCTCGTATGTGTACTTGTTTACCACTGTTTTGAAACAGAAATTGATTCCTTCGTCAATGCAGGATTTGGCGTTTTCCATAAGTTTGTTGAAACTTCCAGGCAGTCCAACTATGTCATCATGAACAGAAGGGGGACCATAAACTGAAACTGCAATATAATGCACGTTATGTTTTCTGAGTTTTTTTGCTGCTTGCTTGTTTATTAACAAGCCGTTACTGCTCAAAACGGTCATGATGTCGTAATCTTTGCACAGTTGTATCAAATCAAAAATGTCATCCCGCAGTAAGGGTTCCCCGCCAGTCATAAACAATAAAGGGATACCCATGTCACCAATGTTTGAAATCAAGTCAGTTGCTTGTTTTGTATTGAGCTCTTCGTGTTTGTTGCTTGGTTCACCAATATAGCAGTGCTTGCATTTTAAGTCACATTGGTAGGTTACATTCCACAATATGGAACTTATGCCGTAACTGTTGAAAGCTTGTCTGCAACGCTTTTCTACATCAGACATTTTTTTCTCTTTAAACAATGAACGTAAATGAACCATTTTTCAATCACCACGGAAGAAGGGGTTTAATTCTTTTAAAGAGGAACTTAGTTGTTACAAAAGCTGCAATTACAGTTGAAACTACGGCTACTCCTATTGAAAACATCACCAAAGAAACAGGAGGATCAGGCACAAGCTGCAAGAATTTTATGAGGATATAATAGTGGGTTAAGCCGGTTACTAAACTGCCTGCAGTCATGGCAATTGTTACCTTGTAAGGAGAAGGATTATCGGAACCGTTGAAAGTTTTCATTCCACGCAACAGTAAGTCTGTTGTGATTCCACGCATAAACCAAGAGATTAAAATAAAAAAACCCAAGGCCGAAGTGAAAGAGTAAATAAATCCTGCAATTAACGTGATGGATACCGCAGAGCCATACTTACCAAGTGCTAAAACACCCAACGTAAAAACAATAGCAAAAACTGCCTGCCCCGTATGGTGCATGTTACTAGAAAATTTGGATATAATCACCAACAAAACAGCAAAAGTTACAATCAAACAAAGCTGAGTTGTTTTATTATAACTATATATTGAATTGCCTCCATTCATTTTATCAACCACATGAATGGACATAACGAAACTCGCAAATAGTATAAAACAATTTTGCTAACTTAGAAAAAGTTATCATAAAAATTCACGAAATTCGCAAAAAATAGGATGAAATTTACAGTAAAACCTGCAAAACACAACCATAACCCCATATTATAAACGATTCCAAAAAGAAAACAAAGATTTTGAAGAAACTGCCTAAACTGCAAACGCTACAGGTTACTTGTACCAATCCAGACTTTGTTCAATGTAAAGTATGAAACTATTAAAAAACTGTTTAATGTCATCTGTCAAACTGGTTTTGTTAAGCTCAGTTTTTGCAACTTGAGCATGTTCTCTTGAAATATGTTTTGCCATGTCGAGGGCTCCACTTTCGCGTATTATTTGTCTTGCTAGGTCTTTTTCTCCAAAACTAAGAAACTGTTTACCCATAAGACACTTCAAACCCTCAGCGTGGGCAACATCTTTAGAATTTAAAGCCAATACCACATGCAAGGGCTTTTTGTTTTTAGAAATATCCAAACAGGAAGATTTACCGTATTCTTCTTTTTCAGCAAAAGTATCGATGATATCATCTTGAATGTCAAAAGAAAAGCCCATGTGCGCTGCAGCTTCTGCCAAGATGCTGAAATCGGTTTCAGGAGCCTTTGCTAGTATAGCTCCAGTAACCAAAGTAACCTTGAACAAGGAAGCAGCCCGCTTACTTGCCATTACATTCCATTCTTCTTCAGTTACGGCTTTTTGTTCAAACAATAAATCAAGAATCTGACTCTCATTAACTGCGCGATAACCCTCTGAAGTCAAACAAAGTACACGGTTGGTTGATTCTTCGCTGAAGTTTGACTCCATTATCGCCCGCACAGCCAAAGCATAAGCAATGTTCGCAGCAAAAACTGCCGTGTCTTCCCCAAAGCGCACATCATACGGAGCGTAACGGTTAGTAAACCCAATATGCAGGGTTTCCCGCCCTCGCCTTTGCTCGTCCATGTCCACGAGATCGTCATGAATCAAAATCGCATGACGATAAAGCTCGACCCCCACGCAAACTTTCAAGATTTTTTCGTCAACTTCGCCGGTGTAACCCTTGTAAACCAACAAAGTACTACAAGAAGCCAACCGCTTGCCCTTACGCAAAACAAAATCCGCAATATCCCGATATACTTCACCAACAAAAGGATGATACTCTGTTGCCTCTTTGATTGCCTCATTAAGAAAGGCCTTGAGACGGTCTTCGATAGCTGCGCCGTAGTGGTCTAGTGTTTCTTCCCAATTCATCTAAAACAACTCGCTAAGATTGAACACCCGTTTTCTTGTTGTGGCGTTTGTGCAGTTCCTCAAAAATACTGTTCAAACTGTAACCGTTCTGAGCTAAAACCACTAACATATGGAAAAACACATCCGCTGATTCCAGAGTAACCTCGTTTGCGTCTCCAGATTTTACTGCTAAAATGAATTCTATTGCTTCTTCTCCGACTTTTTGCAGGGCTTTGTCTTGACCTTTAAAAGTCAAACGAGAAACATAGGAATCTTCACTAGGGTTACGGATACGCTCCTGAACTATCGCAAAGAGACGTTCGAGCATCCTTGAATCAACTGCAGTAAATTCCTTTTCTGGTTTTATTGGTCTGTAGAAACAGGTTTCCTCACCCGTGTGACAAACTACCCCAACTTGTTGAACCTTGAATAATATGGCGTCGTTGTCACAATCCAAAAACGCGTTTTCAACTATCGAGTAGTGTTTAGATTCTTCCCCTTTCATCCAAATTCTGCCTTTTGTTCGGCTCCAGTAATGCATCTTTCCTGAAGTCAACGTTAACCGCAGGGCTTCTTTGTTCATGAAGGCTTGCATCAACAAACGATCATCAGATGCATCCTGAACTATAGCAGGAACAAGCCCGTTTCCTTTCTCAAAATCTATTTTATCAATAAACGCGTTGATTTTGTCTTCAGTTAGCTTTAGCACCATTTTTTTGTTCACCTCAAATTACAATAAACGCATGGGCACTCCTTTTTCAGCAAGGTAATTCTTAACGTCTCCCACACTGTACTGACCCCTATGAAAAATCGAGGCCGCCAACGCAGCATCCGCTTCACCCACTGTCAAAACATCAAGAATGTGTTCAACATTACCTGCACCTCCACTGGCAATCACAGGCAAATTAGTTGCCCGACTCATGGCACGGGTTAATTCAAGATCGTAACCTGTTTGCACCCCGTCACAGTCCATACTAGTAGGCAAAAGCTCTCCTGCCCCCAAATCTTTGACCTGTTTCGCCCATTTAATGGCATCAATTCCCGTGGGTTTTCGTCCTCCCATCAAATAGATTTCCCACCAGCATTTGCCGTTTGCAGTGTCTACAACAGTTTTGTCAGGCACATCACAGTCCACGTAAACTCGTTTTGCGTCAATGGCGACTACAATGCATTGGCTGCCAAAAATGGAAGCAGACTCTTCAACCAAACATGGATTATTAACTGCTGCAGTATTCACAGAGACCTTGTCGGCTCCACTGGATAAGGCATTTTGAATATCAGCAATGTTACGAATTCCCCCACCTACAGTAAAAGGAATAGAAATCATGTCCGCAGTCCGTTTAACTACTTCCAAGGTGGTGTCCCGATTCTCATGAGACGCAGTAATGTCCAAAAAAACTACTTCATCGGCTCCTTGTTCTTCGTAAGCTGCAGCAAGCTCAGCAGGGTCGCCTTCAACTTTCAAGTTAACAAACTGAACACCTTTGACTACTTGTCCGTTCATAACATCCAAACACGGAACAATACGTTTAGCTAACAATTTTTCAATGCCTCCAAAGCCTCTTTAACAGTAAATTTTTTCTCATAAATAGCAGTTCCAACAATAACTCCCCACACTCCGGACTTATATAAATCAACCAAATCATTTAACTTGGCAACTCCACCAGAAGCAACAACAGGAACAGAAACTGAATTCATCAATTCTACAGTTTTTTTGATTCGTGGACCCTCAAGGGTACCATCCACACTAATGGGAGTAAAAATCAACGCTCCAACATTCATCGCATCAAACAATCTGGCAAGCTTTAAACACTCCATTTCAGACTTGTTTTTCCAGCCATGAACTGCAACCTTACCGTCTTTTTCATCGATAGCCACAGCGACATGCTCTGAACCAAAACGAGAAATAGCCTCCTTCACCAAGGAGGGGTCATTAACTGCTACAGTTCCAAAAATAACCCGGTAAGCTCCCAACGTAAGCAACTCTTCAGCCTTTTCTAAACTACGAATTCCGCCCCCAACTTCTGCTTTTACGTTTATATTTTCTAGAATTCGATTAATTGCAGAAACGTTATCTCCGGAACCTAAAGCTGCATCCAAATCAACCAAATGAATCAGTTCTGCTCCGTCACGTTCCAGAATCTGAGCTGCTTGCAAAGGGTCCTCGTAATATACTTTATTTTTTGCAGGATCGCCTCGAAAAAGTCGGACACATTTTCCGCCCATTATGTCTACCGCAGGAATAACTATCAAGTTGGTTACCTCTTTACTAGATTTACAAAATTTTTCAGCATAATTAAGCCTGTTTTGCTGCTTTTTTCAGGGTGAAACTGGGTTGCAAACAAGTTTTTTTGAGCAACCATGGACGCAAACTTCACTCCATAATCTGTGGTGGTCACCACAACGTCCAATTCAGCAGGCTTAGGATAAAAAGAGTGAACAAAATACACGTAAGATTCGTCCTTTACGCCGTCAAGTAACGGGTGAGGCTTTTGAATATTTATGGTGTTCCAGCCCATCTGAGGCGTTTTTACTGTGTTGGGTAATTTGATTACTTCACCCGAAATGAAATCCAATCCCTTAATTGAGCCCCCTTCATGGCTACGGGTGAAAAGAAGCTGTAATCCTAAGCAAATTCCAAAAATTGGGGTGCCGTTGTTCATGGTTTCTGCTACTACATCAGCTATGTGAGCCATGTTTTTAACTGCTGGAGTAAAGGCTCCAACACCTGGAAGAACAATAGCGTCAGCGTTACGCAAAGCATTAGAATTGTGGGTAATTTGGACTTGAGCCCCTGATTTTTCTAAGCCTTTAGTGATGCTTCGCAGGTTTCCTACGCCATAATTCACGACTGCTATTTGCGGAATGTCACAAAACCCCCTTGGCGCTGGGAACTTGGTCGCCGATTCTTGGTTCAACCGTGAAAGCTTCACGCAAGGCGAGAGCCAGAGCTTTCATTGCGGCTTCTACTTTGTGGTGTTCGTTACTGCCATACAAGACTGTCACGTGAATGTTAGCTTTGGCAGCCTGAGCAAGGGATTCAAAAAAGTGTTCCATGTCTTCTGTTTTTAGGTCTTCAATCTGGGACTGTAAAAGGCGCAGGTTACGAATGCAGTAGGGTCTGCCAGCTAAGTCAACTGTAGCACGGGCAAGGGATTCATCCATGGGAACATAAGCTGAGCCGAAGCGTTTGATGCCTTTGCCTTGGTTTGTGGCTTTGTTTAGGGCTTCTCCTAAAACGAGGGCAACATCTTCTGCCACGTGATGGGTCAAGTCCCCTGTTGCGTTTATTTGTAAATCGAAAAGCCCGTGCTTTGCTAAGGTAAGGAGCATATGGTCAAGGAATTTGATGCCTGTTTTTATTTTGGCGTTTCCTTTTCCGTCAACGTTCAGTTCTAGGGTTATGTCTACTTCTTTGGTTTTTCTTTTGGCGTGTACTTTTCTCATTTTGATTTTCCCCTTAAACATGCAAACAAATATGGAATATCATTCACGTCAGTTAATACTGCGTCAGCTCCATGCTTACTGTATTCAGTAAAAAGCTTATTTGAATCCTCTGATGAAGAAATAACCCCCAAAAACAACAACCCATCCATACCTTTCCCTTTAGCATTCTCTACCAACATGGCGTCAGCGATTCCGTCTCCTACGTAGACTACTTTAGAGTCTTTTTTTACGCTTTTTTGAAGTAACTCAATAAACAAAGTGGGGTCAGGTTTGCCCAGCTTATTCATTTCGTCTTCAGATTTGAGCATGTCTCCCAGAAATACAAACTCTGATTTTTCAAAGTAGTTCATGTAACCGTATTTTTCTAAAACATACAAACCTTGAGGTCGAGGGCGACCCGAGTATATTCCAAATTTGCCGAACTTTTGTTTTAGTTTGCCCAAGGTTTCTTTAGATGGAATAAAAGCTTCCATGTCCATGAAACTGGAATTAAATTTGAAAAAAGAAGGTTTCCCATAGATTTTTGTGTACATGTCTTTGCCCAGATAAAGTTCTTCAAACAATCCCTTCAACAGGTCAGGTTTTTCAAGGTCATACGGAACTAACAACTGAACTAGGCGTTCTTTATTTTGTACTACTTCAGGGTCTACCCCTAAAAGCGAGGCTTCAATAGGTTTTTGTTTGTCAAGGCTCGAATGAGCCAAAAACAGGTCCAGCCCCACAATACTGTCGTCTTTAAGGACAGAAAGTTCAGTTCCAGTGATTCCACATTTTACGAGAAAAGTTCCAACTTTTTTTAGGCTTTGAATAAAGCTTTCAATATCAGAAAACCTGAGGTCTCCAAAGGTGTCAACAAATTCTTGCAGCTTGTTTTGTTGGTCAAGTTTTCGCAAAATCAATTTCACGTAATAACTGGTTAAAGCATAAGATAACTTCCAGTCGTTGTTGTAAAGACCAGTGTCTTTGAATTTTTGGATATCAATTAACGTTGCCAGTTTGCCTTTTTCGCCTTCTAGTCCAAGGATTTCCAGAAAATAGTAGTCTACAAGGTTTCGGATTGTCTGGAGATAAGACTGATTAGTTTGAGCCAAAACCCCATCAAAATCAAAGATTATTTTTTCAGCTTCGCACAAAGAGTCTTCGGAGCCTTCTCGCACATAGATTTTGTTGTGGGGGTTCAGTAACTTGTATGACAAATTAGGTTACTCCTCCAAGGACAGTTTAAGGGCTGAAACAAACTTTTGGTTCATGTCACGGGTTCCCACAGTAACTCGTATGCAGTTGTCTAAAAGGGGCAAGTGCCCGCGATCCTTCACCAGCACGTTTTTGTTTTCAATTCTTTTAGTTAAAGTTTCTGAACTTAGTTTATCCTCTTTTACTTTGAACAAGATGAAGTTGGCATCAGACGGATACGGAGTTAGGCCGTCAATTTGTTGCAGGTTTTTCATCAGCCATTCCCGTTCTTTGATTACTAAGTCAAGTTTTTCTTTAAAGTAACTCCAGTTTTGCAAAGCCAACCTGATAGTTTCTTGGGTAACTGAATTCACGTTAAAAGGACCAACTACTCGTTGAACGTATTTTACGATGTGTTTGCTTGCTGCAAGATAGCCCAGACGAAGACCCGCCAAACCAAAGGCTTTTGAAAAACTCCGTAATATTGCAAGGTTATCGTATTCTTGTATCCAGTCGATGGCTGTACCGGAAGCGAAATCAACGTATGCTTCGTCAACTACAACGATGCCTTTGAATTCTTCCAACAAACATTTAATGTCTGTTTCTTTAAACTGGTTTCCAGTGGGGTTATTCGGGGAACAAACAAAAAGCAAACGGGTTTCTTTGTCTGCTTTTTTCAAGATAGAATCAACGTTCAAACTAAAATCTGAGTTGAGCAGGGTAGTTACTTTTTTGCCACCATACAATTCAGCAAAAAAAGTATACATCGGAAAAGTTGGTTCGGCAACCATGATTTTTGAGCCTTTGCGTATGAAAACTTTCATGAGCAAATCCATGATTTCATCTGCACCATTTGCCACTGCAACCTGAGATGACTCTAAACCCAAAAATTCTGAAATTGCATTAACAGCTAAGCAGCCTCGAGGTGGAGGATAAGCCCGAACATCAACAGTATTTGAAGCATCAAGCAACAGTTTTTGAACAAAATCCCCAGGCATAGCAAAGTTTTCGTTCAAATTTAGTTTCACTAGGTTCTCGTCAGATTTTTGTCCAGTTATTGTTTTGACTTCATAGCATGAAATGTCAAGAACCTCTTTTTGAACCAGTTTTTTTATTTTCATTTGTCATTCTCCTCTCGTATTGAAACAGCTTTTGCGTGGGCATCAAAGCCTTCCATTTCAGCGATAATAACTGCAGTGTCTTTGAGGCTGTTGAAACCTTCTTTGGTGCACTCTAAGAAATTCATGGTTTTAACAAAATCTAAACTGGAAAGACCAGAATAGATTTTTGCATAACCCGCAGTAGGCAAAACATGATTTAGCCCTGATGAGTAATCGCCAAAAGACACTGGTGAATATCTGCCCAAAAACACAGCCCCGGCATTTCGAATTTTATTAAACACTTCGTTCGGATCCTTGGTTTGAATTTGCAGGTGCTCAGGTGCAATCAGGTTTGACAGCTCTATTGCTTCCAGGATGTCTTTGGTTGTTATTATCAGACCTTTTTGCAGGGATGATTCAATGATTTGTGTTCTGGAAAGAGATTTCAACTGTATAGCGATCTGTTTTTTGACTTCTGAAGCTATGTTTTTAGAACAAGTTACCAGAATTGCCCACGCTTGAGGGTCATGTTCAGCCTGAGCAAGAAGATCAGCAGCAACATACGCAGGGTTGGCGGTCTCATCTGCGATTACCAGAACTTCACTGGGACCTGCAGGGACATCGATGGCAACGTCTCGGCTTACTTCCAGTTTTGCAGCAGTTACGTAAACGTTTCCTGGACCTACAATTTTCTCTACCGCTTCCATTGAAGTTGTGCCGTATGCCATGGCAGCTATTGCTTGAGCGCCTCCGACGCGGTAAACTTCATCTACGCCTGCAATATCTGCTGCTACTAAAAGCGCAGGACTAATGTCTTGTCCTTGTCGAGGAGGCGAACAAACGATTACGCGGTCAACTCCAGCAACTTTAGCAGGAATTGCACTCATTAGAACCGAAGAAGGGTAAGCGGCTTTTCCTCCGGGAGCATAAACTCCCACACAGGATAAAGGTCGCATGACTTGTCCCAGGGTGACACCTTCTGTTGTTTGCATGGTCCATTTGGCTCGGATTTGTTTTTTGTGAAAAATTGCAATGTTATCTGCCGCAGCCTGTAAGGCACCTATTTGTTTTTGGTCTAATTTTTCGTATGCTTGTTTGATTTCAGTTTCTGAAACCCTCAGAGTAGAGGGCGTGAGACTTACTTTGTCAAACTTTTTAGTATATTCAACAAGAGCAGCGTCGTCGTTTTCTTTAACGTTATCAATAATTTGGTGCACAGTTGAAACAATAGATGATAAATCGGATTTTCCTCGGTTCAAGAACTTTTCAAGTTCAGTTTTTTTGAATTCGTCAGAGGCAATAACTTTCATTTTACATGTCTCCTTGCAGTTTAGACAACAGTTCAGTGATTTCTTTTTCAAAGGTTCGGTACGCGATTTTGTTACAAGCAAGCCGAGTGGTTGAATCCAAAACGTTTCCAGTTATTCTGAGCTTGTTTTTCCGTAAGGTTTCTCCGCTAGATGTTAGGTCAACTATCATCTGAGCTAAACCTAGTTTCGGAGCGAGTTCTGCTGTTCCACTTACTTCTAAAACTTCAACTTGTTTTCCCATTTTTTCAAAGTATTTTCGGGTGATAGTTGGAAACTCTGTTGCCACTCGAGTCAGTGGCGGAATCTCGTTAACTGAAGTGATTGGAGATTTTTCTGGAACCGCAACAACCAAAGTTGCTTTCCCAAAGCCTAAGTCCAACAATTCAAGAACGTCAGCTTCTCGCTCTACAATTAGGTCGTGACCAGTAATTCCTAGGTCTACTGCCCCATAGTTTACGTAAACTGGGATGTCGTTTGCTCGGGCAAAAATTGCTTCATATCGAGGGTCAGAGGTTTTCGAAACATAGGTTCGTTCTTCTTCCAGTACGGTTATTCCTGCTTGGGCTAGTGCATCCAAGGAAGGAGGTTTGATTCGTCCTTTGTTGGGGATTGCGATTCGGATTTTCTTTTTCATGTCAGGATTGGCCTCCACAAAATTCTAGAAACTTTTTGAGGGCTAATTTTTTTGTCGTGTCTGTTTTTAAGTCGTAAACTGTTAGTGGCTTTGTTAATGAGGAATCAACACAAACAACATAATCTGCTTCAGTAAGATTTCCGTATTCAACAGTTTTTTCTATAGGTCGATTAGTTACTTCTAACGAAGCAACAAACCCAGCTTCCCGCAAAGAATTAACTGCTTCAATTGCAACCCTTCGGAATTTTGAGGAAACAATAACCCGCATCTTTTTGCCGTTTGAGATGTCAAATCCCTGAGCTATTAGAGCTTGAAGAATTTTATCAATTTCCAGAGCAAACCCAGTTGCAGGAAGCTTCAGTTTTCCAAATTTTTCAATAAAGTTGTCGTATCGTCCTCCGCTGCCTATGGGAAGTCCCAAGTTTGGAACCGAGGCTTCAAACACCATTCCGGTGTAGTATTCAATTTTTTTGGTTAAAGAGAAATCGAAGAAAACTACGTCATCTACTTTGTAGTCCACTAGGGTTTCTTGAAGCTCTGTTAAACTTGCTAGTTGTTGATTGACTTTATCATATTTTGAGCCATTCAACGAAACGGATGAAAGGTTCTTTAATTGCCTGCATTTGGAAAGTTCAAGAAAGGCATCTCGCAAATCAGAAGGGAAACTGTTTTCATCCATGAACTTTTTTAAACCAATTGAATCTCGGCACGCTAGCAGACTTTGAACTGAAATTTTTTGTGAAGAATCCAATCCTGCGGCGTTTAACAAGTCTTTAAGGAGACTTGCGTGACCCAGATCGATTCGGATTTCGTTTAAGCCAACCCGTTTAAGGGAAGAAACCAGCAACGCAAGAATTTCTCCGTCTGCTTCGGAGGTGTTGCATCCAACAAGTTCTACCCCGGCTTGGCAGAATTCCCGTTCAGGTTTGTAGTTGGTTTGGGTGTACCGGAAAACGTTGTTAATATAAAACAAACGAATTGGCTCGGGGGCAGACTGCATTCTTGTTGTCACGATTCTAGCGACTGGGGCAGTCATTTCTGCCCGTAGGGCTAATAGTTTGCCGTTAAAGTCTTGGAATTTGAACATGTCGTTGATTAGTTCTGAACCCACTCCAGTGGATAGGGTTTCAACAAATTCTATGGTTGGGGAGCGGACTTCGTTGTAGTTCCATGATTCAAAGTTTTTTTGTAATTCTTCTTCAACGTAACGGTATTGGCGGACTTCTTTTGGGAGCATGTCTTTTGTCCCTTTTGGTGTGTGTAGACGGGTGATTGCTGTTTCCTCCTTTAAATATTATTTTGTGGGTAATTTGTGGGTTGAAACCCATATTCCGCACATCTTATATAAAGCTTTCCAGAATGACACTAAAGGAGACAAAACAATGCGAATGACAGAAATCGTCCGCGTAGACTCACGAGGAAGAATCACCATGCCCTCATCCATCCGTGAAACAGTAAAACTGTCAGAGGGAATGTACGTGATGCTAATCGCCGACCTAGACAAAAAAGAAATCAGGATCGCCCCTTTCGCTGACCCCGAAGCAAAACTTGTGGAACTGAACATCACCTTTTCCGACAACCCCGGAGCCCTCGCCAAAGCTGCAAGCATCCTGGCTGAACAAGAAGTGGACTTACTGTCCAGCGAATCCCGAACCCTACGCAGAGGCAAATCCGCAGAATGGGTTGCAGTCGCCGATATTTCACGATGCAAATGTTCACTTGAAGAGTTGAAACAAAAAATAATGGCAGAAGGAACAGCAAAAGAAATCAAATTACAAAGTTACACCTAAAAACTAGGTTTTAAGAACAACTGAAATCTGGCATGTGACTGCACCATGGAAAAACGCTTGGATGGCTTGTTTGGCATTCTAGGTCCACTGATGGTTTACTTGTCCATTGCAGTTTCTCTTGCTGTTTCTCCGTGGTTTAACTGGCAAACTAATGCATTAAGCGACCTAGGACACGCAGTAAACAGCGAAGCAGCAGCAATATTTAATGGTGGATTGTTTCTAGCAGGTTTTTTTCTAATGCTATACTCCTTGACCGCTTTCAAAAATCACGCAAAATACAGCAGTCTTTGTTTGTTGGTTTCAAGTTTTTTTGTCCAGATGCTGGCAGTAATTAACGAATCTTATGGCAGCCTGCATTACGTTGCTGCAGTTCCTCATTTTTTGACCTTAAGTTTGACTTCGATTGTTTATGGATATGAAAAAAGGTCCAAGTTTGCCATAACAACATTTCTGATTGTTATGTTCACGTGGTTGCTGTATTCCCTGAGCATGTTTAACATGGGGATCGCTGTTCCTGAAACCATGTCAAAACTTGTTTTATTGTGGATAATGTGGTCAGGCATCAAAATTTTGTTGAAGAAACAAGATTAGTAAACGGTTATGCTTCTTGTTCCAGGCAGTTTTCTTATTTGATTGATTAATTCCGAGGGAATGTCACCTTCAAGTATTAACGTCAACTTAGGAAGGCTACTTGTGCTGGGGTCTTCTGCGAGCACTTGTCTTATGCCTAATCCTTTTTCAGAAACTATTCTAGTAACATTTGAAACTATACCGGTTTGGTTTGCATTTTCTGGAACAAAAACAATCACGCTATAGTTAAACTCCCGGGCTACATCCTGCAAAGAGCATACTTGTCGAAGGTTTTTGTAAATTCTTTTCAATTCAGGGGTTACAAGTATTGTTTGCACTGTACTGTCCACTGCTCGGCGCTCTACGCCTACTTCTTTGGCTATTTGAGTGTGAGGAATTTCGATTCGGCCACTTACTACTTTTCCGTCTTCGTTTACTTGAAACCCCCGCTCAAAAAGCAGCAGGGCAATACGTTGTTGAGCTGGAAAATCGTCAAAAAAATGTTTAATTTGACCCCACATTTGAATCACACCCAAAGTATACAGTTGTTCGGTAAAGCTTATATAAACACTTCAGGGTAAAAAAGGTTAATTCTTCAAAACTCAAGAAGTGAAAATTCATGACAGCGAAAAAAATTTTGCTAGACGAAAATGAAATGCCAAAACAATGGTACAACATTTTGCCCGATCTTCCCAAAGAATTGCCCCCAATGATTCACCCCGGAACCCGAGAGCCAGTTAAACTGCCTCCTCCCCTGTTCCCAAGTGAATGCCTCAAACAAGAATACAGCACCGAACGCTGGATCGATATTCCAGAACCAGTGCGAGAAGCTCTCCGCATCTGGAGACCCAGCCCCTTGTTCAGGGCAACTGGTTTAGAAAAAGCGTTGAAAACTCCAGCTAAAATTTACTACAAATATGAAGGAGTTAGTCCTTCAGGCAGCCACAAAACAAACACTGCTGTTGCCCAAGCATATTACGCAGTAAAAGATGGCCTAGAACGCGTAACAACAGAAACAGGTGCCGGACAATGGGGCTCTGCATTATCCTTTAGTGCCCAATATTTTGGCGTGAAAGCTACAGTTTACATGGTAAGCGCAAGCTATCACCAAAAACCTTACCGAAAAAGCATGATTGAAACCTGGGGCGCAGAAGTTTTCCCCAGCCCAACTAACCGAACAAAAGCCGGTCGAGCAGTTCTAGAAGCTGACCCAGACAGCACAGGCAGCCTTGGAATCGCCATCAGCGAAGCAGTAGAAGAAGCCTTGACAACAGATAACGTCAAATACACTATCGGTAGCGTTGTAAATCACGTTTTGTTGCACCAGACGGTCATTGGTCTGGAAACCCAAAAACAGTTAGCAATGGTAGACGACTACCCCGACCAAATTATCGGATGCATCGGCGGCGGAAGCAGCTTCTCCGGAATCTATTGGCCATTCTACTACGACAAAGTCAAAGGCAAAGCCCCCAAACAAACAGAATTCATCGCAGTTGAATCTGCTGCATGTCCTAAAGTAACAAGAGGATACTACACCTACGACCACGGCGACACCGCAAAAATCATTCCTTTGGTTAAAATGCACACAGTTGGTCACACTTTCATTCCTGCACCAATTCACGCAGGTGGACTTCGTTATCATGGAATGGCACCAACCGTCAGTTTGATGAAAGAAGAAGGCGAAGTACAATCCCGAGCATATAACCAACTGCAAGCTTTTGATGCAGCAAGTCTGTTTGCAAAAACAGAAGGAATCATTCCTGCTCCAGAGCCATCCCACGCTATCAAAGGGGCAATCGATGAAGCCCTCAAATGTAAAGAAACAGGCGAAGAAAAAACCATAGTGTTCCTATTGTGCGGTCACGGACACTTTGACATGAAAGCTTACGATGACTACAACCAAGGTAACATGCTACCCTATGAGTATCCACAAGCAAAAGTCAACGCAGCCATGAAAAAACTCAAAGCTCTCTATCCATGGCTCAACAACGAACTATGCAATATCGACTAAACAAACAACAAAAAAGGGATTTTTTCCCTTTCTCTTTTTATTAGAAAAAATGACTGCGGGCTAATTTTTGATTACCTGAATCTTCTAGAATGAATAAAAATTCTTTATAGATTTGTCAAAATTTCCATTGGTTGATCAACTGTCGATTTATGACTTCTCTTTCATCACAAATTTGCCATAGTTCGTTACTATATTTTGGTTGTTTTTTTCCATTTGGAAGGTGTACAAAAATTCCGGAATGGAACAATTTAACTGATGCACCTTCATCTTTGGCTGTTTGTACTGCAGGTACAAAATCGCCATCTCCTGCTATCAAGAAAATTTTATGCACTTGGGCTTTGGCACTTAACCGGACCATATCCACACTTAGCCGTACATCTACACCTTTTTGTACAAAACCATTACCACGGGGTCTTTGTCGCCCAAACCGTAACTCGAAAGAGGGATATTTTCGTAACATATCAAAAAATTTTTGTTTACCCGAAAAAAGGTTCTTTTGCTGTTCAGTAGGTGGATTGCTCTGATAAGGCATGCAATCATAAATATAAGTTCTTAAACGTTGATAATTTGTGCATATAGAGTTTGAGAGTTTCAAATAATCAATTCTAGTCGATGAAAATTCATCCCTAAGAATTGCAGAAAGATATCCGTTATCTATTAGAATTACAGCTCTTCCTAATGGCATGAAATTATAATACAATAAAAATTGGAAATAAGAGTTGTGGTCTGACATCCAAGTTGAACGCCAGCGGATAAATACAAGAAGTAACTGTTAAGAAAAACTATTTAAAATTTACTCCATTTGAATACTATTTTCAGGTGGCGTTGAATTTTAAATAATTAGTTTTTCACTTTATTTTTTCCCAAATTTTTAATTTTAATATCTGTAAAATGAAAAAACCTCATTTATTTAATTCATTAAGTTAAAGTAACGGTGAACCTATGTAATAATAGGGCATTGTTTTGGGAAAAGTTTCAGAGGTTACTAAACGCGACGGTCGAACAGTTAGCTTTGATGAAAACAAGATAACCAACGCGATTTTTAAGGCATTAAATTCGGTCAAGAAGAGCGACAAGCAACTAGCAAAAAAACTTGCAGATGATGTTGTTGAGTTGCTTAACGAAGGGTTTGAAGGAAAGGTTCCCAGTGTTGAAAACATTCAAGATTTAGTTGAAGAGGTTCTAATCAAGAACGGGTATTGTGATGTTGCAAAGGCGTACATTTTGTATCGTCAGAAGCGAGCAGAAATTCGGGAATATAAAGAGTTTTACGGTGTTGTTGACGATTTAAAGCTGGGAATTAACGCTATTCAGGTTCTAAAAAACAGGTACCTAATGAAAGATCAAAAAGGCAAAGTCATCGAAACCCCCCGGGAAATGTTTAGAAGAGTAGCAAAAGCAGTTGCCAAAGCCGACCAAAATTATGACGAAAACGCTGACGTGAAACAAAATGAAGAAACGTTTTATCAGGTCATGGTCAACTGTGAGTTTTTGCCGAATTCACCGACGTTAATGAATGCGGGAACTGTATTGGGTCAGTTGTCTGCTTGCTTTGTTTTGCCAGTTGAAGATTCCATCGAAGGAATTTTTACCTCCCTAAAACATATGGCGATTATCCATCAATCAGGGGGCGGAACAGGTTTTTCTTTTTCTAAACTGCGACCTGCAGGGGATATTGTAGGTTCTACTAAAGGCATCGCTTCAGGTCCTGTTTCGTTTATGACCATTTATGATGCTGCTACAAATGTGATTAAGCAAGGGGGAAGAAGACGAGGGGCAAACATGGCAATACTGGATGTTACTCATCCGGATATTTTGCAGTTTATTGAAGCTAAAGCCAGGGAAGGTATCTTAACGAATTTTAACATTTCAGTTGCAGTTAATGACGAGTTCATGGAAGCAGTAGCAAAAGACACAGAATATGCTCTGGTTAATCCACGGAACGGAAAAACTGAAACAAAACTGCGGGCACTTCATGTTTTTGATCGGATAGCATCTAACGCTTGGCGAACCGGAGATCCCGGACTGGTGTTTATTGATGAAGTGAACAGGCATAATCCAACGCCTAAAGTTGGACGGATTATGAGCACAAATCCATGTGGGGAACAGCCCCTGTTGCCTTATGAGTCGTGCAATTTGGGTTCGGTTAATTTGGCAAAGATGGTTAAAGACAACAAGGTAGACTGGGAGAACCTTAGAAGAGTTGTAAGAATTGGAGTTCATTTTTTGGATAATGTAATTGACGTTAACAAGTACCCAGTGCCAAAAATTGAAGAAGTTACTCGGACAAACCGCAAAATCGGTTTGGGCATAATGGGTTTTGCAGACATGCTCATTAAACTAGGGATTCCGTACGATTCTAAAGAAGCTTTAGAGCTAGCAGAACAAGTAATGAAGTTCGTCAGAGACGAAGCGGTAAACCAGTCAGTTAATATTGGAGCTGTTCGGGGTTCTTTTCCTAACTTCAAAGGAAGCATCTGGCAAGAAAGGGGCTTCAAAACAATGCGTAACGCCACGGTTACTACTGTTGCTCCTACAGGGAGTATAAGCATAATTGCAGGTTGTTCAGGAGGAATAGAACCAATTTTTGCTATTGCTTTTGTTCGAAACGTTATGGATGGCTCAAGATTGCTAGAAGTGCAGCCAACCTTTGAGGAGTTAGCAAATGAATCTGGTTTTTACAGCCGAAGTTTGATGCTTGAAGTTGCAAAAACGGGTTCAGTGCAAACCGTGAAAGAAATTCCCGAAAAGTTACGAAGAGTCTTTGTTACCTCGTTGGATATTAAACCATCGTGGCATGTGCAGATGCAGGCTGCGTTTCAGAAGTATGTAGATAACGCAGTTTCCAAGACAGTGAATCTTCCAAACAACGCTACCGTGGATGATGTGAAACAAGTGTATTTGTTGGCTTACAAGCTGAAATGCAAAGGAACCACAGTTTACAGGTATGGAAGCAAAAGTGAACAGGTGCTATATGTTGGTCCTCAACTAACCAAAGAACTTAGGGCAAAGCAAGTTAACGTGGATTCAGAATACGCAGGTAGTTGCGGAAAATGTGGCTAAAACATCCCATGACAAGTTTTAGTGATTTTGTAGTTAAACAGCTGTTTGCTTAAATATTCAGGGCAGTTGGTGCAAATAATTAATAAACAGATAACGCGACTTTAGTCTAAAACGGTGCTACTTGAAATGTACTGCTCAAAATGTGGAAATGAACTTTCAGAAGATGCAAAGTTTTGTACAAAATGCGGAACCCCAGTAAACGTCCAAGCAAAACCTGAAGCAAAGCAAGAAACTAAAAAAGTAGAAACTGTTATTGAGCGTTTCCAAGAAGACACTATACTTCAAGACTTCTGGATACGACGGTTAGTTGCTTACGTTATTGACATACTAGCAGTAAGTGTTGCAGTTGCATTGATCATGGCAATTGTTGCATTTCCAGTTTTTATTGCAGATCCCTTCAGGTACTTTAACTGGATAAGTTTTCCTTTCGCTAAAGGCATATTTGCCGTGGCATATTTTGTTATAGCAGAAACAACCTACGGCACCACTATCGGAAAACATCTTCTAGGATTAAAAGTGGTCACCCGAGCAGACCAAAAAATAAGTTTAGAAAAAGCTTTCATCCGAAACATCAGCAAAATCCATGAAGTCCTCCTGCTCTTGGACGTAATTATTGGCATAGTAACTTTGCCAGACCTTAACCAAAAATACACTGATGAAATAGCCAACACTACCATAACAAAAGATGAAACTGTAACTAATCCACTGTTTTAAGTTCAGTTTTAGATTTTCGAAAAGGCCATAACACCTGCTCGAGCAATTAAGGAAACCCCTGCAGCCATTATTATGCAAGACCAGAAAACAAACCATTGGGTGCTGTCGATTAGGAACCACTGGACAAGAAAGGCTACTCCGATCCAGTAAACAAAGTTGCCCATGGTTTCTGATCGTTTGGTCCACGTCGAAGGGATAACAAATCGTAAAATAAGCATGATTGCCTGAAATACTACTCCAGCGATGCTAACTAGCCCCATAACGTTGTAAAGCGCCAAATGTGACCGAGGGTCTTCCGGAGCAGGAAGAAAGACCCCTGAATTAGATACTTCTTCTATTCCGATGTCTCCAAAAAAGTCAGTTATGTTTCCATATAAATCCGGTGTGGAAATAAATAAAATGCCCAAAATAAGAATGAAAAACCCAAAAGAAATTGCGGTAAAGATTCCTTCCATGCTATTGAGGACTGGCTTTTTGTCTTGACTCAAACAATTCTCCCTTGTTATATTTTGTTTGTAAACCGCTTATAATGTTTCGCCACAATATAAAGAATAAAGTGTATTTTTAATGGTGTTTCTCTAAATGAAAAACTTGTTTTTTACATAGATAAATAAAAAATTTTGTAATTATTGTGGTTTAAGACATAAATTAACTATGATTTTAAATTAAATATAATATTCAAAAATATCGCTTTGACTGTTAATATATTCAATGACTTTCAAGTTCTAACATTGCGACGATTATATTTTTTTATTAAAAATGCAATTTTCTGTATGGTATAATAAGTTCAATAATTATAACCTGTAGAAATATTAATAATTAAGCAAGATATTAGTATTACTAACGATTGGGGGTGGCATTAGAAGTGCAAAGTAAAAAATTTTATGCTTTATTGTTTTGCATAATGTTTTGTGCATCATCAATATTATCAGCATCTGTATTATCAAGCACCAATTCAATAGTAAGCACCCAATCTGAACACACCAAAGACGGAAACCGTGTCTATATTGAAAATGATAAAGTGTACATTTCCGCAACACCTCACACGATTAATGCAGATGGATACGTTTACCTGAACATAACAAGCAAAACGCTTGAAGGCAACATGGATCTGTGTTTCGGGTTTGATGGTAACCTAGCATACCCAACTAGTTTAGAAATTTATTACCCACAAACAGAAGTGACAAAACACGAATTAGACCTAAATATTTACGACAATGAAGATCACAAGATACAACTAAACTATAATGTCACAGATCAAACAGCAGATATTGCTTATGACGGCTCAGTAATAGTATGTCAAAAAGTTCCAATTGACAATGAGAAGAACCAGACAATAAATTATGAATGGAAAACAATTTTGGAACAAAGCTTTGATAGCTGCCAATTAAGCACTAAAATGGTTTATTGGACCACGACAAGAACTTCAGAATGGACAAGTATACGAGAAAACTCAAATTTTGAAAAACAGGATTTCAGTTTTCAAGAAATGAACATTTGGCATCTTTCAAATTTTACGATGGAAAAAAATAATCAATGTTATTTACGAATGTGGATGACACTCGTGCCAAGTCTAGAAAACATCACACGTGAATTTTTGGTGGCTTTAAAGCCTCACGATTCTTCTTTTGAAGAAGCAGTAGCAGAGAATCGTTTTAGTTATCTTGATCCATGGTATAATGCGAATTGGCAATACCGCAAAAGCCATGTAATTAATAACGCTACAGGTGCAGGAACAAATTATCCCATAAAAATAATTGTGCATTATGGTCCAGGTGCAGACGCATTTGGAGACGTTTATTTAGCTAACAAGTCTCAAGTTGATTTTGATGACATCAGGTTTACGGACGATGATAAAGTAACTTTATTGGATTATTGGTGCGAATCAAAATACGATTCAGATAACGCAACATTTTGGGTTGAAATTGCTGATTCCCTGAGTACTGTTCCAGTTACAATATACATGTATTATGGAAACAATTATGTAGCAAGGAGTGACGACGGATTAGGGTTAGACCTTTTCCAAATTAGAGAATACGACAAGTATTATTCATATAATCCAAATTATCAGTTTATAAAATCCACTTCATCCGTACTTGAAGCAGATAGCTCCTTAAGTGGATCAACTCCAATCGGAGAAGCATATATTTTCATACAAGCCAAAAAAAGTTATCTTGATGGAAAAAGAATTCAGATGTACTGGAGAGCCTATTTCACTTATGGGGGAACCAGAGACCTAGGTCAAGTCTATGTGGTTGACAATGAACACTTACGAACAAAGACCACCGACGAATTTTATGATAACGACAACACACAACATCCAGTTATGGACTATACTTACGTTAACCCACTTACCTTGTCTAACACCGGTTCAGGTTGGACCAGTTGGACCACTCAAACGTCAGATGTTCTTGATCTCTCAAGTTTTTCCTCAGATTATGTTACAATCTTAATTTGCGCAGGAGACTATTGGATTCAGCAAACAACGATCTTAGATCTGGATTACATGAAGATTCTGGATTCCAGTAACAACACATTGAAAACTTTTGACTTCACAGAAACAATAGACATGGAACAAACCGGAACCTACAGGGATTACGGACTATACCGAAAACTTGTTGACCCCGAACCCACACACGGAGACTGGGGGCACCCCGTAGAAAACGACACCCCAATAACCAACAACGCATTCATAATATGGGGAACACAACATTATCCAAGTACACAATTTAACTATACAATAAATGGCATCAATTACACATCAAATAGTGCAGCAGAATTGGCGTTATCCGAAAGCGTTTGTGATTACGTCTATGACCTTGTAAATGATACCCAACAATATTACATTCGAAACTATTGGGGCGACCCTACACAAGAAGAAGCTGTCTATGATAACGTTAGCTACTGTGAAACCAATTACAATTATACAGCCATTTTTTACAAAGGTCATTTTTGGACTACAACCTGTCCATGGTCCTGTGGGAATACGCATTATGTAATGTATGATAATTCTAGTGCCACAATAATTGATTATGAGATTAACAGTAACATGACTTCAGGTACACACGATTTTGTATTTCTTTGGATGTGCGAAGTTGGAGGAACAAACGAAACAGGAGGAATAGATGCAAACCACAGTTGGGGCATGTTAGCATCGTGGATGGACAGAGATGACTTAGGATCAAATGGTTACTCTTCGCCGGACGGAACTGACCATGTTTTTATAAGCTTTGAAAATACTTCAGTTGATTTTTGCATCCCCACGGGATTTGATAGCTATAACTACAGCCATTTTGCGTATCTATTCTTTGATTATGCCCTCAACAGTTTTATGACAGTCAATGAAGCCCTAGATGCAGCATCCGAAGATGTTTTCAATCAAGCAGATTTTGGATCAACTGCATTATATAATGGATATAATTACACGTGGTATGACCCAAGAATACCGGGGTACGTCGAAGATAAGTGTTATTTACGAATTTATGGTGATGGAGATCATATTATACCGAATTAGGGGGAAAATGATATGAAAAAAACAAGTAAAATAATTCTAGTTCCTTTGCTTTTGGTAATAATATCTTTCAATTCGAATGTTAAAATGACTTGTTTAAGTACTATGGAAGTAGATGAACCAAATGAAGTTTTAGTTTTTTTGGAAGAAGTTGTCAAACTAGATTTGAGCAAATACAACATAGAATTAGCTGGAACGACCGTGAGTTATCCATTAGAATTAAATGGTCTACCTCAAACAACTGGAAAATACATACTTCATTCAACAACAAGCAATATAACGGTACTATTCAAGTTTAGAAACCACACATTATCATGGTGCCTATTACGATCTAACAACGACTCGCCAAAATTTAGTATTCAAGTGAACGACAGCGTGTTTGACAAAACTAAAGCGTTTTTGGACAGATATCAAACATTCACAGAAGATTCAAGTGTAGAAGCAATGAAAAACATGTTAGATAGTATAGATACAACAAAAAACACTACAAAGACAACAAATGAAATAAAAGTTTCAGTTGAAAATACTGCAGAATCTACCTGTTTTGAATGGATACAAACAATCAATGGTGCAGAATATGCAGGAATGTCAATTTCTTTCAAAAATGGAACATTTTATTCACTGAGTGATAAAAGGAGCATTTACAGCACAGGTGACACTGAGGTAAACATCACAAAACAAGAAGCTATATCACTTTCATTAAAATACGCTGAAAACCTTACATGGACAATAGGCGATGAAAAGGTAACCGAGTTCAACATACAGGAGGAAATGATCGATCCCAAACTATTTACCAGGGGTAGAGATGAACCATTAAAACTGTATCCTTATTGGCATGTCTTACTTTATCTGGATGATACATACCCTGGAAATGTTAGGCACATTCAAGTTATGTTGTGGGCAGATACAGGAAAGCCGATAGATTGTCAACCAATAAGCTTTGGGGGAATGGCCCCACAGGATGATGTTAACGCTGATGACAAACAATTAACAAATGGACAAATTACAATATCCTCAAGTGAACAGAATATTGCAACTTTAAATGCAGTAGATGTCGGCATAATAGCATTATCAATCATCATAATTGTAATAACAAGCATAATTTTAATTTTCAAAAGAAAAAAAGTTAAATATTGAAAAGATAAAACAGTTAAAGAGGGACATAAAAAATAAGAATCATCTTTATAATTACTGAAACAGCGAAGATGATACTTGGTAAACAATCAATTGTGATTAAAATATGAAAAAGCATATGGCAATTAGTTTCAATGTAGCTCTTTTATGTACGATAACAATCATTCCAGTAACGTTAGGTAAGACAGCACAAGATTCGTGGGTAACATTAGAATCTATGCCAACTGCAAGGTGTTCATTTGGAGTTGGGGTTGTGGATGGAAAAATTTTTGCAATCGGTGGTAATAACGGCACTTATCTTGCAGTTAATGAAATGTACGACCCTGCAACAGACATGTGGATAACAAAAGCACCTATGCCAACTCCTAGAATATGTTTTTCGATTACTGTTTACCAAAACAAAATTTATGTGATAGGGGGAATTGTAAATTCAAGCACTCCATTTTATTCGGGGTACACTGGAGTAACAGAAGTGTATGATCCCCAAACTGACACATGGGAAACAAAAAAACCCATGCCCACACCCAGAGCAGACCTAGAAGCCAATGTGGTTGACGACAATATCTACCTGATAGGGGGGTCACAATACATAGATGTTTTTCCATTTAGTTCAGGAGGCAGCAACACAAATGAAGTTTACAATCCAGCAAATGATTCTTGGACAACAAAAAATGAAATACCTAACAGCGTTTTTGGTTTCCCATCTGCAGTAGTTGGAAACAAAATCTATGTTATGGGCGGATGGTCTAAACTTACGTATAAGCTTAATCAAATATACGATACAGATGCTGATACATGGAGTTACGGAAAAAATCTAACGATTGACACGTTTAATGCTGGGGTAGGAATAACCACAGGTAACTTTGCCCCAGAAAAAATCTACATTTTCGGGACTCACCCACAATCAAACATTGCCGTGAACGTTACACAGATATACGATTATAAAAATGACACGTGGAGCCTTGGAACTCCAATGCCTACTGCCCGTTATGGATTAGAAGTTGCAGTAATAAACGATGAACTATATGCCATTGGAGGAAAAAATCAGGACACATACTATGCAACAAACGAAAAATATACCCCAGCAGGGTACATACCAGAAATTCCAGATTGGCTAGTTGTTCCTGTTTTTGGAGTCTTAACAATTTTAGCGATTACATTGTATAAAAAAATGAAAACTGGGTAATCATAATTTCTGGCAATCAACTATTTTTAAACTAAATGTCAAGCAAACATGATAGCAAAGCTCATATCTTATTTCCGAGAAATAGATTCTTAGAGATATTTATCCTAAAAAATAGTTCTGGTTAGCTCTTTGGGTCATTAATCCACAGAAAAGGTGAATAAATGCAACCAAATTTTTAGGTGAATACCTCAACAAACAATAAACTAGTAGGTGAAAAAGATGCCATATTGTCCTAAGTGTGGCTCAGAAGTTAAAGAAGAGAATTCTTTTTGTCCCAAATGCGGTGCTGCTTTAAAGGCTACAGGGTCTACTCCGCCTAGATCGCCAGAATATCGTAGAAACGAGAAGGCAGAAAAAAACGAAAAACAAGAAAAAAATGAAAAAAGCGGAAACGAAAAATATGAAAAACAACAGTTCGGCGTTTTCGGCCCTTTCATGGGGGGAGTTATCCTAATATTAGTTGGGTTAATGTTTTATCTTTCAGTGTCAGGCATCATTGAGTTTCGGTCAATTTTTCCTTTTGTTCTGATCATAATCGGGGCATTAATCATAATCAGTGTGCTAACAGGTGCAATGAGAGCAAAACAACGAAACCCCAAACCCTAAAACTGACATAGTGCTCCTGTCAACAATATTTGTAGTCAGCTTTCGGGATGAAACAACAATGAGTGGCGTAGACATTCTAAATTATATCGTTAGTCCATGGCACGAAGCACTAAAAGATCCAGCACAGGCACAAAACCAAATTTTAAAAAAATTGCTTGAAGGCTACGCCAAAACAGATTATGGAAAAAACCATTCTGCAGCTGAAATCAAAGATGGAATTGAATTTCGTGCCAAGTTTCCAACCATCAATTATTCGGGGCTTGGACCGTATTTTGAAGAAGTAAAAAACGGAAACTACTCCGCGATACTGCCTGAACCGCCCCTGTGTTGGGTAATGACCAGGGGCTCTACAGGTAAGTCTAAGGTTATTCCAGTTACCAAATCGCATATTGAACAAATTTTTTCTTGTGGTGCCCGAGCCATAACTAACTATGCCCTGAGAAAAAACAGCATGGAAGTTTTAGATGGAAAGATATTGAACATGAATTTTCCGTCTACGGTAACTACCCTTGATTCCAAGGGACGAAAAATCACGTACGGTTACAGTTCGGGAACCTACGCGAAACTGAATCCCATGCTGAATCAGGTTAGCCTTTTGCCCCGACAAGAAGAAATTGACGCTTTGGGTTCAGGAATCACCCGCCCAGACTGGGAAAAAAGGTTTGAACTTGTCTATCAGCGTGCCTTAAATCAACAGGTAGTAGCAGCCATTGGAGTTACGCCGGTTATTTTGTCGTTTGCACAATATGTTAAACGAAAACATGCAAAAAATCCCAAAGATTTGTGGAACTTCAAGGTCCTAGTGTGCACCAGCGTGAGAAAAATTCAGTTCAAGTATGGCCCAATTCTAAGAAAACTATTCGGCGATGTTCCTATTGTTGAAATGTACAGCGCCACCGAGGGCGCTTTTATGCAACAGTTGGATGATTTGCCGTATGTTTCTCCTAACTATGATGCTTACTATTTTGAAGTCCAAACAAGCAAGGGAACCAAGATGCTTCATGAACTAAAACGGGGTGAATGGGGTCGATTGATTATTTCTTCGTGTTTGTTTCCCCGTTATGACATTGGTGACTTGGTTGAAGCCATGGGGAAAAACTATTTTCGGGTAATTGGGCGAGCAAAACCCATGGTTTTACTGGAGCACAGGTTGTATCGGCTGTTTTTTGGTTGGCTCACCTAACTGCACGAGAAACAGAAGGCTTTTTTATGCCTACGGGAATCAAAAATGCTTGCAGGAGAAATCGCATATGGGAAAAAGTGTAACTCAAAAGATACTGGAAAAACACATTGTAGAAGGCAAATTTGAACCAGGAACAGAAATTGCCATCAAAATTGACCAAACTTTAACCCAGGATGCTACAGGAACTATGGCATATTTGCAGTTTGAAGCCATGGAAAAGCCCAGAGTAGAAACTGCACTTTCTGTGAGTTACATCGACCATAACACCATACAAATTGGGTTTGAAAACGCTGACGACCACCGTTACTTGCAATCCATTGCTGCAAAATATGGAATTTATTTATCCCGAGTAGGAAACGGAATCTGTCACCAAGTTCATCTGGAACGTTTTGGTAAACCCTACAAAACTTTGCTGGGTTCTGATAGTCACACCCCAACAGGTGGTGGAATTGGAATGATCGCCATCGGAGCCGGAGGTTTAGATGTTGCTGCAGCCATGGCTGGAGAGCCGTTTTATCTTATGTGCCCAAAGGTTACAAAAATCAATCTGAAAGGAAAACTGCAGCCCTGGGTTTCAGCAAAAGATGTTATCCTGAAAGTTTTGGAAATTTTTAGCACCAAAGGCAACGTTGGCACTGTCTTTGAGTACGGCGGCGAAGGGGTGAAAAGTTTGTCTGTTCCCGAACGGGCAACCATAACTAACATGGGAGCCGAATGTGGAGTAACTACATCGGTGTTTCCGTCTGACGAAGTCACCCGACAGTTTTTGAAAGCCCAAGGACGAGAACAAGACTGGACAGAAGTCAAAGCCGACTCCGATGCAACCTACGACAAAGTTGTGGATATTGACCTGAGCAAGATTGTTCCTTTGGCTGCATTTCCTCACAGTCCAGGTAATATCAAAACCGTGAAAGAGCTAGAGGGAACTGCGGTAAATCAGGTTTGTATTGGCAGCTGCACGAATTCTTCATATAAGGATTTGATGACGGTTTCCAAGATACTGAAAGGCAAAAAGGTTCATCCTTCAGTTAGTTTTGTGATTTCTCCGGGCTCAAAACAGGTTCTAGAAAACCTTACCCGGGATGGTGCGTTATCAGATTTGTTGGCTGCAGGCGCACGGATTACTGAGCCAGTTTGTGGTTTTTGTATCGGAAACAGTCAATCTCCTCAAACGAATGCAGTGTCGATTCGAACTTCTAATCGTAACTTTTTTGGGCGTTCAGGAACCAAATCTGCTGATGTTTATTTGACCAGCCCTGAAACAGCTGCAGCAGCAGTGAGTACAGGATGTTTTACGGATCCACGAGAGTTAGGCATGGATTATCCGAAAGTTGCTATGCCTGAAAAATTCTACATTGATGATAGCATGATAGTTGTGCCTTCAAAATGTCCTGAAGAGGTTGAGATTTATCGGGGTCCAAACATTGTGGAGTTGCCCGATAACAAGCCCTTAGCTTACGATGTTTTAGGTGTTGTTACCATAAAAGTTGGGGACAAAATCACTACCGACCATATTATTCCTGCAGGCGCCAAAATGAAGTACCGTTCTAATGTTCCGAAATATTCCGAGTTTGTCTTTGAAATCGTGGACGAAACCTTCCCCCAACGAGCCGCCCAAATCAGGGACTCGGGAAAAAACAACATCATAATAGGTGGATTAAGTTACGGTCAAGGCAGTTCCCGGGAGCATGCAGCGCTTTGTCCAATGTTTTTAGGGGTAAAAGTTGTAATTGCAAAATCCTTTGAGAGAATTCATTCTGCTAATTTGATTAATTTTGGGATTGTGCCCTTGACTTTTCAAACAGAAACAGATTACGACCAAATTAACCAAGGGGACCAAATCAAAATCGAAAACATACGAGAAGCCATTAGCCAAAACAAGCCGTTGACGGTAAAGAATCTAACAAAAAATCAAGAGATCCAAGTAAATTACCTTCTTTCTCAAAGACAACGCAGCATTATTCTAGCAGGTGGAATGCTCGCTTACATCAAAAACAAATAGCAACAACTTTCCAAAAGTAGGGAGATATTTTGTGTCCCAACTTTTTATTTTCTGATGAATTAATTACCAAAAAAATAATGGTTTTGGGTTGAAACCTCAAGATAGAGTATAGAAAACTACTCTAAAAACACAGAACCGACATATTTGTTCCAACCAGATTGAAAGCTTTCATTAGATGAGTCTTTTTTTGCCCGTATGTATTGGGTAATTCTTGCGCTCATCAAGTCAGCGTAATGGAGAGCTGCTGCTTCAGGTAATTTTGGCTCTACAACTGCACCATATTCTAGTTTACCATGATGGCTCAAAATCATATGAACGATTTTATCTTTTAAAAGTACAGGAAAATTAGTTTGTTTAGAAATTTTGTCACATATCATCTCGGTTGCAATAGGAATGTGCCCAAGCAGAACGCCAGGTTTTGAGTGTTTGATGCAGGTTGAAACTTCGTAGGATTTTATTTTTCCAATATCATGCAAGATTGCTCCAGTTAACAGCAAGCATTTGTCAAGGGACGGATGCATATCACTGATCGCTTTGCAGTAGTTCATTACTTCCCAGGTGTGTTCTAGCAAGCCTCCGACGCAGGAGTGGTGAATCTGAATTGCAGCAGGGGATTTTTTGAAATCGTTTACAAAATGTTCATCATCAAAGAGGTCTTCAAAAAGTTTTTTCAAGTAAAGATTCTCAAACTCGTTTATTGTTTCGATTAGGTCTGTCCACATTTTTTCAATATTTTGATTGGTAGAAACAATAAAGTCAACCAAATCATATTCGTTGGATTCTGCAAGGCGTATGATGCCTAAACCTTCGTTAACGTCAATTTTTTTTCCTCGGAATTCTCCAACTTTTCCGGATACATAAATTATCGAATCTTCCTGGACAGAATCAAATATTTGTTGAACTGCATCTTCTGCTTTTCCACCCCAATAGTTGAGTACAATTTCGCCACTTTTGTCGACAAGATACAAATTGAACATATAACCGTTAGAATACGATTTCATAGGATTTCGACGTTTAACACAAAAAAAAGAACCAACATTAGTTCCATTACTTAGAGTCTTTATCTCACTGATCAAAGTCTTCATTTTAAATCAACAGCCCGCAATATTACACCCATAGAGATTAACAACTCAAATTTTAGCTTTTAAGTAATTTCACCAAGACAAACATAAAAATATAGCAGAAAAAATTGATCTTCAAAAAACAAATTGTAAGCTAGCTAGAATTTTTTCTTGAAGAAGGAAACTATAAGCATTTTTGTTAAGATACTTTGACTAAATTTTGATTTTGAATTATTTGAGCCATTCTGCCAAGGTTACTTGGTTGGTATTGCCTGTTTTTTCGAGGGTTACCATTCCTCGCTCTGCGAAGCGTGCTAGTATCCTGTGGGTTTTAAGCCTGCTGAGCCCTGCTTCGTGGCGTATGTATTTTTGTAGATAAGTTCCATTGTGGTTTTTCAGGACGGTTAAGACTTTGTGTTCGTCTTCGTTGAGGGTTTTTAGAACTGATTCATATGAAGACAAGTTTTGATTTTCTGATTGGCTACTACTGCTGGTTTGTTGGGGTTGAGGCACATTTTTGATCTCGGGAAACAGGTAAAAATAGGTTAATCCGGCAACTCCGATTATTGCAATTCCAGCTATGACTATTAGTAAGATTCCGTAGATGTTCAAAAGTGGGTCTGTAACGGGATAGTTTCCGCGCATCCAGTCGCCCATGCAACTCCACATGTTGTCAACCCATCCAGTTTGGGTTGAAGTAGGTGGAGTTAGCATAAATCCTGCAATCAAAAGTATTGCTAGGAAAAAAATAGATGCAAAGAACAAAATTAAGAAAAACGCAAGTTTCTTCAAGATTTAACCCAGTTTATATTCTCATGTAGAAATTTAAAGTACTTGACTTTTAGTGATGAAAGAGGGCTAATTCAGGTTCTGGTCTGCGTAAAAAAGCGTTGATTCTGGTTTGGATAGGAGAAATTTGGAACGTTTTTGAAGCCACCATAGCAATCTGGGCAGCGTTGCTTGCAGGCAGTGTGGCTTTGCTTGCTTTTGGGTTAGACAGCATTATTGAACTGTTTGCTGGTGCAGTAATGATTTGGCGTTTTTGGAGAGAACACGAAAACCAAGAAACCGAAACAGAACAAAAAGCGTTAAGACTTATTGGTTTGACTTTCTTTTTGCTCGCCGCGTTTATTGTGCTTCAGTCAGTTGCAAGTTTACCGGGTTATTTTGGAGCACCTAAGGAAAGCCCAGCAGGCATTTTCATTACGGTTTCAAGTGCAGTTTTGATGACGGTCCTGTTCTTTTATAAAACCCGAATTGCAAAACAGATGGTTCCCGAGCATTACGTGCAGAAGCTTACGAAAGCCTTTTTGTGATTTACAAGACCTTGTAGTTTTAGTTGGTTTGGGTTTAAACAGCCTTTTTGGCTGGTGGTGGGCAGATCCGGTGATGGCGTTGGTGCTTGTTCCTTTGTTAATCAAAGAAGGCTTAGAGTCTTTTGAAGAAGAAAAAGACTAGAAATCGTTTCAGAACTGTTTCAAAACCGTTTCAGTGAACACTCTTAAGACCTCACCTACCTGTATTATTGTAGGTGAAACATATTGTGCATGTCATGCGGTTGGGGATTATGGCCTTTGCTCGCCGTTTCTACGTGCAGTGCAGCTCATGTGCATTCTCACGCTGAAGCCTCCAGTAATGGAGAAAAAGCAATCGACATCTTAAAACAAAGATACGCTAAAGGCGAGATAAATAAGGAAACATTCCTTGAAATGAAAAAAGACCTCGAACTCTGAAAAAACAGTTCATAACAGTGGACTAAAAATTTCAGAATAAGTTTGGTTTTTTTTATTTTTTGTATCTAATTTTTGTTTTTTAGTTAAAGGGGCATTTTGTTGTTGGTTCATTGGTGAAATGCGCGGAATTTGTTTCTGGAACCGTTTCATTATTGTTTCAGTTTTGTTTCAGCGAACTTACTTAAGGCCCCTATAACAGTGTTATAGTTGGTGAATGAAATGAGAACAAACAAATTAATCATAATCGGAATCGCCCTTGTTGCTGTAGGTCTTTTGGCAACAGGAATCGCCTTCGCACATTACGTAACCAATCCATCAACTGGTTACAATTACGGTCCTTACCGGGACAACACCGGTAATTGGGAAGGATGCTACGACGGATACTATGGACCCTACGGGTATCAACAAACTGCTGAGCCATACAATGGCCAACCCCCTCAAGATCACTACGGTCCCCAAAGTTATGGACGGGGATGCTGGGGCAGGTAAACCCCAAGTTTACCTTTTGGAGGTGAAAGCAATTTGATGTGGTTTGGATGGGGCTTTATGATCTGGGGACCAATATGTCTCATATTAGTCGCAGTAGGAATTTACTACCTCATAAAGTCACAAACACACGACACTTGTTCAGCGCATGCACCAACTCCGCAAAAACAAACAACCAGCAGCAGAGCAATTGAATTACTAAAAGAACGCTACGCCAAAGGCGAAATAACAAAAGAACAGTTCCAAGAAATGAAACACGACCTACAACAGTAAGTTGTATTCCATAAATCTAAACTTCCTTTTTTCTTTTAATTTTTTGTAAGGGGAGAGAATAACATGGTCTTTATCTATTGTAAAACTTCAGATGACCTCAAACAGGTCGGACAATTAATTTGCACAGAAAACACTGTTGCAGGCAAAGATGATCACGCATGGAAAACTGAAGAATCAGACGACGACTGCTACGCCATACAAACAAGCTGCAACAAAAACACCGCAGCAATACTCTCCCAAATAAGCAACAACGTAATCTGTATAGAAACCGACGACAACTGCGCACCAAAAATAATTGAACCCTTAATCAAAAAATACGGATTCAACCAAGTCAAATGGCTACTAACAAAATAACTGCCATAGTTTCTAATTTTTTTCTTCTGAAATAGTTATTTTGGTGTTTTGTGGATAAGGTTAGCTTTGCCAAATTTAATGTCAAAACAGTAATTATAGACTGTCTTTTTCAACCTTGCGTGTAAAAGTTGTTAGTAGTTGTTGTTTTTTGTGTAGGAGCAGTCACAACAACTACTTCTAGAGGGATATTATTGTTCACTAAGGTGTTTTGCCGTTGTATTATAGTATTGTTACTATAATATTATAGTAATTCTTATATGTTTGATTTATTTTAGTTAGTTATGCCGGAGAAAAACAAAATGGACAAATCTACACTGCAAATTTTTGACATATTATCATCTAACCTAGGTGATTCTTTGTCCATTAGCACATTAACAAAGAAAATTAAAGAAAAATACGGTAATTCATATTATGCAAATATTTATCAAAAAATACAAAAACTCAAGAAACAAAACTTAATCAATTTAGATCAAATAGGAAGAACGTCCTTAATTGAGCTAAACTTTCAAAACTACCTATTGTTAGATTTCTTGACTGAAATGGACATTGAAAAAAAAAGAAAGTTTTTCAAAAATAAGCCTGAATTATTGCCGATTCTTATTGAATTGGAACAATCCATGAACAATATGTGTTCCATAAGGACTTTTGGTTCAATAAAAATTGAAAGAAACATTAAACTCAACAGAATCGAATTGTTATTTCTTCTAAAGAAATCCTCAAATTATCATAGTCTAACAATCTGGATTCACAAAGGATTATTAGACATACAAAAAAAATATAATATCCAAATCACAGGGTTAATTACTACTCAAAACAAATTTTCCGAGCTAACAGCATCAAATGAAATAAATCCCATCAGAGAATTTCTACCACACATTTTGAATCTTTTTTGTCCTCAATCATTCTGGAGAGAAATAAAATCAATTAAAGAAAAATCTAAAATTAGAACGGTTATGGACGAACTAAAACCTACCAAAATTTCTGACACTGATTTATTTTACAACCTTAATCGATGTGGGTATAAAGAATTTGGTTGGGAAATTGGATCGGGAAAAAAAATTTGCATTGAATACATTATAATGGCAATGTTACTT
Source organism: Candidatus Bathyarchaeota archaeon (assembly GCA_024650005.1). Classification (GTDB taxonomy): domain Archaea; phylum Thermoproteota; class Bathyarchaeia; order Bathyarchaeales; family Bathyarchaeaceae; genus Bathyarchaeum; species Bathyarchaeum tardum. The sequence goes on along the minus strand of JANKMT010000001.1, from coordinate 125,540 downwards.
CGAAACGATTTTAGACTTTTTGAGGCAATACCCATAATAATTTCTAAAAACAAGTTTGATGCAAATCTTTTGATATTCCTTTGTCAGAAATTTCATACATCCGAAAAACTATTAGGTTTACTTAAAGCAATTAAAGAAATAAAACCAGAAAATGAAATCATAAAAACTATCGAAATATTTGATAGTTTACAAATTAAAGAGACTCCAACAAACAAACAAGACATAATAGAAAAAATGAAGCTTTACAATGCCACTTGACAAAACAAGTTTATTTGATTTCCTAGAGGTACTTGATAAAGAGTTAGAGAAAAAAATTACTCTTGTAGCAGTTGGAGGAACAGCTATGACTCTTTTAGACCTAAAATCCTCAACAATAGATATTGATTTTACAATTCCATCTGAAAACCGAGACGAATACGAAAAAGCAGTATCAAACATACCGCATGGTCTAAAAATCGATGTTTGGGATGATGGAATAATATTTTCTCAAATTCTTCCTTCAGATTATTTGCAAAAAAGTGTAAAGATCAAAGAATATGAAAATATCGAATTATTAGCATTAAACCCTGTTGACATTATAGTCACAAAGATAGGTCGATCAAATGACAGAGACCTTCAAGACATTCAATTGTGCATCACAAAAACAAATTTATCAAGAAAGGAAATTATTACCCGAGGAAAGTTAACAGAATATGTTGGTAACCGTGAAAATTATGATAATAATCTAAACATTATAATTGGACGTTTTTTTACCAAATGAAAACTGCGTTTTTGACATTATTTTAATGCATTCCTAAGTGGGATTTGATCTTACGACCAACAGCATAAGGCGACCGCTCTACCTGACCGAGCCAATGAGGCGTGTGTCATCTGGTTTTGTTGTTTGTTTTTAGACGGATTTGTATATGGATTCATCTTCTCGAGGGATTGAAAATAGCATTGGACTTTGACATGGTATACAAGAAAGAATACGTTAGAGTTTTTTCCTTAATATTACAACTACAAGAACACCAGTCAAAAACAAAGGAAAAATAGTCCATGAAGCAAATTCGGGAATTATGCCCTGTTGGTTGGTTTTTATTGCTAAGAATTTCATGTCGCCCCCAGGTGGACCAGATAATGAGTATCCAGCCAGGGCGAATCCGCCATCAGATGTTTCAATGATGGATTGTGCCCTTTCATCCCATTCATCTCCGTATGTTTGGTTCCATTCTAGTTTTCCTGACCCATCAGTTTTGATTAACCAAAAATCTTCAACATTAAAAGGATCAGTTGTTGCATCTGCCTTTGTTTTGTAACCCGCTAGAGCATATCCACCGTCAGAGGTTTGAATTAACGAATTAGCCTCGTCATTTTCTACTCCACCATATGTTTGGTTCCACTCCATATTTCCGTGAATGTCAGCTTTAATTAGCCAAACATCAGCTTTTCCAGCACCAAAAGACTCGGTCATGCCAGCTAAGGCGTATCCACCGTCAGATGTCTCAACCAAAGAAAATGCATGGTCGTCACCTAATCCGCCATATGTTTGATTCCACTGGACAATTCCATTTGAGTCAGTTTTTATCAGCCAACAATCAAAACCTCCAGCTCCAAAAGATTGCGTGCTACCAGCTATCGCATACCCTCTCTCGGAAGTCTTAATCAAAGAATAAGCAACATCATTTGCTGCGCCCCCCAAATTCCGGTTTCATTCCATAATTCCATTTGCATCCGTTTTAACTAACCATAAATCAGAATTTTCAACCCCAAATGATTTAGTATAACCAGCTATCATAAATCCGCCATCAGAGGTTTCAACCAGCGAGTAAGCCACATCCCATTCTGATCCCCCATAAGTCCGGTTCCAGAGCATACTTCCCTTTGAATCAGTTTTAACTAACAAAAAATCTGGACCGCCCGCACCAAAAGATTCGGTGTATCCAACTAGAGCGTATCCACCATCAGATGTTGAAACCAACGAGTAAGCCATATCATAACTGTTTCCGCCATAGGAATTGATCCATTGCATACTGCCATTTCCATATGTTTTAACTAAACAAAAATCATAACTAACACCAAGAGCCTGTTGACCGCCTGCTATTGCATATCCTCCATCAGGCGTCTCAATCAAAGAATAAGGCATTGCCGCGTCTTCAGTTCCAAATGTTTGACTCCAACCTACAGAAGAAGCCCCAACACAACTAACAAAGAATATACTAATTAAAATAAACAACAAAGTTGAAAGAAACGGTTTCTGAAAGGGCATATAGACTCCACTAAATAACTTTTAACACTTCAATTAAGAAAGTTTTTGTCAAGAAACCTTGACCAAAGCCATTTCATTGTGTTATGGTTTTATTCGCTTTCAGTTTTTGCTTCTTTTATTGATTTGAATATTTTTCTGCCTACAAAATGTGTGATGGCTTTTTCGTCAAGATGTTGAACGTAAAAGTCGATGTGCAAGTTGTTTCCAGCGGTTTCCAGTTCAGCCACTAGCGAACCAATCGTATGACATCTTTTACAGTAAACTTGTCCCAGATACTTTTCGGTAATATGTTCTTTTGGCATTATCTAATCCCCTTCTTTTTCCTAAACCTCACAACAACACACTTCACAGGCGCAACAATCAAGTTATGAAAATAAATTAAAATAAAAATTTTTCATAATATTTAGAAAATGGAGCGTCGGGCGGATTTAATTTTTCCAAATGCTACTTTTTTGATTTTTTATTCAGATGTATGTGGTTAGTGGCGTATTGTTGTATTGTATTGTATACAGTTTGTTCTACAGTATTGTGAACTAAAAGTTATACAATTGTGTGTTACACAGTACTGTAGTACTGTACTGTCGATGCGGGTTCATTCGTTGGCGGTACATCATGCTACGAACTCCACCATAAATTCAGGAACAGACGGGTTAGCGTTTCAACGATATCTGCGGAAGCAATCACAACAAGAAATGTTCCCATTGCCAGAATAAACGCTACAAGTAGATAAGAAACGGATTTTACTATATTATTCATTCCACTTTACAGCATTAATAATTACTATAACTACTTAGAAAAGGGTTTTTCTTAGAAAAATTGACAAAAGATTAGTCAGTTGAGTTTTTGTTGGCGATGGCACTTTTTTATGGGACGTAGGTAATTATTTTTTTGCATTTTGGGCAGTGGATGTGTCGTAAGGAGTTTTGCGAGTTGTATCCTGAAATGGTAGCGTCTTTTTTGGGGAGAACATAGCCACAGTTTTTGCAGGTGTAGCTGTTTTTTGGCATGTTGTTAGGTCTCGTAGAATTTTATGACATTTTTTGCGGCGGTTTGGGAGATGCCGTGCTTGATTAGTTGGGTGTATAGTTTTTTTGTGTCTTTGGGTGTGATTTTGTCTTTTTTGGTCAAAAGGTGCATCTTGTTTTTCTCCTAGGGTTTAGTTATTCCCAATGCGGTTAGTTTGCCTCGGATTGCTTCGGCAACAGACTCGGTAACGCACCTATAACCCAAATCAGTTCTCCCCTTAACCAACCCCATCACCTTACAATACAACCCCGAAAAAACGCTCACAGAATCATAACTCACAACAGGCAACTTTTTTGTCTCCTTTTTTTCTTTCTATCCTCAATTTTGCATGTTTTATGAGTTTATTTTACTGTAGGTTAGTATAAAATGTTTGTGTATGATTGGACATGAATGAACATAAAGTTCTATAGCAGTGAGCCTGAAAAAAGCATGAACACCAATGGTCAAAAAAAGAGTCGCAGTAACAATACGAGACGACCTAATAAACTGGCTAGACAAACAAGTTCAAACCATGCGCTTCCACAATCGCAGCCACGGCATAGAATTCGCACTACAAAAACTAAAAGAAACAAACCAAAACAAAAAAGACTAAACGTTACATTAAGCTCGTAAACTGTTTGCAGTCCAATAGTGCGGTGCAAAAAATTAAGAAAAAACCTGTTTTTCAAAAGTCAACTGCGATCAGATTACTAAGAGACATTACAAACATGCGCAAATAAACTAGAGTTTTTTCCTGAATATCACAACTGCAAGAATGCCAATAATTAACACAGGTAAAAAAGTCCATGAAGGAAACTCTGGAATGGAGTTTATGTTTTGCTCAATAATTAGTTCCCATGTTGCTGGTGATGGGCTAACCCAAATAATGAATGTTCCAATAGAGCCGTGTATGTTTAGTGTTCCATTTTCATTTGCAGTGGTTCTAATAGACCCAATTGAATTGTTAGTATAAATAGAACCATCTTCTGTAACATCATCCTCATGAAGGACATAAAAATCAAAGTGTTCAATTTCATGAAAAAGGTTGTTGGTTTCCCATAATACTCTCCATTCTTCATGATAAATTTGGAATGGGTCAGATACACCAAAAGTAAAAGCAGTTCCATTAAATCTTGCAACTTCAACCCAATTTTCTGAAGATGCAAAAACAACTTTAGGTACACAGGTTGAAAAGAATAAAATAGTCATCAGTGAACTGATAATCATTACACGTTTCAATGTGTTCACAAACAATTTCATTATTTGGAGAAAATAAGAGGGTTTTTGTCAAGAAACATTGACCAAAAACAGTCCCCAAAGGTCAAGAAAGTTTGACCAAATTAACAAAAGTAAAACTAACGGTTACAATCACACCCGAAATTTTCAAATGGATGGACGAAAAAATCAAAAAGGGTTTTCTTCGCAGACAAGAGCCACGCAGTCCAGTACTCACTAATGAAAGTCAAAGAACTAATCAAAAAGGGCGAAATCAAGTTTTAACAAGTTTTATGAGTTCATAAGAAATTTCAAGAATAAAAACATAGAAAACGACAAAGCTTAGACACTTTGATTAATGAAGAAGGAATCACCACAGAAGAGACGTGGGCATGTCTCATCTTTTTGCACTATAACAAGTCTACTGAAAAAGAATCCTTAAGTGTCTTACTGCAGACAGGCAATCGTGCCTATTGCACTGAATGAGGTTTCATGGAAGTGAGGCAGTACATTGCCCAACCAATGTATTGGCGCTGGAACTGTAAATAATCATCTTGGGAATTACGAAAATGCTTGAATACCTGTTCATGGTCAGGGTGAGAGGGATTTTCTTCAAGCCAGCGTATTAGTCCATACCAACTATCCGAAGAGTACCTCTCCCAGTCGTCATGGCTGGCACGGATGATGTATTCGAGTTCAAAGCCTTCATCCCGGGTAATTTGAGCTAGTTCCAGTTCAGTGTGGGTACTTGTCTGTTTTTGGGCATATTCCGGATTTACCTGATCGTTAATCCAGTGGGTTTCAACGATACCAAGGCGTCCATTCTGATGAATAGCCCGTTTCATTGCCTGGATTGTCTCCTTGAAGCCACCCCAAATAAACGTCGCCCCGATACATGTTGCGGCATCGAAAGCTCTCTCTTCAAATACGTAGTCAGCTCCGTTGGAGCAAACGATTTTGATTCTGTCAGATAACCCTTTCACAGCCAGCTTTTTCTTAGCCCTGTCACAGTAATCCTTGGATATATCGATGCCAATACCATTGATCCCGAATTCTTCAGCCCAGATAATGAGGGTCTCAGCACTACCACAACCAAAGTCGATGACCCGGTTTCCTTCTTTCAATTTAAGTAGTTTGCCAAGTTTGATGATTTTTTCAGACGTTGAAGGGTTTAGTATCTCCATATAGCGGTGTGAGATACTCATAAGGTCAAAGAAATCCATGGCTCGAACCTCTTTCAGGAAATTATAACTTTATTAATAAAGATGTTGTGGGCTATTTTGGAAACCAATTTCGGATGTATTTTTATCATAGTCAGCTTATGCCCGATAGAGATAGACAAAAGTTTAACCTTTATTTTATTCTTGAAAAGATGAATTGAATAATGGAGCCTCGGGCGGGATTTGATCCCGCGACCAACAGCTTACAAGGCTGCCGCTCTACCGGGCTGAGCCACCGAGGCGCGTTGTTTCCGGTTTTGTTATTTGTTGTTAGATGGTCTTGCCTATAGATTTTATGTTTTCTAAAAAAATATGTACAAAAAGAAAAGGGAAAAAGTCCCGTTTTCTTGTTATTGTTCGAATTGTTCGGGGCTGATGTAGTTGCCGTACTTTTCTTTAGCAGCTAACAGGCGCTCGTATTGTTGGTTTAGCACCCAAAAGACTGCTTCAGGGGTGTAGGTGACTTTGGTTTTGTAGAATTGGCGAACCCGTTTGATTTTGTCCATGTTTTCTTGGACCCGTATGCTGAACTGGGCGATGTAGTCTTGTTTGGTGTATTCTTTGTTTAGCAGTTCTTTGAAGATTGTTTTCAAGTCGTCATATTTTGGTATTTGACCAGTTGGAGTAATTATTGTTTCTACTTCTCCGTGGACACGTTTTTCCATCCATTTTACCCAGACATGTTTGTCCTGGGGATCGTTAAGGTAGTTGCCGTCTTTGTCTTTGAGGAAATAGTTTACACCAAAAACGGTAGGGGTATTTTCTACTTTTTTGCCAAAATCAAGGTTGTTACGGACGTTCTTGCCCAATGGAATAGAGATGAAGTCTTGGATGCTCATCATGTTAATTTCTGGAACACCTTCTTTGCCTACGGTGGCAAAGGTTGTTTCCGTTTCCAACGATGCTCCATAAGCTACAATTCCGTGTTCCCAGCTAAAACTTTGCTGAACTGGAACATACGCTTTAGTGTCGCGGCCACCATACATTATTCCCCGTAGTTTTACACCATTGGGGTTTTCTAGTTCAGGGTCACAGTTCTCCAGAGCAGTTAATTTAACCGCGTAACGGGCGTTCTTATGAGCCAGGGTAATTTCGTTGCCGTCTTTGTCTTTTTTGCCTTCGTACCATTCTCCAGAATAGTTGATTCCGTCTTTGGGGGTTTCTTTGCCCATGCCAAGCCAGTAAGGAGTCCCGTCTTTAACTAAAACGTTAGAGAAAATGATTTCTCCGGGACTATGAAGAACCCTGTAGATTTGAGCATCGTCCCGGGGGTTAACGTCTTTTATAATGCCAAAGATTCCAGCTTCAACATTAACTGCCCGTGCAACACCATCTATTTCACGAATATACGCGATGTCATCTCCAAGGATTGTTTCTCCAGGCAACATGGCAGTTGAAGTTTTTCCACAAGCGCTTGGAAATGCCCCTGCAAAGTAGGTTTTACGGTTATTTGGACCATGCACGCCTACTAGCATCATATGTTCTGCTAACCAGCCTTCGGTGTTTGCTTTTCGTATAGCTAAACGAAAGGCTAATTTTTTGAAGCCTATAGAGTTACCCGCGTACTGGGTGTTAACACTGTAAATGGTGTTATCCATGTGATCTATGTAGATTTTTTTGTTGTTGTGTTCTGCGCTGACCATTCGATCAGTTAGCTTTCCTGCAGAGTGAACAACACGCAAAAATTGGGTATCAGCTGAAGATTCAGTGAAAACTTTGTATCCTGATCGATACAACAAATCTTCAGAATGGGCAACATACCAAGAATCCGTGCATTGCATTCCAAGAATGGTAAACACAGAATTGGTTGGACCTAAAGACAAAAACCGAACAATCATGGTCCGTCCAGTCATGGAGTCTCGGAGGGCTCCTTTTACTTCTGCTAGGCCTTCTTGGCGGTCGATTTGGTTAAGAGCTTTACTAAGAAACACTTTTTTGGGCACGAGATATTTTGTAGCTTTACGGTCTCGGCCTTGGTCGTAATATCCGTCAAAGTGATACGTGTGGCCTTCAATTTTTAGTGGTGTTTCTTCTTTTTGGACAAGTGCTTGTTGCCTAATGTGTTCCTTGTCCTCGGGGGAGTCGCTGCAAACAAAAACTTGTTCAGCGTTGCAAAGGTCTGCAGATTTGGCAATGAATTCATGAACTTTGGGAATTGATATTTTACATAATTTTTCGTAATCAGATTTACTTAGTTTTGATCGTAATGCTTCAAGATAGGGATTCATTATTTAGCCTCATTCACTTAATGTCTATTAGTTACTGGAAAAGTTTAAAAACTGCTAACTGATTTAAAGGTTACGTTAACAAAATGTTAAAAATTAAAGAATTGGAAAAAAAGATTCTCCTTAACCTGCTAGAAAACGGACAACAGCCAATACTAAAAATTGCAAAAGACCTAGGCGTCACAAGACAAACAGTAGCAAAAAAACTGGACCAAATGCAAAATTCTGGACTGATTTTGTCTTTTTTTCCCAAACTGCAACCCGAAATTCTGGGATTATCCATTCAAGCATACATATTGATGCGGGAAGACCCCAAAAACGACTGCAGAAAAGAAACAGAAGATATCGTGAAAAGTTTTCCTCAAGTTACTGAGTTTCAAAGAATTTTTGGCAAATACGACAGCATCGCTAAAGTTTTGGTGAACAACAACAAAGAGTTAACAGAGTTGGTGAAAAAAATTCACGACCTGAAAGGCGTCAAAGAAACTGAAACTTTTATTGTTCATAGCACACTTAAAGACAAACCTGAAGATCCAATAAAACAAAAACTAACAGAGTAGTTACCTGTTTTTTGAACCTGTTTACCAGATTATGCCTAAGCTTTGAATTATTTCTCCATTGTACATTTTGCCGACTGCAGGGTTTACAATTTCGTCTGTTTGGGGTTCAATATAGATTAGCCCTCTGTCAGTGGTTTCAAAGCAGGCGATTGCGTGGGCGCCACTGGAAAAGGTCATGTAAACAAAACCGCATCGGTATCCTTGTTGTTCGGCGTTGTAATTGAAATCAGCGGTAAAATCGTAACAAACATAGCCATCAGTGTAAAGATTCCTGTCGGTCAGGTCTGAACTAATAAACAAAAGAGCCTCCTGATAAGTCGGGTTTCGGGTAGAATAACCGTTTTCAGCCATGTAACCTAAACCCTCAGAATAGCCTTCTTCATAGCCTGTTTCATAACCTGCAGACTGGCCTTCAAAATAACCTAAATCATAATTTTGGACAACTTCTACTTCCAAACCACTTACTTCAATTTCCAGACTTGAAACCTGAGATTGTAGATAAAAAACATCATTATTCAATTCTGTTGTTTGCAACTCAAGATCCGAAACTTGAAACTCCAAACTAGTTTTCTCCATAACTAAACCTGATAACTGGCTTTCTAAACTGCTTTTTTCATGTTTAATTTCAAAAATTTCTTCAACTTTAAGTGCTACTTCAGCTTCTTTTTGATGGATCATCACCCCAGCACCAATACAACCAATTGCCAAAACAATACATATCGACATAATGACAACTAACTTAACGTCGGCCATCACAGATTCTCTCCAAATATATAATATATTATATCATAAGACATGTTATATATTCTTTGAAGTAAAAAACCTTACAAACAATCAAAAAATGAAATCCATCAAGTATTTTTTTTACGGCGACCAACAAGGATGCGGCGGGAGCAACACAGTAGATAACGGAGTTTTAGATGCTGAACTGGCTACAACAACAAAAACTAATGCAATATCAGAGACAACAGGTATTATTGGGCTTGCAATAACAAAAACTCCAAATACAGCAAGTTTCAGGACTGACTCGCAACCCAACGCCGTTTAACAAACACCCAATATCTGCACCTATCCTTCTAGAATTTTTTCCCTAAAACATTTGTTGTTGTTGACCCCCCTACCCCCCCAACAACAACAAAACTATTTTCAACAAAAATTTATTCACTTACAAAACATAGAGATTTTTAAAACTTTTTTTAAATTGATGTTGGTTATGGGTTAATCTACGATTGGTTTAAACTGAAATGTGTCTTTAATCTCTCCATAAATTCAAGCCAGAAAAGATTCAATTGTTGAGTGTATTTCATAATTAATGAACCCAGAAATTTGATTTTCGTCCCGCTTTTCTTTTTTCTAAAATTACCAAATATGGAGCCCCGGGCGGGATTTGAACCCGCGGCATACAGCTTACGAGGCTGCCGCTCTACCGGTCTGAGCCACCGAGGCGTTACTTTGAATTGAGCATATAACACATTTTTAAGATATTCGGGAAACAAAGGAAAGTTAAGAAGTCAAAAAAAGAAAAAATGTTGTTGATTGTTTACTGCCCATTTACAGCAGTCATAACCCTTAACAAAAGGGGGAAAGTCCCGTTTAGGGGACGGGTTATTTCTTCTTTAGTATCAAGAAGTAGAGCAGAGCTACGCCAATCACTGCTACTGCGGCGATTGCTGCAATCAAAGTTAAGGGCAAATCTTCAGGATGGTCGTTATCGATGGGAGTTTGGGTGTCTTCTTCAGATATGGTGAAGTAAACGGTTTGTGAACTTTCTTTGCCTTCAGTGTTTTTGGCGAAAACTGTTAGTTTATGTGAGCCTTCAATTAAGTTGGACAAGGTTGCAGTTCCGCTGATTGTAATGTTTTCTTCTCCATCAAGGCTGTAACCTACGATTGCATTTGGGTCACTTACGGACACAGTTAAGGTCAAGGAGTTTACGTTGTAGGTTTTGTTTTCAGGGGAGGTAACCGAAACAATTAGGGATCCTTCAAGGATTAGAGGGTATTCATCTTTAACGGAGGCATAAATTGTGTAAGGAGTGTCTCCGAAGCCGTCGCTTCCTGTTTCGTTTTGGGCTTTGCCTGATTTTACGTCAGTTCCAGAATAGTCGTTCCAGTAGTTGCCGCCTGCAGGGTAAATAAACCATTGGTTACTGGAGATAGAAATGGTATCGTCGGTTACGCCTACATCGTGTACTTGTACCCCGTTATTGTTTAGGCCATTGTTTATGAAGTAGTTGCCTCTGAATACGTTCAAGGATGATGCGCTAATTCCAGCCCCGTAACTGTAATTGTCTTCGATGGTGTTTGCAGATATTGTATTTTGGGTGGAGTCATACAAGAACATTCCACCTGTGTTGCTAGTTATTTCATTCAAAGATATTGTGTTAAAGGTTGCATATTTGAGATGTATTCCTCGATTGTTATTTGTTAGGGTATTATTAGTAATAGTGTTATGAGAAGACGAAAAAATCCAAAAACCATATGTAGTATCAGTTATGGTGTTTCCGGTTATTGATGATTGGGTAGTGTCCACCAATATTATGCCTTGTTCATTGTTTGCTAATTCAAGATTTTGAACAGTTATGTCTGTACAGCTTACAAGGGCAAGAAAACCAACATCTGGATATGTTTCAGGGCTGATTACTAGATTTTGTTCTCCGACCAAGTAGTAAATTTTCTTGTCGGCACCAATTGTGTTTGAATCGTCAATGTCATGGATGAAATCTGATACAACAGTACCAGAAACTGAAAAATCTCTAAAGTTATCTAAAGCGTTATTTCGGAACGTGTTTTCAGAAGTTAACAACAGGTCAACGCCTATGTTATTGTCCAGTATAGTGTTTCCAGTAACCGTGTTTTGTGTAGAATTATAGATACGCATGCCAACGCCGTTTCCGGATATTGTGTTATCAATAATTGAAATGCCAAATCCTGCACTGAGGTAGATTCCATAATTGAAACCTCCAAGCAGGTCTAGATTTTGAAGGGTTACACCAGTTACTGATGAAATTTCTATTCCAACATCCCCTTGACCGAGAAGAGAAAATCCAGCTCCATCGATTACAATGTTACTTGCCTGAATTATGAAGCTGTAGACCACCATATCCCCAGTTAAGGTGTACACGTTGCCATCTTTTTCAATAGGAACAGTGGAATTCGTAGAAGAATAGATGATTCCATTACTTAGTATGTAAACTGTTTCAGTTATTGTGTCCTGAGCGACAACTTGCTGAAAGCTCATAAAACACAAGGAAATAAGACATAAAAAGATTAGAAAAGAGGATTTACTTGCTTTCATGCACTTGTTTTCCCCATGTTAGTTAATTCATAAAGTTTACAACAGCAGTAATTACCTGTAAGGTTAACCAGTTTGGAACCAGAATCAATCATAAAAATCATCTTTTTTACCTAGTTAGTAGTCAAGTCGCCCCATAGAATATAAAAGGTTTTTTCAGAATTTTACCCTGTTGATTTAACCAACAAAACTAATATGAACAATCCATTTTTTGAAGACCAACAGGTATTCTTAAGATACCCAACAACAACAATACTTCAGAGGTTCCAAATTGAGTTCAGCAAAAAAGCTGGGCGAAAGAAAAATCATCAAGCTCATTTTAGAAAACCTAGACCAAATGCCCAACATGCATCTTCCTTTTGGTGATGATGCATCAGCAGTTGACCTTGATGACAACAAACTGGCAATAATAAACATGGACATGCTAGTGAAAAAAACCGATGTCCCCCAAGGAATGAACATTTGGCAAGTCGCTCGAAAAGCAGTTGTAATGAACATAAGCGACCTAGCAGCAAAAGGAGCAAACCCAGTTGCGTTGTTAGCATCCCTTGGGGTTCCTGACGAGTTATCAAAAATTGAAATTCAACAGATTGCCAAAGGATTAAACGCTGGTGCCCGAGAATACGGAGCCTATGTTTTAGGAGGAGACACCAACCAAGCCACAGACCTTATAATCAGTTGCATGGCTTTAGGAGAATGCTCTAAACATAACCTGCTTAAGCGCACTGGAGCAAAACCTGGAGACTACGTGGCAGTAACAGGTAATTTTGGAAAAACTGCAGCTGGGCTAAAAATTTTGATGGAAAAAACATCAGTTCCAGATAAACAGAAAACCTTGGTTGATTCGGTGTTGATGCCATATGCACGAGTAAAAGAAGGAATAGCATTAGCACATACAGGGGGAGTCACTGCCTCTATTGACTCTAGCGATGGATTAGCTTGGAGTCTTCATGAACTTTCTAGAGCTAGTAACGTAGGTTTTTGTATTGACAATCTGCCAGTAGATCCCGAAGCAGAAAAGTTTGCAGAAACTCAAGGTTTGAATTCTTCAGATTTAGCATTATACGGTGGCGAAGAATACGAGCTTATTGTAACAGTTAATCCTGATTCTTGGATTAAAGCCCAGAAAGCAGTGACTACAGTTGGTGGATTGCTTACAAAGATTGGTGTAGTTACCAAAGAGAAACGATGCTTACTAAAAGTGGATAAAAAAACTGTTGAGATTAAGCCTCGGGGATGGGAACATTTTATTACAGAATAAAAGAATGAAAAAGAAATGAAGGGAGACAATAATTGATAAAGTCATGTGATTCAGGCAGTCTGCCGTTCATGGGGGATTCTGCAAAGTTTTTAGAGGGAACAAAAAGTTACGTATGCAACAAAACAGAGGAATCTGCCGAGTTTTTTGAGAAAAACGTTGTTAACAGTTTTGTTGACAAACTTCAAGCAGGCATTCATGTCCCCAATTATCCGCAATTTCGGGACATGAATCAGATGTTTGTGTCAATGATAGATGGAATAGAAAAATTTGATACAGGATACTTAGAAACAAAAATTGCGTCTTTGCGGGCAGACAACAACAAGATAGTTGAAATCCTAGCCATTGAACGTAACTCTCAAGTTATTTCAGAAAAAATAGGAAATCCTTTTGAACTTCGAGTTTGTGTAACTGGACCTTATACTCTTGCTTCTTTGTTTCCGTACCGAGACGAAAAAACTTTCATCCGACTGGGAAACGTTATCGCGCAAATCATAGAGTGCAACCTTTTCAGTAACAAACACGGAAAAACAAGTCTAGTTTCTGTTGATGAACCCTCATTTGGACTAGTCGACGATCCCCTAATCGATTTTGGATCCCAAGGACGAGAAAACCTAAAAAAAGCGTGGGAAAAAATTTTCCATACCATTAAGACGAAAAATGCCCAAAGCATGATACATTTACACAGCACAGCAAACCCCATGTTCTGGGACATACCTAGTTTAGACGTAATCGACTCTCATGTTGATGACCCGATTCACCAGATGCAAAAAACCGGAAAATTGTTAGAATCCAAAGACAAGTTCTTGAAAGCCAGCATGACAGTTAACGACTTTGATAAACTGATTAGACAAAAAATTGTCACAGAATCCGAAGAAAAACTGTCTGACTCGGATGTTAACGAAAAAATTGCTGACGTATGGACAGCTATTAAAAAGGGACAGGTAAACCCTGACGTTTTTTTGGAAACAGCAGGAGTAATGAAAAAAAGAGTAACCGATGTGGTTGAACGCTTTGGAAAAAATCGAATATTATATGCAGGACCAGAATGTGGACTTAAAGGATATCCAACATACAAAAATGCCCTTGAATGTTTAAGGCGAATCTCAAATGCAGTTAACTGCCTGAAAAAATAGCTAAAGTTCATCAAGTTACTACGCTAAAATGGCTGTAACATTGAAATTAGATAATTTGTTATTTGGTAAGTAATACCCCAAACAACATTGGTTTTTATGACATACGCAGGGTAATCTTTTGACATGTACTGTTTTGTGCCATTTGTTTTAGTCAATTCAGTTAAAGGAACCCAGAAAAAATTTGACAGTTCATTATTCAGTTTAATTGGCTGCTCTTCGAGCTGCAAAACAACAAAAGGAAGAATACGAATATCAGGTCTTTGAATAGATGTGATAGGAGTCAAGGTTCCTAAGAACTTGCAACCGTTACGGAGATTGATGTTTGTTTCTTCACAAGTTTCTCGTATCACGGTATCTCTCAAGTCTTTGTCTTCGGAACAACGTTTTCCCCCAGGAAAAGCAGTTTGCCCAGACCAAGGATCTTTAGGAGTTTCAGTCCGTTTTACAAAAAGAATTTCTAACGCGTGATTGTTTTCCCGCAACAACACAGCAACAGCAGCATTCACGTCCAAAGAATCAACTTCAATTAAAGTCTTAGATAGTCTTTCTGCAATAATTGTAGCATTCAATTTTGGTTGTTCCCTCGAAGCGCCATTAAGTAAGGACATAATGAACAACTATTCTTTTTTCGCATGTTGCATTTTTTTGATTGTTTCTTTGTCAATATCTAGAGTCATGTTATTGAGGTTATCTTCCCAGAAAATTTCTTCAGCTTCGTTGCTTTGAGGTTCCCCTTCGTAATCTGTGATTTTGTAACAATATGCATGTTGTTTTTCGCCATTACTTGCAACGTAATAGTTTTTGCAAACAAAGCTCATCTCTTTTACTTGGATACCTAATTCTTCCATCATTTCTCGTTTCAAAGCATCTTCTAAATCTTCATTAGGTTCAACATGACCTGCAGGCAAACAGATAATTCCAGGATCAATTTTTTTGTCTATTCTGCGCCGCTCAACCAAGAATCTGTCTCCCTTAACGATTATTCCAACAACAACGTTTACAGGTTCCAAAGTACCATCTCCGACCTTTGTAGAAGAATACTAAATTATAAACAAATCAACTTTTGCATTATTCATTAACTATCATGATTGTACTTGTGGTACACCAGGTATAAGATACCTATCCAGTAGAGTTTAAAAATCTACCTCTAACGGTAGTATGAACAATTGATTAGGTATTACCAGTAATACCTAATTGATTATTGACGGTAGTTTGTACCTATTATAATAATACCATCTCTGAGTGTACAAATCATTAGTTAAGACCGTTGTTTGTACAGAAGTATTAGGTATCTATGTTGTTTACTTCTTAACTTTTAAATCAAGAATGATTGTAAGATAATGTATAACAAATATTGTCAGGTGGAAAAAATATTCGAAGGAACATGTGAACCATATGCCATGATCATAATGATTTCTTTAGCTGTTGCTTTTATCTTTCTAGGCTTTACTAAAGTAATTTCAATGGAATTAACAGTAATTAGCGTTTCAATTCTGATTGGTTTTATGATTTCAATTACATTATACTGCTATTACAAAGACAAAAATGCTTCACAATTTAGAATAAAACAACGGTAGTATGTACCTATTACTTAGTTAGTAAATAGTTACTGACAGTAGTATGTACTAATTGTAAATCAGTTGAAAGAAACGGGGTTTGCTGAGACTTTTGCACAGGCAATAGAGGAAGAAAAATGAAAAAAACCTTCTGCAACAGTTAGGTTAATTTTCAATTATTGTGCTTGAAGCCTTTTCAGCCCCGTGTTATCTTCCAAGGGTTTCTCCCAAAAAAAGAGGGAGAAAAAATGTTTGGGTTTATTTGCGTTTTAGGAACCAGTAAGCGGCTACGCCGATTACTGCGGCTACTGCAACTGCTGCGATGATTGCAATTTCTGTTGTAATGAAGGAAGTTGCGGGTTCTTGGGTTTCTACTGGTGTTTCAACGTCAACGGGTTCTTCTGGTTCAATTGGTGCTGATACTGCAGGTGCAGGGTCAACGGTCAGGTAAGTTGTGGTTGTTGAGCCATAATATGCGCCAGAGCCTTGAAAGGTAGCATAGATTTGGTATGTGCCTTCCATTTCTGGTTTAAAGGCCAAGGCCCAGTTTCCGTAAGCGTCGCTGATAGTTCGGCTAATGTCCATGTAGTGACCGCTAGGATCGATTGCAAATAGGATCACTTCAACACCTTCAATGTCTTCGGGCATTGCAAATTGTTTGTAAACATGTAGCATCCATGCGCTCATGTCTTCGTCAGAGATTGCGGGTACACCATTGGGGAATCTTGTAGTCAAAGAGATGTCTTGTGTTCCTGGAGAAACGTCCATTATAGTTCCAGTGATTTGTGCGCTAGATCCAACTGTTACACCAGAAGAGGGTGCTTGAGCGGTTAGTGCACTTGGACCTTTGCCAATTGCGTAGATTTGTTGGTCATAAGTGTCCATTCCAACTATAATGCTGTCACCGATGATTGCTCGTCCTCCCCATCGAGTGGTACGGAAAGCTCCATCGATTCTCCAGATTTCTTCACCAGTCAATGCGTCAAGGCATACGAAGGGTGCACCTCTTGGTCGTGGATCCACTGCAGAGTGTTCAGTGTGGGCTACGTAGATTTTGCCGTCAGTGATGAACATTGGTTTAACCCACCAGTTGTTTGACCATAGCATTTCAGAGTATGGGTCAGTTACTTGGTAGGTCCATTCAACATCACCAGTTAGAACGTCATAGCAGTAAACTAATCCACCAATGCTGGCTGAATAGAGTTTACCATAAGCAATGTGTCGGACATTTGCTGGAGAGTCTTCAAGTGCGTTTAGATAGTGTTCCGATGGAGTTGGACCCCACATGTATCTTCCAGTTTCAGTACTAAAGCCATAGTGTTCACGGAGTTCTCGGATATACAGGACAATAGCGCCGTCTTCAAGACTTGAGGCAACAAAACCACCCATAGCGCCTGATACAGTTACGTTAGCGTCAAACCAATAGTCAGGTGCGTTATAGGTTTCGTCGAATAAAACATCACCTTCGTCACCAGATTTCAGGCTTAATCCAACTAGGGTAACTTCTTTAGTAGAGGATGAACCTAAGATTACACGGTCCTCAATTCCTGCAACAACAATGCTGCCTGGTGCATCTTCTGGAATTGAAACGTTCCAAAGCCAACCAGCGGAAAGTTCGTTTGCATCATAGGTTTTCATTTCTATTGTGTTTCCCCAGCTGCCGTCACCGTAACCAGTTGCAGTACTGATGAGGGCGTCGTTCATGGACCATAAGGCCATCCAATCGTTTTGTGCGTTGACACGTAGGATGTAGATTTCGTTGTGTGGACCGTATAGTCTAGTTCCTGAAGGAATGTTGTTTATAGTGAATCTCCAATCGCCAGTGTAGGCGTCAAATGCATTCCATTGGCTTCCAATATTTGCGTACAGATATGAGAATCCACCGTGGTAGTTCATTCCATCCCAGTATAGGTTTTGAGCAAAGGAAATTGACCTATTGTCAAGGAAAACTTTGCGCCAAATTTCTTCACCAGTTGTAAGATCAACACAAACGGTTTCACGTTTGGTTATAGGTCGTGAACCGCCAGTTTCATAGTAAAGTCGTCCATTCAGGATGTATCTTACTGGGAATTTGCCTTCATATGCATCTCCAGTTCCCATACTGAGTCCACCTAAGTTTCCTCCAACAAGTCCACCGAAGACATCTAATTCTTTGTTCCATAGGATGTGTGCTGTTTCTGGACCTTCGTTGTATGGTGCATACACATTTAGGAGTTCAAGATTATCAGTCCAGCTTCCTGAAATTGTGTTCCATTCTCTGAGTTGTGCATCAATTGGGCGGTCCCAATAGAATGTTGGTTTGGGGTGTCCGGGGTGATATTCGATTGGATCTGCAAGTACTTGTAGTTCGAGTTCTTCACTGTAGCTTTCTAGGTAAGTTAGGTTACCTTGGTACTGTGAGAAAAATCCAGTGACTATAGCCCATTGTTCGGGGAAGTGAGTTTGCAGGGTGTATATTCCAGACATTGTAGGAACAAAAACGTCACCAGTTCCACCGGTTGAGTCAGTTCGGTATGGACCAAGGGTTTCAACTGAGCCATCTGGTTTAGTCACGATTACAGTCATATCTTCCCAACCATCTGCGGCAGATTGAAGATAGTCTGTAATACCAATGTGCAGCAATACTGGCTGACCAACACCTACAGGATTAGGCATTGCACCAATGTATGCAACTGTTGCTTTAGTACGAATTTGTTCTTGTGCAGATACAGCAGGCAAAGCGACGATAATAGCAGAAATAGCGAGTAATAGAACCAAAGTGATAGTAGCAATTTTTGAATTTACATTCAAGTTTTTCATTCTTTTTCACCTTTTTTCGATGTCATAGTAATAAAGGGCAAGCTTATTTAAAATTTGTTGCAAGACACAGAAAAAAAACAAATAGATTAATAATAAAAAAGTGAAAAACATTAATCTTTTCGCATAAAAAACATTGTTAGATATACGTATAATCCAGTAATGTAGAAACAAAACAGAACCGAAATCATAGCTCAGCGTATTCAATGACTAAAAAAGAAAAGCACCCAATAGGTACCAGACGATGTCACCGTAAGTTAATGCGATAATTAAGCCCGCGGTGATAAAAATAAGAAGGGGCAACCCAGGAGTTGCCCACACCCAGCCGTCAGACATACTCTCTTTGAGTCGACTGATAATATCTTCTCTTTCGTCATAATCAGGAAAAACTAAAAGTTTTCTTGTTTTTTCTCCAGCTTCATTTATTTCAACGTCTTCAAGGGGAAACATGTGGCTGGTTTCTAATTTGGACAATTTTATTTTGTAACCACTGATCAAGGCAAGAATTTTTCTTCCAAAAGACTCTTTTTTTAGCCCTTCAAATATTTTTTCGTTGTTTCGGGTTGTCCAAATGATATTGCGAAAAATTGCAAAAAATACGCTAAGTGCCCCCAATAATACACTGTTGCTAAAGATTGTTATAGGAAACAGTGGGGAAACAAAACCCGCTGAAGGACCTAAAAGATTGGTTGGATAAACAGGCAACGCTAATGCAATGCACATCAAAGCTTTTGCGTCTGCACCTCCAAAGCCTCCAACATAAAATATTGCAATAGCCAATCCAGAGGTTATAGCAAAAGATAGGACATAAAAGGTCACCATTTGAAAAGGTTGGGAAGAGAACAATAAAATTTGTAAACCAGTTAACAAAAGTGCTAACGGTCCAAAAATGACCCAAACTTTGTTGCTTACTTCTCTAGTTTTGTAGTCACTCCACGAGGCATATATTAGAAAACTAAGGCATAAAATAATTCGGGCACCATCAAATATTTGGTTCACGTTAGATCATCTGCTGCTATATGTTTTAAAAAATGGTATAAAAACTAAATGAAATAAAGAATTAATTTGGAAAAGAGGAAGAGAAGGTTTATGCTTCTCTGTTGAATGGAATACTAATTCCTTCTTCAGTTCCCATTCTGAAGTAGTACATGTTTCCGTCAATCCAGTTATGCTGAATTGTAACATTTAGGGTTGAACCAGCAGTAACCATTTGAGTTCCCGGAACAAAATTCGATGATTTTTGGATAAGGTTTGAAGCCGAGTCGCCTACATATACGGTATCAATTTTTGCGTCAGCAGTTCCAGAATTGCGCACTATGATTTCGACATAATTGCTACCTGAAGTGTAAAATCTTACGTTTTCTACAGTTAAGATTGCGCCTGCGCTGCTAGCAGTGGTTTCAGTGAATGTAATTACCCAAGCGTATGTAACGATGACTGCTGCTACTGCAATGACAATCAATAGTAGGGTTGCAAGAATTGGTGAAATTCCTTTCTTTGATTTGATAATGTTCCTCATGATTAGACTTCCTTTAACCAGAAACAGTGGATTATTGTATTTAATACATATGAAATCAGAGTATATATTGCGCCTAAGTGTTTAATTCAGAATCCGAGTTAAACAAAAGATGAATGTTCTTTAAAAAAACATAAACAATTCATATCAATTTAAAGCACTGTTTATTTAACAATTTCGAAAACAAGGGGAGGCGTGATAGTACGCACGTCCAAGCTTACTCCAATCAAAGATTCTATGAAACCGCACAAAAACTTTGCATTGCTAATTAATGGAGTTCGGATTATTACAAATTTGTCTTTAAGGTAAAAGTCGCCAAAACCTTGAACCCGCAATCGTTTGAATACTTCATCCCATTTCTCTTTGTTGGAGGTTTCAATATCCATGCTGGCTTCCAGTGAAACTTTGGCCATTTTTCCGATTTCGTTTCCTACTTCTTTCCATTTATTTTCTGGTATGTTCTTTAGAAGAACGTCAAGAAATTCAACGTTGATGAAAGCTACACGGCTGATGCCAATGTAGTATTCTCCTGGAAATTTCCAGTCATAAATTCGCATACTGCGATAAACATCAAGCATTTTTGATACTAACGGCTTGATTCCAGGCTCTCGTCCCTGATTAATAAGGGAGTCAATATAATCCCGTTCATCTTGATCTAAAATTATTGTTGTTCTTTTTACTGAACGCTCCCGTGGAGCCATGTTTCCCTCTCCGGTATATTAGTTATGCTCAGAAGCATATTTTATATGTTTCGATTCCGAAGTTTCATGCCCATACTCTTATTCATCAGCTACAAACCCAAAAAAGACTGAAACTGCACTAATTTGAATAAATAACACAAAAATGTATACGCAGTTCATAAACGTTATTTATTAAAAAAGAAGAACAAGAACAAACAGAATCAACATAACAAGGAAGATTGAACTTATGCAGCCACCTCTGGTGTATAAAATGAACCTAACAGAGCTTCAAGGAGAAGGAGATTTCCCTTGCCCAAGCTGTGGAACAATCATATCGCCTGAAGACGAAACAGAAGACGTCTACACAATACTAGATACAAGAGTATGTGACGGAGAATTAGAAGAACTAGAAATACAATGTAACAACTGTAAAAGCAAAATCCGATTAACAGGGTTCAATATTTCCTAAGCTTAAAATCAAACAAAACAATTCGGAACATCAGTTTTGATGGTCAAGCATTTTCTAGTTTGCAACATTTAGACCAAAATAATTTTGTGGGTTAGTCCAAAGCAACCCAACAACACTAACCCTGACGCCTATATTTTAGGATGCTCCAGACATAAAATATCCCGAGCACATCAAGATAACACGATTAGTTTGATTAATCATATATCTGCAACAGGTACATCAGAGGTTTTTTCATCGGTTTTTTCCTGAAATGCAAGATCAGGTTGTATACTAAAAACGGTTTCTGGAAAATCATTGGTTTCTTGCGTGTTCCTGATTAATTCTTGTTTTTGGCGTTTTCCTTTAACATCAAACCATGCCATCATAGCATAAGGCAAAGACATGTAAGCAGTAGCCAACAACGGATTACGGAATAACGGAGCTAATCCAAGAATTTGATCCAAAGGTCCACCACTGACGTCTGTAACTGCTCCTTGAACTATGTTGGCTAATACTGCAAGGGTTAAGCAAACAAAAAATTGCATAAGAACCCCGCGTTGTTTTCCCAGAAGCACTGCAGGAATAAATGAAGATAACAAAAAAATCCAAGCGAAAGAATGGATAAATACAATCAAATCGATTCTAGTTGCCATCCATTCTCCGACGACAGGAAGTGTTCCCATTATAGAGGTTGTAATTGTGTTCACAGTTATTTCTGTAAACAATTGGTAGGTCGTCATTAAAGTCCATGCTACCGACATATAAACTGGAGTTAGTAAAGTAGCTTTTCCCAAGCTCTTTCCCCGTATTTTATTTGGCAACATCATGTCTTAAATATTACGGTATCAGAATATGGTTTTTAGCAGTAAAACAAAAAGAGAAAAAAAAATAAAAAGAAAAAACGAAACTGGATTACAACTATCAGCTTGCAACAAACTACGAACTTCGTAGAAGTCTTGCTGTTAGTTATCCATACGTAGAGATTTTGCTAGCCTTTGTTGCTTAGCTTCGGTTCAAGGTGATCTCGATTGTAGAAATCATCCTTGAGTTGGTTTCTCCTTCCCGTGGTGGCATCTCTTCGGTTCCGATTGTGATTTTGTCGACTTTCATTTCTTTGACAAATCTGCGTCTTGCAATTTCGACTGCGTCAACTGCTGTGGTTATTGCTTGTCCTCGTGCTTTTACTGTCACGTCTTTGGTTTCGGCTCCGCTGAATGCGGTTACGATGCCTAGCACATAATTCATGGGGGGTTTTCTACCTACATATATAATATTTGAGTCGCTAGTTTTTTTGCTCATTTTGCGATTCTCCGTGGTTTGGTGCTGTTAATGTTGGATGGACTGACTTTTAAATCCTCCTGTCCAAATAAAAACAATAAACAATTAACGTTTTCGCGTCAAACTTTCAGGTAACCTTTTCTTCGCAGCCAGTCAACCTGATTTCGTTTATATCGCCATATTACATCGCCGCGTTCGTCAGTTTGGAAATCCCAAGGAGAAACTAAAACAATGTCTCCTAAACGTATCCACATCCGGCGTTTCATTTTGCCGCGAATCCTGCAGAGGCGTAGACGGCCATCCTGGCAGCTAACCATCATTCGGTCGCCGCCTAACATTTGTTTGACGACTCCGAGTACGTCGTTAGCTTCAGGTATCTTGATTGCGTTGTAGTCGTCGCGTTTTACTCTCTTGTTGCCCACGATATTCCCTCTACATTCCTTTTCCATAATTGCTTACATAACTTAAATAGGTTAGTCTTATTTTGAGGCACAAACAACCTTAATAGGGTTCTCATTTTCAAAAAAAAACAACTATTAATTAAAAAAACACAAACAATATCAAAATAAACCCAACAGCCCAACAATAATAAGCAAACAGGTGAAATTTTTCGCTCAAAACTATCTTTTGCAGCAACTTTAAAGAGGCATAACCAACCAGCATTGAAACAATTACTCCAACTATGATTGGAAGCAAATCTACAGTTCCCAAAACCAAGTCTTTTAATTCCATTGCAGTTGCTCCAACGATGGCAGGTACAGACAACAAGAAAGAGTACCGAAAAGCCGTTGTTTTGTCAATTTTTCTTAACAATCCAAAAGATATCGTCAAGCCACTCCGGGATATCCCTGGAACAATGGCTACACCTTGTGCCAAACCAATAAATACCGAATCGAATATTCCCATTTTTTTGTAGCCTAATCGTTTTTCTGAAATAAACAATACACAACCGGTAATCAGCAATGCTATGCTTACTGCAAACAAGTTAGAAAATAATGAGGTTATTTCACTGTAAAAGGTCACCCCAATTATTGCGATGGGCACACTTCCTACAATTATGTACAGTGAAAGTTTTCCTTCATCAGTGTTAAAATCTCGTTTAAGCAAAGCTTTCAGAATAGCCAAAATGTCGTTTCTGAACATCACCAACACCACTATTAACGTGCCAAAATGCAACATCACATCAAAAATTAAAGGCGGATTTAAACCCATAAAAGTTTGAGCAATCACCAGATGGCCAGAACTAGAAACAGGCAACCATTCAGTTAACCCCTGAATAACAGCAAGAAATATTGCTTCAATTGTGGTCACCATTAACAGTTCACTCGTTTGGTTAAGTCCTGAACAAAAACGTACCTTTGAATATTTAAAATATTTCAGTAAAAGCAGGGATTCAAAAAGTACAGAATCAGATTTAGTGTCACTAATTATCCCATATATTTTTGAGCAGTATCAGACCACAATTCAAAGAAAAGAGCAAAACAACTGTACATCAAAAAGGATTAATCCATAGAGACAGTTGGAGGATGTGCAACCATAACCCAAAGACCGTTAATTCCAGACTCTGGATAGATGGGTTCTTCATCAAAAGTTACTACAGCACCATACCAAGTTATGTCTAGTGCATCATCGAAATCAGTGACTTGATAGACTTCTACAGGATTGAATTCAATTATTCCCATTCTTTCCTGTGTTGCAACACGAACTTCATAAAGTCTTTGTGAAGAACTTGTACTCAGACTTCGCAATATAACGTATCGACCTTCAGCTGAAAACACATCACTCTCTTCCCATTGATATCCATCTATTCTGCCAGTCCAAACTGGAGACCCCCAACTTTCGGGGTCGTTGCTCACATAAATTTCGATTCCAGAAGTTCTACCCCAATCATAAGTATCATATGAAGGCTGATAGATACTTATTCCTGAAATAGGAATTGTTTCACCCATATCAAAAATAATCCAATGATTCTCGGAAGAATCATGCCGCCAATAAGTGTTTGTGCGGGAATCTATCGAATTTCCAGAGCTAGAAGAGCCCCCACATTGACCATAAACTGCATATGGAGTTGTCCAGATTGTTCGATACTCGTTAGTTACCTTAAGGGCACCAGTGTGGTCTCCTGCAAGGCCGTCAAAAGCATAAAGACCATTGTTAGAAACGTCAGTGACCATTAATCCGCCACCAACATCGTCGAGGATATATTCGCTCCAGTGATGTTCCCAGCCTCCAGAAGAGGGTGAATTATCAAACAAGTCCGTAGAACCCGTTGTGGTTTCTGTAACTACAGGATAAATTCCACTAGTTCCATCCTCCGTGTAAGATTTCAATGCTCCATACGCCCATTCACTTGAAAGTTGAATGACACGAAAGTCAGTTATAGTTCGAGGATGACTAACAGACTCTAGAAAAACTGTTCGCACAGAATAGGTATAATACGGTGCATTAGCAGGCAAAGTCAAGAAGACTTGTACATAAAGGTTAGGACACCCATCAACTCCGTCAGAATATTCTGGCTCTTGTTGAACAATATCACGAACAATGCCGTTATAAATTACATAAGAAAGCTGATCACCATACTGGGGCGAACCGTCAGGTAAATTAAAATGTGCAAAATTTGCTGTACTACGAACTGAAGGATTAGATCGTACACTTGATTCAATCCAAAAGTTGTTGATTGTTAAATCGAGAAACCCATTATACAAAGTTCCAGGATTTAAGTCTACGTCATCATCAAAGTAAATGTTTTCCCAAGCATAGGATGTCTGGATTGCAGTATCATTTCCATCCCACCATAGCGTAATTTCATCAATTGTGTTATTAACCAGAAAAACTAACATGTTATTATTATTAAAAATGCTATTATTTCCTGAAAGTCCAAGAGGAACCGTATAATCAGATGCCCAGTCTTCGACCTGAAAAGGAATTTCGCAAGAATTGTCATCTATTGTAGCGTTAACACGAAATGCTTTGATGGAAACAGGAGGAATGGGGTGTGCATCAGGGACCTCTAAAGGTTGTCCAAGCCATTTTAGTGTCCCATTTTGAAGAAGTTCAATTGCAAAGATGTCAGTTTCTAAAGAGTTATAGATATCCAAAACACCAGTGGATCCCCAATCAAAATAATAGGTGAAATGAGGAATTCGTGATTCTGAAGCAACACTTTTTTGTGAATAAAATGCAGAAACAAGTAGACCTCTGTTGTCTTCAACTTGAACTGAGTATGAAGCAGTGTCTACTCCCGAAGGTAAAGTAATGATGTAAAAACCATTAATAATTCTAACTTCAGGTGGATTAATTAATTCCCAAGTTGAATCTTCAGTATACGTGAAGAACCAAAAATTTTCTTTACTTAACCCAAGTTCAGGTTCAGAATTGTCTCGAGTAATACTTATGTTAGCAAAACCAAGAGGGGCTTCTAATATTGTGACATGTAAAGCTGAAGAGGCATGAAATGATACATCATAAATACCAAGAGAGCCAATAGAGTAAGTGACATTCACACTACCCCTACTGTAGCTGTCAGGCATGAACCAGCGAGTGGAAACATCGGCATATTCACCGTCCAAATCAAGGGTAAAAGTCGGGTTCCATTCAGGATGGGAACGAGCAATATTAACTAATCCACTAGAGAGATAACTAGTTGTTTGATTTTTTGCGTATGTTGAATTTCCAGTAACTTGTAGTATAGAACCATAATAACCAACAGTGAAATCTAAAATACTTTTGATGTCTGAATTCATTTGTCCAATAACTGACAAAACATTGGAAGATTCAGGCACTTCTGAATGCCGAACATTAGTATAAGTGGATATTACAGCAGAAACTAAAATAACAGAAACAAGTAATGCTGCAATTATAGAAAACTGACCTTTATTTGCTCTATTACTGCATTTTTTCAAATTATGCGCCTCCGTGCTGACTGAGTTGAAGAGTTACAAGTCTTGAAGTGCCACTGGCTCCAAATTCACTTTTATAAATCGATGGATTATAATACATAAGAAGGGCTAAAGCAGCAACTCTTGCATCAGGAGTCCGAGTTAACCCAATTGATGTAAATGCACCTCCATCAATGTTTCTGTACACTGCAGCAGGAATATAATTAGGATAATCTTGTGAACGAGAAAAAAGTTCTGTTGCAACTAATTCACAAGAACCAACTAGGGTATTGTTATAGAGTGCACGAGATGCAGTTTGATAAGGATTTGGATACAATCCATAGTAATTGGATCGTTCAATTGATATGCTAGATAAATCTACAACCCCCACACTTTTCATGATATCAGTTCCACTTACAGACTTTCCAGTTAGACCTTTCAAGAAATTAGTTAATCCAGCAGTTTGAACACCATCTTTCTCTATTCCGTAGATACCCCAACTTTGTTCGTCATCAAAAGAGTCTAAGTTACTTACATAATAGAAAGGGTATCCTACAATGTTAACCCACGTAAAATTATATGTGTTTACTTTTTGACCTAAGATTTCACAAAAACCACGATAATTGCCAGCATAACTTGAAGGAATAGGAACAGCTTCCCCAAAAGTGTTTATTATTACAGCATCTTGCACACTTTCTTCAAGGTGAGTTATTGAAGTATTCTGTAAAATTAGTTCGAACTGAGAAGTGCTATTTACTATAACAGTAGTTGCAAAATATGGAGATAACAGATTGTTAAATTCTTTGGCTAGACTTTGTCCTGTATATCCTGTGATCCACCAACCATTAGCATCAGTGCAATTTAGAATGTAAAGAGTTAGATTTTTTCCGGTGCTTTCTCCAATTTTTTGGGGTTCTTCTGTAAATGTAACATTTGGAGAAGCAACTAAGAATGATGCAGAAGTAGATTTTGATGCCATAACATTAGTATCTGAAATAGTCTTGAAAGCATCATAAGTTACGGAGTCCCCATCAGATGAAAGGTCATAGATACTTAAATTATAGACTACGTTTGGGGGGAGAGAAGCAGAAAGGGCCTTCTGTAAATCAGCCCATGCAGGATCATCATAAGATTTGAAGATAATCTCGCTAAGAACGCCTTTAGCATTTAACGTTTCAAGGGTAGACTGAGCAAGGTCACCAAGTTCAGTTCCAAACGCTTCACGAGCAGAAGGTAAGACAGCAAAATGGTTGGCCAGAGCAAAAGAACTCAAGAGAATAACAATCACAAACAAAACTTCAACAGTTCGCATCAATTTTTATTCACCACTTAATTTCCCAACTTCCATGTAGAAACTTTAACCTGATAGGAAATCCCATTAATAAGGACCTGCCTAAGTTCAGTAGCAACAAAATTATAACCTTCTGAACCAAATTCTCCATCAAATGAAGCAGAAACTCCGAGTGCACCAACTCCCCAAGGAACAATAATATTTCCTAGTTGATTGATGCCTTGTGCTTTGTATGAAACAACCAGAAGCCCAACTTCAGAAGCAGGAATTTGTGTTGGCACTGAATGGAACCCGTTACCGTAAGTTAACTGCCCTGAAAAATCTAAATCATATTCTGTAACATTAAAATCAGAATTTAGAATGAAGAAACTTGCATTAAAAAAAACATTAGCTTGTCCTCCAGGATTATTAATTACAGTGCTGTGAGCAAGAATGAGTTCACCAGTATCAAAATTTGTTACAAGAGGAACAATAAACGAATTGTCAGTAATAGTATTATTAGTAAAGTATCCAACACCAGTAATACCACCGATGCTAACATAAACAACAAAGGAATAAACAGGTTCATCATCAGTTATACCAGAAAACTCTAATTCTGTAGAACCAAAGTGATTAGTCTTGGTAACATTTGAATAAGAAACAATTGAAAGGTCTTGCTTTATTTCAAAAAGATGTGAAGTTAAAGTAGCATTACTTAAAGGCAATCCACCCCCATGCACTTGAACATTAATTTTTAGTGGATCGGTACTTACTTGTGTAACATTCACATCTAATGTTGGGGTAATATCCAAACCAAAACCATATGCTCCATCTATCCCGAGTAATTCAGCAGCTGTTGCGTAATTAACACAGTTATCTATAGGGGTAAGTATCCCATGACCATAGTTAGTACTAACATTATTGTACCAAGTATCAGTTACTTCAGAGTAAACCAGTTGACTGTCATCAGATGCAGTATTCAAACGCATAATAGCATATGGACTTAAGGTATATCCACCAGCGTCAGGATCTTGAAGACCAAAACCAGTTAAAGGTTCATTTGTTTTACTCCAAGTTGCAGGACTCCCAGGAGATAAACAAATCGTATTTACTAGATCTACTGCTTTGTTTGCCACTTGACGATTTCTGTCGTATTCAAGGGCTTGGGCAAATAATCCGTTAAAGGTCATCATAGCTAGAAGCATGGCTGTTAAAAGAACTGTAACAGCAATTATGTGATCTATAGTCGCGCCTCCAGCCATTTAGCTACCTCCAAAAGTAAAACTAAGGGTACCATTCGAAAATTTCTCTACAATAATTATAGCATCAAAAGAAGTGCTTCTGAAACTTGACTCAACCCATTGTACGTTAGTACCTAACACAGCTGATGCAGCAACTGTGGTAGAAACATCATTATCCAAAGTTAAAATAACAGTAAAAACTTTAGCTGTGTCATCAATTGGATTGCTAAGTTGCCCATCAACAGTATACGGATATGACGCAATAGTTACAGGAACAGGCGAAGCATAAGTAACCGTTCCAGTTAAGATTTCATTACCATTTACTGACAAGTACAACTGCTGAATTGTACTCACCAAATGATCAGCAGCATCCTGTAATTCAATAGTTAGTTGAGTTTCTTGCCAGTGGGTAGTCATTGTACTTGCGACTAAAGGAAAGATTATCACTTGGGTGAAAAGCAAAGGAATGAGTATAACATATTCAATTGTTACGCTAACCAAACAAAAAACCTCCAAACTTTACCATTTTAACTAACTCCAAAAGCAACTGAAACCTCGCTTAGATAAAGCTCTAAAACAACATTATCGTACCCACCAGCATAGTAAGAAGAAGAATCAAATGACCATTCAGTTTTGTGAAAGTTGAAAAAGTTTTCATTATCAAAACCAGTTGCTGACTTAGGGAAATCAACAGTAACGCTGATGCTATTGACCTTGTTCAAAGTATTTGCCCGTACAGATTCACCCCTCAAAGTCAAGGACTGATATAATCGAGGGGATTCCCCAGCACTTAAAACAGGCAGATACATCCGTACATAAGTTGCATTTGTAGTAGAATTAATTGAAGAATAAAGAACTCTAATCGCAGGGGCAGCAACTACTCGTATGTAGTCTCCGTCGTACATTGGAACTTGTTCGACTTCAAACACACGAGCGATCGGAGCAGAAGTCCCATTCAAAACCAAAAAATTATCGTTAGCTGGATTGGGATAAAGTTGTACCCAGTAATCATCACTGATAGAATAATGATATGTTGGCATATTAAACATTAGAATACCAGTATCGTTTGTAAACACAATTGGGTCTACACTAGTCTCTGTTTCTACAGTCACGGTATAGGTTAGTACATCGGTTTCTAATTCAATATCACCATATTGAGTGGCGTAAGTAATTGTTCCAGTGCGTCCTGTAGTCCAAGCGACATCGTCTATTTGCAGACCAACAGACTGCATTAACTGCTTTGAAGACGTATAGTCGCTTTCTGCTACTCGCGCCCATAGGAAACTGTTTGCAAAGCCTAGGGCTACGCTTAGGATTGCGATCATGGCGCCGGTCATGATTACTGAAGATATGACTGGACTGAGCCCTAGTTTGCTGGAACGTTTCTTGCGCAACTTAGTTAATCTCATAAAGTTTTTCTCCTTTTTTCTCCTATGCTAGCATTATTGGAACAACTTTTGATGCTACAATGGCGATGACTACAAGCAATGCAGAATGCTTAAATCCAGCAGCTAAGGATTCTTCACTGATTTTTCCACAGACTAGCCCGATCAAGTAACAGTGAGTAATAACTGAAACAGTAAAAATCAAAGTCAAATAATCAGTATTAGTGGTAGCAGTAGAAACTTCGGCACCCATTGCAACTGTGTTTGTAGTAAACAACAAAGTCATCAAAGTAGTCGCTACTAGCAGTATGGCTGCAAAGTAGGGCATTATCATGTAGGGTCGGATGCTCATTTTCTTTTCTTTTTCGACTTCTTGAGTCATGTTATTGAACCGTGCAAGGGATTCAATCATTGAAATTGTACCTCCACCTACGTCGACAGCTTCCAATAGCAGGAACATGACTATTTGTGACATCCAGCTTTTTGTTTTCTTGACGAAAGCCATGATGACATTTCGCATGGGGATACCCCATCCGATGTCAGAAGACATCTTACGGAGTTCGGCTGAAAATGCTCCGTAGTCTCGTCCGGACAGGTTTTTAATACAAGCTTCAGGGGAAAGACCAGTCTTGCGGGTTTCAGTCAAGTCCCTAAGGAAATTAGAGATACCCCGTTCCATGCTTGCTTTTTTGCCAGCAATTTTTTGATGAATAATAGCAGGAGGCACCACTGAAATTATCAAAGTGATAGAAACTGCGATTGGTAAATCTACAAGATTTGCCAAAAACTGCAACGGGGTTTCTATGAAGCCAAAGAATCCGGTGAGCAGCAACAAGACAAGTATGGCAACTGCTGAAGAGATAGCGTATGCTTTGTATGGTCTCATTTCGCTCAGGGGGCTTTTTGGTTGCATGCCGTGGGCAAGATACAAGAACACAATTGAAAGCATAGGAGTGAAAACGTAAGTGTACATAATTACACTGGAACCCATGTCCATACCTGTGCTGTAGATGGATTCTACACTGAAGAGTATGTAGAAACAAAGGGACATCAAAACCATTACGATAATGAAAGTTTCTAGAAGCATTCCCATTCGTTCAGCTGCTGCTTTTACTTTCATTGATCCGGCTTTGAAAATTTCTTGGGCTTTTGTTTCAAGGAAGTGAATAACGTCTCCACCGATAATTACGGTTGAAGCATAACCAGAAATGAAATCCCGGAAAATATCTAAGGGGTTATATTTTGCTGCTTGTTCAAGGGCACTAAGAGGGTCGACTCCAAATATTTCTACGTCACGGATCAAGCTTCTTGATTCTTTTCGGGTAGCAGGCAACAATTCGACTTCAGTAAGCCGCTTGAAACTCATGTAAGGGGGTATACCGCCTGACGCCATTACAGTAACGTAAGTTGCAGCAAAGGGCATTTCCCGGTCCAAAGCAGCAGCACGTTCACTGGCTCGGGAACTGGGTACAATCATGAACCCAATCATGACGTAAACGGGCATTGGAACTAGGAAAATTAAGGGAATAAACTGGGTGAAATAAATCAGAACCAAAGAAACAATAGTCACAGGCAGGGTAAGGGTGGCTATCAAAAACATCAATGAAATGTAAGTTTCAGGATAGATTTTGATTCCTGCCTTGGACAGGTGTTCTTTGAACTCAAAGACTCCACTTAAGAATTTTGGAGCGATTCCACCGAAAAGGCGATATGAAACTCCCTCAAGTGTTTTTAGCAGTGGCAGAAGCGAGAACCTCCTTTTCATAGAATTCTTCAGGTTTAGCGTTGTATTCAGCAATTACCGATGCAACATCACGGTAACTTCGAATATTGCGTCCACGCATCCATTTCAGCACGTTTTCCCGTTGTTCGATTTGCTCTACCAATTCTTTCCAGGACATCCCTCTGCGTTCGCAGATTTGGTTTAGCATTACACCGGTTTTGAAATTTGATTCATGAACATCCCCAGCAGCTTTCCAGGTAAAAGTTTCTCGATAGTCTTCATAGTCTGCGATTTCGTTAACATTTAGTACTCGACGGTACGCGGTCATTTCACCGGTCTTTGATTGGGGTAAATGCACTCGTTGAATGGATACAACAATATTCATCAGGGACATGTATGCAGGTGCGATATCCATTGGTTTTTGGATCAAACGTTTTACAGCAGATTCTACCGAGTCTGCGTGCATCGTAGCCATACCACCGTGGCCAGTTGCCAAGGCTTGGAAGAGGGTATAGGCTTCGCTGCCTCGAATTTCTCCGACCATGATTAAGTCGGGACGATGCCGCATCGCAGTTTTGACCAAATCGAAAAGAGTGACTTCTCCAGTCAAGCTTTCTCCTAGACCGTAACTTCTCCTAGCAATCAGTGATACCCAGTTTTCGTGAGGCATGTTAAGTTCGGCGGTTTCTTCAATTGTGATGATTTTGCTTCCCGGTTTGACCAGACAAGCAACTGCATTCAAGAAAGTTGTTTTACCTGAAGCGGTTCCCCCCAAAACCATCAAAGAGGCACGGTTTTCTAGACAAGTCCAGAAATATGCGGCCATCTTTTCAGAAAGGGTACCAAGGTTAATCAGGTCAATGATTGAATATGGATCGTCACGGAATTTTCGGATAGTGAAAGCAGTTCCAAAGGGAGTTACTTCCCGGCGGTAACAGACAGCAAGCCGGTGTTTTCCAGGCAAAGAAGCGTCAACAATTGGGAAAGCGGAGCTGACGTGTTTTCCAGCCATGTGGACTAGTTTTACTACGGCGTCGTCGACTTCTTGGTCGTCATGGAAAATCAGGTTTGTTTCAAGGTTTTCGTATCTTCGGTGCCATATGTATACGGGTTTTTCAACACCGTCACAGGAAATATCTTCGATGTTAGGGTCACGCATCAATGCGTCGATTCTGCCAAAACCGACTAGATTTCGTTGGGCATGATACAAAATTTTTGACCAAGAAACGTCAGGCAACCAACCTAGACTGATTCGGTATTTTCCAACTATTTTTTCAGCTTCATTAACGAAAAATTGTCTTGGGTCTTCAATTTCTGCTTCAGGGGAAGCAATTTCAGCTAGAAGAATTTCTAAGATTCGATCGTAAATATTCTTTTCAAGTATGTCAAGGCGGAGTTCGTCTAGAATGTATTTAAATTCCCCAGTTACAGGGTTTTTTGCAATTGCAGCATGAGCAAAAGGTTCGTAAAGCGGGTAACGTTCAACAATTCTGTACCCTTTAGGCAAAGGCTTAGGTGGAGCGGAAGGAGGAGTTGCTGTGACTTTTGCTGACTTTTTGAAAATCTTGCCAGGTGACTTTAATGCTGCTGATATTCTCTCGTTAAAACTCTTGATCCTCTGCATCGGATTCGCCAATACTTAAAAAAACACACCTAAGTATTAAATCTTATGTCTTACTAAATCGTAGTAATGATTAATTTACAGCATTTTTCAACAAATCAATAAAAACACAACAAAATACTAAACAATTCAAAACAACAAACAACTATGAAAATTCAAAGCTAAAAGACATAGTCTGTATCAAGACATTACATACAAAATCTATATCAAAAGCCATAAAAAGTGAAATCAAGATTTTTTCAGTTGCGTATCAACTTTATAAATGTTACAAGCAGTTTTTATTTAAAAATACCTTTGAAGGTAGCAAGTCATTTGTTGCTAGGTACAACTATGAGGGTTAAGATTGGCTAATAACAACGACAACCAAGTTTTCAGCATCCAGACAATCAATCTGACTAAGAGATTTGCGAAGAAAAAACACAAAGGTGTTCTTGGCTTTTTAAGGAAAAACCAGTTAGGCGCAGGACAAAAAGAAAGCAATAACGTCACAGTTGCATTAAACGGGATTAACCTTAAAATTCGTCCAGGCGAATTGTTTGGCCTTTTAGGTCCAAATGGTTCAGGGAAAACTACTACAATAAAGTGTTTATCGACTATTTTGATCCCAGATAATGGCACAGCTAGGGTCAACGGTTTTGATGTCCTAAAAGAAACTTCTCAGGTTCGGGCAAGCCTGGGGATGGTCGTTGGGGGAGAACGTACATTGTATTGGAAGCTTACAGCACGGGATAATTTGTTGTTTTTTGCTTCCCTGTACAAAATGAAAAGGAGTTACGCTAAAAAACGTGTTAACGAGCTTTTAGAAACCTTCGAGTTGTCTGACCGAGCAGATGAGCGCCTTGAAGACTATAGCACAGGCATGAGACAAAAGGTCACTATTGCCCGAGCGTTGTTGCATGATCCTCCGATTTTGTTATTGGATGAGCCTACCTTGGGTTTGGATCCAGGTTTTTCTCGGCAGCTACGCAAACAGATTAAAGAACTTTCAGAACAGCAAGGAAAAACTGTGCTTTTGACTACCCATTACATGGACGAAGCTGATCAACTGTGTGACCGTGTAGCATTCATTAATCAGGGAAACATCGTCGCAGTGGATACTCCGGATAAGCTCAAAGCAATGGTGAAAGAAAGAGAAATTGTGGAAGTAACAGTTTACAGTCCCCCTGCTGATATTGAAGATTATCTCGGTTCGTTGTTGCCTGATTCAGAAGTTGTTAAGCTTGTTGTCGGCAACGAAAGTTGTCCTTCTAGAATCAAGGTAATTGGAGGAACAGCCGAAGAGCATATTGGAATAATCATTGATGCCCTCCGGGCGAAGAATGTTCGCATAGGGGGATTGAATGTGGGGGTACCTACGTTAGAAGATGTTTTTATCAAGCTAACAGGAGCAAAGCTTTCGGAGGCAAAATGCAATAAATGATTTCAACCGTTTATGAACGGTCACCTTTTCGAAGCAATATGTATGTTGTTTGGAACGAATTCAAAAAAAACATAAAGTTCCTGATGGCATATCCAGTCATTTTTGTGTTTTGGGCAGTTTTTCCAATTTTTTGGTTTATTCCGTTTATTCTTCAGGGACAAGCCTTTGTAGGAGGTTTAGAAAGTGCAAATTTCGGGTTGGTTGCAGGAACTACAGAATTTATTCCATTCATTGTGATTGGAGCAATTTTGAACAGTTACGTTAACACACTATTGTATGGAGTAGGAGAAAGCATAAGACGGGAAGCCATCCAAGGAACCCTTGATTACGTGTTCGCAGCGCCTACTAACAAGGCCTTTGTGTTAATAGGAAAAGCCCTAAGCGAAAGCGTGTCCAGCACAATGTTTGCTGCAAGCCAACTTACCATTTCTGTGATTTTGTTTGGAATGACCATAACCGTGGGAGTGCTGCTTCCTGTGTTTTTAATAGTTATTCTGTTGATTCTTGGATTATACGGATTGTCGTTAGTGTTGGCAGCGGTTTCCCTTTTGTACAAACAGTCCCATGACGTTTCAGAAACAATCGGATACGTTTTTTACGTATTTTCTCCAGTGCGTTACCCCATCGAGAGCCTGCCAAGTTGGGCACAAGTTGTGGGAAAACTAATTCCGCTTACGTATGCCCTGATTATTGTCCGAAGCATCATGCTGATTGGAACTCCTCTTTCAGCAATGTACTTTGAGGTTTTGATGCTATTAATTATCGACGCAGTTTTGATTCTCGCAGGTTTTTACATGTTTAATTGGATGGAAAACAAAACAAAGAGGTCCGGAACAATCAGCCATTTCTGAGGAGAAAAAATTGAAGAAAACTGATAAAAAATACCAGTTACGGAAACTGAACTGCCCTACGGGTTATACTTGGGCAAACTTGAGGGCTGAATTACGGGCTATTTGGGAAGCTAACGTTAAAGCGTGGAAAATTGATTTCGCGTATCCCATAAGTTTTGTTCGTCAACTGGTTTCTCCGGTTGTTTTCATGTTACCGTACCTGCTGTATGGGTTAGTTTTAATTGGGGGACGATACAGCGAAAATTTGGCACAACTAGTAGGAACAGGAGACGCTGTTGCTTTCATTTTCACGGGCTACATCATGATGGGATTCATCGGAACAGCAGTTTGGGCTATGGGTTTTAGCATGAGACGGGAACAATGGTTTGGAACTTTAGAATCAATCTATGTTACTCCTGCCAGCCGTTTGGGGCAAGTTTTGGGTATGGCTATTCACAGTACTATTCATCAGGGCATGGGCACGTTATTGCAGTTCATTTTTATTTACGTCACCTTTGGGCTAACATTGAAAATGTCAGGAATCTTCCCAGCCCTAGGAATTTTTGCCCTGATGATGCTAGCGTTGTATGGGTTTGGGATAGTAATTGCTGCGTTAAGTTTAATCTTAAAAGAAGGTTGGATAGTCTCTGACAGCTTCTACAGTATCATGTCCATTTTGTCACCAGTTGCTTACCCGTTAACTGTGCTTCCTACTTTAGCCCAGCAAGCAAGCGCAATATTTCCAACCACGCCGGCGTTGATTGGGATGCGAACTTTTCTGATAACAGATTATGTTCCAGAAGTTGTAGGAAACGTGTTTTTACACCTGATAATTTTGTGTCTGGTATGGATTTTGTTTGGAGTTTTCATTTTTCATATAACCGACAAATATGTAAGAAAGAAAGGATTGCTCAAAAAATTCTGAGTGAAACAGGTGTTTTTGTTGTTATATGTTTGTTACACAAAAAAGAATAACGTCTGGTTTGGTGCAGCGACACAGAAAAACCAAGTTGTGGCTACTTGCTTGTCTACTGGAAAACCTGATTTGAAGCGGTTACTGAAAAGGCTACCTCGGGATACTGCATTTCATGTTACAGACAATCCTGATCAAAATCTAATAGATGTTTTGAAAAGCTTACATGAAGTCTTTAATGGTAAAAATTGGAAATTACATGGTTTTGGTGTAGATATTAATCGCCTTTCTGCTTACTCCCAAAAGGTGCTTAACTGCACGGCGTTAATTCCTGTTGGATACGTAACAACTTATGGAGGCATAGCTAAAGTGGCAGGGGGTATTGCAAGGTCGGTGGGGCGTGTTCAGGCGTCTAATCCTGTTCCGTTGTTGATTCCGTGCCATAGGGTTGTTCAGTCTGATTTTAGTATAGGCGGTTATGGATATGGAAAACAAGTGAAAATGGAAATTCTTCAACGGGAAAACAGGGGTTACGAAGAGTCAAAGACCATAAAAATTGGGGATAATGAGTTGGTTTTGTTCCCTGTGGAAAGGGTTAAGCAGGGATAGCTTTTAAGAGGTCAAGAATTTCATATACCATACAAAGTTACAGGTTTTGTTTGGAGGAGACAGGTTGAAGCGAGGCGTGTTTGTTGGAAGGTTTCAGCCATTTCATAAAGGGCATTTAGAGTTCATCAAAAACATCATGAAAGAAGTTAATGAACTGGTAATAGTCGTAGGCAGTGCCCAATACAGTCACAACTTTGATAATCCCTTCACGGCGGGCGAACGCATGACCATGATTCGACAAGCCCTAGTGGAAGAAGGAATTAAACTTTCACGAATTTGGATAGTTCCAGTTCCAGACGTTCACCAACATGCTTTGTGGGTTTCCCAGTTAGTTGGATATTGCCCAAAATTTGACGTCGTCTACGCTAACGAACCGTTAACCAGCAGGTTATTTATTGAGTCAGGGTTTGAAGTGAAACCCATGCCTTTCATTAACCGAAAAGAATATTCTGCTACAGAAATTCGCCATCGCATGGTAATAAACCAAAACTGGGAAGAACTTGTCCCAAACACCACTGCAAAATTCATAAAACAAATCGACGGCGACATCAGACTCCGCGACTTGCACAAGACAGACAAAATGAACTACTAAACATGGTCTGGGCAGAAAAAAAATAAAATTCTATTTCAGGCTAATTTCACAAAAAAGGTAAAAGATAGATTTAGGATACGTCTTGTATCAGCTTTAAAGGGCAGTAAACGTCTAGAAAAGGCGGTTGTAGTTGTTGCTGAAAAGCTGTTTAAGGTTAAAAATATAACCCCAAACCCAACTTAGGGTTGCATAGACATGCTTCCCATCTCTTCTCGTTCTGTTTTAACACCTACAATCACTAAAAACAAATCGGGAGACTGCAACTTTAAAAGGCGTTTTGGCTACAGCTAATCCCACATTGGATACTCTGTTCGGAAACCTACATGCTCTAGTCCACTTAGTAGCTGACTAGTAATCTCGAATGGTTTTGAACCTCCAGCAGGTACGTTGCCAATGGTTACTGTTTCAGTTTTCAAGTCCTCATTAGTGTCCATGTTGATGAACGTAACCTCAAACCTGCAGTTCACGGCATCTTTGTTTCCCATGTTGTCAGCAGTCCCATCCAAATAGTAGATACCGGTTTCCCTGTCGTAGTGACCCCCAACACTAAACCCTATTAGCGGAAATTCTTCTGTTGCAACTGCTTCAAACATGGAGTCTTCGAGAATTGGGTTCACCTGGTACACAGCAATTTTGAATGTTTGAATCTCACTTGTAATTGGGTCAGCGTAAGTGAACTCCTTAAGTACCCCATCTGAGAATCCAACCAATATAGCATCGACCATTTCTTTCGCATTTACCCATTGTTCTTGGAAATCTTCAGAGGCATCCATCCACACATTTAAGAAGCTTGACCAAATCCACGCCTTTTCTAGCTCTCGATTCATGATAAGCTTCATGAAAACTTCATCCGCAATAGCGACTTCATACCTTAGCTTAAGCTTGTCTGTGCCAATATTCTTCATATAAGCAGTCATACTACCAGTCGTGGTACCTGTTATGTCAGGCATTGCTTCAGTAGTAAACTGCAGACTACTCACAGTTTCAGGTTCCTTAGGCTCAGGTTCAGCGGCAGGCACCTCAAAGGGGTAGAAAAAGACAACCCCAATACCAGCTATCGCGACTATAGCAATGATTATCGCCGCTGCAAAAGTAGTTGATATTCCCTTTTCACTCATTTTGATTTACTCCCAGAGTATGCAAATATACCATAAATCCTTGTACACGAACCCCCATATTTAGGATTATAATAATAGTCTGTATTCCAGAAAACAACAGACACTTAAACTGAAAGCCGAGATACTAAATTTTGAGTTCAAAGAAGGAGCAAAGGATTAAAAATTAACCCCAAACCAGAATGTTCACTTATTTGTATTCATGTGGGTACTCAAACTCGTTCGTTTTTTCTTTTGTTTTCTGGTTTTTTCTCTTACTGACTTACCCTCACTTGTGAAACATGCACGCACACGCGTACACCTAACAATAATTATAATTGAATTACAGCCAATCTGTTGTTTACGCTGTAAAAATAACTAAGAACATGTGGGTAAGCTTTAGATTTTTATAATGATCTTAATCAGTTGAAAACTTTTTTAAGATGGTAATAACAAATATAATTCAGGGGAAAAATTTTGAAAGTTGGATGTTTAAATGGAAAAAGGGTAATAACGTCACAAGGCAAATTTTTGGGCGAAGTTGAAGATACTGAAATTAGTGTTGATGGGTGGAGTGTTACACATTTACATGTCAGTTTGGAAAAAGAAATCAGTGAAGCACTTCATTTTGAAAATCCATTTCTAGGTTCGGTAAAAGTCCTTTTACCGGTCGCCACTGTTGATGTCGTTGGTGATGTAATCGTTCTAAATAAGACAATTGATGAACTAAAAGAGATGAAAGAGTTCAAACCACAAAAGTAAACCAACAAACTGCTCTTTTTAGGTACTAAGATGGAGAATCAAACATGAAATTTAATGAAATAAAAGATCAGGATGTTCTCTTGCAAGGAAAAAAAATTGGTCATGTTGAAAATTTGTATTACGACCCAAAAAATTGGACGATTACTCATTTTGAAATTCGATTCACAAAAGATGCTGGCTATGAAATTTTAGGTTCAAAAATGCCAATCCGTAACATGGTAGATATTTCAGCAGTAAAAAAAGGGAAATCATGTTGTACTTTCAGAGGGTTAGAGCTTGACATGACAAAAACAGAACTGCATGAATACTTAAGACCACCATTAGATAAAAAATGCAACGATTAGGCTGACGTTAGAAACAGCCCAGATTTCTTTTTGCTGGAAATTTTAATAACAACGAAATTCACTAATCCAGCCAATCAAACTATAAGATCATTGGAATTTTTTACGTCTTATGTCTAAAAATTAAATCTTAACCGTTTTACCCGTTACTGTAGTTTATCCTTTATCCGTTCTCAACATTGCCCAATTTACGAAATTAGTTTCAGGTATGTTTGATTTGCCAATAATTTCAAAACCAAAACGTTGATAGAATCCAACATTTTTTTCATCAATTGTTTCCAAGTAACAAGGTATTTTTTCATCGTCTAGCCTTTGAAGCATCGGTTGAATCAACCGTTTTCCGAAACCTTTATCCTGAAATTTTGGGGCTACACCAATTGTTTGTAAAAACAAATGTTTGAATGGAGTCATATCTTTGTGCACAGTGTCTAAATGATTAATAAAATTAGTCATCTTTGAACCTCCATAGCGTCCAAAATTGAATATTTTTGATATTGGAACAGTTCGTAGTATTTTCCAAAATGTTAAAGGATAATTTTGTGACGGTAGCCATACCACGACGCCCTCAAAATTTGGGGAGGTCCCAAAAACTTCTCCATATTTTATTCCACTATAAACAACAAAAGATAAAAAATAATTTGTAACCTTTTCCCTTATTGGTTTTTCTGGATAGTAATATTTAAGCAGAGGATAAGTCTCAAATGCTTTTTCCAATGTTTTGACTGCGCGTTGTGCTTTGTTTCTAGTCACAACTGTAAGTTCTTCAAAAGAATTATTCATCGAATTAACACATGAAGTAAAAATGTTAAAAAGGTTTTTATCAAAAACCCTAGTTCGCTGTTTTTTATTACAATATTCCGTGGTCTGTGTAAAGGCAGGAAGTAGAGTTAAACCTGAAAAGACCACAATTTCAAACAATCCGGCTTCATGTATCTAGCACTGAAAAACCTTGGTTTATTGGGAGGTTAAAAGAAAGTTTTCAAAAAATTTTTAAACATCCAAAATAGCATTACAATGTTCATGATGTGAAGGGGGTTTAGTAAATGGATTTTGCTGAATACATAATGTTCAGTTTTTGGTTTATCGTAATTCACACGGGAGCTTACACCATTGCAGGGATGATCGCTCTAAAAATTAGTGGCAATTTATACGAGGAAAAAAATAGAGTAATGGATTACCTAAGAAATATGTCTGATGAAAAAGAAAGTAAACATGTAAATAAATATTTTATTCCTGCTCAACTGATTAGAGGTTTACTATTATCAGTTGTCTTGTATCCAATCCTTGGATTATTAGGAGAAATTACTTTTCCCCTTAGATTCGCTTT
This sequence comes from Candidatus Bathyarchaeota archaeon, assembly GCA_024650005.1. Classification (GTDB taxonomy): domain Archaea; phylum Thermoproteota; class Bathyarchaeia; order Bathyarchaeales; family Bathyarchaeaceae; genus Bathyarchaeum; species Bathyarchaeum tardum. Next base: position 84,099 of record JANKMT010000001.1, on the reverse strand, counting down.
TTTAAGTGGACTAATGTTCATTTACACTGATTTTGCCAGTGCAATTCCATTCTCTAACAACATTGAAGGATTCGTATACATGAAAAAACGCTATCTGAAAATGGATTCTTTTTGGAAGCTATATCTTGAAACAATCATGTACAGCCTCATATTTGGATTTTTAGCCGCATGGTATCTATTCTAAATAAGAACTATTCAAAAGTGGGATTAATAAAAAGAACAATCAGAAAACAGAAAAAAACCTGAAAGAGAACTGATAGACATCGAATAACCCACATTTTCATTTTTTAGAAAATAAAACGCTATTATGTCTGGTCATATTGTCGGTGTCAATGTTCCAGAGCATCTCAATCAATCAAAGCATCAACACGGACTAACTCCCACTTTTCAATACGCATTCTCCAATTTCTGGTTTAAAATGAGGGAAATGCTCAACACATCCAACATTGGTCTTAAGCTCAAAACAGCCAGCATTTCAACCATGATAACCTCCATAATCCAATAAAATTTTGAAGCTTTGACAGCTACAGGCGTGACTAAAACAACAACCTTCAACGGGTTAATTGGAACCAATTTAAATTTTCAGATTTTATTCAAAAATGTTGCAAGGATTGGGTACAGAAATAAACACATACAAAAAATCTGAGAATATCAAAGCAATATACAAGATAAGGGCAGATGACCAAAATGACATTTAGAGCCAGATTAGTTTATATTTTAAATAATTGATATTAGCAGAAAGAAATGTTAGAAGATTAACTTAATTGCACAAAAGAGGTAAACAATCGTTGAAAAATATAATGGAACTCCAAACTGCACAGCTGGAAAAACAGTTTTACTGTTTCACATTTTATCAGCCGTTGCTACTCGTGGGAGAAATCCATACCTCGCATGTTCAATAAAGCGTTGGTGAAAATGTATTTGGAAAAAGCTGATTCTATGCCTCTTCAAGAGATTTTTGAAGAACTTGGCTCTTCTCCGAATGGATTAACCAGTGAAGAAGCTCAAAATCGCATTAAAACTCATGGCTTCAACAGGTTATCTGAGAAGAAACAGGCGTCAATTTTTTACAAGTTCATAATTCATGCTAAGGACTTATTTGGCATGTTATTACTATTTGCAAGCCTGCTTGCATTTATCAGCGGTAATTCCGAGCTAGGAATTGTAATCCTCGGAGTTGTATTGCTTAACATTTTCTTTAGCATGTTCCAAGAAGCACGTGCAGAAAAAGCTATACAAACTCTAAAACGTTGGATACCCGAATACACCAAAGTCCTTCGGGATGGAGAACTCACGAAAGTACTCGTGAAAGAAATTGTTCCCGGTGACATCATAATCTTGGAGGAAGGCGACCGCGTACCTGCTGACGCACGATTGATTGAAGTATTCGATTTATGGACTAATAATGTTCCGTTAACAGGAGAATCTGAACCGCAACCCCGTTCGGTGGAGCCGTCTGAAACTCGGGAAACTGCTTACATACACTCAACTAACTTGGTTTTTATGAGCACCAGCGTTGCAAAAGGTCAAGGAAAAGCAGTTGTCATCACCACGGGGATGAATACCCAATTTGGCAAGATAGCTAGTTTAACCCAAGAAGTACGTGAAGAAGCAAGCCCTTTGCACAGAGAAATTGAACGAATGGCAAAAATTGACCTTGTATTCGCTTTAATCGTCGCTGTTATCTTTTTTTTAGTTAGCTTACTCTGGCTAAAAGTGGACTTTGCAACTAGCATCCTTTTCATGATTGGCATTATGATCTGCTTTGTTCCTGAAGGTTTGCAAGTCACAGTTTCAAGTGCGCTAGCCATTAACGTTCTAAAAATGGTTAAAGAAAACGTTCTCGTCAAACGTTTGTCTGCAGTCCAAACCCTAGGCAGCGTCACCGTCATTTGCACAGATAAAACAGGAACAATCACAAAGGGAGAAATGACAGTCAAGAAATTGTGGATTAACAACCAAATTGTTGAAGTCTCAGGTATTGGCTATAAACCAATAGGTTACTTTACCATAAACGGCAAACGGTTAAAAAAATCCGAGGTCGAAACCACCCAACAACTCCTCAAAATCTCTGCTTTGTGCAACGGAGCTAAAATAGATCCACCGTCAGATACTAACAAGTCTTGGAACATTATCGGAGACCCAACAGATGGAGCTTTAATGGTTGCAGCCTTGAAATTTGATTTAAACATTAAAGAACTGCTCATTGAAAAACCAATAATCAACATAATTCCGTTTGACTTCGCTAGGAAAAAAATGACAACCATCCATAAGGTTGACGATGAAGTTTATGTTTATACTAAAGGCGCCCCCAGAAACATACTTTCAATTTGCAATAAGATAGACATGAACGGCAAGACAGTGAACTTAACAAGTGAGAACCTTTGTCTTGTAGAAAAAAAACTCCAACAGTTTGCCCAAGAAGGACTAAGAGTAATAGCAGTTGCTTACAAGAACATTTCAAGCAACAATTACTCAAAAAACATGAACGTTGAAAAAGACATGGTTTTTGTCGGTTTAGCTGCTATGATGGATCCTCCAAGACTTGAAGTAAGAGACGCAGTTATTAAAGCAAAACAGGCAGGCATAAAAACGGTCATAATTACGGGGGATTACGGACCAACAGCCAAATTTATTGCTCAAGAAGTAGGCATACTTACTCGTGACGCATCTACTATAATTCGCGGCGTTGACTTGGACAATCTTGACGACCAAGCAATTAATGATACAGTCAAAACAGGCAACGTAATTTTCGCACGGGTCTCCCCTGAACAAAAACTTCGGGTTGTAAAAGTATTGAAAAAGAATGGCGAAGTCGTAGCGGTCACAGGAGATGGCGCTAACGATGCACCATCACTAAAAGAAGCTGACGTTGGAATATCAATGGGAGTTTCAGGAACAGATGTTGCCAGAGAAGCATCAGATATTGTTCTGCTAGATGATAGCTTTGAATCAATTGTCAAAGCGGTAGAATCAGGCCGTGTTATTTACGAAAATATCAGAAAGTTCATTGTCTATGTTTTTTCGCATAACTGGGCAGAATTCATTCCTTACTTGTTGTATGCAACGATTGGAATACCTTTGCCATTACTGGTCGTGCAGATTTTAGCAATTGACCTAGGAATTGATGTTATTCCTTCTTTGGCTCTAAGCCGTGAACCTGCAGAGTTAGGAATTATGGAAGAACCCCCACGAAGCATCAAAGAGAGGTTATTTACTGCTAAAGTCATTGCTCGTTCCATATACATAGGAATAGTAATTGCAATTGTTGCAATGTATGGTTGCCTGAGCGTTTGGTCTTCAGGTGGTTGGAGTTTAGGGATGCCTTTGGCTTCTGATGACCCAATTTACATTAAAGGTACAACAATGGTTTTTGCTGCTATAGTCGTCGGCCAAGTTGGAAATGTCTTGACATGCAGAACTAATAAACAGTCCATCTTCAAGACAAGCATCAAAACAAACATGTGGATACTGTTAGGCATAATAACTCAGTTATCCATACTGTCAGTGCTGATTTATGCACCTCCGCTTCAGTCAATTTTTGGCACTACAGCATTAAACATAATGGATTGGGCATACTTAGCAATGGTTCCAATAGCAGTAATAGTTGCAGAGGAAATTCGTAAATTTTTCTCTAGGCGACTTTCAAAAAAAGAAATTAACCCAATGCATGATCATTAACTAAATTGTTTTATATTTTTACTCTGCCCTTTATTCATACATACACTAACGGTTAAGACATATATTCGAACATTCCGATAGCCACAGGTACCACCAAACAAAAAGAAAAACAGAAATGGTACATATTATTTATTCACAATTCTAAACGATTATAGTATTCATTTGATAGAAATCGTTGCAAACAATAACCATCCCAGAGTTTCTTTCAGGCTTCATTTTTGCTGTCTTTGTAGTTGCCTTTAACAGTTGTTCTAATCAAAAACAAAAATGAAAAGCAATCCAAAGCTGTTAAAAAATTCAGTTAATTTTCCACATTAATTCGTAATATTCTCGAATCAACGAAACCAACGCAGCATTGTGAATCTGCAAATACGGAGTTTCCATGGGATTAGTTGGTGAGCTGCTCATCAAGATTTCTTGACCATCACGAATAAGCAAATAAGCTGGAACTGAAGGAACATACTTAATCTCACAACCCGAATGAACAATTAAGGGCTTAATGGCTTCTTCAAACTGCATTTTTTCAGGGGGCAAATCCATTATCATTCTGAACGTAACGCCATTACTCAGAAGCCTCGTGTATTGTTCAGGTGCATGTTCAAAGGCACGTAAAGTGCCACGCCAGTTGATCAAACAATCTACAGTATTTTGAGCTTTATTATGCAAAGCCTGAATTTCAGCAATAATAGGTTTAATCCCAGAAATAAGAGTTAAATCAGGAGTTTTAGGTTTAACAGCAGATTTTTGGCTGACATTTTTTATGGATTCAAGCAAGTCTTTAGCGTTTTCCATTGTTTGTTGATGTTCAGTGGTTTTTTTCTCCATCAACATAACAAGACCTATTTCCGGAGAAGTAGCTTTCAACTTTAAAGGATTAGTCAAAAGTTTTTGTACTAAACCTATTTCATGAAGATCGTCAATTATTCTGTAAAGATGTTGCCGAGCAATGCTAGTTCCTTTTGAAATCGCATTTACCGAAGATACGCCCGAAGTAGCAAGATACAAATACACACTGGCTTGACGGTGGGTTAGCCCCATATTGATTAATGTTTGAAGTTGAGAATCGTTAGGTTCCATATTTTTCCATCACTACTGAAAGTTAAACGAGAGTTGAACAAATCATGACTTCTTAATTACTTTTTTTCCAAATTAGCACAAGATTTAGCAAAAAATGAAAAGACATCAACACTTTTTTAGTTATCGGAAAATCAAAAAAAATACAACAGCCGTTTTCAGGGTATAATTAAATATTGGCATGTTGATGTTTGTGAGGATAGCCTATGTTCAGATTTCAGTTAAAAATATCGCCGACAACGTTTCTTGTTGCAGCCAACATTGCAGTTTACATTTTCACGTCAGTAATTGGCGGAAACATCTTCGAAACTAACATCAATATTCTGCAAATATTTGGACAATACAACTATAGCGTCATGAACGGCGCATACTGGCAACTATTAACATCCATTTTTGTCCACGTGGACATAATCCATATCACCTTGAACATGCTGTTTTTATTTATTTTCGGGTTACGGGCAGAAGAATTCTTCAAAACAGAAGAATACTTTGCAGTTTACATGCTCTCAGGACTAACAGGCAGCCTATTGACCCTGTTTTTCATGTCTGCAAACACTGTATCTGCAGGAGCCTCAGGGGCAGTGTTTGGAATGTTTGGAGCAGGACTCATATACATGCGAAAAAGGTTTGGACAATCAATAGTAGGTGCACTACTGTTTTCCCTGCTGTTTTTGATGCTGTCCACAGGCTCAGGCGTCAATGTAATTGCCCACTTTGGAGGACTCGCAACTGGACTAATTATCGGCTATGTTCTGGCTCAATCCCGGCAAGAAAAATACTGGATAGAAAACTACTAACAACAAAACAAGAATAGACCTAACAAGTTACAACAGACAAACAAAACCTGTCCCCAACACGCGCACCGAAAACTTTTGAAGCATCTCCCTGATTAACGGCAACTTCAACAAATCCATTGTCCCCAACTAATACCAAACAATGCCCCAAATCAACTTCTCCGTAAACTGAACAAAATGGAGCCATCAAACGTTGACTTCCAACAACCAATGAAACACGCTTCCCTACAGTAATTCCTGCTTTTTCAAGATGCTGTATGGAAATGTTGCTGATTATGTTGCCAAAATCGTCGATGTGCAAGACTTCTCCCATTATTTTTCTAGGTTCTGTTATTGGGTTAGTAAACTTGGGAACAAAATAATCGTGTATTTCGGGTCCAAACTCACGAGGAGTTACACCCTTTGTTAGGTGAGCAGCGATAGGAGCAAACACGTCACGCCCATGAAAAGTTTGAGACACTACAGGAAGCATGTAGTTCGTGTTTTCAATACAGTAAACATGGGTAATTGTTTCCTTTTGGGCTGCTAATATCAAAAGTCCATTATCGGGTCCAACAAAGAAACTGCGCAGGGTTTCTACGATGATTGGGCGACGTTTTGTTCCCACTCCTGGATCTACAACTGCAAGATGAACTGTTTTTGAAGGAAAATACAGAGCCGCGGAAGCTAAACAGTAAGCACCATGGGCTATACTAAATTTTGTAACCTGATGAGTTATATCCACAAGGCGAACTTGTGGGTTAATGGACAAGATAACAGCTTTCATTTCTGCAACGTAGGGGTCTTTTTGACCAAAATCAGTAAGTAACGAAATTATAGACACCCTTTGTCCCTCAAATTGAGTTGATGACTTGCCATATTTAATAACTGTTCTTTGAGTAGGATGTATGGGAAAAAACAGTGCAAACAAACCAAATAGTGCCTCTAGAAAAGCTGACGGAAACAAAACAAGGTCAGGTACTGTGTTATCCCAGATTTGAACAACAAGAACTTGAAAAGCGCATTAAAGAACTGGAAAGCCTTGGAGTCAAAACACTAGAATTTACTGGAAACAAAAGCGTTTTTAATGTTCCTGTTCTGGGAAAAGGATGCGTCGGCATTGTCGTAATTGCCCACACTGATTCCCAAAGGCTTGCGTTAAAGATTCGACGAATTGACGCAGATAGAAAAGAAATGTTTCATGAAAGCGAAATGCTACAAAAAGCAAACAGCATAGGCATTGGACCAAAGCTAGTTGGAACTAGTGCCAATTTTCTTTTGATGGAACTAATAGAAGGCACTCATTTTCCAGAATGGGCAGAATCCGTTAAAGAGCCAAAGGCAAAAATCCGTATTCAGTTGATTGCCAAAAGAGTCCTTGAAAAATGTTACCAACTTGATCAACTGGGCTTGGACCATGGTGAATTAAGCAACGCATCCAAACACATCATTGTTGACCCTAAAGATAGTCCTCATTTAATCGATTTTGAGACAGCCAGCATTAACCGTAAAGTCTCCAATGTTACTTCTGTCTGCCAGTATCTTTTGTTGGGAAGCCAAACCGCAGACAAACTAAAAGGCAAGATTGGTCCCTTAAACAAGAAAGAAATCATAAACAAATTAAGGAATTACAAACAAAACAGAACAAAAGAAAATTATGAAAAAATTCTACAACAAATTAATTGAACCATAAAGGTGAAATTAATGTTTCCCGAAAACTAAACGATCAGTAACAACAGAAACAGCATAGAATATATCGTCGGGGTCTAAGTCGTCTGTAGAAAGAACCAAGTTAAAAGGCGTCAAATCGTGTCCTAATTCGAAGCCATATAGTTTTTTGTATATTTGTCGGGTTTCTTCGTCTTTTTCGGTTAATGCTTTTAGGGCTTCTTCGGCGGTCATTCCGTCCCGTTTTAATACACGTGTTGCTCTAACTTGAGGAGAAGCTTCTAACCAAATTTTGAAACCTTTGGCTTTCAAAAGCCAAGGTACTGTCCAGCTGTCTAAAACAACGTTTCCTTCTTCGGCTAGTTCTAACAGTTTTTCATCAATTTTTTTGTCAAAACTGGGGTCTTCTTTGCGTTTCTGTAGAAAAGCTAACCCTTCAGAGGATTCCCACCAACCGTTTACTTCTGAATGGTACCCTTCTTCTTTTGCTAATATACGCATAGCGTTTCCACCAGAAAAATAATTTAACTCATATTTTTCAGCTAATTTTTTTGCTACTGTACTTTTGCCAGAGCCAGTCATTCCACTGACACAAATTATTACTTTTTGATTATTATCGCCACAACTATTTTCCACGTTTGCCAACACCCACGTTACTGTTTAAAATGTGTTGTCCAAATCAACCTTAAAACCCAACATTTAGTCAACTGCCCCCGTTAATCCGAAGATACGTTGGAAGAATGCACCAAATGTGAATGAACAAATAAGATACCAATAAAACAGGGTAAGGGGCATGACTCCACCAAACCATGGAAGGTATGCAACAGGGTCGGGTCCAATGAATGGGCTATCAAATAGTTTCATTCCAAGAATGCTTCCAGTCAATATTAACCAAACAACAAAGAATACCGCCATCGTGATAGGCATTACTCGAAACTGTTTCGAAGTCAACGAAAGAGATTGAGACTGAAGAGCAAGAAGCTGCTTTTCTTGTTTTTGACCTTTCTTGAGAAGTTTTTTGTCACCAGTTTCTTTGGCTTCTTTCATGATGGCATTTTTTTCTTTAGTTAATGCAGAGATTCTTTTCTGGAGATCCCTGAGTTGTTGGCGGTGTTCTTTAGGCATGAAACGTGTATTAATGAAAGAAGAGGATAGGGACATGACTATAGAAACAAATAGAACTATAAGCGTGACAACAGGAGGTTGGGCTAAAGAACTCATTAGTTTTTCCTCCAGCAACATGTACTTTTGGCAATATGAAAGTGTTTGCCAATTTCAGGTGCAACTGTTACGTTAATAGTTTTATTCAATATTTATCATCCCAATACTTTACCTAGAGCAGGATACATTTCTGCAACTTGTTCTTGCACAAGCAGTTGATAATACTGATACAGTATACCTACAGCAAGCAAGATACCAACTCCAGATCCGAATACACCAAAGAAGCCAGCAACAGCTGCAATAAGTCCAACTATTGCACCACCAAGCACAGTAACTACTGGAATATATCGCTGAAGTATCATTTCTATGGATTTTCCTGACCTACGGAATCCAGGAATCTGCATGCCTGAATCAACAAGCTGTTTTGCAACGGTACCAGGTCCTAGACCACCGACTTCTAGCCAAGTTAAAGAAAAGATTACAGAAAATACAACCATAATCAATGAATAAATTGCTGCACGCAATGGATCAGCAACTAAGCCTGCAATACCATTAGGAGCAGTCACATAGTAAGCAAGACCTCCAACTAACTGAGGCCCAACAGCAGGATCAGTCGTAGCATATGTTCCTAAGAGTTGAGCAAAAAAGTTGTCAGGACCCCAAGGCTGAGTATATAATAGCTGAGCTACCACGGCAACATTAGCAAACAATGCTGAAGCAAATATTACAGGCAAGTTTGAGACATAAAGAAGCTTAATTGGATATTTTCCACGGAAGCCTCGATAATTGGCGTGTGAAATTGGAAGTTCAACACGGACACCTTCCATGTAAATTACTAAGATGAACACAGCTACAGTTGCTATTAATCCTATCATGCTTGGATAAGTAGTAAGAACACCATTAGCATCAACACGCAAGAAAGCATCAACTATTGGACTGCCGCTAGCAATTACTTCACCAAGAGCAATAAAAGCACCATAGTTGCGACCATCAGCTACAACAGCGGTTATTCCAAAACTATCCCACATGATTCTTTGGGCAACACCTCCAAGAATGAAAAGACTGATTCCGCTTCCAAGACCCCAGCCTTTTTGCATCATTTCATCTAAAAGCATTAGTATAATACCTGCAAATATAAGCTGGGCAAATATTATTACGGCAGTTACAGTATCCAAAACTCCGAATACTCCACCTAGCAGATAAGCAGAAGCTTGTACTACAGTAAGCAATACAGCAAAGAACTTAGTAGCTGCAGTGAAAAGTGCACGGTCTTCAGGATTTCCTAAGTCAGCATTGATTATGCTAGACCCAATGAGGAGCTGCAAAATCAGGCCACCAGTTACAATTGGTCCAATACCAAGGGTTGTAAGGGTTCCTTGGTTTGAGGCAAAAATTATTTGATACGCATCAAAACCTTGTCCACCACTGGTAACATTGAAGAGGTTTATTTGGCTCATAACAAGGTAGATTATGAGCGCCATTGCAGTCCAGAAAAGTTTTTCGTTGAAGCTTACTTTCCGACTTGGTGAACCTACTTCGGGCATAAACCGTGAGAGGGGTCCGAAAAATGAAAGAAATTTGCCAGCCATGATACTTCCTCAATTCTTGAATCTAACAGTGTCTAAACTGATTTGTTAAGTTGCGTATGTTGAACACAAATATAAACACTTTGACGTAATTTGCGAACATAAAGAGGCAGAATAACAAAAAAGAAAAATGAAGTTTATTCAGCTTCTGCTTCTTGGAGGATTGCTCCACCTGCTTCCACGAGTTTCTTAGAAGCAGACTCAGAATAAGCTGAAACTTTAACAAGAACAGGCTTTGATATTTTACCAGTCCCCAAAAGTTTGTCAAAACCAAGGCGTTCTAAATCTAAAACGACCTTGTTTTCTTTTCGTTCCAGTTTTTCAACTGCATCTAAGTGATCAACTAAGTCATCAAGTTTTCCAACATTGATGATTTTAACTTTGGAATTAAGAGTTTTAGTGGACACAAAACCATGCTTAAGCCAATAGGTAGGATCATGCTTTATAACATAGGTCCATTTGTGTTTGTCAAGACCTGCTTTTCCAGTTCCTCCCCGTCCACCTCGTGACCGGTGTTGACCTATCTGACCGTATCCATGTGTTCGAGAGCCTCGATATTTTCTTACTTTTCTCATTTTAGTTGGCAAATGTTAAACCTCACTATTTAATTGAAACTTTATTATCTATTTTCTTTGATTTTTCCATTTTAACTTCCAATACACCGTTCTTGTAAGATGCCTTTGCAGACTTGGGTTTCACTTTAGTTGGCAGTTTTAGTTCATCATACCATTCAAAGTCTTCGGCATCAACGGTTAGAGTTAAACATGTTTCAGTTACCCAAAGATCGATGTCATCTTTGGTGATTCCCGGAAGTTGAGCCAAAACCACCAAGGTCTCTGTTTCTTCAATGAAATCAACTAGAGGTTCAGATTCATCATCTTCGAAGTCTGCATCGTCATATAGGGCTTGATTTTTATTCATTTCGCGAATCTTTGGTTTTCCATCGGGACCAACTCGTATGGAAAATCCACGAAATGAACTTTTTCCAGATGATTCGTCCTTGGAGGAATTTTCAAAGGCTTTTTGCATTGTTTCGTCGATTAAGTCACCTAGTTTTTCTAACTCATCATAGATGTCATTTAGCCAAGGCGCTTTCTTTTTTCTGCGCCTCCACCAAGGGTCGCTCATTGCAATTCCTCTGTACCTGTGAATTGTGCTGACACGGTAACTATAAAGATTATCGCTAAAACGATTATATCATACGTTTCAGCAAATCGTTAATTGCTTCTCCGCGATATCCAGCTTCGCCGCCTGCAACATAGCTCTTTTTGGTTTTTCCTTTGTATCCTTTACTAGGGGGTCGAAGACGAAACACAGGTTTCACTTCAGGTAGGCTACTAAAATCTACTTCCACGTTTACTATTGCTTCAGCTAAGGCATCCAAAGAATCATAGCCTAATTCTTTAGCGAATTCATCAGTTAGTTTTTTGTCACCCGGAAGTCGACCGCGTTTCTTAAGAAGCATGGCTACTGTTTCTTTAGAAGCGTCACCCCAAGTTATACAGTTTTTACTTTTCTGTAACATGCCCTTGTATGCTGGACGATCATCAAGCAATGTAGCGTGACAGTTACGAGTTAAACGCAACATCATCAAGGTATCTTTGGTTTCTTGAGGAATATCACTTAAACCGCGAATTCGAACAGCAACCAAACATTTCCTTTGTTCTGCCATTTTAACGCACCCAATCCCCTGGAGTAACCAACAAGTAGGTTTTCTTCAAAGCATCGAAAACTGCAAAAGAGAAAGATGGAATTGTCCGGGTTGAACCATAGCTTTTGGTCCAACAGTCTTTTACTCCAGCTAAACCTAGAATGATTTTTGCGGTTTCACTTGCGACAATACCCAGACCACGGGGTCCAGGAATCAATACAATTTCAACTCCTCCACATTCACCTTGAACTTGGAAGGGCATTGAATGGTGTTTTCCACATCCACATTCCCATGATCCGCAGCCGCGACGAATAGGAGTGATTTTAAGGCGTGCATTAACTGCAGCTTTTTCTATTGCGCCACGTACTTGGCTTGCTTTTCCTGATGCTACGCCGATGTAACCGTCACGGTTTCCTACAACTACGATAGCTCTGAATTGTGATTTCTCTCCAGCGTCAGTTTGTTTCTGTACTAGACCAATATCTAGGACTTCTTCCTGAAGATTTGGAAGCAAAGTGTTCACTATTTCGGGTTCACGTATCTTAAGCCCTTCCATGAACAACTCTTCCATCGAAGAGATTTGTCCTTCAAGAACCATTTTTCCCAGTTTAGTCCGGGGAACCCAAGTTTCAAACTTTTCGTCTCTATTGGACCTCATGTTTATCCCTCTATTGTTTCACCTTTTCTTCAAACGAAGATGTAATTTTTTCTTTGACTGCCGAAAAGTGTTCAGGCAGCTCTTCTGGTTTAATTTTTTGTGCCAGATATTTTGAGAACTTTTGTTTGTAGACTTCAGGTTCTTCAGACAACTGGCTTGCATATTCTGCAATGTGTTCACCGCTAATACGAGATTCTTCAGGAAGAATTTCTTCACTGTGAGGAACATCAACACCTGCATCTACTAATCCCTTTAGGGCAGCAAATATTCTTGTGCCTTTAACGGGAATGTGAAGACCAATATCTAAGAAAGCGGTTTCCACTCCGTTAGCTAAGGCTTTGTAACCACACAGCAAACCAGTAAGATAGGCGGATGGAATGTTTCCACCATTACATTTCCAGCCATAAGTTTTCACTAACTCATGAGAGTGAGCTGAAACTACTACTTTGTCTCCGATTGATTCCGCCTCAATTACCTGAGCAATCACATTTTTCAAGCTGAGACGAACAACAACACGGGGCACACGTGAAAGAACAAGCGCTCTACGTGTTCGATAATTTGTTTTTCCTTCCCGTCTTCTACGGAAGGCTACTCTGTACCTAGGACCAGTTGCCATTTAACGTCTCCTCCACATATCTTTTGCTTTAATGTAGCGCTCTAAATCTGCTTTAGATTCAAAGACACCACTTTCGGACATGTCATACAATTTTCGGTAAGTACTCTCGGTAATTGCGCGAGTTTCTTTCAATTCACGCAGTCGGCGTCGTATAGGCCGAATTCTGTTAATCCAAGCCTGTTTCTTAGAAATCTTTGAACGAGCAGGACCACTTTTTCCTCCTGGACCTCGCCTCAAACCTTTCTTTCGTTTTTCAGCGATAAGCCTAGCATGAGAACGACAAACCCCTTTTGAGGGAAGACGTTTGACTACTTTTTCGTGAATTAACTTACGGATTTCTTCACGAGTGATAGCAGCTTCAACGTAATCAATTCGTTCAGGATCAATCCAAACTCGGGTTTCACCGACTTTCAATATATCGGCAGCTAACCGACGTTGACTTTTAAGACTCATTTACTTCTTCTCCATTTTCTTTTGATTCAATATCTTCCCGAGTTTTGCGTGAGTTCAAAACGTGAATTCCTTTCACTTCAGCAGCGGCAATTATATCAAGTCTTTTTTTGGCACCTACTGTGTGAGCTACACGGACAGCTTGAATTTCTGGGTCGATTCCACCTAAGTCTTCAACATTGAAAACGCGTGTTTCTACATACCCAGAAGGGTGTAATCCTCTGGTAGCTTTTGGACTTTGATAACCAACAGTTGGTGATGCAGGCCAACCTTTAACTTTTTTGCGCATTTTGCTGTCGATACCATGAGGTCGTCTCCATCTATCGGTAACTCTTTTGTATCTCCAGCTCTCTTGCCTTCTAAATTTGGGCTTTTTGTTTTTTACATAAGCGTTCTTAGAAGAAGATTGCTCGCCCATATTAACTTCTTTTTCTTCAGTTGTCAATCTACGAATCCCTCATGTTCTTCAAAAACATAAATACCGTCCAAGAAAACTCGTGGGTCTTTGGACTTTATTTTTGTACCATTCTGGATATTTGCGGCAGTTTGGCTAACATCCTCTTTGTTTATTCCTTGAATGATAATATCGTCACCATTTATTTTGACGTTGCAATTTCCCATTATTTTGGCTTTTCGTGGATTACGCTCACCAGTAAAATTTGCAATGGTCAAATAGTTGCCTACAACCTTGACAGTTATAGGAAAGTGAGAATAAACAATTTTCAATTTATGCGTATACCCAGTTGTTACTCCCGTTATCATGTTCTTTATATGAGAACTCACAGTTCCCACTAGGGCTGCTTCTCTTTTGCGGGGCCAGCTTGCTTGAATGGTAAAAGTTTTACCATCTAACCGGATGTTAACGGATGCATGTGAAAAGTCTCTTACGAGTTCACCTTTTTCACCTTTAATTGTGACTGTTCTTCCATCGAGCATGCCCACTACATTTTCGGGGACTTCAACTGTTGATACGGTTTCTATTGCACGCATTTTCTTCTTCTCCTAATAAACAAAGGCCAAAAGACGACCGCCAATCTTTTTCTCTCTTACCTCTTTATGGGATAGAACGCCTTGAGAGGTGGAAAAGACCAGCACACCTATGTCTCTGGAGGGGAGGAATTGTTTTTCCCAGTTCTCGATTTCTTTAGAGTTAACAGGAATTCTGGGCTTTATAGCACCACATTTGTTAACTCGACCAAGAAGTTGCACTCGGAACTTTCCGGAGCGGCCATCATCAATGAATTCGAATTCTCCGATGTAACCGTTAAGCTGCATTACTCTCAAAACACGCCCTAGTAACTTGGAGGCCTGATTGATTATGCATTCTCGTTTTCGGCGCATTTCGTTATTTATGATTGTAGTCAAACCATTTGCGAGCGTGTCCATCATAGGCAAATCTGATACATCTCCATTTACTCATATTTCCTGAAACCCAGGTCGCTTGCAATTTCACGGAAACATTGGCGACAAAGGTCTAATCCATAGCTGCGTACAAGGGAACCGTAGGATCCACATCGCCTACAGGGACGACTGCCCTTACCGAATTTTCGTTCAACTTTAGTTTGCTGTTTCACCATGATTCACCATTTATTGTATTTCAACATCAAATTCGTCTTTAATAAACAATATCGCTTCTTCGGCAGTTAGCTGATGGTCTTTACCAACTTTAGCTTGCCGACGGTGTCTGCGCTTAACGCGATAACCAGCTCTGCCAAGAGAAACTGAAACGTCCATACCGTGAATTCCCAGTTCAGGCAAATATTTGATCCCTGGAATGTTAATGTGCTCTTTGATTCCGAAAGAGAAGTTTCCTTGATTATCAAAAGCGTATTTTGAAAGTTTCTTTTCAACAGCATATAAAGCTTTGACTAAGAACATTTTTGCAGATTCTTCCCTAAGAGTAACTACACAGGCAATTGGTTCGCCTTTCCTGATACCAAACTCACGTATAGTCTTTCTTGCGTTTCGTTTGGAAGGCTTTTGGTTTGTTAATTGTTTAATAATTGTTACTGCTTGTTCCAAAGGGGCACCAGATTTTCCTACAGACATGTTAACGGTTACTTTCTCAATCACAGGAATAAGCATAGGATTTCCAGCCCATTCTTTGCGCACAGGTTTAGCAACAACCTTAGGTGCAGGTTTTTCGTCAACTACAGACTCTGCTTCAACAGGAGCTTCAAGTTCAGAAACAGTTTCTTCCTTGACGGGTTTTTCCTCTTTAACTGCTTTCTCCTTTTTAGCAGATGCAGGTTCAGCTTTAGATTCCGGGGTTTTTTTAGTTACAGTTTTCTTCGCAACTTTAGCATTTGATTTAGCTGCTTTCTTTTCTTTGGCTTCGGTCTCAGTAGCAGGTGCTTTTGTTTCCTCTTCGGTTGCAACTGTTTCAGGTGTTTGTTTTTCGTCGGCCATGTTACTTTGCCTCCGGTAAAGCTATTGAAGATTGATTGTCTCCTAGAACGAATACGAAATCAAGGATTGTTTGCAACTGGTTACCGTGTACATCTTTGATAGTTACAAGTAGGTCTCTACGTTTTTTGTCTGCTTGGTCTTCAATTGAGTCAATCTTGCCGACTTTGCCCATGTTCTTTCCACCGATTACTATTACGTAGGAACCAACAGCCAGTTTATTGTAACCAATAAGCTCTCGTCCAGGAATGCTGAGCTTGAGAACGTCAAGAGTTTGATATACAACTTTTTCAGGAGTCACAGATTCAGTCTCATTAACTAGATAACTTGAGCCATCATGAAGGTCAAGTTGCAACTTTCCATTTTTTACGAGGGTTTTGTCTTCAACTCGATAAACTTTGGATGAAGCATCCTCAGAATCAATGGCATGCAAAAAAAGACCCTTACCTGAAGGCAAGACTCTGTATGATTTGTTAATGCCAGGAACAGAAATTACATCCATCAAACCAACAAGAAACTTGTCGTCTGTTCGTACTTTTCCGTCCACCAAGATTTTTCCTGAACAGATAATGTTTCTAGCTTCCTTAGCGGTTTTTGCAAATCCTAACATATCCCGCACAATTAGGGCTAGAGGTAAAGAACGTGCAGCAGGATGTGGTCCAGGGGTTGGTTTTACTGTCCACACTGCTTCTTTTCTGTGAATAGGCCATAATTTTGGAGCTGGTTTTCGCTTAAGATGACCGCGTTCGCCTTTTCTTCCCATATTATTTTCCTCCAGTTTCCTCTTTTACTTTAGTTGATTTTTTCGTAGTTTTAGTTGCTTTTTTCTTAGGCTCTTCTTTGGATGACTCAGCTTTTTCAGTTGATGCTTTTCGCTCCAAGACTTTTTTGCGCCATTTATCATCTAGATTCAGGCGTGTAATCACTACTTTCGAAGGATGAATTGGAACAGGAATTGTTGTCCCATCTACTTTTTCTCGAGTTGCACCTTCTATAAAGATTCGATACTTTTTTCGATCAATCTGATTGATTTTTCCTTCAGAACCTTTACGGTCGCCTCTCATGACCATAACAGTGTCGCCGTTTCTAACAGGAAGTGAACTAATTCCGTGGGATTCTTTCAATTTTGCTGAAAGGGGAGCAGAAAATCGTTTATACCTGTCACTAACAGAAGCTTGATACATCCTTTTTCTTTGTTTAGTGGGTTTTGTTGTTTTCATCAATTTACTCTCCTATAGGATGATACTTGCAGCGCTGGCAATTCTTGGCCATTTTTCTGCTGCCTCTTTTGCGATAGGTCCACGAATTTCTGAACCACGCATTTCTCCTTCAGGAGTCATTACTACTGCCGCGTTGTCTTCGAATTGCACCCAAGTTCCGTCTACTCGTCGAAATGGCTTTCTTTGGCGCACAACTACGGCATGGAATATTTTTTTCCTCATATCAGGCGTACCTTTTCTAACAGATATAGTTATCAGGTCACCTACAGAAGCTGATGGAACACGTCTAATCCTTCCCTTGTAGCCAACTACTTGGATTAATCGTACTTCTCGAGCACCAGAGTTGTCAGCACATTTCAGAAGAGCGCCGTTGTTTAGCCCTCGGGAAATTTTTGGTTTCTGACCGACGACTCCTTTGGCCATGAAAGCGCGTGACTTAGCGCGTGCTGCCACCAGAACCATCCTCCAGTTTTTCTATTACAACGAAGCCAACTGTCTTGCTTATTGGGCGACATTCAGCTAATCGTACCTTGTCTCCTGCTTTTACTTCAAGGCATGGAGGATTATGTGCGGGTACGTTGCTTCGTCTTTTTTCATATCTTCTGTATTTTGGAACGTAATTAAGGTAGTCACGACGAACAATAACGGTTTTTTCCATTTTGTTACTAACAACTGTTCCTTCTAGCGCGTGCCCTCTCAAGGCTAGTGTCCCATGAAAGGGGCAGTTAATATCGTCACATGTTTTCTTTGGTTTTTTTGCAGTTAAAGCTGACATTTACCAAACTCTCCTAATTCTTTTTTTGAGTCGGTCTTCAGATCGGCCCACCATAAGATTCCCGTCGATTTGAACACCTGTCCCATTTGACAGAATGAAATCAAAAACGGCAGTGTCTTTGATGACAACCTTTCTTTCTCTATTACATGATAATGTAAATGTGTTACGGGTCTCATCTATAACTAAACCTTTCAGTCCAACAACAGATGGGTTTAAACATTTAGCCACACAAGCTTCAAGACCAATAAACTCGTCTTGAACTACACTGGGAGTGACTTTCATTACTGTTCATTCCTCCCTTGTTCTTCAGTTTCAATGGTTAACAGACGAGCAATTGTTTTACGAAGTGCACGAATTTGCGATGGATTATCAATAGCGCCTCCTGCGGCAACCATTGTTTTTAACCTTGCAAGCTCAGTTCGAAGCTCGTTAACTTTTTCGAGGCGTTTTTCAGAAGACAATTCACGCATTTCTTTAACTCGTAAAATTGGCATGATTATTCGCCAGCCTCATTTTTTTCTTCAACTGGAACAGATTCTGTTTCAGTTACTTTCTCTTCAGATTTTTCCTCTTTCACAGGAACTTCAACCTCAGCTTCAGGAGATTCTTCAGTTACAGGTTCTTTTGAAGGCTCAGCTTCAGGCTCAACTGCTTTAGGCTCTTCTACAACTTCAGGTTCAGCAACTTCTGCTTTTGCAGGTTTTTCGTCTTTTGTAACGGGTTCAGCTGTTTCTTTTTCTTCAGCTGAAACGTCAACAGGTTCAGATTCCGGAGCTTTCACAGGTTCTTCTGCAGGCGTGGATTCTTGTTCAACTGGGGTTTCAACAACTTTTTCTTCGATTATAGCTTCAGGTTTAGGTTCGGGCTTATCTTCAATAGTGTATACTTCAAGTTTGTCAGGGAATACTGCATCAGGTGGAAGAAGGCTCACTTTTACGCCTAATGTTCCGGGTTTAAGATGAACGTGCAATTCTGCAGTTCGCATGTATTGTCGAGGTGGATCTCCACTCTTGGGGAGGTACCCTTCGATGAATTTTTCGTAGCGGGCACGGTCGGTACGAAGCTTGCCGCTGATGATGATTTCGATGCCCAGTGCACCGGCTTCCATTGCATTGGTTATGGCCCAGAAAGCTGAACGCCGGTAGTGGATACCACGTTTCAAAGCTGAAGCAATTCTGGATGCAACTACGTGTGCGTTTAGTTCGGGAACTTCGATTTCAGCGACAGAAATTTGTGGGCTTGGAAGTTGGAATTGTTGTTCTAGAATTTGGGCAAGGGCACGAATGGTTTCGCCACCGCGTCCAATTACTAATCCAGGGCGCATGGTATATATGACTATGTGAGTTCCTAGAGGTGTTTTTGTTAGGCTTACTCCACCGTATCCTGCGCGTTCGAATTCATTTTGTAAGAATTCTTCAATTTCTTTTCTTTTTATCGAATCTTCGATGAAATGTTTAACTACAGACATTAAATTCCTTCCATTTCTTCCAAAACAAGTTCTACATGAGTGAGAGTGTTATATCTTGGTGATGAACGGCCAAAAGCTCGAGGAATAAACCGCTTAATTTTCATTCCAGGATAAGCTGAAGCGTGAACTATTCTTAGTTGTTCAATGTCAAGTCCTTTATATTCAGCGTTTGCTTCAGCGCCTTCGAGAACTTTTAAAATTTCTGTGGCAGTTTTTACGGGAAATCTTCCAGAAAACGCTTTTTCTAATCCATGGCGGTGAGGTACGTGTTTATTGAATCTTCCGAATGGAACAGCTTTTTTCTTTAAGATAACTTGTTGAAGGTAATCTTTAGCTTGTTCTAGTTTCATTCCGTTTATGGTTTTACATACTTCTCGGGCATGTTTATGGGACACCCTAAGTTCGCGTCCGCTAGCTTTGGCGGTCTTATCGGGTTCCATATCGGTTACTGAGTATCCCCATTTTGGCATATCTATCGTCCATCTGAGTAACAAACAGCATATTTAAGCCTTTATGGCGGGGGAAAACATTTTGGGGGTAAAAAGCCAGTATAAAGGAGACTGAATCTACAGTTTAACATGTTAACTGGGGGAGAATTGCGATAAAAATTAAAACATTCCGGTAATTGTCTAAGTGTCAGGTAACTAAGAGTAAGGATGTAGAAAAGATTGGGGAACAAAAATATTGTTCAAAATCAGGTTGTGGAAGAACTAAAAAAACCTGAAACATATCAAGAATCACCAAAAAAAATTGAGGTTAAACAGACTCACATATCTTACGTGTTTTTAACGGAAAAATTTGTTTACAAAGTTAAAAAGGCAGTAAATTTTGGGTTTTTGGATTTTTCGACTCTGGAAAAAAGACGACATTTTTGTGAAAAGGAACTAGTTCTTAACAAACGGTTATGCCGGGACATGTATCTAGAGGTAGTTTCAATTAACAGGTCATCTTCGGGACAAATCAGAATAAATGGCGAGGGAGAAACCGTTGAGTTTGCCGTCAAGATGAAGAAAATGCCTGACGAAACAATAATGACCCGCCTTCTGGAAGAGAATAAAATTGACAAAAACATTATGGATAAAATGGCAAAAATTATTGCAGATTTTCATGAAAAAGTAGATGCATCCCGAACAAACGGTGAATTTGAAGCCATATCCATTATAGAAACTAACTGGAAAGAAAATTTTGAGCAAACACAAGAATTTATTTGTAGAAGCATTTCAGCAAAAACACACCAGTTTATTCAAGAAAAGATAGA
Source organism: Candidatus Bathyarchaeota archaeon (assembly GCA_024650005.1). GTDB lineage: Archaea > Thermoproteota > Bathyarchaeia > Bathyarchaeales > Bathyarchaeaceae > Bathyarchaeum > Bathyarchaeum tardum. The sequence continues at coordinate 63,654 of JANKMT010000001.1, read as the reverse complement.
CCAATTTATGAAAAATAACCAATACTTGCTCAAAAAAAGAGTGATTGAAAACAAAATCAAAAAATGTCATGGCGACATGCATTCCGGGAACATTTTTGTTGCAGACAAGATTTACATTTTTGATGCCATCGAATTCAATGAACGATTCAGTAACTGTGATGTTGCTTCGGAAATAGCCTTTTTGGCCATGGACTTGGATTTTAAAGGGCACAAGGATTTGTCTCGTTTTTTTGTTGAAAAATATGTAAAGCATTCTGGCGATCAAGAGTTACTGGAGTTACTGGATTTTTACAAATGTTATCGGGCTTATGTACGAGGAAAGGTCACCAGTTTTAAACTAAATGACCCAAGCGTTAGCGAGGAAGAAAAAACTGCAACGATAAAAGAGGCAACTGCATATTTTGAGTTAGCTTTAGAATATGCAAAAAAAATGTAAAAAACTAGACGAATTGTTTTGCTACAAAGTCGGGGACTTTAACTGTTCCCATAATGATTGGGTTTTGGTGGCAGTCGCTGCCGCCGGTCATTTTTAAGCCATTTTGTTTTGCAAACTTCACATAATGTTTTGTTGTTTCTGGGCTGCTTCTGGAGTGCCAGCATTCGATACCATCAAGGTGCTTCAGTAAAGAGTTTTTGATTATGCTGGTTTGCTCATCCAAGGAACTAGTTATTTTTACCATTGAAGTTCCGTATGGATCATTTGGGTGAGCCAGCACGGCAAACCCTCCAGCATCTCTTAGTAGTTTTGAGGCTTCTTGTGCATAAAGAGGGTATTTTGGAACATTACATTTGACAAGATATGTAAGAAAGGCTTCTTTTCGGTCTTTTACTATACCTTTTTTGATCAAATAGTCTGCAATGTGCGGTCGACCAAGGGCGCCAGCAGCAGAATTTTGGATTTGAACCAGATCATTTTTTGTAAACTTGGATATACCTTCCTTTTCAAATTCTGCATTCAGTTTTTCCAGAATTTTTATGGCACGTTTTTCACGATAGTCACTGAGCTGTTTTAGTTTAGACAATAAGGCTTTGTTATTTACGTCAAAGTTGTAACCCAACAAATCTAAGGAAACTGACTTGCCGTCAAGAAAATCGGGGCAAGAAAATGTAATATTTAGTTCAACGCCACTGACGTAATTGATTCCGTGTTTTTTTGCCAAGTCCATGGCTTCTTGTTGGCAACCAATCGAGTCATGGTCACTAATGGACATTAACCCAATGTTTCGGGCTTTGGCTTCTTTAATAATTTCTTGAACAGTCAGTTTTCCGTCTGAACAAGTTTTCGAGTGAATATGCAAATCAATTATCATGATACAGTCCAGTTACTTGACCACTTTTCCTATGATGCACCAAGTTTCAGGCTCATCATGTTCGGTGTCAACAGTTAAGTGAGTTATCTCAAGGTTAGGATGTAACTGTTTAAAGTCCATTAAATCAACTTCTTCAAACCTGTTTTTGTTTGCATCATAAGCCTCTTTGGTCAGGGCATTTGATTCATAGTTTTCTTTGGTTCTACGCAATATCCGGCGCATAGAAGACTCTTCAGAGCAATGAGTCTGCAAAATAACAAAAGGTATGTTAGCTTTTGCTGCAACTTCTGCTGCTCTTCGGCGCAAACTCTGGGTTACAAACGTGGCATCTAATATTACACCCTTCCCTTTTTTTGCCAAGTCTGCAGCTTGACAGAACATTTCGTTGTAGACCATTTCGCGTTTATTCATGTTTCCTGCTACTTTGACGTCAAATATGTCGTCGTTTTTGAGGACTTCTAGACGAATTATGTCAGTTCTTAGAATTGGGTATCCTTTCAGTTTTGCGATTTCTTGAGAAGTTTCAGTTTTGTAGGTTCCAGGAAGTCCACAAGTAATCAATAAAATGTTAGGAGCTAATTCAGATTCAACAAACTTTGCGAAGGGTTCTCTCAATCATTACACCAACGGTTACTGCAATGCAAAGAAAAAATAATAATGTTTTGCACAAAACCAAAGCCCCTAATTTGTTTATTTGGCATTTTTGCTTCATTTTGTCTTATATCAAAAATGTACATTTTATAAAAGGCTTGAACCATGTCTATAACGACACACAATGAAGAAACTGGAAACAAGAATCCTAGGATTTACATTTATTTTTGCAGGCATTTTGATGGTAATCCATCACTTCATAATCAGCGGCAGATTGTTTGACTTAAAGGATATATTACATCACGAATTTTTTGAAGCCATAGCTTTCACTGCTGGAATAGTGCTTATTTTAACTACAATGTTCGAGAATAATTGACAATCTAATCATTCAAATTAAATTTTCAATCTTTAGTTTTTGATTTAATTAAAAATGCAAGAATAAAGGCTACAAATACAAAAACAATGAACAACACTCCAACTATGCTTTGTGAAAGGATGAAAAATGGCTCAGAATTTAATGTTTCAGTAGATGGTAAACCCCCAAAGTATGCGACTAAAAAAATGACTGCAAAGATTGTGCCTACGCCTTGGGCAGAGAACAAAAATGTTTGTGTTTGTTTTTTGTTCAGTTTGATTACCTACATATTATTTGGGAAAATTTGTATTTAAGACTGTTCACAGACCCAAAACCACTTTTTCAAGGTTAGAAACTCATTGTTTTGACCATAACAATAATATATTTATAAAATCTAATGACCATTGAAGGGATGTTGGTTACTATTTCTTCAGAGAAGTTTTATTCACCACTGAAAATCGGTTTACTGTTAGTTTCTGTAGTTTTTTTCTTGTTCACGCTACACGGATTATTAACCTTAGAATGGATTGGTGAATGGGAATATTTTACAGGTGATTTTGCGTTTTGGATTTTCATAACGGACATTTCCTCAGCGGTTGGACTTGTTATCAGATTCATTGGGAGCCTATTAGCTGTTGTAGCAGTTGGTTACTATTTTGTAAAAAAACAGGATGCAACAAAAACAGCTCTTAGAATTTTCAAAATTGTCCTGATAGCTGAAGCAATATATTGGTTCACATTTATCACATCTGGATTCTGGGGTATTTCCCCCGTTGTTTCAATAATTTTAGGAGACACAACCAGTCAGTTAACAGAACTTTCCATGACCATACAATGGGTAATCGCCATGGGATTGCCGTGCTTATTTGAGGCAATTGCGCTTCCCTTTGCTTTGTTTAAAATAGTTTTTAACACAAATCCAAACAAACCCCAAAGCAGAGCGATAAAATGGGGCTTAATCGCTGGAATATTATACATTTTCACATGGTGGCTCAACAACGCAGGCATGTGGATATACACAATAATCGATGAGGGAACAAATTACTTAACAGCGTATCCAGAAAACATGATTAGTTTTGTTTTTACATTATTTGGGTTAGCTGCACTCGGAATATTTTCTGCGGTTTCTGCAAAGAAAGCCTTTGGAACCGAAAGGCTAGAAGATTTAAACCTAAAAACATGGGGAGTAATAATCATAGTTGCAGGTTTTTATTTCCTTTGGAATTATTTGACATGGATTTTCTTTGGAAGACCTGAAATCTGGAGCCAATGGTATGCATGGTTTATGGGTCATAACTTGGATTTGTGGGCGTTGTCCCTTCCGTTGTTTGGGTTGCCGTTGTTGTTTGACAAAAAATCGTAATCGCAGTTATTGAGCGAAGGAATTTATAGTACGGGTGTTATTCCCTTTTTTTATTCCCGTGGTTTTCATGATTCACGAAATCATTCACCGCAACCAAAATCAAGACATCACAGGTTTTTATTATCCACGTTATAGCAAAGACTGCATTTCAAACATTCCAGGAACAATACTGGATTTGTTTGGGGTAAATCATGACTTGTCAAAACTTCCTTTTGACTTAAACACTGAAGTAGAGGGAGTTAACAAAGTAGTACTTTTTGTTTTGGATGGTTTTGGATATAACCAGTTTTTGCGTTACCACAATGAACAGAAGTTTTTGGCTAGCCTAGCAAAGAAAAGTGAAGTTTTTCCGTTAACTAGTATTTTTCCTTCCCAAACAACTAATGCCCTCACCACTTTGAATACTGGTTTGACTCCTCAAGAGCATGGATTATTTGAGTATTATATCTACATCAAAGAAGTTGATCGAATAGTCAACACTCTACGTTTTGAACCCCTAGGTTCAAGAGTCCGAAATGAGCTTTTAGAAAACGGGTTTAGTCCAGACATTTTATTTCATGGGCACACAATTCAAAGCAAACTAAAAGAAGCAGGCATCAAATCTTTCACACATATCTACGCTTCTTATGCTTACAGTCATTACTCAAGGCTTCTGTTTGAAGATAGCACGTTTATTCCGTCTTTGAAGTCTTCAGATTTAATCGTTACACTAAAAAAGAAACTGGAAGAAGAAACGGGACCAGCATACTTTTTTGTGCACCTAAGTAATTTAGATACAATATCACACGAGTACGGACCAAAAAGTTATGAATATGGAGCAGAATTGTCAGCCATTTCATATTTAATGAACAAAGAGTTAATCGAAAAAATTGACCCCAAAACTGCAAAGGAAACCCTAATCCTGTTAACAGCAGACCATGGGGGCGTTAATATTGTTCCCAAGGATACGACATACCTGAATGGCTTTCCGGACATTATGAATAACCTACAGAAGGGAAGTTCAGGAAACACTATTTTACCCACGGGTAGCGCACGAGATGTTTTTCTGCATGTTCAACCAGAAAAGCTTGTAGAAACTCAAGATTTGCTTCGGAAAAAAATTGGTGACAAAGCAAAAGTTGTTGAAACTAAGGATGCAATAAACAATGGATTGTTTGGACGGGGAAATGTTGGAAGTCAGTTTATTGATAGAGCAGGCAACTTGTTGATTTTGCCTTATGGGAACGAAACAGTTTGGTTTGAACATTTCAAGGATATAAAGTATAATCCTATTGGTCAACATGGGGGATTAAACGCTGAAGAAATGGTTGTCCCGCTAGCAGTAACTAGACTGGATAAACTAAAAGTATAACATCAATTTTTGTAAGATTGTCCAATTTTTTTCAGAGGCATTACTGTAGTTCAGTTCAAATAATTTTCAACATTGTTTTTTTCCTAACTCGAAATTAGTTGAAATGAGTTAAAGGGTTGGAAATAGCATTTTTGCATATTTTATTAGTAAAAATTGGTTGTATCTGAATTTTTTAAGCAAGATATATTAGGCAGAAGATATTATTAAAATATATTATATGTCTAGAAAAAGACATATTGTATACAGGTGTAACAATAAAACAGTTCAACAGAAAAACAGGTGAAAAAATGATAGAAATTCTTTTTGCAACCACTTGGACCTGCCTAGGAACCTACATAGCATGGTACATCTTTAAAGCAAAAACCCATCACCCATTATCCATCGAAGAATTAACGTTAACATGGCAAATACATAAAAATCAAGCAAGATGCAACGCTTCAACCATCCACACAATACACGTAAAAAATAATTCCATCGTCGGATTCACCTGCGATTGTGGCTATAACTACCTACAAAAGCGGTTAATAACACAAAAAATAACAGCAGAAACTCAGCCAAAAACTGAAACAGCGTTACTGAAAATAAAAGACCAAATAAAATCAGATAAAAACATACAGAAATTAAATCTAACAAACACCCAAATTCACAAGATTAAGTAACAAAAAAGAAGGAAAAACAACTTTTTTCAGTTTAATAAAAACTGATTAGCGGTTTTTGTATTCTTTTGCAACAATCATTGTGGTTGTCAGGAAAATATCAGACAGCGAGCGGAGTTTGTCAGTTAGGAATCTGTCTAAATCTGCAAGGTCTTTTACTTCAACTTTTGCTATTGCATCGTATTCTCCGTATAATTCGTCAACTTGAACAACCTCTTCGAAGTTAGCAACTCTTTCACAAACATCTCGTTCAGCGCCTGACTTCAAAGTAACAAGGATATAACCAAAGACCATACCAATTACCTCTCCACAAACTACACCAACACCAAAAACTTAAACATATCGTTCAAAAAGCCCTAAACAAAACACATTAAATTAGAAAAGCATATCATATTAACAAACAGTTTCGTTCGGCTAATATAACTAGTAACACCAAACGATTTAAGCCATCTAAACAAAGTATTGAATTAGATTTATAACAAAAAATGTGGGCTACATTGAAAAAACTCGAAGTAAATGTAACAACAAATGAGGCAAGAAAAGTCAAACAATTACTTACAAACTTGGAACTCTCATATGTTTGCTCATCCATGAAAATTGAAAATGAAAAATTCAAAACATTTTCTTGTTTAGTACCTGACCAACTTATTGATAGGGCAATTGAAGAAATTTCAGAAATAATGGATTTGAGGCTAACACAAAATTCTATAAGTGTGTATAACGTGGAAGCCTATGTTTCTAGCCATCTTGACAGAATAAAAGAAAAAATTGGTGAAGAAAATCCTCCACCAAATCCCTTCGAACGGCTGTTAGAAACTACAGAAAAATTCACACAAATAAACAAAGACCTCATAATAATGGCATTGTTTGCCACCATAATCGCCCTTGCAGGACTATTCCTTGACAATCCAGTCACTGTAATTGGAGCAATGCTTCTTTCACCATTACTAGGTCCCATTAATGCTTTTGCAGTAAACGCAAGCATAGGAAAAATTAAAAAACTAGTCAAAACCGAAGCATCAATAATCATACTTCTGGGTTCAGTAATACTCCTTTCAGCATTAACTACAATTGTTGTTTCATTTTTTGTGGACTTGCAGGTTACGTCACAAATTTCGATTAGAAGCCAAACTTCCTTAACAGACGTAGGAATAGGATTAATACTAGGCTTAGCAGGAGGATTAGCATTAGTTGCTGCAATACCTGAAATCCTAGTTGGAGTAGGCGTAGCAAGCGCCTTATTGCCCCCAGCTACAGTTTCCGGAATCGGTTTAGCATTAATGAACGGCAACATGTTCTTTGGGGCGTTAACGGTAACGATGGTGTATCTGGTCGGATTAGAACTAGGATGCACAGTAATGTTACGAATAAAAGGACTTCAACCAAGAAGATTCTACCAGAAAGCAGACGCAAAAAAAAGGTCAGCCTATTTCATCATAACTTTGAGCATATTACTGATAATCCTGATGATTGTAATTTACAGAACAGGATAAAAAAAGGGAAAAACTTTGCTAGAAACTAAAAAGAGTTACTGGCATGACCATTCAAATCAACAGTTTTGTAGACTGGATGCTCTTTGAACTTAAGCGTTGTTTTAGATGTTTCTATGGTTCCGCTAGGCAAACGCATACAAAGAGAACTGACAGTTGCACCACCTTTAGTAAACCGTACACCATTCAAAAGTTCACCTTTAGTTATACCTGATGCTGCAAACACGAGTTCGTTGCCTTTTGCTAACTCTTCTTCATTATATGTTTTTTCAATATCAACGCCAACTTCTCGCAATCGGTCCATCCGACCTGCGTCGTCTTTTTGGTCTTTCCAGACTTTAACAAGCATGGTTCCACCTAGACATTTTACAGCAGTTGCAGCAATTGTTGCTTCAGGTCCTGCACCTGCTCCAACAAGAAGGTCAACACCAGAATCGGGCATGCAGGTAACAACCGCTCCTGCTATGTCTCCGTCAGGAATCAAAATGATTCTAACTCCAAGTTTTCGTAAAGTTTCCAAAATTTGATTGTGTCGCTCACGTTCGAGCATAATAACTGTGAAGTTTTCAAGGGACAACCCTTTTGCTTTTGCCACTGTTTTTACAAGTTCTTCTATGGACATGTCCAAAGAAATTTTTCCTTTGGAGTGTATGTCGGTTGCTACTTTAAAGTAGTATCCGTCGTCAGGCAAGACTTGGAAGCAGCCAGCAGGTGCACATGCAAGAGCAGAAATTGCGTCTTTTCTACCTTTGGATGTTGCTGTTGTTCCGTCTACGGGATCGAAAACGAATTCTACTTTGGGTCCTTTGCAGGTTCCAACTCTTTCTCTGTTAAGGAATGCTGGCGCATTATCTTTGGGTCCTTCACAGGATATTACTTCGCCGTCAATTTCGGTTTGATTCAAAACTGCTCTTGAAAAGTCGACTGCGGTTGCGTCTACTAAATTTTTGTCTCCTTGACCAATGTGTAACGCAGCGCCGACGGCTCCGGCGATAGTGATTCGGGTTAATGAGGGAGCTAAAGCCCTAAGAGATGCCAAATTTTACACCATCACGTATTAACCTTTGACCTGTTGTAAAACATTTTCGGACAAAAGGAGATACATTTTAAGTAAACAAAATATTAAAAAAATAAACATAATCCATATTTAGTTATAATCACTTTTCTGTAACCCAGAAAGGATGACAGAAAATGATTATCGGAATTATGTCAGACACCCACGACCGCCTGCCAATGATTGATGCAGCAGTAAACAAACTTAACGAATTAGGTGTTGAACTTGTATATCATGCAGGAGATTACATCGCGCCTTTTGTAGATTCCCATTTGAAGAACTTGAAAGCGCCCCTTATTGGAGTGTTAGGCAACAACGATGGCAGCACAAGTTTACTGAAACAAAAATTCGCCGAATTCGGAGCAGACATACGAGGAAGATTTGCCTTTGACATAATTGATGGACTAAGAATTGCTATTGTACATGGAGATGACCGAGAACTAATGCGTTCACTATTGGAACTACAAAGCCACGACATTTTAATCACAGGGCACACCCATGAAGCAAAAATTTACAGAAAAGGGCAAATGTTAGTCATTAACCCCGGAGAAACTTGTGGACTGCTAACAGGGAAATCAACAATAGCAATACTCGACACAGAAAAACTAGAAGCAGAAATAATCGAACTCAATAAGTAAATTGATTTAGTCCTATTTTTGTTACAAAGACAGGATAAATTGATTTTATCAGTGTTTATATAACACCGTTATAAATAATGTTTTTATGTCTACGAAGAAAAAAACAAAAACAGTTTCAAAAATATCTGCTGTTCTAGTAGTTACAATTTTAATTTCTTCAATAACAATTAGCATCTGGGTTTGGCACAATAACAATTTAGGCAACCAAAAGGACGGCATATTAACAGGTCATGACAAAACACCGATTAATACACCGGATGTTTCAAATGAAACCCAACTAGAAACTAATGAACCTGATGAACAGGAACCCGAAACAAATGAACCAATAGACAGAATCAACAGAGCACGCATCCTAATCGAAGAACAAGAATACTTCTTTGACTCTTCAAAGGTCAACACTACAAGACCTGACTTGTTTAAAAATGGACAGTTTTCAGTATTTGACGTTTTGGTTCATTTGTATGAACAAAACCTAATTGATTTAGCATATCATTTTGACGAAACAATGAACACTCATATAATTGACGCAATAAACCAACAAACGGGCTGGTGGTACATTGTTGTCTACTCTGGAGGATGGCCTGAACAAAATGTTTTCAGACCCGATCATTATCCATGGAAAATTGGCACTCAAATACAATTCTACACAGAAAGTTACTCAAAAATTGCTGCAATATATTCTGAGTGGCAAGAAGAAACCCAAAGAAAAGAGGACAACCATGAAAAAATCATAATTCCTGAAGTAACAATTGTGGGAAAAACGTTCACAAAAGAATTTACTGACGTAGAAGTGACAGCCCACAATCTGAGAAACGACGTTTTTCAAGAAGGCGTAATTACAGCAATTGATGTGATTTTGTCCCTAGCAGACCAAGGAAAAATAACTTACGAACTGAAATGGTATGATTCGATAGGTCAAGCTAGTGTAGTTCGAAGTTATTGGGTAGATGCAATAGACAACGACACTGCAGAAGCATATTGTGGTTTTGTTTACGAGTCAGGTTCAAATAAATACCGAGGTGTTAATGGGAATCACATTCATTTGCCTTCAGACACCAGAATACTAAACACTCCAGAGTACCTAGTTTACTTTTGGATATGCCTAAACCCCCAAGGAATAACTGTACCTAACATTGTACCTACCCAGTAACGTCAAAACAGGTTTAGAAGCGTTAGAAGTACATGGCATTTATCACATAAAGCACAGCCAGATGCAACGGATAATACACATAGAAGAAATATTTTCGCCATAAGGGAATTTTGTAGTCTTCTGCGTAGTCTTTTACTATAGATAATGAACCGGTATCATGTAAAACAATCAGGGGAAGGGCACCAAGGGATAAAAATTGGCTACTAAAAGGAAACAGGAACAAACAGTTTAGCAGAAAAATCAAAACAGCTCCGAGTTTTATGTTTCTTCGCAAAAGTGCCATACAGCCAATCAAGGCTAGTCCGTAGATGCCATAATCGAAGTGTATGACAAAGGAAACAATAAGGGGAATGAACGCAAAAATCGAGGCTTTTTGGAAAAAATATACAAACATCAGACCTAAAGCCAAAGTAAAGAATATGTTAAGTGACTCAAATGGGACATAACCGTGAGCTAGAAAGAAAGGAATCTGAGAAACTGCAGCAAACATAAACAATCGAATAATGTAGCTTTTGATGTTTCGGGTGTTTTCCATTCCAAGCACTAATAAATAAGCAAATAACGGAAAAGCCAGCCGACCAACAAAACGCAAAACTTGTAGTTCAGGGTACAGTACAGCTCCAACGTGGTCTACGGTCATGGTTATTATTGCGATCCATTTTAGAACTTCTCTGCCATAATCGAAGCCATACATGCATATTCCTTCAAGCTATAATGGCTACATTTTTTCTGGCGATTCTATTCCAAGCAGTATTAAACAGTTACGCAACACTATACGAACAGCATCAACAAGGGCCAAACGGGCAGCACCTAACTGTTCTGATTCAGCTTTTATTACAGGAAGTTTGGTGTAGAATTTGTTAAATTTGTCAGCTAAACTGTTAACGTAGTCCGCGATGGCGTTTGGTTTAAGGCTTTCAGCACAATCCACAAAAACTTCAGGAAAACGAGCTAAAGTTAACATGATATCTTTTTCTAATAGGTCATTTAAAAGTGAATAATCTGCGTTTTCAATTTGAAGAGATGCTTTCCGAAGAATGCTACATCCGCGTGCATGAGAGTATTGGATGTAAGGTGCGCTGTTCTTTTCAAAATCTAGTACTCGGTCCCAACTAAAAACTACAGGTTTAGATGGGTCTACAGCTATTAGAGCATATTTTACTGCGCCTTTTCCTACGAACTCGGAAATTTTTCTTTTTTCATCTTCAGACAACATTGGTGACCGCTTAGAAACTTCGAAATAAGCTCGTTCTGCTGCTCCATCCATAACTTCGTCAAGGGTTATGTAACGTCCCCTGCGGCTACTCATTCGGTATCCCGGAAGCCTAACTAAACTGTACGCAAAATGGGTGAGTTTAGGTATGTAATCCGGATGACCTAAAGCGCTTAAAGCAAGTTTTAGTTGCAATTGCGGCAGCGTTTGCTCCATTCCGATAACATTGACTACACGTTCAGCTTGGGTAAACTTCCAAAGATGATATGCAATATCTCGAGTAGTATACAAAGAAGTCCCATCAGCCCGCGCCAAAGTCAACGGAGTGATTTCATGATCGGCACTTATTCCTAGTTTCGGTTTTAGGTCCAAATCGTCAGCTACTTTTTCTGCGTCAAACTCCAAAACACCATTTTCCCAAAAAACGTAAGATGTTTTTTCCAAGTCAGCGATTACTTGTTTGACGTCGCCTCTCCAGATTAAGTCACTTTCCCAATCCCAGGAATCTATAGAAATTTCTACACTGGCCAAAGTTTCCTTAAAGCCAGAAAGACACAACTCACATACTTCCCGAAGTAACTGTTTTTCAGGTTCTTTTCCTGCCTCATAGTTTTGAATCAATTTCCCAATTTGCAGTTCAGGATCAGCATCCTTGTTGATTTCATCCAAAAGTTTACCAAAAAGCTCTGGAAAACGTTCCTGAATTTCAGCAGAAATAGAAATCCATTCGTCCAGTTGCCGATTCAGTTTTGGAAGGTCTTTGGGGCAACTAGTTTTTGCAGTTTCTACGGCTTTTTTGTAACGGTTAACTTCCATTATACAACTAGTTACTGTGTAGATACCACCAATGAAACGGTCAGGCTTTTGGTCAGGTTTGGGTTTTCCAAGCTTGGTGTACCCGTAAGCGATAACTGCGCTTTGGCGTCCAACATCATCCACATAATAATGGCAAGAAACGTCGTGTCCTCGTTTTTTCAAAATTCTGGAAATTGCATCCCCCAGCACTGGATTTCTTGCTTGCCCAATATGAATAGGGTGAACAGGGTTAACGCTTGTGTGTTCAAGTAAAATTTTTTTGGGTTCACGGGTTTTTATGAAACCATAATCCAAATCCAATTCATTAATGGATTTTAAGGTTAAACATGAAAACGCTTCCGAGTTAACACGGAAATTTACGTATCCTGCCCCAGCTGCAGAAACAGAGTCAATTAATTCAATTTTTGAAACATTTATTGCATCCACGATTTCTTGGGCTATGTTTCGGGGGCTTTTTTTTGCCTGTTTGGCTAACTCAAAACAGATTGAAGTTGCCAGTTCGCCGAACTCTAGGTTTGGGGGAACCTGCAAAGTTGATCGGTTAGATGAACCAATAATTTCGTTAAAATTTACGTCAGGATACAACTGTTGTAGGGTGTCTTTTAGTAATGTTTCACATGCATTGTAGAATTCGGCAAAGGGATTAACTGGAACCATAACTTTTTCTTCCTTAAGTGGCGGGTCCACGGGGATTCGAACCCCGGAACTCCGGCTTCGCAGGCCAGTGTCCTAATCCAGACTAGACCATGGACCCAGGGGGATGAATTAACAACAAAATACAACGTTTTAAGGTTACGAAATATTTTGCAGTTATCCATTGTGGTTATGTATGTAAAAGTTGCTTCTATAAGTTCTTTCTCTTTGGAGAGCCCGCAAAATATCAAAAATTATTGACTGCCAGTTGAATCTAAACCTGTTTTGGGGATAGTTATTGTGAACTGAGCACTGTCATTGAATATTCCAGTTTCTTGAATTGACCAACCGTATACTTCACAAAGTTTTGCAATTAAAAAAAGTCCGTAACCGCTGCCTTTGCCGTAACCTTCTTTGAATATTTTTTGTTTTTCAGTTTCAGGTATGCCGATTCCGTTATCTTCGTAAATTAGTTTAATTCTGTCATTTTCATCTTTCCAATATAGTTTTATTTGGCTAACTTTTTCTCCATGTTTCAAAGAGTTATCAATCAAGTTATAGAATAACTGTCGCAACAAAGAATCACCCAATACCATCAATCCATCACAATCATTAACGAAGGATATTGTATCAGAACAAGAATGTAATGCAATTGCTTCATCAAATGTTTCTTTCAAGTTGATGCAGGATAGTTTTTCTTTACCCAATTTTTCGTATATTCTTGAAAACTTGAAAATTTTTTCTATTAACTCAACTGCTGATTCTACTGCATCTAAATGTTCCAATACTTTGTCCGGTTGGGAAAGTTGGTTTTTTGCAAGAAAAACATGATTCAGTATTACAGAAAGTTTGTTTCGAGCATCATGCCGCGTCAGCTTCCCAACTACATCAAGTTTCTCGTTTAAATTCCGCAAGTTATCCAAAGACTCTTTCAATTTATTTTCTGCTTCTTTGCGCACAGTAATGTCCAGAATTATCCCCCTAAAACCCAATACTTCATGGTTATGAAAAATTGGAACAGAATGCACCATAATTGGAAAAATATTTCCGTCTTTTGTTAGTGCATTATACTCAGTAGGTCCAGTAGGTTCACCCCTCAAAAGCCGTTTAATATTTTTGGTGGCAAGATGACGATGCTCAGGAGCGATAACTTCACTCACTTTGATGCCTTTTTTAAAATCTTGGAGAGTGTAACCAAATCGAACTAAAGCTTCCTTATTTGCAAAAACAAGGGTTCCTTCTGGGTTGGCTTCATAAATAATTTCAGGAAGCAATTCGCTTAATTCCCTAAACCGTTTTTCACTTTGTTTAAGGGCATTTTCTGCATTTTTTCGTTCAGTTATGTCTCTAAGAATGCTTACAGCATGCCATTGGTTGTCCAACTTGAACGCTGAAACAGAAAGTTCGGCTGGGAACTCAGATCCATCTTTTTTAAGAGCAGGCATTTCAAGAGTTAATCCAACAGGAAACCCTTTTCCTGAAACTTTGAAGTTACTAAACTGCTTCATGCAAGCTTCCTGAAAACGCTTAGGTCCCAAAAGATCATGAACACCCTTTCCAATAACCTCTCCTTTTGAATATCCAAATATTTTTTCAGCAGCTTCATTCCAGTACGAAATATTTCCCTTAGGATCCATCAAAATTATTGCATCATTTGCCGAACGCATAATCGCCCGAATTTTTTCTTCCGACAATTTCAACGCAGTTTCAGTTTGCTTACGTTCAGTCACGTCTCTGGCCAGCGCCACTCCCCCAACAATATTTCCATGTGCATCCTTTAATAGATTTGCAGAAAATTCAACGAAAAGTTCAGAGCCTGATTTAGTCATTAGTTTAGATTCGATTTTATTTATAAACCCGTTTTTTAGCAAATTTTCTCTTATGTTTTCAAATATGTTATGTTGGCCTTCCGCAACCAGGGTTTGAAAGTGGTTACCAATTATGTCATCTTTGGAAGAAACGTCAAAGAGCTTCAATGCCTCACGGTTACAATCTGTAATGTATCCATTACGGTCACTGACTATCATCATGTCAGGAGAAGAAGCAATAATTGCCCGCAATCGCTCTTCTCGGTCCCATACTTTTTTTTCTGCTTTTCTTTGTGATACTACTTGACGAATTCCGTGGGCAAGTTCACAGTAAACCGTTTCAGGGTCACCAAATTTGTTAAAGTATCTTTCAGCCCCTAAATTCAACGCTTCAACGGCGACTTCTTCTCTACCTTTTCCAGTAAACAAAATAAATGGAATATTATTTCCAGCATCTCTCAGAATTTTTAAAAAATCCAAACCACTTTTTTCAGGCATTTGATAATCAGAAACAACAACATCAAATCGTTTTTTGGAAATTTTTTGCAGGGCTTCTTTAACTGAACATGCTGTTTCTACATTAATAGAACCTTGTTTTTCTAATATTTGTTTAACAGTTTGTGACAGTCCAACTTCGTCATCAACACATAAAACCTGAATGTCACTAAATGTTTCTCCATTTTGTATATCTTCAGAAAAATGATTTGTCATTCAAACCCCTCCAGTTTTGAGCGTTCCCACGGTTAGATGATAGCTAGAGAGGAACTATAACAATTATGAATCTAAATTACTTACTTAAATGGTTGTTTAATAATTCATCATAAAGTAAAATGCAAGATTGAAAAATTAAATCAATTAAAGTAAATATTTCATCAAAAAATTTAGTTTTAAACAGAGTGGTTAGAAAAGAAAAAAGGGGTAATGAGCGAGTTTGCTTTGATTCTATGCTGATGTTTCGGTTGCCTGTGAATTTTTCGTTCCTTCCATGTACGTTAGGGCTGCTGAGCGTGCAATGAAAACTCCAAAGATTGGGGCGATTGCAGCAGACAGTAACCAACCAATTGTTGGGATATTTCCGATTGCTCCGACGATTACTGCACAAATGAAGATAGCAACAATCCAAAGTATGTAGTTTCCCCATCCAATTTTTCTGATGATTTCCATTACATCTCCTATTGCGAATACTTTACCGAATTCGTCATGTTTTACCATATTTACTATTGCCATTGCTAGAATTATTGTAAGGAAAAAGGCTATCAAAACACCAATTAGAAGAAGGGAAATTGCAAGAAACGTGCTTACTCCAGTTATAATAGGGAATCCAAAACCAGACAAAATAAACAAAGAGGCTGCCGGAACAACTAAAACTATTGGAATTATCATCACAATTACTACTGCTATTACGACTTTTAGTCCTTGAACCCATAAGTCAACATAGTTTGTTAATGCAGGGAGTTCGTTGGAGTCTTTGGGTTGTTTGATTACTTTTACCAGGTACCCTGTGACTACAAGGTTCACTATGGGTATGATATCCAAAATAATCAGTATCAGCAAACGACCAAAGTCATTAAAAAGCAACTTAGTATAGTTAAAGGAGTCTGTTAAATTTACATCAAGCTTCAATGTAGTTTCCTCAAAAACTAGATTGCTAAGAGGGGTAGATTAAATCTTTGGTCAATGATAAATTACAGGCAAGAAACTAAACAAAAATAGGGCTGTTGAATTAGCAGTTTTTGCAAAATCTTCAACATTTCCATATTCGTTTCTGCCATAACGCCTATTGCTTTTTCGCATTTTCCAGTTAGGTTATAGACCGATTTTTGAGCTACAAGTCACAGATAATTAAACCATTTCACTCCAGAAGAATAAGAAGGGAATATACAACACCAGAACTAATCATTACACTAAATGTTTCGTAAATATAGCAGATAACGTCGTATCCATCAATGCTTTGGTTTTTGATATCAGCAGATATCAGAACATCCATTATAGACGTTATTGTTTGTTTTCGCATTTTTTTATGATTGAACTCTTAAAAACCAAAGGAACCCCACAACTGTTCCTTTAACTACCATGCCAGTTTAACGAGTTTTTGGGGAATTATATTATATATGGATATCATATTTGGTTTTGGCGAGTTTGATGTCTGACCTCTCTTCCTCTGAATTGGCCGAAATCGAGTCAAAATTGAAGGGAAAAACCCTTCAAATATACTGGTACTTGCTAAAAGATCCCGAAAATAGCGTAGGCGTGAGAGAAGTACAAAGAGAGTTAGGATTATCAAGTCCAAGCGTAGCTGCACATCACTTGGACAAGTTGTTGTCCCTTGGTTTAGTGGAAAAAACAGTAAGAGGAGAATACCGTCTAAATCAAGAAATCAAAATTGGACTGTTAAAGTTCTTTAGCAGAATGGGAAGATTTCTAGTACCCCGTCATCTGTTTTATGCCATTTGGTTGTCAACCATGTTTGCAATCTACCTTGTCGTTTACAACTTAGTTTTGTATCAGCCCACGGGTTCACCCCACAACATTGCAGCAATAATCTTTGGAGTCGTAGCCAACGCCGTATTGTGGCTGGAAACCATCAGACTGTGGAGAGAAAAGCCATTCTAGGGTGTTCTAAAGTGTGGACTTAAATGCATCTCATTTACTTGGTAAGGTTGGAAGATA
Organism: Candidatus Bathyarchaeota archaeon; assembly: GCA_024650005.1. GTDB lineage: Archaea > Thermoproteota > Bathyarchaeia > Bathyarchaeales > Bathyarchaeaceae > Bathyarchaeum > Bathyarchaeum tardum. The sequence goes on along the minus strand of JANKMT010000001.1, from coordinate 46,556 downwards.
AAATTGAACAAAATTATCCTGTATGTTGGGCTTGCCATCTTACTTGGCACGGTTACTATGGTTGCTCCCCTAGCCCTGCTTCAAGATGATAGTATGTTTTCAGATGGTTCATACACCCTGAAGTCTTTAGACACTGCAAACGAAACAAGAGGCAATTTCCAAACATCGAGTCAAGAGTTGCCATCAGATATGCTAGGGGCACCTGAACCAAATAAAGTTGAAACTACAGGTTTATCAACACCTGAAGAACCTGAAATATGGGGACTATTTGGTAGTGATTCAGGTACAGATTTGTCTCCTATTGTGCTAATCACTGTGCCTAGTTTTCTTGTTGCCCTTGGAGTTTTTGTTTTCCTTCGAAAGCAAGGTTAGTTAGGGCTGTTCTATTTTTTGTACACCATGTTCTAATGCGTAGCATTAAGTCTGCAGTGTTGCATTCAGATAAATATAGAATAGACAAAAGGTGAAAACATGAACGATAAAAAAGTGTTCACAGCGTTATTCATAGCGATAATTCTGGTTGTCGCTTCAATACCAGTATATGTTTACTTGAATAATCCCGAAACTTCAAACCCAATTAAGTTAAACACGTTTTCTTCTTACGAGGAACTGAAAACTTTTCTTGAAAACACATCAAATTATGGTGAATATTGGCTCAGAAGTGGCAGCAAAACTTTGGGTCTTGAAAGTTTTTCGTCAGATGCAACAGCTCCAGAACCAGCTGTTCCCGTGGAACCAACGGCTGCTGACTATTCTGAAACCAACGTTCAAGTTGAAGGCGTAGATGAAGCAGACATCGTAAAAACTGACGGCGAATACATCTACGTTGTTTCTGACACAAACTTAACAATTGTGAAAGCGTTTCCAGCTGAAGAAGCTCGAGTTGTTTCAAAAATTGTTTTGGAAGGCATGATTTCTGGAATCTTTATCAACGGAGACAAAGTTGCAGTCTTTGAGACCAACTACGGTGTTTATCCCCTTTACGAAATAGATTTGGGTTACAAAGCACCTGTCGAAATTGCTCCTTCAGAGGAACCTGACCAGCCAGATGGCAACGACCTTGAACCAGTGCCTTTAATTCCGATAGTTTACGAACCCCCAACGACAACTGTCAAAGTTTATGATGTTTCAAACAAAGAAAATCCAGTTTTAACGCGGGACTTTTCTGTTGATGGAAACTACTTTAGCTCAAGAATGATTGGCGACTACGTCTACATGGTTGCAACCCAATACACGTATCTTTATGAAACGGACGTTTTCTTGCCCCGTGTTCATTCAAACAACCAAACAGAAACAATCGATGCAACAGAGATTTACTATTACAATAACTCGGACACTTCATATACATTCACCACCGTTGCTGCAGTAAACATCCAAAACGATGCCCAAGAACCAACTCACCAAACAGTTTTGCTTGGAGGAACCAGCGGAATTTACGTTTCAACAACTAACATTTACATGACCTTCCCAGATTACAACTGGAACGAAGACGAAGAAATGAAAACAAAAATCTACCGCGCAAAAATCAACCAAGAATCCATAACCTTTGAAGCAGAAGGAGAAGTCCCAGGATACGTTTTGAACCAGTTCAGCATGGATGAATACAACGGATACTTCCGAGTTGCAACAACTGTCAACAACAATAACTGGCGAACCTTCACTACTGGGTTAACATCCACAAATAATGTATATGTTCTTGATTTGAACCTTAACCTTGTTGGCAGCTTAGAAGATTTAGCCCCAGGAGAACAAATTTACTCGGCAAGATTCATGGGCAACAAAGCTTACATTGTAACCTTCCAAAACGTAGACCCTTTGTTTGTTATTGACTTAACAAACCCAGCTGCACCTACAGTTCTTGGTGAACTTAAAGTAACAGGGTACTCGGGTTATCTTCATCCTTATGACGAAACCCATATCATCGGAATCGGCAAAGAAACAGAATATGACTCAGAAAAGGACTTTGCATGGTACCAAGGAGTAAAAATCTCCCTGTTTGATGTCAGTGACGTTTCAAACCCCATTGAAGTAGCAAAATACGAAATCGGCGACCGTGGAACAGATTCTCCAATCTTGAATGACCACAAAGCGCTACTGTTTGACAAAGAAAAGAACCTGTTAGTAATACCCGTACTTGTTGCAGAACTTGACGAAAATGACTATGACGGCGAAGTTCCCGACTGGGCACGTGGTGAATATGTCTGGCAAGGAGCGTACGTCCTTAACATTTCAACTGCAGGCGTTAACTTGCGTGGACAAATCACACACATGGATAATAATACAGATTTGCTGAAAAGCGGCTATTATTACTACTACAACGGCTACACAATACAACGAAGTCTCTACATCGAAGATGTGCTCTACACAGTATCGGGCATGAAAATAAAAATGAACAGTTTGGATACTTTGACAGAAATCAACAGTGTCGAAATCGCTTAAGTCTCAGGATCAGGCTCATGCCTGACCGACTTTCGCGCAAAGGTCAAATAACCAGTGTGACCAGTCATCAACGTTTGGGGGCGCGTTTTGCCCCTTGCCACCTGCATAAATCGAATCAATGTTTCACATGTTTCGACACAAACAAAACCACATTCATCTAAGGCTTCTGTAACTTTCACAACTTGGTCAATGGTCGGACTAAAAGACACTAACACTCCACTTCCCTTCAACGCGTCGTAAGCATGAGGAATAACCAACCAAGGGGTAGCCATATCCAAAATTATTGCATCTAAATCTTCTTCTTGGATTCCTTCGGTAATGTCTCCCTCTTTTAGTTCTACAACATCAAGAAGTCCTGCACGTTCCAAGTTTTTTTTCGCATTTTTCTGAAATTCTTGCCGAATATCATAAGAGTAAACTCGCCCAGTAGGTTTAATGTAATGGGCAATGGCACTTGTAAGAGCCCCTGTTCCGGTTCCTGCTTCAACTACTCGACTTCCCGGTCCGATTCCACTGTTTAATATGATTAGTGAAATGTCTTTGGGGTAAGATATCTGGGTGCGCCTGTTTGTTTTGAAAATGTAATCACGCAATTTTGGCTTTAAAGCGACAAATTCGATATCCATGCTGCTGGGGATTCGGGTTCCGTATTCTTTTCCGATTAAGTCCCCTAGCTGGATGTAGCCTTTGTGTGTGTGAAAGCTTTTTTCTGCTTCCACTTTGACGAGGTAAGTTCTTCTTGGATCTAAATAAAGGTAAATGTCGTCGCCTTCAGCAATTAATTCAGTCATTATTATCACACAGGTTCTATCTACGTCTTGACACAATCACCCTATTTAACCTAAATGTTAAAACCATGCAAAAAACCCAAAAAATAAACACAAAATAATTTTTGTTTTGTTCTAATTATCTCTCCATCTTCCAAGAATATGCAATAAGTTAAACCGAAAAAATATAAAAAATTTTCAAAAAACTGGAGAAAAAATTGAGTTAGGAATATTCAACAGTAAATGTAGAGCCTAAACTGGTTCTAGGAATGATTAAAACTAGCTCTTTCAGCAGTATTGAAGTGATGACTTCCAGAAAGGTATAGCTACACAGCAGAAAACGGCATTCAAATGGTCAGGGGACCAATATATATTTGCCATGAAACCGATGTTGAAGAATTGCCCGAATAATCATTTAGTTTTAGAAAAATTCTTACATCCAACATGGTTTTTCTCATTTTAGCCAAAAGAAGCTTTTTAAAACACTTCCGCATGATAATTCCTCTCATGGGCAGAGGGAAAACACATGGATGAAAAAGATGAACAGATACTCAAAATTTTAGCGCGACGTTCAGGTTTGTCTAGCCGAAAAATTTCAAAAATTCTGGGAATGCCAATATCCACAGTGCACAGAAGAATTAAAAAAATGGAACAGGACTGCATAATCACAGGATACAAAGCCCTGATTGATCATGAAAAAACATCATTGCCAATTGGGGCACTTATGCAGATCAATTTTTCAGAGGCAACTCCAGGAAACGGACACATACCCAAAAAAGACATCATTGAAGCATTAACAAGTTTCACAGAAATTGAAGAAATAACTGAAGTTCAAGCAGCAAATTTTGATTTGATTGCAAAGGCACGATTTGAAAGCCTCAAGAAACTGTCAGAGTTCATAGAAAAAACACGACAAATACAAGGAATTGACGAAACTTCAACAGCCATAATAATTGAAGAAAAAGTGCTGCTACCTGCACAACTACGAAAGTAGATTGACAACAACATTAAATTTGATTTTATAATATAAAAATACCAACTAGGATTTTTAAGATTGCTATTTTACTCCATTTCAGCAGGAGATAAAATTTTAACCAAAAAAGTGGACGACTCGTAGCATCCGCAGAAGACGGATAATTAATAGACAATCGATTATTGTTTGAATGGATTTTTTACTCCAAATATTTGAAAGTTTACAACAGGTAAAGACCGTAAAGTAAATCAAAAAACCCCGGAATGAATTAAATGGAATCGTAGAGGGCTACAATATCAAAATAGCGGAAGTTAAAAAGGATAAAAATTGAAAAAACAGGTAAAGCTCAATTGGCTTGTTTAGACAAGAATGTTTTTTAAATGTTTATTCCAGAGATATGCAGCTGCATACCCTGCTACTGCGCCACTTATTATACTCATAATTAGTATTGGCACTGCCAGCCCGGGTTCCATTGGAAGGAGCTCTAATAGAACAACGGTAATGTAGTAGCTTAGAAAGCCAACTATAGCCGTGCTCAGGGTCATGGCAACCACTATTTTGAGGGGGTTCACTTTATCCATGCTGGGATGAATTTTGAAAATAATAAAGAAAGCATCTACAAGAATCCCATATAAAAAGGCGAAAGCAAAAGTAAACGGTCCTAAAGCAGGTCTCCATAAAACAGTTAAGGCGCCGTCGATTGCACCCACATATGTTGCACCTATCTTCTTTATGAAAAGGGCGGATATAGCCAACAGAACCGCTTGAACTATGATGAACATCTTGTCCATAGGAAAAGGTAAAAACACTTTAGTTAACGATATTATAGCTCCAAAAAGTGCAGCAACGAACAACCGTTTAGTCTTATTCACCTATCAATCCCATAACTAGAAAGAAGACATCAATTTAAAAAACTTTTCAAACATAAAAATTACATCGAATTTAAATCACTAGTACATAATTCAATTTTGATAAACTCATTATGCACACGAAAAAATACTTGCCATAATTATCCTTTGGATAATAATATGTGCATATACATTTTTATCGCGTCCAAATTGATGACTTAACTATTTTGTTCATAATTGCGGTTGCAGTTACTATACACCGCATAAGGTTATCAACATATATAGTGAAAAAATGTGGATTTACTGAAATGAAATAAGCAAAAAACGATGTAAAAAAGAGTGGAAACAAGTTCTATTATGGTATGGCAGACGAAATTTTGGAGACGGTGAACCTATAGTTATCTTAACATCAGCAGAGGTTGAGGATTTTGGTTATATAAATAATCTACTGGCAATTTTTGGTAACATTGTTTTTGTCATTTAGCTATTTTGGGTGCTCTCTGGTTAATTAGAAGACGAAAGAGCGAGAAAAAAGTATCGGAGACTCATTTGTTAACAATAAGTTTGAAATAAAATCCGACGAAGACAAGGTTATCAAATTACTTCGTATTACAGGTGAAAAAATTTATCAATCCATGATAACTAAAGAGCTGGGATTTTTTAAATCTAAAACCAGTTTACTTTTGAATGATATGGAAAACAAGGGATTAGTAAGACGTAAAAAAAATGAGCAGAGAAGTTGTTGTAACTCTTCTGTAAAGCGAAGATACCTAGTATTGAACCATGTTTCAAAGGTAAAACACTTCAAGAATAGAAGATTGATTGATTAAGCTACGCCAACAGTTGGAGCCTTTACAAACTCCTCGGTACCGGCATTTTCTAACCATTATTTGTAATCTTTATTCAAGTTTTCATTAATTTCAGCAATTTTTCACTTGCAATAATAACTATATTTTTTGAGTTTCTTTTAATCCATTTCACGTTTTCCTTCAAAGTCTGTTCGGTGTATTCAAGAATAAAATAAAGCAAGACTTAAATCCTAACTTTTTTATGCCCACAGATTCAAGTACCAACTTGTCAGGCTTAAGACAATAGAAGATACGCATGTGTATAGAGAGGAAAGATAGATAAGGGAAACAAAAGACAAAGTTTCTAGTTCAATAACACTATCAATCAAGAATATTTTGAACGTTCATTACTAATTTTTAGTTTCCATTTCCAAGCCATAATCGGCTAAATTTGCTAGTTTTTTCTGTTTTGTGCCCAAAAATCAACTTTGTCAAGAAAGGAGTCAGTATAATTGTAACTATGGACAAGAGAACTAGACCCGCTAAAATGCTCTCACTCAATAGTCCATACTGGAATGCTAAACTTGCAGTTGCCAATGTTGTGGACATTTGAGCAATTGTCATGATACCCATTCCCAAACTAGTTTTTGAAGGAAATCCGACAAGCCGACCTCCCAGAAAACCGCTTACTGATTTACTTACAATGAGGGATAAAATAATCAATCCTGTCGATAAAAGATCTCCTGGCGCAAATATTGCGGTCATGTTGGTTGTCATTCCCAAACTTAATAAGAAAACTGGAATTAGAAACCCGTAACTGACAGCAATAATGTTTTCTTCGAGTTGTTTTCGTTTTTTTAACATATCTGAAAGTGTTAACCCTGCCAAGAAGCCTCCAACCATTGCATGGACACCAATTAATTCTGCCATAAATGCTACCAGAGCTAATGTAATGAAAACTGCACGTAATCCAGCCGCAAAGGCATCTTTTTTAGGTCCAAAATAAAATAGCCATTCTTGAAGAATTGGAATCAAATATAAAACTATTAAAACGAAAATTAATAGAACAACTGGAAAAATTGCTAAAGGTATAGGAGAAACCGGCACAACTGCATTAAGCAAGACCGCGAGAATAATCAAGCTAATTACGTCTTCCAGAAAGATGGCTGAAACAACTGTTGATTTTATGTTTGATTCAATGTCCAACTCCCTCAACATTGGAACAATTAAACCTACAGATGATGAACTAAAACATGTTCCTAAAATTAATGATGCAAGAGAACTTAACCCTAAGCAAATTCCAACAAAAAAGCCGGTTATAAAAGGAATTATAAGGTTTAACCCAGCAAAATACACTACAGTTCTTCCCGACTTCTTCAGGACCGAAAATTGAGTGTCCAATCCTGCTGTAAACATGAGAAAAATAAGGCCTATTGTTGCAAAAAAATCCATTATTTCCCCTGATTCTACAGCATTTAAACCATATGGACCTAAAATCATTCCTGCAAAAATGACCGCAGTTACCCACGGTATCTGAAACCTCCTAAGCAATACTGGAAAAAAGAAAGACGCAGCAATCCAAATTAAGAATAAAAGAATGGGAATCAAAGGTCTCACCCAAATTAATTATTTATCATCGCTAATCTAACATGCTATAAGTCAATAAAACATTAAGGTAGGAGTTAGCCACAAACTTCTAAAATTTATAAACATCAGCATACAATTCAAGCCAAGTTACAATTAATTCTAAAGTGCAATTCCATAAGAATTTCTTGGGATGGCTGTTGAATGCCAATTCGAATTGTTTTTTGTTCTAAATCGTTTATTCTTAGGCAAAGCAGATATACGTTCAATATTTGATTTAACTCGACATTAGGGTCAGAAAGGTTTTCGCATATGTTCTAGGGATGTACCTATCAGCTTTCGAAATATGTCTTTGTAGGTAGGATGTTATTTATTGTAAATCTTGACATTTAATCAATTAATTTGGTGAGCTGTAAATTGAAGTATGAAATTGAAATTGAGATTCCCAGTTCTGGTGCATGGTTCAAATATTTTACTGGAATTGATTCTTTAGAAGAAGCAGAACAAATCAAAGCAGCCGCAGAAGGAAACGTTAACGCCCGGATCATGCAAGGCGCTTAATTGCAAAATTCAGTGTTGTTTGCTTCTTTTGTTGTTTGTCCAGTTTCGGTAGTCAGTTCGTTTTGTTTTATAGCAGCAAAATTTTAATCAGTTTTAAAAACGTACACCATATTATTTACTATTGTATAAAAAATCTGGGCGAAATAATGTGACGGGGACTTTTGATAACCTAAAGAAATACATTCAGATGCGAGAAAAAACAGACCGCCAGATGTCAAATTTTTGGTTGGTCTTGTACTTTTTGCCCGTTTTTGTTGCAATTGTAGCAGGAGGATATTTTATGGTTTCGTTGATGGCTCAGTTTTCTTCGATAGATTCTGTGACTTCGTACGATTTTTTTTATGATGAAGTATTATCAGGGGTAATGTTGCCTTGGTTTTTTGTTAGTTTGTCGTCGTTCACTTCTGTAGTTGTTGGTTTGGTTGTTCCGTATTTTCTTGTTAATAGACGTAAAACTCATTTTAACCGACAAAAACTTCTTTCTCAGAATCTAATAGGTGCTATTGATTCTGTTGCTCAAACAACTGGTGTTGAGGTTCAAGACACTTTATTGGTGTTGCAAAAAAATGTAAAAGAAGCAAATTCGGATAAAACTGACAAAAACCCGATTTTATGGGCATTTTTGTCAGCATTCATTCCATTTTTGTCGTTATATGTTTATTATTTTCTTGTTTCAGACTTTTATAAACATGAACAATTAGAGAACAGTTTTTGGGAGCAATCCAGCATTGCATTAAACCAATTAGGCATAACTTTTTCTGTTCCTCAGAGAGCCAAGCCTATGGATAACAGAAGTTTTGTGTTGTACCTAATTTTAACTATAGTAACTACGGGATTGTTTGGAGCATACTGGTTTTATGTTTTGTTAAACGACCCAAATCAACACTTTGAGTATCATAAACGGGTAGAAACTCAACTGTTAAGTACAGTCGAATCAGCTGGCATCTAGAAAAATGAGGATTTGATCATAACCCAAGCAGGTAGGGAGTGATAAAAGTTTCAATAACTGCTGCAATTCCCATCAACATTATCGATGTTACAGCAAAAATTATTGTGTCCTGTAATCCTAGTTTGAATTTGAGATTATCTAATTTTTTTCCCCGTAATTTGTTTATTATTGCTTCTGTAATGGTTACTTGCCACAGAACAATCGCAGATAACTGGAACAAAAATGCAGGTATCTCAATTATGCCGTGAGGAATTAACCCTAATATTGGGTAAGCTACTCCTTTACTGATTCCTACCATTACTGCAACTATTCCGATTAATCCACTATTAAGCAAAATCTCTAATCCCAACAATAATGGCCCCACCGCTGGAATCCAAACAATCATTCTGAGGGGGTTCCAGAAATGCCCAATGTTATTAAAGAAAATGAACGAATACAAACTTCCCGTGTAAGGAGATGGAATATCTCCAGTGCCTATAGTTGTTTCAGTAAATGAACCCAAAGTGTCAATTAAGTCAGGAGCCATATTAAAAATTACGATTGTAACAATAATGGATGTTGTCAACAGAATAAAGAAGGCAAATGTTATTGCCTTTAAAATCAAGCTGTTTCGGTCAATTGCTTCTTTGAAGAGCCTTTTTGCCTTTGCGAACTGTGATCCAACTTGCAGACCTGACATCTCCAAGTAGTTTGAATGATTTAAGTTGATTAAAAGTTTTATCTGAACTATTTTTGTTTCATTATCTACAAAATCTAAAAAAAGGTCCGAATAGTAAACCTGATTTTGCGTAACGAATAGGTTTTAAACGTGCGAACCTTAATTTCTTATGAACAAAATTTTACTTATCAACTGTGGAACGGGCACAGAATGACGGCTCAACTAACTGACACCCAAAAGGAAGATATACTAAACATCTGTAACGACATAGCTGGCTCGCGCAAAATCACTGCTGTATGTGTTTACGGTCCATGGGCTTGTGGCTACGCTGACCAAAAAACAGACATAAATGTCCTTCTTGTAATTGAAAAATTTCTTCTTCGTTTAACAAACCATTTTGGTACTGTTGATGACATCAAGATTTCAATTTTAGTTGTTAACCGTTCAGACTTTGAAAAAGACATCAAAAAAGGTTGGCTAGGAGAATTCGTTGCAGAAAGAGTGCTTTTTCCGTACCTACCTTTAGTTAATGCTGAATACTTGCACAGCAATGAAGTAAAAACCAAAAAAAGAACAGTAATTGAACTTCTTGGAAACTTAATTTTAGAGTTTCCAGAATCTTCCCATGAGTTTCTCATCAAAAATGAGTACTTCATGTATGAAACAATGATGAGAAAAGCCAAACTTTTCCCTCCATTAGCTTACGTTTTTCATAACATTACCCAAAAAAATGCAGAACAAAACATTAAAGCCATTATGGAAGGATACATGGAAGCGTTCAAAGAATTAGAGAAAGAAAACACAATTGTTCTTTCAGACGACCATATAAAGATCAAAACCTTTCATATTCAAGCATCAAAAAACTGGAAAAACAAAATTCCCCTGGTTGTCAATTTTTTCCGAAGAATAACAGTTTCTCCTCTTTTGAGGCTTTATTCTGAATCAGCTGACTCTTTTATCCAAGAGCAACGGCTTTTCACGACTGGACACAAAAACGTCATTGCTAACAAATTGGTTTCTCAACTAGAAGATCCGAAAAAATACATTTTGCTTCCTACGCCTCTGGGGACAATTTCTCTTTCGGATAAATCTGACATCACTGATGTAGCCAAGAAAATCTTGGTCGACGATGAATTTTCAAAAATAGAAATTAAAAAAATTGGTGGAGTTTTTAACGATATTTATCTTCTTAGCATAAAAAATGGGAAAGAAAAAAAAGTTGTAGTAAAACAATTTCTAGACTGGTCGAACCTTAAATGGTTACCGTTAAGCATGTGGTCAGTTGGAACTGCATCTTTTTCTGTATTGGGAACTTCAAGAATGGAAAAAGAATATGCAATAACCAACTATTTACACAGTAATGGTTTTCCGGTTCCTCAAATATTTCATATCAGCTACCCCAAGCGCCTGCTTTTTGAAGAATACGTTGAAGGCAAAGAACTAGTAGAAACCATCAGAGAAATTTTTACATCAAATAACCCCCCAAAAGCATCTGACCTCGATTTAGTAAAAGAAGCAGGACGTATGGTAGCTAAAGCTCACGCTTTAGGTGTAACTTTAGGTGATTGCAAGCCTGAGAATTTTATGGTTACAGAAAATGGAATTGTCTTGTTGGACCTTGAACAAGCAGCAAGAAGTGGAAACAAAACATGGGATGTTGCAGAGTTTCTATATTTTTCTGGCCATTACAGTCCACCAATGTCAACTACTAACTCCGCGATTACTATCGCAAGAACTTTTATTGATGGATACATTGAAGCTGGAGGCGACAAAATAACAGTGAAGAGTGCAGCGTCTCCACGGTACACTAAAGTTTTTACCGTTTTTACTCCGCCACATATTTTGCTTGCAATATCTAATGTTTGCAAAAAACATGAACCAAAAGCAGATTCATAATTTTATGATATTTCTTGTAGACGTTCGTTAAGTATTTGATGCTCTTTTTCTGATATCCAGTTTTCTTCTTTTAGTTCTGTTATTCCTTTTTTGATGGCTAACTGCAACTCGGTCTTCCCTAAAATATTGGCTTTGCGCCCTGCTTCGTTTAGCTCTTTTTCAAAAACTGGGTTTTCTTGAGTCAAATCCACAAGTCTATCAAGAAGAGCAGCTATAGTATCTGAACGGGGTTGCAGAAAACATTTCATTTTTCCTGAACCAAAAACACTTTTCAGTTTGGTTTTAATTCCCATGCAACCCAACAGGGATGGAGGATATACAACATACCGTTTTCCAACTTCAGTTTCGTAGCAGATTAAATAAGCGGACATGTATGACAAAACTTGTTTTCTTCTTTTATCTTTGATGCCGATGTTGTCCAGTTCGTTTAATGCAGTTTCTTTTGTGGAAATCATTTGATCAATTTGCTTAATTATTGCTGAAGTCATGTCCTGCAGTGAATTTAATTCTTGTTCGTCCAATCTAGATCTTGCTTCTTTTGCAGCCTCAAGATCGTGAAGGCTCTTCATTGCATCATCAAGTTTGTCGTTGGGTTCTGACCGTGTTCGACCCACCTTGATTTTTTTAGCTTCTTCAACATTTTCGATTTCTCGATCAATGTCTTTGATTTCTTTGTTCAACAATGGAATCTGCTTTTTGTTTTCGTCAAACTTTTTCGTGAGCTCAAACTCGCCAGATTCATCTTTATTATCTCGGGCAACTTTAATGTCTGCTTCAATTCTCTCATTATCTTTTGTTAAACGTTCGAGCTTCTTTTCAATTACAACTCGTTTCTGATGAAGAGTACGAAGTTTTCGATCATAAGTGTTGGAAATTCTGGTAACCTCTTCATCACGTTTTTCTTGAATTTCCTTTATTTTTGCCATTACTTTTGGTTTAACATTTGTTATTTTTTGGTTAAACTCTTTCAGGGTCTTTCTCATGTCTTCCTGCAATAATTTTTCTTGTTTTCTTGATGTTTGGCTTAGAAATTTCATTGTTGCATTCAGATTTTTAATGTCTGCTTTAAGATTATTTTGGATTTCAGTAAGCTTGTTAACTGATGCCTCAACTTCAGACTCATCCAGCATTGGAGATAAAATTGCTTTTGCAGATTCAGATTTTAAAGCATCTTCTGAGTCATTAAGATACTCCACTAAATCATGAACAAAATCATCGTTTGTGATAAGCCCCTCGATGGTTTTTTCTTCATGACCTTCAAAGTTTTGGAAGTAACTAACATTTTGAGATAACGCAGCACTGTAAGCTGCTTCTGATTTTGAGCTTGCTTTGATATCAGTTTCGAAAGCGTTGATGTCTGGAACCAAATCATAATTGATTGTTTTTTCTGTAAATTCTAATCCATCAAAAATAAGGGTCATCCCCTTCCAGGGCACCAACCATATGGGGTAACCGATTTCTGCTATGAATGCCAGTTTTTCTTCTGGTTTCTTTAAGACTTTTCTTTCGCCTTTTTTTCGATCTCGTTCTGCTAAATAGAAAAGTCCTGCCATTTCTATATTCTTGCTAAATGGTCTAATCCTGTCCTTAGCTGCAACACAAAAGGGTAAACCAATTTTTTTGATTCTATTTGCCAAGTTTCACACCAGTTTTAGTCTTTACGCTCTTTGAGCCACTTTTGATATTCTTAGTTCAGTTGATTACAGGTGACCTTGTCGTCTTTAATGGTAGACAAGATTATGTAATTGTAACTCTGAAAGGTTATTTAGGTTTGTTGCTTTAATCAGATAAGCATTAATAAAGCTCTAATAAATACATGCAGTTTTGGTTTAATAATTTGAGTTGTTTTTTCAAGACTTTTTTTGTTCGGAGCATTTAAATCTGTGTAAAATCCTTGCAGTTGACGGTAGATAACATTGAATTACTGGAAAGATATCCCCCTTGGACAAAACCCTCCTGAGATTATTAACGCAGTTATCGAAGGAGTTAGCGGTTCAAGAGATAAATACGAATACAAATCAGAGTGGGAAGCTTTTACATTAGACCGCGTGATTCCATCATCAGTTGTTTTCCCTATCGAATACGGTTTCGTTCCCCAAACATGGTACGACGACCAAGACCCCCTCGACATCATGGTTATGAGTTATGAACCCCTAGAAGTTGGATGTATAGTGCGTGTTCGAGTTATTGGTGTTCTCGAAATTGAGGATGAAAAAGGTGTGGACTCCAAAATTTTGTCAGTTCTTGTTGATGATGCTCGATTTGAAGGGGTTCAGGACATAACAGATGTTCATGTTCATCAACTCAGGGAAATCCAAGAATTCTTTGAAACATACAAACGGTTAGAACCCCACAAGTGGGTTAAAGTAAAGGGATGGGAACCTGCAAAAAAAGGTCGAGAAATCGTTCAATACGCGTCAGAGCAATACCAAAAACACAAAAAATAAGCCAATTTTTTGTGATGAAAATGCCTTTGAAGGCTGTATTGTTTGATTTGGGTTTAACCCTTATACAAACTGCCTCTTTTCCAGAAATCTACAGACGTATTCTTGCAAGTTTTGACGTTGAAGTTCCTGTTGATAATATAATTAAGGCACAAAATGAAACCGAAAAAGAGTTTGATTTTTCGACATATGACGAAAATAATCGAAAAGAATTCTGGACAAACTACAACGCGGCTTTGATTCAAAAACTTGGAGTTAAAGAAAACATTGATTTTTTGGCCAGTCAAATTGACGAACTATGGTGGACTTACTCACATGTGGAAGTATTTCCTGATGTTGAATCCACGTTTTCTGAACTGAAAGCCAGAGGCTTAAAAATTGGATTGGTATCAAACGGGTTCCAAAAAGACCTTGATCACGTTTTAGGTGAATTAGACCTGAAAAAATGGTTTGATTCTGTAGTATGCATTGACTCTTGTAACTGTGCAAAACCCAACAAGGAAATTTTTTTGTATGCTCTAGAAAAGTTGCAAATAAACCCGAATGAAACTGTTTTTGTAGGAAATTCTATTGAGCAAGATTATGAAGGAGCATTAGCAGTTGGAATCAGACCTTTTCTGATTGACCGTGAACAAAAATATTCGAACCAGTATAACACCATAAACAGTTTAACCGATTTGCTGGATATCCTTTGAAGAACACCCTTTTGTCAGTTTGCAGCCACCATTAAAGAGCCTTTTGGACTGCTAAATTCATCAAAGTGCATGCTTTTTCTAGGTCGGTAATTGTCTTAAACAATCGGTCTTTGGTTAGGCCGTCGTAGTATATTATGTGACTTGCAATTATTTTGTTGTCTTTAATATCTAGGGCTACGTCAACTGGGGCTAGTTTGAAACGTATTTTTGAAAAGATTTTTGTTTTTTCAGAATTTTGTTTCTTTCGTAATTTTTTTGTTTGGTCATCAGAAAAAGATATGACAGAAGAAACACATATGGAATCTTTTCGGTGAGACGACTGAACGAGATTTACTTTAGTATCAGAAGGCAAAGAAACAAGGTAATTAAACAAAGTACTTTGTGCCGGTTCTCCGATTGGTTGTATGAAAGATAATTCTTCTTCGGTTAACCATTTTTTGATTTTTTCAGGAATAACATGTGCAAAACTACACCCTTTACTAAAAGTCAACAAAACAACCCCAACAAAAATATTATTGTATTTTTGATTAAAAATTTTGTGGCAACCAAAAAACGTCGTTTTCGACAAGGCTTATAGGAGAAAATGTCTTAAAGAACAGAAGAGTGGGCATGTCATCACAACTGATTGTAGTCAAAGTTGGCACAGCAAGCCTAACCAAAAATGATGGAATTCTAGACAAAGAATTAATGGGCAAACTAGTCGACCAAATAGCTCAGGCAATCAAGCAAGGCAACAAAATCGTTTTTGTAACATCAGGAGCGGTCGCGGCAGGCATTGCTGAACTAGAAATTCCTCCCAAACCCAACGACATAGTATTCCAGCAAGTTTGTGCAGCCACTGGACAAAGCATAATCATGTCCATCTACCGTGAACTTTTCAAAAAACATAACCTAAAAGTCGCTCAAATCTTACTCACAGCAGAAGACCTATCAAACCGGGCAGCCTATTTGCATATCTGTGATGTTTTAGAGTTGGCTCTGCAGTTAGGTATTGTCCCCATTATCAACGAAAATGACGTTACCTCCACAGATGAACTTATCCCAATAACAAAAGGTTATGAAGTAAACTTCAGCGACAACGACAACCTTTCAGTTCTTGTCGCAAACGCCCTAGAAGCAGATATGGTAATCATATTATCCAACGTGGATGGGCTTTACACCATGCACCCTAAAAAACAGGGCGCAAAACTCATCAAAACAGTTGAACAAATCACCCCAGAACTCAAATGCGAAATAGAGGGCAAAAGTAAACTAGGTCGAGGCGGCATGAAGACAAAACTGAAAGCGGCTGAAGTCGCCACAGAAAGTGGGGTTCCTTTAGTAATTGCTAACAGCCAAAAAGAAAATGTAATAACAGATATACTGGCGGGCAAACAAGTAGGAACCTTGTTTAAGGCTCAACAAAAATTGCCTGGAATAAAGCGTTGGATAGCATACGGCGCTTCAGTTAAAGGAAAAATATTTGTTAACGAAGGAGCCAAAAATGCAATTCTTAAGGGAGGTAGTCTTCTTCCCGTAGGCATAATTAATGTTGAAGGAAATTTCAACGAAGGAGATGTAGTGTGCCTAGTTGATCACAACAGGAATGAATTTGCAAAAGCAAATCCCAACTACAACAGCAGCGAAATCAGTATTATTAAAAGTTTAAAAACAAATCAAATCAAAAAAGTTCTAGGGTACATACGCCATAAAGAGGTAGTTGCCCGAAAAAACATATGTTTATTGAAGTGTGAAATATGATTGAAGAAATTTGCATAAAAGCAAAAGCTGCTTCTAAACAGTTAGCCCAACTTTCAGATGAACAAAAAAATAGGGCACTATGTTTAATGGCAGATTCCCTTGAAGAGAATTGTACAAAAATTTTAGAAGCCAACCAAACAGACGTGGAAGAAGCCCGAACCAAAGGTGTAAAAGAAGCCTTAATTGATCGCCTAGTTTTAGGCAAAAAACGTGTAGATGCAATGGCTAATGACCTAAGGGGACTAACAAAACTTGTTGATCCCGTGAACGAAATTGTGAAAACATTGACCCGCCCCAACGGGTTAATTATTGGACAAATCCGTGTGCCCCTTGGAGTAATTGGGATTATTTACGAATCCAGACCTAACGTAACCTCGGAAGCTTCTGGACTGTGCATTAAAGCAGGAAACGCTATAATCCTCAGAGGGGGTTCAGACGCCATAAGATCAAACACAGCGATAGGAAACGCCTTACGAGATGCGCTAAAAAAGGCAGAAGTTAACGAAGATGCCATACAAGTTGTGCCAGTAACAGATAGAATTGTTGCAGAAAAAATGATGACCATGCGCCAATACATCGACGTACTGATTCCCCGTGGTGGAGCAGGCCTCATTAAAACAGTAGTGGAAAAATCCACTGTTCCTGTAATCGAAACAGGAACAGGAAACTGCCACATATACGTGGAACCTGACGCAGACCTAACACGAGCTATTGAAATTGTAATAAACGCCAAATGTCAAAGACCAGGAGTATGCAATGCTGCAGAAAAACTTGTAATTCACAAGGATGTTGACAAACAGTTCTTGTTTGATGTCGTTTCAGCCCTTAACCTTAATGGGGTTGAAGTTAGGGCATGTGAAAAAACCATGAAGATTATGCCTAACCTTAAGCCTGCAACTGAAGAAGACTGGTACACAGAATTCCTTGACCTTATCATCGCCATAAAAATAGTTGAAAATACAGATGAAGCAATTGCCCACATCAATAAATATGGCACCAAACACTCGGACTCCATTCTCACAGCCGACTTTAACAAGGCACTAAAGTTCATCCGGGAGGTAGACTCAGCAGCAGTATACTGGAACTCGTCAACAAGATTCACAGACGGCAACCAGTTCGGAATGGGCGCAGAAATCGGAATCAGCACCCAAAAACTCCACGCCCGAGGACCCATGAGCATCCACCAGCTAACAACAACAAAATTCTTCATACTGGGCAGGGGACACATTAGATCCTAACCAGTTTTAAATTTTTTCTAGTCTTCCCTTAAGTGTCTAATTCTTCAGAGGCGCAAACATATCAGCATAACAGTATAGGTAAAGTTGGAAACAATTTTTCAGAAGTTTTCTTCCGTTAATTTTGTTATTCTGCTTTGTTAAGTTCCATAGTAACCATTGAAATGGTTTTGTATAGTTTTTATATTCTGGTGTGTTTTTGGGTAAGAGTTGTAATTTCCTTGAAGGTGTGTTTAATGAATGTAAAATGTTTCAAAGTTGGCTATTTGTCCACTAACTGTTACGTCGTAAGCTGCGAAGAAACAAAACAAGCAGCAATTATAGATCCTGGACTAGAAATTCAAGCAGAAGCTGAACCCATTCTGGATTACGTCAAGCAAAACGATTTGATAGTAAAATACATAATCAACACTCACGGTCACCCTGACCATATATCTGGAAACATGACAATGAAAAAAGCTACAGGTGCCAGTATCCTGATTCATGAAAACCATTCAGGACGTGCCAACCCTGACCAAAAACTCAGTGACGGCGATGTAATTAACATTGGCAACTTCAAACTGGTTGTTTTACACACACCTGGGCACACAAAAAGCGGCATATCTTTGCTGGGTGACGGCGTTGTTTTCACAGGGGACACCTTGTTTGCAGGCTCTATTGGCAGAACAGACTTTCCCGGGGGATCCTTCAAAGAATTGATTAATTCAATTAAAACCAAACTTATGCCATTGCCTGACAACTTTGCTGTTTATCCTGGGCATGAAGGTTTTTCTACCATTGGTGACGAAAAAAAATACAACCCATATCTACAAAGCTAATTGTAATGTTTGAGGATTAAGTCACCATGGAAATTAAGCTGAACCGGTCAAAAGTTCCCTTCAGCTTAGAGCATACTCTGAATTGTGGACAACTTTTCAGATGGAAAAAACACGACGACTGGTGGTACGGCATAGTAGCAGATCAGGTAATCAAAATAAAACAAACCAACGGGACCTTAACGTTCCAGTTTTTTCCTGAAACAAAAAACGACGGCTTTCTCGAAAACTACCTGCGACTAGACGACAACCTTCCACAAATCATCTCGCAAGTGTCCAAAGACGACCACATCAAACAAGCGGTCACCAAATTTTATGGACTGCGACTAATCCGACAAGAACCCTGGGAGTGTCTTGCATCATACATTTGTGCAACCTTCAAGGGGATTCCTGCAATCAAAAAAATGATCAGCAACATCTCAAAATGTTTCGGAAACAAAATAACCTTTGACGGCTGCGACTTTTACACTTTCCCAAAACCTGAACAATTAGCTCAAGCATGCACTAAAGACATGCGAAATTGTGGACTGGGCTTCAGAGCTGAACGCATCCTAGAAACCGCGAAACAAATCAACAATGGGGAACTAGACTTTGAAAAACTCAAAAAGTTAGAGTATTCCCAAGCAAAACAAGAACTGTTACAATTGCCTGGTGTCGGTCACAAGGTAGCAGACTGTGTTTTGTTATTTTCGTTAGAAAAACTTGAAGCCTTTCCTATAGATGTCTGGATGAAAAGAGCAGCCACAAGATTATATTCTGAACATTTTAACTCTGATTTCATAAACAAAGTAGCAAGTAAAGGCTCAATTACCCCCAAAGAATATGAAACGATTGGCAATTTTGGCCGTGAATACTTTGGAAACTATGTTGGTTATGCTCAGGAATACCTTTTCCATTACCTACGAACCCAACAACATTAACTAAGTTATCCTTTGACAACGCCCAAGGGAACTAACCGAGCAACACGGGTAGCAATTCCAACATTATGGCTGACCTCTACGACTTTATCCACATTCTTGTATGCCATGTCGGCTTCTTCCGCCAAAACAGCAGGACTGGCAGACCTAACAACGATTCCTTTGCCTCCTAAATCTTGCCTTATGTCTCCGCCCCAAAATCTTCGTTTCGCGGCTGAGCGGCTCATCATCCGTCCAGCACCGTGTGCTGTAGAGCCAAAGGAAAGTTCCATTGCCTTTTGTGTTCCTACCAGCAACCAAGAACTGGTTCCCATACTTCCGGGAATAATAACAGGTTGACCAATTTGCTGATAATCTGCTGGAACATCTTTGTGCTCAGGAGGGAAACAACGGGTTGCACCTTTTCGGTGAGTCCAAACTTTGGTTCGTTTACCCTCTATATTGTGTTCTTCAATTTTTGCAATGTTATGAGCAACATCATAAACCAAATCGAGACCTAACTGGTCTGCTGACCGTTTAAGAACATCTTCAAAGCTTTGGCGCACCCAATGCGTAATAACCTGACGGTTAACAAAGGCGTAATTAACTGCACAAGCCATTGCCTTGTAATAATCTTGAGCTTCCTCACTTGTTCCGGGGGCACAAGCCAGTTCCCGGTCAGGCAGGGAAATCTTGTATTTTTCAACAGCGCGCTCCATAACCCGCAAATAATCTGAACAAGTCTGATGTCCCAATCCACGAGAACCACAATGAATTAAAACAGTAACCTGACCTTCATGGGTCACCCCACAGGTTTTAGCTGCTTTTTTGTCGTAAATCTTATCAACTTTTCCAACCTCCAAAAAGTGATTACCTGAACCCAAGGTACCACTCTGAGGAAGTCCCCTTTGTTTAGCCTTTGCTGAAACTTTGTCTGGATCTGCACCCTCCATGCATCCTTTTTCTTCACAGTGTTCAATATCTTCGGGTCGTCCTAGTCCCTTTTCTACGGCCCATGAGACGCCCTCTGTTATCAGGTGTTCCAGTTCGTGCATGTTCAGTTTGTAATCTTTTCTATTACTGCCCAAACCACTTGGGACATTTTTGAATATTGCATTTGTTAAATTGCCTAGAAATGGTCTGATTTCATTTTCAGAAATGTTTGTGGTTAACAAGCGAACCCCACAGTTGATGTCATAACCGACGCCTCCAGGACTTATGACGCCTTCTTCATAGTCTGTGGCAGCAACACCACCTATGGGAAAACCGTATCCTTCATGACCATCAGGCAAAGTGATTGCATGAGAATAAATTCCTGGAAGATGAGCAACATTTGAACATTGATTTAATGTTCGATCCTGTTTCATTTTTTCAATAAGTTGGTCGTCAGCATAGACTATTCCTGGAACACGCATACCTTGATTGAAGCTTTGGGGTATTCTCCATGTGTATTCATCAACTTTTTCGATTGGAACAGGTACTGGTTGTTCTCGGAATCCTCTGTGCGTGTTCAATAAAATCACCTTTAGAATGACTAAAACAGTAGGAAACTTATAAACTCTAAGTGAATACTCATCAAAAACATAAAATTAAAAATTTTTTTGATTAACCCACATTTACATGCGTTACCACAATCTTTAAGAACTGCTCTAAGTGACCATGTATTTCGGATGTAGAATTAAATGTCAGTTGAAGAACCATCCGAAAGTGAAGAGATAGTAAAAGTTGAAACGTTGACCCCACAATCTAGAGGTGTCAACACAATTGTGAAAGTAGTTTCTAAAGGAGAAGTCAGAAGCGTTACTGGACGCGATTATTCGGTACGCCGAGTTGCAGATGCTCTAGTTGGCGATGAGACAGGATGTATATACATGACCCTTTGGGATGACAAAATAGACGCAATAAATGAAGAAGCCACGCTAAGCATCACTAACGGTTACATTAACCTATTCAGAGGTAACATGCGACTAAACATCGGAAAATACGGCAGCTACGAACTAGTAGAAGACTCCCCAATCGAAGAAGTAAACACAGAAAACAACGTGTCCGACAAAAAATACGAACAACCACGACGATTCAACAGAGGCGGCGGCTACAATAGAGGTGGCGGCAGAGGCGGCTATGGCGGCGGACGTGGTGGCGGAGGCTACAGCGGTGGTGGACGCAGCGGCGGTGGCGGTGGCTACGGCGGCGGTGGACGCAGCGAAGGCGGATACCAACGAAGAAGGTACTAATCCTTTCTTCTTTTTATTTTCTTTTTTATCTCAACTTATTTAAATTCAATCTTATTTTTTTTCCAAACATTACGTTATTGTAATGCTATCAAAAAATGATTAAAGTAATAATACGATGGATTTCGGTCTGAACGGGTTACCGTCCATCTGTATTGTTTTTGGCAATTTGGGTTTCTTGCGGTTTCCCCGTTTACAACATATCTACGGAGTCAAATATGTTGTAAACACGGTCCTCGCCAGACTCGAAATCCAACGCAGGCCTTCCCTCTCCATACAAAGAAAAGGGTTATGTATTTTATAAGAAGAGTTGCGACAGATGGAACGTTCCGATTTCGGAATATTATTGTTTAAAGACACATTTTCCAGTTGTTTCTGAAGTTAGTCTTTTGCGTTTTTGGTTCCTTTAATAATCTGATACAGTTGCCCCGAACAAAAAGTGATTGTTCTAAACATATCAATGAAAGGATATGAAATAATTCTTGCAAATTTTTTGTTTTTGATTGAGCGAAAAGCATAAACTGAGCCTACAATAATCAGGGGTAACCCTGTGAAACCAAATAATATCCAGAAAAAGAGGCTAGAACTAGATGTTAGAGTTAGAAAGGTGAATGTTCCTACTATACCTAACCATGCAATAAACCCAATTATGGCTAAAAATGTCCATTTAGAAACGGAGTCTTTCATGAGGTTCTTTTTGAAAACTAATCCACTTCCTTTGCCGTACTGAAAGTTTTGTTTCAAAAATTCTCCAAAAGTTGAACGATGTTTGTGCCAAACTGAAACGTCAGGATCTAAAACCATTTTGTATCCTGCTCGGCAGATTCTGTCTGCAAATTCAACCTCGTCAAAGCCGTACTGGATTTGTTCGTCAAAAAATCCGACTTTTTCAACTGCTTTTCTTCGGAACGCCATGTTGCATCCTGCGGGGTGACCAAAGAAGGGTTTAACTTGTTTGAACTCTTCCCGTTTGGTGAAAACGGGCATTAATCTTACAATGCTGTTGTCTGCGTACTGTGAAACAAAATCGTTATCTAGAGCTATCGCGCTTCCACCTACGCAACTAACTTGTGGGTCTTTGAAATTTTCAACAATTTTTGTTACCCAATTAGGTGGAACGATACAATCAGAATCGGTAAAGGCTATTATTTCGCCGTTGCTGTTTTTAATTCCTATGTTTCTTGCGAGATTGATTCCTTGTTTATTTTCGACAACTAACTTGACGGGATATTTTTTGACTATTTCTCGGGTTTTGTCTTTAGAGTTCCCATCAACCACTACTACGTCTACTTTTGATGGGTCATAATCGAGTTTTTGAAGCGATTCTAACAACGGCTGGATTGTTTGAGCTCCATTTCGTACAGGCACAATGACTGTGACTGAAGGGTTTCCATTAGGGTCTTCCATCAGAATCGCCTCGGTTTACTTCCGTAGATTCTCCTAAAAACCATTTATTTCTTGTGCAAAAAACACTTTAAGTCAACTCACCATTTTTATGAATCACGAAAACATGCAAAGTCAACTCAACCTTGATTTCTGATGGTGATGATTGTGTTTCAAGCAAGTAAAAGATTCCCTTCTGTTTCAGTTGTTATTGTTAACTTCAACGGAAAACATCTACTAAAAGCTTGTTTGAACACACTTTTGAAAACTAAGTATCCCAACTACGATATAGTGATTGTTGACAACGCATCAACAGACAGAAGCCTAGAAACAATAAAACCTGTTATTAGTTCTGATTCTCGTGTGAAAATTGTTGAAAACACAAAGAACGTGGGGCATTCTGAAGGTTGCAACATTGGAGCCCAAACAAGTAATGGACATTACATCGTTTTTGTAGATAGCGACATAGAATTCGGTTCAAAAAATTGGCTATGGGAACTTGTTAACGTAATGGAAAACGATAAATCAGTAGGATTGGCACAAGCAAAAATTGTATTATCTGAAAACCAAAACCGTCTGGAATATTTTTGTGAAAATGTTGATGCCTTAGGAACTTGGTCTGCAAATTATGGTTCCAAAGCCCAAGAGATTAATAGCAATTTTGAACTGTTAGCTGCATCTGCAGGCTGTTGCATTATTAGGCGAAATGTTTTCAACCAAATCGGTGGATTTGACAAAGACTATTTCATCTATGATGACGACACCGACCTGTCTTTTCGGGCAAGATTGCTTGGTTATTCAGTATTATTTGTTTCATCTTCAGTGGTGATTCATCGAAGCAGTGTTCTTCGGGGGGTAAGTGGGACCATGCTTTACCATTCTTCCAAGAATCGAATGCACACCGCAATAAAAAATTATGAATTCAAAAACGTTTGTTGGAGGTTTCCTCTTCTGGGTTTTTTCACCCTTGTTGTTTCTGCAGGATTTTTTATTACCAAAAATCATGATGCTGCTAAAGCAAGCCTAAGAGGATTAATGAATACAATTACAGATTTTAAGAAAATATGGACTAAACGACTTAATTTTCAGCCAAAAAGAAATGTTAAAGATTTTGAGCTTGTAAAAAAAGGCTTTGTCAGAAATGATTTTCGGTCAACAATTGAAGACTTGAAAATAAAATTAAAACACATGTGATAACACAATCAGTAACTGATTTGATCATCAACAGATTATGAAGCGATTACCCCGTCTTCAATTTTGATTTGTCTTTCTGCATAGTCAGCGATATCCTCTTCATGGGTAATGATAATAATCGTGGTTTTTGTTTCCTCGTGGAATTTTTTGAGCAGGTCCATGACTTGTTTTCCAGTTACAGAGTCCAAATCTCCGGTTGGTTCATCAGCAAATATTACTGCAGGACGATTAGTTAAAGCTCGGGCGATTGCTACCCGTTGCATTTGCCCACCGCTCAGGGTCGCTGGATACTGTTCAGCTTGATTGCTCAATCCAACTCCCTCCAGTAAGTTTTCGATGCGGTCTTTGAGGTCTTTGCTTAAGCCTGCAAGGTCTGCAGGTAATGCTATGTTTTCACGGGCGCTAAAGTGAGGCAACAGTGCATAACTTTGGAATATGAAGCCCATCTCTTTTAATCTGGCTTTTGATTTTGATTCGTCACCCATTTGGTGAAGGTTTTCACCCCTGAACAGAACTACCCCATAATCTGGGCTGTCAAGACCAGCAATGCAATTTAGAAGTGTAGTTTTTCCTGCTCCCGAGTTTCCTACAATTGCGACAAATTCGCCTTCTTTGATGTCAAGGTTTACGCCTCGGAGGGCATACACTGTTGTTTGTCCAAGATTGTAGTTTTTAGTTAATCCTCGCACTGCTATTATGTTGTCTGTGTGCAGGTCTGTTACTTCGACGTTTTGGGTGTTAAACACCTGCTTGTTGAAAGTAAAGTATGGAAGGTCAACCCCGAAAAAGTCGGACCACATTTTTAGAAGTTCAGCTTCAACAAACAAGTCAGTGCTCAGTTCGGCAAGAGGCAATAAAGCATTCTTGAATTGGTCATTTGATTCTACTGTTCTGATTCCATTTTTGTGTTCATCCAAGTAATCTCGAAGATGAATCTGGCACTGCTGAACCTTGTTATGAACTTCACGAAGCAACGTTTTTCCCTGTTCAATTTCTGACGCTAGTTCTTTCAAGGCTATGCTGAACTCTATCGATTCATTATTTATTTTGTGGGGAATCAATGATTTTTGGGGAACTTGGAATAAATTAAAAATTCTAGAAAGCAGATTGTCTATGTCCTGTAGGGCACTGAGTTTTGCTGCCAAAATCCTCAAAAACAGCTCCAGTTTTTTTTGCAATTTTGGATTTTTTGTCTTGTAATGAGACCCTGAAACACCCAGTTCCAATCTTTCAAGGATGCTGTCCAGTTCTTTTAGTCGAATGATTGTTGGTTTCATGAAAACAGCAAAAAAGTTTGCTATAATCAGTTTGTCAACTAATTCTTCTACGTTTAGTTGGGTTTGGGTAGTTGAGCCAGTAAATGTTGGATCATCAAAACCAGAAAGATAAAAACGGTATTCTTGGGTTTCTGCAAAATCCCATGCGGTAACATAACTTTTCAGTTGGATTTCACGGTGGGTAGACGGCAATTCTTTAATTATTTTTTTGAGGTGTGAATCAAAAATTTTCACAAGATTTGGGTCAATCTCTCGAATAAAGTCCTTAACTATCTTTGAGGTTTCTCGCAGTTCTTGGTCGTCTTTAAGATGTTGTCGCAGCCTAGACTCGTTATCTGCATAATATTTTTTGAATTGCCAATAAACCCTTCCGGTCTCAACAAAGTCAACAACTTTCTGGTCCACAGTTCCATCCTTTTGTCCACTCAAGACAATGAAAGCATTCAATTCTTGGCTAGACATGGCCTTGCCCGAAACGTGCAGAGCTTTTTTGCATTCCGAAACCAGCTTCTTTTGAAGTTTTGCATTGATTGACCGCAAAGTTTTGTCGATTAATCCTGCTGCGTAAACTTGCATTAGGCTTCCTCCTCAGTTGTGAAAGGTCCATATTCGATGTTGGAAACTTTTCCGTCATTCATATGAACAATATAGTCACATTGTTCAGCAATCCATCGGTTATGAGTTACAAGAACCAGAGTTTGCCTGTTAATCTTGTTAATTCTACGAAACAGGTTCATAACATCTGCACTTGTCGTAGAGTCCAAGTCACCTGTTGGTTCATCACCAAGAATGATTGACGGTTCAGTAATCAGGGCACGGGCAACTGCTATTCTTTGTTGTTGACCGCCGGAAAGTTCTGAAGGTTTATGGTATAACCTGTCACCCATCCCTAGTTCCCTTAGAATCATTTTTGCTTGTTCACGGGCTACTCCTGATTTCATTCCTTTCAGCAGGAGTGGGGTTTCCACGTTTTCTACTGCTGACAAGAACGGGAACAGATTGAATAACTGAAAAATGAACCCAATTTTGTCTCTTCGAAAACTGGTCATTTTGCCGTCCGAAAGGGTAGCAGTATCAATGGTGTCAATGATGATTTGACCGTCTGAATGGCGGTCTAGGTGACCTATCATGTTCAATAGGGTTGTTTTCCCACATCCCGATGGTCCCATAATTGCCATCATGTCTCCTTTGTTGACAGTGAGGTCTAGCCCACGGATGGCGTGGACTTCATTTGATTTTCCTTCAGAGTAGCGTTTATGTAAACCAGAGATAACCAGAATTGGTTCTTTGTTTTTGGTAACTGAATTTTGTTTTTGCTTGTTTTCTGTTGATGACATTTTTCTCACCTAACCTACATACCTCAACGCTTCTGCGGGAGGAATTCTTGACGCAAACCATCCTGGAATTGCTCCAGCAGCCAAAGCAATCAAAGTGATAAAGCCCAAATACACAGCTATATCATTCCATGGAATTATCAGGGCAGTTCCTTGCATGTTTGCAAATCCTACACCAATGAGTACGCCGTTGGCTACTCCGATGAGTAAACCGATTACACCTAGCACTACTAGTTCGAGTAATACAGATATCATGACTTGGCTTCGGGGGAAGCCGATTGCACGCATCATGCCAATTTCGCGTTTTCGTTCTGAAACGTTACGGACTGAAATTACTGCCATTCCAACAGCCCCGATGCCTAAACCGAATGTGACATATATTTGCAAAAACGAAACAACTCGGTTCACCATTTCTAGTGAGGATTCAACCTTTGAGTATAGAACAGTTGAACTTGCAACGTAGAAGTTGTCACTGGCTAAGTCTCGGTATCCTTCATCGTTTGTGTTTGTGAATTCTTCGATCGATTGGGCGATTGACGCGAGTTCTGGATCGTTCATTTCATAACTTGTTTTGATCAAGAAGTAATCATACTGGTCAGGGGCGCGTGAGGTTGAAGTTACACCATCTGCTTCTCCTAAGAAGTTGGTTTGGTTTGCCCAGTATTCTGTGAAGTATATTTTTCCAAGGAGGTCAACGTAATCAAAACTTCCTCCAGAAGTTAGACTGCTTATGCTGACTGAAGATAATGGGAATCCTCCAGCACGGCTACCGTCTAATCGTCCTGCTATGGTAAAGGCTTGGTATGCTGGCACTCCAAATGCGGAAGTGTTCATTGGCACCCAAATCTGCATTCCTAAGGGCAAAATGAAGGAATCCGTGAATACCACTGGATTTTTGATAACTGTTCCGTTGTCATACCGTAATACTTCAACGTCTTTTAACTTGTTACCGCTGTATCCGCCTAATCCTGAAAGGTCTATGTCGTCCAGTTCTCGGTCTTCTGCGAGAAGTTCCGCGATGGTTACATTGTATGCTGCCATGGTGAATGCTGGATCAAAGAACAGATCCCAAGCTTCTTTAGACATTTCAAGGAGTTTTGCATCTGTTACGTCATCTGTGCCGTCTGGTTGTGTAACGCCGTCAGGGAAACCACTTAGATAGAAATCGTAACGCCAATCAGAAACAGAAGCATCAGTTGCGTTTCCTCGGATTTGTTCAGAAGTAATTTCTCCATACCCAATAGGTAACAAGTCTGTTTGAGCATTGAATTCTGGAGAATATGGATTACTTACCGCCAAAAACTTCTGATAATCTGTAATTGTGCTGAAGGTCTTAAACGGAATTATGTCTGTTATCTGGTCGTTTAGTTTGTACAATTCTTCAACATATGATGTTCCAGCAATTTGAGCTTCGGGTTTGTTTAGGAACACTATGAGGTCTATTCCTCGAGAGTCTTCTTCAGTTTCCATTACGGAACTTAAGTTAGTTGGAACCAAAGTCGCAACTGTTACGTTCAAAGTCATTATTACTGCAAAGATTGCAAAAGTCAAAGTTGAACGTGACTTATGAGATGAAATCAGTGAGGGCGCAATTTGTCCCACTCCTTTTAATCCCCTGAGTTTAACCAGTAAACTTCGTAGTCCATTCATTATTATGGATAGGTTTGCTGAAACTAGCATTACCGACCCGATTATGATTTCCATTACGCCTATCATCAGAATA
Organism: Candidatus Bathyarchaeota archaeon; assembly: GCA_024650005.1. GTDB lineage: Archaea > Thermoproteota > Bathyarchaeia > Bathyarchaeales > Bathyarchaeaceae > Bathyarchaeum > Bathyarchaeum tardum. The sequence goes on along the minus strand of JANKMT010000001.1, from coordinate 18,126 downwards.
TTTTGGGCTAGTCTGGAAACGTCTTCTATCCATTCTCCCATTGCTACAGTAAACAGAAACATGGGTATTGCCCAGATTGCAATTGCGGTTATGTTCAGTGCCTTTGTTTTGCTGATATACCGTGAAAGTACAACTCCTAGACCTGAAAACAGCAAGAAGGTTCCAATCAGAATGTTTTGCCACTCCTCTACGCTGTTCCAGCCTTCAGTGAGCCAGATTGCTTGGTGGCTGTCATCAATGACTCCGTAAAACAATAAAACAGCAGTTCCTGCAATTATGGTTAATACGCCTAACAATGTCAAGTTTCGTCCAGATTTTTCTTCAAAAGAACTTTTGATTCCGCGCAATGCATCTACAATGTTGACACGGGACGCTCTTAACGCAGGAAGTATACCTGTTATTATTCCAAGGCCAACACCAACTAATACGGATAAAACTACAACTTGTTCAGAAACAACAGGTTGGACACTAAGTCTTCCTGTGCCAAACAAGTTTACAAGATACAGGGCAACACCTTGACCGAAAGCTAATCCGCCTGCCAGCCCAAATATGCCGCCTAAGATTCCTTGGAACACGTTTTCGATTAAGATTGATTGGAAGATTCCTCCACGGTTTTCTCCGACGGCTCTTAGAACTCCTGTTTGGAATTCGCGGTCTTCGACGTTCATTAGTTGAACGTTAGTAATGAGCAAAATACCTGTTACCATAATTAACATTCCAAGGGCGCCTAACATGGTGCTAAGTAGCGTCATGATTATTGATGCAATGTTGAAAAATGTCAAACGGTTAGAAGTAACAGTGTAAGTATCGGGGGGCATGACTGCCTCAAACAGGTCTATTTGTTCTTGAAGGTAATCTTCGTCAATTTCTGTTGTGAAGTGATCAGTTTTTAGGGCAACCAAATATGAGCCTATGGTATCTGTTTCACGTGTTGGGTCTTGTAGGCTCCGCCATTGCTGCAAATTTTCGAGACCCATAATCATTCCCCGATACCGAGAACCGATTCCAGGACGGTTGGAATCATAGATTCCTGCAATAGTCATTTCAACCCTATCAGTGGAGTAGGTAGGAATTGCAGTGAAATTGCCGGTTATTGGATCAATGTTGATTGTTAAAGTAAGATTTGTGAATTCTGTAGTTAACGAAATTGGAAGAGTGAAATCTTTATCTAACCCGAGATTTTCTGCCAATCTGCTTGACAACAAAACGGTTGTGTTATCAACCAAATAGTCACCAATGTCCATCTTATCTCCTGTTTTCCAGTCATAAAATGAACCAAACACGTCAGAAAAATCGGTGGATATTCCGGCAAGTTCTGTTGAAGCATCAAACTGGGAACCCAACATTACAGGAACTTTCATTTTTAACTCCGACATTATTCCCACCGCATTCGGAGCTAAGGAACTGATTTTTTGTTCGTCTGCAACTGTTAAATAACCACCCGTGGTTGCGTTTGCTACACTGAAGTCGACTTCGCCTTCATTTTGAAGCAAACTGGTAAGAAACGTATTTTGTAAGGTGTCTGTTGTGATTTGTATTCCAACAAGTAATGTTACCCCCAAAGTTACTGCAAGTATGGCGCTCAAGTTCTTGGTTTTTCGTCTCCACAACGAGCGCCTTGCAACCATGAAACTAGATTTAAGACCCATGTTCTATTCCTCTAAATTATTGCCTGCGGTTTGGTTTTTTCTTGGATTCTTTCGAAAATTATTTCAAGTCCGTCCGCACATTTATTCAAAAGTTTTTCGATTTGTTTTTCATCTTGTTCGGTTAGTTTGATTTTGGCTTGACGAAGGTCCAAAAGCTTTGCAACCACTCTTTGAGCAGGTTTTCTGGTTCCTGACAATATTTTTTCGTCATTAGGATCAAAACGGAACCCGCCGATAAGCAAAGGGACTATAAACTCGAGTTTATTCAACAGTTTTTGTCCAAAATTTACCTGTTTTTCGAAGAACTGTTTTCCTTTTGATGTGATAGCGTATCTTTTGATTCCTGTGTCTTCACTGGGTTCTTCGACGGTGTAACCTCTTTCCTGTAGTTTGGCTAGAAGGGGGTAAACTGAACCTGAACTTGGTTTCCATCGCCCATTTGTTTCTGCTTCAATTACTTCAACAATTTCTACGCCTGACATGGGTTTGTTCATGAGCATGTTTATGACCAAAAACCGTAACAGGCCACGCGGAACTCCGCTTGTTCTTGTTGTCCACCCTTGACTCATCGTATCACCAGTGATGTCGCTAAAGACATCACAAGCGATATTTAACTGTTATTGCAGTTACGTCCATAGGCATAATTAGTATTAACAATTTAATACTTAATTTTTTGCTTTTTATTCTAAATGGTTATTTCAAAATTTTTTGTAAACAGTTTTAAGTTACACAAATTCAAGTATACTTATAGAAAACATGAAAACCTGCATGTAACTAACAACTGTAGATGTTGTCTGGACGGTTAACATTAATGATAGAGCCAAAGCAACTAATAAAAGAAAATAAGTTTGTTGGCGTTGACTTTGAAAAATGCACAGGCTGCCGAGTTTGTGAGCTTGTTTGTGCCCTGCAAAAAGAGAATAGTTTTGACCCTAAACTTTCCAGAATCAAGGTTTTGCGTTTACATCAACTGGTTAACTTGCCGGTAGCATGCAGGCTCTGTGACGATGCTCCATGTGTTCGGGCATGCCCTAGGGATGCTTTGAGTCAAGACGAAAAAACTGGAGTAATTTCTGTGGATGACTCTAAATGTGACATGTGCGGCTGGTGCATCGAAGCTTGCAAGTATGGTGCCATGTTTTTGAGTGAAGACAAAAAAACAGTTAAAGTCTGTGACCTTTGCGAAGGAATCCCCCAATGCATTGAGTGGTGTCCTGAATCTGCATTAAGTTTGATGACTCAAGAAGAGTTTGATGAAAAAACGCGAAAGGCTACAGTTAAAAAATTGATCCCACAAACATGGAAAGGTGAACAAAATGTCCCTTCTGAAAAAGCTTGAAGAATTAGGTTACAAGCCAAAAAAAGCTGAAGAAAAAGAAGATACCAGTGCTGAAACAGAAGATATCTTAAAGAACATTAAAAACAGTGAAACCAAACAGCAGATTTTGAATTTGTTGCTTGAAGCCCTTTCTGAAACAGATCCCCGAGAAATCCTTGTTTACGGAATGTACGTCAAAAAATATTTCAGCCCAATAATCGGGGGCAAACAAAAAGACAACATCGAAAAAACTTTAGAGCTACTAATAGAAACCCTAAACAAGCAATGAACGTGCTAGTCGCAATAGCTTTTGTGGTGTATTTTTCTGAAAAAATTGTTTTCAATATAGCCCCGTTATTAAGTATCATACTAGTGTTCGAACAGCAGTTGAATGTTGAAAAACAGATTTTTCTGAATTTTTCTGCACAGCACACAACTAAGTCCATAGTTCACACTTCTGTGCAAAACATACGTATTCAAATAGTATAGTTTATTGTTAGATTTTGTCTGGCAGGTTAGTCGAATGAATCCGGTTGTTGTTTTTTCATCAAAGGGGGGCAACACAGAAAATGTTGCCCGAGAAATTGCCCAAGAATTAAACTGTGAAGCCATAAAACTTTCTGAAGAACCAGATTTTTCAAAAGGTCAACTCAAAGATTATAACATGGTTTTTCTTGGCACTTGGGTTCGGGGCGGGCATGCAAGTCATGAGATGATTAAGTTTTTAGAACAATTGAATTTTGGAGATAGCAACAGACAATTCGCCCTTTTCATGACATGGGCAGGGGGCGGCAAAAGTGATGCTTGGACATTTATGAAAGTAAAAGATATTCTCCAAGCAAAAAATCAAAAATTACTTCCAGACTACTACAGATGCTTCGGCAAAACCTTTGGCTTCGCCAGAAAAGGTCACCCAAATAAACAAGAATTAACAGAGTCCAGAAAATGGGCAAAAAATTTGGTTGACCAAGAAATTGAATAAGCCGAGGATGTTCTCACTAAGTAATGGAACAAAATTTGGTGTATTAAGGAGTTGGGTTGTATGAAGGAAAAATTTTGTACAGCAATAAATTGTATGGATGGGAGGATTCAGCTTCCAGTGATTAATTATTTGAAGTCCAAGTTAAAACTAGATTTTGTTGACGTTATTACTGTTCCAGGTCCAAACAAAATTTTGTCGGAAGGATTAGACACTCAAACAATTGAAAAAATAAAGAGTTGTGTTGAAATTTCGGTGAAAAAACATGGTTCGGGGGTTGTTGCGTTATCTGCCCATCATGATTGTGCAGGGAACCCTGTGGGAAAACAGGTTCAACTAGAACAGCTTTTGTCTTCAGTTGAAGTAGTTAAATCTTGGAATTTTAACGTCAAACTTGTTGTTTTATGGATTGACAAAAACTGGGAAATAAAGGAATTATCCATAGAATAATCTGTATACCAGCAATCCAACTTTACAATACAAGATACGGGTTCAGAAAGGTTATAGTTTGTGACTAAAAGACTGCCTGTTTGCAGGATGTTCCCAGTTTGGTTGGCAAAAATGTTGTTTTTGTTTTGTTCTCCGTTTTTAGTGTGTTTTTGTTGTGTTCAGGTTTAGTTTTTGCTCAAACTGGAACAGTGGGTGTCAATGAGGGGGATTGGTTCACTTACGGTTTTAGTTTTGATTTTTATTCTGAAGATTCTGAAATGGAAATGCCCGAGGATGTTCCTTTTGGTTACTTGGCTGAGGGGGAGGTTATCAGGTTTGATGTTTTGGGGGTTTCGGGTTCTAATGTTTCGGGTCAGTTTTCTGTAAATTATGAAAACGGAACCCAAGAAGTCATAACTGGTTGGGTTGACGTCGCCACGGGTGAGGGAGAATTTGCCAATTGGTTGATTTCTTCGGGTCTTGATGCGGGGGATTTTGTTTATCCGTCAATGATGGATGAAATGATAAACGAAACAGTAATGCTTGAAACCTCTGCAGGTATGATAGAAACTAGCCATATTGAATACTCCATGGGAGAACCAGTAGGGGATACTTACTACGTGTTTGGAGTAAACATATACTGGGACCGACAAACAGGAGTTCTGGTGGAAATGAGTTTTGAGTCAGAAATGATGCTTCTTGGAAACTTAACTACCGCCTCGGGAGGATGGAAACTAACTGGATCAAACATAACAACGATCCCAGAATTTTTTGCTCCAGCCTTAATCACAACATTTGTAGCGACAACAGTTGCAGTTTTTGTCATCAAAAAAGCAAATTTAATGCAAATCAAGTAGTTCTGTGAATTCTTTTACTTGTTCACGTAACTGTTGAACGTCCGATTCCAAACAATCCAAAATCTTTTGTGCTTTTTGTTTGAGATTTTCAAGTTCCACTAACAGCTCAATTTTTTCAAGTTGAAGCGTTGAAACCTGTTTTCGAATTTCCCTCAAAGTGCGCATTGGAATAGCCACATCCATGTTGCTTCGAAAAATGTTCAAAGCAAGAATCTGATGATAAAAATATCATGAATTGGAGTAAAAACTTTTGCATGGTAAAAATTGATAAATCTTCCAGAAAGCTTTAAGCTACAAATGGAATTACCATGTGTTGGGGTAAACACTAGTTGAGAATGAGAACAATACTGGCTTATTTTCAGTTAGTGAATTTTTTGGTCATGATTTTTATGACAGTTTTTGTTTTGTCTACTTATTGGGGACAACTTCAAGACTGGTGGCTACTGCTTTACAGCTACTATGTGATATTGGGATGTTCAGGAGTAATCATTTCAGCATGGATAGGAATAGACGGTAAACGCCTAGAAAACTATGCAACTAAAATCCGAAAACTCGAACAAAAACTGATAGACCTAGAAAAGAAAATCAGGTTAATTTCTCCCCGACAAAAAGAAAAACAGTAAACTATGTTGTTTCAAGAATCCACGGATACTTTCTGTTAATCAACTCATTTACTGAATTTGGAGCAACTATGCCTTCTTCACAGATTATTCCGTGAATAAACTCACGCCTAGTCACATCAAAAGCAGGATTTCTGATAACTAAACCGTCAGGAGCAGAATCCCAAACTTCCGTGGGGTTTCTTTCTTCAATTTTTTCGTAATCTCCAAGAATCGTTGCAGGGTTAAATTTGAGCAACTCCGTGGCTACATAAAAGGGGGTTCGTGCCTCCTTAGCAGCAAGGGCAACCATGCTGGTTCCAATCTTGTTTATCACGTTCCCTTCAGAAGTTATCGCATCAGCCCCTACAACCACAAAATCAACCTTGTTAATAAAATGCCGAACCGCAGAATCCACAAACATAGTCGTTTTGATTCCAGCATCTATCATCTCTTTTGCTGTTAATCTTCCCTGAAAAACTGGACGCGACTCCGTGCAAAACAACTCAAACTGTTTTCCATCCAACTTGGCTTGCTTTAAAATCTTCATAACAGTAGAAGAATGACAATGAGTAAGAATCCGTGAATCATCAGAAATCCGCTTAGAACCCACAGATGCTATCATCTCCTTTGATTGTTTAAGGCGTTCCAAAAACTGGCCAGAAACTTCAGAAACAGTATCTACCAAATCGTGAACATCCATGCTATTGCTGGATTCTACAGACTGAATAACAAAACGAATAGCATTTCTCATCAAAGGCTCCGTTGAACGAGAAGCAAACAAAACGGTCTGAGCTTCAGAAAGCTCCTTTAACAATTCTTGTTTAGTATTAGCATTGGATTGTTTTGTTCCACGTTCCAACGATTTTATGGCTTCTATTGCTACGTTTCTTGCGCCTCGAATTTCTAGTCGTTTAATTTTTCCTGAAGTATCTAAAACAGCATCATACAACAAAAACAACCCCATTAAACACGTAACAATAAATTAAGAGTGACTTAAAAATATAAAACAAAAGAAAAAGAAAACCAGCAACTAAGCTGGATTTAAACGGGTTAACAGTTTTTGGAGATGTGGTCTTCGATTGCTTTGATGACTCCTTCACCTTTTTCTTGGACAGCTTCGTAGGTTTGTCCAATACTGTGAGGAGTAACTATAACACTTTCGTGCTGAATTAGCTGGCTTGCAATTTCATCTTCAAAGGGAGTCTTGGAAACCAGAACATCCAAAGCTGCTCCAACTTTTCCAGCATTCAACGAGTCAAGCAATGCTCTTTCGTTAATGATTCCACCTCGGGCAGTGTTTACCAAAAACACGCCGTCTTTCATTATTGCGAGTTCTTTTTCTCCAATCAGGTCTCGGGTTCCGTTGGTTAAGGGACAGTTAACTGAAATGAAGTCAGCAGCTTTGACTAGGTCTTCCATGCAAACCAAAGTAACAGTTCCATCATCAGAGATACAAGGGTCAAACACAACAACGTTCATGCCCAAGGCACAGCCTAAACGGGCGACTTCACGTCCGATTTTTCCACATCCAACAACTCCCAGAGTTTTTCCTGTGACTCGGCAGCCAATCAATGAAGTTTTCTTCCATTGACCTTGTTTCATTGACCGATCTCCTTCGACTAGGTTTGTTGCATGGGCAAGAATGTATGCAATAACTCCTTGGGCTACATCATATGATTGGGCGGGAACGTTATAGAAACTGATTCCACGCTCTGCCAAGTAGGGTTGGTCAATATGGTCAAGACCATGAGTTGCTGTAATTACACATTCAAGTTTTTTCATTACATCAACAGTGTTTTTGTTGACTTTTGTTTTGCTGCGAACAACAAGTACAGTTACCTCTTCTAGGGGCAGATTATAATCGATGTCGCTTGATTGAAGTACTTTTCCAAATTTAGATAATCGGTCAAGGAATTCTTTACCAAAGTTGTCGCAAACTAAGATTGTATGGTTGCTCATTTCATTTCACACACTGTTTCTGTTGTAGGCAAGATGATCAGGGAAAAGCCCAAAAGGGCTGGAAAGTTCCCAAACGCCAAACAGTTATTAGCTCTGGGAAAAACACAGCCAATTATTTAAGCATTTATAGCTTAAACAACAGGTTAGCTAACAGTTCCAGCCAAGATTGTTCAATACTTTGGGCATTGTCTCCAGCATAGAATCAATAACTTGGAATGGAATGTAACCCATGTTACCAATTCTGAAGGTCGTGTTTTGTATGCTACCGTAGCCTTTTGCCACCTCAAAGCCTTCATTGCGCATGCCTTCGTAAATTGCAACACCATCAACTCCTTCGGGGGCATTTACACAGTTCACGGTTGGGCTCTCGTAACCCACTTTGGGAAACATGGTTAACCCAAGTTTTTGAACACCCTCACGAATCCTGCAGTTACGTTCTGCGTACAAGTCAAAGTACCACTGTTTTCCGCCTTTTGCTTCAATCAACTTCAAAATCGCATTCATTCCAGCGATTTGAGGAATGGTAGAAGTCATTGGAGTGCCCTTTTTCTTTTGGTTAAATTTTTCCCATACCTTGAAATCAAAATACCATCCCTTGTTTTGAACAGACGCAGACTTTTCTAGGGCAGCTTCGCTTACGGCGCCTACACTTAAACCAGGAGGAACCCCAAAACATTTTTGGGAGCTGGCAAAACAAACATCCAAACCCCACTTATCCACATCGATGGGAGTTCCACCCATACAGCTTACTGAATCAACCAGAACCAGTTTCCCATGACTTTTTACTACAGCAGCAAGCTCAGCTAGATGATTCATTAAACCTACACTTGTTTCGTTGTGAGTAATGGTAACAGCTTCTACATCCTTGGTTTTGGAAAGTTTTTCATCCAACAGATCAGGAGTAATAGGCTGACCCAAAGGAACCTCAAGGGTTTCAACTTGTTTACCGTTTGCAGTTCCAGCTTCTGCGAAGCGTTCACCAAAACTTCCACAGATACAACTAAGCATTTTTTTGTTTACACAATTAAGAACCGATGCTTCCATGAAACCGGAACCAGTGCTTGAAAACAAGAAAACTTCATTTTGGGTTTCTAAGAACCGTTGAAGCATTTCGACGGTTTCTACATGCAGTTTTTTGTATTCTGCACTGCGATGACTATACATTTGCATGCCCATTGCTTCTAAAACTTCGGGATAACATGCAACTGGACCAGCAGTAAACAACTTCATATCATATCACCTTTACTTGTAGAAACAAGAAAAATGAAGTATTAAACTTTTCAGCTTCTACCAAAAAAGAAACAAATCAAGTCAACTACGCTTTTTGTAACTCATTTTTGTACAAAAATATCGCAGGCAACCCACCGGTATGGAAAAACACCACGTTATCAGTTTTTTTGAAGTAATTTTTATGGATTAAGTCAATTAACATAACCATTGCTTTTCCAGTGTATATGGGATCCAATAAGATTCCTTCAGTTTCAGCTACAAGTTTAAGGCTATCTGTTACTTCATTGTTGATTTTCCCGTAGCCCTCTTTGATATAATCATCAAAAACAATCACATCTTGTGCATTAACTGTTATATCAACATCAAAAAGCTTAGACGCACCATTCACCAATTTAACGATGTTATTTGTTGCATCATCTCTGATTGCAAAAACGCTTGCTCCCACAATTTTTGTCGGTAAACCCAATAATTTGGCTCCAAAAATTAGGCCTGCTTGAGTTCCCCCTGTTCCACAAGTGCAAACAATGTAATCAACAGGTTTTTCAAGAACATCAAACTGGTTAATTACTTCTTGCAGAGCAAGAGCATACCCAGGAACAGTATAAGACATAGTAGCCCCCACAGGAATGATAAAAGGCACATGACCTTTTGCACGGAATTGTCCTGCCAGGTTGTTCATGTATTCTTCAACATGGGGACCATAATTTTCGATAAAATGAATCTCAGCAGACAAGATTTTGTCCAAAAGCAAGTTTCCATCATATACTTCAGGTTCTTTTCCCACCAGAACCAAAACGGGCTTCATCCCAAGGCGTCTAGCAGCAGCCGAAACCATACATGCACAGTTTGACTGAACCGCCCCTGTGGAAATTACTATGTCGGCTCCTTGGTTTTGGGCTTCGGCAAATGAGAACTCTAGTTTTCGGGCTTTATTTCCGCCGAAGGCAAGATCAGTCATGTCGTCCCGTTTAATGAATAGGTTTGGTCCACCTAGAGCTTTTGACAGTTTAGGCATTTTCTGTAAGGGAGTGGGAAAACCAGCAAAACAGACTTTTTTACAGCGCATTTTTTTTAGTGCAGACAACGTATTAGGCTCATTCATGTTGTTCACTTGCTCTTTGTGAAATACTAATTAGTTGATGTTGGTTGAATCTGTACTTTTCGGTTAAAAATATGTCAAAAACGGTAATAAACAATATACTAGAACCAAAAATAGAAAGTTTTAATAGATTTATAAGGGGTCTCGGTTCAGGGAATGGTTCCATTGGCAGTAAAGTCGGTTCTAGATTTTGTCGGAAACACACCGCTCATTAAACTAAACAGTAACTCAGGTGAACTGGGCACTTTTGAAGCAGACCTGTACGCCAAAATAGAATACGTGAACCCCAGCGGAAGTATAAAAGACAGAATTGCAAAATACATGATAGAACAAGCCGAAAAAAGGGGAGACCTCAAATCCGGAGACACCATCGTTGAAGCGACAAGCGGCAACACTGGAATAGCATTTTCTATGGCAGGGGCAGCAAAAGGCTACAAAGTAGTTATTGTCATGTGTGAAACCATGACCCAGGAAAGGCGCAATTTCATGCGGGCTTACGGGGCTGAAGTTATTTCTACTCCAGCATGTGAAAGTCTCGAAGGGGCAGTCGACAAAGCAAAGGAGTTAGCAAACAAGCTAGGGTATTGGATGCCTTGCCAGTTTGACAACTACGACAATGTTGAAGCACATAGGATACTGATGGGAAAAGAGATCATAAACCAAGTTCCAAACGGAGTTGTTGACGCTTTTGTTGCAGGCGTTGGCACAGGTGGCACCTTGATGGGTGTTGCTAAGGCATTAAAAGAAGTAAACCCAAAGGTCCAAATAATTGCAGCTCAGCCTGCTGGTTCCCAAGAACTAACTGGCGGAAAAGTTGGAGAGCACCGAATAGATGGGATTGGAGACGGCTTTATTCCTGACATTGTTGATACTTCAGTTATTGATGACGCTATTAATGTTGAAGATGAAACCGCTGTAAATTGGAGCAGAATGTTAGCAAGAGAAAAAGGATTGTTCGCGGGCATATCGTCAGGAGCTAATGTGTATGCAGCAGTTCAAGTAGCAAAGAGACTAAAGAAGGGACAAACAGTAGTAACCGTTCTACCTGACAGCCAAGACAGATACGCAAGTCTAGGATTTTTCAGCAATAAAAACGCAAAAGAAATCCATGTTCCAAAAACATTTGCACCGTAAAGGGACAGGTTTTTAGTCAGAGACAACAGTCATATCACTGTAGTGTAATTTATGCCAGAGAAGTACATAGTGTTCGCAGGGCGACCTAATGCAGGTAAAAGCAGCATAATCAACGAATTAACAGGTTTGAATCTAATTACAGGAAAACACGCAGGAACAACACGCAAAGTTTCGTATTACCCTCTAAACAATGGATTAGTTCTTGTAGACCTGCCAGGCTTGGGAAAAATGGTGGGGGTTTCCAAAAAATATGAAGAAAAAGTAAACAGACGAATAATCCATTTTTTGAACGATAACAAAGACAAGATTATACTGGCGATTTTAGTTTTGGACATATCCACCTTCATCGAAGTTACATGGCGCTTAGAAAAAAAGGGAATAATGTCAGTAGACGTTGAAATGGTGAAGTTTTTAGAAGAAAAAATAGGCGAGTTCCCCTTAGTTGCAGCTAATAAAATTGACAAAACAAAAAAAGATGAACTAGAAGCAAATCTGAGTGATTTCATTAACAGAATCAGCGATGGCGACCCAACCAAAGTAAAAGACCGAATATTTCCAATCAGTGCAAAAAATGGAAAAGGTATAGGAGAACTGAAAAATACAATTCACACAATCTTGGTTGACAAGGGCTACAAAAATCCGTTAAAAATTCAAAAATGACGTTAATCGTCTTTTTTCATGTCAAGAACTAATTTTATTGCGATTATTACAGCAACTGGAACAGTAAAAGCGATGACATATGTTTGAATGGCGTAAGCCCAAAAGAACAACAAAGGACTAAGATACCATAATCCTGTCCATATGTTCGCTCCAGACGCAATAAGTAAAGCAATAGTAGCAAACAGGAAACTTTTCAGTTTTTTTCGGGTAATAGTCATAAGACCCATAACTGTGCCCAACAACAGCATAGAAAACAGAGCGAAACCATGGTTTGTTTGAATGTTTTCAAACCAATCAAGAGGAGGATCAGCAGGTGATAACAAATACGAATCATATGCAGAGTACCCAAGAATAAAACCTACAAGTATAGCAACCAAAACAAAGGCGATAAAGACCCAGCGGGCAATTTCTTGGATTTTCATTTTACATTCCTTTAAACGGCAAGTATGCTTACTGACCCATTATAAAATTTGTGGGATCAATAAACAAAAAAGGAGATTCTAACGTTAATTAGAACCAGTTTTTTGAAGCTATTCCCATATATCCAATGCAAGTTGTAATTCTTTGTGAGCTTTGGCGTAATCCTTCAATGAAATGCCCTGCAGTGTTGCATCAACTGCTTGTCGTAATGCAACGGCACCAGAAACTGTTCCTTTAGGATGCCCATGGATTCCCCCTCCGGCTTGAATTACAAAATCTTTCCCGAAAAACTTTATCAAAGCAGGAACCAAACTTGGATACAATCCACCAGACGCAACAGGTAACACATTGTTTAATCCATGCATATCGGTTTTGAGGGCTTCACAATTTTCTGCAACTTCTTCTTTGGTTTCAGACATTTTGCCCACAACTGTACCAACATGAAGCTGGTCAACTCCAATAATTCTTGTGACTTTTGCGATAACCTGCATGGATATTCCATGTTTTGTATTCTTTGTAAACGCAGAGTGCCCAGCCCGATGAGCATGAATAACTAGCCCAAAATCGTGGTCTCTTATTGTTTGTAATGCAGAAAAACCACAAGTTAGAATGTCGACCATAAGGTATCTTCCACCGTGGTCTTTAACAAATTGGGCTCGTTTGAGCATTTCTTGGGTTTCTGAAGTTATGTTTATCATGTAAACTTTCTTTTCACCAGTTTCAGACTCAGCGCGATCCCGCATCTCAAGAGTTTTAACAACACGGTCCTCAAAAGGATTGAAACTTTGACTGCTCAAGTTTTCGTCATCTTTTACTACATCACAGCCACCAATCCAAGCGTTGAACGCAATTTCGGCGTGGTCTTTAGTTTTTAGTCCCAGTTTTGGTTTGATAATTGTTCCAACCAGGGGACGGTCATTTACTCCTAGTAAGTTACGGATCCCGTCTATTCCATGCTTTGGACCTTTGAAACTTTGAACAAGGTCTTTAGGTAAGCTGATGTCATTAAGTCGCAGATTTTTTAGCGCACGTAATCCAAAAACATTGCCAGCTACGCTACTCAAAATATTAGGCATGTTACCTTTTTCGAAAAGTTCAATGGGATATGCTATTCGAATGTTGTTTCCTTCAATTTTGAATACAGTGGCAGCAAGTTTTTCCACGTAAGGTTTTATTGTAGTAAGCTCAGTCCATGTTCCCACGGAACTTTCTGCTGCAACTCCTCCAGCAGCTTCTTTTAAAGTGATGCCTTCGGGTTCAACATAAAAATCACAAAGAAGGTCAGTTGGTTTTGGTGTATAAGACTGGTTAACAAAATCTACATATTTCAAAGCTAATCAATAACCCCTAATATTCAACTAATATTATAGTAAGAACATACTATTAGATTAATTGTTGTGAAAATTCATGGAATTCAAGGTTAAGCTTTTAGACATACGAGCTGGAGAAAAACAAATCATAGTTATTGACGATGAATACGCTAGCCGCATGGGAATTCATTCTTCTGACCGCGTAAAAATCACATACAAAAACAAGAAAACAATCGCCATTGCTAACGTGGCCACAAATTTTCCTGAAAAAACAGTTGGAATATATGAAGAAGTTCAAGAAAAACTCAAAATTAAAGAAAATGAAACAGTAACAATAAAACCAGCTGAAAGACCAGAATCCCTTGGATTTATCCGAAAAAAAATCATGGGACGTAAACTACGTCATGAAGAAATCAAGAGCATAATCGTGGATGTTGTAGAAAGGCATCTTAGTGATGTGGAATTAGCTTCTTTTGTTACCAGCCTGCACATTCGTGGAAGCAGCATAGAAGAAATAGAAGGCTTAACAAAAGCCATGATAGAAACTGGAAAAACAATAAATTTTGGAAAAACTCCGATCCTTGATAAGCACAGCATAGGTGGAGTCCCAGGAGATAAAACCACCATTTTAGTTGTGCCAATAGTTGCTGCTGCAGGTTTTACTATTCCTAAAACTTCATCACGGGCAATTACTTCCCCTGCAGGCACAGCAGACAGGGTTGAAGTTTTGTGTCCAGTCGATTTATCCTTTGAAGAAATGCGAGTAGTAGTAAAAAAAACAAATGCTTGTTTAGCATGGGGAGGTTCCCTTGATCTTGCTCCAGCAGACGATTTATTGATTCAAGTTGAATATCCTTTGTCCATTGATCCGTTGCTTTTGCCTTCGATTCTAAGTAAAAAAAAGGCAATAGGGGCAGAATACCTTGTTATCGATATTCCTACAGGGCGGGGAGCAAAAATCAAAACTATCGGAGAAGCTCAAGAGTTAGCTCAAGATTTCATCGAACTTGGAAAAAGGCTGGGAATACATATACAATGTGGAGTAACCTTTGGAGAGCAACCAATCGGACATGCGATAGGTCCAGCTCTGGAGGCTCGAGAGGCACTTTTGGCGTTAATGAATAAGGGTCCATTAGATTTGGTGAACAAGGCTTCCAGTTTAGCAGGACTGCTTTTTGAGATGATGGGAATCGAAGATGGATTGCAAAAAGCAAAAGAAATCATCGAATCAGGCAAAGCCGAAAAGAAACTTCGAGAAATCATTGCAGTTCAAGGCGGTGACCCCAAAGTTCAACCTGAAGATATTCAAATAGGGAAGGAAGTTACCGAAATTTATTCTAAAGAAGCAGGAACAATTCAGTGGATAAACAACAGATACATTGCACAAATTGCACGAGAAGCAGGAGCACCAAAAACGAAATCTGCAGGAGTTTTGCTCAATAAAAAGTTAGGAGACAAAGTTAAAGCCGGAGAGGTTTTATTCAGGATTTATTCTGGAAGCAAACAAAAGTTGAATACTGCTGTTAGATTATCAAATAGACTTGAAACCTTTGGCATAACTGAAAAGTTCGGTGAAAAAATGCTTATTGACCGCATTCCAACAGAGAAAGTTTCGTTTGAAAAACCGTTTGTTCTAGAAAGATAGCAGTGACTTCAATGGCAAAAGCGGTTATCTTTGACTGGGATGGAACCCTTGCTGACACACGAAAAGCAGTGGTTCAATCGTTTCAGACGGTTTTAACAAAAACAGGATGTAAAGTCAGTAACGAATTTATAGAACGACTCATGGGTGTTGGAACAAAAAAGACAATCATTGAAGCATTCAAAAAATGCAATATGAGAATTAACGTTGAGACTTTGGATAATCTTTCTAAAGAGAAAGTCAAAATACAAGCAGAACTAGCAGATTTTGTCCAAGTTTTTGATGGAGCTATAGAACTTTTAGATGATCTCGCATCAAAAACAAAACTAGCTGTAGCAACAATGAGTGGGAGAAAAGTAATAGACAAAGTTCTTGCTGAAAAAAAAATTGATTCATACTTTGAAGCAGTTATTTCAGCAGATGATGTTAACAACCCGAAACCAAATCCAGAGATTTTCCTTAAAACTGCCAAAATCTTAGGGGTTCTTCCTATAGATTGTGTTGTTGTTGAAGATTCGATTTTTGGAGTAAAAGCTGCAAAAAATGCAAATATGAAGTGCATAGCAGTTTCTTCAGGAGTATATTCAAAAAATGAACTTCTAGAAGAAAATCCTGATCTTTTGGTTGATGGGATTTGGGAAAAAGATAGAATTTTAAAGTTTATTTTCTCATAGAAGCGCCAGAATTCAAAACAAGAAAACTGTCTTGTTTATTTTTTTAACAATATGACATACGTCATTCTTATATAGGGTTAAGATTGAACATATATTCAGGTGTACCAGAGAATGCTTCCCTGTGAGGTTGCCGTAAAATCAGTTATTCCAGCAATTCGGTCAGCAATCGCAAGAGAGCTCATTCAAGTTCACAATCTTAAACAAAAAGATGTGGCGGAACTCTTAGGCATAACCCAGACAGCGGTGAGTAAATACACCCGTTTCTACCGAGGCACAGTCATTGAAGTGCAAAGAATTGAAGAAGCAAACATGGTTTTGCAAGAAACAGTTTTTTCATTAGCTAATGGTGACATGGACAAATATGAATTAGCAGAAAAACTTTGCACCATGTGCGCAATAATTCGAGAAAAAGGTGTCATGTGTGAACTTTGCTCGTTATCAGACCCAGACATAAACAACAAAAAATGTATTGTCTGTTGCCCAACAGGAGAAAACACTAAAACAAGAAATCCTAAAAAAGAAAAAAGGGAAAACTAAAAGGCAACTATTTTTCCACAAAAGCAACTTGCTTTTGAGGTAGTTTAGTTTTCAGTTTTCTTTGAAGTTGTCTTTTTTGCAGTCTTTTTCGTTTTAGTTTCTGCAACAGTTTTAGTTACTTTTGTTGTAGCTTCTTTGTTTTCTGGTTTCTTTTCTTCTGCTTTTGCTTTAGGTGCCGTTTTCTTTACAGTTTCAGCTTCAGGTTTCTGTGCAGTTTTCTTGGCAGCAGGTTTCGTTTTAGGCTCTTCAGTTTTTTCTGCACCAGGTTTAGTGAAAGATTCTACAAACTCCACAGTAATAATTTCTGGAACAAAACGTTGAATGTCCAAAGCGATGCCCCGTTTTGCTAGTTGGACTCCTTCAACATAGAAGGATTCATCAGGCATTTTCACACTGACACTTGTTTTTGAGATGTTCAAGCCGAACTTGGAAACATCCACTGCGGGTATTCGACGATGAACTAAAGCAGCAATTTTTTCTTCGTTAGTTTTTAGTTGTTTTTGGATGTTAACTTCGTAAACGAGGGTTTTTCCAGCCAGAGGTGGGTTAAAATCCAATGTTACTCGTCCAGAGCCAACTGTTCGAACAGTTGCGGGTCTTTTGTCGTACTCGATTTGAGCACCTAACTGGGGGGTTATTCCACGGGCAGCTAGTCTTTTGAAGGGAACAAATTTGATTTTTTCGGGGTCACGATTTCCAAATGCATCTTCGGGGGGAATTTCTAGTGATTCATCTTTGTTCAGTTTAAATGTTTGAAGGGCGTCATCCAGGGCTTTTAGTACCCAACCTTCGCCAACCACTACTAGTCGTGGTTCGTAAATGTCACCTTCTTGATAGAGTTTGTTCTCTTTTGCGATTTCTTCAGAAGTTGTGTCGAAAACTTCTCCGGTTTCTTTTACTTTACCTGTATAGTCAACAATAATAAAGTCGCTTTTCTGAATTGCCACACATATCCGTCCTTTAATTACTAGCCTTATCTGCTGATTTTTAGCCGCCAACACCATTCATAAATGTTACGTATGCAGACCATCAGCCCAACAACAAATCCAACAACGTAAAGAAGATAACGATACAAATAATGGCACCAAAAAACGCAACAATTGCTCGATATAAATATTAAAATCATATTTTCTGCTAGAAAAGTAGGATAATAAAAAAGAAAAAAGAAATGTTAGGGATTTGAAAAAAGGGGTTATTCGAAAGCTAATTTTTAGTCAGTTATTCGATGGTTAGTTCATCGTCGTCGTCTGCTATTTCTTCGATTATCTCTTCTTCAATGATTTCTTCATCAATAAGGTCAGCGTCTTCTTCAAAGTCTTCGTCGTCTTCAGAGATGATTTCAACAGATTCTTCTTCAATTTCGATTTCTTCTGCGGGTACTTGAGGAACTGCTTCAATTGGAGTTATTTCTTCAGTGACAGGTATTTTAGGGGTTGCTACTGGAATTTCTTCAACTGTTTCGTCTAGCTCTTTAGTTAGGGATAGTTCTACTGCATCTTCAGTTTCAACTTCGTCAATTGCTGATTCAACTTCCATTGTTTCTTCAACTGGAGCTTCAAGTTCTAGTGATGCTTCAGGAACTGCTTCTTCAACTACAGCTTCAGGAACTTCAACAGAAGGAGCAACA